>JBBPIE010000055.1:0-26757 GCA_038040485.1 Candidatus Onstottus arcticum
ACGGCTTCCCTTACAAGGAAGAGGTTGGGGGTTCGAGTCCCTCCGTGCCTACCAAAAGTTTGAAAACTCAAATCTGAGATCTCAGATTTGAAATGCGGAGTCGTAGTTCAGTTGGTTAGAACGCCGGCCTGTCACGTCGGAGGTCGCGGGTTCGAATCCCGTCGGCTCCGCCACTTTCAAAAGGACTGAGTAATGAGGTACGAGGACTGAACAAGTTCTTAACCCGTCACTCAGTCTTTTGTGTTTTCACCCAACGCCTATGATCACCGTCGATCAAGCGCTCACAATCGTACTTCAACGCGTAGAGCCACTCGGTCTCGAGACCATCGAGCTCGAACACGCACTTGGCCGCGTCCTCCAGGAAGACGTTTACGCAGACATGGATCTCCCGCCGTTTGATCGGGCGCGTATGGACGGCTACGCCGTTCGTTCCTCAGACGTTGGGACGGCGCCCGTGAAGCTTCGCGTCATTGGAGAGATTGCCGCCGGAGCTTCATTCGCCGGTAAGCTCAACGCCGGAGAAGCGGTCAAGATTTTCACTGGCGCGCCTGTGCCCGAAGGCGCCGACGCAGTCCAGAAGATCGAAGTCACCGAAACATTCAACCACACCGTCGAGATCAAGGAAGCAGTCAAACCCGGTCAGTTCATCACTCCTCACGCGAGCGAGATCGCGCGCGGCGAACGAGTATTGAGTCCGGGCGGCGCGATTGGTCCAGCCCAGATGGCGGTGCTGGCCTCGTTCGGGCACTCGCTCGTGAAGGTCGGCCGACGACCCAGGGTTGCAGTTTTCTCAACGGGCAGCGAGTTGGTTCCCGTGTCGATCAAGCCTTCCGGCGCGCAGATAAGAAACTCAAACAGCTACACGTTGGCGGCGTATGCGGAGCTTGCAGGAGCGACGGCGGAGATTCTTCCTACTGTTGGCGATACACCACAAGCGACTCGCGAGGCCCTGCTCGCGGCGTCTGAGCATCGCGATCTGGTCATAACGTCGGGCGGCGTTTCAATGGGCGACTACGATCTGGTTAAGGCAGCGTTGCTCGAGATAGGCGCGGAGATATTCTTCGACAAGGTCCGAATAAGGCCTGGCAAGCCAATCGTGTTCGCGCGCCGCGGCGATACGTGGTTCTTCTGTCTTCCTGGCAATCCGGTTTCAACCTCGGTGACCTTCAACGTATTTGTGCGGCCGGCGATACGAAGGATGCTTGGCTACGGCGAACCGTTGGAACTGACGCTGCAAGCCACTCTTGCTCATCCGCTCACCGACGCTTCGAGTCGCAGGAGCTACTTACCCGCTCGCTTGTTTATCGAAAACGGGCGCGCTATGGCCGAGCCTTTGAAGTGGGGAGGCTCGTCGGACCTTGTTGCGTTCGTGAACGCCAATGCTCTGATCGTCGTTGCTGAAGATGTGCATGAAATCGCGGAGGGTCAAATCGTTGACGTATTGAAGATCGACGACTAGCCGCAACCGAATAAAGAGGACCAACAGAATGGGGCTTACTCACACAGACGAAGAAGGCCGCGCGCGAATGGTCGACGTTGGCGACAAACCGGTGACCACAAGGACCGCCGTAGCCAGCGGGTTCGTTCGGTTATCGCCCGCCACGATCGAGGCCATTCGAGATCACCGTACACCGAAGGGAGATCCGCTTGAAGTCGCCAGGCTTGCCGGAGTGATGGCCGCCAAGCGCACCTCCGAACTGATCCCGCTCTGTCACCCGCTCCCGTTGCATCATTCAGACGTGCAAGTCGAGCTTCGGGCAGATGGAGTGGCGATTGTCGCGAGCGCTCGAACCGAAGGCAAGACCGGCGTCGAGATGGAAGCATTGACTGCGGTGTCAGTCGCGGCGCTGACCGTCTACGATATGTGCAAGGCGATTGACAAGGGCATGGTGATAACCGAGATCAGGCTCGAGTCGAAAACAGGCGGCCGGTCCGGGGACTACGAGAGGCGTGATCCGTGATGCGTGATCCGTAATTGGTGAGGCCTCCTTTCGGATAGAGGCAAGTTCCCGCGCAGATCACGCATCACGCATCACGCATCACGTGTCTCGCATCACCCGAACATACCGCCCTTCCGCCGCGTATAGGTTCGCGAATGGAAACGCAATCTGAAGTCAAAGGGTCCCTCAAGCTTTTGCTGCTTGCTTCGGCGCTCACGCTTGCACTCTGGTTCATTCCGCTCGCGAGCGTCGTCACCTATCCGATACAACTATTCGTCACCTTCATTCATGAGATCGGACATGCGCTCGTGGCGCTCGCAACCCTCGGCGGAGTCCACAGTATCACGCTGGAGTGGAATGGAAACGGCGCGACCTTGAGACGGGGCGGCTGGGGATTCTTGATTTCGACGGCCGGTTACGTCGCGACGACGATCTACGGTTCGGGACTGTTGCTGTTCTTGAGAAAAGCGCGAAACGCTCGCGCGGCTGCGGCCGCAACCGGTGGCTTGCTGCTTCTGATGACCGTCCTTTTCGCTGGAAACCACGTGGCCTGGATTGTGGGTCTTATATTTGGGGTTGGCTGCCTCTTAATCGGTCTGAAGGCGAATCGTAGATTCGCGCACTTCTTCATGAGTTTTCTTGCGGTGCAGTGCATTCTAAACGCGTTCTACGATCTACGCGCGTTGCTCTACTTGTCGGCGTTTGATCCGTCGTTGCCGACCGACGCCCGAAACATGTCAGAGGCGACCGGGGGCTTCCTGCCGCCAATCGTTTGGGCGGTTAGCTGGGCTCTGCTTTCGGTCGTCGTAGTCGCGTACACTCTGCTTGTTTACTCGCGAAGCCTGCGCCGAGCGGCCTCGCTTTCGGAAACGCTCTCCCCTTCCCTCATCACCGAGCGATCGGCAAGTGCCAGCGCTCCGCATCTCTAACAACGGCATACTCGTTCACCAGCCGTCTTTTACAAGCAGTCGCTCAGTTTGCTAGACTCCTTACTGTGCGCGGTGCTCAAATCGCGCATTTAGCTTTCATAAGGTGGTTTCATTAATCGATGGTCAGGTCTGTATGCCTCGGGGTGTTCTTAGCCTTTTTGTTTCCAATAGCCGGCAAGTCTCAGGTTCGACCTCCAAAACCTGTTGACGCAGCCGACGCGTTGGCCGTCGCCGAGCAGCACCTGCGCAAGGGGGAAGCATGTTTGGCCAGCGGCGACGCAGACTGCGCGCGCCGCGAGTTCGACACCGCTGTCGACTACATGTTTGATCTGGGCGTGGATGTTCGGAACGACGAGCGCCTTCGACTCGGCCTGCGCGGTATGATCGAGAAGATCAACCACTACGAGACGGCTTCTTCGGTCGCTGCCGCGAAGCCATTTTGGAAGACCCAGGAGTTCAAAGGCATGCCTCCCGAAGAGCCGGTTGAGAGAGGCGACACGTTGGCTGATGTATCGCGTGGGCCTTTGACGGTGGACGGCTTTCAACGGAAGTTTGCCGAGCTTCGCAAGCGGTTCAATGAGAAGTACGACCGCGACATAACGCTGACTGGCGCCGATCACAGCGAACACCGCAGACTCTATGGCGTGGGAAGCGCTTACGACATTCGCGTACGCGACCTGACCCGTGAGCAGGTGAACTTCATCGTCGCAAACGGCGCACGCCTCGGGCTCCGAATCAAAGACTTCTCGACCTGGGAGCGGGTTCGAGCTCACAACGGCCGCACAATCGCGTTACGCAGGCCGCTTGACACTTTGGCGACAGGCGTTCATCTGCACATCGATCGGATGCTGTACGCCAGGCCTGCCGCTATGGTTTCTAAACCGGCAGTCAGCAGCAAACTCACGAAAGGCGCTCGCTCGAACAAGAACTGATGGCGTGGGACAGAGAAGACCGAAGGCACGGGAACGAACGGCGAGTCGTCGAACGCCGGCGCACGATGCGCTACAACGTCCGGACGCTTTTGGTTGTCGAAGGCATTACCTGGATCGACCCCGAAGACGGCGAGCGCCGAAAACACATCCGCCGGAGGAACGACCGCGAAGCTCTCGCCATCAAGTTTGCGCACTACGCCCGCCCCTAGAACGCCTGAGCTTACGAGTCGAATATGACTGAAATCATTATTCAGAACGTCAGGTTCGATGAGCAGGGTTTGATCCCTGCCATCGTGCAGGACGCCGCGACCAACGAGGTCATCGCGCTCCACTATATGGACAACGCGAGTCTCGCGGCGACGCTCAAGACAGGCAGCACAAAGTTTGTAGACGCGGGCAACTCGAAGACTGGCGGCGGAGCTTCGAGACTGTGCGACGTCCGGCTGAACTCAGACGGCTCGTCGCTGACAATACTCGTTTCGCGCGAAGCACCCGACAGTGGAGCCGAACCGGTAAGCCTTCTCCGAGAAAAGGACGAAGATCGAAGACCTGGCGAAGTTTCTCTGGTCGACGTTGGATCAATGGAATTCGGATTAGCGATCGACAACTTGTACACGCTGATAGCCGAGCGCAAAGAAAAACGCCCCGAAGGCTCATATACCACTTACCTGTTTAACAGTGGCCTGGACAAGATACTGAAGAAGATCGCGGAAGAAGCCGGCGAGGTGATAATCGCGGCCAAGAATCGCTCGTCTCGCGAAACCATCTCTGAGCTGGCCGACCTGTTCTACCATCTGCTCGTTCTGATGGTCGAACGCGAGGTCAAGCTGAGCGATGTGCGCGACGAACTCACCAGCCGCGCCCGGCACCGGGCAAAGTAACGCGCTAACGCCAACCGGTCTAGCTGGCCGGTCGCATCCCAACAAATGAACGACCTGACGCCGAAGAACTACGAAGAGTTTCTCAAGCTCGCAGCCGAGGGCACGGTAGTGCCGGTCGTCAGGCGCGTGATGGCTGACCTACTCACGCCGGTCGCGGCTTATCTTAAGATCGAACGACTGAGCCCGTTCTCGTTCCTGCTTGAATCGGTAGAGGGCGGAGAGAAAGTCGCTCGCTATTCCTTCCTCGGCTTCGACCCTCACATCGTCGTGCGCAGCCGCGCAGGCAAAGTCACCATAACAACCGGCTCGAGCGAGGAACAATCGAACGAGCCGATGCTCGCAGTGCTTCGGCGGCTTTCGGGCCGTCACATACCCGTTCGTGCGCCGGACTTGCCGCCGTTTGCCTGCGGCGCAGTCGGTTTTATGGGCTACGATGCGGTGCGCTGGTTTGAGAGGATACCGGACACGAACCCCGACGACCTTCAGATGGATGAAGCAGTGATGATGTTCTTCTCGCGGCTGCTTGCGTTCGACCACGTGCGTCACCAGATCCATTTGATAGCCAACGTTTTCACCGGCGGAAAGAGCGAAGGCCTTGAAGCCGAGTACCGGCAGGCTACCGATAGCATCGACGACATCGAAGCACAGCTCGGCGATCAAATCGAGCCGCTGCCTCGGCCGGGTTCGAGCGAGGCTGCTGTTTTGCGCTCGAACATGACAAAGGAAGAGTTCGAGCAGGCGGTCGTGCGAGCGAAGGAGTACATTGCCGCTGGAGACATCTTTCAGGTTGTGCTGTCGCAGCGATTCGAAGTTGGGCTTGAATCAAATCCGTTTGAAGTCTACCGCGCGCTTCGAGTCGTCAATCCTTCACCGTACATGTTTTATCTAAAGCTCGGTGCCAACTCCATCATCGGAGCTTCGCCGGAGATGCTTGTGCGAGCTACGGGACGCCGCCTCGAGTATCGTCCGATCGCGGGCACCCGGCCTCGGGGCGCTACCGAGACCGAAGACATCCTGTTGGGCGAAGAGATGCGCGCGGATGAAAAAGAAGTCGCCGAACACGTGATGCTCGTCGATCTCGGGCGCAACGATTTGGGCCGCGTGTCGGACTATGGTTCAGTCGAAGTCACCGAGTTAATGACCGTCGAGCGGTACTCGCATGTAATGCATCTGGTTTCCGCGATCAAGTCGCGTCTCAAGCCTGGGATGGATCGCTTCGATGCGCTGGCGGCTTGCTTTCCGGCAGGCACAGTGACCGGGGCGCCAAAGGTTCGGGCCATGGAAATCATCGATGAGCTCGAGCCGACTCGGCGTGGAATCTATGCCGGAGCGGTGATGTATCTCGACTACTCGGGGAATCTGGATTCTTGTATTGCGATTCGAACCATCGTGACAAAGAATGGCCGGGCCTACATTCAAACCGGCGCCGGGATCGTTGCGGACTCGATTCCTGAGAGCGAGTACTTCGAGACAATCAACAAAGCCCGGGCTATGCTGCAAGCAATCGAAATGGCGAACAGAAGCTAGAACTCAATCAGAGATCTGCCGAACGCTTGTTGGGCACTCCTCAGCGGCTGCGTACGGCGGCGCAGCCCGATTATTTGCCTGGGGCCGAGGTAACATGGAACAAAATGGGCCGCCACAGCAATAGCGTCAACTGAATCTTCGGTTAAGAGGGTTAACACGGACTTTAGAGGCAGGCCGGGAGGCACCGCTCCGCCCGCGTCTTCTTTGACAGTGGCGCAGGCGCGCCGTCATCGCGTCGCGAACAGTCGAGAGCCCTCTGCCTGCGAGAGGCCGCCAGGTATTCCTAGCGGCCTCGCTCACCCGCGCTATACGAGGCCCGGCATGTCAGGTTTTACTCGGCGCTGGTTTTCACCCGTTTCAGAATTCAATCGTGATCGTGATCTTGCATTTGAACATTGGGGGTAAGAGCTGATTGCCGGCCGGAGGCTCAGCACCCTTTATTTGAGGCCCGAATCGGACAGTCAAACTACTACCGCGTTTTTCAACCAACGCCAAATTGGCGTTGATAGCCTCAATTTCTTCCGCTGACAATGATTCAAGCTGCTGTTCTTGCGCACTATTCAAAGTGAAGTTGCGTTTGACGAAGCCTTTGACGTCCCGTCTGGCTTCTGCTGCCAGCTCGGCCGACTTAGCTCCACTCCTCAAAAAGAGACTGTTGACAGCTCGATCAGTCAGTAAGGGCCTGCCGGTTTGTTTCGCCTGTGCTCGAGCCTCCTTTAACCCGAGCTTTAGCACCGATAGCCCAACTATGGCCCCCGTTGCGCCACTCTTCATAAACTCTCTCCGGTCAATCTTCTTTTCATCTTTGTCATTCATCGCGTTTTCTCCTTGAACATTGAGAGGTAGGTGCAGACTAGGCTAGAAACCTCACACTTGGTAATTGAGGCTCCCAGCCAACCGCGGCACTGTAGCAAAGGTAATAGTCAGTGTCAATAACCAGCGGTAGAATTTCGGTAATAACCCGTCCAGCAATTGCGCGAGGTCCGATGTTGCGGATAGGAACCGAGAGGAAGGTTGAACGTTCATACGCCGGGTGACCACTGGGGCGTAGCCTGGTGGCGCTCCTCGTAGCCCTTCATTCTGCCCGCAAAGAAGGAATCCGCGAACGGACGCCACGTGCAGATCTAGCTTTCGGATTCCGCGCCGACTTGGGCGCTTGCGGGTTTCTCCGGCTTGTAACCTTCGACTGACCAGCTCGCAACCGGGTTCCCGTCGTATTTGACGATCACTTTGCCACCGTGCTGACCGTGCCAGAGGCTGTACCACTGCCCCACAGCTCGTTCCTGCATTCCCTGCGGCGAGGATGCCCAGGAATCATTCACGTTCACAACGAGGTTTTCGCCGTTTTCGGGATCGGGTTCAGAGCTCTCTACTCGCGCGTCATACTTGAGTTGCTGTTCGATGTCATCGCTCACCCCAGCCGGGTACTCGACGGCCGCGCCTCCTTCCGGCGCCGCGTCGCTTGCGCAGCCTTGAATCAAAACCATCGAACTCAAGGTGATCGCCAGCACCAAAACTCGCAGGCCCAATGAACAAGCGAAGGTTGGGCTCAAATCAGTCTTCATCATTGCCTCCGTTATGAAACCTGGTGGATTAGCCAACTCGACAGATGGTCATTATCTTGATTGAAGCCCGCCGCGTCAAACTTCCAGATCACTATCTTGCGCCGAACCGCGCCACACTGTCTATTAACATGCAATCCCGGCTGCAAACCGACGGCCGGTGTTCGTTCACAACTCACGCAGCCGCTGATTGGAACTGATTGACTTTAGTTTCCGGCATCGGTATCGTCAGCGACAATTAGAGGCGTGAATTTCGATCTACTGGGGGCAATCAAATGAACAAGCTGCGAGTGGTATTGGCTTCGCTTTTGATCTCGGCGCTTTCGGGCGTCGTTCCCGCACAGACCTACCAGGGCCGGATTCTTGGCTCTGTCACGGACGAGCAAGGCGCTGCGGTCCGCGGCGCAAAGCTTGTGATTACGAACGTGGAGACTGGGGCATCGCGTACGGTTGAGAGCAACGACTCGGGTGACTACGTTGTCCCAAACGTCGCGCCCGGTCTGTACACAGTCATCGCGGAAGCAGCGGGCTTCAAGAAGGTCGAACGCACTCAAATCCGCGTCGAAGTTGCGTCGGACGTTCGGATCGACCTGGCTTTGACCGCAGGCAATATCACTGAGTCGGTGACCGTGACGCTCGAAGCACCGGCCATCGAGACTACGAACACCACGCTGGGCGGAACATTCTCAAACAAATCCATCAACGATCTGCCGCTCAACGGGCGCGACTTTCAGAACCTCGTCGTGTTGCGGCCCGGCGTTCAGCGAAGCCCCGGGGGCGGGTTCCTCTCGATCAGCTCGAACGGGAATCGGCCCGAGAATAACAACTTCATTGTAGATGGAACCGACAACAACGATCCGTACTACGGCACAACGGTGATCAACGCCGAAGGCGTGCAAGGGACTCCCGGCACGATCCTGCCGATCGACGCCATACAGGAGTTCAACGCGCAAGAGCATCCGAATGCTGAGTACGGGTGGAAGCCGGGCGCCATCGTCAACCTTGGACTTAAGTCAGGCACGAACCAGATTCATGGCACGGTCTACGGCTTCGAGCGGAACAGCTATTTCGACGCACGAAACTTCTTTAACACCGATGACTCTCCCCAGAGGGCGTTGCGCCAACATCAATTCGGCGCAAGCGTTGGCGGTCCCATTAGACGAGGCAAGACCTTCTACTTCGGCGCGTACGAAGGGATTCGCGCGTTTGTCAGCAACTCCAACCTGGTGTCCAGCCCGGCCACGGTCTCTCTTGGCGGCGATCCTGGGAACAGCATCCCCGATGCAATTGCATCGCTGAATGCACGGGGGATACCGGTGAATCCGTTAAGCGCGAACCTGATCGGAACCGGCGCATTTACCGGGAACGGCGCTTTCCCAGGGCTGTTTCCGGGCAACAACGGGAGCAATCCGGCCGGTCCGACTCAAGTCACTTCGGGTTTCCCTAACCTTAACCGGATGGACAATTTCATCGTCAAGATTGACCATCAAATCAATGAGAAGAACAGTCTGAGCGCGCGCTACTTCTTTGGCGACAGTCTGCAAACCGAGCAAGACATCTTCGTGCTAAGACCTGAGTGGCGGTCTACGTCAGACCTCAATGCTCAGGTCTTCGGCATCAACTGGATATGGGCGCCCAACACGAGGTGGGTGAACGAAGCGAAGTTCGGCTACAACCGCTTCTGGCAGAAGATAGTGACCGCGGATTCCGATAAGGACCCCGTGAGCACTTATGGCATCAACGCTGGCGCGTCCGATCCGGCGAACTTTGGTATGCCGACTATCGCCATTTCGGGTTTCAATCAACTGGGAGGCAACAGTGGATGGCCGCTGTTTACAATTCCCAACGAGACGCTTCAGTTCGTGGACACTGTTTCCTACACTCGCGGGGAGCATACCTTCCGGTTTGGCGGCGAGTTCCGTCACGGTTCGACCGACAACCTTCGCAATCGTCGCGGGAAGGGTCGGGTACGTTTCGAAGGCGACGGGGCCTTCGCGGGCAGCACTCCGCTTGAAGATTTCATAGCCGGGTTCCCATCGCGAGGGGACATCTTCGTGGGTAGTTCCCTGCGCCACGTGACCATGGATTCGTTCGGTGCCTTCATTCAGGATGACTGGCGGGTGAGCCGCAATCTGACTCTCAACCTGGGCGTTCGTTATGATCTCAGCAGCGTCATCAAGGAAGAGGATGATCGCCTCGGCAACTTCGATCCGGCTGTTGGACTGCAACAGGTGGGAATCAACATCGACGCCCCTTACAAAGGCGACCACAACAACTTTGCGCCGCGGGTAGGAATTGTCTGGGACCCCTGGGAAAAGGGCAACACAGTGTTTCGAGCCGGGGCCGGAATCATGTATGAGATTCCAATCCTTGCGACGTTCCTTGGCCAGAACGGCGTCAACAATGCGACCACGCCGGGCTTGAACGTGATACCTACGGGAGCCGTCGGGTCAAACATCAATGGAACCATAGTCGGCGCTGCGACGACACAGAGCAATCTAAACTGGTCAGTTGGTGGGCCGATATTCAACGTGGACGCCAACTGCGATCCTGACAGGGGAGGCACTCCGTGCGACATTCTGGGCGCCAGACGGGATTTGCGCACACCTTATGTGATCAACTGGAGTTTTAACGTTCAGCAGGTGCTTTGGCCGAAAGCTTCCCTACAGCTCGGTTACGTGGGTAATCACGGCGTAAAGCTGTACAGCATCCGTGACATCAACCAGGTCGTTCCTGCGTTGGACGAAGGCACTTATCAACTAGGCCGGCCGTTCAACTCTAAGTTCCCATTCCTGGGCTATATTAATTTCCTCGAGAATGGGTATAGGGCAAACTACCATGGACTACAAGCAACATTGACGCAGAGAAGCTGGCATGGTCTCAACTACGTTCTCGGCTACACCTGGTCCCATGCGATTGATTTCGTTTCGCTGCAACGCGCGGCTCAACCGCAGGACAGCGGGCGACCGGACCTCGAGCGAGCGTCGAGCGATCTGGACATACGTCATCGCTTCACCCTCTCTTTGTCTTATGATCTGCCGGCGATCAAGTCATGGGCACAGTTACTTGAAGGCTGGCAGATGAATTCAATCGTGACGCTCCAGACCGGCACGCCATACAACGCTGTTGATTTCGGGAACGACATCAGCCTAACCGGTGAATTCAGCGACCGGTGGAACTTGGTGGGCAATCCGGAATCAATTCCAAACTTCTCGACGACCGGTCCAATTCCAGTGGAGCAAGTTTTGTCCCAGCCCGAATTCGGGCAATTCGGAAACTCGGCGCGGAACATATTCCGCGCACCAGGTCTCAAGGTCTGGGACTTCTCGCTGGTGAAGACCTGGAAGGCGACCGAGCGGGTCAACGTGCAGTTGCGCGCGGAGTTCTTCAACGTTTTAAACCACCCGAACTTCGCAAGCCCGGCTATTCTTTTCACCAACGATTTGAGTTTCTTGGACGCCTTCGGTCTCGTGACTGCCACTCCGGACGTGGCGGGAGCCAACCCGGTGATCGGGACCGGCGGACCGCGAAACCTTCAGCTTGGTCTGAAGATTAAGTTCTAGACTCGCGTGTGGAGATGCTTAGAAAACCAGAGGGCTGAATCATCATCATTGATCCAGCCCTCTGTTTTTCTGCCTACCCAACCACAACCGTTCGTGGCACGATGGTCAGGCTGCCGCTACGCTAGTTCGTCTTCCGAGTAGATTGTCGATGTGCGCGCAGATTCGTATTCGAATAATTCCGAGTCGCGGAAGAATCGCGCGACTTCCTTGCTTGCGGTTTCGGTCGAATCCGAAGCGTGGACCAGGTTGGCCTGGATACTCATCGCCCAATCGCCGCGAATCGTACCCGGCGCGGCCGCCCGCGCTTTCGTGATCCCGCATAACGAGCGCACAGTCTCGACACAATCGAGTCCTTCCAGACACAGCGCGATGACCGGCGTCTGCTGCATGAAGCATCTGATGGCGGGGAAGAACGGCTTGTCCGCAAGATGACTGTAGTGCTCCGCGCAGAGATCGTCGGTCAACTCCAGAAATTTGATGCCGGCGACTTTGAGTCCCTTATCTTCGAAGCGCGCTATGACGCGGCCTATGAGTCCTCGGTGAATTGCGTCGGGCTTAATCAGAATCAGAGTTCGTTCCATGAGTTCTCCTTCAGGTGATATGCATGAAGCGGGAATAATAGCGGACGTGGTGAAGCGGGAACAAGGATGCCCCCGGTTGAGCCGGCAGCGAGATCGAAACAGGACTCTTGCCTCGAAGTGGTCTGCCGCCGGAACTGAACAAAAACGAGGGCTTTTCAACCGAGTTAGCATCGATCCAGCTTTGCGAGCTGTGAGCAAGGGACGCTGATCAAGGTGGAAATCTATCCGTGCTTCTGATAGTCTCCGTTGACTCAGAGGGCGCTTAGCTCAGTCGGTAGAGCACTGTGTTCACACCGCAGGGGTCACTGGTTCGAGTCCAGTAGCGCCCACCTAGTTTGGCCCGCCCGCGTCGGGATTTCAGGCAAAGAGTTGTTCGTTATGATGAGAAGGCCTTCGAAAGTCATTAGCAGAAAGACCGGCCCGGTCCGGGTCATCAAGGTCACGGGCCGATTGGATCCCGCCGACGGGGCTGATCAGCTCTTCGATACAATCCAGCGATTCATCGAAGAGGGCGAGGTCGACTTCTTGATCGACCTCAGGAGCGTGACCTACATAAGCAGCACCGGCGTTGGAAGCTTGATCAAGTGTTACCGCTCGGTGTTGAAAATGAAGGGCCACGTCAAACTTCTATCCCCATCCCAGTCTGTGCGGAACATTCTTGCGATTTCGAAGCTTGACGGAGTGTTTGAGATTTTTTCCGACGAGACCGAAGCGCTGGGTAGCTTTTTGAAGGAGGACAAGAGCGAGAGTTAGTCCGGCCTCTTGTCCTTTTTTGGTGGCGGATCCTTTGGTTTGTCATCCCTCCCTTTGTCCTTGACTACCGGCGGTCCAGGAGGGTCCTTCTTCTTTTGCTGCTCATTCTTCTTCCGATCATCCGCAATAAGAGCGAAAGGCGCAGCGCTAACACTGGTACAACTAAAAAGGGAAATCATTATGACCAGCAGAATTCTCTTCATGACTGCCTGTCAGCCGGGAACGTATTCTAACGCCTTCGTTCCGGCTGCTGCCTCCTGGGCTCGTTGCTGCGGTTCGGCTTTTCGGTCGGCTTTTTCTCGACCAAGACTAACTCAATTCTCTTCTTCGGGTCGCTTTCCTTAGAACCGATCGCTGCCTGAGCGGAACTGACTGTGAGAAAACACGCGACAAGGATAGCACTCAGGCCACTCATATAACACTCTTTTTTCATCACTATTACCGCCACAAGTCCCACCCACAAGGGGCAATCTCCGTTCCACGAGCCTTGCAGCCTCAAGTCTCAACGACTCGCGACTTAGGTTTCCAAACTGACACCGGACGCCGCGTTTCGCATACTGTTTCAGTTCGAGCCGGCACCTTTTGGTGCAGCGGTGGGATGCTGGTAAAGGGGGCGGGCGTTGTAGCTGTTTTCGGGAGATTACCTGTAGTCAACGGATGGGGCTAGGGTTCGTGCCAGGATAGTCGCCCACTTAGACCGACTACTTCTTTCGTTTGTTGACAGCTTCTTTAAGCTGCTTGCCAACGCTAAACCTCACCGACTTCGCGGCCGGAATCCGGATCCTCTCGCTGGTGTGTGGATTGTGGCCGCGCCGCGCCCTTCGATGCGACACTGCAAAAGTCCCAAACCCGACAAGCGTTACCTTGTTGTTTCTCCGCAAGCTGTCAGTTATCGCTTCTTTGACCGCGTTGATAGCCCGCTCCGCCTCCGCCTTGCTGATCACCGCCGCGTTAGCCACCTTCTCGATCAAGTCGCCCTGATTCATCGCTTCCTCCAAATATTGTAGGTAACCGCCCGCCTATGCCCAACATATGGTAGCCAGTTGCCGCGTTTATAGCATTCGGCGGCGAGCAGTGTCAACATTTTTCTTGAATCGAGTTTGCTCAAAATCGGTTCTGGGAGCCTGCTTCAGGTCCCTGGGGCGCAAGAATCGGAACAGCGCTGGATGGTCTATGCTACGTTGATGATCACCTTCATTGAGGAAGGATCGCCGGCTTTGTGGAACGCGGCAACCCCGTCATCAAGAGGAAATCGAGCGCTTATGAGATCGCTCAGGTCAACACCCTCGCCGGCGAGAAGGTCGATGGCCGGCCCGAATCTCCCACAGCGCGAACCAACAATCGTTATCTCGTTGACCACAACCGCGGCCATTTGCAGCTCCGTTGGACTGTGATGAGTCGACTTGAGGACTACGGTTCCGCGCGGCCTCACCAGCGAGAGCGCGAGCGGCAGACCTGTTGCTGAACCGCTGGCTTCGATTGCCACGTCGACCTGATCCGCTTGCTCTGAAAGCAACTCGCCCGTCGTAGCCTCGAGGTTGTTGACAAGCTGAGTCCGGGCTCCGCTGCGCGCTGCCAGAGCAAGCTTGAATTCGTGCTTGCCCAAAACCAGCGTTCGGCATCCGGTGTGAGAGATCGCGCGCACAACCAACTGAGCCAGCTTCCCATCCCCGATCACGGCGACGTTGGAGCCGGGACCAATGCTGACCTGGTCGATAATCTGGAGCGCCGCGGCGAACGGTTCGACAAAGACGGCTGCCTCGTCGCTCAACCCATCGGGTATCCGAATCAGGTTGCGGACCGGCAGAGAGAGAAACTCGGCAAATGCGCCGTCACGACCCTTGATGCCCAGCACGGTCCGGCCTGCACAGTGTCTCGCGTCCCCAGTTCGGCATCGGGTGCACTCGCCACACCCGGCGTTGATCTCGCCGACGACTCGCCGGCCCGTTATCGAGGCGTCGGGCGACTCAGCCACGCGGCCTACGAACTCGTGACCCAGAGTTCCTTGAAAGCCAGCATAACCCTTCACGATCTCGAGATCGGTGTTGCAGATCCCGGCGGAGATGACCTGAACGAGCGCCTCGCCCGCGCGCCGTGGCAAGGGTGCGTCGCGAACCATTCGAAGCTCGGCGTTGAACCTGAGCGCCTTCATCTAGCGGATGTGGGTTGATCAGCGGGTGAACGAAAATGGAATGGAAACCCGGCCGCTGCCGGCTGGACTTTCCACGCGAACAATAACTGTCTTTCGCTTCTTTACTATTTTCTTCAGCTTCTTCTTTGTTCCAAAAATCGTCGTGAACGTGCCATCTCCCTGCTGAGCGCCGGAGAAGAACGTGGTCGGAAGCTGGTTGTCGTCGCCGCTCTTGTTTACCGTAACAACAGCGTCGTTGTTAACGAATCCCGCGCCGGTGATCTTGAGCGACTCGCTGCCATCCGGCCCTTCCGTGTACTCGATCGCGGTCACCGTGGGATAGCCAAGCCGGAGCCGCAGATTGCCACCGCTTCCCTTCCCGCTGACCTCAATCAGGTAAGTAACGCCTGCTGTTGCCGCGAAGGTCAGCAGCGACCTGTTCGCAGGGCTGATCGAACCGCCGAAGTCGTCGCTGCAAGCAACGCCAGCGAGCGAGCCGCAGACTCCGGTGTAGATACTCAGCACGGTGTCGTAGTCGCTCCCCGACGTGTCAACACCTAATACTGTGTTGCTGTTCGCCGTAAAGCTGTACCAGACGCTCGCTGAGTCGGAAGCGCCCGAGCATGAAACGGGATCCTCAGCCGACGAAGTAGCCGCGCCGGTATCCGAGTCCTCGAGAAAAGGTAGTGACTGAATTGCGCGAGGGCTCGAGCACGCGTCGTTAGCCGGCCCCCCGCCTCCGCCTCCTCCACCTCCTCCTCCAGATGAGCCGAAATCCACTTGCCCGTAGAATATCTCCTGGCGTCCGCGCCGACTGTCCGGCCACAGCACGTGCGCCTTGCCGCGGGCTGCGCTGACCCCCACGTAGTCCCCGATGCCTATTGCCGCGCTACTGCCGCCCAGGACGCTTGCTTGCACTCTTGGATCCGAACCGACCGCATTGACGCGAATGCTGTCACTGAAGCTCGCAGCTCCATCGGTCGACTGCGCAAGTTGCATATTAATGAACCGGCCGGTTACATCATCTTCGCTTTCAAAGAACACAACGTTCACCGCACCAGTCGTCGAGTCGACGCTCAGCCAGGGAAAAAACTGGTCGCCTCCCCTGTTGTTATTCACACGCACTGGTGAACCTTTGATCACGCCGTTGTTGGTGAGCTGAAGTCTCTTCACAAAGACGTCTGCGTCTACCCGATTAGTCGTCTCGGCCCAGGCAACATACATTGCCCCGCGGTTCGGTCCTGAGCTTCTGTCCACATCGATCACGGGGAAGCTGTTCATCCGCGGCACGCCCCTTATGGACAGGACGGCGTTCGGCGCGTCGAGCGAGCCAACATACGAATGTATGTTGAGATCAATCACATTAGGCAGGAACGTCTCGCCCCCGTCCGTCGAAGCATTGAAAAGAAGCACCCGAGCAGGCATCCCCAACCATGCCGTACAGAACTCGCCGTTTGGACCAATGGCCAGTGAAGGCCCGCGCATGTCTCCCGAATGACCGACTGACTTCGGTTGCGAAAAGTGTGTTTCGCCGGGCCTCAAATGCGCGGACTTGATTACCGACAGATCTTGTAGGCTGATCGGCTGTACTTCCTTGACTACCCAAACCGCATAGATCGTGTTCTTGAATGGGCTGGTTGGGGACGTATCAACGGTGACGTAGCATTTGTCGATCAACCTCGGCATCGGGTTGCCGACGTCGATCGTAACAAGGCGCGGGTCGCCAAACGTCTGACCGCCATCGGTTGATTTGAAGACGTAAACACTACTGTCAAAATTAGTGTTGTCGAGCATTAGCGCGCATAGATAAAAGTTACCCTCAAGGTCCGCGGCCACTGATGGATCTGAAGCTCGGCCCCAAGTCTTCTCCGGCGTTTCGAGTGTAAGCACCGAGTTTCCCCAGGTCTGCCCGGCATTCGACGAGTAATAGTAAGCAACTCGGGTGTTCCCTCTTCCTGCGGTGCCGCCTCCGTCGATCAACTTCGAGGCGCCGACGATGATCTGATCGTTCTTTGGGCTCACCGCGATCGATGTCTCGTCGCGTGGATCAGTATTGTCTAGTGACGGGATCACCGGAAGCTCGAACAAAGTCGGCCCGGCGGCAACGCCGATCGATTTGAGCGGCGCGGACGCGGCTACTCCGACGCAAACCTGCGCGATCGATAGAACGATGGCGAGCACTATCTTTTGCATTTCACTCTCGGCGCTTTCGTCTGGCGGCTGCTGTCGCCGGTTCCCTGATTGTGGAGAGCCAAATTCTTTCACACACGTCGGAGCGCGCGCAAGCGGTTGCCTGCTCAACTTCCCAAAGGTTTTTCTCACGGCTATACTCAAAGTTCATTTGCCTGGGGAATTTCATTGCAAGGAAAGCACTACCATCTAATTGGGATTTGCGGCACCGCGATGGCTTCGTTGGCCGGAATGCTCATTCAACAAGGACACAAGGTCACCGGCTCAGACGAGAACGTATATCCCCCGATGTCGCTCGAGCTCGATCGTTTGGGCATCAAGGCGAGCGAGGGTTATCGGCCCGAGAATGTCACCGGCCGTCCTGACTACGTCGTCGTGGGAAACGCGATAACGCGGGGAAATCCCGAGCTGGAGTTCGTTCTCAATCAGAAGCTCCATTACACCTCGATGGCCGCTGTCGTGCAGGAGAACTTCATTCGAGGGCACGATTCGATAGTGGTCGCCGGGACTCATGGCAAGACGACCACGTCATCGCTGATGGCCTGGGCGATGGAGCGAGCTGGAGCGAACCCTTCTTTTCTGGTGGGCGGCGTGGCTGAGAATTTTCAGTCGTCATTTCGCGTGACCGGCGGCAGGCACTTCGTCATCGAAGGCGATGAGTACGATACGGCTTACTTCGACAAGGGCCCCAAGTTCATGCACTACCTTCCGGACACCGTCATCCTCAACAACGTCGAGTTCGATCACGCCGACATCTACCGCGACCTTGACGCGGTGAAGTTCGCCTTCAGCCGCTTGATCAACTTGATACCGATGAACGGCGCGCTTCTCGCCGGTTGGGACTCGGAGACCGTGAGGGAACTTTCCAAGCGCGCGCTATGCAAAGTTGACACTTTCGGGGTCGACGACGGCGCGAACTGGCAAGCGCGGGAGATCGACTTCAGCGGCGAGATGACGACCTTCACTGTGGACGTGGCCGGACGGCGTTTTGCTTCCTATCGCTCGCCGCTCGCTGGTTTGTTCAACGTGCGGAACTGCCTGGCGGTGATCGCCACGGGTGAAGCAGTGGGGCTGGACAGAAACGCCGTGGCCGAATCGCTCGCCGAATTCAAGAGCGTGAAACGCCGGATGCAAGTGCGCGGCGAGGTTCGAGGAGTTACGATCATCGACGACTTCGCGCATCACCCCACTGCCGTGCGCGAGACGTTGGCTGCAGCGCGCGCGAAGTACCCGGGCCGGCGGCTCGTCGCGCTGTTCGAGCCGCGCTCCTATACGGCCCAGATTCGCGCCTTTCAGGAGCAGCTCGAAATAGCTTTGAGCGAGGCCGATTCGATCGTCATCGCCGGGCTTTTTCACCCGGAGCGCTACACCGCCGATTCCGCTATCTCTCCCGCGGAGATGATAGCGCGACTTCGAGGCCTCGGCCGCGAAGCCGAGTTCATACCTTCACCCGACGAAATCGTCGTGCACCTCAAGCCGCGGCTCAAGAAACACGACGTGGTTGTAATAATGTCGAACGGTTCGTTCGGAGGGGTTCACGACAAGTTGATGCGGGCGTTGGAGAGAGATTAGACAATCGATTCTCACAACTCTTACTGGCCGCTCGCTCCGGCCGGCTCATCAACCATCACACTGAATCTGCCCTTTGGTTCAATCTTCCCTCGAAGCACGTTCTTCACTCGATCGGGCAAGAAGAACTCCGCGATCTTCGAAATGCTGTCCACCAGCTCCTTGATGTCCGTTCCACCGCGCCAGTGGTCCATCACCACCCGCCGGTCGGCACGGTTCAGCAACCTCAGTATTGAGATGGCCAGCAGATAAGCGTCATCAACCTGCCCGATGAAAGGTATGAAATCGGGGATGATGTCCAACGGCACGATGACGTACATGATGATGCCCGCCAGAATCGCCTTGTCAGACTTCGACACGCGGGCATCTTTCAGCAACCCAAGCAGCAGCCCCAAAAGATTGGGGACGAACAGCAACAGCTCACGCATTTTAGCCCGCTTGGCTTTTCGCTCCCGCATTGGTCTCTCCTCGGCCATGAAGATGATTCGCGGGTATTCTAAGTTGCGCGGGCGCGCGAGTCAATTTTGAAGTTGAGAAAGCGAGCGCTTTTCTGCATGGGGCGGAACCGGGCCGGCTCACGACTCGGCGCGAAGGTCGGAAGAGTCTTTTCTCAGCGGGAGCCAGATTCAGAACTCAAACCAGAACTCGAAACTCTCGGGTTCTTCAGACGCGCCGACACCGAAGCGCGACCCGCCGTTGCGAAACACCTCTGTTGCCGGCTCGCCAATCGGCATTAGCTCCGGGTCGCAAATCGGGCTTGAAAAAAGGGCGATCGGTTTCATCCTGACGAAAACCTGCACGTTCTTCTGCAACTCGACGGTCCTAAACAATTCGCTGAACGCGCGCGATCGGTGCACCAGTTCATGCACTCTCAGTAGCGCAGCTTGGCGTTCCGCGCACTTTGTCTTCTTCGCCTCAACGCCGACAGCCGTGCGGATCAACGACGAAGACGCGATCGTTCGCTTCCATCGAGCGGTGGCGACTCCATTCGACGCTGCCGACGAGCACGCGGTCTTAGGGCAAGTCTTAACTTGAATGGCCGGCGAGGCGACTGACAAAGAGGCCGACTCCCTGGCTTCCCAGATGGAGTCAAGGTCCGGTTCAGAATCCGGTTCGAAGCTCTTGCTGAAGGTCTCCGCGACCGCTTGTTCCTGAGTGGGGGCGGCCGGATCCTCGGCAAAGCTATATTTCTTGACTAGCGATAACTCGGTGTCGGTTGCCGCCTGTGAGTTGTCTCCAAGCACTCCGGCGACACTCCTCCAAGCCTCGAGCGCGGCAGACAGGCTGGGTGAGATGCTCACTTCGTAACCGGCGACCTTCAACGAAACGGGGACGATGGCAAGGCTCAGGAATAACAAAGCCAAACCGAGAGGTGCACTTGATCTGTCCGTCTTAACCATCTTGATCTCCGGATGCACACAACAACCTGTGAAAGATGCCGCCTCGCGCCTTCAAACGAGCATTAACACCAGTAGTTCGAATTTCTCTGGCGATCTTGCACTCGTTTTACAATCGTTTTACAACCAGTCGCGGGTAAGTGTCTGAGGCCAGAAAAAGGTTGCAGGAAAAATTCAGGAAGAGGCTTGCAAGTCAACTAAACAAGCTGCCTTGATCGACGTGCCCACCAGGGCTCAACCCGAGGTGGTCAAAGGCCAGCCGGGTCGCCATCCGGCCCCGAGGCGTCCGGTTAAGGAAGCCTATCTGAATCAAGTAGGGCTCGTAGATCTCTTCAATCGCGTCCTTCTCTTCGCTGATCGCAGCCGAGAGCGTTCCGAGCCCGACCGGTCCGCCGTCAAACTTCTCAATTATAGTGTTGAGAAGCTTGCGGTCCACCTCGTCAAGTCCGTAGGCATCCACTTCCATACGGTTCAACGCGTCGGCAGCCACGCGATCGGTTATGCGCCCGTCGTAAAGCACTTCAGCTATGTCGCGAACGCGCCTCAGAAGACGATTCGAAATTCGAGGCGTCCCGCGGGACCGCTTCGCCAACTCCCGGGCTCCGCTCGCTTCGACCGTCACGCCGAGAATATCCGCCGAACGATTAACGATCTCCTCGAGGTCCGCTACAAGATAGAAATCCAGATGAAGCGGAATCCCAAACCGGCCGCGCAGCGGCGCGCTTATCAGCCCCGCTCGGGTTGTGGCGCCGACCAGCGTGAACTTCGGCAGTTCGAGCTTTATCGAGCGCGCGGACGGTCCTTGCCCTATGATGATGTCGAGCTGGTAGTCTTCCATCGCGGGATATAACACTTCTTCGATCGCGGGATTCAGCCGGTGAATCTCGTCTATGAACAGGACATCGCCCTCGGCCAGATTAGTCAACAGCGCTGCAAGGTCGCCGGCCTTTTCAATCACCGGACCCGCCGTTGATTTGATCTCGGTACCCATCTCGTTGGCGATGATGTGAGCGAGCGTGGTCTTGCCAAGTCCGGGAGGTCCATATAACAGCACGTGATCGAGCGGCTGGGCGCGCTTTCGAGCAGCTTGAATAAAGATCGAGAGGTTCTCCTTGGCCTTCTTTTGACCTATGTATTCGCGCAGCCACTTCGGCCTGAGGCTCAGCTCGATCTGTTGTTCGTCGTCGCCCTCAGTGGCGCCAGATATGATCCTCTCCTCGTTCATCACAACCCCGGCTGCTTCAAACGGAAATTTGTTGGCGAGAGTTTAGCACACGCACTCGCACGCCGGAAAAGCATTACCAAGTAACACCCGCTGCGCTTATACTTTTTCATTCGAGAAACCAGAATGACCAAACAACCCGAAGAAGGCGAGATATGGGAGTGGCGCGCGTTCGGGTCGCTCACCGGCGAGCTGGAAGCTGCAGTTCACGCTTATCCGGTCCGAATGTCGCTCGTCAACATCGAAGGTAAAGACATCTACTTCATCGCTCCCAAGAGCAATCACAACATCAAGCTTCGAAAGTACGATGACCGCTGGCTTCTCAAGTTCAAGCTACTGCTTGGAGGAGCGCCCGGCGAGGCTGAGCTCTACAACGAAAGCGCCGCCTATACTTATTCGTTCCCGATTGAGCGCGACAAGCTGAAAGTCACCTCGGGTTTGCTTCGAGTGAAGCTGAAAACAGTGCCCGCTGCGGTTTTGAGCGCCGACGAGTTTACGCGCGCGCTCGCCGAGGCCTCGCCTCCCGTTGGCCGAGCCGAAGTGAACAAGAAACGATCTCAGTTTGAGTTCGACGGCGGATGGATCGAGTTGGCCGAGGTCTGGTTTGCGAAACATCACACCAACTCAATATCGATCCACTCCCCTGATCGTGAAGCCGTCGAACTCATGCGGCAACGGTTGTCGCTGGGTGAAGGTTGGGAAGTCATGAATTACGTCGAGGCGTGCCGAAGATGGGCTTAGCTGAAGGACCAACCATTCGACGAGCCACAACAGACGATGCGCGCGCGCTGACAGAGATCGCTCATCAAGCAAAGCGCCACTGGGGCTACCCCGAGCGCTGGATCGAAATCTGGAAGGACGCGCTCACGATCACTACAGACTTTATCTTGATCCACGAAGTCCACGTCGCATGTGTTGACGGCAAGATCGCCGGTTTCTCAGCGGTCGTCCGCGCCAACGACAAAGTCTGGCTTGAGCATCTGTGGGTCTTGCCCGAGCACATCGGCACGGGCCTGGGCAAAATGCTGTTCACACACGCGGCCCGCGTAGCCGCCTCGACAGGTGCGCCCGCTTTGGAGATTGAGTCCGACCCAAACGCGGAGGGTTTCTACAGACTGATGGGATCCACGCGAGTTGGAGAAGTTGTTTCCGAGATCGAAGGCGAAAAACGCGTGCTGCCGCTCCTCACCTTCGATCTGAGCCAACATCATGATTTGAATGTATTCTCTGCGTAACCTCCGCGGCTCCGCGTCTCTGCGGTTAGAGAGTTCGCAAACTGGTAAACCTGGAAGTGCTCTCAACCGCAGAGACGCGGAGCCGCGGAGGTTACGCAGAGAACTGAAGCTCACTTCAGACGCGCGCCGTTCGGCACTTCTTCCGTAAAGGTCGCAAGCACAGGCCGGCCGTCCTCTCCAATCGAAGCCGCCAGCAACATCCCGTTGGACTCCAACCCGCGAAGCTTGCGAGGCGCGAGGTTCGACACAACAATGATCTTTCGCCCCACCAACTGCTCGGGCTCGTAGTGCTGAGCGATCCCCGCGAGAATCTGTCGCGGCTTCTCTTCCCCGAGATCGACCTGCAGGCGAAGAAGCTTGTCCGCTTTCGGAATGCGCTCGGCTTCAAGCACAGTCGCGGCCCGCAATTCCACCTTCACGAAGTCGTCGATCGTAATGATGTTGGCCTCGGCTTGAGCGCTTGCAGCCGCGCCGCCTACCGGCTCTTCCCTCTTGGTTTGTTCCTGGGGCGCGGGAGCCGTCTCACTCGTAGCTGGCGCTGACGGCTGTGGAGCTTCGTTATTGATCTCGGTCATTATCTTTTCCTTATCCAGTTTCGGGAACGAAGGGCTGATCTGTTCAATCTTGGATACCTCGAGCGGCTCGCCCCATTTCACATCATTCGGATTGATCTGAACCGGGTCTCCGGCAAGCCCCATCTGCGCCCAAATTCCCCGCGCGCTCTCGGGCAGCACCGGCGCAACCAGCACCACCAAATTCCGAAGCCCTTCGTAAGCGACCGCCAACACACTCTCGAGTTGAGGCCGCGCCAACGGGTCCTTAGCGAGCTTCCAGGGTTGGTTGTGAGTGATGAACTTGTCGACGCGCGCCAGTCCGTTCCACGCTGCTTCGAGCGCGCGCGAGAAGTTGAGCGAGGCAAACTCTTCGTCGAACTTTGTTTTCGCTTCCGCTATGCCGCCGCGTACTTCCGCTTCTTCAACGGCGGCCCGAGGCGGACGACCTTCGCAGTAGTTCCGAATCATCGTAAGCGTGCGGCTGGCAAGATTTCCCAGCCCGTCCGCGAGATCGGAGTTCACCCGATCGATCAGCGCTTCATAAGTCACTTCGCCGTCCTGCCCGAACACGACTTCGCGAAGCAGGAAGTAACGAATCATATCCGGCGTGAAGTGTTGGTGAAGGACTTCGAGTTGGATCGCGTTACCCAGGCTCTTACCCATCTTCTGGCCACCACGCAGCAGCATCCCGTGCGCGTAAACCTGGCGCGGCAGTTCGACTCCGGCTGCCATCAGAAACGCGGGCCAATAAACGGCGTGAAACCTCAAAATGTCTTTACCAACCAAATGAAGCGCATATCGCGGTACCGCTGAGTCCTCGGCAGCGCGCGGCCAGTAGCGGTCGAAATCCTGATGCTCATCGCTTCCCCACCCTAGCGCCGTGATGTAGTTGGAAAGCGCGTCCAGCCAAACATAGATCGTATGGGTTGGATCACCTGGAACAGGTATGCCCCACTTCACCGAGACGCGGCTAACTGACTGGTCCTTCAAGCCGCCGGCCACGAACGAAACGACTTCGTTGCGTCGAACGTCCGGTTGCACAAACTCTGGATACTTAGCGTAGTGTTCGAGCAGCGGCTTCTGAAATTCAGAAAGCTTGAAGAAGTAGCTTTCCTCCGAGACTCGATCGAGCGGGCGCTCGTGAACGGGACACTGCGGATCGGTGTCTTTCAAATCAACGTCTTTGAACTCGTTGCAGTAGCCGCAGAACCAGCCCTCGTAGCTTCCCTTGTAGATGAAGCCTCGATCCTCCAACGCGCGCCAGAGCTTCTGCACCGCCGCTTCATGATGAGAATCAGTCGTCCGAATCCAGCGGTCATAGTTGACTTCGAGCTTGGCAAACGCAGTTTTGAATTGATCGACGACTTCATCGACGTGGGCTCGGATCTCGACTCCGCGAGCTTCGGCCGCGCGTTCGATATTGACGCCGTGCTCGTCAGTCCCAGTGAGAAAGAACGAATCGACGCCGCGCTGCCGGTGAAACCGAGTCAGCACATCAGCCACGATCGTCGAGTACGCATGCCCGATGTGCGGCCGCGCGTTGGCATAGTAGATGGGCGTTGTTACGTAGAAGGTCTTTTCTCGCATTTGGGTATTAGTAGTGGGGCGGCCGCGATCTAAAAGGAAGAATTGCAAATTGAAAATTGAAAATTGAAAATTGAAAATTGAAAATTGAAGATCCAGTTCTTCAAACTTCAAATCTTAAGTAGATCTCAAATCTCAACGCTGCAATCCTCAATTTGCAATTTCAAATTTTCAATTTTCAATTTTCAATTCCCCTCTTTTGATCGCGGTGCCTCCTCTAGCGACGATGACCGTGTATAAGCGCCATCGCTTCGGCGCGCGTGCGTTGGTCCTTCAAGAACCCGCCTCGCAGCGCGCTTGTTACGGCCTTCGCGCCGGGTTTCTTGATTCCACGCATCTCGATGCACAAGTGCTCGGCTTCGATGACGACCATAACTCCAGTCGGGCGCAACTCCTTGTCCAGCAGGTCGGCGATCTCCGTCGCCAGCCGTTCTTGAATCTGAGGTTTTCTCGCCATCATGTCCGCGACGCGCGCGAGTTTCGACAATCCGACTATCCGGCCATCCTTCGGAATGTAAGCTATGTGCGCGACACCGACGAACGGCAGCAGATGATGTTCACACAGCCCGTAAAGCGGAATGTCTTTGACGATCACCATTTCATCGTGCGTCTCAGCCGGGATGACGTGAATAAACTCGCGCGCATCGTTGTGCAAGCCGGCGCAAATCTCTTCGTACATCAGCGCGACGCGGCGCGGCGTTCCGAGCAAGCCCGGCCGCGACGTGTTCTCGCCGATGCCTTCAAGAATGAGCTTCACGCCCGCCTCGATCTTCTCCAGATCGACACCGGTGTCTTTGTTATCCTTCCGGTCATTTCGTTTCGAGTTCGCCATTCGATTCGGCCTCGTTCGGCTCCGACTTCAGCTTCTCGCGATAAGCGGCGCGCGCAGCGTCTTGCACTTCGAGCAGCGGCACGCCTGCTTGCCTCGCGAGTCTCGCGCAATCTTCGTATTCAGGCTGAAAGTGTAGCGTGCGAGCGCCGTCACGCGCCACCTTTACGCGGACCACGCCGTGCTCAGTAGCTACCGATTCGATCACGCGATCAAGAATGCGCCGCTTCGCTTCGTAGTAACGAACGCCAAGCGTCGTAGTCTCCTCCAGCACCAGCTCGATCAAAACTTCGGCATCGCCTGGCTTCGCGAGAACCGTCAGTAGAACGCCGGGCCTGTCCTTCTTCATCTGAGCCGGCGTTAGAAACACGTCAAGCGCGCCGAGTGCGAAGGCCCGCTCCATCACAAACCCATAAGCTTGGGGGTTCATATCGTCGATGTTGGTTTCGATCACAACGACAGTCTCGTCACCCTGCATCTGACCCTTCTCCCCGTCAACCGCGCGCCCGGCCTCGTGCCTGTCCGTTCCTTCACTCACCACCAACCTCAGAGCGTTAGGAAAACCTTCTGGATCACGAGATCCCGCGCCGTAGCCGACGCGATCTATCGTCATCGCTGGCATCGCTCCGAACTCTGCACATAACGTTCTGACAATCGCGGCGCCTGTCGGCGTCACGAACTCGCCTTCGATTTCGCCTGCGTAGACCGGCACCCCTCGAAGCAACTCGGCAGTCGCCGGCGCTGGAATCGGAAGCTGGCCGTGTTGGCTCTTTACAAAACCATAACCAACCCTAAACGCCGAGGCGAAAAACTGATCGGCGCCGAGCATTTCGAAACCGATCATCGCGCCTACTGTGTCGATGATCGAATCGACTGCTCCTACTTCGTGGAAATGAACATGGTCAGCCTTCGTCCCGTGCACGCGCGCTTCGGCTTCCGCCAGAAGCTCGAACGCGCGAATCGCTCGCCGCTTAGTCTGATCGCTGAGGCCGCTTTGTTCGATAATCGCGCGAATGTCCGAGAGTGTGCGCTCAGGCTGAACGCCTTCGTTGACCTCGACCGTAAACTTTGTGCCCGCGATCCCGCTTCGCTTCACCTGTTCGGCTCTGATCTCGTAGCCGGCAAGCCCGAGTGATCCAAGCTGCCTCTTCAGTTCTTCAAACTCCACGCCGAGATCGAGCAACGCGCCGACGATCATATCGCCGCTACAACCGGAAAAGCAGTCGAAGTACACGAGTCGCATCAAGCTCGCTCCTCAATATCTATCGGTTTGCGCCCTCGCTCTTTGTCCTTCGCGCTTTGCAATTTGCCCTTGCCCTTTTCCCTTCGCGCTTTGCAATTTGCCCTTGCCCTTTTCCCTTCGCGCTTTGCAATTTGC
>JBBPIE010000056.1:0-26640 GCA_038040485.1 Candidatus Onstottus arcticum
CGCGGGCACAGTGTCAGACGTAATGGAATAGGCGTGAAACCGGCTTCGGAAGCCTGTTGGAGGGTTTTGCTAGCAAGCGCTCCGAACGAAACGAGGAGTTATGGCACGAGACAACATCGTTCTTCAGTGCACGGAGTGCAAGAATCGAAACTACGTTTCGACGAAGAACAAAAAGAAGACTCCGGATCGCCTTGAGTTCAAGAAATTCTGCAACAGGTGCAGAGGTCACAAGCCGCACAAAGAGACGAAGTGAGACGATTGCGGAATGCGGATTTCGGATTGCGGATTGAGAGAATTCTTGAAATCCGAAATCCGCATTCCGCAATCCGAAATCGGTTGCAGGGGTATAGTGTTAGCGGCTAGCACGGCGGTCTCCAAAACCGTAAGGCCGGGTTCGAATCCTGGTACCCCTGCCACGCCGCAAGGGGCTGCGGTAGGCCGACAGAATGAGGTTAGAGAATGAGTCGAGTTACTGAGTTGAGCGAAGAACCGGAGGAAACGCGGGGCTCCGGCGGCGATGGGGGTGACGATGGGGGTCGCCTGGCGCGCTTGAAGAACCTCTCACTCGGTGGACGAATCAGGGAGTTCTATCACGCCGTCGTCCAGGAGATGAAAAAAGTCACCTGGCCTACGCGCAACGAAGTTTGGAGCACTACACTCGTCGTTCTGATCGCAGTGCTGTTCTTCGGCTTCTACCTTTGGGGTGTGGACAAGATTGTCACGCTCGGGTTCGAAGCGCTTGAGAAGGCCATAAGGTAAGCTGATGGCAAGGAACTGGTACATAATTCACACATACTCGGGTTACGAGAAAAAGGTGCGGGAATCATTGCTCTCGCGGATTCAGGCTTACGATATGGCCGAGGAAATCCTCGAAGTGTTGGTGCCGACCGAGACCGTCGTCGAGATGCGGGGATCGAAACGGGTTGAGACCTCGCGAATGTTTTTTCCGGGATACGTGCTGGTTGAGATCGAGAACGACGAAAAGAACGAGGTCAGCGAAAAAGTTTGGCACATGATCAAGTCAACGCCGAAGGTGACCGGATTCGTCGGCGGACAGAAGCCGACTCCGCTCACCCCGGAAGAGGTTGATCAGATCGTTCATCACGTAACTGAAGCGGCTGAGAAGCCAAAGCCGAAACATACTTTTGCTCACAGCGAGCACGTGCGGATTTTGTCGGGCCCGTTTAACGGCTTCACCGGACAGGTCGAGGAGATCAATCCGGACAAAGGCGTGTTGAAGGTTATGGTGACAATCTTCGGGCGATCGACGCCCGTCGAGTTGAATTTCCTTGATGTGGAGAAGCTAACTTTCTCCGAGGATGAATGAGAGGTTTCTGGTTCAAAGTTCCGAATTCCGAGTTCGGACACGTGAACCCGAACCAGAAACCCAGACCCCGAAACTGTGAGAAAGGGGAGAGCCTCAGCATCGCGAAGGCGGGCTGGCTCGCGAGCGACCCAGGAATATGGCAAAGAAAATAACCGCGTACATAAAGCTGCAGGTTCCAGCGGGCAAGGCGAACCCCGCTCCTCCGATTGGTCCGGCGCTTGGACAGCACGGCGTCAACATAATGGAGTTCTGCAAGGCGTTTAACGCCAAGACTGCGAGCATCGGCGATATGAACATCCCGGTTGTCATCACGGTCTACGCCGATCGCTCGTTCACTTTTATCACGAAGACTCCGCCGGCCGCGGATCTTCTTAAGAAGGCTGCCGGAATAGAAAAGGGTTCCGCTCGTCCGAACCGCGACAAGATAGGCAACATCACTCGAAAGCAGATCGAAGAGATCGCTCGAACAAAGATGCCTGACTTGAACACGACGTCGGTGGAATCGGCGATGAGGACGATCGAGGGAACCGCTCGAAACATGGGGCTCGAGGTTGTGGACTAGATCTTTTTTCGACTGCCGGGGCGCCACCTTGAAATGGGCGCTTCGGACTCCCACAGAACGGGCTTCTGTGGCTGATTTGGAATTAGGCGGACGTCAGAGGCGTCGCCTGCAAAAGGGAGTGGCCGGGCTTTAAGCCCGCCACGTTAATCACCTGGGAGAATAATGATGGCTGGAAAGAAATACGAGGCGGCTGCCGGGCAAGTCGAGCACGATCGCCTTTACTCGGTAGATGAAGCAGTCGAACTCGCCAAAAAGGTGGCTTACGCAAAGTTCGACGAGACGGTCGAGTTGGGCCTCACGCTTGGAGTCGATCCCCGCAAGGCGGATCAGATGGTTCGGGGCACCGTCGTTTTGCCACACGGACTGGGCAAGTCGAAGCGGGTAGTGGTGATTTGCTCGGCTGACAAAGCGCAGGAAGCAAAAGATGCCGGGGCCGACGAGGTTGGCGGCGACGATATTGTTGCGCGGATCAAAGGCGGCTGGATTGACTTCGACGCGCTCATAGCAACGCCTGACATGATGAGATCGGTCGGGCAGCTTGGAAAGATCCTCGGACCTCGCGGCCTCATGCCCAATCCGAAGACCGGAACCGTTACTGCGGAAGTCGCGCGCGCGGTGCGCGAGACTAAAGCGGGCAAGATCGAGTTCCGAGTCGATAAGACCGGTGTTATCCATGCGCCGGTTGGGAAGGTGAGCTTCGAAAAAGAGCTTCTGGCCGAAAACGCGAAGTCGCTGATCGATGCGGTGATGCGCGCGAAGCCCTCGGCGTCCAAAGGCAAGTACGTCAAGAATGCCACGCTCTCATCGACGATGGGGCCGGGCATAAGACTGAACACGGCAGAGTTCTAAATTGCGGATTTCGGATTGAAGCACGGAGGAGTCCTTTCGAATCCGCAATCCGAATTCCGCAATCCGCAATGATATGGGGTTGAATTGTGAAGACAAGAACACAAAAAGAGCAGGAGATCGAGATTCTCCGCAAAGAGTTTCAGGAGTCGCCCAACGCGGTGCTGGTTGGGTTCAAGGGCCTCAAGGTAGGCGACGACGAGCGGTTGCGACGCGAGTTGCGGCAAGCGAATCTGTCGTACCGGGTCGTCAAGAACACCCTGGCGATTCGCGCAGCCAAGGGTACACCGATGGAGCAAGTCGAAAGTAACTTCATAGGCGCGACCGCAGTTGCGCTGTCGAAGAACGATCCAGTTACGCTCGCCAAGGTCCTTTCTAAGTGGGCGAAGGAGAGCGCGGTGTTTTCCTTCAAGGCGGGCCTGGTAGAAGGACGCGCGATTCAGGGCACGGATGTTGAGGCAATCTCGAACTTGCCTTCGAAGGAAGAGCTCATCTCGAAAATCATGTTCGTGGTTAATAGTGGCGCGCAACGTCTGGCTACAGTAACCGGCGCTGTTGCTAGAAACCTTGCGATAGTAGTCGATCAAGTTCGCGCCCAAAAGGAATCTCAGGGCGCGTAGGAATGCGCCGGGCGGGGCTTGTGGAGGCTCGTGTCTGGCTTGCAATCATCAACCGCCGCTTTGCAAGTGTCAGTGCAGCGGCGCCGAATGGCTTGCCTGGTTGGGGATGCGCCGACCTCGCAGTCGCGATATTCGAGAGGGCAAAACTCAGGTTTGTCTTCTCATGAACAAGTTTGAGGAGGACACGAAAAGTCATGGCAGAGAAGCTTCAAGGAATAGTTGATCAGATCAAGGATCTCTCGCTGCTCGAAGCGTCGGAGTTGGTCAAGATGATGGAAACGACGTTCGGCGTGTCGGCCGCGGCGGCAGCCGTCGCTACAGCGCCAGCGGCGTCTGCAGCGGCCCCTGCTGTCGAGGAGAAGGACGAATTCGACGTCATACTCACCGGGATGGCTGATCCGGCAAAGAAGATTCAGATTATCAAGGTCGTGCGCGAGATAACGAGTCTGGGCCTCAAGGAAGCAAAGGATCTGGTTGAGGCAGCCCCCAAGGCTGTAAAGGAAGCCGCTCCGAAGGGCGAGGCCGAGGCGCTGAAGAAGAAGTTGACGGACGCTGGCGCGACGGTTGAGCTAAAGTAGCGATCTAGCCGCTTGCGTTTGGTTATTTCGCGGTCGGCTTGGATTCGCCGGCGGCTAAACGAGTGCGAGCTGCGACGAATTTGGCGACTTGGTGGTTGACCAGGATAGCGGCTTCTGTGTAATATTTCGTTTCAGCGAACGTATAGGGGCGGCGACGACAATAAAGTTTATTTGGCGCTCAACAACACGCGAAGATCGCGGCTGGAGTAGGTGTCTCCGGCCGTGCTTCGCATTTTTGTGTGCATAGACTAATCAGGACGGCAGTGGGTCTTCTTCGTTTTGGCTTTGAGGGTTGCCTCGAGTGACTCTCCCGGTTCTGGGTGACCGGGTTCTCCGCCAAAGTTCGAACTCTCTAATGACCGCTGCGAGCTTCTTGCCTACTACTTGAGGAGACATAAATGTCAGCACAAGCGAATACTGGAATCGGCGTCGGCCGTGAGCGATACGATTTCTCCCGAATCAAGACGGCTATTAGGATTCCGAATCTGATCGAGGTTCAGCGTCAATCGTACAATCGATTTCTGCAGATGGACATGCTTCCGGGAGAGCGGGAGAACACGGGACTTCAAGCTGTGTTCCGCTCGGTCTTCCCGATAACCGACTTTCGCGAAACCTCCCAACTCGAGTTCGTCGAATACTCGATCGGCAACTGGCAGTGCAAGTGTGGCCAGCTCGAAGGACTCTATCACCTTCGAACGAATTGCCGGTCTTGCGGGGCGATTCTCCGAGTCAATCCTTACGCGGCCGAGGATGTTGTGTGTGGGCAGTGCGGGACCACGAACACAGTATCGCCCGTGCTGTGCGATAACTGCGGCGAGCCGGTGACACTCCAGCACAAGCATTCCGAAAAGGAGTGCCAGGAAAAGTCGATGACTTACGCGGTGCCGCTGAAGGTCAAGATACGGCTGACTGTGTGGGATACCGACGAGGACACGGGCCAGAAGTCGATCCGTGACATCAAGGAAGAGGAAGTCTTCTTTGGCGAGATCCCGCTGATGACCGACAACGGCACGTTCATCATCAACGGGACGGAACGTGTCATCGTGAGCCAGCTTCATCGCTCACCAGGAATTTTCTTCGAGCGGGCCAACAACAACACCTACTTTCTTGCCAAGGTCATTCCATATCGAGGCTCGTGGGTCGAGTTCGAGTACGATACGAAAAACCTGCTCTACGTGCGCATCGATCGCAAGCGCAAGTTCCTCGGAACCGTGTTTCTGCGCGCGCTCGGCTTGATGGAGAAGGTCGACATAGAGCGGGTGGGAACCGATTCGCACCTTGAAGATGAGATCAAGCACGCGAGCTTCACGGACGCAGAAGTACTTCGAATGTTTTACACCTCGCTTCGAGGGACGATCAAGAACGGAAAGTTGCTCTTCGAACCAAGCGAGGGGTTGATAGGGTTGCACCTCGCCGAGAATGCCGAGGACCGGTCGGGAGAAGTGGTCGTCAAGGGCGGATCGAGCGCCAAGAAACTTTCGCGCCGCGACATCGATTCGCTCCGCAAGGCGAAGATCAAGAACGTCGTTATCGATCCGAACGACATCGAAGGCGCGTTTCTGACCGACGACGTTGTAAACAACGAAACCGGCGAAGTGATAGCAGAAGCCAACGCCGAACTGACGCAGCGCGAATGGCAGCAGATCATCGAGTCGGGAGTTACAGACGTCGCCATATTCTTCCCCGAGCGCGACGACGTGGGTACGGTGGTTAGTCAAACACTCAAGAAGGACTCGGTCAAAACACCGCGCGATGCGATCCTCGAGATCTACCGCAAGATGCGCCCCGGCGATCCACCGACCATTCTGACGGCATGGAACCTGTTCCGCGGAATGTTCTTTGACGAGCGCAAGTTCGATTTCTCGCGGGTCGGCCGTCTGAAGTTCAACATCAAGCTTGGCAAGCCCGAGCGCGAGAGAATGGATCAACAGACGCTGTCGGGCCGAGACTTCGTCGATGTGATCGGCTATCTGCTGAAGATGCGGAAGGGCATCGGCGAGCAGGATGACATCGATCACCTGGGCAATCGGCGAGTGCGAGCGGTCGGCGAGCTTCTCGAGAACCAGTTCCGAATTGGTCTGGTCAGGATGGAGCGCGCGATAAAAGAAAAGATGTCGATCCATCAAGAGATGCAGACCGCGATGCCGCGCGATTTGATAAACGCGAAACCGGTTACGGCCGCGGTGCGCGAGTTCTTTGGCTCGTCGCAGCTTTCGCAGTTTATGGACCAGACGAACCCGCTTTCGGAAATCACCCACAAACGCCGTCTTTCGGCGCTTGGGCCCGGGGGCCTGTCGCGCGAGCGCGCGGGATTTGAAGTCCGGGACGTTCACCCGACTCACTACGGGCGAATCTGCCCGATCGAGACTCCTGAGGGTCCCAACATCGGATTGATCTCGTCGCTCTCTTGCTTCGCGCGGATCAACGAGTTTGGTTTTATTGAGTCGCCCTATCGCAAGGTCGAAAGCGGCCGCGTGATCGATTACGTTCGGATAACTTCGGCTGGCGACACCGAGTTCAATGTCGGGGATCATCTGCCAAAGGACACGGTTGATCGTGCCAACAAGAAGCTCGAACGCGGTCAGCCCGCTGACTACGAAGCGTATCCGTTTTACCTTTCTGCGTGGGAGGAGGACCGTTACACGATCGGCCAGGCTTCGGTTGAGATCGACAAGCACGGAAAGATCGTTCAGGAGCGAACCACCGCGCGAAAGGCAGGCGAGTTCAAGTCTGCTGAGCCGAGTGAGCTCGAGTTCCTCGACGTAAGCCCGAAGCAGTTGGTATCGGTCGCGGCTTCTTTGATTCCGTTCCTCGAAAACGACGACGCGAACCGCGCGCTGATGGGCTCAAACATGCAACGCCAGTCCGTGCCGTTGCTGCGCGCAGAAGCGCCAATTGTGGGCACTGGTATGGAGCGAGTGACCGCGCAGGATTCCGGCGCTGTGGTCATTGCGCGACGAGACGGCGTGGTCGATTCGGTCGACTCGGAGCGCATCATCATTCGGGCGGAACACGGCATCGCAGGCGGTACGACGTCGCGCGAGATCAATGCGGACATTTATCAGCTCACCAAGTTCAAGCGCTCGAACCAGAACACCTGCATCAACCAGAAGCCGATCGTCCGCGAGGGTTGGGCTGTGAAGAAAGGCGACGTGATCGCAGACGGCCCCTGCACTCAGCTCGGCGAACTGGCGCTTGGGCGCAACGTGCTGGTCGCGTTCATGCCGTGGCGCGGGTACAACTTCGAAGACGCGATTTTGGTTTCGGAGAAGCTGGTCAAAGAGGACTCGTTCACTTCGATTCACATCGAAGAGCTTGAGGTCGAGGCGCGCGACACAAAGCTCGGACCTGAAGAAATCACGCGCGATATTCCCAACGTCAGCGAGTCGGCGCTCCGCGATCTCGACGACTCGGGAATCATTCGAATCGGCGCGAGCGTCAAGCCGGGCTCGATTCTGGTCGGCAAGGTCACGCCGAAGGGCGAGACTCAACTGACCGCTGAAGAGAAGCTGCTTCGAGCGATCTTTGGCGAGAAGGCCGGCGACGTTCGCGACGCGAGCCTGACTTGCCCGCCGGGCATCGACGGCACGGTCGTCGATGTAAAGGTCTTCACGCGAAAGGGCGCGGAGAAGGACGAGCGCTCGCTCGCTATCGAACGTGCCGAGGAAGAGAAGCTTCTCAAGAATCTTAACGACGAGCGGCGCATTCTCGAAGACGAGCGCAACAAGCGCATATACGAGTTGCTTCAAGGTCACAAGCTGGCCGAGGACCTGAGTTACAAGAACAGGAAGCTCCTGACTAAAGGGACCAAGCTGACCATCGAGGAGTTGTGTGAGCTCGAGATGGGCGCGCTCCGCAAGATCGAGATAACCAGCACAAAGCTGGACGTCGCGGCCGAGATCGCTGACATCGAGAAACGAACCGAGCGGCAGATCAAAGTTCAGGAACAACTTCATCACGAAAACATCGAGAAGCTGAAGAAGGGCGACGAGCTTCCGCCGGGCGTCATCAAGATGGTGAAGGCGTTCATCGCGATGAAGCGCAAACTTTCAGTGGGCGACAAGATGGCCGGCCGGCACGGCAACAAGGGTGTCATCGCTCGCATTCTTCCTGAAGAGGAGATGCCGTACTTGCCCGACGGGACTCCGGTCGAGATCGTGCTGAACCCGCTGGGGGTGCCGTCGCGCATGAACGTCGGCCAGATTCTGGAAACTCACCTTGGGTGGGCGTCGAAGTGGATAGGCCAACAAATCGGAGAGATATTGGCTCAACCTCCGCAGCCTGAGGAATCCGGAAGGAAGGCGGCTGGGGGGGACGATGCGGCCGGGCAGATTCGAAAGATCTACCGAGGCGTGTTTTCAGCGCCCGAGTTGCACGAGCGGTTCAGCGAGATGAATGACGCCGAGCTGATCGAGCACGCTCATACGCTGGTCGATGGTATACCGTTCGCGTCGCCGGTGTTTGACGGCGTGCGCGAGTCGGACATCAAAAAGCTTCTCGACCTCGCGGGTCTGCCGGGATCGGGAAAGACGGTTCTTTATGATGGAGTCACGGGCGATTCGTTCGAGCAGAAGGTGACGGTCGGCTACATCTACATAATGAAGCTGTCACACCTGGTGGACGACAAGATTCACGCGCGGAGCATTGGGCCGTACTCGTTGATCACGCAGCAGCCGTTGGGCGGCAAGGCCCAGTTCGGCGGACAGCGATTTGGCGAGATGGAGGTGTGGGCGCTGGAAGCTTACGGAGCGGCGCACATTCTTCAAGAGCTGTTGACCGCCAAGTCCGACGACGTGGCGGGCCGTTCAAAGATTTACGAAGCAATCGTAAAGGGCGAGGCCGACTTCGATCCCGGTGTGCCCGAGTCGTTCAACGTTTTGATTCGCGAGCTTCAGTCGCTGTGTCTCGACGTTGAACTGATGCGCCGGAGCGAAGAGGTAGTGGTTACGGAATAGTGACGGATTTTCGATTTTGGATTGGCGATTTTGGATTGAAGAGCGAACGATACTTCTCAATCCAAAATCTAAAATCCAAAATCCAAAATCGTAACAGAGGAAGGTAACAGCGAAAATGTTTAGAACACATCAAGAGAAGACGAACCTGGCACCTGACTTTGAGGCTATCAGAATAAGTCTGGCTTCACCGGAAAAGATTCTCGGCTGGTCGCACGGCGAAGTGACGAAGCCTGAAACGATCAACTATCGAACTTTCAAGCCGGAACGCGACGGGCTGTTCTGCGCCAAGATATTCGGGCCAGTCACCGATTGGGAATGCCTTTGCGGAAAATATAAGAGGATGAAGCACCGCGGGGTCGTCTGCGATAAATGCGGCGTCGAGGTGACCCAGTCAAAAGTGCGGCGCGAGCGGCTTGGGCACATCAAGCTTGCAAGTCCGTGCTCGCACGTTTGGTTCTTCAAGGGGCTTCCTTCGCGCATCGGCCACCTGCTCGACATACCGCTGCGCGAACTTGAGAAGGTCCTCTATTTCGAGTCTTACATCGTTATCCATCCCGGCGACCACCCGGGCGATAAACCGGGCGATCCAGACAAGGAAACGGGGCTGAAAGAGAAGGAGTTGCTGGCGGACGATCGTTATCGCCAGCTCGTGCAAGAGTTCCCCGGAAAGTTCCTGGCGAAGATGGGCGCGGAGGCGATTAAGGAGCTGCTCAAAAAGGTTGATGTTGACTCGCTGTCTGAGCAGATGCGAAGGCTGATGAAGGAGGAGACTTCTCAGCAGAAGAAGCTCAAGTACTCGAAGAGGCTGAAGGTCGTGGATGCGTTTCGACGCTCGGGCAATCAGCCTCAGTGGATGATCCTCGACGTGGTACCGGTCATTCCCCCGGAGCTTCGACCGCTCGTGCCGTTGGACGGCGGCCGGTTTGCGACCAGCGACTTGAACGACTTGTATCGCCGGGTGATCAACCGCAACAACCGCTTGTCGAAACTTATCGAGCTGAAGGCGCCGGAAGTCATCGTGCGCAACGAAAAACGCATGCTTCAGGAAGCGGTGGATGCGCTGTTCGACAACGGACGGCGCGGGCGCGTTTTGCGCGGCGCAAACAATCGCCCGCTAAAGTCGCTATCGGACACGCTCAAGGGAAAACAGGGGCGCTTCCGCCAAAACCTGCTCGGCAAGCGAGTTGATTACTCCGGCCGCTCGGTCATCGTGGTCGGCCCTGAGCTCAAGCTGCATCAGTGCGGCTTGCCAAAGAAGATGGCGCTCGAGTTGTTCAAGCCGTTCATCTATAACTTGCTCGAGAAGAAGCAGTACGCGGCGACGATCAAGCAGGCCAAGGAGATGGTCGAGCGGCAGGAACCGGTGGTCTGGGACATCCTCGAAGAGGTTATTCGCGAGCACCCGGTCCTGCTCAATCGTGCGCCGACGCTTCACCGGCTCGGGATTCAGGCGTTTGAACCCGTGCTTGTCGAAGGAAAGGCGATAAAGATTCACCCGCTGGTTTGCACGGCTTTCAACGCGGACTTCGACGGCGATCAGATGGCCGTACACATTCCGCTATCGCCCGAAGCACAAGTTGAAGCCAGCGTTCTGATGCTTGCGTCGAACAACATTTTGTCGCCGGCCAACGGGCAGCCGATCGCGGTCCCGACTCAGGACATCGTTCTTGGCTGCTACTACCTGACCAAGGACAAGAAGGATGACAAGTTCTCGGGCCGGAAGTTCGCCGCGATGGACGAGGTCCTGCTGGCTCTGGACAGCGGCGACGTTCACACGCAGACACCGATCAAGCTCATGTTCTCGGGCGACATACTCGACCTCGAACACGAGCGCGACGACCAGGACGTGATCCGCGCGACTTCGCGTACGATGCACAATCGAGTCATCGACACGACGGTCGGCCGGGTGATCTTCAACGAGCACATGCCGAAGGGCATGCCTTACATAAACGGCTCGCTGAGAAAGAAGGGGCTGCAGTCGCTGGTCAACTACTGCCACCTTCGACTGGGTCATCAGGAGACCGTCAAGATGCTGGACCGCGTGAAGGAGCTTGGCTTCCTTTATGCGACCAAGGCCGGCATTTCGATCGGCATCGATGATCTGGTCACGCCGCCGGCAAAGGCTGGTTTGGTGCAAGGGGCGCAGAACGACGCGGTCGAAGTCGAGAACCAATACAAGGAAGGCATCATCACCAACGGCGAGCGCTACAACAAGATCATCGCCATCTGGTCGGATGTCACGGAGAAGGTTGCGAGCGCGATGTTCGAGGAGATGAACCGCGCCGAAACTGCGTCAGGCGAGTTGAACCCGATTCTTATCATGGCCGATAGCGGCGCGCGAGGTTCCAAGCAGCAGATCCGCCAGCTCGCGGGTATGCGCGGTCTGATGGCGAAGCCTTCGGGCGAGATCATCGAGCAGCCGATTCGCGCAAACTTCCGCGAGGGGCTGAACGTGCTTCAGTACTTCATCTCGACACACGGGGCGCGCAAAGGCCTTGCCGATACAGCTTTGAAGACCGCTGATTCGGGCTACCTCACACGCCGGTTGGTCGACGTTGCGCAAGACGTAATCATCAGCGAGCCGGACTGCGGTACGATCAAGGGCATCTGGGCTACGGCGATCATCGAAGGCGGCGAGGAGATCGAATCGCTGCGTGATCGAATCATCGGGCGAGTGGCGCTTGACGATGTTCGTGATCCGATCACAGGCGAAGTGGTCGTCGAGGGAAATGAGGAGATCACCGAAGACCTCGCGGCTCAAATTCAGCTTGCGGGCGGAATTGAGCGCGTGAAGATTCGTTCAGTGCTGACTTGCGAGTCACGGCGCGGGGTGTGCGTGAAGTGCTACGGGCGCAACTTGGCGACGGGTCGAATGGTCGAGCTGGGCGAGGCAACCGGCGTCATTGCCGCGCAGTCAATCGGCGAGCCGGGCACTCAGCTTACGATGAGGACGTTCCATATCGGAGGCGTGGCCGGCGGAGTCAGCGAGGTCACCAAGCACGAGGCTCGCACTTCCGGCACAGTCAAGTTCGAAGACCTCAAGACGGTTCGGAATCGCGAGGGTGACCTGATCGCGATGAATCGGAACGGGCAAATCGTGCTGATAGACGAGCGCGGACGCGAAGCGAGCCGCTATCAGATCGTCTACGGCGCGACTCTTAAGGTTGTGGACGGTCAGCACGTCGAGGAAGGACAGGAGATCGCCGAGTGGGATCCGTTTACGTTTGCGATCCTCACCGAAGCGGCTGGCTACATTCACTTCAGAGACTTGATCGACGTTGTGACTGTTCGCGAAGAGGTGGACGAAGTGACGGGCCTGTCGCACCTGGTCGTGGTCGACTCACCCGACGAGAAACGCCAGCCGCGAATCGAAATCCGCGATGAGAAGAACAAGATGTTGCGGACCTATCAGATGCCGGTGCGCGCGAATCTGCTTGTCGCCGACTACGACGAGTGGAAGAAGAAGAAAGGCGCCGCCGCCACGAAGGCCTCGGAGGAGAAGGAGCATGTTCGCGTGCAGCCGGGCGACATCATCGCCAAGATCCCTCGCGAGACTACGAAGACCAAAGACATCACCGGCGGTCTGCCGCGTGTCGTCGAATTGTTCGAGGCTCGCAGACCGCGTGAGACCGCGGTGATGACAGAGATCGACGGCATCGTGAAGTTCGGCCCGATCACCAAGGGTCAGCGTCGCGTGATCGTTGAAGCGCCGGACGGCGAGAAACGCGAGTACTCGATTCCTCGCGGCGTTCACATCAACGTGCAGGAAGGCGATTGGGTCAAAGCGGGCGAGCCGCTGATGGACGGACCTCTGAACCCGCACGATATTCTGGCTGTTCGCGGTATCGAAGCGCTGCAACGCTATCTTGTGAACGAGATTCAGGAGGTCTACCGCCTCCAGGGCGTAACCATAAACGACAAGCACATCGAAGTCATCGTGCGCCAGATGCTGCGATGGGTTCGGGTGAAAGACGTCGGCGATACCGAGTTCCTGCTCGAAGACATGATCGATCGTTTCCGGTTCCAGGATGAGAACGAAAGAGTGTTGGAGGAGGGCGGAACGCCCGCGACGATGGAGCCGTTGCTGCTGGGCATAACCAAGGCGTCGCTGTCGACCGAGTCGTTTATTTCGGCTGCTTCGTTCCAGGAGACCACGCGAGTGCTGACTGAAGCTGCGATCAGCGGCAAGGTCGACTACTTGCGGGGCTTGAAGGAGAACGTGATCATGGGCCGGCTGATTCCAGCGGGAACCGGGATGGAATACTACCGCAACATCAAGCTCGAGCCCGATAAGACTCAGCAGGAGGAAGAAGAGTACTATCAGGATGGCGAGCGTCCTGTTGGTGAGGAGACAAAGGCTGAGGTTAAGGAAGCGGGCGACTAGTCGACGCACAGCAAGCTGCCAGTTGCAGTAGTTGAGACCTGAGGGATGAGAAGGCCTTACGTAAGCGGCCTTTCATCCCTCAACTGTTTTCGGCCGTTGAAATCCTCCGGGCTGGTTGCGATGCTAACCGGACCAAGTCATCCCTGTTGACGTCGTCGGACTTGATATAAACTTATACAGCTGCGGTTGAGGACGGACCGAGCGCCTTGCCTGCTTCGAAACTTCAGACCGATCTTGTAACTCAAAGTTTCGTGGCCGGAATGAATAAGATTTGCACCGCAAAATTGGTGTTCCTGGTGGCTATGCGCGGTCGGGAAAGGAGAGCCGACTACCTAAGGAGAAGCGGCAAATTAGGTTCGCAAGCATGTAAGCCTCAGCCTGCGCACTCATTATCATGAATCGCTTGCGAGATGAGTTCTGTCTCACCTCCTGGAGTCAGCACGATTCCAAGCTGCCTCGCTGGTTGAATGTCGCGTGTTTTCTACTATCTTCAAATCTGTTATCTACGCTTGGCTGTGGCTCGCTTAAGAAGCTTGATGATCTGAGTTCTGTCGTCACTGGGGCAGCTTTCCGCCAGTCTCAATGGACTCCTACCATTCAGATCGGTGATGTTAGGATCGGCGCCTGCATCGGAAAGGATCTTCACGATGTCCGCGTCGCACCGCCTGACTGCTTCCAGCAACGCAGTTTGACCGTCGTCAGCTCTGTCGTTGACGTGCGCCCCGCGGCGGACCAATTCCTGCACGGCATCAGGGCTGGAGTGCCCTGCCGCAACAATCATCGCTGTATAACCATTGGCCGATCTTGCGCTTACGTTTGCACCTTCTGTTAGCAGCGTGATGAACAAATCATCTTCGGCATCGAAAAGAGCAGCCATCAGAGCGGTATTGCCGGACTGATCGGTTGCGTTGGGGTTCGAGCGTGCTCGCCGGAGAAGCTCGGCGAACAGCGAACAATCGTCCTCAGGTTGAACTGCCTCGACTATCAAGCGCATCGGCTCCGACCTGATAGTAGCTGACCATAACTCTGCTATTCCGGCCCACTCACTGAGCAATGACTCAGGCACGGCCTTAGCGCCAGGCGAAGTAGCAACGTCCACTTGCAGGAAATACTCACCCGGCCCGAGTGCTCCCTCAACACTTTGGTTTGGGGTCTTCAGGAGGAGCACGGTCTCCGTACGCACCCGGAACGACGCGCCTGGAGACAGAACGACAAAGTCGTCGCGCGTTAACAACGTGCCACCCATGGACGGCGGGCTCGTCAAGACGGTTAGTGATGCGTTGAGAATGAACTTTTTGGCGGTAGAATCGGCGAGGCTCAGCGCGACACGTTGGCCGATTACATCGCGGGCGAGCTTATAGAATACCAAGTTAGTTTTGCCCGTATTTTCATAACGTAGGTCCACTTCGAGTTGCAGGGGGTAAACTTCGCTATCCCGGCCCTTGCAGTATCGTTGACTCACCACAGACATTGTGAGACGGAGTTTGGAGACGGAGTCTTCGGTCCGAGCGATCTCCGAACGGACTTCGGTAATGGGAGAGGGCATCAGCACTGCCAGTGCTGCGAAGAGGAGTATGTGCATCTTCATCGGCATTATCCGTCGAGCCTGGGCGCCTATCTGCTCTGCTGTCGCAAGTTTGGTTCGATCCCAACAACAAGGTTGCGCCAGGTTTCGCCGGCGTCGGTGGTGTGAAAGATTCCCCTTGAGGAGAAGTCGTCTGTATGACCGATAAACCATCCGGATTTGGAGTCAACGAAGTGAACACGGCGAACCGTTCCCGGACAATCGAACCATCTCCAGCTCTTACCTCCGTCGAGCGTATGGACCAATGGGTCTGGACCGCTGGTTACGACCCACATCTCTTTTCGTGTTACGAACTGAACGCTCCAGAGTCCGTGAGCGCCAGGTACCTGAACAATTCGCCACTTGCGGCCACCATCGTCAGTCCGAAAAATGACCGCGTGCGCACCGGCATTTTTGACTGAGACGCTTGCCGATACGAACCCTGTTTGCTCATCAAAGAATCTCACGTCCTTGAACTCGATCAATTGAGTATTCCAATCCAAAAGGTTTCTCAACAGATCCCGCCTTCGTTCCTTCCAGGTTACCCCGCCGTCGGCGGTTTCGTATGCCCCGTTTTCGCCAACCACCCACCCACGATATGCGTCGGTAAAGCTGAGTGAGTAGAGATGGTCATCGATGGCAACCTCCTGCTCGCTCCAGTTCAATCCGCCGTCCAGGGTTCGGAGCAATCTACCCTCACTTGCCAGGACCCATCCAACCAATGGACTCAGGAATGTCACTTCAAGGAGCGAGCGGTTGGTCCTTGTACTCTGAGCTTGCCAGCTGCTTCCTCCATCTGTTGTGTGAAGAATCAATCCGGCGTCGCCCGAGACCCATCCTGTCTGTTCGTTGAAGAAATAGACTCGCGATAGATCGCGCCCAAATGCCACGAACCGTTCCTCCCAAGTCTTTCCCCCATTTCTGCTGTGCAATATCACACCACGCTGCCCGCCTGCTAGGTTCGCCGGACCAAGAGGGGTGGTCCATTCATTCGCCGCCGCCCAAAGCCTGCTGGAGCCAACAGCGGCGATACCTGCTATGTCCATGCGGACAGGAACTCGCGCTCGTATGGATTCGGATGTTGCCGAAGGCGGGTGATTCTGCTGACCCGAATCCCAGGCAGGGGTCCTCGCCAAGCACAAATTGGTCGCCACCATGGCCAGCGGAATGATGAGCCTCAGTGGAACTATCCGGCGACGACGGGAACGTGCCCGACTCTTAGAACGCCATGTCACGGTAGCTCCAATCCTTGTTGATGCAAGACTTGATAATGAAAGTGTCCAAACCCTTTGAGCCGCCGAAGTCCTCATCGCTAAACCCCTGCATATGAATTGCTTCGTGAAGCAAAACGATTGCCTGCGACCTCACCAGATCGATGTTGCTGTTCCCGTGCGTTTGCGTAAAGAACCTTCCGAACAGGAAAATCCAGGCCGGGCCCACCGTAACTGCCATATCACTGCCTCGCCGGGCGAGAACATTCGGGAACTTCGTGGTGTCACCATTGAAGACAACACCAAGACCAGGTAGATCTGGATTCTCTGAATCCAGCTTGATTGGCATCAGAAGGAATCTGGTAGTCAACGCGGCCACATTGATGTGCTTGCCCTTGATATTCTTTCCTGCAAGCTTGTTTTTGCAATTCACCTTAATAGCGGGATCGCCCGTGCCATTTAGGAGCAGCGCGAGTGCTTGCTGTTGAGCCCTTTGAATCGAAGCATAGCTGGTTTGGTCAAAACCCGGAAACCAACCTGTGGTGTCTGGCGCCGGGTCGGCATCTGAATCAGAGCCGGGGTTGGGGTCGCGAGGTAACGGGGCTCCATGGCACGGGAACTCAGGAGTCGCTCCAGGAAGCCATCCCCACCCATCGTCGATCGGTATATCACCAGGAATGTCACATGGGTCCTGATACGTACTCTGTACTAAACCCAACGGGTCCTTCATATTAATCGGATCGTTGTCAGTGTAGCCATATCGATTCCAACTCTGTGGAGTTTCCTTCTTGCCAGACGAGGCTAAAGGATCTGTTCGGTTGAATCTTCCTGTGCTCTGTGAATACTGCCGGTTTACTGCATAGTCAGTTCCGTTTTCGGCGTCGCGCTCATAATTCGCGAGATGATGTTTTTCTTGAGTACCGCTCTCTCCGAAATCTTCTCCGAAAGGCAAGTGGGCTTGTCGGCCCACCACATTCCCGCTTGTGTCTAGAGTTTCCCTAGCGCTCAGGCGGTCGCTCAGGAAGTACCGGCTTGTCCACGGTCCTGTGCTGCTTGCTCGTTGGCGGCTTTGGATCATTCGCCCGCCTGAGTATACATAATCCAACCGCGCCGATTTGACCTGATATGGCGGGTTCGTCGAGTAGGCGGTGGTTGCGTCGTGTTCCCCGATCACCTGCGAGCCTTGCCATACGTAGTGCGTCCAGCTTGAACCCACGATCTTGGTCACTCGACGGTTTTGATGGTCATACCGGTACTGTGCCGTAGCTCCGCTGTCTACGCTCACTACTCGGTTCTCCGCGTCATATGTGTACGTGTGAAGCCCGTCGTAGGTCACGTTGCCCTCTGCGTCGTAAGTGTAGTTCACCGTCGAGCCGTTGTTCGTTACGCTCCCGATGCGATTCGTCGGAGCCGGGCCGCCTTGTTGAACCGTCGTTGGAAATGTGATGCTCTGAATCTGACTCGGGGGCGTCTTTCCCCCGGGCAGCCCGTCATAGACCGCCGTGCGATTGCCCCAGCGGTCGTACTCGAACAACCGCTGCGCGCTTGACCCGTTCGAGCTTTGATTTGAGGTCCCGAGCCGCCCCAGCAAATCATATGTGTTCGCCGCGCTTTCTGTCGTGCTGTTGATTGTTCCGCTGATCGTTACCAACTGATTTGCGTTGCCTGCAGTCGAGCCAGCACCCATTTGCCCGGCTGTCGCCTGGTAATTGTAAGTCAGGTTCATCAGCGAGGTCGCGCCTTTTGTCGCCGTCTGACTCGTCATCTGAAGACGATTCGCGTCGTACGCGTAGCTCTCAACGACGCCGTTCCCGAGCGTCAGCCCGCTCACCTGGCCAGCGGTGTTGTAGCTCATTCCGGTCAAGTAGCCGAAAGTGTCTCCTGTTTCATAGGTCAGCGATTGCATCCGTCCTCTGTCGTCGTGATTGACGGCTACCTGCAGCCCCGATGGATAGATCATCTTCGAGAGCTGGCCGCCGAGGTTGTACTCATAGCTCGTCGTGTAGGTCTTATTGATAGAGTATGTTTGGCCGAGTATCCAGCGAGTCACCGATGACACTCGAAAGAAGCTGTCGAATGCATAGGTCTCCGTGTAGTTTGAAAGAGTCACACTCGAAAGCGATCCCCAACTCGTGTACCCAAAGTTTCGATCTCCTGTCGCCGCGACTCCAGAAGGCAGCGCCGGGCGCACTGATCCCGAGTCGTCTCCACCCACTCCTGTGAACCAAATCTGCGTCACGTTGTGCAGCGCGTCGTAAGCATAGTGGCTTTCGACTCCTCGCGCGTCCGTCTTCTTCTTCACCGCGCCGTACTCGGTGTACGCATAAGCCGATGTCCACAGCGTTCCGCTTCCGTCATTTATCGTTGCCGTCTGCTCTGGAATCTTCTCGTAAAGCAGGCGGCCTCTTGCATCGTGCTTGAAAGCCCGCGCCTGATTGCCTTGATTGACCAACGTCAGCTTGTTGAGAAGCGAATACGAGTAACTCGTCTCTTGGGTCAGAGCGCCTGCCGAAGTTTGCTCGGTGACCTTGACCAGACGTCCGAGCCCATCCGTCTCGCGTTTGATCTTGCGATTCACCTGATCGGTCAAGGTCACAGCGCTGCCATTGTAATCGCTTCGCGTGGTGTTACCGTCGGGCAGTGTCGTTATCACGGCTCGATTCGCCAGATCGTACTGAATTGTTGTTGCAGGTCCGGGCGAACCTCCCGATTGAAACGGGTTCGTTCGGCTGATTACCCTTCCCATCGCATCGTAGGTCGCGTTCACCTGCGCACCCGTTGGCGCGACAGTGTAGATCACTCGCCCCCAGCCGTCGTATTGCGTAGTCGAGGTGAGAGTCCTCGGCGTCCCAAGGTCGTCGTACGTTTGGGTCGAAGTTGAAGAGAGGGTCGCATAGCTGAAGTTGGCGTTTGCATTCGCGCCTGTCGGAAGCGTCACGCTTGAAGCTTGCAGCGCCGCGTTGTACCCGATGGTCGTCTCGAGACCTGCGGCATTGGCGTGTAGAGTCGGCAGGCTCGTGTTGAAGTCGTAATCAGTCGAAGTCGTCGTGTGGACGCCATTCGGATCACCACTGGTCACTGAATCCGGTTGTGACCAATAAGTCGCGTCCGTGTTGGTCAGGTCTTTCTCCTGACAGCACGAGACTTGTGCCTTTACTACGTTGCCAAAAATATCGTACTTCGCCAGGTGTTGAATCGTTGTTCCCGCTTGCAGGTCGGTCCACTCCGTCACTCCTGTCACGTTGCCTCGATTCGCCGGGTCGGTCCAAACTGCGTAGCCAGGCGGATTGGCCGTCCCTCCATAGTCTTCCATCCCGCCCATCGCAGCATAGTTGTCATACGCGTAAGTCGTCTTCGCTATCATCACGTCGTCTGCATCGTTGGTGTTGAGCAGCGAGTCGTAAACATCTGCCTCGGTCAACAGGTTCACCCCTGCCGCGTTCACCGTGTAAGTCCAACGGCTCCGCCTTCTCACCTGCCACGCCCCGTTCACCTGATACCCGTACTCTCGCTTGTTGGTTATGTTCCCTGCGGCGTCGTAATCGAGGTCCGACTTCACCGGTGTCCCCAGGTCGTCGTATCCAGTGATCGATTGCACCTGCGGCGAGCCTCCCGGGTCATTCACGTACGTAGTCACCGACTTGCCCAGCGATGTTGAGCCTGTTTTCACCTCTGATTGAGTGAGCAACCCATTAGCGACCGACGCCGCGTTGGTCGAGCGCGTCAGCTCAACCGTCGTAGAATCCGGCTGCGTTATCGTGAATGTCTTGGTCTGATTGAAGCCGTCTGTGCTGGTCGAATATGTGGAGACGCTCTGCGGCGCATTCGTGGCATTCTCAGTCCGCTGGGTGAATCCAGGAACGTCCGTCAGTTGAGGCGAGCCGCTCGTCGGATAGTTGAAGGCAACGCTCGCCGTTTCCGTGCCGTTACTGATCGTGCCGCCGAGGAAAGTCATCGAGCGTCGCATCGACACACTGTAGATCATCCCGTAGCCGGAATAGGTGAACAGATAACCGGTGTTCGTCGCTGGAAAGTAGACGTGCCGCAACGTGCTTCCACCCCCACCGAGGTGCTCGACCGTCAGCCCGCTGAAGTTGTAACTCACCGACAGCGTTTGGTAGTCGAACTGCACGAGCGTTTGCGTGAGAGGGTTCTGCGCGGTGCCGCCGAAGCCCGGTGCCGTGATCGATGTGAGCTTGCCGCTCGCGTCGTACTCGAATTGAATCAGCCTGCCGAGCGTGTCAGTAATGTAGTCTATGGATGTGGGCGGGAACACCCCACAGTAGCCCCCGCTCTGGTCGTAGTAGCACTCTGGCTTGTAGGCGATTTGCACGATGTTGCCGTTGGTGTCGAATATCTGCGTAGGCACCAGCCGGTTGTTTACCGCCGTTATCGACACAAACGTGCCGCTCTTGTACATCAGCGTTCCGCCATATCGAGCGTTTCCGTTATAGGTGATATGCGTACCATCCGATGTCTGAAAGATCCCACCGTCCATCCACGTACCTGTCCCGAGATACCGGCGAGTCCCGTCCGGGTCTATCAGGACATACTTGCCGATAGGATTACCTCCACCCTGTGTCGCATAGAACACGACTCGGCCAAACCCAAGCGAAAACCCCGGACCGGGCCAACCCGATATCGCGTCGAATGCGACTGCGTTATTCCGACGGCTCCACACCCGGCTGTTGTAGAACAGCGTCAGGTTAGTACCCACGCCGCGGCCTCCGAGCCCGACGAGCGGCACAGCGAACTCGAAGTTGCTCCCCTCCGGAAGCACCGCACCAATGCGCGTAGCTTCAACGACCCGATTGCGAGGCGAGCCCACCAGGTTTCGCGGCTCGCTCCACAGCTCGTCATACCCGAAATCATCAGGCCAGCTTGTTTGCGCCTCAGCGGTCGGAACCAGCTTATCGATCAGGCCGGCGAGCAGACCCGCAGATCCGGTTGATCCGCTCGAGCCGGTTGGCGTAGCCGTCTCGCTCAAGCTCTGCTGGTCAGCCCACCACTCCGCATCGGATTGCCGGGGACGACGGCCCGCGCGCACGAGCACCGGAACGCTGGCTTGAGCGGTTCCCGCCCGGCATGTAATCCTTGCCATGCCAGGCTGAAGAAACGTCGCGCGTCCAACATCGTCGATCTGGACTTTATCGGGGTCTGATGACTCCCAACTGAACTTGACGCCTTGAACAGTCTGATCGCGAAGGTTGGCGGGCACAGCGCCGAACGTCTGAGACTGGCCTTGATACGCTACGAACCTGCGAGGGGAAATGCGAATCCGAGCGACGCGAGAGACGCGATCTGTCAGAGTCTCACGCTGAGGGCGGCTATGCACTCCGAGGCCGAACAAGGATCTGAGGATCGGTTGAAGATAGCGAATAGGCGAGGTGGTCAGATCAACGGCGGTTGACGCCAGCGCCCGCACGTCGCTGGCAGCAATCCCCGGCCCCGGTAAAATGAGAAGGCCCGATATCAGCCCGAAGCACATAAGCTTTCTGAGAACGTTCCAACGCAGGATTCGCCGGCAAAACCCGGCCTTGCATCCACTCTGATCAAGTAACAAACGCCGTGATTTTGGGGGCCGCTTAGCGGAGATCGATGGCATTTGAACCTCTCACGGTGATGGAATTCGCTCAGGCTTTGCGCACCGAGCTACAACCCTCAGCCGGAAAAGGGTTCATCCCCAAACCCTGCCCGCCTCGGAACCAACGAACTTGATATCACCTTGCTTGATCGTACCGGCGATTTGCCGGTTCCCACGAATGTGCCAATCAGGACGCGGCGATGATACGACCGAGCTGTAACGATGTCAACAACAAAATAATCAGGAGATACTCAGTCTAAGCTCTCGGAACATTGATCCGAGCTAGTGCGGATCGTGAAGTTGGCATGCTCTCGCTTCCTGGATGGCGTGCGCTCAGGTCCAGATTCACAGACCTGCTGCGGTGCATGGCTCTACAGCCATGATAGGCCACGACTGATAATGGAGAGGCAGCCGAAAGAGCGACCGGAGCCCCGCCTATTGCTTGAAGACGGCAGCGGCCAAATCGGTCTGTGGCGTGAACGTGCTGCCGGCCGAGTCAACCAACCACTCGGCCCGCTGCTTGGTGTTGTCTCGTTCATCGAACGAGAAGACGACTAACAACTTTGACTTATCTCCAGGCGCCTGGTGCACGGTCCAACCCTGATAGGCCACAAGATTCCCAACGCGGCGCGATTTCTCAAGCTGTTGGGCCACAGACTGTTCGACAGTGAGCCCTTCCTGGTTGGAAGGCATTTTGCGAAGTTTATCGAGGACCGACGCAGCGACCTCCGGCTCCGGGCCCTGAGACTGGAACAGCGGCCACACAAACCAAAAAGCGCCCGCCCCCAGCAAGGTGACGATGATCGAGATGCTCAGCATTAGCGCGACTCGCTGGGCCCTGGACGGAGGTCCAGATGGGTTTCGTTTGGCAGGTGTACGCCTCCAGGCGGTGGGCTTTCCGGAACTCTTGGCAAACCACTTGGAAGGTTTTTCATCGATGTCGGCGGGCCGAGCCTTCGGCTTGCTGAGCCCGCAACTCTTGCAGCGTATCGAAGCGTCTGGCACATTGGCGCGGCACTTTGGACAGGTCATAAGCTTATTCCTCTAACGTTATGTGAGTATCCTAAGCACAATCTGGGCCACTGATCCCGCGTGGTCCGATCCGCCACAGGGGCGCGTCTATCGCAGATTCGGGCTCGAGCATGACGGAGCCAGTGAATAGAGCGTCCCGTTTTTTGTCAGCGCTCGGGAGAGATTTTGTCATTCGGAAGACGCCTTTCGCGGCCCCAAGCAAATTGGAGGACGACTGCGGTGGTAACTTCTCGGAGGGCTCTACTGCATCGAGACCTTGCAGGTTGGTTACAGTGATAGTGGCACCCAATTGCCCTGCTCTGATCGGGTTGACAAAGAAATTGCCGATCAGTATAGTTTGCTGTTTGCAGCGATGGCGTTTTTTGGTTCTGATGCATGCGGAGCGCTATCGCACTTGAATCCGGACGCGGAATAAACGTTATTGTGGCGTAAGGGGACTCGGAGCTAGCCTCCCGGTTCTGAATTCAAAGCTGTTCAACCTGAGATCACGCCACAGAAAAGTTAGGCCTGGGGAGGCCGGATCCGCAGCAACTTTCAGAACATCCCCGAAACATTGGTCCATCAAGGCCCGGATTGGGTCGCCTGCGTTGGCAAGATTTGTTGCTGCCAACTCGGGGTTGGCCTGGCAAGAGGATACCAGGGCGATCCTCACTTCGATTCGCGACTGGGCGTGCCCAGCGAAGGCATAAGAGGAGCGAGAGCGTGCCGACTTTAAGTCAATTAGTTCGCAAGGGACGACAGGCAGTCAAGTACAAGACGTCGAGCCCGGCATTGAATTCCAGCCCGCAGAAGCGCGGCGTCTGCACTCGTGTGTACACGCAGACGCCAAAGAAGCCAAACTCGGCTCTGCGCAAAGTGGCGCGTGTCCGGTTGACCAACGGTATCGAGGTCACGACATACATCCCGGGAGTTGGGCACAATTTGCAAGAGCACTCGATCGTCCTGATTCGCGGTGGACGAGTTAAGGATTTACCAGGCGTCAGGTATCACGTTGTTCGCGGAACACTGGACGCTGTGGGGGTTCAGGGCCGCAAGCAAAGTCGGTCGAAGTACGGAGCGAAGCGGCCCAAGGAAGCGGCTCCGGCCAAAAAATAGAAAAGAGCGATACGTGATGCGTGAAACTGGAACAAGCACCTGAATCGCGCGTCACGAATCACTGATCACGGATCACGAATTATGCCAAGACGAAGAGTAGCGGCGAAGCGAGAGGTTCTGCCGGACCCTGTCTACAACTCGACGATGGTGACCCGGTTCATCAACTCGCTGATGTGGGACGGCAAGAAGTCAACGGCGGAGAGCATCTTTTACGGTGCGATGACTCAGATTCATGACAAGACACAGGAAGATCCGCTGAAAACCTTCAAGAAAGCCGTCGACAACACCAAGCCGAGGGTAGAAGTGAAATCGCGACGCGTCGGGGGGTCGACGTATCAGGTGCCGATCGAGGTGGATCAGAAGAGCCGCGGGAACAGCCTCGCGATTCGCTGGCTGATCTCGTACTCGCGCGGACGCGGCGAGAAGACTATGACCGACCGGCTTGCCGGAGAGATTCTGGATGCCGCCAACAATCGCGGGAATGCAGTGAAGAAGAAGGATGATACCCATCGAATGGCGGACGCCAACAAGGCATTCGCTCACTATCGATGGTAAGCAAGTGATGCTGATTCGTGATGCGTGAAGAGCACATCAAGGATCACGAGTCACGCATTACGTGGAAGTTATGTCGAAGCAAGCGCCATTAGAGAGATTCCGCAACATCGGAATCATGGCCCACATAGACGCGGGCAAGACCACCACGACGGAGCGCATCCTGTACTACACCGGTGTGTCCTACAAGATCGGTGAAGTGCACGAGGGCACGGCGGTGATGGACTGGATGGAGCAAGAACAGGAGCGTGGCATTACTATTACGTCCGCCGCGACGACTTGCTTCTGGCCGCGCAATGGCGAGGACTACCGGATCAATATCATCGACACTCCGGGTCACGTCGACTTCACAATCGAGGTCGAACGTTCGCTGCGAGTGCTCGACGGCGCTGTGGCGGTGTTCGACGCGGTCGCCGGTGTTCAACCCCAATCTGAGACAGTCTGGCGGCAAGCCGACAAGTACAACGTTCCCCGTCTTGCTTTCATGAACAAGATGGACCGTCCCGGCGCAGACTTCGATCACGCGATTCAAACGATGCGAGACCGGTTGAGCGCGAACCCGGTTGCGATTCAGTATCCGATCGGAGCCGAAGATCGATTCCAGGGCATCGTGGATTTGATTACGATGCGGGCTTACCTCTATCAAGTCGAAGACAAAGGCGCGGAGCCCGACGTGGTCGACATACCAGCCGACATTAAGGCCGCTGCCGAAGCCGCGCGCGAAAAGATGATCGAAGCCCTTGCGGACGCCGACGATCAAATCGCGGAGAAGTATCTTGCAGGACAAAAGGTCTCCGACGACGAGATTCGGGCGGCAATCAGGCGGGAGACAATTGCCCTGAAGCTTGTCCCGGTCGTGGCGGGAACAGCCTTCAAGAATAAAGGCGTCCAACCGCTTCTGGATGCAGTCGTTGATTTCCTCCCGAGCCCGCTTGATGTACCTCCAGTCATGGGAGTCAATCCCAAAACCGAGAAGGAAGAAGAGCGAAAACCAGATCCGAAAGATCCGTTCTCTGGGCTTGTGTTCAAGATCATGGCCGACAAGCACATCGGCCAGCTCTCATTCGTTCGAATTTACTCGGGCACGCTCAAGTCCGGTTCTTACACTTTGAATTCGACTCGCGGCACGAAGGAGCGCGTCGGCCGGATTATGCTGATGCACGCGAACAAGCGCGAGGACCTCGAGTACGCGTCTGCCGGTGAAATCGTCGCGGTGGCGGGTCTCAAACAAGTCACTACCGGCGACACCATTTGTGAAGAGTCGCATCCGGTCATCCTCGAAGCTCTCGAATTTCCCGCACCAGTCATCGCTCAAGCCATCGAACCAAAGACCCGCCAGGATCAAGAAAGACTCAGCCTCGGACTTCAGCGGCTTGCCGCCGAAGACCCGAGTTTCAAGGTCGCAACCGATCAGGAGACCGGGCAAACGATCATCAGTGGGATGGGCGAGCTGCATCTCGAGATCATCGTCGACCGGTTGAAGCGCGAATTCGCGGTTGATGCGAACGTGGGCCGGCCGCAGGTCGCCTATCGCGAAACTATCCGCAAAGCTGCCGAGGGCGTGGGCAAGTTTGTTCGACAGACCGGTGGACGAGGTCAATACGGTCACGCAGAAGTTCGGATCGAGCCTGCGGAGACGGGGGCAGGGTTCGAGTTCGTCAACGCGATTGTTGGAGGCGTGATACCGCGCGAATACATAAAGCCGGTCGAGCAGGGCATGAGGGAAGCGATGGAAGGTGGCGTACTGGCGGGTTACGAGTTAGTGGACATCAAGGCGACGCTTCACTACGGCAGCTATCACGACGTTGATTCATCGGAGATGGCTTTCAAGATAGCGGGTTCGATGGCTTTTAAGGATGCGGCAAGGAAGGCTGATCCCGTGTTGCTCGAGCCGATCATGAAGGTCGAGGTCGTAGCGCCGGAAGAGTATGCGGGCTCGATCACCGGGGATATCAACTCCCGGCGCGGCCGAATCGAGAGCATGGCTGCGCGGCCCGGAACTCAGGTCATCACCGCGTTTGTGCCGCTTTCTGAGATGTTCGGTTACTCGACTGACATGCGTTCGATGACCCAAGGGCGCGCGACTTACACGATGCATTTCCATCGTTACGAAGAAGCGCCGCGCAGTGTGCGCGAAGAGGTAATAGCAAAGGTGCAGGGCACCGCCAGGTAATCATCTTTTCCATCTCGGACGAGCGCCGTGTGCGGTGCTCGCCGAATAAGGAGCGAAACTAGAATGGCGAAAGAGAAATTTGACCGGTCAAAGCCGCACGTGAACGTAGGGACGATCGGGCACATCGATCACGGAAAGACGACGTTGACGGCAGCGA
>JBBPIE010000012.1:0-76122 GCA_038040485.1 Candidatus Onstottus arcticum
GTCCGGTTCGGAGGGAGGGGGAGCCGAAGCCAATCGGTTCTCCCTACCCCTATTACTTGTGTTCATCGACTTTTCTTATCAAGCTGCTAGGATTGATCCCCAGGTTTTCTCAAAAGAGCAGAAAGAGGCGAGCAATGGAAACTCTAAGGCACGATCTGGCTTATGGCGTTCGGATGCTCTTTAATAATCCCGGTTTCACAGCCATAGCCATACTGTCACTGGCGATCGGGATCGGCGCTAACAGCGCGATCTTCAGCGTGACGAACGCGCTTTTGCTGCGGCCTTTGCCCTTCCGAGACGCCGACCGCTTGGCAATCCTCTGGAACCGCTCACCGGGTTTGAACATCGAGCAGGATTGGTTTTCGCCCGGCCAGTATCTCGACGTGAAAACTCAGAACAGCGTCTTTGAACAGGTTGCCGTTACGATTGGCGGAAGCTTCAACCTGACGGGGCAAGCGGGCCCGGAACACGTCGACGGCGCGCGAGTCTCCTCTTCTTTCTTTCCTTTGCTGGGTGCGACTTCAACGCTGGGGCGCGTCTTGCTGCCCGAGGAGGACGAGCCTGGCAAGCCCGCGACCGTGATCTTGAGCGATGGATTTTGGAAGCGCCGTTTCGGTTCCGACACTGAGATCATCGGGAAGACGCTCACGTTGAACGGCAACAACTTCACTATTGTTGGAGTGACGTCGCCGGGATTCTCGCTTGGCAAGGAAATCATGCCTGCCGTTAACGGCATCGAGAAGGCTGACCTGTTGCTGCCCCTGCCGATGAGCGAAACCGCGCGCGCGAATCGCGGCAACGAAGACTTCAACATCTTTGCGAAGCTGAAGCCGGGTGTGACGGCCGCGCAGGCGCAAGCCGAAATGGACGTGATCGCCGCGGGAATGAAGGAGCAATATCCGGCGAATTACCCGCCCGACGGTGGACTGACCATCAGCGTAGTGCCGCTTCTCAACCAGGTTGTCGGCGACATTGGTCCGGCGCTGCCCGTGCTGTTAGGCGCGGTGGGGTTTGTGCTGCTGATCGCTTGCGCCAATGTAGCCAATCTCTTGCTTGCCCGCGCCGCGGCTCGTCGAAAAGAGATCGCAATACGCACAGCGGTGGGCGCGAACCGGCTTAGGATCCTGATGCAACTGCTTACCGAAAGTGTGCTGCTTGCGATGATCGGCGGATTGGTGGGATTGGGAATCGCATTGCTGGCTGTAAAGGCGCTCCGCCTGTTTGGTCCCGCGAACATTCCACGCCTGGATGAAGTAGGCGTGGATGGCCGGGTCGTGGCTTTCACTTTTCTCACCTCGCTGCTGACCGGCATTGTGTTCGGACTCGCGCCTGCGCTGCGAGCCTCACGGGTGGATCTCAATGAAACGCTCAAAGAGGGCGGACGCGGCTCGAGCGGCGGCGGCCGAGGCGCGCTTCAGCTTCGCAAGCTGCTCGTCATATCCGAAGTCGCGCTTTCGCTTATGCTGCTGATCGGGGCGGGTTTGCTGATTCGCAGCTATCAACGCATCCTCGCTTCCAATCAAGGCTTCAATCCGCACAACGTGCTGGCGATGCGATTGTCACTGCCCGGGACCAAGTATCCTTCGCCGGAATCCATCACCTCGTTTCACCGGCGAGCCGCGGAAAAAATCAAGACACTGCCCGGAGTCGAGTCGGTCGCCGCGACTTATTCTTTGCCGATGAGCACGGTTGCTTTTGCATGGGAGCCGATTGTCATCGAAGGCTACGTGCCGAGGACTGCTCACGACTCGATCATTTCCAACGTCCGAATCGTGAGCCCCGACTATTTCCAGACGATGGGAATTCCGCTGGTGCACGGACGGTTGTTTGATGAGCACGATCGAAAAGGCGAGCCGGATACAGTCATCGTCGACGAAGCATTGGCCGAGCGGTTTTGGCCAAACGAGAATCCGATCGGCAAGCGAATGCAGCGGGGCGGGTCTGACTCCTGGCGAAAGGTGGTCGGCGTCATCAGCGACGCAAAAGAGTACAGTTCGGAAAAGGAGCCGCCGATTGCCGTCTACTATCCGTTTGAACAGGTAGCCGCGCGGCAAATGTATCTGGTGATTCGTACGGCTTCCGATCCGGTTCAAATGTCTTCGGTGATCGCGCAAGAGATTCAGGCCGTCGATCCGGAGCTGCCGGTCTTCGACGTCAACTCAATGGAAGCGCGGCTTCATGATTCGCTTGCACGTCGGCGGTTCTCGATGATCTTACTGGGAGTGTTTGCAGCTTTCGCGATGATCCTTGCAGCCATCGGAATCTACGGAGTGATGTCTTATTCGGTCAGCCAGCGAACGCACGAGATTGGTATTCGCATGGCACTTGGAGCGCAGCGGATCAGCATCCTGCGACTTGTGATTCGACAAGCGCTCATCCTGGTTTCATTTGGCATTGCCATCGGGCTGACGGGCGCGTTTGCTTTGACTCGAGTGATGGCGAGTTTGCTTTATGGGGTAAGCCCGACCGATCGATTTACGTTTATCGCAGTCTCCGTGATCCTGGGAAGCATAGCCTTGCTGGCCAGCTATCTTCCCGCTCTCAAAGCTACGAAGGTAGACCCGATGGTTGCGCTGAGGTGTGAGTAATTGCTGAGCCATCCGCCTTCCCCGAGACATCCGAGAACTGCGCTGAGAACCTGGTTGATGAGCTTGGACCCGTTCACTATGAGCAACTCCTGAGTGGGACAGCCTGTCTCGGTTTAGGCTTCCTATGCTGCTGTTTTTGTGACTGAAAAGCTTGGATACCCCGTCGCCATGAGGAGCTTGAGAGTGAATAAGCTTCTACCGTTGGCCGTGCTCTGCCTGCTCGCTCTTTTTCCGACGACCGAAGCCGCGGCCCAAAGGCGCTGACACGGACGGCCAACCGTTGTATGACCCAACTACGAAATAGAATGATCGAGTGTCTTCGGCTCCGAGGGCTCTCGGTGCGCATTGAAGAAGCCTACGTGCTCGCCGCGCGCTAACTCGCTGACCACTATCACAAGTCTCTGACCTCATCACCGAGGAACGCGCGCTCGGTCACGCAATCGTTAGGCGCAATTGAGCTATCCTGAGTATTAAACCATCTGGGCGCATGAACTGAAGCCAGCACGGCTAAAGGTCGTGTCCTAATTGTATTGCTGGTCATTTCTTACTAAGAAATAAGTTTCACTAACAGCATCACCTTGTCGTCTTTTTACGTCTCTAGTTCATGAAGGGCTAATCGATGTAAACGAAACCATCTATATGCAGATGGGTTCAAATCAGAGCCTAGACTTGTTGCACCGGAGCCGGTTTATTGCCCGTTTGCGGAAGGCGGCGGCCCGGTGAACTTCGGCGTTGGGAATCAACAACGGAGGTTTCTATTGGTAACTGATCTTCAATTCAATGTAAGCCCCACGGCGCGATACGAAGGGCCGGAGTTCGAGGAATACTGCATCAGCGAAGGGAAGTATCTTCCCGCGAGCCGAGATCGAACGCCGTGCGTAACGTGCCCACTATCAGCCCTCTGTCAGCCAGGCTTTGAGGAGCAGGTTCGCCGCATTCAACGTGGTGAGAATCCAAGCCTTACTGAGGGGTGCGCCTTTGACCCTGAAGCGCTGAAGCCTCAGACACTTCTTTCTGGTCTTTCCAAAGAACAGAAGGTGTTTGTCATCTCGAAAGTTCCTAACCTTGAAATCTCGGAGGACGTATGAGCAAAGACATTGCCGCGATGCAGCTTGAGGCAAAAAAGCAACTGTCTCAAAAAACTGAGCTTATTTCTAAACTGCAGCTGGAGTCCAAGAAGCAGCTTTCCCAAAAGGCCGAGCTTGTTTCTAAGCAGCAGCTCGAAGCGAAAAAACAGCTCGCGCAAAAGGCGGGCTTGGTATCAACACAGCAACTAGAGGCAAAAAAGCAGCTATCGGAGAAGGCTGGCCTTTTGGGCAAGTTGCAACTTGAGGCAAAGAAACAGCTAGCAAATAGTCCGAAATAGACTCTACCCAACAAGGCGCTCCAGTTGACATTTTTGCCGCCGAACGGCGGCAAGAATGCGGCCGAGCTTGAGCGTTAGTGCGCCAAGCGATGCTTGGCGCCCGTGCGTGTTTGGCCGCCGCACCATCTCGCGGACGCTCGGTGCTCTGGGCCGATGGGATCAGGACTGGAGCGCCGATTATAAGGCGCCAAGCGATGCTTGGCGCTGCTTGCAGGGCGAGAGTCCCTGCTGAGTGAGGTCTTACCAACCACTCATACCGAGTGTTGCAACTGCTACTCAGGAGGCCAAGGCCGAACACGTCAGTTGATGCGTACACAGGGAAGCACGCAGACCGCAGGGGAGACCGCACTCCCCTAAGCGTGATACGGCCTCGTTACGAGCTTATGAGTCCCGGTAGAGAATACTGGTTTAGCGTGAGGGCCTGGAGGAGTACGTCTGAGCTTCGATCGGTGTTGCGCCATTGTCATTCTCCTTCAAACTGCTTTGCAAGAAAGGAAGCCGGCTCATATGCGAACTCGATACTATTTAACCTCCATTCTTATCCTGTTCCTGGCGCCAGCCCAATTCGCCCAGTCCACTGAGCGCGACATGGCGAAAGAGGCGTTGATATGGCAAAAGCTCCAATCTATCGCTCCGCGCTCGGTCGAAACATTCAAAGAAGCCACTGACGCTTTAGATAAAGGCGACTACGAGAAAGCAGCGCGTCTGTATGAAGAGGTCTACAAGAAGGCTCCTGACTTTGATCCGCTGGTGCGCAGGCTTGGGGGTTCGCTGATTGAGATGGGGCGAAGGCAGGAAGGCTTGGCCCTGCTCGAGAAGGCCGTCAAAATGAATCGATCGCCCGAAAATCTCATGAGCCTTGCTCGATCCTTCACTCTCGACGGAGAGAGAAGCTCGAGGCAGGATCTGGAACGCGCCCTGACGCTCGCAAAAGAGGGCGCCAGGGCAAACACCGGGGATGATGAAGGCTATTGGTTTGTAGTCGCGCAGCTCTCTCTTGACCTGGAGAGACAGGAAGACCTGCGCGAAGCTACCAGAATGCTCGTCAAACTTTATCCTGATACGCTGGCGGCTCACTATTGCAGCGCAGTTGTCGCCATTCAAGACGGAGATTGGATCAAGGCTGAAGATGAGATCAAGAAGGCTCAGAGTCTGGGGCTTCCTGCCGAAATAGCAAATAACATTCTCGCTGCGGGCGTACACACCAGGGCGACAGTTTGGCGTTACACATATTATTCGCTGTGTCTGGTCGCGGCATGGGCTGTTGGGCTGGTGCTGCTGTTTGTTCTGGGCAAGGTTTTCTCGAAAACGACCCTGCAATGGATTGAGACGGCTGATCCGAATGCTGAGGTTGGCGGCAACGATCTTCCGATGCGGAAGTACTACCGATGGCTGATGAACGTTGCGGGCGTATACTACTACATCTCCATTCCGGTGGTCGCCTTTCTCGTCCTGGCGACCGCGGCTTCGATAACATATGGCTTCTTCATAGCCGGCCGCATTCCAATCAAACTCGTGCTCATCCTGGTTTTTGGCGCTCTTGTGACCGTCTACGCAATGATTCGCTCGCTCTTCATCAAGATCGAATCTGAAGACCCTGGCCGCACCCTGCGAGAAGACGAAGCGCCTGAGCTTTGGGCTTTAGTGCGCGAAGTTGCTCAGACTGTAAGCACCCGGCCTGTTGACGAGATTCGTGTCACACCCGGCACAGACATGGCTGTCTACGAGCGAGGAAGTTTCAAAGAGCGAATGCAAGATCGCGCGCACCGCATATTGATTCTGGGCGTGGGCACCCTCAATGGATTCAATCAGAACGCATTCCGCGCAGTGCTGGCGCACGAGTATGGACACTTCCGCCATCGCGATACAGCGGGCGGGGATGTTGCCATACGCGTCAACAATGACATAGTGAAGTTCGCGGTTGCGATGATTGAAAGCGGCCAGGCTGTATGGTGGAACGTTGCCTTCCATTTCTTACGCGTGTACCACTTTCTCTTTCGCCGCATCAGTCACGGAGCGACGCGACTTCAAGAGGTGCTCGCAGATCGAGTCGCGGCGCGCAAATACAGCCCGCAAGCTTTTGAGGAGGGCCTCACGCATATCATACGCAGGCAGGTCGAATTCGAGGACATAACATATTGGGAGATTACGAACGCAAACAAGGCTCAACGTGCTGTTCAGAATCTTTATGAACTGAAAGCATCGGAAGAAAAAAGGACTGAAGAAAAACTCAAAGAAGCGATAAATTGCCCGACCAGCGAAGACGACACCCACCCAAGCCCTGTCGAGCGATTTCGCTTCGCCAGGCGCGTCACCTGCAACAACGAATTCGCTCCCGCAGGCATGGTGTGGGACCTCTTCACAAATAGATCGGCCCTTACTGACGAGATGAGTTCGCTAATCAATAAGCAGGCAAAAGCCGTTAGCGGAGGGTAAGAACGAGAGCACGAATTGGCCGATACTTGATGAATATTCTTCTCCCCTTCTCTCAGGGCTGTTGATAACTGACTACACGCAACTCTGCTGAAGTTGGCTCGGTATCGAAGATGAGAACTCCTTCCACACTCGAATGGGCGGGAATGAAGTCGAAGATGGTAGCAGATATCTGTTCATCAGCCGACCCTCCAAGTCTTCCTTCAACGGTGACTTGCGCGCCCGTCGCGTCTCCTTCGTTAGTGACCGTTATTGGCAGGTAGTACTTACTCGCTTCATTGCGAATTGCCTTTCGATCTATGCGGAATCGTGCCGGCTCGTTGGAAGGGCTTAACCATAACACGATAACCACTCCGACCACTCCGGCCAGCAACACAATCGAAATAATCATCGATACCCACTCAGCTGTTGTGCGTGGTGTAACGCTGGTCTTGCCCTTCTTTCTAGTCATAAGGCTAGCCTTCCCGCCGCTCCACCAATTGCCGCCGGAAGCCCAAGAACAATAGTGTAGCTGACCCTCTGGCTGAGAGGATCCTCCGCGTGAAGCAATTGGAATAACGAGAGCATCAAAAATGAGATCAATAACGCGATCACGTAAGAGGCCAGGGTTTCGCTGATCGGGCTTTGAAAAAGTCCCGGCTGTGACCTGCGTATGGTCTGTGCGCCGAAGTTAGCTTCAAACACAATTATGTATGAAATCAACAATGAACTGGCGATGATGGCCAGCAACCCGGTTGATGAAAGCGTACTCGCAATCATCGGGATTTCGTCTGTGGGAGATATGGCGGCGGAAATAATCACTGCGCCCAGTGTTGTCGCGCCCGCATCAGCCAGCGTGCCGCGCCAGGCATGGTCCTGCCATTGATGCTTGGAAGCATCCCTCCTGCTAACGTCAGAGCCGGTGTTATTTTCGTCCCGATTCTGGAGCAGGTGGTTGGCAATCCCAACGCCTATACTGAATGGTAACGCCTCAGTAATGATGCGGCCCATAGCGGCGTCAAGTCCAGTATCAAAGCGGATGACACCTATCAAGATTAAGCTGAGTGTCGCAGTCAGTAGGGCAATCGCGAGCGCTTCCAAGCTATCGGTAAATACTCGCAACCAAGTGCGTGATTGTTCCCTGCGAAAACCGCCTTGCAAGTCAAGCAAGACGAGTGCGGCATAAGCTATTCCTAGCACTATCAGCATACGTGGGGGCGAAGTGAAGGTACCTTTCCACCAGACCTCCATTGTATATAGGAACGGCGCACCGAAGAGGAATGCGCCCGCCACACCGCGCATCAAATCATCAAGCTCAGTTCGCCATGGCGATTGGCGATTGGCGATTGGCGTTCGTCATAAAGTTATCCAATGAGAGCTTAGTCCCGAACTTGGCATAACAAGATCCTGTGTCCTCTGTAAGCTTGCCTTTAGAACTCTACATTTCTAAAGTATTTCGTGGTTGAGGACAAGCCTTGCTGCTTCTACACTTCTGCAATAAATAGATGAAAGTGGCGGCTAGATAAGGCTTGTATAATATCATTCCGAATAAATAGTCTGTACGAACAAGGCGCACACCCCAGGTCGAGGCGTGTGTTGATTCCGACTTCCTCCTCTTGTACTATCCAGCGCTGACGCCAGGCGAGGCTCTTCCTCATTAAGCTGCTCGCCCTTGGCATACGTCGCGCGGCATCGACAATCGCCCGAATTCACTTTCAAGGAGGACCCTCGTGGCTGCTCACATCGATTTCCGGATTAGCCGCGCAAGCAAATTCCTGCTGTGTGTCACCGTGATTGCAACCCTGGCTGGAGGCCTCTCCCTATTGGCGCAGCCCGGCGCCTTCTCGGCGAGATTGACGACACCGCGCATCGCGCCGGTGCCGGAGCAGGGCCGCACCGAGGCGCAACGTCAAATGCTGGCGTCCCGGCCCGACTTCAACATCTACAAGACGCTGGCTCACCATCCGGAGCTTTACTCCCGCTGGTCCCCTCTCGGCAGTTTCCTGCTGAACGGCTCGAGCCTGCCGGCTCGTCATCGAGAGATGCTGATGATGCGTATGGGCTGGCTGTGTCAGTCGGAATATGAGTGGGCTCAGCATGCCCGCATCGCGACTTCGAGTGCAGGCATGACCGACCAGGAAGTCCATCGCATCGCCGAAGGGCCGCGAGCGGCGGGCTGGACTGATTTCGAGCGAACTTTGCTGAGCATGGTGGATGAACTCCGCTACGACGCGATGGTCGGCGACGCGACGTGGCGAGCGCTGCGGAAGGAATACAGCGACCAGCAGATGATGGAAGCGCTGTACACCGCGGCGCAGTATCAGCTTGTTTCGATGGCACTGAACAGTCTTGGAGTCCAGTTGGATCCGGGACTGACGCATCGGCTGCCGAAAGATCTGCCTTTGCCGAAGCTGGCCGGCCCGGCAACTGGGGCGCGGCTCACGACGCCTCGCATTGCGCCGCTCGGGCGTGAGCAATGGTCTGCACAACAACGCGAGATGATCACTCCGCAGATCCGCGCTGACGGGAGCGTGCTGAATCTTTACGCCACGATGCTCCAGCACCCGCGACTCTACACTCCGCGCATGTCGTTCGGTTCGTACCTGCGAACTGAGACGAGTCTGCCACCTAAGACTCGGGAACTGCTCATCATGCGCACGGCGTTTCTCATCGGCGCCCAATACGAATGGGCGCATCACGTTGAGTACGCGCGCGCGGCTGGCCTGACGGACGGAGAGATCGCGCGAATCGCCGCGGGACCGGACGCCGCCGGTTGGAGCGAGGAGCAACGCGCCGTGCTACGAGCCGTCGACGAATTGCGCCGCGAAGCTTTTATCACCAATGGCACCTGGAGCGTTCTGGAGAAGCACTACGACACCAAGCAGCTTGTGGAGATTGTCTTCACGGTGGGGGGCTACACGATGACCGGGCTCGCCATCAACAGCTTCGGAATTCAGGTCGAGCCTGGGTACCCGAACTTTCCTCGAAGATAATGGCTTTTGCGTTGTCAGTACCTCGCCTCTTGGTGACGGTGATAGTGTTCTTTTGTCGGAACGAGAAATTCAGCTAAACATCTGGACGCTTGAAGACATGGGAACGCAAGAGGATGCAAAGACAAGAGCGGCAAGCGCCTATAATGCTGCCTCGGATCACTACGATGATCCAGCAAACTCATTTTGGGAACGCTTCGGTCGTCGTACAGTCGAACGTCTCGATTTGAGTTTTGGCGCGCGTATCCTGGATGTTTGCTGCGGCAGTGGGGCCTCGGCGATTCCCGCAGCGGAGGCCGTTGGGCCAAGCGGGTTCGTTCTCGGCGTGGATCTGGCCGAGAACCTGCTCGAACTCGCCCGAATCAAAGCGAGGGAGCGCGGCCTCAAGCACATCGAGTTTCGTACTGGCGACATGCTCGATCTGGGAATGCCTGAATCCAGCTTCGACGCCGTCATCTGTGTCTTCGGCATCTTCTTCGTGCCGGATATGCAAGCTGCCGCACGCGAGGTGTGGCGGCTGGTCCGTCCTGGCGGTAAGCTCGCGATCACGACTTGGGGCCCGCGCTTCTTCGAACCGATGAGTACCGTATTCTGGAACTCCGTCCGTGAAATGAGACCCGACCTCTACAAGGGCTTTAATCCGTGGGATCGAGTATGCGATCCGGAGTCCCTGCGTTCGATGTTGACCGGAGCCGGAGTGAACCCGCTGGAAGTCGCGCTTGAGGAAGGAACCCATCCTCTGCTCTCGCCGGATGACTGGTGGTCGAGGGTTCTTGGTTCAGGATACCGCGGAACGATCGAGCAACTCGATGCAGAGAGTCGCGAACGGGTCCGGCGAGACAACCTAAGTTTGATACATGAGTCTGGTGTGAAATCGGTGGAGGCAAACGTGATCTACGCAGTTGCGACGAAGCCGCGAGTTGAATTTCCATAAACCTGCAACGGTGGGGCGGTCGGCATATCCCAATTCTGTTATTTGTACGGTCGAGACTTGCTCGGTGTTGCTTAGTAAACCGGGCGAACCGATGTATAATGCACCGGAAATGACCTCGCAGGATCAGCGAAGTCTCCAAGGAGACTCTGTTGACGTAAGACCCGGTCGGCAATTGGTGCTCACATTTCAGGAGGCATAACATGAAACATGCAGTACAAAGCTCGCCCTACAATTTGAAACTGCCGATGGGTTGGGTTGAACGATCGGGCGGAGTCAATGACATGGAACGTCGATTCGCGGGCGGCTTGGCCTGTCTGGTGTTCCTGCTCACCGTTCTCGTCGCTCCGAGCCCCATTGCGGCGCAGGACTTCACTGACTCCCGCAGGCCCGAGGAGTGGCATGTGCGGAAGGTGACAAGTGCCACGGCGCGTGGGGGAACCGCCCCGGTCGGCATCGGTACACTGCAGGGAGTGTCCCGCGCGCCAATCACGGCAATCGTTGGCGGCGTCGCCGGTGACAACATTGTGAGTGTCGACCTCGACGTGGTCGTCGTGACTCCGCCCGGGTCTTCTGCCGAGGCCAAGGCCAAGGCGTTCCTCCGCGCCCATCTCGCGACGCTGGCACCTTCTGTTCCCTTCTCCGAGCTCCGGCAAAAAGCGACGCCCTACGACTGCCAGACGGCGCCGTCGTTTCAAAGCAAATCGATGGGCGGTACATTCATTTTCGAGCGAGTCGTCGGCGGCACCGCGGTCGTGGGTGGGTCGATCTCGGTCCGAGTCGAAGGCGACGGACGGGTGGTCAACGTCTACAACTCGCTCGCGCCTGTCTCGAGCCGTTTGGTTCGCCCCACCGAGCTGGCCGGCCGCTTCGGGCTTGTCAAGGCCCTCAGCAAGTCCCGCCGGAAGCGCTTCGATCAGCTCGTCCCGAAAGCGAAGCTCCGGCTGTCGATCCTCAAGAAGGCCTCGCCGGTGTTGGTCCCGGTTCGGCAGGGCTCGTCCGGTGGACTTCTGAAGGCGAGACATGCCACCTGGGGCCTCGCCAACGGCGAAGTCATGAGCGCCTTCCTCCTAGCCGACGGCACCGTCCTCGCCAGCACGGTCATTCCCGGGACCCGGCGCGGGAAGACCGTGCCCATCGCCCACATTGACGCCAAGACGAAACTGCCGACGTTCCTCTCGTACCGGTCGCGGGGCGGGCTCGCGGTCTCGGCGGTCGGCGTCTTCGGCAACCCGGCAGAGATCGCCTTTCGCTACCTCGAGGAGAACCCCGAAGTGTTTCGCTACGGCGCGAGCCGGTGCGGGTTCGAGGTTCTTGATTCGATGGCGTCGCCCGTCACCCCGCGCGTCACGTTCGTGAAGCTGGGCCAAGTCATCGCGGGCCGCAGGGTCTTCGGCGCCGAGCTCGTCTTCGAGATCGAGAACGGTAACCGCATTCAGTCAATTCAGGGGCACACCCTGGGCCACGTCCGTATGCCCCTCGTACCGACGGTGGGGCCGGACGCGGCGAAAGCCGTCGCGGCCGCACAGCTTGCCACGTCCCTTCAGGGAGTCTCGGCCGCGGACCGCACCGAGGCGGCGCGAAGGCCCATCTCCACCGACCTGGTGATCTTCCCCGGAGAGCTGGTGGCGGTAAAGGGCCTACCTAAGCCGCCGGAGTCGCGCCTCGCGTACCACACGCGCAGCCTGATGCACGGACTCTTCGTGGACGCAGTCACCGGCACGGTGCTCTATGGCTACTCGCGCTTGCCCGCCGCGAACATCGTTCGCGAAGCCGCAGGCGCCACGATCCTCCAGAAGCCCATCTTCGTGGAGGTTAGCCGCGACGGCGTGACCACGTCCCCCGGCACGGCGCTCAGCCCCGACGCGGCGACCGCGGTGACGGCCCTCGGAGCCGTGGACACGTTCTACCGCGCCCACGGCTGGGTCGGGAGGGACGGCCGCGGCGGCGAGGACATGGTCGTGAACGTCAACGTCAATCTTTTCACCTGCCCGAACGCGTTCTCGCCGCCGATCGATGAGGAAACCTACTTCTGCACGGGAGACGCTGTCCCGGACGTGGTGGGCCACGAGCTGACCCACAGCGTCGTGTGGAACAGCTCGGACCTCCTCTACGCCGACGAATCGGGGGCGCTCAACGAGTCCTACGCAGATATCATGGGCAACCTCGCCTTTCGCGACGTAGCGGCGCCGGGCGCGGTGCCGGGCTGGCTCGTGGGCGAGGGCTCGGCCGCCGCGGCCGCGGGGATCATCCGCAACATGGCGGCTCCGGGCTTGTCCACACCGCGTCCCCAGCCCGCCACGTACGCAGGCTATCTCTCGCGAAGCGACCTCGGCTGCTCTCCCTTCGACTTGCCGGGCCTCACCTGCGACTTCGGAGGCGTGCACACGAATAGCGGCATCACAAGCCTGGCCCACGTGGTGATGAGCGACGGCGGCGTGGGTGGCCTCGCCGGGATGGGGCGGGACCGCTTGCGGATGATCGCCTTCGACGTGCTCACCCGCCGGCTCTCTCGTCTGTCGCGCCTTATTGACTCGGCGCTGGCCACCCGGGCGAGCTGCGACGCGCTGCTGGCGGCGGCCGCGAGGGACTTGACGGGCGCTCCCTTTAGGCAGCTCGACTGCGACCAGATTCCTGGCGCGTTCGCGTCGGTGGGCCTCGAGCCCGGCCTCGTCTCAAACTGGCTGCCGCCTAGCGCCGGGTTCACCGGCACGATCGCTCGTTTCGCGGCCGACGTGACAACCAACGGCTGCACGATAACTGACCTGATCCTCCAAATGATGACGCCCGCCGGACAAATCGAGAGCCAAGCTAGCGTGGTGGGCCCAGGCGCTGCCCTGACCGTGAGCTACTTCGGGCTTCAGACGGCTACAATCGCGACGAGGGCACCGCCCATCGGCACCGTGACGATGGCACATACCATCACCTGGACCAACGTGTTCGGCCAGACTCCCACGCTCTCGTCGGTGATCGTCGCGCCGCCGCCCGCCGGGGCCGGCAACTGCGCCCCGGGCAACGTGATCCGCGAGACTCGGAAGAGCGCCATCGCGACCTCCCCAGGCATCCCCCTCATTGGCGGCGCCGGTACCCTGGTGACGGGGAACGCCGCCAGCAACATGAACCCGGCGTGCATCCTGGTCCGCGCCGACGTCGAACTCGTCGATGGCGCCGGGAACACCCTGGCTGGGCCCGAGGCCGCACCCACGTGGTCCGAAGTCGTCTGGATCGCGTTCGTTCCGGTGACCCTAACGCGGACGGCCACCGTCACGGCCCAGCCAGTAGGCGCCTTAGCGGGCGGGCCCCCGAACTTCAACCTGTCGGCCCCAGTCGCGTGGAGCTACTCCATCGGCGTGGCCAACACTCGCTGGCGACTAGTTTACGTGATCGACAAGCCGGCCGGGACGACCTGCACGCCATAGCCGCCGACGGCTGTGACGGAAGCACCGATTTGACTTCCGGCACAGTCGCCCTGGCTCTGTGCCCTCGGCCAGAAAAGGGTAGCCAACTAGAAGACTTCGAGGTCAGTAGACAGTGGTATCCTCCTTGGATGAAAGCTCGACGACCAAGTTGACCGGCTCGCGTCCTTTGCATGTCCGTGTTCAGCCCATTGGGCAAGAATGTGTTGTTGCAAGATGCCTTGAGAATGGCAAGACTGTTGATGACCCTCACTACTAAGTTGACGAGTTTCGATTCTTGACGATGGGGCACTCTAAGAATCAGCGGCTCATGGTCGTGGCACATACCGAACGAGAGGGTAAGAGTCGGATGATCTCTGCGCGAGAACCGACCCCGCAAGAGAGGAAACAATATGAGTCAGAGCAATAACCCAGAGCCAAAAGAGGAAATGCGAGAAGAATATGATTTCAGCGGCGGTGTGCGAGGCAAGTATTACAAGCAGTACATGGAAGGCACTAATGTAGTTCTGTTGGAACCTGACGTCGCAGAGGTGTTCCAAGATTCAGAGTCAGTAAACCAGGCATTACGGGTTCTGATAAACATCGCAAAAAATCAAGTGCCTCAGCCTCGCTGAGGAGGATCGCCTCAAAATCCTCAATCTCCATTAAATGGGACGGGAAGTGTCGGCACCGAAGGGGGCACTTCATATACGCCTAGCCAATGATCACACTCTCACGTTTCATCACCGCGACGTGAGTTCGAACGCCAATGTCAGCACCGTACAGCAAAGCGGGCGCGGGCCTCGCATAGCTAGCCCGCGCCGGTGTTGCTACCTGCGAAACCGCGATCTCTATCAGCCTTTCTCTCGGTGTTCTGTTGAGAACGAGTTCTTAAGCCGTCAGCAAAGATCCCAGAGGCGACCGTTCCTTCGTCGATTGCTGGAGCGGTCGCCTCATCAACGTTTTCGTCGTTATGGCGCTTCCGCGCTGATACGTGTGGCGGTGGTTGTCGCGGGAATTATGAGAATGACAGCCCCTGTTGGATCGAGGAGGGCCATATTGCCTACGCCCGTATACTCGGTGTCGTTGGAGTCCCTTGTGATACTTTCAGTGATTCTCAGTGATCCCTGGAACAGTCCCTGAGTGGTGAATAGAATCTTTGTGAGCGTGATGTTGAATTCACGCGGGCCTGTAGCTTCCCACGCGCCCTGACCCGTGCCTGCGAGCGAGCCTGGCACCGCCAGATTGTCCGATTCGATGAGTCCGCCACCCGGAATATAGGTGACGATTGCTTCGGCTGAAGGCGGTAGCGGGATTGGCGCCGGCCCGGGCGTTACGGTTACTCTCCACGAGCCTTCCATCACTTTCTTAGCTGCCTTCTTATCTTGAGACTGGCCGGGTGCTGCGACGGCAAGCGCGATTATCAACCCTGCGGTGACTAAGGTCAAAATCCTTCTCCTGAAGTTCATGTAAGTTCCTCCATGGTTGGTCATTGTGGTTCTCCTTTAGAATCTCTCCTGCTGATGACGTGCGGCCACGCTTCGCTATTTGCGCCTGCGATGGATCTTCAAGAGAATCAGCGAGCGATCAAATCTGCTCTCCTGTCGCAACATCATTTCGTAGCGGATAGTACGGTAAGGCGACTTGGAAGTCTTTAGAGGTCACATAGCTGGTATCTACGCCGGTCTTGGCGAGAATGCGAAAGCGCTGGAGTGGCTTGAGAATGCTTCCCGCGAGCATGCCGGTGCGTTAGTGTGGCTCAAAATAGATAACACATTCAAAAGCTTGCGTTCAGAGCCCGGATTTAGAGAACTCCTGCAGCGCATTAATCTAGGAGACTGAGGATGTCAGGAAGCATTCACTAACGTTCGAAGCGCACCAACCGCGGTTACTATGCTACGCCGGCCTTCTCCGTACGCGCTGACGCAATTGTTTCAGCCTTCCATTCTGAGCGCGCAGATGTACCGGTGTTCTTAGGCTTGAACGGGCGCGTAGGCCCCCCGGCGTAAGAGCGACCCGCAAGCAGGCTCTCACGCTTCATCACCACGCTGTGAGGTGCGACGTGAGTTCGCTCGCTCCAGAGCCAAAAGACGAAATGCGAGAAGAATATGATTTCCGCGGCGGTGTACGAGGCGAGTTTTTACAGGCAGTACATGGAAAGCGTTAATGTTGTTCTGTTGGAAACTGACGTTGCAGAGGTCTTCCAGGATTCAGAGTCCGTAAACCAGGCATTAGGTGTCTTGATAAACATCGCAAAGAATCAAGTACCTAAGACTATTAACGCCAAAGTTCTAAAAAGGAAGCCGCACTCAACGCACGGCCTCCTCAAAGCTAGTGATTAGTAAAGGTCATTGTTCATCCGCCATCAATGATGACAGGCGGATGATGGCCACTACCCCGGTTAGCTGCCCTCTTTCGTTGGGGGTTTGATTGGCGCGCCACCGCCGCCGCCACCCGGTTGATCGCCCTCTTTCGTTGGGGGTTTGATTGGTGCATTACCACCACCACTCCCCGGTTGATCGCCCTCTTTCGTTGGGGGTTTGATTGGTGCATTACCACCACCACTCCCCGGTTGATCGCCCTCTTTCGTTGGGGGTTTGATTGGTGCGTTACCACCACCACCACCACCCGGTTGATCGCCTTGGTTACTGCTCATTAAGTTTTCCTCCTAATCGGAAATCGTCCTCAATAGTATAGACGGAAATGGAAGACGATTCTATGTAAGCCTGCTCAAACTATGAGTGACATAGTTCTCCGCCAGACACCTAACAACGTAAGATGTCGCGCGGCGCGGACTCAGAATTCAATACCTCCCGCAGTCGCAAGCCTCCGCGCAAGTCGATGCTGACCTAACTTGGTTGATTTCGAGCACATAGAGGTTGAAGCTCTCTTTAGATCACCTGAACGTCCCATGCGGCCCCCCTTGCAGTTCACCTGACTATGACTTACTGGTTCTGACCGCCAGTTTGAGTGGGAGTAAAACAATGAGCAAGACAAGTGATTTCATTTATGCAGACACTGAGAAGATTGAGTCCTACAGCAGAGAAGAGTTTGATGTGTTGCGCTTCGGGGCGATCAAACTGGACAAGGAGGGAGTGATTCTTAAATACAATGCTTACGAGGGTCGGTTGGCAGGGCGCGATCCTGGCGAGGTAGTGGGAAAGAACTTTTTCACTGAAGTTGCTCCCTGCACCAATGTTCAGGAATTTGGTGGTCGGTTCAGAGAGGGCGTTGAGAGCGGCAAGCTGTATGCGACCCTCCCGTTTAGATTTCTGTTTCCCGGTAACTCTATCCGATGTGGAAAGCACAATGCAGTCAGGCAACGATGGCCAGAGTGCCTGGATCTTCGTCAAGGAGAAGGCTGCATTGAGATAAGTGCGGCATACTCCTTTACAAAGCGCCGGACCGTAGAGACCAAACTGTCGTGGATCAAAGCGCTACGTAGACAAATGCAAGCGGTGGATCGCAGCGAGAGTGCTTCGGTGATGTCGGTCGTCCGGTGTGCGATGCGCGGCGATTGAGTTTCGCTATCCTACGCCGGCATTCTCGACGGGCGCTGACGCGAGAGTTTCAGCCTTCCATTCTGAGCGCGCTGAGGTGGCGGCGTTCTTGGGCTGAAACGGACGCGTCGGAACTCCGGCGTAAGAACGTCCCGCAAGCAGGCTCTCGCGTTTCATTACCACGCTGTGAGGCGCGACGTGAGTCCCCTCCCCGATGTCCGAGCCGTACAACAACACGGCAGCGCTCTCGACAGTTGCGCGGCGGCGTATCCTCACCCGGTCGATCTTCAGGACTCGGTCTTCAAACGTGTGAGCTTGAATATGACAGCTCACAGTCACCCCATCCTCGAAATCGAGCATATCCGGATCGACGACCTGCGCGAACCCGTCGCCCAACACCACCCGCCGCCCTATGCGTGCTCCCATTCCGCGCAGATACGATGACAACAACAGCGTTCCCTCCAGGAACGATAGAGCACCGCGCGCATAGATCTCCCAAGCCATATATAGAAAGTCCCACCGGTTGCACCAGCAAGACCAAAAAGCATGCACGCCGGGGCGAACCCGCCCAAGCAGCGCCCACTTTAAGGCGAGAACCAGAAGACAGAAGAATGATAGGGCGCCGAGACTTGCCAGAGGCGCGACGATCAGAATCAGGTGAGCAGTTGAAACATTCAACTGAGCGTATGCCAGCAGTTTCAACCACACCGGCAAGATGAGCAGCGGTAGGATCGGCAGAGCAAACCGCAACGTCTCCCAAAACACACGGTTCGCGTAGAGGATTAGCGAGGGCTCGAAGGTGAGCTTACGGTCACACTGGATGACTTCACGTCGAGGGAGCTCGAACGGCGGATGGCCGAACCACGCGCTGCCTGGACGCATGGCTTCTTCATCCGCGACGGTGCAAACACCGAGCAGGAGATCGCTGGGCAGACGCTGACCGCCCGCTACTATGACGTGATTTCCGAGAAAGGTGTTGTCACCAAGCGCGGTGCTCGCAAGCGTCACTGCGCCACGGTGAATCCGCGGCCCGCCAAGATAGATGCCATCGGCTAAGAAACTCTTCCTGCCTATTTCAATCAACTCAGGGACTACATTGATGATGGTGCTGATCTCGGATCCGCGTCCTATCTTCATGCCGGCGCTTCGCAGCCAGACCGGCCAAAGGAGCGCACCGGCTAGCCACTTGCCGGCGTAGTCGACCAACTGGGTCTTCAAGCAGACGCGCACGTAGGCCAGGCTCCAGAGGCTGATGACACCGGCGCCAACCCTTCCGAGCATTCGCGCGATGACGGCTTCAACAACCAGCATCAACGGTAGCGCCAGGGTAACGATCAGAATCGCTGCGCCAAGCAGGGACCCATCGAGCGAAGGCGAAGAAAGCCAATCCAAAGCGCGCACTTTGTCGACTTGATAAATTAGCGCAAGGAGAGTCGCGGGAAGCATCAGCGAAGTTCCGATAGCTGTCATCAACGCGAGCCGCGCGGCAACCGTGACTATGCCATGCCGAAGGGGTGTCAAGACTGGCCGTCCTTCCGAGAGCGAAGGTCGCGGCGGCGATACACCGGCGGGCCCCGCCGGCACGCCATCCCAAAGCTCGCCTCGAGGAATGCGGCCTCCATCGGGCAACGAAGACAACGCCGTTAAGTACGCCTCCTCTTCAAGACAGGTGTTGCCGCCGAGACCCGATCGAGTATCGAGTGTGCTGCGATCACCCAGCGACACCGAACCGACAATTATCTGTCCGTCGTCGAGCTCGACCAGTCTCAGCGAAGCTTCCTGGCCAATCGTTACGTCGTCGCCGATTTCCAGGAGGTCCCAGCCACCATGCCGCAGGTTCACTCCCCTGTGAATGTGCACGCGGCGTCCAATGCGGGCGCCAAGAGCCCGAAGCGCCGCCATCTCAAAAATGGTTCCCTCAAACAATGACCACGGCACGAACCGCGCCGTATGCTGAACAATCCAGTTTCGTATGTAGAAGCTGCCCCAAACCGGCGCTCGCAACGGACGGTAGCGACCAATCAGAATTCTTTTGGCGAGGGTTGTCACCAAAACCGCGACGGGCGCATAAACGAGCAGGCCGCCAAACAGTAGCGCCGGCGCCAGCAGCAGCACCGGTATGACGCCAATGGTTTTTATGAGATACGGCAGTGCCATGAAAGCTGCCAGGTAACCGAGTGACGAAGCAAGGATGAGAGTGCCAATAAGCCAGGCGGTCTGGATCGCCGTCGCGAGAAGCGCGTGGTCCTGGAGAACCAAGTCTTCCTGGCTCACAGTTTGTTCGCTCAAGTCCGGGTGTACTTGCCTGGCGAGTGCGGCGATGGTCCTTGACTCATACAGATCGCGCGCCGTAACCAACGAGGTAGCGGGATCCTCGCGAAGCAAAGAGATCAACTCGGCTGCGCTCAGCGAATCGCCGCCAAGATCGTTGAAGAAGTCGTCGTCGACCGAACAGTGAGGCAGCCGAAGCACTTCACTAAAGGCCGCCTCCATCCTTAATTCCATTTCACTGTTCGGAAGCGCGCGTTGCCCGTTTTTTTTGGGACCTGATGATTCGAGGATTGGAAGCTCGTTTCGGTTCAACTTTCCGCCCAGGTTCGTCGGCAAGCCCGACAGAACGCCGAACCGGCTTGGAACCATGTAGCCTGGAAGCGCCGCGCGCAAAGACGCTTTCAGATCGTCGAAGGCCGGAACCTCGCGGCCGGCTTCCGGGACAACGAAAGCGACAAGCGTTTCTTTCCCGCCGTTGCCCTGGACCCGGCACGCGGCTTCGCGCACACCGTCGCACTCGGCGAGCCGCCGCTCGATGGCTTCAAGCTCGATGCGATATCCGCGAAGCTTTATCTGTGTGTCTACGCGGCCGTGATAATAGAACCGGCCGTCGGATTCGCGATGGGCCAGATCACCAGTCCGGTAGATGCGACCGAGCCTCGGATGCTCGGAAAACTTTTGAGCGGTCAGCTCGGGTCCATTGCGGTAGCCGCGCGCCAGACCGATCCCGCCAAGATAAAGCTCGCCCGGCTGGCCGTCCGAAACTTCGCAAAGCGAGTCGTTCAACACCCACGCTCGAAGCCCGCGAACCGGTCGCCCAATAGTCACCGGTTCGCCTTCTCGAACGTCGTCTCTAAGCGCGGTCACCGAACACTCGGTCGGCCCGTAACCGTTCACCAGCCGGCGGCCCTTCGCCCAGCGCGCTGCCACATCCGGCGGTAGCGCTTCGCCTCCGACATAAAGCAGAGACAAACCCGGCAATGCAGTCTCGGGATTGTCGCACCCCGTTGTGCGAAGCATCGTCGGAGGAGGGCAGAGAACCGTGATGCGTTCACGCTTAAGCCACGCGACCAAATCCGGACCGAGCCGCGTGGTCTCGTCGTCCATCACTACGACCGTCGCTGCCGCTGCGAACGCGAGCCATGTTTCTTCGACCGATGAATCGTACGCGGAAGACGAACTCTGACCGACTCGGTCGTTTGGAGAAAGACGGAACTCTTCAAGGTCCGAGCCGACAAGATTGGCGATGCTTCGGTGCTCGATCATCACGCCTTTTGGCCGTCCGGTCGTGCCCGACGTGTAGATGACATACGCAAGGCTCTGCGCTGTGACCCACGAAGGTTGCGCGATCACTCCAATCGTTGTAGCTGCAAGCTCGACCGATGCAGTCGGGACGCCTGCGCTCCCAGGCACATCGAAGACCCGCACGTTTGAAACCCCTGCACGGTTTGCGCGTTCCCCTCCCGCCTTGTCGGTCAGTAGTGCGATAGCTTCGGAGTCAGCCAGGACTTCTCGCAGTTGATCGTCGGGGAACGAGGGATCAATACACGTGTAGGCCGCGCCGGCCTTCAACACTGCCAACTGGCTTATGTAAAGGTGCTCGGTGGTTCGAGGTAAGAGGATCGCGACCACGCATTCACCAGCCACGACCGTTCTCAGAAGAGCCGCCAACTCGTTGGATTGCTCGTTCAGTTCCGCGTATGTGAACAGCCGCCGTTCGGGGCGTCCGGTTCCGGGGGGGATGTCCAGCGCCGTTCGATCGGGCGATTGCCGCGCGGTTTGTGCGAAGAATTGATGTAAGAGAAAAGGCTCACCGGCGAATTGCTCACCGGCTGCCGATTTGATTTCAGAAAGCAAGGTCATCGAAATTGAGCTACCTCTGATCACTCCCGCACTCGTGCTTGAACGAGAGCGCGCCTTATGCAAACGCATTCGCCCGGGGCGAACAGGGCTAATGCTGCACGCCGAATGAGCCGGCGCATTTGATGTCGCAAACTCTGAGGGTTCTTCGCAAGACTGCAAGCAACTGATGTTAGTGAATCATCTTTGGGTGATGCCGTTGTTCAGTTGCATCTGCATCGGTGAGAATTATGTTCTATTGAGCAGCAGGGCTCAAGCTATGTTTTAGTTTTGAGATGCTTTAGTAAGCCAACAGCTTTCGAGCAGCGGCGGCGATCTTATCAACCGAAGGCAGCATCGCCATCTCGAGCGGAGGGCTGAACGGAACCGGCACATCGAGCGAAGCCCTTTAACCTGGAGATCAGCGATCAGTGAGTGATTCAAGCGACTGAACCCAACTGCTGAACAAGGGGCAGGCATCACGCAAAGCTTGCAGTCCCACCTCGGTACATATTCGGGGAAGATCGGCATTGATGCCCTTACCTTTTTTATAGTTTGGAAATAGCGCGATAATGCGTTTTGATGGTGCACTGATCGGGTCGTCGTTTATGTCTTCGCAGCCACCTTCTTCTTGCACTACCGCACGAAGATCTTGAGCGCGAGCGTCATTCCCAAGCAGACGGGCGGTTTCATCGGGCACCGCGAAAAGGTACGCCTCAATTTCGTAGAACTGGATATAAGGTAGGAATCGCCGCGCGCGAAAATCTGGCCCCATCTTTTCGGATACCTCGCTATGCATAGCCTGGCATAATCTTGAGTGGGACTGAGGTAACTCAATTCTCAGTTTACTCTCTGCAAGACCGGGCCAATCCGAGGGCAGCCCGTACCGGTCGAAAAGGGTGGTGACGAAAGCGTCCGCGTCCTGCTTCAGAAGATTTGAGATTTCACGTTGAACCACATCAAAGCCGCGAATGCCTCCCTTATGGCCAGGCTTGCCAAGAAGAATTGGCTGGGGATAAATACCAAATGTGCTCAAGGTTGGTGTAAGAACATCGCGAACAAACGCCTGCTCAGTTTGGCCCTCAACAAGAACATACACCCTACTCATGAAGAGGGCTCCCCTCGATCACGTTCTTTTGCCAGAGTTGGCCCAAGCTATATTCTTGAAGCCAACTTTGGAGTGGCTCGGCCTCTAGTCGGCGGAACCGAGAGGAGCCGTTTGCACGATCTACAACAATGACTTCCTCGGGCTCGAAGGCGTCCAGGAGCGGCGCTGATTGGGTTGATACTATGATCTGCGATCGGTCGGACGCCTTACGTAGCATCGAGGCCAGCACCCCAAGAGCGAACGGGTGAAGCCCTAGCTCTGGCTCGTCGATGACAATGGCGCCTGGTGGGTTAGGCTGGAGCAGCGCCGCCGCAAGACAAATGAACCGGATGGTTCCATCGGAGAACTGGAATGGCTGGAATGGCGTTGAGTTTCCCTTCTGCCGCCATTCGAGCCGGATTAGTTCAGCGGGGCCGCTCTGCTCTGGCTCAAGAATAAAGTCATCGAAGTATGGTGCGATGAGCTGCACGTGGTAACGTATGTCGGCGTACCTGTCTTTGTCGGTCTGCCTGAGCCGATACAAGAAAGCGGCGATGTTGCCCGCGTCCTCCTTCAACTCCCGCCAGTCGCGAAGTGATTGGTCTCGTCGCATCGCTGCAGTCGTACTCGTATCATGGAAATGATAGACGAACGAACTGAAAGCTGATTCCCACGGGGTATCCATTACGTCCGTCGACGGGGACTCAGCGATTCCTGCGTTCTCCTGACCACTCCTTAAGCGCCACGGCCCCTCGGTTAACAAATCGTCCAGTTCGCCGGTGAGCGTCGGCGTTAGAAGTAGGTTGAGCAAATAGCGGTCATTCTGGTGTGATGAGGACTCTAAGTGGACGGCTATCCGTTTCGTGGCCTTCGGCCCATTAAAAAGAAAAGCATCAGCCTTGCCATTTTGTCGAACGAATTTGTCCAGATTGTTAGTGCCCTGCAAGTAGACGTTCAGGAATCGGAAGAAATCGACGAAGTTGCTCTTTCCAGCACCATTGGCACCGATCAGAAGGTTGAGCCCCTTAAACTCAAAGGCCTCTAAAGCTCGAATAGATTTGAACCCTCGAATAGTAATCTTTTCAAAAGCCATAACGCTTAGACCTACCACTGACTCGACCGATGATAGCTCACCAGGAGGTCAGCACGCATCCTCGACAATCTAACACGCCGTCCTTCTGGCTTGCTCGATCTACAATGTTCAATCACCCCCGCGGCGGATCAATAAGCCAAGAGCTTTCGAGCAGCGGCGGTGATCTTATCAACCGAAGGCAGCATCGCCATCTCGAGCGGAGGGCTGAACGGAACCGGCACATCGAGCGAAGCGACTCGCATCACCGGCGCGTCGAGATGTTCAAAGGCTTCTTGTGCTATGAGCGCGGCGATCTCCGCGCCGAAGCCCGCAGTCATGTTCGCTTCGTGAACGACAAGCGCGCGGCCCGTCTTCTTCACGCTCTCCAAAACGGTTTCGCGATCGAGCGGAACCAGCGAGCGCAGATCGACGACCTCGACTGACGATCCTTCGCGCTCGATGACGCGAGCTACTTCGACGCAGTGATGAACCGCTGCTCCGTAGCTGATGATCGACAGATCGCTGCCTCGCGTTCGCAACGCCGCGAGACCGATCGGAACCACGTAATCGCCGTCGGGCACTTCTTCGCGATAGTGGCGATACAGAAACTTGTTTTCGAGATAGACGACCGGGTTGTTGTCGCGAATCGCGGCAGTCAGCAGTCCCTTCGCGTCCTTCGCAGTTGAAGGCAGCACGACTTTCAGCCCCGGTGTGTGCGCGAACCACGCCTCCGGGTTCTGCGAATGATAAGGCCCGGCGTGTATGCCGCCGCCAGTCGGGCCTCGAAAAACGACCGGCATCTGAATGCCCCAGCGGTAATAGCACTTCGCGGCATAGTTCACGATCTGATCGAACGCGCACGCGATAAAGTCGATAAACTGGAACTCGACGACCGGCCGAAAGCCAACGGTCGCGGCGGCGCACGCTGCTCCAACAAAACCCGACTCTGAGATCGGCGTGTCGATCACGCGATCAGGCCCGAACTCTTCGAGAAAGCCTTGAGTGATTTTGAAGGCACCGCCGAACACGGCGATATCTTCGCCGAGAAGGAAGACGCTCGGGTCGCGCCGCATTTCGTCGCGCAACGCGGTGCTGATTGCTTGTAGATAGGTTAGCTGGGGCATCTCAGTGATTTTGGATTTTGGATTTTGGATTTTGGATTGGGGAAAGGGGAGCCCGGTGTTCTCTAAGAATGATGCTTACGATGCTTCCAGAATCCAAAATCCAAAATCTAAAATCCAAAATCAGAAGTGTCCTCCGCCCGATCTGTCTTGCGCCGCGGTCAGCGCGGGGATTGCCGGCTTCTCGATAGGCTCGAAGAGGTTTGCGCGATCATCCGGCTTTGGATCGTGCGGCGAAGGCGCGAACAATCGATCGGTCACCGTTTCGGGCTTCGGATACGGGAGCGACTCGGCGTACTCGACCGCGGCTTCAACCTGACGCGCGGCTACTTCGTCGATTCGAGTGATCATCCCAGCTTTGAACTCCGCGCGTTCGATCAGCCATCTACGATACATATCGATCGGATCGCGTTTCTCCCAAAACTCTCGAAGCTCAGCGGGAACGTAAGCCATATCGTCGTGCTCGCCGTGCCCTCGCCGGCGAAACGTCTTGAACTCAATCAACGCCGGGCCGTTGCCGTTTCGCGCGTGCTCAATTCCGCGCCGCGCCGCGTCGATCACTGTAAAGATGTCGTTGCCATAAGCCGTCTCAGCGTAAATGTTGAACGCGGGCGCGCGGTCCGCGACGTTGACGACCGGCATCTGCTTGTCGCAGGCGGTAGAGTACGCGAACTGATTCACCTCGCATATGATCACCAGCGGTAGCTTGTGAATCGAAGCGAAGTTCAAGCCTTCGTAAAAGTCGCCCGGGCTCGTCGCGCCGTCTCCAGTGAAGCACAACATCACGTTCGGCTTTCGCCGCATCTTGAACGCCAGTGCGTAGCCCGCTCCCGCCGGTATCCACGACGCCATCGAGCCGTTGTGATAAGGAATGATGCCGTAATTCTCGATGTCGGCGAGAAACAACCCAAGCTCGCGTCCGTTCGACGGGGCCTGGTCCTTGCCGAACCACCGCGCCATCACGTGCCTCGGATCGACCCCTCGGTAGAAGTAAGCCGAGAGATTCCGCGCGACCATCGAGAGCAAGTCGGCCTTCTCAAGCCGGCTCGCACAGCCAACCGACGTAGCCTCCTGCCCCATGCCTAGATAGACCGCGCCAAAGATTTTCCCCTGCCGGTAAAGCGCGGCGAGTTTTTCTTCAAAGGTTCGCGCAAGCCTCATCGACGAATAGAACTTCAGCAGCTCTTCATCTTTGAAGGACAGCTCTCGCCTGTCGGTTTGAATCTCGTCGGGGTAGTCGGGTAGCGTAACTTGAGGTGAGCTGTCGGCCACTGATCGTCTCCTGTTACTGAATCGTCGGTCCGCGTGTCGGATCTTCGATGTATACGCCGAGTTGCAGGCTTGCAAGCACGTCGTCCCACACCGGCGTGAACTTCGCTCGATCATCTTCCCAGAACTCCATAGTGATAAGCGGCTGAATGAATGACCCGCGGCCGAGGCAGATCCGCGAGCGCGCTTCTCGCTGCTCGGGAGGATCGATAAAAGACATCTCCGCCCAGGCAAGCTCGAGGTCCGAACGCTTCACTTCGTGGATTTCGCCGATGTGGTAGATCGGGCGCTCGTCGCCCTTCATCGCTGTCTTGAGCAAATCGGAAAGCAGCAACCCGCTCCAGTCGATGGGTGGAAGGCGAATGTATGAGACGGCGAGCCGGCAGTCGTCGTCGGGCGGCTCCTTGTCGTGAAACTTGATTGAGTCATCGTCCGGAATGCACACCCAGTCTTGCGGAAAGTCGATGCGAACAGCGCCGCGGTCGGCGACAAAAATGCGAGAGCCCGGCTTCGCTTTCCAGGAATGCTTTGTTGCTAGCTTGAGTTCTTCTTTGTCCCAGGTTGCCATGAAGTTTAGTTGCTACTTCGTTTCTACCTTGCCGAACGAGCCGGCTACGCTGGTCGAGGTCAGCACGCGGCGCATCTCGTCGGGGATGACTGCCGACTTGAGCGTGCCGTCTTCGTTTATGCGAGCGTAGACGCGGGTTGCGCGGCCTTCGGTGACGGGCTCGCCGGTCAACGTTCGCTTGGCTGTGCAGTGCCAGTGCAAGGTTCGCTCGCGGAGTTCGGTTAGCTCGAGCTTCAAGGTCACGCGGTCGCCATAACCTGCCGGCCCGATAAAGCGAAACTCGATCTCACCCATCACGAAGGTCGTGCGGTCCTGCTGGATCATCTTGTCGATGGGATAGCCGAGCGTGCGAAACAGCTCGTGTTCGGTGTCGTTGAACCACGCCAGCATTCGCGGATAGTAGACCAGACCGAACGGATCCGACTCGCCCCAGTTCACGGTGATTTCGCGCCAGTACATCATCGGATTTGTCCTTGATCTCCTCTAGCGTTGTCCTTCTGGCGCGCAAACAACATTTGCCGTATGGCGCGTCGGACAACTCCGGGCAGGAGTTGAATGTTTATAGAAGCAGGCGGTTGTGCGTCGCGCACCCCAGCGGGGTGCTATGTCGGCCAACCGCTTGTCGGACGAGGTTGATCCGGCACATTGCACCCCGCTGGGGTGCCTCCACTGAGGTTGCAACTTCAAACGTCACGCTTTGATTCCACTCCGTCACACGTCTCGAGCATCTGAGCAATCGTCCCTGGCGGAACCAACCGTCTTTTGCCGTCCTCGCTCATCGAGATTCCCGGTTCATCGAGCCCAACTCGATCCCAAAGCTTGCAAGTCACCTGCTTGTGCATCTGATCCAGCCCTTCGCAGTAGTTTGTGAACACGCAGCGGCGAATCTCATCTCCGCGGCCGAGTTTTATCTTCAAGAACCAGTCCGGGTCTGCAAGCGATTGCCGCGCCGCGCCTATGATATCCGCTTCGCCGTTTCGAAGAATATCTTCAGCCTGCTCAAAAGTCGAGATTCCTCCCGAAGTGACCACCGGGGTCGCAAATCCCGATTCGTTCACCGCGCGCTTGATCGCCGCCGCCAGCGGAACGTTGCGGCCAAACGGTCCGCGCTCGTCTGAGATGACCGTCGGCATGCACTCGTAGCCGCTTCGCCCGGTGTAAGGGTAAACAGCGTGCCCGACCTTTGGTTGCTTCGCGTCGTCGAACTTGCCGCCCTTGGAGACTGAAAGATAGTCGAAGCCCGCGCGCGCGAACTCAACGCCGAAGTAGACCGCGTCTTCAAGGTGACTTCCACCCTCGATCGCTTCATCGCCCAGGAATCGTACGCCGACCGTGAAGCGGTCGCCGACTCGCTCGCGTACTGCGCGATAGACTTCAAGCGGCAAACGCACCCGCTGTTCTGGCGAGCCGCCGTAGCCGTCCGGGCGATCGTTTTTCGCGCTCAGGAACGAGGCCATCGTGTAAGCGTGCGCGTAGTGAAGCTCGACTCCATCGAAGCCGGCTTCTCGCGCGCGCTCGGCCGCTGAAGCGAAAATGCCGGGCAGCACTTGAGGCAACTCGCGGACGTGAGGAAGGTCCATATCGGTGACGCGCTCGCGATAACCGAAACGCAGCGACTCCAGTTCACGTTCGTCCAAGACGCGATCGAGTAGCTCCTCGGGCGCGGCAGCGAGGAAATCTCGCAGCTCGGACTCGCGAGCTTGCATCCAGCGCTCATCCTTGGTTGTTTCCGCCAACGCAGCTCGATGACGAGGTCGAACCTCGAGAAACCGCGGGAAGAATTTTTCTTTCACCGGGCGCCGCTTCACTGCCAGGAAGTCGATGATCTGAATAAACAACCGGGTGTGTCCGTGGCTTTCGCGTCGAACTGTCTCGACCAGTTCGCGCAAGCCGGGAATGAATCGGTCATGCCCGATCCGAAGAAGCGGGCCGCTTGCGATGTCGCGGACTCCGGTCGCTTCGACGACGATTGCGCCGGGACGCCCCGCGGCAAGGCGGCCGTACCACTCGATGATGTTGGGAGTGACGAAGCCCTCGGCAGTCGCTCGCCACGGGACCATCGCCGGCACCCAGGTTCGGCTTTCGAGGGAGACGGTGCCGACTTGGATCGGACTGAAAAGAAGCGAGCGCGCCGCTTCGTCAGCCGCCGGCCAGCGAGCTGGAAGAATAGAGTGTCTGACTGAATTCTCAGGATGCCACATACCATTGAGGAGGATTGAGGATCGAGGATGGAGGATCGAGGATTGAGGATTGAGGATTGAGGATTGAGGATGGAGCATTGAAAATTGAAAAATGAAAATTGAAAACTTCAAATTGGCGGATTAGACCGCAATCCCCGATTTGCAATCTGCATTTTTCAATTTTGCAATTCTCAATTCGCCATCCGGTTCCTTCATCCTCAATCCTCCATCCTCGATCCTCAATCCTCCATCCTCACTCCTCCCCTCCATTCATCATAAGCCGCAATAAACACCGGATCGCGCTGCTTCAGCTTCTCGTAATCGATCTTCTTGCTGCGAGTCATCAGCTTGTAAGCCAGCGGGATCGGATCAAGATGCATCTCGTCGCCCGCGTCCTCAAACAACTGAAGACTCGAGTAAGCCGCTTCCTGATACGCGTCGATGATCGGCTTTCGCACGCGCTGAAACTCGGCAAGCGTTGATTCAACGTCCTCACCCGTTTCAAAGCACTTCGCCAGCGCGATCGAATCCTCGAGCGCGAGCTTCGTCCCCGAACCGATCGAAAAGTGCGCGGTGTGCAGCGCGTCGCCCAGCAGCACGACGTTCCGGTGATGCCACTGTTTGTTCTTCACCAGCGGAAAGTTCAGCCACTTCACAAAGTTGTTTGACAGCAACGGGTGCCCGCCCAGATCGTCGCGAAACACTTCGGCCAGGTACGAGCAAGTCTCCTCGCCGGGCTTCTCTTCAAAGCCTGCCTTCCTCCAGGTCGCTTCGTCGCACTCAACGATGAAGGTGCTGGTGGTAGGGCTGAACTTGTATGAGTGCGCGATAAACAATCCGGCTTCTGCCTCACGGAAAGTCAGCGTCAAGCCGTGAAACAGTTGCTGAGTTCCCAGCCAGATGAATCGGTTTCGCCGGAGATCGACCGACGGCTGAAAGAACTCCGCAAAGCTGCGGCGAACCATGCTGTTCGCGCCGTCCGCTCCGACAAGCAAGTCACAGTCGCCGAGTTCACTTACATCCGAGATGTTGGTGTTGAATCGCAGCTCGACGCCCAGCTCGAGACAGCGTTTGTGCAGGATGTTCAAAAACGCGAGGCGCCCGATGCCCGAAAACTTGTTGCCCCGAACGGAGACCTTCCGGGCGCGGTGGACAACGTCTACGTTGTCCCACGTCTGACAGGCGCGAGTGATGTCATTGAATGAGACTTCGTCGTTGTCTTTGAGATAGGAGAAGGTCTGGTCGGAGAAGACGATGCCCCATCCAAACGTGTCATTCGGACCATCGCGTTCGATGACGGAGATCTGGTGGGCGCCGCTCTGCTGCTTCATCAGAATGGCGAAGTACAAACCAGACGGCCCGCCGCCAATGATTTTGATCCGCATAGGCTGAACTTCATGTAGGGGCGGCCCTCCGTGGCCGCCCCTCTTCGCTTTGTGTGCGCCAGCAGTCTCGCGGTGTGGACGAGGGGCGGCCACGGAGGGCCGCCCCTACAAGTCTAATTAAGGGAGAATCGCAAAAGCGTTCGCCGCCGCGCCGGTCGCTCCGCGAATCCTTGGAGGATTCAACACCAATACAAACTCGTAAACTCTCCGTTCGGCCAGGACGCGGCCCAGCTCTTCGAGATTCAGGTTCTCGACTATGTAGATGCCATTGTCCGCGATCAGAATTCGGTGACAGGGAAACACCGTGCCTTTTTCGGGAACGACTTCGAAGCTCATCTGATCATCTCCCGCGAGAAATACTTTCTTGTTCGCCAGCCACCGAGCGGCGCTTTCACCCGGGCCGGGGCGCGGACCCGAATACCTGGCCCGGTCGGCTTCGAAGTACCTGCCGTAGCCAGTTCGAATGATCACCGAGTCGCCGGGTTTGATCTCGGCGCCTTCAGCTTTCGCGGTTGCTTCGAGGTCTTCGGCAGTGATCTCCTGTCCAGGCGCGAGCGCTTCGACGTTCTTGAAGCGCGCGACGTCCAGCAGCACCGCGCGATTGACGAAGCGCTCTTTGGGATAGCCTTCGATGCCGAGCGTCATCAAACCGCTCGCGCCTTCGCTGGCCGCCGCGTCCGCGCCGCCGAATAGCTTCATGTTGTCCGAGATGTGGCCCAGCGCATCGACGTTGGGCGAGCCGTGCTGCCCGCTGAAGAACATCATGTCGGCCGCAAAAGCTATGCCGCCGGGGATGATGCCTTTTGTTTGCGCGTGGCTCGTGTGAAGCCCGATCGAAAACGGCGGGTTCAATCCGAGCAGCGGCGAGTTGCGGTCCCAGACGAAGTTCAACTCGATCACTCGAGCTGCTTTCATCGCCGTGATGAAGTCGGCAGTCTTCTTCTTGTCTTGTTGCCCAAACGCTTCCAGCAACAGGGAAGCGACAATAAGCAACGCGATTACCACCAGAACAATTTTCTTTATCATCAGTCCCTCTCGAAGCGCGCAAGCCCAGGCACGATGGCTGCCAGCGCGATGATAACCAGGCCAGCCCCAACTGCCGCGACTGCCTGCGGGATGAAACCTCGATCCAGCGTCTGCAAGATGACGCCAAGCGGAAACGCGAATGACCCCGCGGCCAGCATCCACGCCAGAAGCATTCGGCGGCTTTCGGTGAAGCCCACCCGGTCGAACATAACGCCAAAAACGATCAGTAGCATCGCCAGACCTATCCAATGCGAATGCACATCAACCGAACGCACGTAGTCGAACTGCGCGTCGGCGTAAGTTTGAAGCGACTCGCGAGACAGGAACAAGTCAGACTCCGCTCCGTGGGTAAAGCTTTCAGCAAGCGAACGCCCGATCTTATCAAGCGCCTGATGCTCCGCGAACAAAGCGTAGTACAGCCCGAAGCTCATACCCCACAGGGCAAGCGCCGCTCCCGAAATGATCAAGACCTTTCTCGGTCCGCTCATGCTTGCCGCTGGTTTTTCGGCGACCGCTTCGCGATTGTGGCGGCGGATCCCAACCAGCATTCCGCCCAGACCGATGATAACCAGCAAACCTCCAACGTCGGCAATTCCGCCCGCGACTAAGCCGTACTGCAATTCGAGCAGCACGAAGACCGGCAGCACCACCGAGCCGGTCAGCATCAGTAGCGCACAAAGGCGCTTCCAGCGGTCGGCAAGAAAAACGTATGGCTGGATGAACGCCAGCAAGATCGCCAGCAATCCGAACTCGATGATGTGCGAATGAGCCGCAATGTTGACGGCCTTTTCGGCCTGGATCGCGCCATAGCCTTGAACAACCAGGTGCGCGTCTCGCATGTTTGGCGGAGTCGCGGTTTGCTGGGCAACCGCTGCGCTGATCATCGTCTCGAACGCGATCTGGTCTTGAGCCTCGTGTTTCTGAAGATAGAACGACGCGTAAAATGCTCCGTGAAGAAATCCTGCGAGGATGAGCAAGGTCCCGCCGGTCAGCAGCGCTTTCGACGCCCAACTGCGATCGACGGGCGCCGTATTCCCCGCGAGCGCTTCCCTCGCGCCACACGCGTGACGGCACAAGCCTATCAGCTCTGCCCCGCAGGCGATGATCACCAGCAAGCCGCCGAGGTCGGCAAAGACACTCGCCCAGCCGATCGTAGCGAGCGGGCTATACGCCAATCCAACATAGTGAATCAAGAACACCGAGACCGGCAGCATCACCGCGCCGATGAGGAACAGTTGCGCGAGCCGCTGGCGAGTTCGAGCGCCAAGCGCGACATACGGTTGAACCAACGCGAGCAGCAACGCGAGGTAGCCGAAGTCGATCGCGTGAACGTGAGCGTCCACCTTTGTCCCGCGATTCTCGAGCAAGCCGCCGATGTTTGTGAAGTGCGCGGCGACCTCGGCCGAGTCCTTTGCGGCTACGGCGTCGGTCGCCGCGGTCAGCGCCTCGCCGATCCTATTGGCATTCTGATGGAGCACGAACACGGCGAACACTTCGCCGAAGATCATCCCGGCAGCAATCAAGACAATACCGCCTGTGATAAGCAGCCGGCTCGCGCCCATCTCGTCAAAAGGCGGCTTTGTGTCCATTTGAAGTTCTTAGTCTTCTCTGCGCAAACCTCTGTGTCTCTGTGTCTCTGTGGTTAGTCGACGCCCCGCGACCCTAACCATTCGACGCCCGCGACGCCATCTAACCACAGAGACACAGAGACACAGAGGCACAGAGAAGACCTCTTTCCCTCAGAACGTGAACCTCGCAGCGAACTGAATCTGCCTCGGGTTGAAGATCGCCCTCGGATTTCCGTACGCCGGGTTTAGCGCGCCTTCGCGGAACGTCGGTAGCGGGCCGAGTACCGGGTCGTTGATCGTGCTGTTCGCCGGATGAAAAATCGAGTCCCCGTAAACCGTGTTGAAGAACCTCACGTTCAGCGTGTTGAGCAGGTTGAACGCCTCGGCGATTAGCTCCAGCTTCTTCTTCTCGCGAAGCTTGAATGAGCGCGACAGTCGCAAATCGACGCTCCGCACGCTGTCGCCTTCGAAGGTGTTTCTCGCTTCAGTGCCAACCCGGTCATTCACTCCGAACACGTCGCCGTTGGCATCGAACCCCGCGAACTTGGTGAAGTGATGCGGCGACTCGAGCGTGACGATGAAGCTCAACTGGAAGTCGCGCACCACGGCGTTGCCATCGCTCGGCGAAAACAAAGTCGCGTTGCCGACAAAGCGATGTCTCGCATCATCTGAAGACAACGCTCGCTCCTGGTCGATGCGCGCCGAGTTGACCGGGATCAACACGAAGCTCGGATTCGGGCCGTCATCGATCGACTTCGAGAAGGTGTAGCTAATCCCGAAGTTCAACACTTTTGCCGCGCGCTGCTGCATATTCACAAGCAGTCCGTCGTAGGTCGAGTTCCATCGCGAGTCAGCTTCAAAGAAAACACCGAACTCGGGATTGCGGAAACCGGGCACGGCAACTCGCCGGTTCAGCAGGCAAGGACGGCAAAAAGAAACCGGCCGGACCGCGGCATAGTCGGGCGTGCCCGCTTCGGTGATTCCGCTTGGGTCGGGCTGATTCACATTGAAGAAGCTGCCCAGGTGGACGCCTCGCACTCGCAGATACGACGCGCTGAACGCCGTGCCCTGCGTCGGCTGAATCTCAAATCCAAGGCTCATCTGAATTCCATAAGGCGCCTGATGATCTTTGGCGAACCGCACTATAGTCGCCTTCTGAGCATCGCCGCCGGGACCCGGCGCGAACCGCGGATACACACCGGTGGTCACACCGGGCCCGATCAGCGCAGCCAGCGCCGTGTGCATCGATGCCGGATCGGATCCAAATGCAAACAGCCCGGTCGTCGAATTCAGATCGTCTTCCTTGTTCTCGCGGCCGGGATATTTTTTCGGCCCGCCGCAAGAGGGAATCTGGCACGCGAGCAACGGCGAGGGAATCGTGCCGTGGAAAATGCCCGCGCCTCCGCGAATCACCAGGTTCCACTTCGTCCCAACGTTGAAGGCGAATCCCGCGCGCGGATCGAAGTTGTTGAGATCCTTGTCGAGTGCTTCACTCGGCCACGTTTCGAACTCGTAGCGCAGTCCGAGGTTCGCGGTTAGCCGGCTGCTGAGGCGGATCTTGTCCTGAACGAAGAACCCGGTGTACGTATGGTCCAGCACGCCCTTCGCCTGGTTGCGGACCTCTTCCGGGATCCGCTGGTTGAGATAGGCGGACGTCGCAATGGTTGGCTCGTCGAAGTTCGGCGCGCGGAATCGCTGGAAGAAAATCACAAACGGGTCGCCGTTTAGCAGGTCGGCCAACGACGCGAACGTAGCTTCAAACGGGTAGAACAGTGGAAACGACTCGGTTGTCCGCACGAAGTTGTAATTGCCGCCGAACCCGATCGTGTGCCGTCCGCGGCTCAACGTCACGTTGTCGACGATCTCGAAGCGGCTCTCTTTGTAGAAGTCGGGATTCCCGCGATTGACTCCAATGGCAAACGTGTTGGCGACTTCGAGATGAGGCTGCGTGCTGACGGTCGGAAAATCAAACGAGCGGTGCGCGAACTGCGCGCGAAGCTCATTGAACAGATTTGGCGTCAACGTCGAGATCAAGTTCCCAACGACCGATTGATCTCGCAGGTCGTTGTTCTTGAACCCCGAGGGCAGATCAAACCCGTCGTTCAACGGGGAGACGTTGGTGTATCGCACATCGTTGAAGAAGTAGCGCCCGGCCAGCGTGTGCCGCTTGCTCAGATTGTGATCGAGCTTGAACAAGAAGTTATCGCCGTCCGAGTCGCGCAGAACGTCGAGGTTCTCGGCCGGCAAGCCGTAGCGACTGACTTTGGCTTGATTGATTGCAGCGATGTTCGCAAGCACAGTCGAGTTGTAGAACGGGGATTCGGTCCGGCGTTGACCTTCGTAGTTTGCGAAGTAGAACGTGCGGTCTTTTTTGACCGGCCCGCCGACGGCCCCCCCGAACTGATTCTGATGAAGCGTGTTCAGCCCCGATGAGGCGAGGATGCTGCTGGCGTCAAGCGCATCGTTGCGGAAGTACTCGTACAGCGAGCCGTGTACCTCGTTGGTTCCGCTTTTGGTGATGATGTTGATAATGCCGCCCACGGCGCGGCCGAACTCGGCGCTGTAGACGGTGTTGACGACGCGAAACTCCTGCACGGCGTCTTGCGAAGGCGTGGTCTTCTGGATCCCCGAAGCGGTCGAGATGTTGTCGGCTCCGTCGATCGCAACAAAGTTGAAGTGTATGTTTTGCCCGGCGAAAGAAATCTTTGTGACCGGCTCGACTATCACGTCGGTGCTGCCCGACGTGGTATCGCCGATCGTCACGCCCGGCGCCAGCAACACGAAGTCGATGAACTGCCGTCCGTTCACGGGCAGATTCACGATCTGTTGCTGGCTGATGACGGAGCTGACTTCGGTGCGCGTGGGTTCGGCTATGGTCTGGGCGGCTTCGACATTGACCTGTTCGGCGACGCCGCCGGGTTGCAAAGCGAAATCCAGCGTCGCGGTCTGCCCGATGGCGAGGGCGACTTTCCTCGAGTCGCGCCGGAACCCCTGATGCTCAACGGCGACCGTGTACTCGCCGACTGGCAGCAACGATATGCGGTACTCGCCGCCGTCGGATGTCAGCACCGATCGAGACAGGCCGGTGCTTGAATTAGCCGCGGTGACATTGGCTCCGGTAACGGACGCGCCGGAGCTGTCTGAGACACGGCCTTCGAGAGTCGCGGTAATCGTCTGCGCGTTTGCAGACCCGCAGACAAGAGCCGTCAATGCGAAAGCAACCAGAGTGATCGTTGATCGTGTAGCGTTCATGAGCTCAACCTCCTCTTAGTTTTCGTTTGTCTTCTCTGCGTTTGTCTCTGCGTCTCGGCGTCTCTGCGGTTAGAGAGTCTCGAAGGTTACGGTCTCGAACCTCCTAACAGCCTCGAGGCCTCCTAACCGCAGAGTCGCTGAGACGCAGAGACAAACGCAGAGCTTGCAGCCGGTCCCGCCTTTCATGCCAGCCGCTGGCCGCGCGTCTCGCGCGCGAAGATCAACACAAACATCCCAAGCACGTAGATCAAGCTGACGGCGCTCGCCGCCTTTGCATAAGAACCAAAGAACCCGACCAGCGTGCCGGTGATCAGCACGCCGCCCGCGGTCACTACTCGGCCGAGGTTGTAGCACAATCCGACGCCGCTTGTTCGCACCCGAGTCGGAAACAACTCCGGTAAGTAGATCGGGAAGCCGCTCGTTATTCCGAGTGTGAACACGCCGACCAGCGGCAGCAAGATGAAGATCTGAGTGAGGCTGCTTGTCATCAAAAAAGTCACCGGGAACAGAATCACTCCGCCGATCAAGAAACACAGAAACGCTGCCCGCCTTCCAAAGCGATCTGCCAGCGGGCCAAACCCGAGATAGCCGAACAGCGAACCTCCGTTCAACAGCATCACCGCGTAGGTCGCGTAGCGGTTCTGATCCGCGATTGCGAGTCCTTCGCGCGCGCCAACCTCGCGGATAACCGACGGTATCCACATCGTCGCGCCCCACAACGCCAGCAGTACCGTGAAGGCAAGCCCGGAAGCCACGAGCGTGTCTCGACGCAGCTTGGGCCCGAACAGTTGCTTGAGAGTGAACGCGTCCGACTCAGACTTGTTGGTTCCCTCGGCCTTCGCGCGCCGTCGCCGGTCGCGAACTTCGATCCAGCGCTCCGGCTCTTTGATCAGCAACCGAATAAACAGAACAAAGATAGCGGGCGCCGCTCCAACAACATAGACGTACCGCCACGAAGCTACATCGACCGCGCGCGTGATGAGCGCCGCGAAGAAATACCCGAACGCAGCGGCAGATTGAAGCATTGCTCCCGCCTTTGCTCGCAGACGGTCGGGCCAGACTTCGGCCACCAAAGCGGCTCCCGCAGCCCATTCCCCGCCCAGCCCGAGTCCGGTGATAAATCGAAACGCCGCCAACTGCTGCCAACTCTGAGCGGCCGCGGACAGACCGGTGAACAGCGAGTAAATCAGGATCGTCGCTGCGAGAGCTTTTGTTCGTCCGATGTAATCGGCGATGACTCCGAAGGTGACTCCGCCTATCGCCCATCCGAGCAGCGTCACCGCGAAGACGACGCTGCTATAGAACCCGATAGCCGCCTCGGTAGCGCCGGGTCCCATCAACTCAGTCATCGACGGCTTCTGCACAAGCGAGAACAGCGTCCCGTCCATGCTGTCGAAGACCCATCCGAGCCAAGCGACAAACAAGACGAGCCATTGATAACGAGTGACCTCGCGAGTCCAGGAGAACATTGATTGGGGAATGTCGGAGGTTGCCGATGGAGCGATCGCGCAAGCTTCGGCCTGCGAGCGCCGAGACACCTCCGCGGGACTCTCTTTAGCGCGTTTCATAGTGTGGCGTGGGGCAGCGCGATTATATGGAGGTTAAGCGGGCAGGTCAAAGCGAGAGAGCCAGATCGCGGAACAGATGTTCGATAAGCCCTTTGATCGATCTCGAAATGAATCGTCGGCAGAGGTCCAATCAACGAAGACGAACCGCAACTGGAGGTTCATCTTTCATTTACGATTGCAAGCTTTCTCTTGACGTCGTCGACGCCGTGACTGACCGACGTGGTGGTGGGATATGAAGGCTCTGATTTGCGGTCGGGCCTGTCTAACTCAATAGTCTCTATGCAGTTCGATCTTGCCACTTGAGAGCGTTCCTGAGCGATTGAACGAGTTCATATGGAATCCATCGAATTCTATCGAGAAGGTATCCTTTGAGGGAGAGCCGGCATCGGTGACGGAGACAGTAAAACCAACAGGAATTTCCTTGTTTATCCGACCAACACCGCTGAACGTTACGGCATTACCGGCATCGTCTTTAACACGGAACCAATAGATACTGGTCGAGACAAAGGTGATCCCTGACTTACTGTCGTGAAACGAAACGTTACCTGAGTCGGGCGCAGTAACGTTGAACGCAAACGTAGCACTAGTGCCTTCGATCGAGCCTTCACCTTTAGCCGCGTCGATTGCACCTCTGGTTAGCGATACTACCGGTTTGCCTCCCCGGAATTCGACTGTGGCTTTTCGCACGCGAATCCGTTTCAAACCGTCCTCTACAATGACGTTGCCCTCTACCTCCAGTTGGAGACTCTTCGCATTCAAACGTGCTCTATCGCCATACAACGTCATCACATCATAGCTGATCATGACCCCACGGTATTCAACGAGGTCATTATGTTGTTGTTTGGCGCCAAACTGTACAAAGAGAATGAGAGAAGGATCAGGTGAACTGGGCAACGCAAACGACTCTTCGCCTATCTTGGGAGGTTGAGTCACCACATGCGATGCCAACCCGCTCGGGATAATCCTGATATTCATGAGAATATCTTGTCCTGATTCCAACCGGAATGGGGCTCGACGGAAGGGCAAGAAGCCGGTTGCTTCCGCCCTTATCTCGTAAATGCCCGGAGGCGCGTCAAACCGATAATTCCCGTTTTGATCAGTTGTTGTCTGCCATCTGTCGCTCTTCCCGTATAAGCCTACAGTTGCTCCGGGTATGACAGCGCCTGTGACATCCATCGCCGCACCCTTTATTCGGCCAGAAGGGCTTTCGGCAGATCCCGTTCCGATAGGGACTACTCCAATTACACCAAGAATCACCACCGACATAATCAGCGGCTTCATTCGTTGTTCGCTCCTCTCGTCTAACCCAAGCTGTCACTTGGCTTTCTGATCTATGGCTTTAAGGAGGTCCTGAGCTCTCGCCTGGCACTGAGCAATGAAAAACTCGTTCTTCGACTTGCAGAGCTCGGACAACAGTTTCTGTTCGCGCTTCGCTGACTCGATATCTCCGAGATTCAGGAAGGTTCTACCGATCCAAGAATGGATGACATCGTCCTCCGGACTGAGGGTCGCCGCGCGCTGAAGAGACGTCAATGCCTTATCGTACTTTCCCAACTTCGTGTATATCTGGGCAACTACAAAGGCGTCCACCACACTGTGGTCTTTTTCAGACTGGATGATGATCGAGCTACGCCCGTGCTCAAACTGTTTTTCATTTCTCAGGCGCGCCTCTTCAGTGTAGGCTGCTGCGGCCTCCTCGTATCGCTTCAGTAAGTCACAAGCGCGGGCCAGCGCACAGTAGGCATCCGCCCATCCCGGTTTCAACTCGATAGCTGTTTTGATCGCTTCAACGGCTGAATCGTCGTAGCGTAATTCGTTGTATGTTTCGCCGGCGAGTATCGTTCCGAGCAACAGGAATGCCTCGGCATCGTGTGGGGCTAGAGAAATAGCTTTTCGACAAGCCGTCTCGGCGCGGCAATACTCTTCCTTAGATCGGCGCCCCACCTTAGTTCCGTCATTGCGCATGTAAGCTAACGATAGCTTCTTATAAGCCTCCGCGTTTTCAGGATCGAGAGCGACGGCTTTCTCGAGTAGCTGAGCCGCCAGGTGTGCACTATCTCCGTTATCAAGGTATTGTTGACCCAGTCTGAAGCACTCCTCCGCCAAAGAACAATTCACGGATTGCACTCCCTCCACCGCAACCTTTGCCTGCGTTGGCCCCTCATCAGGATCGCACGGGCCCCTCGCGGTCGCGGCGGAAACGCTCGTTGACTGCATCCGACAGTCTGCCGCGGAAGGCATCGCTATCAGCAGGGACCCGCACAGTAAGGCTAGCCAGAATAAGAACGAGTCCATTGGACCAAATCTCCCTTCAAGCATAACGGAAGCCCCTTACGAGTTGCCTTGGAAACAGAGTCGGTCACACATTGGCTGCGATGGGGTTAGCGAGCGTTCATTTACGCGCTGATGCTCATGCCAGAGCAACTCTACTTACTCAACTCTTTGATCTTTTCGATGGAAGTTCTCAGATAGTAAGATGCGTAAGAGTTCTTTCCTCTTGGAGGACCCACCAGCTTCTCGAGAGCAGGCAGAGCCCGTCGATCCCGTATCTCACCCAGCACTATGGCTAATCTCGAAATGAGTATCTCTTCTTGACTCTCAAGGATTGCACGCCGCTGCGCCTCCGTGACATTTGGACAGCAGGTGGAGAACGCCGCGGCCACCGTGCTTCGTACCGACTCGATAGCTTCAATGATTCTCGGAACGCCGGGCTCACCTATCTGTACCAGGGCCTTCATCGGAGGCCGCAGATATTCATTCTGGCCCGTGTGCAGTTCTTGTTGCGTCAGCTCGATCAATATCGGCACGGCCGCTTCGTCGCGCAATCGGCCCAGGAGCTCAATCATGTCCTGTTTGAGCCTCCAGGTAATGTCTATTGAGAGGACCTCGGAGGGACTCCTTTCTGGCACCGGGAGTTCCTCGTAGCGTCGGAGGTCCTCCGCGCCTTCGGCTTCATTTCCGAGATCAAAGTGCGGCTTTAGATCAACGGAGAGTTCCTGGAGTGCCGCGATCAGCGCTCGCACAGCCTCTGATCCGTGCTTGAGAAGGGTTTCTTTTGCAGCCTCCCTTGCTATCGAATCGCGAGACCTTAGCTGTGTGATCGCCTCTCCCACCGGATCATCCTTTGAAACTGAGTGACAGGGAGACCAAATGAAGGCGCAATAGATTGCGCCCCCAATAGCGACCGTGGCAATCAGGACGTTCATCCCCGGCATTTTGCTTGACGCAAATCGTCGACGCATTTCCTACCTGCTCTATTCTACAACGCCGCTCGCAAACGGCACGAGTTACATTATTTGCTCCTGTCAGAATACTCTCCAGCTAGGGAAACCTTGCGGGTTTCCGGGTCCCGCGACCCTTGAAAGGGTGAGCTCGAGTGTCAGATAGTTGATGCACGTCTTACCGGTTTTTTTGTTTGGGGCGAAGAGAGAGAGACCACGTATAACTCCCCTCGACCAAAGAGCCCCCCCCACCAAAAATGGCTAATCCTGGGGTATCCAACCACAAGAATCTTTTTTCCTCAGTATATGTGTTCTCTGGATAGGCCATGTCATTGGGATTAAAACGACTACCGCTCAGCGTACGCTCGGTACCGGTTGACAAAGCGACTACCTGCTCCCACGAAGCGGATGCCCACTGTTCAAATAACCAGTCGCCTCGCCTAAACCGACCACCAGCAAAACGAACCTCAACTTCGAAGAAAAAAGTCCAGAACCCATCTGAAGAAATGTGCGCACCGTGGTTCCAACCTGGTTCGAGATTGGGTGACCGGCTGGCGCCGGCAGGAAACTTATAGCGGCCCTCGCGAGGTCCAAACGTTAGCGTCCTGATCTGGCATGTTGTGGGCGGAGCGGGTTTGGGCTTCGGAATTTCCCCAGTCGGTGGACAATAGGATTCCGCGCAATCACCGCTTCCTCCAGACGGCGTGCCGCAGGGATCGGGTGACTCAGGATTTGGCGCCTTTAGATTTAGCCCCTGCGGATCTACGTTATGTATCGGATCGTTCTCCACATAAGCGTATCGATTCCAGCTCTGTGGACCGAACTGAGAGCCGCTCTCCTCATACGGGTCCGCGGAATTGAACCTCCCGACCCCCGGCACGTACGACCGGTTTACCGCGTAGTCCAGCCCCGCAGCTCCGTCTCTCTCGTAGCTCGTGAAGTGGCGCTTATCTTGAGTTCCACTCTCAGCGAAGTCTTCTCCAAACGGCAAGTGCGCCTGGCGACCCACGACGTTTCCGCTCGAATCCAGCGTCAACCTCTCGCTCAACCGATCATTGACATAGTATCGAGTCACCCATTGCGCGGTGCCGCTCGATCTTTGTCGGCTCCTGATCAACCGGTCGCCGTAGTAGATGTTGTCCGCTCTCGCCGAATTCGCCGCATATCCCGACGAATATGTAGCGCAAAGTCTGTAGAACAGAGAACCGACACGACGGCAGAATATCTCGCGAGCAATCGTGAGTGTTTCCGACGTAACACGCTAATGGTCCCCCGAATGCCAAGTCTCACCCACATCAGTACTAATGAGAGAAGTTACTGATCCGCTGATCGAGCCAAGGGCGACCAACGTGCCATCCCGCGGACGACCCACGTAGTAATACGAGGCCTCGCCAATGCGATTGCTGCCTAAGCGCAAAGTCCAAGAGCGACCACCATCGGTTGTTTCATAGAGGGCCAAGACTGTGGCAAAGCCATGAGACGGTGTCACAAACACCACTTGTGCTTTCCAGGTTCCAAACGCAGGAAGTGCTTTCACTAGTCGCCACCGCTGGCCTCCGTCAGTGGTAACTGCCACTCGCGTACCGTCCCGTTCGGTTGCCCATCCAAACTGATCGTCGAGAAACTCAATACTTTTGTACCTCATACGCGGGGCTTCAGCCTGACGCCATGTCTCGCCTCCGTCAGTTGTCCAGAAGGCAATCTCATCTCCCAACGCCCATCCGACTCTGGCATCCCTAAAGAGCACATCGGCTAGCGTCCATTTGATCCCTTCATTCTTATCTGAATAAACGCCGCGCGGTGGTAACCGTTGTCGCTGCCACGTTTTGCCGCCGTCCTGAGTAGCGAAAACGGCGCCTACATATTGAGGGATTCTAGGATTACTTAACCACCCTTCCGTCGATACATGTCCAACGACCCAACCGCGGAGTTCATCCACGAAGTAGCAGTCATTTGCCCAGATTTCCGGTAAGGCTGTTTCCGTCCAGCTCGCGCCGCCATCCGCCGTGCGCAAAACATGCTGGCCGAGACTTAAGAACCCCACCCGGCCATCAAGAAAGCTGAGCCCCTGAACATATCTGGCGCCCACGGAGTCCGCGTTGACTCGAAAACTCTGTCTCCAGGTAAGCCCTCCGTCGTCCGACTTCCACAGGCACTCAAAATCGGCCAGCAGCCAGTGGCTGCGATCAAGCAGCTCCACGTGCTCAAACACGCTTGGTCCGAGGCCGGACGCCGGCTGCACCGCCTTCGGTCCTGTCTGAGAATCCGAACTAGGTGCCTGGCTGGTACCGTCTGAGGAGCTCGTTCCAGTCCACCTACAAGCAGGCATCGGGAGCACGAGCCCGAACAAGAAAAGTGCTACGCAAAGCTCTCGCCTAGTAGTCCAACAGAGGATCATCTCTGACCATTTCACCATGCTTGTCATCCCGTCAAATACTATGGCGGCGGCAACGGCCTCATGAAGAACCAAGTTTCTCCGAACAGGGTGAGGTTGAAGTATTGCCCCTTTGGGCGCCTTCTTCCCAGATTGTGGGTGAACGGATACATAAGTATGACCTGGCCCGGTGTGAGGAGCCCGACAATTCTCGCAAAGGTCCTGGCAGCCAAAAGTTGATCGCATACAAAGCCTTCGTAGAGGACGCCCCCTGTCATTGCCTTAGCCCCAAGAAGCTTTAAGTTACCCGACTGAAACCGAGTTGCATCGTAACCCGCTACGAGGATTCCCATTATCGTGGTTCCTCCATTAAAAGGTCCCCTGTTGGCGCCTCCCAATATATAAGCGATATTAATGTTTTGTCGATTTACGGCGGTACTGATCACCGCTTGGAGTTCTCTTGCATCGAAGTTGAAGTTTCCAGCCTCACCCACTGCCATTTGCGCAAGAGCACTAAGTTCCCCATCGGTATAGTTTCCGGACCCTCCTTCGTTGAAGCTAAAGTCCTGGGCGCTGCAAGGCACACCAGTTGACGTATCGCCCGGATCTGACTTCTCGTCTGGGCTAGGATCCCGGACGAAGGGCCTCCAGCACTCGATGCTCGGGTTAGAAAGCGGCGAGCCGCCATTGTAAATAGGACTGAATCCCCACCCATCTTCCATCGGTATGTTCCCAAGCCCGCCAAACGTGCCGCAGGGATCGCCCCAATCGGCCTCCAGCCCCATCGGATCTCTCATGTTGATTGGATCGCCCGCGGTGTATGCATAGCGATTCCAAGTCTGCGGGGTTTCTTTTTTGGCGGACGAAGCTTGAGGATCGGTTCGCTTGAACCTTCCGGTGTTGGTTGAATACTGCCGATTTACTGCATAGTCAGTCGCGCTCTCCGAATCGCGTTCGTAATTCGCAAGATGATGTTTTTCTTGGGTTCCCGTCTCTCCGAAATCTTCTCCAAAGGGCAAGTGTGCTTGACGGCCTAACACATTCCCGCTTGCGTCCAGGGTCATTCTCACGCTCAAACGGTCGTTGAGGAAATAACGGGACGTCCACGGGCCTGTGCTGCTTGCTCGTTGGCGGCTTTGAATCATTCGCCCGCCTGAGTATACATAATCCAACCGCGCCGATTTGACCTGATATGGCGGGTTCGTCGAGTAGGCGGTGGTTGCGTCGTGCTCGCCGATTACCTGCCAGCCTTGCCAGACGTAATGCGTCCAGCTTGAACCCACGATCTTTGTCACTCGACGGTTCTGATGATCGTAGCGATATTGTGCTGCCGCTCCGCTGTCTACGCTCACTACTCGATTCTCAGCGTCGTAGGTGTACGAGTGAAGTCCATCGTTGGTCACGTTGCCCGCTGCATCGTAGGTGTAGTTCAGCGTCGAGCCGTTGTTCGTCACGCTCCCAATGCGATTCGTTGGAGCCGAGCCGCCTTGCTGAAACGTCGTCGGAAACGTCACGCTCTGAATCTGAGTCGGGGACGTCTTTCCTCCAGGCAGCCCGTCGTACACTGCCGTCCGGTTTCCCCAGCGGTCGTACTCAAACAACCGCTGCGCGCTTGAGCCGTTCGATGTTTGATTAGAAGTCCCGAGCCGCCCCAGCAGGTCATACGTATAGCTGGCACTTTCGGTTGTGCTGTTGATTGTTCCGCTGATCGTCATCAACTGACCTGCGTTACCCGCCGTCGAGCCTGCGCCCATCTGCCCGGCTGATGCCTGGTAGTTATAGCTCAGGTTCATCAGCGAGGTCGCGCCTTTTGTCGCCGTCTGCGTCGTCAACTGCAAACGGTTTGCATCGTACCCGTAGCTCTCGACAACTCCATTGCCAAGCGTCAAACCTGTCACCTGACCTGCTATGCCGTAGCTCATCCCGGTTAAGTAGCCCGATGTGTCTCCCGGCTCACTAGTCAACGATTGCATCCGGCCTTTGTCGTCGTGATTGACGGCTACCTGCATCCCCGATGGATAGATCATCTTCGAGAGCTGGCCTCCCAGGTTGTACTCATAGCTCGTCGTGTAGGTCTTATTGATTGAGTATGTCTGACCCAGGATCCATTTCGTCGCAGATTCAACACGCGCGAACTCATCGAACGCGTAGTTCTCCGTGTAAGAAGTTTGATTGCCGGCTTCAACGATGGTGACGCTCGAAAGCGCGCCCCAAGCCGTGTACCCGAAGATTCGATCTCCAGTCGCCGCGACTCCCGAGGGCAAGGCTGGTCGAATCAAACCCGAGTCGTCACCACCGACTCCAGTGAACCAAATCTGCGTTACGTTGTGCAGCGCGTCATACGCGTAGTGGCTCTCGGCCCCTCGCGCGTCGGTCTTCTTCTTTACCGCGCCGTACTCGGTGTAGGCATAAGCTGAAGTCCACAATGTTCCTGTCCCATCGTTAATAGTAGCCGTCTGCTCGGGAATCTTCTCGTAAAGCAACCGTCCTCTTGCATCGTACTTGTAAGCTCGCGCCTGATTGCCTTGATTGACCAACGTCAACTTGTCCAGAAGCGAGTACGAATAACTCGTCTCCTGAGTCAGCGCACCGGCCGAAGTCTGCTCGGTGACTTTGATCAATCGCCCGAGCCCGTCAACCTCTCGTTTGATCTTGCGATTCACCTGATCCGTCTCAGTGACGGTGCTGCCGCTGTAATCGCTGCGCGTCGTGTTGCCGTCAGGAAGCGTTGTAATAATGGCTCGATTCGCTGGGTCGTATTGAATCGTCGTCGCGGGACCGGGCGAGCTTCCCGCTTGAAACGGGTTCGTTCCGCTGACAACTCTTCCTATGGCGTCGTAGGACGTATTCACCTGCGCGCCGGTCGGCCCGACTGAGCTGATCGCACGTCCCCATCCGTCGTATTGCATCGTCGAAGTGAGAGTTTTCTGTGTACCGAGGTCATCGTAGGTTTGCTGCGAAGTTGAAGAAAGATTCGCGTAGTCGAAGTTGGCGCTCGCGGTTGCGCCAGTCGGAAGCGTCACGCTTGAAGCTTGCAGCGCCGCGTTGTACCCGACAGCCGCCTCCTGGCCGGCAGCATTGGTGTAAGTCTTTGCCAGGCTGGTGTTGAAGTCGTAGTCCGTCGAACTCGTCGTGTGCGCTCCGTAGGGATCGCCGCTCGTCTCCGATTCAGGCTGCGACCAATACGTGAGATCGGTGATGGTCAGATCTCTTTCCTGACAGCACGACACTTGCGCCTTCACTACGTTGCCAAAGATATCGTACTTGGCGAGATGTTGAATCGTTGTGCCCGCGACAAGGTCCGTCCATTGCGTCACTCCAGTAACGTTGCCCCGCGTCGTGGCGCTCGCGTTCCATCCGATCAGGTGACCCGGTGGATCTGCGCTCCCGCCGTAGTCCTCCATCCCTCCCATCGACACATAGTTGTCCAGCGCATAACTGCTCTTGGCTATCAGCACATCGTCGGCGTCGCTCGTGTTCTGTAGCGCGTCAAATATCTCAACGAGCGTCACCAACCCTCGCAGATACGCGCTAAGATAGCTGGAGCCCGTGCTGTAAGTGAAATGCGTTCTTCGCCGCACTTGCCAGGCTCCGCTCACTTGATGACCGTACTCCCGCTTGTTCGTCACGTTTCCGTACTGATCGTAATCTAAATCGACCTTTACAGACGTGCCGGTGTAGTCATAGGTCGTCACCGACGACTGCACCTGCGAAGAGCCGCTCGCATCGTTCACATAAGCCAGGACGCCCTTGCCAAGCGAAGTCGAGCCTATCTTGATTTCGGATTGAATCACCTTCCCGTTGGCGGGCGACGAAGCGTTGGTCGAGCGCGTCAGCTCCTGCGTAGTCGAGTCGGGCCGCGTGATCGTAAACGTCATCGTCTGTTGGACGCCGTTTGTGCTTGTTGAATAGCTGAATACACCGCCCGGGCTGTTGACTGCTGTCTCAGTGCGCTGAGTGAACGCGGGCGCGTCGGTCAAGGAACCAGAGACCGGGTAGTTGAACGAGACGGCCGCGCTTTCGACTCCATCGCTGATAACCGGCGGGTTGGCCGTGCTCGCGGTCATCTGCCTCCGTACCGAGACACTGTGTATCATCCCGTATTGCGAATACGTTGGTTTGTAGCCGGTGCCGGTCGCTGGAAAATAAACGTGCTTCAACCGCAAGTTCCCAGCCCCGCGCTCGACCGTCAACCCCGTGAAGCTGTAGCTTGGCGAAACTGTTTGGTAGTCGAACTGCACCAGCGTTTGGGTCACTGGATTCTCGCTGCTCCCCCCGAACCCCGGCGTGTTGATCGCGCTGAGTCGGTAGTTCGAATCGTATTGAAACTGAATCATTCGCCCCAGCGTGTCGGTGACATAATCGATCGCCATCGGCGCGTAATAACCGCAGTACATCTCGTTGCCGACCTGAAAGCAGTCGGGCTTGTAGGCAATCTGTACATAGTTGCCGTTGCTGTCATAGATCGTCGTCGGCAGCAAACGATTGTTCACATTGGTGAAATCAACAGTCGTGCCGTCCGGATAGTGCAAGGCGCCACCATCGCGTCCGTTGCCGGTGTAGACAATGTGTGTTCCGTCAGCGGTCTCATACGGTCCGCCGAACGCATACCCGATTCCGTTGTAGCTGCCGACGCCCAGATAGTGTCGAGTGCCGTTGGGCTCTACGAGCATGAACTTACAGGTAGGGTTGGCGCCGGAGCTGACTTCATACGCGATCATCCTTCCGAATCCAAGCGAGAAACCGGGCGCGGGCCAGCCTGTGATCGCGTCGAAGGCCATTGCGTTGTTTCGACGCGACCAGACTCGGCTGTTGTAGTAAAGCGCGAGACTCGTGCCGATGCCACGGCCTCCAAGCCCAACGATCGGTACACCCCAGGTGAAGTTGCTCCCCTCAGGCAGGACTGACCCAAGAGGCATTGGCTCGGCAGCAGCGTTTCGAGGCGAACCCAGCGCATTCCTCGGCTCGCTCCACAACTGATCGTAGCCCAGGTCTGCGGCCCAAAGATCCGGGTACACTTGAGCGGATGCAGCCGGAGCCAGCTTGTCGAGCAGCGAGTTGATGATTGTTCCAGCCGCCGCAATCGGCGATTCACTACTGCCTTCTGATTGACCCACTACGTTCCCGCCAGCGTCCAAGCCGTTCTGATCGTTCCGCCAATCTTGATCGGATTGAACGGGACGATGACCCGGTCTGATCAGCACAGGTGCAGTCACCGAGGCGGTCCCGGCCCGGCAAGTTATCCAGGCGCGGCCCGTCTGAAGAAACGTCGCGCGCCCAGCTTCGTCAATCTGGAGTTTTTGTGGATCGGAGGACTCCCAATCAAACTTGACGCCTTGAATAGTGCGATCGCGAAAGTCGGTTGGTGAAGCGGTGAAAGTCGCCCCCTCGCCGAGATATCCGACAAGTTTGAAGGGAGAAACACGGATTTGCGAAACGCGCGCTCGTCTGTCCGCAAGCGTCTCCCGCCGAGGCCGGGCCTGCGTTCCGACGCCGAATAAGTATCTGAGGATCGGTTGAAGATAGCGAATCGGTGAGGTGCCTAGATCAACAGCGGTTGACGCCAGCGCCCGCACGTCGCTGGCAGCAATCCCCGGCCCCGGCAATATGAGAAGACTTGAGATCAGTGCAAGGCAAACAACTCTTCTGCGGACGCGAAGGCTGACGGTTCTCCGCCATACTGGCCGCCCCTTGCGAGAAGCGGTTCTATTGTTAACGTCGCATGACAGCAGATCGGCTGATTTTGAGGCGGGGTCGGGGATGATCAAGCGCATAGACTCTCCTCAGGTTGATTGCTTCGCCCGCGCGTTGATGCACGAGGCCACGACCGTCCTGGAAGGATCCGTCCGGGTCTAAAGCGTTCGCCTAAGAAGCTTCACGCAACGCCGGTGATACTGACTCGCAGCTTATTGAACTGTAAGAGAGTGCCTCGACACTACGCTTTGATTGTAGCTATGTCAACGAAATTCCAAAGGGAGGGTTTAATACAACACTATCTCACGAATTCATCCTAGTGTTTCTTCAAGCGCGGTTCTTTCTTTCCACCTTGTTGCCGATTCCTCAACGCCGCGTCGCGGATCTTGGCGACGTCGTATCCTGTGAAGCGAGCGTCGGGGGCTGTGGGCGCGAGACGTAAGAAGGTCTCATACGAGTCGGCCGCTCTTCCGTACTGGCGAGCTGCTTCGTAAATCATTCCCAGTTCAACATGCACCGACGCGAACGCCGGCGACATGCGAATCAGATCAAACGCCGCGCGTTCTGCCTCGGCAAGCTTGCCTCGTTCGCGATATTGCCGCACAAGCATCCACCGGTTAAACGCATCGCGCGGGTCGAGCCGCACCGCCGCTTCAAACTCCTCCTCGGCGCGTTCCATCTTTCCGCGATTCTGGAGTTGAATCGCGAGATGAAGCCGCGGGAACGACCACTGCGGCGCAAGCTCCGCCGCGCGCTTGAAAGCATCGTGTGCCTTGTCGTCGTCTTTTTCTTTTTCGTAAGCGACGCCAAGCGCGTTGTAGAGATAGCCGGCCTTTGGATCGAGAGAGATCGCTCGATTGAGCGCGGTGATCGCGTCGTTGTTCCTTACTTCGTCAGTGGCCACGCGTGCTTCGCAAAACAGCTGCTTTGCTTCAAGCTGGGAATCCGAGGGGTTCAAGCTTCGCAGGCACTTAAACGCCTGGGCGCCCCGGCGAAACTCGGAAGCACGTAGCTGCACAACCGAAGAGCTAACGTAACTGTTGATGGCTTGCTGGCCGATTTCTTCGAGCGCGGTGCTTATGCCGATCTCGATGCTCCGGCGTTGCGGTTCATTGGGAGACTCATTGATCAGTTGCTTGTACAGAGGCCACGCGCCGCCGGGCTCGAACAAGACCCTGCGCTCCATAGCTTGATTGATCTGCTCGATGAGAGGAGAGATCCGGGGTGAAGAAGGTTCCAGCACCGGCGTAGGAGGCTTGGACGAGGAAGGTTCCCGCACTGGTGGAGAAGTCTTTGGAGAGGAAGGTTCGCGCACCGGCGGAGAGGCCTTGGCCGAAGTAGGTACTCGCCCCGCCGGCTTCAACTCGAGCACGTTGTTGCCCGCTATCAATAAAACCGTTTGCGTGAGCGATTCCGAATTGGGCGCATCAACGGAAACTTCATGACGCTCGGGGCTCAAGTCCTGGATAATCAGCAACCCGTTCGGTCTAATCTTGCCGCGCAGCGTGTTGTCGACATAGACGTCGCTGCCGGGAACTCCCCGCAACTCGAGCGAGGATGTACTCGTCGAGGGCCCGGGATTAGTAACGGGTGTCGCCGCTCGTTCAGCGGCAAGCACCGCAAGCGGAAGCCGTGGGTCAATGCTGCCGGCCATGCGCGGGTGCTGCTTCGCAAGAGTTTCTTCGGGAACGACCTCCGACAGATAGCCGACGAGCTCGTTGACGCGGACGAAGCGGTCCTTGTCACGGTCGGCTTTTCCCTTTAAACCTTCGAGAAGAAAGTGCGTAAAAGCACCGTGACCGCCGCCCCATCGAGGGTCTTCAAAGCTGCGCTCGTTGGCTCGCGAGGCAAGCAGACGAACGACTCCCGCGCCGCTCTTGCCGACTTCGTCGAGATACAGATTGATCGCCGCCATCTCCGGCGCGCCTCGCGACGTCCAGCCGAGCTGGCCCGCGTGGCACGCATCAGCCATCAAGACTACGATTCTCGCATGCAGCCGTTCGGTGATGATTCGATCGAGCTCGCCGACCTGGAGCGCGGTCGCATAAAGGTTCTGTGGATCAGAGTCGTGCGCCAGCAGGTAGCCGTCGCGCTCGCCTTCCACGACTCCGTGCCCGGCGAAGAATAGGTAAACAACATCGTCGGGCTCGACGCTTCGAACCAGCCACGTGCCGATCGCGGTGCGAATCGCGGAGAGAGTCGCCGCCTGGTTCAAGAGGAGCTTGACGTGATTTGCGGGAAAGCCGCCGCCGCCCGGGGTTCGCAGAAACGCGGCAAAGTCTTCGGCGTCGCGATGCGCAAAACGGAGCTGACCTTCAGGCGGGATGTTCTTGTAGCTCGAGATGCCGACGACTACCGCCCACAGCTTGCCTCGTCCATCGGGAGCTACGCCGGCGGGTTGTTGCCGGACCACAAGCCCACGAGGATCTTGCGCGGGATTTGCGACGCCGGTTGTTTGCTGCGCCAGACCAGGGAGGATCATCGCGGCTAGCAGTACTGCGCTAGAGAACAGCCGGAGAATCTGGCGCGAGTGAATCATGATGAAGACCCTCTTGTTCGGTTAGGAAATCAGTTGGACAGCCACCGTTCTTGTATAGCTACGAGAGTCGTCCTGTCAACGTAGTCCGCTTTTGCGGAGTGTATCGGTTCAGGAGCCCAGACGAAGTTATGCAGAATGCTGGGGCGGGGAACGTGACGCGACCGGCGGGACCAAGACCGCGTAGCGGGCGACAGCACGTGGGCCAGCCTGCGAGGCTTACTCTGGACCACACTCGCTGTCACTCGCTACGCGGGTTTGGGAACCCTGGAGCAGCACATTGTCCTCCGCGTTTTCCCAGGGCTCGCGGATTCGCCCTGGGCTACATGCCGTCAACGTGCTGATGTGCGCCCGCTACTGGGCTACCGCGCGGTGGTGTCCTATTCTTGAGTTGGCCCGGCTGAACTTTCTTGCCTGGCTCGGAACCCGCGATGGTATATTCAGCCTATGCCAAAGCAACCACGCAAGTCTGACGATCCTATCATCTCCGCGAAACGAGTCCTCGATCAAGTTATAGCGAAGCACGATCCCGAAACCACAAAACCGTTACAACCGAAACAAAGCGCCATCACCAGAAAAGCCGTGAGGTCAAAGCCGATAGGGTCCTGATTATTGCAAGTGCCCGTTACGCTGTTCAGATGGCGACGTACGGTCTGGTACTATCGTTTAGAGGTTATAAAATCGTCATGACTGAAAACTATGAGGCATTAGGAAGGTACACAGCAGCACGGGGTCGAGCGGAAAGCCTGGTCCTCGCAAGAGATGTAGCACTGAGGAAGCTCAGCGGTGTAGTGGGTCGCGCAACCTCTCCAGTCGGCACCTCCACATTAGGGAGGAATTTCGACGTTGCGGCGGCAAGAGCTTTGCTTGAAGAAGCTGAAGAATTGAACAACAACATCCTCGCCCTCGTCGCTGAAGCCAACAGTCACGCCGCCGCCGCAAATAGACGCCCGTTAGAACTGGTCTAAGCAACCCCCCCTTTTTTTCACTTGCTTCCGGTACCGCATATGGTACCGTCTCTCTGGCCTACCTGAAGTTTTCCTCCACCTACAAGCAAAAATTTGTCGGAAGGAAAAGGTAAGTCAGTTTGAACAATAAGGAACGCCGCGAATGGCTGCGAGCCAAGGCGCGGTGCGCACCAAACAATTTCCGCTTCGAGGAACTCTGCAAGCTTGCCGAGCTTTATGGCTGGAAACTCGGGAGACAACACGGCACGTCCCACCGGATTTACATGCACCCGTCCCTTGGAAACTAACCGGAGCATTGATGAACTTTCAGAATAGAAAGGGTCAAGCCAAACGAGGACAAATCCGGCAGTTACTAAACGCCATTAGTGAACTTGAGGATAGAAACGATGAACAAGTATCCATTCAACATAGCCTGGAGTGACGAAGACAATGAGTATGTGGCCACGTGTCCGGCCTTCTCCGGTTTGTCCGCGTTCGGCGAGACCGAAGAAGAAGCGCTGGCCGAGGCCAAGGTCGCTCTGGAGGGATTCATTAAGGTCTGCGAGGACAAAGGCATCCCACTGCCAGAACCGCAGACAGTCTCAGAGTATAGCGGCCAAACTAGACTGAGGCTGCCAAAGTCTCTTCATCGCCAAGCGGCTCAGATGGCAGAGATCGAAGGCGTCAGCTTGAATCAACTGATTGTAGAGGCCGTCAAGGGACAGGTCACTCAACAGCAGGTAGGGCGGCGCTATCTCGACGAAATCAAGCAGCTCATAGGTGGCAAGAAGAAAGTAAATGCTTAAAGGCTCTAACGGCGGCAACCGCTAGAGCCCTTATTGAAACCAAACGCGATTGCTCACGCTCGATTCGTCACCCCGATTGTGAGCCAGTCGCTAACCAAAAGACAAGGCTCACATGAACTGTCCAACCTGCGATGCGCAGGCCCAGCGGTACGGCAGAAACCGTAGTGGTCAACAGCGCTTTCATTGCCTCGCGTGCAATACAACCTTCATCCAGCCCAGCGCCAGGCCGTTGGGCCGGATGATACTCGCCGAAGACAAGGCGCTGATGTGTCTCAACCTTCTCGTTGAAGGCAACAGCATCAGAAGCACAGAGCGAATCACTGGCGTTCATCGTGACACAATCCTCGATCTGCTTCTGGTCATGGGTGAGAAGTGCGAGCGATTAGGCGAACAGCGCATTAGAAATCTTAGTGTTCGAGACGTACAGTGCGACGAGACCTGGGGATTTGTGGGTATGAAACAAAAGATGAAAAACTTCCTTGGGATCGAGAGCGACGAACTAGGCGACGCTTACTGCTTTATCGCAATCGAACGCCATACGAAGTTGATTCTTGCTTGGCATCTTGGCCAGCGCAATAGACCAAACACAATCGCCTTCACTGAGAAGCTTGAGCGCGCAACAAGCGGCGGCTTTCAAATCAGCACCGATGGATTCGCGCCGTATCGGGACGCCATTGTTTATAGCCTTGGCGGTCATCTGGTGGACTTCGCACAGATCGTCAAGGTCTACGCCGCCAGTCGCGAAGGCGAACAGCGATACTCGCCCGCAGAGGTCATTGATTGCGTCAAAACTCCGATCTTCGGCAATCCAGACTTGGCCCGTGTCTGCACATCACATATCGAAAGACAGAATCTCACGGTGCGCATGTCCATGCGGAGAATGACGCGACTGACCAACGCCTTTTCAAAGAAGTGGCTCAATCATAAGGCCGCGTATGCGCTCTACTTCGCGCACTACAACTTCTGCCGAGTGCATTCTACTCTCAGAGTGACGCCCGCGATGGAGTCTGGTATAACAAACCACGTTTGGAGTCTGGCGGAACTGCTCGCGGCCTAGCCGGAAAGTGGAGCCAAGCTTCGCCGTCCACGCTGACAATCGGTGTCTTAGGTTTTTTGATCAGTCCATACCGAGGATGCTATCTAGATGGCGCCAGAGCAAGGTCATACCAAGAGCGATTCCGCCAAGGGTGATAAGAACCGTAACCACGCCCCATACGGTGATCTTCACCGGATTCTTATCGCTGGAGGCATTCTTTTTGCAGGCTTGCTCTTTGGTAGCATTTTGATTCCCAATTTGACCGAGCGCGTTAAGTTCTTCACCGTAAACGCCCTCAGCCTTCTTGTCTTTGTGGCCATCGTTGTCCAAGCACACATCTATCGCAGGCAGTGGGAAGTAATGAAAACCCAAGAAGGAATCTTGGAAAGGCAGGCGAAGGCATTTGAGGCTCAAGTGGTCGCCATGCAAGAAAGCATGAAGATCGCTCAGCAAACTATGATATATGCCCAGCGCGCCTACTTGGCCATCTCCGAACGTCGAATAGACTCCCCTGATCAAAAGTATCTGTTCTTTCGACTCACGATTAAGAATTTCGGTCTTACACCCGCCAGTCATGTTCGGATATTTGCTACTGCGGAAATGAGAAAACAGCCGCCTGACCCGCACGATACGTCTTCGGCTGATTGGCATGACCTTGGTCTGATTCCCCCAGGAGAGGAAGTCGAAGCAATCAGTAACAGCATTGGTAAGGCGCAAGAAGATTGGGCTAGTCAACGGCGTAGGAGTCGGAACGCTGATCGCGTCGATTTCTATTGTTGGGGCATTGTTCAGTATCGGGACATCTTTGAAGAAGACCGTGAAACTTCGTTTTGTCTCATTGAGGACCTGCAAGGACCATTGCGTGTTAGACCATACATGATTGGCAATGAGACTACCTAAGCAGAAGAGGAATAAGAACAAGCCTCTGACATACCAGAAGCCATAACAAATGGTCGCAAGAATCAGCTCCACTCTTAGATGTGTAGTAAGATAGAACTCGCTGAAGACAACGCCAGTTACCGGCTAGAAACGGGCCGAAGAGTACGACCGCCAAGGGGAGAACAAATGAAGCAATCTATCTCAGTGTTAATGACCTTGTGCCTTGCAACCTTGGCTGTGTGTTTCTTGACGACCATGGCGATTGGCGGTCAAACAAAGAAATCGTCGGTCCGTGCATCAACGAATAAGCCGGCCGAGAGCGAAGTGAGGGCGTTAGCCCGGAGGATTGGAAGCGCCCAAGCCGATTTGGCGGGCGCTTCCAGGGGATACAAAGCAAGTCTTGAGAAGGTGCTCCCGTTCGAAGAAGACGAGCGCAAGAACGCCGCGGAAGAAGTTGAACGTCGCAAGCATCTCATCGCCGAAGGCGTCGCTTCAAAACGGGACCTCGAAGAAAGCGAGCGCAGGCTGACCAGCGCGGAAGCAAAGGTGAACGAGACGCGCAAACAACTTAGTGAAGCAGACGACCTGATCAGAGAAGCCACCGAAGCGGCAATCGATCCGATGACACAGGCTAGAAGACTACTGGCACAGGAAAGGAAACGTGAGCGCACGGATAAAGGCCGCGTTTACTACGTTCGCTTTATCATCATCGGAGAGATAGCGATCTACGATTACTCAGGCGCAATATCGGGCCAGGTAATAAAGCATCGCCAACGCATCAAGGTTGATTCGAGGAGATACTATTAAGCTTTGAGGGAGGAATTGCGCGGACCAAAACTAGCCAAACTTCTATTTGTTGGCTTTCCTGCCTGCCGTTTTCTTCGGTCTTCCACCTACACTGGGCTTGAACTTCTCAACCTCAGAGCGCAACACAAACGGGTAGCCGTCAATGACGATCTTCGTCAGCTTGCCCCGTTGAACAAGTCCCACTATCGCCTGCGTAGACACCCCGCGCATTCGGGCGGCTGTGGTTTGCCTGACTAAATCCTCTGGATTGAATTTCACTTTCCGCCCTAAACTCATTGACGGCTTCAATGAGTTAGCGGCATAATGCGAAGGCCCGGCTAGACACTAAACCACGATTGCCGGGCCTTCGGCACAAATGCCGAAGTCACTCACGGGACGGGGCCGCTTCTACCTTTGCCCGGAGATGCGGCCCTTGTCCCGTTCTACAAACTCGAAAGACTACCCGAAGTTATGCCAGACACGCCAGAGAAACGAAAGGGAAAGCCGACTCTGGTTAAGCCGTCGCCTTTTCCGGTCGGGCTTTCCCTCACTCCGCTACAGCTTCTCGGATTCATTCTAAAGATGGTGCTGAAAGATCGGATCACTGACGATGAGATAGACAGGATTTGTTCAATCTACTACGACACTGTAAGGAAGTGGTTCGGGTGATATTTTAATTCCGATTCAACAATCGAGCGAATCCGTTTCTCTTTCGCGATACCCTGCAAAAGCTCATCAACTCGCCTAACCTAGAGTACAAAAACCTCACGAAAGACACGGCAGCAAACCACTAGAAATCCCGGCTGCGACTCAGCCGGTATTTGTGGGTATCTGTTACGACTCCTAGCGGGCGGGGCCTTTAATTTGACCTTAATCTTTGCTTCGCTTCTAACAGCGTTAACGCCCTCCCCGTATCATCGTGGATTCCCAAAGCGCTGTGGCAGGTTAGACATGAGAAATGCGGGCCGGTGTGGGACCGCCCTTCTTTATACTCGGTGAGGGGTTTATCGCAGCCAGGGCAATAAGCCGTCAAGTTGCGATCCCATTTAATACCGAACACAACTCTTAATCTGTTGCGTAACCGATGATGGAGATAGAGCACATATGCCAGAAGTACCAATATTGCTAAAAGCGCTAAGCCTAATATTCTTTGTAGCATCCGGGGCTCTAGTCGCAACCAAAGGGGCTCGAATAGTGGCGGGAACACCGCCCACAAAAGCGTTCCAAATAGGACTAGCGCTGGGATTACTACTAGCGTCAATGTATGCTCTAGTAGCAGTTCTTTTAGTTTTTGCAGCATCCCTCTTGCTCCCATCCTCATCTCGACGACACAAAGCATCCTCCATCCGGTTCTAAAACGGTCAATCGCTGGCCTTGTCCTTTGCGATCTGTTGCTGCTCTTCCACTCTCTGTTTCCATCTACCACTACGGAGATAGCCATCTCTGACATCCCTGGCGAGCGACACGATTGTACCTTCGTCCCCAACGTAACTGTACAGCGTAGTGTTACACCGCGTGCATACAAGTCTCTCCGTGATGGGCTGTTTGCCGTAGTAACTCACATCGACAAGGCCCGCACGATCTACCTTACGTTGCAGCGCCGTACTACACCGGCGACAGAAAGGCTTAGGCCGTCCCGGTTTCCCATCAAGCCAAGTCCATTCCCACTCGATACCGGGAAACTCATCAAAGGAGTCACGGAGATAGCTGTTCTCCGGCAAGTCCACGGACTTCTCATCGGTTCCGGTTGCAGCGCGATACAGACAGACCACAATCCATATACAAAGCGGAATAAGCACCAGCAGCCAAAGCGGGACTTGAATATGTATCAAGCCCAACAAAGCATCACGAGCCCACCTGAGAAAGCCAAGGGCTCTTGGATAGACCTTCGGAAGAAAGAACGCCGCAACCGCAGCTACGACTCCACCAACAATGGTGATGAGCAATCCGGTTCGAGTCTTCTTTCTCATCTTGATCGAGATTAATGGAGGCTACTATGACAGAACTCAGACCATGTCCATTCTGCGGCGCTCGCAACCTTGCTGTTATGTCTTTTCCCAACGACCCAGAGCTACCAAACCCTCGGTGGATAAGCTGTAACACCTGTGACGCCCAAGGCCCAAGAGGAGAAACCGAAGCAGACGCAATTAAGGCTTGGAACACTCGCCCTTAACCCCATCCTCCTCGTCGCTTGCGGCCCATCTTACAGTCTGGGATTGCCTTGCATCAAGTACACAGTCCCCGCAAGAGTAGACCACGCAAGAATAGCGGGACAGCCGCAGCAAGCCAAGTTGACGGGGTGGCTTCACTCTGAAAAACTCAGCAACGCAGGAATTATCAAAACTACCCGATTCCCGAGTCAAAATGAGGCTGGAGTTACTATTGACCGACCAACTCAAGAATAGGACACCACCTACCGCGCGCGTAACTTCGCATCGGAAACTCCGCTCTGATAAACTGCTGCGCGGCAGTCGAGGCGGCTGCCGGCCAACTCTCACTATCAACCAGGAGGAACGATGCTCAAACGTTACTTTGCCGTAGCGCTGCTGGTTTGCGTTACGCTGGTCGCGGCGCAGGCAGGCCTCGCCGGACAGAACAGCGGTGCAGGCGCGCCCAAACCGGGGCGCGATCCGAAACAACCGATTGACGAGGAGTACTCCAAAAAAATCCGCGAGTACACGACTGAGCCGTTCTTCCTCTCGCCGCTCGTAGACTACTTGCCGGCGTCGAAAACCGTGCCGACTCCCAAAGAAGTCCTGGGCGACATCGCGGGCGCGCCCGGCAAGCTGCCCTATTCGCACGAGGTCTATCGCTACATGCGGATGCTCGAGAAAGCGAGCCCGCGCGTGAAGGTCTTCTCGATCGGGACAACCGAAGAAGGCCGCGAGATGATTGCCGTAGCTGTAACGTCGGAAGCCAATCTAGCCAGGCTTGAGGAGAATCGCGCGCGACTGGCCAAACTTGCCGACCCGCGCACCATCAACCTGAACGACGATGAAGCCGACAAGTTGGTCGCTGCTTCGACTCCGATTTATTACATCACCGGAACGATTCACTCTCCCGAGACGGGCTCGCCCACGGCGTTGATGGAGTTAGCGTACAGGCTCGCGGTTGACGAGAGCCCTTACGTAAAAGCGATTCGCGAAGGCGTCGTTACGCTCATCACCCCGGTCGTCGAAGTCGACGGACGAGACCGGATGGTAGACGTGTACAACTGGCACCTTGCGCATCCTAACGAGAACTGGCCGCCGCTGATCTACTGGGGTCACTACGTGGCGCATGACAACAATCGCGACGCGATGGGTATGACTTTGAAGCTAACGCAGAACGTGGCTAAGACTTTCATGACGTGGAAGGCGCAGGTGCTTCACGACCTTCACGAATCGGTTCCTTATCTCTACGACAACACGGTCGGCGACGGGCCGTACAACGCGTGGATCGATCCGATACTCGCCGACGAATGGCAGATGATCGGATGGAACAACGTTTCGGAGATGACCAAGTTCGGGATGCCGGGTGTGTTCACTCACGGGACGTTTGACACGTGGTCGCCGGGCTATTTGATGTTCATCGCGGCGCTGCACAACGGCATCAGCCGATTGTACGAGACGTTCGGCAACGCTGGCGCGGACACCGTCGAGCGTACGCTTTCTGTCGAAGAGTATTCGCGCACGTGGTACCGGCAGAACCCGCCGCTGCCAAAGGTCAAGTGGTCTCAGCGGAACAACAACAACTACCAGGAGACTGGACTGCTGACGGCGCTGTCTTACTTTAATGCGAACAGCAAGCTCTTTCTGAAGAACTTCTATCTCAAGTCGAAGCGCTCGATCGAGAAGCCGAAGACAGCGGGTCCGGCGGCTTATGTGTTTCCTGCCGACGATCCAAGGCCAGGCGCACAAGCCGAGCTGTTGAGGGTTCTTCAGATGCAGGGCTGCGAGATTTCGCGAGCGACCGCGCCGTTCTCGGTGACCGTGAAAAAGAAACAACCTGTTTCGGAGAAGAAGGAAGGCGCTGCCGATCAAAAGCCGGCCGATCAAAAACCCGTCGATCAAAAGCTCGACCCGAAGGATGGCCCGAGCGATCAAAAGCCAGCAGATCAAAAACCTGCAGAGCAGAAACCCGAGCCGAAGGCTGAACCAAAGAAACCGGAGACCGAGACTCGGCAGTTTGCGGCCGGGACTTATGTTGTTCGGATGGATCAGCCTTACTCGCGGATCGCCGATGCCTTGCTCGACTATCAATACTGGAGTCCCAACGATCCGCAAAAGCAAGTCTACGACGACACTGGATGGACCTTTGGCGAGCTTGGCAATGTTCAAGTCGTTCGGGTCACCGACGTCACAGTGCTGAACGCAGCTATGGAACGCGTCAACGGCGAGGTGCGCGCTTCCGGAGCGTTGAGCGGCAATGGGCACGTCTTTATCATCAACCACAACACCGACAACGCGTTGATGACTCTGCGCTATCGATTCAAGAACGTGCAGTTCGAAGCAGCCGAAGAACCGTTTGAGGCCGCGGGGCAGAAGTTCAATCGCGGTTCGTTTATCATTCGCGGCGTCACGGAAACCGAGTTGGAGACCGCAGCTCGCGAGCTTGGTCTGAAGGTGTTCGCCATCGAATCTCCGCCATCGGTGAAGACTCACGCGGTGAAAGCCGCGCGGATCGCGATGCTGCACACCTGGCTGAGCACGCAGGACGAAGGGTGGTGGCGAATCGCGCTCGACGGGTTGAAGATTCCCTATGACTACATCAGCACTCAGGATGTAGCGAAGGACAACAACCTCAACGCGAAGTACGACGTGATTCTCTTCGGGCCTGTAGGAGTGGGGCCGCAGCGAATCGTCGATGGCATGCCGATGAACGGGAACGCGCTGCCGTGGAAGACGACTCAGCTGACGCCTAACATCGGCAAGCTCGACTCGACGGATGATATGCGGCCGGGGCTGGGGTTCCTCGGGCTCGATAACTTGCAGAACTTCGTCAAACGCGGCGGGCTCTTGATCAGCGTGATGGACACGGCAAACCTGGCGGTGCAGTTCGGACTCTCGCCGGGCGTTTCTGTTGCGGCCTCACAACGGCTCAAGGTAGTGGGCTCGATCCTTCGAAGCAAGTTCGTCGATTCGACCAGCCCGATCGCGTATGGATATGGTGACTCGCTTTCGATCTATTGCGATCAAGGACTGATCTTCAACTTGAGCAACACAGTCGGCGGAGGACGCCGCCGGTCACCGGAAGTTCGCGACCGCCCGACGGGACGCGGTACGGCGGATGACCCGGACACGCCTCAGAACCGGGCAGGGATGGAAGCTCCGGAAGAACCCAAGGCAGAACCCTGGCAAGCGTTGCCGCTGACCGACGAGCAACGCCGCAACGGAATCTACGTCATCCCTCCGCAGCTCAGGCCTCGCGCGGTGCTTCGATATGGCGACGCGAAAGACTTGCTGGTATCGGGCTTGTTGGATGGCGGCGCCGAACTCGCTCAACACGCAGCGGTGATCGACGTACCTGTCGGCAGCGGTCACGTGGTGCTGTTCTCAAACAACCCGATCTGGCGCGGCGAGACCACGGGGAGCTACTTTCTTGTGTTCAATGCGATCTTGAATTTCGATAGTTTGAACGCGGGAAGAAAGCTCGATGAGAAGTGATCAGTGCTCCACTGCGCCGTCTCTGCTCTTGCAGTGAGTGCTGGCGTTTTGCTTTCCCGGATGCGGACACTGCTATGGTATGGTAGTTTCCGATTAGAGCGAGAAGGAGAAAGGGCATGAGCAGGGAAACGCCGGCAAGAAAGAACGGGCAGACAGCAAAGCAGCGACCCAAGCGGCGCAAACAATCTGCGCCGGAGCTTCCAGAGAAGACGAAGAAACTCATTCCCAAGGCCTTCCGGTTAGCCTACGAACAACATCACGGTAAAAGCTCCTGATGCTGGGATGATTTCAAAGCGATCCAGTATTATTGTCCGGTCAAACTCATTCGCGGGTTCGATTTCTTTAAGTGATGTGGGGTTAAACTTCCTTGCCGCGTCTCCGCCATAGAGCCACGCGCGAGACCGCATAACGAAAGGACAAGAGTCATGACGAGAATAGTCGTCTCCAGCCTGGCAGCGTTGTTGGTTGTCCTCAGTGGCGCGGAGGCGCAGACGCTTTCTCAACCCGACCTCGACCGCGCATTGCAGTATCTGGAAAGAACCAAGAAGGACGTCGCGGATGCGACTCGCGGGCTCTCGGAGGCGCAGTGGAACTTCAGGTCTTCGCCTTTCAAATGGTCGGTCGCCCAGGCGATGGAGCACATCGCCGCAAGCGAAGACTTGTTGCGCCAGGTTGCCGAGGACCAGATCAAGAAGGCTCCGCCAGCGCCCGATCGTGACTTGAAGAAGACAGACGATATGGTGCTCGAGGTGATTCCCGACCGCTCGAAAAAGTTCCAGGCGCCCGAGCAGTTGCGGCCGACGAACCAGTTTGGCTCGCCCGAAGCCGCGCTGAAGCACTTTCTTGAAAGCCGCGCGAAGACGATCGATCTACTGAAGAACACGCCCGACCTCAGAGCGCACGCAGTCGACAGCGGGCTGTTCAAGAAGCTCGATGCTTATCAACGGATCCTGTTTATCGGCGCGCACAGCGAGCGCCATACCAAGCAGCTCAACGAAGTAAAAGCGGACCCAAAGTTCCCGAAGCAGTAGCGGCAGTCTGATCGGCTCCCGAAGAGGGGGACGCAGGCTCTTACGATTGCTGCGCATACTGATGAGAAAAGTTCGTGCGGTCCTTATCACCGCACTTCGAGGTTTGCAGTCAACGGCCCTGCAAGCGCGTGCCCTCAAGTTTGGCGATTCTGCCGTCGGCGCCGACTGCCCAGCCGGTCCGTGACCGGCTGAAGCTTATGCTGTGGTAGCCATCCTTGCCCAGTGCGCTCCAGCTTGCACCGTCATCAGTAGAGAAGTCGCACTTCGTCTGGCCGACGGCCACGACCTTCTTGGTTCCCGGCGCGAAAGCTACGCACGAACGGAATCCATCAGGTCGAGACGCAAGCGGGTTCCACGTCACACCGCCGTTAGTCGTTTGGGCCGCGTTCGCTTTGGCTTCAGTCTGATTCTTGTAGTCGCCGCCGACAACGATTCCATGCATTGAATCTCTGAACGCGATCGAGAAGATTCCCGTTGAGTCCGCGCCGCTCGTGATTGGAGTGCCCGAAACCTTCCACGTACGTCCCCGGTCTGTGGATCTAAACACCCGAGCCGCGCGCCCACCAGTTCCGAACCAGGCGTTCTGTTTTCCACCGACGACCAGGCAAGTCCCGCTCGCAGCAAACGCCGCTTCGTCCGCAATCGATGGCGGAATGTTTGCGCCGGCAACTTTATTCCAGTTCTTGCCGCCGTCGCTGGTCGTCAGCAGCAGGAATCGTCCGTCCATCGGATCGCCAAGCGCGATACTGTGTTGCGCGTCCCAGAAGGCAAACGCATCGAGGAACACTCCGGGCGCCGTGTTGTTGTATTGAAGAACCCAGCTCGCGCCGCCATCCGTGGTCTTGTAGATCTTGCCGGCCGTTGCAAGTAGGTATGCCGTGTTTGCGTCAACGCCTTCCACGTCTCTGAAGTCCAGCGCCGCCGCGCCCGTGACTGTTGCCGCAGTCCACTTCGCTCCGCCATCGGTTGTTCGAAGAAAAGTCCCGTTGCTGCCGCTCGCCCACGCGACCGTCGAGCTGACCGCGCTAACTCCGCGAAGCTGCGCGGTCGTTCCGCTGACCTGCGGCGCAAATTGACCGAAGGCCGAGGCCGTCGCCAAACAAAGAGCGAGTAAGGCACCGGCCGATAGTCTTGCGAACGTTGTCTTAGTTGGCATGTTTTGTTTCTCGCAGACCGGCAGTGTACCAACAACTCGCGCGGGTTTTGAAGTGCACGGACGTTTCGGTAGGGTCGCATTGACTCGACAAATCAAAGGGGTCTTTGCGCAAGCTGGCAGCGTGCGCTACCTCATTTCTTGGCCACCGGTTCCTTGCCCATAACGTAACTTTTGCGAGAAAGCAGAACGGTCTTTCCTTCGCGCTTCTCGACGTCGGGCGAAATCTCAACTCGAATGCGGCGGCGCTTGCCATCCCGCGCGGTGTTCGTAGGAGAATACGCGAGCGAGTAGCTCTGAGAGATGTTGTCGACAAGCCGGTTCATCGTCGGATCGATCTGGGCCGGCGGAGCGCCGGTCAGTTCGCCTCCCGTTTCTTCGACGAACATCTTGAGACTGCCCGCGCGCAATCCAAGGTGTCGCAACCAGCTCGTAGGCTTGCCGCGAATGCCCTGATCGATTCGCCCTCCCACCGTCTGTACAAGGATGCCTGAGACCACCGCCCCCGATTCAAGCACCGAGTCGAGCGCCTCTTTCTCCGAGACCTTCGAGAAGTCGATGCTCGCTTCGAGGCTGGTCAGCACGATGATCGCGCGACGGCCGCCGGGATTGGCCGCTTTCTTCATGTACTCTGAAGCTTCATAAATCGCAGCGTTGAAGTAATGCTGTTCGCTTCGATGCTGCCGCTCGACGTTGGTGATTCTGTCTGCGATGAGGCTGCGATCGCGGGTGAACGGCTGAACGAGCGCGACCTTGTTTGAGAAGGTCATTATCGCCACTTCGTCTTCGGGCTTCAGATGGCCGATGGCTTTGATGGTAGCGGCGCGAATCTGTTCGTTGAACGGGTTGACGCAGCCCGCGCGATCGACCAGCACGACGATCGAGACCGGGAGCTTTTCTTTGCTGAAGTACGGAACTGATTGTTTGACGCCGTCTTCGTAGACGGTGAAGTCGGCCGGCTGAAGGTTGCCGATGATGCGCCCGGTTTTCTTTTGAACGGGCAGCACGTCAACCAGAACGAGATCGGCGCTCAGCTTGAGCGACTCTTCCGGGACGGGTGCCGGGCGTTGAGCGGATGAAGGTGATTGCTCCTGTGCTGAAGTGAACCCGATGTTAGAAAACGCGGATGCGAGAGCGACGATCAGACCAATGGCTTTATACATTACAAGAACCGCCATGAAGGGGTGAGCGCTGGGATCGTCCGGCGGGAATCATAGCACGAACAACGTTGGAGAAGGGAAGCGCCGGGGCTCTCGTGGTCTTCTGCCTTCAATGCTAACTAACCGCAGAGACGCTGAGACGCCGAGGTTTGCGCAGAGAAGAGTCGAATCAGCTCGCAGCCTGACATTTGTCTCCGTCACACAAAACGTAATAAGCTGGCGCCCATGAGAACAAAGATCCTTCTACCGATCGTGGCGGCCGTGATGGTCTGCGCTGCGATGAAGGCTTACTCCCAAAAAGCGCCGCCGCCGATTCCGACTGGGCTGCAACCCTTTCGGGGTTGCGGACGGAACTGAAGACTGAATGAGACTCCCAAGATCCAGCGGCATTCTCTTGCACCCTACTTCACTGCCGGGCAGGTTCGGCATCGGCGACTTCGGCTCGGAGGCGTACAGGTTCGTCGACTTCCTTGCCGAGAGCGGCCAAAGCTTGTGGCAGATTCTACCGCTGGGTCCAACCGGCTTTGGCAACTCGCCCTACCAGTGCTTCTCGGCGTTCGCCGGCAAGACTACTCTGATCAGCCCTGAGCGATTGATCGAATACGGTCTGCTGTCAGCTAATGATCTGGTTTCAGCTCCCAAGTTCTCAAACGAGCGGGTCGAGTTCGGGCCGGTTATCGAGTGGAAGAACGCTCTGTTGGCTCGCGCCTTTGAGAACTTCAAGCGCGGCTCGGGCGCGAGCCTGCGACGCGAGGTTGAAGGCTTCAGTGAAGCTGAGTCGCTCTGGCTCGACGACTATGCTTTCTACCGGGCGATCAAGGATGCACACGGCGGCGCTGCGTGGAACAACTGGAACCGCGAGCTTGTGAAGCGCGATCCGAAAGCATTGGCTTCGGCGCGGACCAGGCTCAGAGAGGACATCGAGGCTCATAAGTTTTTTCAGTTCTTGTTCTTCAAACAATGGAGCGAGCTGAAGCATTACAGCGCGAACAAAGGCGTCAGCATTATCGGTGACATGCCGATCTTTGTAGCGTACGACTCGGCCGACGTTTGGATTCATCCTGAACTCTTCAAGCTCAATAAGGAGGGCAGTCCCACAGTGGTCGCCGGCGTCCCGCCCGACTACTTCAGCAAGACGGGACAGCTTTGGGGCAATCCGCTTTACGATTGGGAGCGAATGCGCGCGACGGGATTTCTCTGGTGGATCGAGCGCGTGCGCGCGGCGCTTCGGATGACCGACCTTATTCGCATCGATCACTTCAGGGGATTCGCGGCATGTTGGGAAGTGCCGTTTGGTGACAAGACTGCCGAACACGGGAAGTGGGTCCCAGTTCCCGGCACGGAGCTGTTCGCCGCTCTCAAGAAGGAGTTCGGAGAGTTGCCGATCATCGCCGAAGACCTTGGCGTCATAACTCCCGATGTCGAAGCCTTGCGGGACGGGTTAGGACTGCCGGGCATGCGCGTGTTGCAGTTCGCATTCGGCGGCGATTCTACCGACCAGCACTTGCCGCACAACTATGCTCGCCACACAACCGTGTACACCGGGACGCACGACAGCGACACCGTGGTCGGATGGTTCAACAGCAAGGCAGGTGTCGGCTCGACTCGCGATAAGGCTCAGGTCAACAGGGAGCGGGATTACTGTCTGAAGTATCTGAACAGCACCGGGCGAGACGTGCACTGGGATTTTATTCGAGCGGCGCTTTCTTCGGTGGCGGATGTGGCGATCGTTCCTCTTCAAGACGTGCTGGGGTTGGATTCGAGCGCGCGGATGAATCTGCCGGCCAGCGAGCGGGGGAATTGGGGTTGGCGCTTCAAGGCGGGCGCGCTGACGCCGGCGTTGAGTGAAAAGCTGAGTGAGATGACCTCGGCTTATGGGCGGAATGCCAAGCCTTCAGAAAGCGCCTGAAGCAGTGTGGGCCTCGCGCACAAACTCCGGAACGGTGTCGCGCCAGTGACGCAAGGGCGCAAGTCCTATCTTCTCTAAAAGCAAACACCTCATCGCCGAGTTTCCCGGACGAGGCGCAAGCTGTTTGAGGTCCGCTCGCCTGACCTGTTCAATTTGGACATCATTGATCCCTGCGAGCTCCAGCGCCAGCTTCGCGAACTCGTACCAAGTCCCGACCCCGGTGTTTGTTCCGTGGTAAAGTCCGTGCGCGCCGAACGCAATGATTTCTTCAATTCGCCGGGCAAGGTCGGGCGCGTAGGTCGGAATTGAAGTTTGATCCACGACGCCTTTGAGGGGCGGCTTCTTTGCGTATTCGAAAATGCGGCTGCCGAAATTCTTGCCGCCGACGCCGAACAGCCACGACGTTCGAATGATGTAAAAGCGCTGGGCCTCTTCGCGGACTGCTAACTCGCCCGCAAGCTTCGATTGCCCGTAGACGCTTTGCGGCCTGGGCTCATCTTCCTGTGTATAGAAGCCTTGCTTTGTTCCATCGAACACATAGTCAGTGCTTGTGTGAAACATCTCCGCGCCTGTCTTATTGCAGGCGCGAGCCAGCAGCCTCGGTCCAAGCTCGTTAACCGCATACGCCCAGCCGGGCTCGCGTTCGCAACGATCGACGTCGCCAGTCGAGGCACAGTTGATGACAAAGTCCGGCTTGAAATCAGCAAACGCTCGCTGCACTTGTTCCTCGTCAGTGATATCCAACTCCGCGTGCGAGGGTGCAAATACTTCCCAGCCTGAAGCCGTGAGACTCGCTCGCAACGTGCGAGCAAGCAGTCCCTCGCCGCCCGCGACAAGCGCTCGCCTTGTCTCTTTGGATTTGTCTGGCATTGTTCGCGCGAGTATCAGACCGGAGGCTTTACCGCTGGCTGTACATCCGTTCGTAGTACTCGAGGTAAGCTCCCGAGCGCGTGTTCGCTACCCACTCGGTGTTGTCCCGATAGAAGCGCACGGTCTTCTCGATGCCGCTTTCGAATGTTTCCCTTGGAGTCCAGCCCAGTTCGGTTTCGAGCTTTACGGGATCGGTCGCGTACCGGCGGTCGTGACCCAACCGGTCGGTGACGAACTTGACTAGCGTGCGCGGCTTGCCAAGCAGATCGAGAAGCGTATGAACGACTTCGAGGTTGTTCTTCTCGGCTCGCGACCCTATGTTGTAAACGTCTCCGCTTCGGCCGCGATGCATAACGGCATCGATCGCGCTGCAGCAGTCTTCCACGTAAAGCCAGTCCCGCACGTTCAATCCGTCGCCGTAGACCGGCAACGGCTTGTCGTCCATCGCGTTGGTGATCATCAACGGAATCAGCTTCTCGGGAAACTGGTAAGGACCGTAGTTGTTCGAGGCTCGCGTTGTCACAACATCGAGGCCGAAAGTCACGTGAGCCGCGCGAACAAGATGCTCGGCCGCGGCTTTGGAAGCCGCGTATGGGCTGTTTGGCTCGAGCGCTGATGCTTCTGTGAAGTAGCCTCCTTCGTGACACGAGCCCATCACCTCGTCGGTCGATATCTGAACGAAGCGCGAGACTCCTGCGGCTCGGGCCGCATCGAGGAGCGTCTGCGTGCCAAGCACGTTTGTTTGAATGAAGTCGGCGGCGTGCTCGATCGAGCGGTCCACGTGAGACTCGGCCGCGAAGTTGACAACGATATCGGCTCCGGGTATTGCTTCGTCGAGAGCTGCGCGATCGCAGATGTCGCCTCGCACAAACGAGTAGTTCCGGCGGGTTTCGACATCGCGAAGATTGTCGAGGTTGCCGGCGTAGGTGAGCTTGTCGAAGTTGACGACGCTATAGTCGGGATTGTTTGTGAGGACCTGGCGAATAAAGTTCGAGCCGATGAAGCCCGCCCCGCCCGTGATGAAAAGCCGCATTCTTTACCTCGTATTCCAGTCTTGCTAAGCGAATCGAGATTGTAAGCGGCGGGTTGGACTTTATCAACAGTTCTCTCCTTTGGAGTGCGGCGACTTGTCGCCGCTTTTGAATTTGATTGACATTCAGCGCGCGAACAAACCGATCATCGCAACTCCAAAGCTGCGACAAGTCGCCGCACTCCATAATCGTCCGGTGCGCGCCTGTGCTAGATTATGCTCGTGATGCGCAAGCCCGAGTCCGCCGAGATAGAAGCTTTCATCACCACTCTTCCCGATCCGGCCGGGGCGCGGACATTTCTGACGAGATTGCGCGGGGTCGATCCCCCGCCGCCGATCGACTTCGACCGCCATCAACATTTGCTGGCGCGGCTGCTTACGATTGCCGCCCACAGTCCTTACCTTGGCGAGACTTTGCTTCGACATCCTGAACACATCTCGTGGCTTCAGCGCGAAGATCGAGAGCTGGATCGAGTCAAGTCAACCGAGCAGCTTCGACAGGAGATGGCGCGGTTCGTGACCGGCGCGATCGATCGAGACCTTCGGACTAAGCTGGCGCGATTCAAGCGAAGAGAGCTGCTGAGGATATTCCTCCGCGACTGTGTGGCTCGCGCGACGCTGGCCGAAGTCACGGACGAGTTATCGAACCTTGCGGACGTGATACTCGGCCACGCGTTTGCCGTTTCGTATCAGGAGAGGGCGAATCGTCACGGCGCGCCGCAGATTCGCGACGAGCGCGGACGCATCGAGCAAGCGGAGTTCGCGGTTGTCTCGCTGGGCAAGCTTGGCTGCCGCGAGCTGAACTACGCGTCGGATGTGGATCTGCTTTTTCTCTACTCGGGCGACGGCGTCACGGCCGGAGATGGCCGCAACGCCGATTCGTCAATCACAAACAAAGCGTTCTTCGCCGGTGTCGCCGAGCAAATCGTCCAACTGATCGGGAGCAACTCGGGTGAGGGATCGGTCTATCGGATCGATCTGCGGCTTCGGCCTTACGGGCGGGACGGAGACACGGTTTGGGAGATCGAACGCGCAGCCGATTACTATCGCGAGAAGGCCCAGAACTGGGAGCGCCAAGCGCTGATTCGCGCGCGAGTGTCGGCGGGGAGCGAGAGAGTGGTGTCCCGCTTTCTTGAGATGGTGCGCGATGTTGTGTTTGCGCCTGAGGCGCTTCCAGGCGCAGTTGCCGACGTGCGACGCGCGAAAGAGAAGATAGATCGAAGCGTCGCGACCCGGGGCGGGGGCTTCAACGTAAAGCTGGGCCGGGGCGGCATTCGAGAGATCGAGTTCATCGTTCAGGCATTGCAGCTCGCCTGGGGCGGCCGCGAGCCGTGGGTGCGCTCGGCGCAGACATTGATCGTGCTCGGCCGGCTTGCCGAGAAACATTACTTGAGCGAGACGGAGTGCGCTCAGCTCTCGGCGGCGTACGAGTTCCTACGAAAGGCCGAGCACCGCTTGCAAATGGAACACGGCGCGCAGACACATCGGCTGCCGGCGGCGAGCGAACGGTTGGATCTGCTTGCCCGGAGGTGCGGCTACCAGCAAGCCGATCCGGCCGCGGCGTTTCTTTCCGACCTCGAAGCTCACACGTCGTCGGTGCGCGCGATCTACGATCGCGTGTTCGCTTCGATGGGTGAGTCGAAAGACGCGCCGGCCCGCCAACACGCCGGCGAATCAGCCTCGACAGATGAATCGGCAACCGAAGAGCCAGCCGAAGAGCCAGCCGAAGAGCCAGCCGAAGAGATTGACCGGCTCATTCGGCGCGCCGACACAGCGTTGAACAAGCTGATTGAAGCGGGAGCCCGTGACACAGGACGGCAGTTCACTATCGGCGCGATTGATGAGGCAATCAAGTCGGCGCTGTCTTCGGCGGTCAACCCGTCTCGAGCGCTTCGGAATCTGACGGCGTGGGCTGAGTCGCTGGCAAGCTATCGCGGCGAGCAATTTCCTGGTTCGCCAGCCGGCGAAAGCGATTGGGTGACTTTGGCCGAGCGGCTGGTGATGGTGCTCGGCAGTCAATACCTTGCGCACATCCTTGTCTCTCGGCCTGCGCTTGCCGGGGTCCTTGCCGAGACCGATGACCCTGGCAGCCCTTCAAACTTTTATCGAGTCATCTGCGCCGCAACCGATGGGGAGGTTGAGGCGTCCTCGCGAGCTGACGCGCTGCGGCGAGTCTGGCTTCGGCTGGTGATGAGAATCGGTTGCAGAGATATGGCGGCGGCAAGTGGTCAGAGGTCAGAGGTCAGAAGTCAGAGGTCAGAGGCCAGAGGTCAGCGGTCAGAGGCCAGCGGTGAGAGGTCAGCGGATGTTGGTCGGTTGTCGGCAAGCGACGATGCGCTGCGGGCGAGTAATGTCGAACAAACGTCGCTTGCGGAAGCGGCGTTGTCTATTGCCGTCGAAATCGCTCTTGAATCAATGGGGCTGACGCTTGACCGCCGACGAGTCATCACCGGCCACCGACCACTGACCACTGACCACCGACCACTTCCCGCTGACCTCCCCTTTGCAGTTCTGGGGCTTGGACGGCTCGGACACGCGGGGATGGATTACGGTTCGGACCTCGACTTACTGGTCGTGTTCGACGACGAAGCACAGTGGCCGCCTGCGACGCTTGTTGACCGCGACTCAACCGGAGCGCTCCGAGGCTTTCATTCGCCACAAGAGTTCTATGCAAAGTTCACTTCGCAACTGGTGCGGGTGTTGTCGTCGATCACGCGGGAGGGCCTGCTTTATCGCGTGGATCTTCGGCTGCGGCCTGAGGGAAAGAGCGGCGCGCTCGCGCAAGGGCTTACGAGCCTGGTCGCTTACCTCAACACACGCGCGTCAGCGTGGGAGCACTCGGCCTACTTGAAGGCGCGCGAGGTCACGGGCGACTTGCGCTTCGGAGCACGCGCGCGAACCGCGATCTGCGAAGCTTGTTTTGACGCAGCCGCGCGCAACTCCTCATTGAAAGAAGAGCTGGCGGCGATGCGAACGCGGCTCGAGAGGGAGAAAGCGAGCGACTCGAGGCCCGACATCAAGTGGGGTAAGGGCGGGATGACCGACGTCTATTTCATCACGCGCTACATTCAGCTTCGCGACCGAATCTATTTTCCGACCGGGCAAGGCACGACTGCGCTGATCAAACACCTCGGTGAACTCGGCGCGCTTGATCCAGGCTCGGCGCAAATTCTGTTTGAAGGGTACTGGTTCCTGAGAAAGCTGGATCACTGGATGCGCTTGCTGATGGATCGGCCTCGACCGGCGCTTCCGACTTCGGCTGTTGCGATGGGAGACCTCACGCGCGCGATGGGCCTGGCTTCGGTTGAAGAACTGGAGCGCGCCGTCGCCAGTCACACATCTGCGATTCGTGAAGTCTACGACCGCGTCTTTGGTTGACCTCGATCGAGCGTTGCCTCACGTCGCAGCATTCGTCTCGGTTGCCATGGCCTATGACAGCCATACCGCTCGTGAGCGCACGGGTTCTTGCCAATTCGATCGCTCACGAAACGCATGTCACGCGGCCAGTTACGGGTTCCTTCGCAGCATTGCATAGACCGTCGGAGTCACAACAAGCGACAACAACAGAGCCACCATCAATCCTCCGATCACCGCGATCGCCAGGGCTTGTAACATCTCCGCGCCTGACCCGAGCGCCAGCGCTAACGGCAGCATCCCGAGCATCGCCGCGAGCGAAGTCATCAGTACCGGTCTGAACCTTCGCCGCCCGGATCTAAGCAACGCCTCCCTGAGCGTATCGCCCGCAGTCAGATGATCCTCGACCGCGTCGAGCATCAGGATTCCGTTCTTTGCTACGATCCCTACGACCATGATCATTCCCATGTAGGAAACTACGTTCAGCGTCGTGTGCGTTATCAGGAGCGCCGCCAGCACGCCGCTCAACGCAAGCACCGCCCCCGTCACGATCGCGGCCGGATGTGCAAACGAACGAAACTCGATCAACAGGGTTATGAAGACGAGGACTACCGCAAGCCCGAGCGCCATCGTCATCTCGCGGAAGCTGGCCTGTTGCTCGCGGTACAACCCGCCGTACTCGAGAGTCATACCCGGCGGGAGCTTCACTTCCTTCGCAAGCTTTGCCTGGATTGCGCCGATCGCCGAACCGAGATCGACCCCTTCGAGCCGCGCGGTCACGCCGACCGTCTGTCGCAATCCATCTCGCGCGATCTCCGTCTGTCCTTTGTCATACTCAACGTCGGCCACCTGGTCCAGTCGAAACATCGTGTTCTTTGTGGCTGAGCGAATCGGAAGCGCGCGCAGCGCATCAAGCGACGAGCGCGATTCCTCCGGCAGAACCACGCGCACGTTGATCAAACGGTCCTGCTGAATGATCACTGAACTCGCGTCGCCGGTCATTGCCGTAGTCACCGTGTTCGCAATGTCCGTCGCGTTGACGCCCAGCCCGGCGGCGCGCTGCGGGTCTACTTTGAAGGTAATCGCCGGACCGCTCACCGTCACGCCGTCAAACGTATCCACGATACCCGGGATTTTCTTGATGACTCCTTCGATCTCGGCGGCTTTCTGCTCTAGCGCCGCCGCGTTTTCGCTGAAGAGTTTTATCTCGACAGGCTGAGGCTCGCTGGTCAAATCGCCTATCAGATCGCCGAGGATGCCCGGCAATTCAACGCGAGACAATGCGGGCTCGGTTTGCTCGATCTCTTTGCGAAGATCGTCTTTGACTTCTTCGGTCGAACGCTTGCGGCCGGGCTTGAGCTTCACCAGGAAATCTCCGGTGTTTGGCTCGGTGATAAACAGGCCAAGCTGCAACCCGGTGCGCCGCGAGTAGCTTTCGACTTCGGGAGTGTCCTTCAACATCTCTTCTACGTGCTTTAGTATCCGGTCCGTTTCCGCGAGCGAAGTTCCCGCCGGTGTGAAGTAGTCCAGCACAAACGCGCCTTCGTCGAACTCGGGCAAGAACTCCGAGCCGAGATTTCTGTAGACCAGGTACGACAACCCAATCACTACAACGCATACAACGATCACCGCCGGCCGGTTGTCGAGCGCTTTTTCGAGCAACCACTCGTAGCGCCGGACGATCGCGCGCAACAATCTTCCTTGCTCGCGGCTCTCTTCGCGCTCTTCCGCCGCAAGCTCACCTTCGAGTTCCAGCCCCGATAGGCTGTCTTCCTCAACTTTCGCGCGTTTTTTCGGCGTGATGAATCGCTCGGCGAGCACCGGAGTGAACGAAAGCGCCAGCACAAGCGAGGTCAGCAGGGCTACCGCCATCGTCAGCGCAAGTGAGCGAAAGAAGACGCCGGTCACTCCCGTCAAAAGCGTCAGCGGCAGAAAGACAACCACTGGTGTGACTGTCGAGCCGATGATGGGAACGGTTATCTCCGACACCGCAAGCTGAACCGCGTCACGCCGGGACTCGCCGCGCGCGCGGTGCGTGTAGATGTTCTCGACTACTACTATCGCGTCATCAATGACCAGACCGATTGCCGCCGCGACGCCGCCCAGCGTCATCAAATCGAAGCTCAGTCCTGCAAGCCACATCGCGAGAAACGTCGCCAGCACTGTCACTGGAATCACGAGGACAGCAACGAAGGTCGTTCCCGCGTTTCGCAGAAAACCGTAGAGGATGCCAACCGACAGAAGAAGGCCGATCAGGATCGAATCGCGAACCGAGGTGATCGACGCGCGCACCAGCAGTGACTGATCGTAGTATGGCGCGACTGATACGTCCTTCGGGAGCTGCGAGCGCATCGCCGCAAGTTCCGCCTTCACTTCGTCGACGACCTCGACCGTGTTTGCCTCGGGCTGGCGAGTGATGTTGAGCAGCACTGCGCGGTGGCCATCGGCGGTGACGATCGTGTAGTTCGGCGCTACGCCTTCGCCGACTGTTGCAATGTCTGCGACCGTAACAGGCGCGTTGTTCACAACCGCGACGACAATCGAGTTCAACTCTTCGGGCTTTTTCGCCTGGCCGCTGACCAGCATCAGCTCCAGTTGATGGTTTTCCTCTACAAGTCCCGGCGACGCGATGATGTTTGCTTTGTTGACGGCGTCCACGACCTGGTCGAGCGAGACGCCCCGCGCGGCCAGCCTTCCGGGATCAACTGTCACGTGGAACTCGCGCGTCTCTCCGCCCGCGACTGCCACGGAAGCGACACCCGCGAGCCGAGTGAGCCGCGGCCTGACTGTGTAGTTGGCGATGTCGCGAAGACTTGCGGGATCGCGATCATCGGAAGTCAGGCTGTAGCCGGCTACGGGAAAGACGGCGAACGTCAGTCGCTCGACGCGGCGTATCGAAGCCGTCGGCGGCAGGCTTGAAACCAGTTGGGAGAGTCGCTCTTGAACGAGTTGGAGCGATTCGGCTATGTCGACGCTCCAATCAAAAAAGAGACTGATGTCACATCCGCCGCGTTGCGTGGTCGAGCGAATCCGATTTACGCCGGGAAGTCCGTTCATCGCTTCTTCGATCGGACGAGTGACCGACACGAGGACTTGTTGAGCGGGGACGACGCCGTCGTCGATGATTATTACAACGCGAGGAAAATCAGTTTGAGGGAAGATGGCTACGGGAAGTTGAAACGCGGCATAGAGCCCAGCCGCGCAAAGCAGCCCGACCAATACAACGACCGCGCGTGATTGATTGGAGACGACCCCCGCCAGGCTCACAGTTGCTCTCCCTTAGGAGCCGACCGAGAGATGGACGTACCTACAATAGTGTGTGCCGTCTCGTTTGCGATTGAACCACTAGGAATATTGAGTCGGACGGCTAAGCGCTGCAGCCTTAGCTGACTTGTTGCGTGGCGCAAGAACGCAGGTTGGTTAGCTAACAGGCTCAGCATCGCAGGTAACCCTTGGTATACTTGATCGAATCATGGGAGTCAACTTGAGTGGACGCTCTAACCGCGATAGGATTCTGGCGTTTTTGCTACCGCGGTCTGCGAATCTAGCAGATCGACCATAGGTGAGTGATGAATAGATCGGAAGCGATTGCCTGCGCAGCCAGACAGAAAGGCGCTTCAGGCCTCAGGCGAAGCAGTACCCACTTCGCCAACATCAACGCCGCGAAAGAGGTCTGGTGGCTCGAAATACCGCAGACCAAACTCGCTCAAGCCGGTGATCTCACTATCAACCTGCTTCTGTACGACAGCCGATCCGGCATCCTCCATCATCTACAGGTTCCAAAGCTTTTCTTTGAGACGCATGAGAAGCAACTCGTGATTCGTCCCGAGAAGGCATGCTTAGTTCTTGAGTTGTCATCTGAGAAGGCAAGACAATTCCGCGACGTTAGGCCAGGTGGCGATGGAATAGAGTTCCGTCCGTTTCTGAAGGCGAGCTGGGGTGGCGATGATGATCCAGAATGATCAAGAACTTCAGGCGATGAAGGAACGCATTGCCTATTTCCAACAGCAGGTCGAAACACTACAACGGATGGAAAGCGATGCCCAGAATTACCGGGCGTCAGCGGGAGGCTATCTCGCTGAAATCGACCGGATGAACCTTGAGATCACAGAATACCTGTCGCCGCGATAGAATCTGTTTTTGATAGCGGGTGAGCGTCAGTCTTTCGCGCATACCCACCTCGTCAGAGGTGGGTCGCTGATGTTTAAGCCTACTGCGCGGCTCTCCGCTTTGCTCGTCACGATGTGTGCATACCCACCTCGTCAGAGGTGGGTCGCTGATGTTTAAGCCTACTGCGCGGCTC
>JBBPIE010000012.1:76222-76593 GCA_038040485.1 Candidatus Onstottus arcticum
TCCGCTTTGCTCGTCACGATGTGCGCATACCCACCTCGTCAGAGGTGGGTCGCTGATGTTTTAAGCCTACTGCGCGGCTCTCCGCTTTGCCCGTCACGATGTGTGCATACCCACCTCGTCAGAGGTGGGTCGCTGATGTTAAGGCCTACAGGAAGCACTGTGCTACTATCCCGGTTTATCTCACCCCCGCAGCGGGCACAATAAACTGCCGACTCAAAGTTCGTTGCCGATGTTGTAGGCCGTAACATCACGGACCCACCTCTGACGAGGTGGGTATGAAGAAACGCGAGAGCGCGCAGAGCGGTGTAGGCCGTAACATCACGGACCCACCTCTGACGAGGTGGGTATGAAGAAACGCGAGAGCGCGCAGA
>JBBPIE010000012.1:76693-172803 GCA_038040485.1 Candidatus Onstottus arcticum
TAACAACACGGACCCACCTCTGACGAGGTGGGTATGAAGAAACGCGAGAGCGCGCCGAGCGGTGTGTAGGCTGAACCATCACGGACCCACCTCTGACGAGGTGGGTATGTGCGAAAGTCTGATGCGCATTCGATGGTACCTCCCGAGTTGCAGCCGGTGAACAAGAAATGTATTTTGAAGCAGTGCCCAAAGAACGTAGCCAGATGAGCCCCAGCTTCGCTGAAATCGTCGAAGACGTGAAGGCGCTGTCGATCCAGGAAAAGCAGGAACTTCACCAGCTAATCGAACGATATTTGATTGAAGCCAGACGGGATGAAATATACGAGGGCTATGTTCTTAGCGTGAGTGAACTGGACCAAGGCAAACTAGAATTCTCAAGCGATACAGACGAGCTGCGAGGGATGTTATTCAATGACTGGGATGAGGTCTGCTTCCCCTAACTACCTGGCCTGCTTAGAACTCGGTCCCCGCCATATTTCTCTCTTTTTCCCCTCGGCGTCCAAGCTGGTTGCTACCTTTTCACCACCAGAGGTGTTTATCAGTAACAGTGCGCCTTTGCTGTAGTCGATCGCGGGAGACATACCTACATCTATCATGAAGATTCTTCCGTCTTTATCCTGCCCGATCTCGCCTTTGTCGTGAAAAGCACTCGGATCGTGACCGAAAACTATATGCTTGCAGTTGAGCGCCGCCAGGTAGTTGTCCAGAAGTTCCCTGGACTTACCTTCTCCCTTCCACCACTCCCGCGCCTCGAGCAGAGAGTCGTCACCAATGATGAAAGCTGAACCCCAATAACCCCGATCGACTGCGGTTCGAAACCCTTCGGCTATCTCGTTGATCGTTTTGCCTGACGTGTCGCCACCGTGAGCGAAAAACCAATCATTGATCCTGGCGGCGAAGGGCCGATTCATCAGCCATTCTCCGTAGTCCGTCTCTCCCATCGCGACCCTGTCTGGGTCCATTCCTTTGTTGCTAAGCTCATCGCGAAATTCGGCTGCTTTCTTTTTCTCGGGATTAGCCAGGAACTCGGCCTCATGGTTTCCAAGAGTGATGACGACTTCTCCATGAGAGGCAGGGGCCTGGGCTTCCAGCGCTCTCACAAGGTCGATGACTTCCATCGAGCGAGTGCCCTTGTCTATCAAGTCGCCTGTACAAACGAGCAGTCGATTGCCACCGGACCAGGAATACCCAACGGGGGATTGCGAGTCCGGCTTGATGAGTTCCGCAGTGGAGAGAAGGCTCACGAGCCTTTCATAACCTCCATGAACATCGCCCAACGCAACGATCTCGGCTGTGGTATCCCGCTCAATGACCGCAGGAAACCGGTTCCAGTCGCGAGCGAACGCTGCGCGAGCTTGTTCCGGACGCTTGCTCTCCTTCTTGTCTCGTTTAGCGTCGGAACAAGATGTGCCGGCTAGCAAAGCGAGGGCTATGAAGATGATTATCCGGTAACGGGAATCAGTCCGTCTCATAAACGTCTTCCAATCTCCTTCGGCGGCGTCGTGTCTCAATGCTAGACCCGTTTCGCTGTCCGGTAGAGTCTGTGATTGCGAATTCTCTTTTTTGCGTAACCTCCGCGGCTTAGCGCCTCTGCGGGTAGTTCGCTGCGAAAGTCCTGCTAACCGCAGAGACGCCGAGACGCAGAGACAAACGCGGAGAAGTGACTCCAACTTTCACTTCTCCGGCGGTTCGGTCTCTTCCGGCTCACTGATCTTCACCTTGCTGCCATCCGGCAACGCGTAGCTTCCTTCGACAACGACCGTCTCTCCGCCTTTCAAACCCGAAGTGATCTCAACTCGATCGAGCGTGCGAATGCCGACCGTGACCTTTGTTTCGTGAGCTAGCGACTCATTGTCGACAACCATGACCTTGCCTTCATTGCCGTTTGTCGCATCGAGCGTGACCGCCGCGGCAGGCACGACGACGGCATCCTCGGCCTTGCTGGTCTCGAGCACCACTTTGGCGGCGCTGTTGGCTCGCAAGCGGCCTCCCTCGTTTTTCAAGTTCACCCAAACTTCGACGGTTCGGCTTTGCGGGTCGCTCCCCTTGCTGACCAGCGAGATGACGCCGATCAACTCTTCGCCGGGCGACTCCTGCGGGAGGATCTTCGCTGTCTCGCCGACTTTGAGCTGCGCCGCGACGGTATCGGCGACTGGAGCCTTCACGATCACTTCGCTGACGTCGCCGATGGTGAACAGCTTGCCGCCCGGAGAGGCGAACTCGCCTTCGAATTGAAACTGTTCGGTGATGACGCCCGAGAACGGCGCGCGAATCGTCGCGTAGCTGAGCTGCGAGTCGAGCCCCGCAAGCCGCTGCTGGGCTTGAGCGACGCGCGACGCCGCAAGGGCCAGATCGTTCGGTTGAGTCGAGGTGGCGTGTAGACGCGCGGTGCTTTCGGCGAGTTGAAGGTCGCTTTCGGCGGTCGCCAGTGCGAGTTGCGAGGCGTCAAGTTCCTTCCTGGAGATTCCGCCCTGGTCGTAAAGCACCTTACGCCGCTCATAGACGGCGCGGGCGTTGGTGAGGTTAGCCCGCGCGTCTCGAACCGCTTTCTGATCCTGGGCGGTAGTCTGCGGGATCGAGCCGGCTACAACCGCACGCGCGTTGAGTTTGGCTTCTTCGAGCGCGGCTGCGGCTTCGGCTCGCTGTGATTGAATGTCGCGGGATTCGAGAGTGGCGATGACGTCGCCTTCCCGAACGGACTTGTTGCGAAGCAACGGCATGGTCTTGATCGGAGCGGCGACCTTGGCGCTTACCGTGGCTTCCTTGCGGGGAAAGATAGTACCGAGCGCGGTGACTTCCTGGGCGATGGGTTGGCGCTCGGCTTTGGCGACGCGGACGCTCACGACGACTTCCTCGGACTCTTCGGCCGCGTTCGATCCTTTTTTGCCGGCGAGCAACCAGACGATCAAGACGGTCAGAGCCGCGGCGAGAAGCAGGGCGAAGAAGATTCCGCGTCTGCCGAGCCGCAGGGCTCGTTCCGAGAATGCATTTCGCGGGTGGGCTTCGTATACGGCTGCCGGCGGCTTGTCGTTGTCAGACATATCTTAGAGTCTCGCCTCGTAGAATCATGCGGATCAGCAACCGAGCGAATGAATTCGTTACGACCACGCCTCACTGCGCCGTAGCTTGAGCCAGTCGAGTTCGCGCGATCTGGTAATCAAACACCGCCTGGTTGAGCGCCGCTCGCGCGGCCGCAAGTGTGCTTTGCGAGTCGGTCACTTCGATGATCGACGCTTCGCCGGCTCGATAGCGTGCTATCGAAGCCTCGACATTGCGTTGTGCTTCGGCGAGCGACGCTCGCAGCAATCCAATGCGCGCCGCCGCCGAGAGCGCCTGTGTTCGCGAGGAGTTGAACTGCTGCGCCAGGCCGCGCTGAGTCAAGATGCGCTGAGACTCGGCGGTTTGGGATCGGAGTCGGGCTTGCTGCTCGCGGCTCTTGCTGGCGCCCCAATCGAAAAGCGGAATTGTTACGCTGACCGTCGCGAGGACGCCCGTCGTTTCGTGCAGCGCCCGCGCGTGCAACGAGTCCGAGTCGAACCCGCCGTAGATCGAATAGGAGAATTGTGGCAGCCGCTCGGCGCGCGCGGCTTTCGCGTCCTGCTCGGCGGCTCGCTTGAGTGCGTCGAATTGCGCGAACTCCGGCCGCTTCAAGATCAGGTCTGGTGTGAAACTGTTCAGTTCGGATGCGTCGGGCGAAAGCATGGAAAGGTCTACGGCGGCAACCGGCGCGGCAAAGTCGTAACCGATCAGGACCTTGAGCGAATCGCCGGCAACGGATTCGGCGACCCGCGCTTGCTCGAGCTCGTCGCGCCGCGCCGCGCTCTGCAAGCGCGCGCGAGTCAAATCAACCTGCGCGACTTCGCCCGCGTTGAGCATCAGCGCCGTGATGCGATCAAACTCTTCGGCGGCCGCGACGCTCAACTCGGCGGAACCTCGCTTCGCGGCCGCAAGGGCTAAGCCGTAGTAAGCTTCATCGACTGCCTGGACCAGCGCGCGACGAGCGACTTCGGTGCCTGCACGTGCGGCTTCGAGCAGCGCCATTTGCCGCCGAAGCGTCGCGCGCAAGCCGCCCGCTACGTCCAGCTCGCCCGCTACTCCCGCGAGCGCCTGGTACTCGGTGATGGCGTTCGTGCTTATGAAACTGAATCGATCGCCGCGTGCGGACGGGCCGTTGATCGTCGGCGAGTTGTAGATGACCGAAGAGGGAATCGAAGCCTTTGGAAGGAAAGCCGCCTTCGCCTGCTTCACGTCTTCGGCCGCGATCAGCTCGGCGAGCCTGGCCTGCTGGAACGTCGAGGCTTGCGCGAGCGCGAGCGCGACAGCTTCGTCGCGAGTCAAAGGTTTGACTGATAAAGCGGATGATTGAGCCGCGGAACTTGAAGGAGCGTTCGGCGGTTGAGCCGGCGGTTGTTGCGCGCTTGCGACAACGGCTGCGAACGTCACCAGCGCCGCTGTCCCTAAAGCCTTTGCGAGCCACGGCAACCGCGTTGCGTGTCGAGCAGATCGGTCCGCTGATCTCATCGGGACTATTCTAAGCCTTATGACGTGATGGTGACAGTTGTTCTAAGCCCGCGATGAACACCCGTAAGGGCGGCCCTCAGTGGCCCCCCGGATTGAAAGGACGAAGAGTCTCTCTTGACTCTGGGGCGGGCCGCCCATACAGGCACCGTTTCTAGAAGAACCTCAACGTGTAAGTCAGTCGCACGCCGCGGCCGATCTCCGGAGCGAACTCCTTGATGAACGAGAGATGGTTGCGATACAAACGGTCGCCGAGATTGAAAGCGCTTACTGAGATGATCTGAGCATAGTGCTGCTGCGGAAAAATGTACGACGCGTTCACGTTGAAGGTCGTGTAGCCGCCCGTGCGAGTCTCGGTCGGGAAGATCCGATCTTGATCTCTGGACATCACTGCTTCCGGGGCGAAGCGAAGGCCTTTGTAAGTCGCTTCGAACCCGACGCGGCCGCGGAGGGGTGGGATGCGCGGCAACGGCGTGTCCGTGTCGGTCAGCTTTGCGTTGACATAGTCGATCCCGGAGATCAACCACAGATTGCGGTGCAGTCCGATGTCGAGCCGAGCCTCCGCTCCAGTGTACCTGGTTTTTCCCTGCGAGTAGTTCGCCACGATGAGACCATCTTCCTCTTCACCGGTCGGCGCGAGAAAAATGAAGTCCTTCAGGTGATAATAGAAGTAGTTCAGCTCTGCGCGCACTCTGCTGGTGGAGTGTCGAAGGGATACATCTACGCCGTCGTTCTGCTCATGCTTGAGAGTCGTGTCGCCAACCTCGAATGTAGCATTCCCTGGGTGCGGCCCAAAGTTGTAAAGCTCCTCGAGGGCCGGCGCTCGGTATGAGTGAGTGTAGTTGACGACAAAGGCTCCACCCTTCCACGTGGGCACGCGCATTCCAACAGCGCCCGAAAAGCCGTTGAACGAGCGATCCGGCGTTGGGCGATCGACTATCCCCTGTTCGGGCTTGTAGCCGTTGTGCTCGAACCGCCCGCCGAACTGGAAACCGATGCGCTCAAAGTCCACCTTCTCCAGCGCGAAACCGGCGAATGCGTTCTGAATCGTGGGCGGCCCAAGCGACTCCTCACCCGCCGAGCTATAGTCGCGGTGCAGCCCCCAGAAACCGACGCTCCCTGACCAGCGGCCAGTCTTTCGCTCGTCGAACAATCCTCGATACGTAAACGTCTTGTTGTTGAACGTCGTGTTTACGACGTTCTCTACGGCGTTGATCTCCTGATGCTTGTAATCAGTGTATTGTACTGAGAACTGCGCGTCGGTGAAGAACGAATCCAGTTCACGGAAGCCGCCGTTGAAATGAATGCTGTGACTCCGAGGATTGAGCAAGACGATCTCTGGATTTTCTTCATTCTGATCGAAGGGAATCCCGTAGCGCAGCCGGTTAAAACTGTAGTCAAGACTGGCGAACGATTTTGAGGAGAAGTAGCCGAACCCGCCCGCACCAGCACCTGCTTGCGTGTAGGAGTTTGTTATCCTGCCGATGGGCGTCTCGTAGTCGCCGGCTCGTTGGCCGCTGCCGTTGCCCCAGAACAACCAGTTCTTTGTTCCGTACTCAATGCCGCCGCCGCCGCCGCCTTGCCAGTTGTTGGTGCCTCCCAGCGCTGTGAAGTACCCGCGAACTCCGGGGTGAGCCGAGTCGTGCTCGGAGATCGCGTTGATTACTCCGCCTATTGCGCTGCTACCGTAGAGCAGCGTAGCCGGTCCCTTTACAACCTCGAGCTTCTCCACGCTTAAAAGGTCGATGGGTTCGGCGTGATCCCCTGATTGAAATCCCAGCGCGCCGACGCGGTTTCCGTCCTGGAGTACGAGAACGCGATCGCCATCGAATCCCCTAATGACCGGCCGGCCGTTGCCGGGGCCAAACGAGCGCTTGGCGATCCCAAGCTCGTGATCCAGCACGTCGCCCAGTGATTGAGTGTTCCTTTCTGAAATCTCTGCAGCGGTCAGAGATGTTACAGACTGAATTGAGTTGAACGACGTCTCTTCGCCACCGCTCGCGCTCACGGTGACCTGCTCTCCGACGACTCTCAGCCGCAACTGAAAGTCTGCGGTGACGGTTGCGCCGTCGGGAACTTGCACTGTCTGAACGATGTCGGGTACGCGGTCGAGGTGAGCTACAACACTGTAGGTACCGGACGGCACGTCGGGAAACTCGTACACTCCGTCATCGTTTGTCTCGATGGAGCGTTTTAGTTGAAGGATGGTCACTATCACGCCGTGAACGGGCTTTCCCGACGTCTCAAGCGTAACCGTTCCGCGCACCGTGCTTCCGGCATTCCCGCCAAAAGCGGCCGCCGGAAGGCCGGCAAAACACAACACCGCGATGATTGCAAAAGCTGTGAATCGTTTCATAAGAAGTCTCCTCACTAGTGAAGCGGATCGAAGTGCCGGCTCGATTCAGAAATGCGGCCGAACCGGCGGGATCTCCGGCCTGAACCAAAGCAGCGCTAAGGCGCGCATTGCGTCTGCCGAGAAGGTCGCATCGACTGACGCGGACCTGCCGGGAACGCCACTTCTGGCCGGGATGAATTAATGCATCACTAGATGAGGGGCGGGGCGCGGCTGGAACGGACCAGCCCGCGGTAGTTCAGATACGGGTGCGAGAGGAGACTCTCGTGAACCACCGACTGAAGAGGTAACTCGACTGCGAATGAGTGCGCGCGGTCGGCTGATGCAAAGTTCCGTTGAACCCTGCATGAAAGACAGTGTGACTCATTGGTCGAATCCGGTGGATTGCTCGAGTCGCCGTCTCCAGCGGTAAAGCTGACAGTGGCGAGCGACTCGTGGCCGGCCGGGCGGTCGTGGTGATGAGTCACGCAAACGAACAGCGCATGAGCGACAAGACAAAGCAGAGCCAGCGACGAAGCACGCGCTCTCGGGCTTGCCTTGTATCGGGACCAACCGCGCAGATTCAGGCGTCTTTCCATGAAGCTTTTTGAGTCTACCAGCAGCGGACACGTGGCTGTCAACGAAAATGAGTTTGTAGTTCTCTGCGTGAACCTCTGCGTCTCGGCGCCTCTGCGGTTAGAGGGTTCACAAATTGGTAAACCTGGAAGTTCTCTCTAACCGCAGAGGCGCCGAGACGCAGAGGTTTACGCAGAGAAGACACCTCAGCTTGTTTCGTTACTCGCAACGTCATATATTCACACCGCTGCCCGCACATCAATCGAGAAGGAGCCCTTATGAAATCTCCTGCGACAACGAAGCCAAGACTGGCTGTTCTGAGCTTGATCGGGATCGTTTCGTTTGCGCTGCCGTCGGCCGTCTTTGCGCAACAGGCGAAACGACCGATGACTTTCGAAGACGTGATGAGCTTGCGAGTCGTGAGCGATCCGCGGATTTCGCCTGACGGCAAACAAGTCGCGTTCGTCGTCACTCAAGCGGATATGAAAACGAACTTCCGCAACTCGGATGTGTGGCTGGTTTCCGCGGACGGAGGCGAACCGCAACAACTCACTCGCTCGCCGAAACGCGATGATCAGCCGAGCTGGTCGGCTGACTCGCGAAGGCTGGCTTTTATCTCGGACCGCGACGGCAAGGCTCAGGTTTACGTCTTGTCGATCGACGGCGGCGAAGCTCGCAAGGTGACTGATGTGAAGACCGCCGTTCAGGGCTTCGAGTGGTCGCCGGACGGGAAACGCATAGCATACGCCGCGGCCGATCCGGTTTCGGAGGCGCGTGAAAAGGAGAAGAAGGACGGCTTCGATCAGATCATCGCCGATGCCGACTATCCGTATGCGCGCATCAACGTTATTACCGTGGGTGACGATGGCGCGCCGCCCAAGCCAATCAAGCTAACAGACGGGCCTCTTCACGTCGTTGGGCTTGCGTGGCATCCAAGCGGTGAGTACATCGCGTTCCCTGCGAGAAGCACGACGAAGCTGGCGGACTCCGCGACGACGGAGATTTACGTGATCGAAACGAGCGGCAAGCAAACCGCGCCCAAGCGAATCACGAACAATGATCGAGCTGAATCAAACATCGCCTGGTCGCCTGACGGAAACACGCTTTCATATCTTGCAAACACAGATAAGTATTCGAGCATCGGGCCCTCGCGAATTCACCTTCTATCGCTAACACGAGTCACGACCAAAACCGGTCAGTCGCCCAGCCTGACGGGTTTCCTCGCGGCTGCGCAACCTCAGGTGTTGTTGCCGCAGTTCAGCGACTACATCACGCGTTACGAGTGGTCTGGCGATAGCCGCATCATCTACTTTGCGGCAGACAGAGGTACGAGTCGTCACCTCTGGCGCGTCTTCTCTAACGGCAGTCAATCCAGCTTGATGACTATCGGCACGGTTCTGAACGGGCCGTTCAGTCTTTCAACTTCGGGTCCGACGACTGGCCGCGCTCAGGAGTCGGGGCGGATTGCTGGTCTGAGAGAAGACCCTTTGCATCCAGCCGAAATCTTCTTAGAGCCGTTCCCGGAGTCGGGCGATGTAATCACCCAGGCGCAACAACTCACACACATGAACCCTCAAGTTGAATCATTCGCACTGGGCCGAGTCGAAACCGTCAAATGGAAAAGCAAAGACGGCCGCGAGATCGAAGGCATACTCGTCTACCCGATCGACTACGAGGCCGGGAAACAATACCCGCTCATCACGAGCATCCACGGCGGACCGGAAGGCGCTTATCAGCTTTCTTTCATGGCGAGCTACGGCGAGTTCCCGCACATCTACGCGGCGCGCGGCTACGCGAGTTTCTTCCCGAACTTTCGAGGCTCGTCGAACTATGGTTACGAGTTCGCTTCGGCAAACGTCGGCGATCTGGGCGGCGGCGACTATCAAGACATAATGAGCGGCGTCGACTATTTGATCGAACGAGGCATCGCCGACGCGGGAAGGCTGGCGATCAAGGGCTATAGCTACGGCGGGTATATGTCGGGCTGGATCATCGGTCACTCCGATCGTTTCAAAGCGGCGGTGTTCGGAGCGGGCTTGTCGAACGCGATCTCTTACTACAGCCAGGCCGACATTCAGTTCAGCCGCGAGACGCTTCATCAGGGCACGCCGTGGCGTAACAATCAAAACATGATCGAGCGCTCGCCTGTCTTCTATCTTCAAAACGCGAAGACGCCGTCACTGATTTATCACGGCGAGAAAGACGAACGAGTTCCGCTTCCGCAGAGCCTCGAGACTTACATGGGTTTGAAGAAGGCGGGCGTGACGACTCAGTTGATCGTCTATCCGCGCGAAGGCCACGGCTTGCGCGAGCCTGCTCATCAGCTCGACAAGATGCGCCGCGAGTTTGAGTGGATTGACCACCGCCTCAACCGTGGAGCGACCCCGAGCGTTGAAACCAGTCTGAAACAGTGATTCACTTGTGAGTCGTGCCAATCAATCGATCAGGAGTGTACCAATGAAGATCGGATTCCGCCGCTTCAGTTTGCCAGTGATAGTGTTATTGATCGCCTCGCTCGGACTGCCGAGCGCTTTGTTCGCCGCCGACAAACGATCGATCAGCGAGACTGACTTGTTCAAGTTCGTCTGGATAGCCGATCCGCAAATCTCGCCCGACGGCTCGCGTGTTGTATTCGTCCGCGTGCGGGTAAATCAAAAATCAGATCGCTACGAAACGGCTCTGTGGATTGTGCCGGCGGCCGGCGGACCAGCGCGGCAGCTTACTGCCGGGCCGCGCGACGGCGGACCTCGCTGGTCACCCGACGGCAAGACGCTGGCGTTCATACGATCGGCGGAAAAAGACGGCAAGCCGCAGCCGCCCCAAATCTATCTGCTCTCGCTCGATGGCGGCGAAGCGCAACAGCTTACCGACGCGCCGCGCAGCCCGGGCGGGTTTGAATGGTCGCCCGACGGGAAGATGCTTGCCTTCGTGAGCCGCGAGGAGCCGAACAAGGACGCTCCCAATCCCGAAGGTCCCGGTAAGGAGAAAGACCGCGTCAGCGACGTTCGTGTCATCACGAAAGCGGTCTATCGGTTTAACGGCGCCGGCTACTTCAACCCGAGGGCTCACGCGCACATCTGGACCGTCAGTGCCGCGGCCGGCGACAAACCCAAACCCAGGCAACTCACCAAAGGCAACTTCGATGAAGGAAACATGAGCTGGTCGCAGGACGGCTCCCGGATTTACTTCTCGACGAATCGTGTAGCCGAGCCTTACTACGGCGAGCCTCGAACCGAGTTGTACTCGATTGATCGAGAAGGCGGCGACGAGCGGCTAGTCTTGAGCTTCGATGGCGGAATGGGTAACTACAGCTTCAGCGGCGACGGCAAACGCATCGCCTTCAGCGGCGTGCAAAATCACAAACCGGTCAGGTCCTACGGTCAACCGGACGTGTTTCTGATGAACAACGAATCGAGCGCGAAGCCGCAAAACCTCACTGCGAATTATGACTTCGACATAGGCGGCGGCCTTACCGGCGACCAGCGCGCGCCTCGCGGCGCAAGCCCCGGCGGCGTTACCTGGAGCAAAGACGGCCGGTGGTTATTTGTCAACGTGGCCGAACACGGCTCCTCAAATCTCAAACGAATCGAAGCGGCGACGGGTAGAGTTGAGCCGTTGACTACCGGAGCTCAAGAGGTCGTCTCATACACCGCGACACCCGACGCGTCCAGGATGGCGCTGGTGATATCGACCTCTACAAACGTCGGCGATCTCTTTCTGCTCGACGCCGGCTCGGGCAAGTGACCCAGTTGACCAAGATCAATGACGAGTTGTTCTCAGGGCTCAACCTTACCGGCCCGGAAGAAATCTGGTACACAAGCTTTGACGGAAAGGAGGTTCAAGCGTGGATTCAGAAGCCGCCCAACTTTGATTCCTCGAAGAAGTATCCGTTGATCCTCCAAATCCACGGCGGCCCGCACGCGGCCTACGGCTTCACGTTCACTCACGAGTTCCAATGGATGGCCGCGAAGGGCTTCGTGGTGCTCTATACGAACCCGCGAGGCAGCACCTCCTACGGCCAGGACTTCGGCAACATCATTCAGTACAACTATCCGGGCGACGACTACAAAGACTTGATGGCCGGAGTGGAGGACGTCGTCAAACGCGGCTACATCGACACAAAAAAGATGGGCGTGACCGGCGGCAGCGGCGGCGGCGTGCTGACTAACTGGACCGTTGGACACACAGCGCGGTTTGCGGCTGCGGTGTCGCAAAGGTCGATCGCCGACTGGGCTGGCTTTTGGTACACGGCAGACTTCACACTCTTCACACCAACATGGTTTCGCGGAGCGCCCTGGGAGGAGTCCAAAGACTTCGAGAAGCGCTCGCCGATCAGCTACATCAAGGACATCAACACTCCGATGATGTTCATCGAGGGCGAAGTGGATTTTCGCACTCCGGCGGGTGAAGGCGGCGAGATCATGTTTCGCGCGTTGAAGTATCGCAAGATCCCCACGGCTATGATCAGGTTCCCGAACGAATCGCATGAGCTTTCCCGCTCGGGCGCGCCCTGGCATCGCATCGAGCGATTGCAACACATCGTGAACTGGTTCGAGAAGTATCTACAGGACAAGCCGATCAGGATTTACGATGTCGAGTAATTCAGAAGAACTGTGCTTGTCGTAATCTCTGCGTAGTCTCTGCGTCTCGGCGACTCTGCGGTTAGAGGGTCTCGCAAACTAGCAAACCAGAAAGTGCTCTCTAACCGCAGAGACGCTGAGACGCCGAGGTCTCGCAGAGAAGAAGTTGGAGGACTCGATATGGTGCGCGTACTGAGAGTGGTGCTGACGGTGGTTGTTCTATTTTCTTGCGGCACTCGGCCGGGCATTCGGGCGTCACAGGAGCCTCCCGAACCTGCGATCGTCGGGCGGTGGGATATCACCGTCGAAACAACGTCAGGCAGTTACCCTTCCTGGCTCGAGGTGCACAAGTCTGGCTATCGCACACTTGTAGGTCAATTCGTTGGGCAGTCTGGGAGCGCACGGCCCGTCTCGAGCGTGGAGTACGCCGAGGGCAAGTTGAGATTCTCGATTCCTCCGCAATGGGAAAGGCGTGACAGCGATCTCGTCTTTGAAGCCAAAATGGAAAACGATCGGTTATCAGGCTGGACCTCCGACAGCTCGGGGAAGCGGCTGGCTTGGACTGGCAGGCGAGCGCCCACTTTGCGCCGCCAGGCCGAGCCGGGGTGGGATAAGCCAATAAGGTTGATCAACCGATCCGGTCTGACTGGCTGGCATGAGATGGGCGCCAACAATTGGCAAGTCGTGAACGGCGTGTTAACCAATACAAAAGCGGGCGGGAACCTTGTGACCAATCAGAAATTCACAGACTTCAAACTTCACGCCGAGTTTCGCTATCCAAAGGACGGCAACAGCGGAATCTATTTGCGAGGGCGGCACGAAGTTCAAATCGAAGACAGCGCCGGTCTCGAGCCGGCGACCGTAAACCTTGGCGGGATCTACGGGTTCTTAACTCCGAATCAAGACGCCGCCAAAGCAGCGGGCGAGTGGCAGACATTCGACATCAAGTTGACCGGCCGCCTGGTGACCGTTGTATTGAACGGCAAGACCATCATCTGTAATCAAGCGATCCCCGGCATCACTGGAGGAGCGCTGGATAGCGACGAGGCGGCGCCGGGTCCATTGCTGCTTCAAGGGGACCATGGGCCAATCGACTTTCGCAATTTGATCATCACACCGGCGAAGTGACCGGAGTAGCCGATCCTGCGAGAGAGCTTAGACGTTGAGTGACCAGCTAACCGCAGAGACGCAAAGACGCAGAGGTTCGCGCAGAGTCTCAAGGAGTTCCTTATGCGATTCAACATGCGAAAAGTACTCTCAACGGTCCTCGCTCTTGTCATCAACTCAACCTCGAACACAGCCTTCGCGCAAGCGCCTCAAACGTTCGAACCGTTCGTCGCACGCATTCGGGACTCGCTCAAGCTCACCGACGATCAGGTTAAAGAGCTGCGCCAGATTCTCTCCAAACACGAGCCAAAGATCGCCGAACTGCGCCGCCGCGCGCAGGCGAACCCTTATGCGCCGGGCTTAGGCTCCGAGGTCGAGAAAGAGCAACGTGCAATACGTGAAGAACTCGCGGCTTCTCTCGACGATGAACAGAAAGGCAAGCTCGCGAGCGTCGATGCCCGAGTGCCCGTTCCGCTCGCGCCACCGTTTGTGCTGGTCAATATTCCTCCCCGCGATCGCTCCGCAAATGTCTCACCGCTTGCGCCGGCTGAGCGCGTGATGCCGGCTCCGGTTGTGGCAATCAAAGGTAAACCAGCGCGACTAACCGAGGACCAGAAGCTTCTGCACCTGCTCAACCGGGTAACCTTCGGCCCGAGGCCCGGCGACATCGAGCGAGTGAAGCGCATGGGAATCGCGGCCTTCCTCGACGAGCAACTTCATCCCGATTCGATCGACGACTCGCAACTCGAAAACAGAATTGCGGTGCTGCCGACTCAGCGAATGACTTCGGCGGAGCTTTATCAGTTTTATCCTCCTCCCAATGCCGCCGAAGAGCGCGCGAAACAGCCGAACCCTCCGCCGATCTTCGGACGGCCGCAGCAGATGATCGTCGAACAGACCCAACAGAAACTCGTGCGCGCGGTATCGAGCAATCGCCAGCTTCAAGAAGTAATGACCGACTTCTGGTTTAACCACTTCAACGTCTTTGCGCCGAAAGAAGCCGAGCAGTGGATGGTCACGAGCTACGAGCGCGACGTGATTCGGCCGAACACGCTTGGCAAGTTCCGCGACTTGCTGCTTGCGACTGCAATGAGCCCGGCGATGCTGTTCTATCTGGATAACTGGCTGTCGAGTGCGCCCGACGCCAGGCAACCTCGTCCGCCCGCGTCGCCTCGCCCGACCGGTGGTTTGCCGTCGCCGGGAAGAGCGGCTCCGGCCAGCCCCGGTCCTTCCGAGGGCGCGGCGCGCATGTCGCTTCCCGACGAAAACACGAATCCGCAATCCGCAATTCGCAATCCGCAATCTCTTCCTCAGGGCGACGCGAATCCGCAATCCGCAATCCGCAGTCCGCAATCTCTCCCGCCTCCGCAGCGCCCGCGAGGCATCAACGAGAACTATGCGCGCGAGCTGCTGGAGCTTCACACTCTGGGAGTTGACGGCGGTTACATGCAGAAGGACGTGCAGGAAGTAGCGCGCTGTTTCACTGGTTGGACCATCGACCGGCCGTTCCAGGGCGGCGGCTTTGTGTTTCGCCCGTGGATGCACGACACAGGCGCGAAGTCCGTGTTGGGTGTTTCGATCGCGGCCGGCGGCGGTATAAGCGACGCGATTCAAGTCATCGATATTCTGTCGCGCCATCCTTCGACTGCGCGGTTTGTCTCGAGAAAAATCTGCCAGCGATTTGTCGCGGATAATCCCCCGACTCAGCTTGTCGAACGCGCCGCCCAAGTCTTCCTCAAAACCGGCGGCGATATTCGCGAGGTGCTTCGCGCGATTCTGACTTCACCCGAGTTCAACTCGCCGGCGGTGTTCAGGGCTAAGGTGAAATCGCCGCTCGAGCTTGCCGCTTCGGCGATTCGCGCATTGGACGGCGACACAAACGGCGCGCCCGCGCTCCACGAATGGCTCCGGCGCATGGGAGAACCGCTCTACTTGTATGCGTTCCCGACCGGCTACAAGGAGACATCGGAAACCTGGGTCAACACCGGAGTGTTTTTCAACCGGATCAATTTCGCTGTGGCGTTTGCGAACGGTCAGATCAACGGCACGAGCTACGACGCGGCGCGTCTGGTGTCGAACGAGGCGGCTGCAAGCGTCGACCAGTTAGCGAGTCAGCTCGCGCCAATGATTGTTCACACCGAGCTATCAACCGAAAGCCGCCGCGCGGTGCTTGCAGGTTTAGCAGCGCAGACGCCCGCTTCACCGCTACCCGGAAAACCTGCGGAAGTCAGACCGGCAGTCGCCAACGCCGCTTCGCCTACGATGGTCGCGGTGAAAGCCGGCGCACCTGATGCGGAGACGCGGAAGCGAATCGCTCAAGTCATAGGGCTGTTATTTGGCGCTTCGGAGTTTCAACGTAGATAGATACGTCACTTGAATGAAACACTGGGGGCGCCTATCTCGCAGCCCTCAACGCCTGCCCAAACTTAACCGAATACCGACCCGAGCGAGAATAGGCGGGCCAAGCGTGCGCACCGGTGTTCGCCCGATGTCGTAACGCTGGTTGAACAGATTCTCCGCTGCCGCGAACACCTCGACCCCGTGACCGAGCCGCCGCGAGATCAGTCCATCAAGCGCGAAGAACCGACCGAGCTTTAACAGATTCTGATCGTCGTCGAACTGCACGCCTATCGCGCGGCCTTGAAACGCCAGAGTACAAATCGACGGGTTTGAGTAGCGCGCCTGAAATGTAAGCTGATGCCGCGCGACTTGGGGAATCAGCAAGCCTTCAAGCGAAGTGTTCGCTGGAAATTGCAGGACGCTCGCATCAACAAACTGGTAGCCGCCCGACACGCTCACCGAGCTGGAAATTCTCGCGTCGGTCTCGATTTCTATTCCGCGCGACCGTGTGCGCCCAAGGTTCTGACGCTGCCGCGTGATCAAGGCCGGTGTTACCGTTAACGTCACGTTAGCCACCGGGCGAGTGATCTCAGTCCAGAAGAACACTCCCCGCACGTTCAGCCGATTGTTCATCGCTGCGACGTTCGCGCCGGCTTCGCCGCTTGTAAGCCGTTCGGCTTGCAGATTTATGTTCGCCAGCGTCAGCACGTTGCCGACTCTGAACGAGCGATACAGCTCGTTGAGAGTGGGCGCTCGAAACGCGCGGCTGCCCGACACGAACAACGAAACGTTTTCAGTCAGCTTGTGGAGCACGGACAGGCGAGGGCTGAACGCGGTCTCAATTCGATCGGCGAACTTCGTGACCGAACTCGCACCGGGTTGCGGAACCAGCGGCCGCGTCGTCGAAAGCGCATCGTAGTTTCGCCATCGATCGCCTCGCACTCCCAGAGTCACAAGCCAGCTCGGCGTGATTCGGATAATGTCCTGGCCGAAGACCCCGAGCGATCGCTCGCGGCCGCCCGCTTCGACTGCCGACGTGAGATTGCCGGCGACGAAGGCAAGCTCGTCGCTTGAGCCGCGTACTTCGCGAAAATCGACACCGGCCGTAAGTGTTTGAAACGAACCCGCCGCGCGCGACCACTGAACCGTGAAGCCGGTTTGCTGAGCGGGAACTCGCTGGCTTCGCGTCGGCAATTCACTATTGCGGTCAGCAGCAATCGCCGAGAAGCCCTGATCGAAAGTCTGCGAGCCTCCGTAAACTCGCGCCGAAAACAACCCGGCCAGCGCCGATTGCCAATCACCACCCACCGCAAGTTGTCGAATATAGGTGTCGTTGGTTTGAAGCGGCGTGCCGTTCTCGCGCGACTCACTGAAGAGCGAGCCTCGCACAAATACTCTGCCTCGATCCGCGAAGCTTCGATCCACGGTCAACTCGACCGTGGATCGCTCCGATCCAGCCTTGATGTCCACGAGGCCGCGGTCCGCTTCATCGACCAGTATGTAGCCGTCGGTGTGAAAGGCTTCGGCCGAGAGTTGAGCGCCCCAACCGTTTCGTCGGCCGCCGGCATAGAGCGAGACGTCGGGTGTTTGTTGATTCCCATACGACGCTTCAAACGAGAGCGCGGACTGACTCGAATCACGCGGGATAAAGTTCACCACGCCGCCAAGCGCGTCGGTTCCGTACAGGCTCGACGCTCCACCTTGAACAACTTCGATTCGGCCAATCGATTCGCGCGGCACGCGGCCCCAGTAAACCCATCCGCCGAACGGATCGTTGAGCGGGATTCGATCCGACAGAACGACCGCGCGGCTTGCGCCGCTAGCACCGACGCCTCGAAGCGAGACGCCTTGCGAAGTCGGATTGGCGGTGCGGCTTCCCGAACGGCGAAACAGCGTAAAGCCCGGTACCTGTCTAAGCGCGTCGTCGAGAGTGACCGCGGCGGTTGCCGCAAGCGCTTCGCTTGAAAGCATCACTACGCTGGCGGCCGTGTCGCTCACGCGAGTCTCAGTGCGCGCGGCGGTGACTACCATTTGCTCGGACAACGGCGCGGGTTCGAGCGCTATGCTGAAATTAGTCGCGTCGGGATCTGAAGACTTCCACGCGCGCTCTGCCGTTGCGAAGCCTCGCGCGCGGATGGTCAGCGTAGCCGCTTCACTCGTCTGATCAAACGTGAACTGACCGTCGCCGTTTGTTGTTCGGGTGACGCTTGTTGATTTGGCGGCGAGCGTGACTTCAGCGCCCGAAACCGGCGCCCCGTTCTGGTCGGTAACGACACCTTCTATCTTCCCGTTCTGGCCCGCCAAGGCGTAGCGCAAGCTGTCAGCTTGCGGACCGAGCGCCGCTGCCGGGATATAAAGAGCCAGCGTCATAGCGATGACGACGAGCGTCGCTTTTGGTTTGTTCATTCGACTCACACCTGGAATATCGAGTTGAATCCTGTACGGGCGTCCCTCCGCGGGCGCCCCTCCATCCGCCACCCTCTACATTCGCCAAAGAGGGCCGCCCGCGGAGGGACGCCCTTACAACTCACAACGCAAACGCCACAACGTAGTCGCCCATCTTCGTTCCCAGCTTGCCGTGACCGCCCGCGCAGATGACCAGGTACTGCTTGCCGCCGACTTCGTAGGTCATCGGTGCGGCTTGCGCACTCGCCGGAAGCTCTGCCTTCCAAAGTTCCTTGCCCGTCTCAACGTCGAACGCGCGCAGGTAAGTATCCATCGCGGCGGCGATGAACACCAAGCCGCCGGCAGTCACCGCTGATCCGCCGAGATTGAGCGAGCCCCACTCGCTCGACTTTGGAAACATCCCGAGTTGAGGAATCGTGCCGAGCGGGACCTCCCATCGCACCGCACCCGTCGCAAGATCGACCGCAGTCAGCGCGCCCCACGGCGGAGGATTGCACGGCGCACCTGTCGGGCCGCGCAGATGCTCGCGATACATCGCATAAGGCGTTCCGGTTTGGCGAGCGAACTCACCCTTGAATCGGCTTCCTTCTCCCGAGGCTCTGAGCTTGTTGTAGTCTTCGCGCGGGATCAGCTTGACCAGTGTCGCAACCCGATTCGTGTTGGTGATTAATAACCCGCGCTTCGGATCATAAGACATCCCGCTCCAGTTCATCCCTCCTGCGTTGCCCGGAAAGACAATCGTGCCCTCGAGGCTCGGCGGCGTGAACAAGCCCTCAGAGCGCGCGCTCTTGATGATCTGCCGGCACGCGTCGCGATCCGCGGGTGTGAGCCCCCAGGCATCTTCTTCAGTCAGCTTCTGAGGAACGATGGCGCGGGGAAGCGTCGGAAAAGGTTGAGTAGGAGATGCTTCTTCGCCGGGAATGTTAGAGCGAGGCACTGGACGCTCTTCGACTGGAAAGAGCGGCTTGCCGGTCACTCGGTAGAGGATGAAGAGATGACCGATCTTTGTTCCGACCGCGACGGCTGGAATGCTGCGGCCGTTTCGTTTCACGTTGATGAGCATCGGCTGCGAGGCTACGTCGTAGTCCCACAAGTCGTGATGCACTACTTGAAAGTGCCAAACGACTTTGCCGGTTGATGCTCGCAGCGCGACTACTGAGTTCGCGTACTCATTGTTGCCCTTGCGCTCGCCGCCGTAGAAGTCGGGACTCGGGCTGCCGGTTGGAACGAAGACGAGATTGCTCTCCGGGTCTACCGAGATGATCGACCACGCGTTGGCCGCGCCCGTTCGCATCGCGCTGTCACCTTGCCAGGTCTTTGACGCGGGATCATCAGCCGCTTTGGGTATCGGGTCCCAGCTCCAGGCGAGCTTGCCGGTGCGAGTATCGTAAGCGCGCACGACTCCGCGTTCCAACTCGACGCCGCGATTGTCGCCCATCGACGAGCCGACAATCAGTAAGTCGCCGATGACCGCGGGAGGGGAAGTGACTTGATAGTCGCCTCGATCCACAAGCCTTATGTCGCGAGTCAGATCAACCTGTCCGTCCTGCCCGAAGTCTTTGCAAGGCTCGCCAGTCGTGGCCTCGAGCGCGATCAACCGCGCATCGATAGTCGCGACGTAGATTCGGCGCTTGGCGGTTCTTCGATCGGCCCATGTCGAGACGCCGCGCGAGGTCATTTCTGAATACCCGTGGGTCAGATCGATCTTCGGATCGTAGGTCCACTTCTCAGTACCGGTCGCCGGATCGAGCGCGATCACCCGATTAAACGGAGTGCACAGATAGAGCGTGCCATCTACGAGGATCGGCGTGGCTTCGAAAGCGGCGTTCTTGGCGGATCTGCCTTTCACGTCCGCGGCGCCGGTTCGATAAGACCAGGCGACTTTCAAGTTCTTCACATTGTCGCGATTGATCTGGGTGAGCGGCGAATAGCGTTCTCCTCCGCCATCACGCCCGTAAGCACGCCACTCGCCGTCGGGTTTCGCGACGACATCCAAGTGTATTGGGTTGCGCTGCGGCTGACGTTTCGTGTTTTGTTGCGCTTTGCGCTGCGTGTTGCGTTGCGCGAAAGCAGCCGCATTCAGGTTGAACCACAAGCACGCTGCAATGGTGAGCGCTACACAGGTTGGCAGCGCGCGAGAGAATGATCGTTCCCGCGATGTTTGATTGACTCGTCGCTTCAAGTTTTCTTGGCCTCGTAGTGAAGGCTTATTCGTTATTACGTGACGCTTGGGGCACTTGGCGCTCACGACAACTTGCGTCATTGAGTATCGTTGGTTCGCAAGGCCGGGGCAAGTTCTCGGTATTAGTCAACCTCCAAAACCCGACCTTCAAAGACTCGCGAGTATCGTATCGCTCCGATGCTAATGCCTCTTGCTAGCAGGTAGACGCAACAGAAGGAATAGACCACCGATGATACGGATTCGGCTGATCTTCACGGATAAACCGGTGCAAATCCGCCCAATCCGCCTCATCCGTGGTCTATTCCCCTCGCTGCTCTATTTGCGCTTCGCATACGTCACACGCCAAACCTTGTTCGAGCCGTCGTCCGTCACCAGCATCGAGCCGTCTTTCATCACTAACAAGCCGACTGGGCGGCCCCACACTTCCTGACTGTCTTCGCTCGTCATCCAGCCGGTTATGAAATCATCGTAGCCGCCGACCGGCTTTCCGTCTTTGAACCTTATCCGAATGATCTTGTAGCCCGTCCGCTTTGCGCGGTTCCACGAGCCATGCAACGCTACAAACGCGTCGCCGCGATACCCGGCGGGAAACATCGTGCCGTTGTAGAACACCAGCCCAAGCACCGCTGAGTGAGCTTGAATCAACACATCCGGGACGATCGCTTTCGCGACGAGGTCGGGCCGTTCGCCTTTGCGGCGCGGGTCTTCGTGCTGGCCGATGTAAGCGTAAGGCCAGCCGTAGAACGCGCCGTCCTTGATCGCGGTCACGTAGTCCGGAACCAGATCGTCGCCAATCAAGTCTCGCTCCTGCACTGCGACCCACAGTTGTTTTGTTTTCAGATTCCACGCCAGCCCAAGCGGATTGCGAGTCCCGCTTGCGAGGATGCGATGACCGGTGCCGTCCGGGTTGAACTCGGAGATCGCCGCGCGCATTGGTTCTTCACCGGCGTCAACGTTCGACTTCGAGCCGACGGTCACGTACAGCTTCGAGCCGTCGGCGTTGAAGATCAGGTTGCGAGTCCAGTGTTCGCGGTAGCCGTTCATCGGAAGATCGGCGATCTTCTCAGGCGCTGCTTCCGCCTTCGTCTGGCCGGGCTTGTATGCAAAGCGCACAACGGCGTCGGTGTCGCCTACGTAGAGATAGTCCCGCCAGAAAGCCATCCCGAACGGCCGCGCAAGCCCGGTAGCAAACACAAATCGCTCATCAACTTTTCCGTCGCGGTTCGAGTCGCGCAGAATCGAAATGCGATTGCCTTCGGATTCGGCTACGAACACGTCGCCGTTGGGAGCTTGCGCGAGCCAACGGGGGCGTTGAAGATCGCCTTCCGCGAAGGTGCTTATTTCGAAACCCGCTGGAAGAGTCAGTTCCGCGCCCGCTGGTCTTGGGACGACTTTCGAGAAGTTGACCGGACCTTTCTGGACTTGAGCCGGCGGCAAATCAGCGACCGTGATGTTGTAGTGTCGAGGCTCGCTCGGTTTCGCGTCCGGCTGTTTAGAGGAGGAGTTGTTCGGCGATGACTGCGCGCAGGCAAGCAGAGCAAGCGCCAGGATCGCGAAGGTGAAGGCTTGCGCGCGCTGAGCGGCACGCATGATCTTAGAGGTTGGACTCACGGTTATCTCTCCTGACTTGATCTATCGTTTTAGACGACGATTCATAGTACAGGATCGAATGGGTGAGTCGCCAAGCCTGCGTTTGTTCCGGAGTATGCTATGCGTAACCTTTATCGATTTTGGATTTTGGATTTTAGATTTTGGATTGTGACTTCGGATGGCTCGACGAGACCCGCATTTCCCCAATCCAAAATCCCAAATCCCAAATCCAAAATGCACAGAGAAGATGCCCCTTGCTACAAGCCCCTGGACCTGGTACTCCAAACTTAGATCGCTTGGTATAATCGCGGCCATGGTGAAGCGGCAGATCGGGGTCGAAGTGCTCGTGACCGACCACTTCTGGAACGACGCCAGTGGCAAGTATGTCTATTCGTTTCATTGTCCTGCCTGCAGCGAGTTGAGACTGACGCCTGAGCTTGGAATCTACCGCTGCGATTGCGGCTCGTGGCTCATAGTGAGAAACCAGCAGTGAGACTGTCGGAGTTCAGGGTTTGGAGTTCGATCTCGGAACGCAAAACACCGAACGCGGAACCCTAAACCCTGAACCTGGAACTCGGAAATCGGAACACCGAACTCGGAACAATGACTGACGGAGGAGCACAAATGACCGACGAAGCAGCATCCTTTTCGCTGTCCGGTATCGGGCAAATAGCGGTCAACGTTCATGACATCGAGAAAGCAACCGCTTTCTATCGCGATAAGCTCGGGATGAAGTTTCTATTCGAGGCGGGGCATATGGCGTTCTTCGATTGCGGCGGTGTGCGGCTGATGCTCTCGCTCCCGGACAAACCGGAGTTCGATCATCCGAGCTCAATCATCTACTACCGGGTTGCGGACATTGAGCACGCGTGCGAGGTTCTCGAATCGCGAGGCGTGCGTATTGAAGAGAAGCCGGTTCTGGTTGCGCGGCTTCAAGATCACGACCTCTGGATGGCGGCGTTTCGCGACGTTGACAACAACCTGCTGGCGCTGATGAGCGAAGTCCCGCGAGCCTGATCAAGGCCGCCGCAGCAATTTGCGGAGACAACCCGAGTCAAAATCGTCCCCACCGGGCGGTGATTTGTGATCCGATTCAGCCGAGCAAGGCGCCTCATTCGGCTACGGTGAATGTCACGCTCTTCTCCGCAGTGGTCGAGTCCCCCAGATACAGATCCACTCGATAGCGCCCTGGCGGAAACCCGTTGTCATATTCCAGGTTGTAGCTCACCTTGTTTTGGCGGGCCTCCAGAACTACAGGTGCCCGGAGTATCTCAAAGTTCGGCTCAGTGGCTCTGGCTTCGACGGCAACCCAACTCGCAGTCAACTTCGTGCCGGCGGAGGCGCCTCGAAGGTCGGCGGAACAGAAGAAGATTGGTGTGCCAGCCGGAAACTCGGTGACCGAACCTCCGTCTTCGCTCGCCGAGACCGTTGCCTCCGAGATCATCGGGCGGCCTGCCTTCACCGAGAACGCGACGCTCTTAGCCGGAGGCTCTTGTTTACCGGGCTGAGGATTCAGATAGACATCGACTTTGTAGTCTCCGACGGGAAGACCCGCAGGCGAGGGCGTGTAGGTGAAATCGACGACGTTCTTCTCCCCGCCGCCTTCAACCGCGGTGTCGCCGAATTTGTCGTTTGGCTTCTGGCCTTCCGCATTCACGACTGTCCATACCGCTTGCACTCTGGTTTTCTCCGGCGCGTTGGCGAGCACCACCAGGCAGTGAATAACGCCGTCGGTTGTCTCGAAGGTGCTGGTCGGGTCTACGGGCTCCATTTTCTCAGTTACGCCTTTGGCCATCTTTGCGTCCGCAATCCGTGCTGTGGAGAAGTTGCATGCGGCCGCTATCCCAGCCAGCGCGCAGAGTACGGCCAGCTCGGTCATTCTCTTCTTGGTCACGTTGGTAGCTTCTTTCTTATGGGCGATTCACAAGATGAAAATGCCATCAGCCTAGCGTTGCCCAAGCTTAGCTTCAAGCCGAGCTTTTACCTCCGGCCACTCTGCTTGTGTGATGCTGAAACAGACTGAATCACGGTAACGGCCGCTTGGCATGATCATGTGATTGCGGAGGACGCCTTCCTGCTTTGCTCCAAGCCGCAAGATGGCCGCGCGCGACTGATGATTTAAAACATCCGTGAAGAACTCGACGCGAATGCATCGCCAAGTCTCAAAGGCATGGGTGAGAAGCAAGAGCTTGGCTTCGGTATTCACTTGAGTGCGTTGGGCGCTCGCTGCCAGCCACGTGTACCCGATTTCCACGCGCCGATGGTCGCGCTCGATGTGAAAGTACCGCGTGCTGCCAACGACTTGCCCGGATGACTTTTGGATGATGACAAACGGAAGTGCATTACCTTTCGCCTGCATATCGAGCGCCGCCGCGATGTAAGCGACGACAGTGGTGCGCGAAGGCACGGTGGTGACAATGGAGTTCCAAAGCTCGCCGTCGCTTGCTGCGGCGATGAGCGCTTCTTCGTGAGCCGGTGAGAGGGGCTGGAGACGTACGTGCTGACCTTCGAGAGTAACTGGAGAGATTTCCATTTTCCTTTCTGCGTGTACGTGAGCGGCGCCGGGGCCGCGTTTCGATTTGTGGTTAGGCAGCCTCACTTCTGGGATGACGTCGGGCAAGTAACGGCTGTGGAGTTGTGACCACGCCGCCATTCTTCATGACGACCCAACCCACCTTGGCTTGTCCAACGCGCCAGGAGGCATGTAATAGAACCGAATCAAGTACACGTTGTGGCCACTGCCGTGTCTTGCGATTCGCAGCAGATCATCCACGCTCTCGAACCCCGATTCACGAGCCAGATCGGATGTGATGTCGGTAGTGTCAATCTTCGCAATCGACTCCACGATGATGTGGCCCTCGTCCATTCGGTAACGACCACCTGCCTTTACGTGGGGATGCGTCCAGATGCGAATGCTGCATCTGATTCTTCCGTGCCGGATTCCTTCGCGAAGGCGTTTGGTGAAAACCATATGGAACCTCCCCCAAGGGCCACAGGCCGCCAGTAAGTGACGAGCTCGCGAAGCGCGCCAACCGTTCATTGCCGCTTCACGGTCTGTCGTCGGTGAGGTCCAAAACCAGGGTCACTGGCTGGCCAACGAGAATTGTGCCGGTTTGCACCACCGTTCCATAGACGCCCGCGGTGTTCTTGTTCAGTCGCGCGACTGTCTTCATCGCCCGCACGTCTTTTGAGCCCGTGTCCGGATCGAGGTTGATCATCATACATCGCACGTCGCGCACCGTCACGCTCACGGCTGGCCTTGGCTCCGTGTCTCCGAACACCAGTGTCCCGCCAACCCACCCATCCTCGAGAAACGGCTCGGGATTGCCAGTCTCAAGCACAATGTTGGCTCGGAACCGCCGGCGATCGAGATCCACTCCCGCCTCGCGACCGATGCCATCAATGGTCGCCAGGCTGATCACCGATACCGACGCCTCATCGAAGATTCCGTGCTTGAGCTTCATCAATTCCACGCTTCTGCCAAGACGCGCGGCAACCTCGCTCTGGAGCTCTGCGCTGCGCAGCTCGACGTTCGTTCCGGCGGGCGTGCGTACGTGAGTTGGCAGAGGCTCGCCGGTGCTCTCGTCGAGACCGAAAGGGTGATACAGGAGGAGTTCATGGAGGCGGCTCGCCGAAAGCCACGGGAAGCCGCTGTCGTCTCCCAAGCGCCGGAACGCGAAGCGCCGATCACCATCGAGACCGTGCCACCCGAGAAATGCCGACTCCGTCGCGGTACCTGCCATCGATTTGACTGGATAGCGCACAAGTTCGCAGACACGCCCGAGTTGAATCATCATAACGGTCACTATACGTCACGCCGTGGCAAGCCGCCGAACGTCTACGCTCAGGCACGTGAGCCTTCGCACGTCGCCTGCAAGCGGGTTACTAGGCGCGACCTCTCTGACATTGCATTAGCGCACATCGAAACCAGCCTTAGGATCGAGGACGACCGAAAAACAAGACGTAGCCGTCCGCGACTGCTGATTGAGAACATCTGTGAAGAACTCAACACGAATGCATCGCCAAGTCTCAAAGGCATGGGTGAGAAGCAAGAGCTTGGCTTCGGTGTTCACTTGAGTCCGTTGGGCGCTCGTCGACAGCCAGGTGTAACCGATTTCGACGCGCCGGTGGTCCCGCCCGATGTGGAAGTACCGCGTGCTGCCAACGACCTGGCCGGATGGCATTTGGATGATGACAAACGGAAGCGCAAGCCCCTGAGCCTGCGCCTCAAGCGCCGCCGCGATGTATGCGGCGACGGTGACGCGAGAAGGCACGATAGTGACCGGGGAGTTCCAAAGCTCGCCATCGGCGGCGGCAGCGATTAGCGATTTTTCGTGAGCCGCCGACAGGGGCTCGAGACGCACACGTTGGCCTTCGAGATTGACTGGAGCGATTTCCATTCTTCCTTCCTAACTAACGCTCCGCTGCAGTTGCACGGGCAACGCAGCGGAGCGTGTCGCTGCAAGCGTCTTCTTAGCCGGCCGTTCCTTTGAGATAGGCAAACATCTGCGTCTCAGCCTGGCAGTCAGCGCTTGACGTGGAAGCTCGTAGTCGCCTCCCTCGTCAGCTTGAGGTTACCGTTCTGGAATGTGGCGACCAGTCGTGCTTGAAGCAGACCAGGCTCCATGTCGTATGTGTCGAGAACGGCGGTGAAGATACCGTCACCGGCTTTTTGATCGCCCGTCCTTCCATCGTCATGAAGTTGCACGATCCTGGGACGGGGTTCCTTTACGAACGGTTGCTGTTTGCCAAGGGCGCCGACCCTCTTGACACCGTCCTGTCTCTCGCTGTCGCCGGTAGCCCTTCGCGGGGCCAGGATATGAGCTTTCAACAGAGCCTGCCCAGGCTTGCTTAGAGGTTTACCATCTTGCAGCAGACTTGCGGTAAGCAGCAGTTGCCGCTCGTTTCCTCCGCGACTCGTCCTGGCATCGAATTTCAGGCGAGAGTCGCCGAGGACCATGATGTCCACGGTTTCCTTGCCCCGACCGACAAAATCGTCCGGGCTCACCCGGATCGTCCAGGCGCCCTCGTGCATCTTCTGGCCCTTGCAGTAATAAGGCAGTTCCACTCGAACCAGGATGTAGCGATCGCCTTTTCTGACGCGCAGGCCCTTATGATCCTTGAGCGAGATTCTGCAGCGCTTGTCCGGCCCCTGTAGCACCAGCCTGACATTACCAGCTTGTTCGCCGGTCCAATTCACCGCGAAGGTCACGAACTGATCGAGCTTCGAGAGGTTCACCGACATCTGTGCCGATTGACCCGCGCTCAATTGATACGTGGGGTCGGCAAGTACGGTCATGTCGTGAACGAGCGCGCCGACGGTGAGGAAGTACTTGCTCAGTTGGATTGGCGATAGACCCTGCTCATTGACGTGTATTCCGCCATTGTTGTTAGCGACATTGCTCAGGATGGCGTCATCCACGTCGGTGCCGAAACCGATGCTGTAGAACCGGTCATTTCCGGCTTGCACAGTGGCGTTGATATCGTTCAGATCTGACCCGATCGGCCGGTTATGCTGTCCATCGGAGAAAACGACGATCGCCTGACGCGGGGACGGCGCAGCAACGGCGCCGAGTTGGGTGGACGCTTCATTGACACCGGCGATGATGTTCGTCCAGCCCCCAAAAACCATGCTGTTCGCCGCTGCGTGAGCATTGCCGACGTTCCCCGGTGACAGCGACTGCAAGTCAAACGGGGGAACAAACGGAACCAGGTTCTCCTCGAACTGAACAAGGCTCAGCCGGTGCCCGCCTCCGAGGTCGAGCAGATCGATGAACTCATTCGCCGAGCTTTGCAGCGCCTCAAGCTTGTTGACACCTGGCGTGCCCGACGGCAGCGCCATCGAGCCGCTGCGATCCATCACCAACACGACGTCTGAGTGCGGCAGCAGGCCCGCAACGGCGAACGCCTGCGGAGCTTGCGGCAGGTTGCCGGCATTTGCCGAAACCTGAACTGTCCACACCCCGGCCATTGGACCGAGAACGGAGACCTGTTCCACGTTGTTCACGGCGTCGTTACCACCGTTGCGCACCGCTGCCACCGCAGGAGTCGCCGGAATGAGGGTCCAGGGGGTGAACACGGTTGCGTCGGGCGCGATCAGTCGCAAGTCGAGATCGTTGATCAGAATCTGCCCAGCCGGAACCCCCGCCGGGTCGTCCCAGACAAGGGTGAGATGGACCTCCGCCTGACCGGCGGGGACGAAAAAGGTGCTGGTCCATGCGTTGCCGATGCCGGTGTCGTTAAGCGTTGCCTGCGCAAGCCCGGACTGGCGCAACAAGTTGACCGCCGCCTCGGCATCGGCGATGCCCCAGCCAGTGGCGTAATCCGGCCCTGGGTTGGATTGGCCGATACCCTGGACATCCCGTGCGGTCTGGATGAGAAGCGCTTTCATGGCCGCCGGCGACATCGTGATGTTGCGGGTGTTCGCCTCCTGCAGCACCAGGGACGCAATGCCCGAGAGCACGGGCGTAGACATCGACGTTCCGCTCATGGTGGTATTGGCAGTGGTGGAGTTAGGAACATCGTCTATGCCGTCGCCGTTGCCATCGCTGAAGAAACTGTTTGAGGCAAGCGACAGCAAGTTGAAACCGTGTGCCATCAGATCGGGTTTGATTCTCCCATCGTCCGTGGGGCCGAAGCTGGAAAAGTTCGTGATGGCGGCCGCCCCGTTCATTGCACCGACGGTGATGACGTTCTTTGCTGAGCCACGCGGGTCGATGCAGTCGGCAGCGACACCTAGAGCCCCCTGGAAACAGTCTGAGGGTTGCCCTGGGACCGGGGCCGGCGGCGCGTCGTTGCGGTCATTACCGGCCGACTTCATCACGATGAGGCCTGTTTGGAATATCACGTTGTCGAAGCCTTGAGATTGATTGTTGTACAGGCCAAAGAGGTTCTGGTTGTTATTGAACACAGCCCCACTCCAGCCGATAACCGAGCCGTAGGAGTGACTGGATATCTGGATTGGCGTCGGGTTTCCCACGCCGCCCGGCGAGGTGGCGGCATTGGTCATCTCCGCGGCGTCGGCAGTCGCATCCCAACTGGCAATGGTTACATTCGGCGCCATGCCTTCCGCGTTGACTATATTGGCGCCGCTTGAACCGATCGTGCCGGCCACATGCGTAGCATGATCGTCATTGGTGGCCGCCTGGCCCGCCTCAACAATCACACGCGGGGTGAGATCCAGATGTCCCGCGAAGACGGTGTCGCCCGCCTCCCATAATCCGACAGCGACGCCGGTGCCGTTGAGATTGAACGGCGCGGCCTGCACGTCGTCCACATTCGACAGCGGTTGTGCGTTCAGCCGGTTATGGTCTTCATCCGGGGCGGGGGAAGGTTCAATCCAGGAAACGATATGGGCCTCGGCCAGCGTCATGAGCCCGCCACGCGGAATACTGAGGACTACGGCGCGCACCACCGGGAAGGCTTTCGCATCGAACGCCTCGAGTTGAATGTCTGCGCGTCTTGCGAACGCGAGAACTTCGTCGGCGGAGACGTCTTTATGGAACAGCACCGAATAGGCAATGCGGTTTTCCGGGCGCAGTTGGTAGGGGAGGACGGGCGCGTTCTTTTGAAGCGCTTTGGCAAGCTTATCCTCCGGCTTGAGCAGATCTGCCCAGCGCACGCTTTTCGCATTTGCGAGCGCATCGGCGCCACTCGGCGTCACGGCTGCGTACCAGGCGAGTCTGTTCACCGGATCGAGCAGCGTGATCCCTTGCTTCGCAAGACGTTCGCGGTCCGCGGCTTCTGGCGCGGATTGCAGTTGCAGCATAATATGGGCGCGCGCATTTCCCGGGCTCGCCTGGCTGATCACACGTTTGATTCGACTGCGAAGGTCTGGCCGGATGCCCGGTTTCGGTGTGAACTTACGGGACTCTAGTCGTATCTCGTAAGTAGCAGCGACCGGTCGGCGTTTCGTTGATCGCTCTTGTGCCTCCACCGCCGAAAGCGGAAACAGCGCTAAGACGCCCACGCCCAGACACGAAGCGGCGGGCTTCGCTTTTCGCAGAAGCATAGAAAGGAACAAGGATTTGCTCTCAGCCTGTGCAGGCTGGGATCCGGCCAGCGATGTTATCGGCGTGCTGTCAAACCGTTTTACAAGACCCTTAATTGGATTCTCCATTTGCATCTCCTTTTTGTACTTGTTTGAGTGGCGCTGTACGGCCTTACTCCTCAGCGCCTAACGTTCCTTATTCGGTGTCATTCACCGCCAGCCGGCGGGACTCCGCGACGACTGCGTGTATGAACACAGCTTCACAGCTCTTTACCCAAATGGCTCAGCGATCTTAGATGATGTAGTTCTTCGTCTACCTCGCACAATTCGTTGTAAAGCTCAATCTGCGCGGCTGGCTGGAAGCTCTATGATAAAGCGTGCGCCTTGAGGCTCGTTGTCTTCGACACAGATTCGTCCTTTGTGGTCGGCGACTATGTGGCTGACTATCGCGAGTCCCAAACCGGTGCCGCGGTCTCGAGTTGAGAACTTGGGCAGAAACAACTTGTCTCGATCTCGAGGGCTGATGCCGTGGCCGGTGGCCGCGACTATCAGCCTTACGACAGTCGTTCTCTTTCGAGAAGCGCTATTCGATCACGATAAGCTTGCAAGGCGCTCCCATCGATTGAGTCGCGAATCCTGGCAACGAGTCAACCTGACCGCATTAGGTGCAACGACGAGGCGTTCATTTGTCTCTTCCGCGTCTGTTCCGGCCTCGGCCTCCTTCATCTTTACGTTCTTCCTCCGCTTCCTCCAGGTCCGTAGCAGAGGTAGCGTCTCCGCGAAGCTCGGTGTGACGGATCTTGCCGCCGAGATTCGCTATTCTTGCCAGCCACGCTCCGCTCATCAGAGAAAGGACCAGCAGGAGGATGGTCAGTAGTCTCGCGACGCTCGCAAAGCGGCGCGACAAAAACAATGCTGCAAGTGACCCCGCGCCGAGGATCAAAGTTGCTATCAACCCGATCAAGGCCGCGCGCTCGTGGTTTTCGATCAGTTGTTCTGAGACCCCAGGCAGATGCTCGACGACATCTTCAGCCGCCTGGCCCGCGAGGAAAGTTGGGATTGTTAGCACAGCGATGATGACGAAAGCCCAGAGGCTGGCTCTTTTCACTTCATCGCTTTTTCTCAATAAGCCATAGATCAATAATGCAGCACAAAAAGGGATGCCGATGACCGGAATGTGATTGAGGATAATGTGCAGGTGTGCAGGATTCATACGAATTCTCTTCCCATTTGGGTTTTGCTGGCGTCCAATGTTGGCTGACTCGTCAGTCGGCGCGCGTTGCAGGCAGCTCGATGATAAAGCGTGCGCCTTGAGGCTCGTTGTCCTCGACCCAGATTCGGCCTTTGTGGTCTGAGACTATGTGGCTGACTATCGCGAGTCCCAAGCCGGTGCCTCGGTCTCTCGTTGAGAACTTAGGCAGAAACAACTTGTCTCGATCTCGCGGGCTGATGCCGTGGCCGGTGTCCGCGACTATCAACCGGACGAGATCGTTCTCTCTCAAAAAGCGCGATTCGATCAGAATCGATTTGCGAGCCACTCCATTTGAACCCGCCGCTGCTTCCATTGAATCAGCCTGCTCAACATTCAGGCTCAGCGCGTTATCTCGGACTCCAGCGACTTTCGACGAGCCGTTTGACCCGTTCCGGCCGTCCGAATTCAGCGCCTCGACTGCGTTGTCTATCAAGTTCACAAGCACCCGTTTTATCTGTTCGGTATCCAAGCGCATCACGGGCAAGTCGCGCGCGAGATCGCATTCGATTCGTATCCCGTCCAGCCGCTCGTTGTACAGCGTGAGCGCGTCGCGCACTACTTCATTCAGAGAAGCTTCGGCAGGGTTTGACTCAGGGAGCCGCGCGAACCGCGAGAACTCGTCCACCATCTTCTGAAGCGCGGCAACCTCCCGAACGATGGTGGTTGTGCCCTCGCGAACGATCTCATCAAATCGCGACTCGGCGCCCGGCCGGTAGTTTCGAATGATTCGCTCGGCCGAAAGCTGGATAGGCGTGAGCGGGTTTTTGATCTCGTGAGCCATCCGTCGCGCGACTTCGCTCCAGGCGGCAGCGCGTTCGGCTTGCACCAGATCGGTCAAGTCTTCGATGACGATGACCCATCCTTCAAGCGCGCCGGTCGAGCTTCTCAACGCTATCGCCGTAGTTGCCGTGTGCAGCGAACTGCCGTCCGCGCGCTTGAACTGGATCTCGGCCTGCGCGGTCTCGCTCCTTCGAGCGCGGCGGCACAGCGCTTCAAGCTCCACGCCCTCGCGCCCCCCGGTCAATTGAGCGATCGGCGTGCCGGTCGCGGGCTTCTGAGCCAGACCCAGCATCGACATCGCAGAGCGGTTGATAGTCGCAATCCCGGCCTTCTCATCAGTCGAAATAACTCCTGTGGAAAGCGACTCGAGCACCGTCTCGATATACCGGCGGCGGTCGTCCAATGCGAGGTTCGTTCGGCTCAGCTCTCCGGCGGCTCGTTCCAAGCGCTCGCGATTCTCGGCAAGCATCGCGGACATCTGGTTGAAGGACCGCACAAGCACGGCCAACTCGTCTTCGGCGATGACCTCGACCGGATGGGTGAAGTCGCCGCGAGCGACGCGGTCGGTGGCCTCGGCGAGCGCCTGGATCGGGATCGTGATGCCGCGAGCGACGTACAGCGCGAGCCAGGTTGCGGAGAAGAGCAGCAGCAGCGTCACTGCCGCGAGCAACAGGATGTAAATAGCCTTGATGCGCTTGAGCTTTCCCAACAGGCTGTGAAAGTTTTCGTGCTGCGAGGTGATGTTCGCCGCTCGCTCGGTCAGCTCGGGGGGAAACTCACGAGCGATGATCAACAATCGAGGGTCGCCCGGTGCGTCGGTCAGCCTGACGCCGGCTATGACATAGATGGCGGTCGGGCTATCGCCTTCGTCGCGGCCGGCGAATGCGTCGCCGCCGGTCTGGAGTTGCTGCTCGGCGGCATGAAGCGTCTCGTTGATGTCGCCCTCGACTTGCTTCTCGTTGCGGTCGATGGTCGTTCGCTTCCCGCCGTCGGTGACGATTCGCGACAGGGAAACGTTGTAGGCTTTCATCTCCTGGTCGATTCTATTTCGTAGTTCCGGGCTGTCGTAGTCGCTGCGCGAACCAAGCGAGAGCGAGCGCGTGATCGCGCGCGCGATGCTTATCAGCTCCGCTTCCTCTTTCTTAAAATAGCTCTCCTCGATTGCCCGAGCGTCGTCAACAATCTGCCGCGCCGGCTCGCCGAACCAGCGGTCGATGCTGCGGTTCAAGAGCCCGAACGCGAAAAAGAACAGCAGCAGCACAGGCAGCAGCGAAAGCCCTATCGCGTAGCTGACGAGCCGCGTCTTGAACTTTGAGCCCGGCCGGTCCGCGCGGCGTTCGCGAACAAGCTTGATGACGTTTCTGAGGAGAACGAACAGCAGAATGACGAACGCGAAAAAGTTCAGCGTCGAGAGCGCATACAGCAGCAACGTCTCGGTAGCGGTGCCGGGTGTGACGAACGGCTTGAGGTTGAATCCGCTTTGCGCAATCAACGAGAGCATCAAGAACAGCACGATGATCGAAAGAACGATCACCTTATTCAGGCGGCGGCGGCTGCGCTCGGTGAGCCTGGACGGCGTTGGAGTGTGCGGCGAATCCGGCAAGAAGTGCGGCCTCCCTGGTGCAAAGAGTGATTATATCCCGGTACGACGCATTGCCAAGGTGGAGTTAGCGGCCGCGCCGGAGAAGCGAATCGTGACTCTTCGAAGGCGTCCGCTCTGCGGCTCTTCGCTTTTGCGGTTAGCCTTACCCCAAGTCCTCGCTAACCGCCGAGACGCCAAGACGCAGAGAAAAACGCAGAGCATCTGCAGACGCTGATGCCCGATCAACCATTGATGATCGGCGCTCCTGGATGTTTTGCAGACGCGGTTCCGATCAGTCGAAGGATTGCGCTTGCGGCGCGCTCGGAGGCCGACCCGCTAGCCGACGTGAGCCGCGCGCGAACGGTGGCCAGATCGCGCTTCATTTGATCAAGCCTCACGGAGTCGCGCAGGATGTCCGAGACTTCGCGTGCGATCTTCTCTCCGGTGACGTCGTGCTGCATGAGTTCGGGCACTATGCGGTGGCCAGCGATCAGATTGACCATTCCGAAGGTATCCAGCTTTATCAACGGGCGAATTAGCCGCCAGTTCAACTCGGAGCCTCGATAGACGATAACCATCGGAATCCCTAGTAACGCTGCCTCGACGGTTGCAGTCCCGCTGGCAACCACGGCGAGTTCCGAATGGGTCAAGGCGTTGTAGGCATCGCGCTCAACGATCGTAAGATCAAGCTGACCTCCCGATTGCTTGACTATGTTTTCCACCTGCTCGCGGTCGATCGTCGACGCGAGGGGAACCAGGAATTGGGGACCTTCGGATTGCGGATTGCGGATTGCGGATTCGTCAATTGCGGATTGCGGATTGTGGATTGTGGATTGCGGAGATGAAGCTTGAGATTGTTGGCGCTCAGTTCCGTCAATCCGCAATCCGCAATCCGCAATCCGCAATCGAAGGGTCCGCAATTCCCTCGCTGCATCAAGCATCGCAGGCAAGTGGTAGTGAACCTCTTTTTGTCTGCTGCCTGGCAAAAGCGCGATGAGTGGGCGCGAGGCGTCGAGGCCCCAGCGGCTCGCGAATTCTTCCCGCGAGGCGTCTGCTCTGACGACTTCCGCGAGCGGATGGCCGACGTACTCGACCTCCGGGCCCGCGTTTTTGTAGAACTCTTCTTCGAACGGCAGGATCACGAGCATCCGGTCTACGTCACGCCGCAAAGCGCGAACCCGATAGCCGCGCCAGGCCCATACTTGCGGGCTGATGTAGTACACGATCTTGAAGCCTTCGCGATGAAGCTTCTTGGCAAGCCTCATGTTGAAGTCTGGCCAGTCAATCAGCACGACTGCCGAGGGACGCCTCGCTCGCGCGGCGTCGAGCAGTGTTCGATATGCGCGATACAGTTTTCCGATCGCGCGAGCTATTTCAGGAACGCCGATGATTCCAACCTCGCGCGCGTCAACAAGCGTCTCGACTCCCGCCGCGCGCATCTCTTCGCCGCCTGAGCCGAACAGTTCGTAGTTGATGTCGGGATTGAGCCGCCTGAGCGCTCGTGCGAGCGAAGCACCGTGTTTGTCGCCGCTCGCCTCGCCCGCGACGATCATAACTGATATGCCTGATAACTCAGGATTGGGAGGTGAGTAACTCTCTGAACGTGTTCGCTCCATCGTCTGGCATTCTGACTATCCACGTCGTGTCACTGTGTTCGACTACATTGACCAACCTTGTCGGTCATTATAGCATCTGAGCCGTTCGCGTCAGTTATCACGCGATCAGCCTACGGTTACTCCTGGTGATCCGGCTGACCTGAATTGTAGCCAAGCAGCTTACCCCTGCCAAGAAGGATGATGCTTCAGTAGAGTAGAGATTATGGTTAGACTTGTCAGCCTCGTGGTTCTAGCCGGCCTTCAGATCGGAAGCATCAACCTCTATGCAGGCCCACATCCACTGCTCCTCCAGAAATCAGGCCAGGGAATTACGAATCCCGACTCGCGGGGTTGCGCATGCCATTGTGAGACCAATACAGCGGCCTTGCGGGTTTGGCAGCAAAAGGATGGGCCTCCCGATCGTTTCGCTGCCAAAGCAATTGGTAGGTGGTTTGATAGGAGAATACCTCGTAGTGAGACTGAGCCGGTCAGTAAGACTGAACTCTTGATTTTGATGGGCAAGTCCGGCAAAGGCATTTGGAGTATAGAGACTATGATAAGCGACGCAGGAGGCGAAATCTTCGCCGATCTAGTCTGCACAACTGTTAAAGGGCAGCGTAAGGTCTTTCCACTGATCGAAGAGTTGTTCGTAGGCGATGTCAACGCATCGTCTCTTGTTTCCCTTGTTTTGCGGCGACTGCGTCAGCTTGCTAACCGTAGGCAGTGGGATGTCGGCTCAATTATTCCCGTTCAACACCCTCTCCTTCCAAGGGCTCCGGCTTTGGTCTTTCATGAATACGGCAAGGTCGACAGCGAGGGTTATGGCTGGAGATTGAATGCCAGGGCAAGAGATGGCCGGCTGACGCGGATTGTTAGAGTGCGGCCAGGTCCGGGGTTCGCCTACTTCCGGGACGCAAAGTGCTTTGGAGGCGTCAACGATGATCATGGAGAGACTTGGTGGGTTCTCGTGAAGACTGCCTTCGGCGATAATTGTTCCGCCGAGTGGCATTCAATCCGATTGACCCATAGCGCTCCTGCAAAGCAATGATCACAGTCGAAATATCTAGCTGCATGTCTTGGATAACAGCAATGCGCGAGTGGAGCTCGCACCGGGTTGCCGGACGAATCAAGGCGGATTATAGCGAATAACCGGTAGACCTTCCGGCTGACAAGACGTGCAGTGCTGCCGCTTACTCCTGCCGAGCAGGGTGATCCTCAGTAGAGGTGAAGACAATGGTCAAACTTCTCAGCCTCCTAATTCTAGCCGGTCTTCAGATCGGAAGCATCGACCTATACTCGAATGCGCATCCGTTGCCCCAGGGGTGCGCGTGCCATTGTGAGACCGATACGGCAATCTTTCGGGTTTGGCAGCAGAAGGACGGGCCGGCTGATCTTTTCGCTGCCAACACAATAGGCAGATGGCTCGATAGAATAATAGCTAACACTGGGGCATTCAGTAAGACTGAGCTCTTGATTATACTGGGCAGGTCCGCCAAAGGTATTTGGAGTGTGGAAACTTTGGAGACCGACAACGAAGGCGCCATCTATGCGGATCTAGTCCTCACGACTCGTGAAGGGAAGCGTCAGGTCTTTCGATTGGTTAAAAGCTTTGGCCTCGAAACACTTTATTTCCCCGATCTCCCTAAAGGGGCAAGCAAGCAAGAGTTCACGAGACGCCGCCTCCAATTACTTCGGGATATAAAGACGCGTGTTATGCGGCGACTGAGTCAGCTTGCCAAAAGCGGGCAGTGGGATGCTGGCTTACTCATTCCTGTGCAACTTCCTCTGCTTCTAAAGCCTCCTGCTTTGGTTTTTCACGAAAAAGGCAAACTCGAGACCGAGACGTATGTTTGGAGCTTGAGTGTCAGGGCAAAAAATCGTCGGCTTGTGCGGATTACGAGAGGGGGAGGATGTTGCGATTACTTTCGTGGTGCAAAGTGCTTTGGAGGAGTCGCGGATGATGCAAATGGAGAAACCTGGTGGGTTCTCGTAAAAAGCGCAGGCGGCGATAACTGCGGGGCTAAGTGGCACTCAATCCGATTGACCCACGCAGCCCCGCTAACGCAATGATCGTAGCTTAAGATACGTCGCTAAGAGTTTTGGCTGCAACCGTGCGCGAGAGCGGCGGCACGAGCGGGTTAGCAGGTGTTAGGCCTCAGATGCCGGGTGCCATCGTTGACGCCCGCGCACCCAACACCTGATCTCTACGGATTGCGCAAACCTTTCGTGCTGCCTTCGGGTTTCTTCTTGTCTTTCTTCTTGTCCTTAACGGCCGGCGCCGGAGTCTTCTGATCCGTGGGTGTTCCGGGCTTCACTTCAACGTCCTGGCCCGCTTCGTTGGCGCGCCGAGGCCGCGCACCGGGAGCGTTGGTGGTCGTCGAAGCCCCGGGCGTCACCGGGCCGCCGGCTCTTGTGCCGCTCAGTTCCTGAACGCGCGCCACTATCTCATCAGTCTTGAGATCGCGATCTATGATCACGCCCTTCGATGAAGTGTCGATTTTAGGTCCGAACATTATGCCGGCAAATCGACCCGCCAGTCCCTTACCTTCCGGCGCAGGCTCCGCGAGCTTCGCAGGATCAGGTTCGGGCACGGGCTTTCCCCACTTCTTCAGCGTGTCTTTCGCTCGCTCGGCATACTCGGAACGGGGAAAGCTTGTGACTATGCGAGCCAGGTCGCGGCTCGCGGTCTCGGTGTCTTCCTGAATCTCCATGGCGCGGGCGTGCATGAAAAGCGTTTCGTCAAGCAGCGTGAAGTTTGGATACTTGTTGAGTATCTCTTCGGTCCGCATCTGGGCTGCGACTGCCGACTCGCGAATGTCGAAATAGAAGCGGGCAACCTTCAGCTCGTGCAGCGCGAGGATCTCATCAACCTCGTTCATCAGCTTCTCTACGTCGGCCTTCTTGTCAGAGCTCGGATAGCGTCGCAACAACTCTTTTAGCTGTCGCTCCGCGAGCTTCGCGTGAGTGGTGTCGCGATCAGCGGCCTGGATCTGCTTCAAGTGAATCTCGGCCATCTTCATCATCGTGTCGTCGGCCAGCAGATCGTCGGGGAAGAACTGAATCCAGTCGCGATACTCGACTTCCGCCTGCGCGTAGCTCTTTGTGCCGCCCTGCAAGTAGTACGAGTCGGCGATGGCAAGCTTGGACATCCGAACCATCGGGCTGTCCGAATATGTGTTGATCATCGTGTTCAACAGGATTCTGCCTTCGTCAAAGCTGCCCTTGCGAATCGCGTCCACGCCCTGAGTAAACAGCTCCTTGTCGCGGCCTGGCCCTTTCGCCTCTTCAAAGGTGACTTTGTTCTTCGGCTTTCCGCCGCACGCGGCAAACGGAAGCGCTAACGCCAATGCGAACACGATGAGTTTTACTACTTTCATAAGACTACCTCGGCGGCCGCCAGTGTGCGCATCAATGCGGCCGTTTCTCATACTGACTAGTGTTTGGCTGGTATTTCTCCAACTGCAAGCGAGCACGGGTCAAACTGTAAGTGGCTCCAAGGCTTTGAGGCGCAGTGCGCGGGTCGCTTCTTCCGGATTTCCTTTGCCGAACACGGCCGAACCCGCAACGATCCACTCGGCTCCGCTGCGAACGACTTCGGCGACGTTGTCAACGTCTATTCCGCCGTCAACTTCAATGTGAGCCTTGAGACCACGAGCGTCAATCATACCCCGCAGCCGTCTGATCTTGTCAAGCGCGGACACTATGAACGATTGGCCGCCAAACCCGGGGTTCACGGACATCACCAGCACGTAATCAACAAACGGCAACGCCTCTTCGATTGAGACAAGCGAAGTCGCCGGGTTCAACACCACGCCCGGCCGGCAACCCAGGTTTCGGATCGCTTGAAGCGTGCGATGAAGATGAACGACAGCCTCGACGTGGACCGAGATCATCGTGGCGCCGGCGCCCGCAAAGTCGGCGATGTATCGATCGGGATCGGTGATCATCAGATGACAATCCAGCGGCAGGTCTGTCGCTCGCCGGGCGGCCTTGACGATCAGCGGACCGATCGTGATGTTAGGGACAAAGTGCCCGTCCATCACATCCACGTGTATCAATCCCGCGCCCCCGCGCTCGGCTGCCTTGATCTCTTCGCCGAGTCGCGTAAAGTCGGCCGACAGGATTGAGGGAGCTATCTCGATCATTGGTTTCTGGTTTCTGGTTTGTGGTTTCTGGTTTGTGGTTTCTGGTTTGTGGTTTCTGGTTTCTGGTTGCTCGCGCCGATCCGCTCTGGTCTTAACCAGAAACCAACAACGAGAAACCAGAAACCAGCTCTGCGCCATTCGTTCTAAGCTCGCTCTTCGTTTGGACGGGCCCGGTGCTAACCACGATGGTAACGGTAAAGCCTTTCTTAACAGATGAATTCGGAGGGCGATTGATGTCTATGACGATGTTAGCCGGGGCGGGATCGGTACGCCGCTGGATTTTTAGCTCCAGCCCCGCGTCTTCGATCATCTTTTGAGCTTCAGTTTCGGATCTGCCTATGACGTTGGGAACGTAGGTGACGCCGCTTCGAAACAGCGAGATTATCGTAACCGTAGCGCTTAACAGGAACGCGAGTCCCAGCACTACGACCATTGCAAGTCTTCGTGAAATGGTCCACGCGATGCCGCCGGGCTGGATCCGATTGGGGCTCTTCGCTGAACTCATGAGCCGCAGTCTAGCATCGCGATTGCGCGAGTTTCAACCTTGGTGCTTTTGGGTGACTGCGGGAGATCTGCTCGGGTTGCCGTGGTTCTTTTCGGTAGACATGCTAACCGCAGAGCCGCTGAGGTAGCATAGACTTCAGTCTGTGTCGATAGATAGTTCGAACGCGAATGGCACACAGACTAAAGTCTATGCTACGTCCGCGGCTCTGCGGTTGGCCGGTCGTGGAAGACGAAACCTCGAAGGGGCTCATAACTCTTTTGGATTAAAGCAGCGAGCTCAGTAAGTGAGCGCTGCGTTCAACTTCGCCTGTCGCCAGCGAGAGCAGCGAGATCAGGCCGTACAACCCGACCACAAAACCCGCGATAAGAACAGCGTAATAGATCAGGGCAGCAAATCTAAACTGAGCATCGTCTGTTTGCGCCGGATTCTTTGTGCCAGTCATTGTTTGACCACCTCCATTTCCTTCTCTACTACGGCTCAAGAAGCGAGGTGGATTTCAGACGATGGTTTTACTATGGTCGAAATGACGAGCTATTTCTCCGCAGCCGCGACGATCCGCTGGATGAGCTTCGCATCATCGGGTATCAAGCCGACCTTCGCGAGCCTCGGAGTCAGCGTCACCCAGTTCTTGTCCATCGCAAACACGCGCTTGAACAACGGCAGCGACTCGTCTACGCGGCCCATGTTCACGAGCGCGACCGCGTGCCAGTAGACCATCTCAGCGTTGTCAGGCACGAGCTTCGCCGCCGCGCCGTATTCCACAAGCGCCCGATCGTTGTCCTTCAACTCAACCGCGAGATCGCCCGCGTTCATACGGTTGTAGGCGCGCTGCAAGGTGATCAATCGACGAAGCTCTTTCAACGGCTCGTTGCTGTCATCGACTCTCAAGTCGAACACGCGATCAGCCCACGGCTTGCCGGTCGGTTTGCCGGTCACGACGATCAACGCGGCGGACTGTTTGCCTCGGATGTCGCCGCCGGCTTCCTGCGCGGCTTCGAGCGCAGCCATCATTCGCTCGGCAAGATCGCCCTTGGTGTTTTCAAAGGCGCGGGACATCGCCGGCCACACTTTGTCGTTGAGCATCAGGTTGGCTTGCACCGAATAGTCTTTTCCGACTATGTGACCGGCTGCGGGAATGTCTTTCGAGCCGGTGTGAGCCATCACCCGGCCTTGCGCGTCGATCATCGCGACCTGTCGGACATCGCGGCCGTCGTCTCCGGCAAGCAGCGACTTCAATGCGTCGGGAGCGCTCTTGCCTGCGCGCATCAAGTCGAGCCCGAGCTTGCCGTAGCTCGGATCGACGAAGGACTGAGTGGCGATTGCGCCGACGCCGGCTTCAGCCCACGGGACCAGGGAGCCGACACAAAACCAGTGAGACTGAACAGCTACGCCAAGCTCGCCGGTCGCGGGATCTCGCGCGACGATCGAGAAGGTGTGGACGGGGCGCAGCGGCAACTGGCTTCTGACCCGAGTCTGCGCCCCAACTGAGGGGGTAATAGCGAACAGCGGTCCGGCGACTCCGAGGAGACAAGTTGTTATCGAAAGAAGACGGGTCATAGTCTTACCTCATTCCTAAAGACCAAACGGCCTGATTAGCTGTGTTAGGTGCCGACTTGAACGCAGGCTAAGGCGTGAGCGCCAACTGCACTTTGATAACCTGCTCGATCTTCCGCACATCAATTGGTGACAGACTGCCTATCAAATTCAGCAAACGCGTTTTGCTCACGGTCGTGAGCTGGTCTGCCATTGCCTTGTTCTGTTTGCCGTTGAGTTGAACGACGGCTTCGCTCGGATAAAGACGATCAAGGTTTGTTGTTAACGGAATGACCTGAACGCGATTCAGGAACCTGTTTGAGGCGTCGTTGCTCATGATGACACCCGGACGTTTCTTGCGGATTTCTCCCCCGACAGAATGTTCAAAGTTTACCCACCACACCTCACCTCGTTGCATCGGCGTCTCCGATCATTTCCTCGGCCCATTCAAGCGCCTCAGCTTCGCGACTCGTGTCTTCGGCCATTAGCTGATAAGCGGAGTCCAGATCGAGACCGCGCAACTGTGGCAGGATCAGAGACTCGATGAACTGACCTATGTCTTCCGGTCCACCGATTCTCTGCAATTCGTCGTAAACCCGTTCATCAACATTGATCGTGATTTCTTTCTGCATAACCTTCTCCAGCAGCTAGTCTTCTGGCTATCGAGTAGCATCGCTCGGCGCTTCCGGAAGCGGGCGCTCTTTACGTTGGTCTCGCTGCCAGTCCGACGCGTCCTCGATGTTTGATACGCCGCCCTTTTTAGCAAGGCCCTCCAGCGCGCGAGCCATCCGTCGTCCGCGGGACTCTCCACCAGAGACTGAATCGCTCATGATCGTCACGAAAACGTCGAGAGGTTGCTGATTACCGGTCTGCTCGGGAACCTCGTCCTCCCATTCCAGGTGGTCGCCACGAAGTTTGGCACGGTAGGTTGGAAGCATATCGATTACCTCAGGAGGCTCTATGGTCGCATCAGGCTTGCGCCACTTGCAAGGTTGTGGGCGATTGAGTTCAGGTCTTCGCTTCACAGATCTACCTGATAATCGAGAACGGACTGCGGCTTAAGCGCCTCTACGAGTTATGGCAAAAGAGGAGGCGTTTTCAGAATGGCTTGCAGCAAACTGCCGACGAAGCGGAATATTTCCCTCGCTTGATCTGGCGTCATTGCCATTGCAAAGCTCGTCACAACCGTGGATAAAACGCCTATTGCGACGTAGAGCCAGTCCTGTCTTCCTTGACGGTGGCCTCATCCACTAAATAGGCGAGCTTGGACTCAAGAAATGCACGCTTCTGTTCGTCAAGCTGCTGCGTCTTTTCAATGTATGCCTGGAGCTCGCGCAAGCCAGCGGAAATCTTCCCTATTTCAACGGTGCTGAATGGAGTGTTAGGCAAGTCAGCTGATGCCGCCTCAACGAGTGCGGTTTGTTCGGATAGCAGGCTCCACAGGTCAGGCGCTTGAGTTTCCCGTTTCAGATTCGTGAGCCATTCCTCAACTAATGAAAGCTGTCCGTCCCAGTCACCACCCCGCCTGTTCTCGTAGGCAGTATCTTCGCCGGGGCAATACTCGGCTTGGTGTTGGTCGTAATCGACGAACTGAAAGGTGAAAGAGTACCCAGAAGGCGTGTGCACTAGCGTGGGCGTCGTCAGCTCCCAGCCAAAGTCCTTAGGATCCAAGCCTTTTTTGCTAACCGCGCTCAGAACGGCGTTCGCTTGAGTAACAAGGAGATGTCCGTAGCTCACCACACCTCCGTAACGACCGATCGACCTGTGTCGATTTCACCGTGGATGTTGCGCCTAGTTACGCCGTCAAGAAGTTGGTCGAGCGTATACACCCGTTCTGCAACCGGCGCGATGACCAGCTTGCCTTCCACAACCGACAGATCCACAAGCGTCCCTTCTTCGAGGCTGAACTCTACCGCAAAACTCCTCGGGATTCGGAGTGCGAGACTCCTGCCCCATTTCTGAACCTGTACTTTCATAGGTTCCTCTTGTATCCAAGTCGAAGATGCACAGAGCACCAAGCTTCAAGTCCGGGGTCTTTAATGATTGTGCTGCTCATCCCGCAGCCTTCGTTCCGGCTTGGACGATCTGAAGCTCATTCTGCTCGCGGCGGGCGCGCAGGACCTTCTTATCGAACTTGCCGACGCTGGTCTTAGGCACTTCGGCGATAAAAGCCCAACGCTCTGGCACCCACCATTTCGCTACTCGCTCAGCGAGGAATGCGCGAAGTTGATCCACGGTCGTAGCCGAGCCTTCCTTCAACACTACACAAGCCAGCGGGCGTTCGTCCCACTTTTCGTCGGGCACTCCGATCACTGCTGCTTCGATGACGTCCGGGTGACCCATTAGCGTGTTCTCGAGTTCGACCGTCGATATCCACTCGCCGCCCGACTTGATCACGTCCTTGGATCGATCGGTGATTTGAATGAACCCCTTTTCGTTGAGCGTCCCGACGTCGCCAGTTCGCAGCCAGCCATCGTGAAACTTCTCAGGCGAGTCGTCGCCGTAATAGGAAGCTGTGATCCACGGGCCGCGAATCTCGATCTCGCCAACCGCTTCGCCGTCCCAGGGCAGAACCGTTTCGCCGTCCGTGATTCGAAGCTCGACGCCGGGTTTGATGCGCCCAGTCTTCGAGCGCCAGTTCATCTCGTCCTCGGCGGAGCAGCCTTTCGGAGGATAAGCGACCGCGGCGAGCGGGCTGGTCTCGGTCATGCCCCAGGCTTGAATGATCTTCACACCGAAGCGCTCCTCGAATCTTTCCATCAGACTTCGGGGCACCGCCGAACCGCCGCAGATCACCATTCGAAGCGATGACAAGTCGACCGGATTCGTCTCGGTGTAGCGAAGCACGTCATTCCAGATCGTCGGCACCGCGCCGGCAAACGTCGCTTTCTCGGCTGCAATCATTCGGCAGAGCGGCTCGGCTTGAAGAAAGCGGCCTGGCATGACGAAGTCCGATCCGGCCATCCATCCACCATAAGGCAAGCCCCACGCGTTGGCGTGAAACATCGGGACGATCGGCAGGATCTTGTCGTGTTCAGTCAGCCCGAAAACCGAACCCGCGCACTGCGCGAGCGAGTGCAGGTATGTCGAACGATGCGAATAGACCACGCCTTTGGGATTGCCCGTCGTCCCGCTCGTGTAACACATCGCGGCCGCCGCTCGCTCGTCGAGCTCAGGCCAATCGAAACCTGGTTCCTCGTTCGCTAGAAGCTCTTCGTAACGAAGGACGTCCCCAAGCGCCGACGCGTCACCCGAGCCCACGACGATGTACCGCTCCACAGTCGTCAAGTCTTTGCTCACGCGCGCCAGCAGCGGCACGAGCGAGTCGTCCACGATGATCACCCGGTCTTCAGCGTGGTTGATAACGTAGGTGAGTTGCTCGGGAAACAGCCGCAGGTTCAGCGTGTGAAGCACGGCTCCCATGCAAGGGATCGCGAAGTAGGCTTCGAGATGTTCCTGACTGTTCCAGCAAAACGTTCCAACGCGATCACCCTGCTTGATACCCAGGCGGTGGAGTGCGGCTGCAAGCAATTCAGCTCTGCTGCCAACCTCGGCGTAGCTTGCTCGGCGGGTGCCGTCGCCAGTTGCCGTTGAAACTTCGCTGTCGGAGTGAACGCGCCGGCCGTGATTGAAGATGTGATTAATCGTCAACGGACGATCTTGCATAGTGCTGAGCATAGTAAATCTCCTAGTTTAAAAGTTCGAAGTATTGATACGGTACCGCCGAGGCAGTTGGATTATCTTCAAGACGCGGTGTCAGAGCAACCTCGTCAAAGCGTTGACGAAGGTTGACTGGCCGACGAGCGGGCGCTATGGGAACAAGCCAAGTTGCGTCCAACGGATCCGGGCTGCCTGCTGGGCACCACTGTTCATTTGCAAGCGAGCGACCGAGCCGCGACCCATCGGGGTCAAACCTCGTATTGAGCCTGTCTCAATTTCCAACTCGAAATGGTCTTGCCAGCGGTTTAGCCTCGGATTGAAAAGCAGAACTTCAGCTTGCGTCAAAGCATCGCTGGTTGTAGTGCAGTCTGCCTTGTGAATATTACAAGCGCGGCAAGCCAATGCCAGGTTTGCTTCATTGTCTTGGCCGCCTTGCGAGGTTGGGAGGATGTGTTCAACTTCAAAAGGAAAGTTAAAGAGAGCTTCGGGAGCGCGGCAGTATTCGCATCTGTGGTTGGCTCGTTGCGCTATCACGGGATAACGCGGATTCATTGTCCTAACTCTTTGAGCGCAGATTCGGCTCGCCTTATCGCAGCATTCAATTCGGCTTCGATTAGCGCCTCGAGCTCAGCCTGCTCCTCGCGTTTCAATGCACCATTCTTGTCACGAGCGGACCGCCACTGTGTCATGAGCTCGCCGAGCCGTTTCTGTTGTTGAGCCGTGAAAAACCCGTCTGGCCGAAGATTCTGCACTATCACAAGCGTGCTGGCTTCCTCTTCGTTTAATTGCTTTGCCAGCGCGTCTAACGCTTCGCCAGCGGTTTTTCCTTCGGACTGTCGCGCTCCCGAGATGGCGCGATAGGTCACGCCATCCTCCCCGACACCTTCCGGCAAAATGGTGATCGTCATACTCGATGACATTATACTTATTCAGGCTCTATGCGCGAAGGCAGAAGTCAGAAACCAGCAGGACTGCCAAGGCTGCGAAATGTGTTAGCCGATGCAACCTCACTCACGACCGATCGCGACCTACCTGGATGGAAGTGGCGATTTGCCAAACGTTGCCACACGGATCTTCGATCATCGCGCGACGATCGCCGTAGGGCAGGTCCTGTGGCTCTTCGAGCGATACGGCGCCTGCTTGCAGCGCACGCTGGTACGTCGCGTCGATGTCGTCGACATAGAGGTAGAGAAATGCAGGCATCGCGTCTCGCGGGCCAACGCCGCTTACCATCACGATCGAGTCGCCAATTCTGATCACGGACGGGATGTCTGTGCGGAGGTCTCCCGTCGCGCCGAACGCGTGCTTGAGGAAGTCGACTAGCCTGGCTGCGTCGTGAGCTACTAGCCGAGGTGTCACGCTGTGCCAACCTTCGGGGATTGATTTGGTCATCGGTTCTTCACTCCGTTCGACTCGCCGTAGGTGCAGTGAAGTTGAGCGAGAGTGGTGTCCTCACTTCATTCTCTGCGCGGTCTCTGCGTCTCGGCGCCTCTGCGGTTAGAGAGAACTTCCGGGTTTACAAGTTGGCGCACCCTCTAACCGCAGAGACGCCGAGACGCAGAGTTTACGCAGAGAAGAGATTCGAAACCAGTGCACTACCCTGGCGCGGCGATGATGTACGTTCCACTGAATGATGTTCTACTCACGTCTTCAATCGCGAAGGCAGAAGCAGGAACAACATCACCATTGCCAACGCCGAGAGACTCGCTCCGAAATAAAAGGTGGCTTGCGAGTTTACTTTGTCCCACAACAACCCGCCGATGTAGCTTGCGGCGATCTGCGTCAAGCCCATCACCATCGAGTAAATCCCTATCGCAGTAGCGTGACCGGCCGAACCAGCGGTGTCTACGGCAAGCGCTTTGCCGACCCCGTCGGTCAGAGCAGGGAATAATCCGTATAACGCGAACAGAGGCCACACCAGCCAGCCCGCGCTCGCCGCGCCGAAGCCCGCGTAGCTGACAGCGTAGACCCCAAACCCAATGATCAGTAGGTTGCGTCTTCCAAACCGATCGCTCGCCGCCCCCGCGGGCATCGACGCCAGCGAAGCAACCGCGTTGTAGAGCGTGTAAGCCAGGATCGTCCACTTGCGATCGAGCCCCAGTTGCTCAGACCGCAAAATCAGAAACGCGTTAGCCGAATTAGCCAGCCCGAACACGCCGGTCACAAGAAGCAGCCGTTTGTACTCGCGCGTCGTGCCCGCCAGCGAGAACTTCAAGTTGGTTGATTTTGCGATATCGCCGCGACGCTCGCGTACGGTGAGGATCAAGATCGCCGCAGCAGCAGCCGGAATTCCCGAGATCAGAAAAATGCTTCGAGCGCCCAAGCCCGCCCACGCTACAAGGACGAGAGCGATAAGCGGACCGATCACCGCGCCCGCCGAGTCCATTGCTCGCTCGAACCCGAAGGCGCGGCCTCGGTACTGTTCCAGCGTCGACTCGGCCAGCAACGCATCGCGTGGGGCGGTGCGCATCCCTTTCCCAAATCGCTCGGCGAAGCGCGCGCCTAACACAACCTGCCAGACCTGCGCGCCGGCGATCATAGGCCGGGTCACTGCCGTCAACAGGTAGCCTGCAAAAACTACGGGCTTGCGACGCCCTATCCGGTCAGAGAACCAACCGGAGATTCCCCCGAGCGCTGTTGAGGCGCCGACTGCGATGCCTTCAATCAAGCCTACGACTGTAGCGGGCGCGCGCAGAGTCTCGGTCAGAAACAACGGGAGGATGGGATAGATCATCTCGCTGCTGATGTCCGCGAGAAGGCTCACCAGACCAAGGATGATCGCGCTACGTGAGAGACCGGTGAAAAGTGACGCAATGCGAGAAGGGGAAGAACCGGGAGGGCGAAGAGGGGACCCGGCGCCCGCACGATCAAGGCTGGGTTCACCTTCAGCCTTTCCACTCTTCACCGTTTCCCTCCGCATCTTATTCGAGCGTGAGCTTCGGAATGAAGAACCACGAACCCGAAGGCTCCAACCGAATGTTTCCTACTCGGGAGCGCGCGACCAGAACGTTTGCAGGATACCAGAGATAGATTTGCGGCACTTCCTCGGCAACCGTCTTTTGAAGCTTCGAGTAGATGGCGATCTTCGCCGGGCGATCGTTGGTGCGTTCGGCCTCGACGATCCAGGCATCCACTTGCGGGTTGCAGTATCGCATTCGGTTCTGCCCGCCGCGGTCAGTCAGCAGCGCCGAGATCTTCAAATACACCTGCTTCTTCGCCGCAGCATCCGCGGCTGAATCTAGCAACGCCGCTTGATCCAAAAGCTTGTCCAATTCAGAAGAAGGACAGTAGTCGCGCTTCGCAAGTATCGAAGCCAGTTGCGCAAACAATGGCTGCATTTGAGCCGGATCGTTTGTCGCGCGAAGGTTCGCAATCGATTCGTTGAACTGCGGGTTCTGGTAGCGGCTGTGATAGACAAACTGAAATGCGTCAGGGCTCTGATTGAAGCCGAGCCCGATCAGGTAATACATGTCGAACTGCGCTTTCGCAAGCTTGTCGAACATCGTCGCCGACTCGAGCGATTGAAGCTCGAGCTGAATCCCAACGCGGCGAAGCTGGTCCTGAATGATCGAGGCGATGTTTCGTGACAACTGAGTAGTCAAAGTGAGGATCGTCAAGTTGAGCCGTGGCTTGGGACCGTCGCCGTCAGGGTCAGGAAAACCGGCTTCGTCGAGGACCTGCTTAGCTCGCTCGGGATCGTGATCGTAGATCGTCAGGTTGCGCTCGCAAGCCCAGTGCTCCGGCGGCAATAGAGTGTTCGCCTTCCGCGCCTGGTCTCGAAGCAAACGATGAATGATCACCTCGCGGTCGATGCCGAAGGCGATGGCCTGCCGGAGTTTTTGATTTGAGAGCAGCGACGATCCACTAAGGTTAAGCCCAAGGTATCCGATGTTCGCACCGTCGGCGAGCTTGATTTGAATATCGCTTCGACGGCTGAGCGCGCGGACCGTCTCGGGATCGAACTGCGCGTTGTAAGCCAGATCGACTTCGCCGCTCATCAGTTCAGCTTGGCGGGTGCTGTTGTCGGTGACGACTTTTATGTGCACGCGGGGGATGTTCGGGGCGCCACCCCAGTAGTCCGCGTTGGCTTCGAGTTTGATTTCGCTGCCTTCCTGATACGAAACAAACTTATAAGGGCCACTGCCGACCGGAGCGTTGATCATTTCGGTTCCCGCGCCTTCGGGGATTATTCCGATCGCGGGAAGATTGCCGATGAAGGTGGGGAACGGCTCGCTCGCATGAAGGACGACCGTTGCAGGGTCGGGCGCCTCGATCGAGGTGACTTTCTCGACCAGGCCACGGATCGGCGATTTCACGGCCGGCGAGAGTATCGAATCGAAAGTGTACTTCACGTCCGACGAAGTCAGCGGCTTGCCGTTGTGAAACGTGACGCCCGAGCGAAGTTGGAAGGTGAACGTGCGATGGTCCTCGGACTCGGTGAAGCTCGCGGCGAGCGATGGAACAAACTCAAAGGCTTCGTCCTTGATCACCAGCGTATCGTAGATCAACTGCATGACGCGGGCGGAGACCGGGAAGGTTGTTGAGAAGCGCGGATCGAAGCCTCTTGGGGGCTGCTCGATCGCGATTACCAGCGTCCCCGGCTGACCTCCGCGCTTGCACGAAGAGGCTGGGATGAGCAGAAGAATGAGCAGAACGATGAGGAGCTTGTAGGGGCGGCCCTCCGTGGCCGCCCCTGAGTGCGAATCAAGAAACCTATGGCGCCACGTGGTAAGCCAATGAGGGGCGGCCACTGAGGGCCGCCCATACAGGACGGGCTTTGGTTCGAAGGGTCTCAATGAACACTATTTCGCATGCTGCAAGATCAGATTCAGCTCGGCGACTCGCTCGCGAAGCCGGGTTACCGCGGTGTCGCTGTACGCGTGAGGCGGCGACAACATCGCCTTGATTCTCGCGATGTGGTCGAAGGAGCGGCTGAAGTGGGTCTTGGTGATCCGGCCGTCGCGCGCGGCTGCCACCATCGCTTCCCAGGCGGCAGTCGGGGCTTCTTGTGATTTTGAATCGGCGATCAACACCATATCGTTGCCGGCTTCGATAGCCATCACCGCGGACTCGGCGGGACTGCGATGCTGAGTCACCGCGCCCATCATCAAGTCGTCGGTCAGGGAAAGCCCCTTGAAGCTCAACTCGTCGCGAAGCAGCCCGCTGACGATGTTCTTCGAGAGCGATGAGGGCAATGCCGCCGGACCGTCGAAGGCAGGGTAGTGCGCGTGAGCCACAATGATCGCGTTCAACCGGGCGTTGATCTTGCTGAACAACTCCAGGTAAGGCGCGACATCCATCTTGATGATATCTTCGCGCGCCCGGTCTATCGTCGGAAGCGACTCGTGTGAATCGATCGCGGCTCCGCCCAGTCCAGGAAAGTGCTTTCCAACACCGATCACGCCGCCTCGCTGAAGCCCCTCAAGGTAAGCTCCTCCAAGCCGGACTACTTCAGCAACCGAACTGCCCAGGTAACGTCCCTTCACTCCGTTGTTGACCGAATCGTCGAGTGCGATATCCAGCACTGGCGCGAAGTTGAGATTAAAGCCAAGCAAACGCAACGCTTCGGCCATGATCTCGCCCAACCGCGCCGCGATCGCCGCGTCGCCCGACGCGCGAAGGAGATCGGCCGACGGCATCGGCGAAAAGATATTCTTCAGTCGATCGACGCGCCCGCCTTCCTGATCGACCGCGACCAGCGGCGGCACTTGCAGCAACGAGCGAATCGACGAAGTCAGCTCGGCTACCTGTTGAGCGCTTTCGATGTTGTGGCCCATCAGCAGCACGCCGCCCGGCTGAATCGTCTCGAGCATCCCGCGAGTCATCAGGTCGAGCTGCGTGCCCGGCAGACCGACGATCAGTAGCTGTCCAACCCTGTGTTCTAGCTTCATAAACGATTTTGGATTTTAGATTTTGGATTTTGGATTTTGGATTTTGATTGCGGAGTTGGCAGATTCGCGTTTCGTTGAACCACCCAAAGTCGGCAATCCAAAATCTAAAATCCAAAATCCAAAATCGGATCACTCTTTCTTGAACAGTGCTTTCAAACTTATGTCGTAAGGCGCTCGCGCGACTCCGGCGTCGGTGATGATAGCCGAGACGTACCGATGCGGAGTCACGTCAAACGCAGGGTTCGCGACTTCCACGCCATCAGGCGAGATCCGCTCGCTACGAAAGTGGGTTACTTCAAGGGCGGCCCGCAACTCGATCGGAATCAGAGCACCCGAGCTGAGCTTCAGATCAACCGTCGTAAGCGGAGCAGCGACGTAGAACGGGATGTTGTTCGCGTCAGCCGCTAAGGCGACCATATAGGTTCCGATCTTGTTGGCGACATCGCCGTTGCCGGCGATCCGGTCGGCGCCGACGATCACGCAATCGACCCCGCCCGACTGCAGGAAGTGCCCGGCCATGCTGTCGGTGATGACTGTGACGGGAATGTCATCCTTAGCTAGCTCCCAGGCAGTGAGGCGCGCGCCTTGAAGAAAAGGGCGGGTTTCATCAGCGATAACTCGAACCCGCTTGCCTGACTCGACCGCCGCTCGTATGACTCCCAAAGCCGTGCCGAATCCCGCCGTAGCGAGCGCGCCCGCGTTGCAGTGAGTCAACACCGTCGCGTTGTCCGGTATCAGCGAGGCGCCAAACTGGCCCATCCGCTGATTGCTCTCGATGTCCTCTCGATGCATCGAGCTCGCTTCTTCGATCAAGTCTCGACGCACATCGTCGATCGAGGCGCCCTCGCGAAGAGCGTGTTTGAAAGCCCATCGCATTCGCTCGACTGCCCAGAACAGGTTGACCGCGGTGGGACGCGTTTCGGAAAGCCGTTCGCAGATCTGGTGAAAGTCGCGCTCGAACTCATCCGTGGACGCGGCCTTCGATTGATTGACACCCAGCGCGATACCCATCGCCGCGGCGACGCCGATAGCGGGCGCCCCCCGGATGACCATGTCTTCGATTGCGCTTGCGACTTCTTCGTAGGTCTTGAAGATCGGATAGAGTTCTTCGGTTGGAAGCCGCCGTTGATCGATCATCACGACTCCGGCGTCCGTCCATTCAATAGTCTTAATCATCGCCGCGAGGATGATAACGAATGGTGAAGCCGATTGGCAACAAACCGGCAAACCGCGCAGCGTCCTGAATCGGTTGTTTTCTTCGCGAAACCTCCGCGGCTCCGTGTCTCTGCGGTTAGTGAGTTTCGAAACCTGCTAACCGCAGAGACGCCGAGACGCTGAGCCAACGCAGAGAATCGAGGCTAGGAACACCTCACCTGATCCGCATGGTCGGATCGCCCAGCAGCGTCCACGTCAGTCGTGTGTCCCTGTCTCCGGCGGCGGACTTCGCACGACGCGTAGCCTCGCCCAACGTGATCGCGTCGGTGTTTCCCGCAAAGAGGAGCCGGTAGAACTCCCTGTTTATTGCCACCTGCGCCGCCGGCAACGTCATCCCTGAAGAAGCCCACACCGCGATTGCACCGCCGTGTCCCGCTTTGATCAGCGACTCGGCTAACGAGTTTGCTGCCGCGTCGTGAAAGTAGCCGTTCAAACAGGTCATCATCACAAACACCGGCAGCCGGTCTTTGTTTGTTAGCGCGCTCGCGTCCGCCGATGTCAGCAAGTCGCCGCGCCATTGATTCGCGCTGCCGTGGCCAACATAGTTGATCAGCTTCTGACCGCGATTGATCGCTTCAAGAAGCAGGGCCTTCGCCTTCGCCGAGTCGAGTTCGCCCCGCCGTATCTCGTCGACCTTCAAGCTTGAGGGGAACAACGGGCGCAGTTGCGCGCTTGCTTGTTCGAAGTTGAATCCGTCGTTGGCGTCGGAGACCAGCGCGACCGATTCGAATGGCTTCGTTTGCGAGTAGCTGATCAGCTTCGATACGACCGTCGCGGTTTCCTCGGCGTCGCGGACCGGAAGCCGCCCGACTGCCATCTCACTCACGCCATCGTTGTTGAAGTCCGCGAACCAATCGTCACTCGCTGTTTCGAGGAAGTTAGTGTCGACGAGCTTTGTCGGAACCAGGTCGTTGTAGCCCAGCCCCAGGTAGTTTCTTGCGTCAAACGAAGCGTCTCCCGCGAACAACACGAAGCGCGGCGCGAGCTTCCAGTTGGTTGCGGCATACACAAGAAAGTCCTTGATTGCTTGCGGCGACTTGTGACCGAAGTTGAACTCGTCGTAAATGTCCGCGACCTCGACCAGCGCAACTTTGTAACGTTCGGCTTGTCTCAAATCCCTGAGCGGCCCGATCACCCCGACAAGATCAGCCGGCGTGATGATCACAAAGTCAGCGGCGTTAGCCGGGCTGCGCCAGCTGGAAGCCCGGTTGGCTTCGAGTGAAAACGGCAGCTTCGCTTTCTCATCCGTAAGAGCGATCAGAGTTCGCACCCCTGGGTCGTGTGGGGCGATCGTGGCAGCAAATCCGGTCTTAGATTCACTAACCTCGGCAATGAGTTCTTGCACGTTTGAAGCGTCGGTCACGTCGAAGACGCGGATCGCTTTGGACGAGAAGCCGGCAACCGTGGTTCGGCGCCCGCCCGATGCTGTAAACCTCAAAGCGTCGTGGTCGGCAGAGAACGCGTGTTGATAGCTGATGCGGATGTGGCCGACGAGACTGACGTCGCCCGCGCCGTTTAGAGGCACGAGGCGGACGGTGTTCTCGCCTTCGCGCAGCAAGGAGTGATTGATGTTGAACCTTGCTATGCCTTGCTGCTGGCCGTCGAAGCTGATCTCGCGGACACCGGTTCCATTTAGCTGAACGAGAACGCGGTGATGCGCGAGGGTGACGCCCTGGAGCGCGACTTCAAGCGTAGTTTCAAATTTACTCGAGTCGAACTGAGCCAGGTGAGCGAGGCTGAGAGTTTGGTCGGCGCCTTCGCCGGCGATGATCGCTCCAAAGAAGTTCTCCTTGTCGCCGTTGCGAAGCGAAGAGAAATAGATCGTTCTGTCTTTGCGTTCGACCGTTTGAGTGAAGCTCTGAGCCGATGAAGACTCGCCTTCCGGCTTCCAGTGAGCGATGCGTTTTCCGTCCTTGTCACCCGCGACAAGCCAGTATGTGCGAGCGTCGCTGGAAGGCGTGTCCAATCCGATGCCGTAGAACTCGATTGCCGAGGACTGATCGAATGAGCCGTCCTTCCTTGTAGAAACGTGGATCGGGATTTCGCGGCCGTCGACAAATAACTGCAAGAAGCGCGGGTCGATGCCTGGCTTCAACCCCGCCGCGACAAGCGCGGCCTGCGTAACTCGATACCAACCTTCCCGCGCGATGGAAATCTTAACTGCCGGTTGTGAAGCAAGCGCCGACTGAACGCTCGCTTGAGCAGACGAGCCAGGCGAGAGGGAAGCCGCCGATTCGACAACTCGAGTTGAATCGGCTTCAGGTTGGAAGCTTCCGATTTTGCTGATCGTGCCTGCGTTGCTTCGCGCCGGCGGAACTCCGCCGACGGCCTTCGCAGCAAACGGTCCGTGCCAGGTAGACGTGCCTTTGAGGTCGACGTCTTCAAGCCAGTAGAGTGCATTCTTACAATCCGCAATCCGCAATCCGCAATCCGCAACTCCGCCGTCCCACCAGGCGTAGGACTCACCGGCGCGCAACGCTGCGCCGTCCCTGAGCGCCGATCCCGCGACGAGGTTTTTGTTTACAAGAGCGCGGTTGCCGCCTTCGTCGCGATAGATGTTGAAGCCGAGATTGTCTACCTCGAAGCCCGTCTTCCACTCGATGAACACGCCCTGGTCATAGGCTGCAGCGGAGAAAGAGGCGAGCTCAATCGCCGTTGGGGCTGAGCAGGAAGAGAACTCGGAAGTGTTGCCCGCGGCATCGGTCGCCGTCGCGGTGATGACCTGACTTGTTGCGACGGACACGTTGAAGCTCACGTTGAAAGCCACATCACCGCTGCCGTTCGTGTTGACGCTTGCCGAGCCGATGTAAGTCTGGCCTTCACCGTTGCCCGAGCCGTCGCAGGACGAGTTGACAAAGAAATCCAGATCAAACGTAGCGTTCGCAGCGCTGTTGAGCGTGCCTTGAATATTCACCTGGGTGCCGTTGGTCGTCGCAGAATTGACCACAGGAAAGTTTTGTAGATTGTTCGCGCCCGCGTCAGTGTCGCCAGTGTCGTTGGCGGTCACGCCGGCGGACGCGAGGTCGATTCCCAGGTCGCCGTTCGAGTGAATGGCGTTGGCGCGAATGGCATTGCCGGTGCCTGAAACCAGCGACAGTCCGGCGTTGCTATTAAAAGCAATCACGTTGGCTGCGCCATCTGCGGTCCCGCCAATGATGTTGTCTGCACCAGCCAGGACGATCCGTATGCCCTCAGCGAGATTTCCCAACGGTGATATCCCATCCGCCTGGGTTCCGATGTAGTTGCCCTGTAACACAACGTTGTTCGCGGACTCGATGCTGATTGCCCAGGAATCATTCCCTGAAATGACATTGCGGGCTCCAGCGGTTGATCCACCGATGACCGTGCCGTGCGCGTTAATCACACTAACGCCCTGTGAGTTGCCCAGGTCAGCGGTGCCCGTAACATCCGTGCCGATGTAGTTGCCGCGCACGATGTTGCCGGTAGCCCCGCTGCCGCCAATTTCCATGGCCGCCCCGTTGGCCGATATCAGGTTCCTCGCTTCAGGAGTTGTTCCGCCGATGGTGTTGTTAGCCGCTCCGGAAATACTCACCCCGATGAGGTTACCCAACGCGGCCGTTCCTGCCGCGTTCGTGCCGATGAAGTTGCCTTGTATCGTATTTCCGGACGCGGTGCTGCCTTGTATCCGGATGCCGCTGATGCTGGCGTTTCCCGAAATGAGATTGCCCGCTCCCGTTGCTGTACCGCCAATGGTGTTGTTTGGAGCTCCGGCGATGAACACGCCCTCAGTGGTGCCGGCCAGAGAGACGTTGCCCGTTGGGTCAGTACCGAGGTAGTTGCCTCGCACGATGTTGCCTGAGGCACTGGCTCCTTGTATGAAGACTGCCGCAAAACCATCGCCGCCAGAAATAACATTCCTCGCGCCAGTCAATGTTCCGCCGACGGTACAGCTTTGCGAGTTTTCTATGGAGACGCCGCTGATCCCGTTGGCCAGCATCGCGGCGCCGTTCACATCGATGCCGATGTAGTTGCCTTGAACAACATTTGAAGAAGCATTTGCCGACAACGCCACTCCGTTCAGAGTGTTGCCCGAGATCACGTTTCTTGCGCCGGCTGATGTGCCGCCAATTGTGTTGCCGGTGGCGCCGTTGATTGACACGCCGTCCTGGTGATTTTCCAACGGTGCGGTGCCCGCGGCGTTTGTACCAATGAAATTGCCTTGAATCAGGTTGCCGGAAGCACCGGCGCCGGAGATACGAACGCCGCTGTTGTCATTTCCGGATATCAGATTGCCCGCGCCTGCTGACGTGCCGCCGATGACGTTGTTCGCAACGTTGTTGATAAAGATGCCATCGTTGGTGTTTCCAAGATCCGTGTTGCCTGTCACGTCGGTGCCGATGTAGTTGCACTGAATCGTGTTCCCGCCGTTAGTCTCAATGAGAATTCCGTGTTCGAGGAAGCGGTTAATCACAAGTCCTTTGACTGTCGAATTGCCGCCGGATATTCGCAGGCCATTGCCTGTCGCGACCAGGCTTGTCCCGGTTAATTCGATAATCGGGCTTGTCGCAAACCCGGGCTGCGTCTTGGCGTCAATCGTTACCGGGCCGGTGATTGTAGGCAGAGGCGTAGGCGGCGCTATCGTCTTCGCCCCACCGCCATGTATGTTGAAGCTGATCGTTTGCGCGCCGGCTTTTGCATTCGCTTGTTCAATCGCCGCGCGCAGCGTGCAGTTCCCCACGCCGTCATTGCAGATGCCGTCAGCCGTATTGCCGTCACCGGCATCCAGGGGCGAGTTGACGACAAAGTCATTGAGTGAAGTTACCACAATCAGGCACTGCGAGAACTCCGAGGTGTTGCCCGCTGCATCGGCCGCGGTTGCGGTAATCAATTGTCCGGCGGTTACGCTTGAAGTTAGCGTGATGAGAAAGTTTCCCGCTCCGTTCGCGCCGGTCACGACAGTGGTCGAGAAAATCGGAGTTTGCCCTTCACCGTGATTTGACGCATCACACGCGCTGTTGGCGAAAAACTCAACGGTGAACGTCGAGCTTGGCGTGCTGTTTAGCAAGCCCTGCAGGATCAGGTTGCCGCCGTCTTTGACAGCCGCGGTCAGCACCGGGAAGTTTTGCAAGTTGTTCGGGCCCGAGTCCGCATCGCCCAGGTCATTGGCCGTTACCCCATTCGCGCCCAGATCTATGCCCAAACCGACGTTTGAAAAAATATGGTTGCCGCGAATCGCGTTGCCCGTGCCGGCTGCGACATAAACTCCGTCGCCGCCACTAAAAGCGATGACGTTGCGCGCGGCCGCGGTCGTCCCGCCGATGAAATTATTTGGCGCGGCGTTAACTTCCACGCCATTGAAGCCGTTTCCTAAATCGGTTGTGCCCGATGCATCGGTGCCGATCAAATTGCCAGCTACGGTATTGCCCGCCGAGGCGCTAGCAAAGATTAGGACGCCGTTCAAGCCGTTAGCCGAGATCACATTGCCTGCGCCTGCCGTTGTCCCGCCGACCGTATTGGCGGGGACGCCGGCGAGAGAAACACCGTGGCCGGCGTTGCCTAAGGGAGCCGTGCCCGCTGCATCGGTCCCAATGAAGTTCCCTTGTATTTGATTGCCCGTGGCGCCGAAGCTGCCAACGATCGTAATCCCAGTACCGTTGTTGCCGGAAATTAGGTTGCGCGCCGCCGTCGTCGGCCCGCCGATCAGGTTGCTCGAGCCGATGAAGATAAGGACGCCATTAATTTGATTGCCTACAGGCGTATTGCCCGCCGCGTTGGTGCCGATGAAATTGCCTTGCACTGTGTTGTTGATTGCGCCACTGTCGAAAATTTGAATGCCGTACTCGTCGTTACCCGAGATCACGTTGCGGGTCCCGGCCACCAGTCCGCCGATGGTATTGCCCGGGGTGTTGTTGATGTAGATGCCACTAAGGCCATTGCCGAGGTCGGCTGTGCCCGCTGCATCGACGCCGATGAAATTGCATTTGATCTGATTGTTGCCGCTTCCGCTCAATTCGATGCCATCGCCGTTAAAGCGATTGATGACGAGTCCCTGCACGATGCTGTTGCCGGCCATGATCCGCAGTCCATCGGCGCCGCCTCCCGAAGCGGCGCCGTTCAATTCGATGATCGGCGTGCTCGAGAAACCAGGCTGCGTCTTGCCGTCAATCGTGACCGCTTCGGTGATATCGGGCAAAGGCGTTGCCGGCGTTATCGTCTGAACGCCCGCGCCCGCGATGTTGAAATTGATGGTGTTCGCGCCGGCGCTGGCGTTGGCCTGCTGGATTGCCGCCCGCAGCGTACAATCTCCCGTGCCGTCATTGCACAGTTCATCGCCCAGATTGCTGTCCTGGCCGTCGCCAGTCGAGTTGACGACGAACGTCGCCGGCACGTCCGTTCGTTTCAAGATCGTGCCGCTCGCGCCTACCGCATATCCGACATTCGCGTTGACAAAAAAGACGCGGCGCAACTCGGTGGCCACACCGCTCGTCTCTGGAGTCCAGCTAGCTCCACCGTCGGTGCTCATCAGAATGAGGCCGCCCGCGCCAACCGCCCAGCCTGTGTTCGCATCGACAAAATGAACACTCCTCAGATTTGTGATCGTGCCGCTCGTTTGCGCAAGCCATGTACCGCCGTTCGTGGTCTTGAGGATGAGACCGCCATTGCCGACGGCCCAGCCCGTCAAAGAATCGAGCATGTAGAGGCCGTTTAGTGTCGGACATGGGCAACTGGTTTGAAAGCTAAACGTCGGCGTAGCGCTGCTGCCGTTTGTTATGTGGACAATCGGACCGCTCCCCACCGACCAGCCATTGTTGATATCGGTGAAATGAATATCAAAATACTGAGCAGCGCTAGCGAGCACGTTGAAATCTTCTTCCCCTATTCCGGATGTAACACGAGTAAACCAGCGAGTGCCGCCGCCTGCCGCCGGCATCCAGGCTACAGTTGAGGAGACGGCGAAGAGGTTATTGCGGAACCTGCCGTCCTGTACCGCTCCCTGGTCTACCCAGCTCGCGCCGCCGTCGGTGGTGCGCAAAACGGCCGAACCGCCGCCAGCCCAGCCGACACTTGAATTAATGAATCGGACTCCAAGATAGCTCGAAACGGGCACACCACCCTGGTTGGTCTGGGCTGCCCAGGTCGAGCCCCCGTTTGTTGTATGCAGGATCGTGTTGTTGCCCCCTACTGCCCAGCCTTCATTGTCGCTGACGAAATGCACCGAGAATAGATTGTTCGCCGTGCCGCTGGTCAGCGCCGACCAGGTGCCGGTCAGCGGGGCCTTAGTATCTAAGTATCCGTGATCCGGATTGATCCGGCTGACGGGTTGATTCAGCAAGCTGCCCGCTGCCGGCATCTCAGAGCTGGCCGGTATGGTGCTCAAACTGGGCAGGCAAAGCACCAGGAGAATCAGAACAGCAGGAAGGAAGAATCTGGCTCGTTGAGTCTTCATAGATGCATCCTTGCGATGGCTGATTTACCGCTCTGCGCCGAGGTAGACGTTGGCGGAGATTCTCTCTGCGCCGGTCAGTTTCCTCAGCGACGCCGTCAACGCTTCCATCGCGGGCCTATTGCCGGTTAGAGGTCATACGTATGCCGGATCATGGACAAGGCCCAGCCGTGAGGGAGAAGAGTCATATAGGCTCTTAGCAACAAGATGAGCTTCAGCCACCCTCACGCTCTAAATGTAAGCCGGCCTCGAACGTCCCGGCAGAGGTTAGCAATCACTGATGAGTCTCAAGAGTTATCTACACAAGCTAAGCGCCAACCTCGAAGGTCAAAAATGAGTTCCAGATGAGGCGCATAGTATTCTCTTCGTTGCACGGAGTCAAGAAGCTGAGGGGATGAGTAGTGTCCTAAAGCTGTGTTGCTCGTTTGTAGACGAATCGACCAACCGCCAAAGACGCCAAGAGCGCCAAGATTCTCAACGGATTCTTGGTCTGACCTTGGCGTTCTTGGCGTCTTGGCGGTTCTCCAATCGAGCAACACGCAAACAGGACAGTACCAGGGGATGGATTCGCGGGTCTCTATGGTATGATTCCGCCGGCCAAAACACAGTGTCAACGGATCGTGACAAAACCAGCGGTCGGCACAAGCTCCCGAGGTCGGGCGAGGGCGATCCTTCGGACAGCGCACGGGAGAAGAAGATCGAGTACCTGACGGCGCAGCAACTCGCTGAGGTGTTGCAGATAAGCGAAGCGACGGTCCATCGGCTCAGACGCGCCGGCCGCATCCCAGCCGTTCTGCTGACCGACCGGTTGATTCGCTTCAACCTCCGCCATGTTCAGAAAGCGCTGCGTGCCACTCAAGCTCAAGCCGAGCAGGCCGACAGCGAAGATGAAGGTCCGAACCCGCAGCTTTCGTTCGTAGATATTGAAGCGAGCTTTTCCGAAAGCGAGTAGATACCCGGTTACTCATAGATCACGCGTTCCACCGAGCTTCAAGTGACAGGTCGCGGGAGCTCTGATCCTTTTGCTATGCAACGCCTTACAACTCGACCTTGCGAAGCCGCAAAGCGTTGCCTATCACCGACACGGAGCTGAAACTCATCGCCGCGCTCGCGATCATAGGGCTCAACAGCAACCCGAATACCGGATAGAGCAATCCGGCTGCAATCGGAATTCCGAGCGCGTTATAGATGAACGCAAAAAAGAGATTCTGTCTGATGTTGCGCATTGTGGCCCGGCTCAGCTTGCGAGCTCGCGCGATGCCTCGCAGGTCGCCTTTCACAAGCGTGACGCCCGCGCTCTCGATAGCCACGTCTGTGCCCGTCCCCATTGCAATTCCAACCTGTGCCTGGGCCAGCGCTGGCGCATCGTTCACACCGTCGCCGGCCATCGCAACCGATCGACCCTGCGCCTGTAGACGCTTTACTACCTCCCCCTTTTGTTCAGGCAGGACGTCGGCCTCGACCTCGTCTATCCCTAACTTTCGAGCGACCGCCTCGGCAGTAGTGCGATTGTCACCGGTGAGCATGACGATGCGGATTCCATCCTCGTGCAGCTCTCGAATTGCCTCAGCCGTAGACGCCTTGATGGGATCAGCAACGGCGAGCAAACCGGCAAGCCGGCCATCAACGCCGACAAACATTACCGTTTCGCCCTCTTTGCGCAGAGCCTCTGCTCGCTCGGCTAGACTGCCAGCTTCGATTTTCAGTTGCTCTAGCAGCTTGCTGTTGCCGAGAGCCACAACGTGACCGTCGATTTTTCCGACAACGCCCTTTCCGGTGATGGATTGAAACTCTTCGGCTTCAGAGAGCTTCAGGTCTTTCTGCCGGGCGCCGGCTATGATTGCCGCGGCGAGGGGATGTTCGCTTCCCCGCTCGATGCTGGCGGCCAGGCGCAATAGATCTGATTCACTCATCCCATTCAACGGGAGCACCGAGGTGAGGCGCGGCTTGCCTTCGGTAAGCGTGCCGGTCTTATCCACAATAAGCGTATCAATCTTCTCCAGGACCTCGAGTGCTTCAGCGTTCTTAATTAGCACGCCGGCCGCGGCTCCGCGGCCTGTTCCCACCATGATCGACATCGGCGTCGCAAGCCCGAGTGCGCATGGGCAGGCGACTATCAGCACAGCCACCGCATTGACGACCGAGTGGGCCAGGCGCGGCTCAGGCCCGGCAAGACCCCACACGACAAACGTGATGATGGCGACCACAATCACGGCTGGAACAAAGTAAGAAGAGACTGTATCGGCAAGCCGCTGAATGGGCGCCCGGGTGCGTTGAGCTTCGCTAACCATGCGCACGATTTGGGCAAGCAGCGTTTCGCTGCCGACTCGCTCCGCCAGCATAATGAAGCCGCCCGTGCCATTGACCGTACCACCCGTCACCTTATCGCCTTTGGTCTTCTCCACGGGAATGGGCTCGCCGGTCACCATGGACTCGTCTACGGAACTCGTGCCTTCTTGTACGATTCCATCTACGGGGATCTTTTCTCCCGGGCGAACTCGGAGCTTGTCTCCCGGCTTGATGACATCAAGAGAAATCTCTTCTTCTGTCCCATCATCGCGCATGACTCTCGCAGTTTTTGGAGCTAATCCGAGCAGGGCTTTGATCGCGCTGCTCGTTTTGCTGCGCGCTCGCAGTTCGAGCACCTGTCCTAGCAGCACCAACACCACGATCACCGCGGAGACTTCAAAGTAGACTCCAACTTCACCGCCGTGCCCACGCAACGAAGATGGGAAGATGCTCGGAAAGAGGGTAGCAATGACGCTGTACGAGTAGGCCACTCCCGTGCCGATCGCGATGAGAGTGAACATATTGAGACTGCGATTGACGATGGAAGCCCAACCACGCTGGAAGAAAGGCAATCCGCCCCACAACACTACGGGTGTCGCGAGCACTAACTGAATGAGCTGAAGGATACGACCTGATACTGCGTGCTGAACAGGCTGGCCAGGGATCAAATCCGACATCGCTAGCAAGAGAAGCGGAATCGTCAGAAGCAAGCCGATCTTAAACCGGCGCGTCATGTCCACCAGCTCTTCGTTGGGCTCTTCTCCGCCGGCGACGGTCCTCGGCTCCAAAGCCATTCCGCAAATCGGACAAGAGCCTGGCGCATCCCGCACGATCTCCGGGTGCATCGGGCAGGTGTATTCTGTTTTCTGCGCCGGAATTGCGACAGCTAGCGGTTCAAGCGCCATCCCACACTTCGGGCATGAGCCTGGACCCTTTTGGCGAACCTCCGGGTGCATTGGGCACGTATGCTTACTCTTTGCCATCGCGATTGATTTGGACTGAGGGCTCGCTTCGAGTGCGGGGCCCTTGACGAAACGAGTAGGATCTTTACGGAATGTCTCCAGGCAACGTTGGCTGCAAAAGAAGTATGTCGAACCTCTGTACTCGAACGATCCTGTAGCGGTTGGTCTGTTGACGGTCATTCCACAGACAGGATCCACCGCTTGCTCACTTGTGGTTTTCATTTCTCCGACTCCAGCCGAGCATTGATGTCAATCAGCGCCTTTCCTACAGTCACCGACACCAAACGCGCCTTACGACAAAAGAGCATTGGTCGAGTTGCTGGATTTCCCTTGTCATATCAACTCACTTTCCCTGAACAAATGTCCCCAATGCCGTCCGTATTCGAGAAGGAGTTCCCGGATCAGTCCACGCAAAAATGATCTCATCCCCGGCGCGTGCCATTTGAGGAAAGCCGCTTGCTCGCGCAGCACTCGACTCGGCTATCGTGATTGACTGACCACGCGAGCCACCCGGTCTGACTAGACGAACTTTAACTTCTCCGCCCTTCGGCGTGCGCTCCAACCAACTGATAAGCGCGGAGCCGTCGGCCAGCATCAATACATCGACCCTCCCAACCGGCGCTCCCTCGTCCACCTGGATCGGCTGACTAAAGGTAGCGCCGGCATCACTTGAGAAAATGATATTCACTCGCGGAACATCCTTCGCCGCAGTGAACCAGGCGACAGCTACTTGCCGCCCGTCAGCGGAAACCGTTGGGCCATTGACCGGACAACCGTGAATCTCCCAGTCATCGACACTCAAGGTTCGCGGCTCTGTCCATCGCCCCTTGTGGAAGCGAACCAAAGATATGTCGCGGATCTCTTTTTCGGAGCGATCCCGATACACCACGATTGCTCCGTCCGCCGTGATTGCCGCCGAAGTCTGACAACAATCGCAGACGCGTGAGTCCAGCAGCATATCTTCAGACACCTTGCCCTTGGCATCGATGGTCGTGTACCGCAGAGTCATTTCGTTTGCGGACGATCCGTGCCCATCTGGTGAGCCACCTTTGAAGTTACGACCGTCGAGCCAGATTGCTGCCACTCGCCCTCTACCCCACGGCAGCATAGAAACAAAGCCGTGCTCGCTCTTTGTGCCATCGCGATGTGGGAGTATTGGCTTGCTCCAGGTCTTGCCGGTATCGCTCGAGCGAGAGACGTTGATATCGTATGCGTGACTATCGGGACTGCCCTTCACCAGCCAATGCGCAACAAGGGGCCCGTCTGGCAGCGCAACCAGAGACGGGAAATCCGCCCAGTTGACGAAGAAGTTCGCGCCCTCCGCAATCGTGCGGGGCTCGGACCAGCTACTTCCATCACGCATCGCAAATTGCAGCCTGTGACCTTTCGAGCCCGCCGGTTCGATCCAGGTTAAGAAGACTCGTCCATCTGGCGCTGCATAGAGGTTGGGCTCAGCACTGCCGGGCGCGGCAGGTGAATCAAGCGATCGTACTAGCCCAATTTGCTTTGCCGGTTCCTGCCCAGTGGCGATGACAATGAACAGTAGAACAAAGAGTAATCCGTGAATGCTTCGGAAGAGATGTGACATTCGAATTCTCCTGTTTTTGCTCGTGCCTCAAACCTGGTAATCACGCGCCTCCCGACTCGTGAATATCAGTTAGTGCTTCATCTTCCCGGGCCGGATGCGCAAGAAGACATGAAAGCTCGACGGGCCTGAACCGTAGATTGGCTTTAAGCCATCAGGCACGTAGTAAAAAGTCACGTCTGCGCCGATGCCGACGCGCAGCTTGGGAGCGGCCACGATGTCGCGCACTCCGCCAAACGTGAATGCGGCTACACGGAAGGATTGATCAAAGTGGTCACTCATGTCGTTGCCCATTGGGTGAAACTCAAACAGGCCGGGACGACCGAATATGTTTTCCTCAAGCAGCCCTTGCTTATCTACAAGCTCCATCCGAGTGTAAAGGTAATTCTTATCGAGGAAGTTCCCCGTCGATTCAAGAAGGTAAGCATTCGAATTGCCATGCCGCTCGTGATTGCGGCCCCAGATCAAACTCGAAGCCCAGTTGCCGTCTTCCCACGAACGATTGTGAGAAACTGAGGCCGTCAGCCGCTGGAGGTTGCCAGGCTCGGCCGCTTCCGGATTAACCAGATGCCCATATGAAAACTGCATCGACCAATCTGGAGTTGGTGTGAACCAGACTCGGCCGCTCCAGGAATCGAGCTTGCCCATTTCAATGTCCTTGCGGTTCTCGTCCGGCTCCGCGCCGTGAAATAGCGAGGTTTCAACCCGGAAGCGCCAGGCCGTGACTCCGGCGGTGATCACACCGTGAGTTATGTGAGTTGAGTCCTGCCAGTGATGACCAAGCGGCGCCGCCGGATTCTCCGCCGCTGACATTCGGTGCATGAATGCCGTCGGGCCAAGCGCCGGCTCGGCAACAGGCCCACCATAAAAATTGAGCGAGACATGCTCCGACAAAGGAATGTTGTAGGCGGCTGCGAGTTCCATAAACAGGTCGTGCGGATGTTGGGCGTCTATGATTGGGCGGCCGTCGAAAGTTTCGCCTGTTTGGAAGAGTTCTGGAAAGCCACGCCTTGGTGTAGTCCAGGGTTCGGCCGAGAACATTCCGCGTAGCATCAACTGACCCGGGCCTGCCTTTCGCTCCGCCATAAGCATAAACCAGTTTTGCGATTCGGCTTTGTTCACACCGCGAGGCCCGCCCTGATGGTTGAGTCCACCCTTGAGGTCGCCATGCGCCATTATCATCCAGTCGTCTTTCATCCAATGCCACATATATCCAGGCGTGCTGGAGGGCATCAGACTGGTTCCTGAACCGATCGCTGACATCGACTGAAACGGGCCGCCGGTGATGGTGCTCATCATCGCATTCATGCCTTGACCGGCATGCTCGGCGCCCATCTTGGACATATCGTGACTCGGCATTTCTTGCTTCGTTTCGCCAGTCTGCGCCGGGGGCTCCGTTTCGTGATGATGTTCCTGCTGCGCTTGTGGTTGAGTGGGCTGCTGTGCAGTCTGCTTGCCGTGCTCGTGAACAGGTTCGGTCTGCGTGGGCATTGGCTGCTGCTTCGCCTGAGGCATCTTGTGCTTATGCTCAGCAGAAGGCTGCTGTTGCGCGGTGGATGGTTTTGCTGGTGCTGGGGCAGGATGCTCGTGAGCTTCCCCCTCCGGTTGAGCTTCGGGATGCTGGTGTTCTTTTCCAGGGCCCTGCTTCTGAACACCGTGCTTGTGCCGAGCTCCGGCCGGGATAGCCGCCTCAAGTTTCCCTCTTTCGTCAGGAGTGAGCGTTGGCAGCTTTCGTAGGAAAAGAATTGTCTCCCAGATCTCAGTGGCGGTGTGAGTCTTGGAGAAAGCCGGCATTGCTGTGCCAGGCACCCCCCTTGAGATTGTGCGGAACAATTCCGCCTCCGGCTTGGACTGCACTTTATCGGAAGTAAGGTCGGCCGCGCCCACTGCTTGCCCCTTCTCATTATCAGCTTTGCCGGTTGAGCTGTGGCAGCTAGCACAGTGTGCGTCAAAGTGGTCCAGACCTAACGCGATGTTCTTATCAATGGGTTGAAGCGGGTTCCTGGTCTGAGCGGTTTGTACCAGCGAAACTGCATACGTTGTGCGCTCTGAGCGTAAGTATCCCAGCATCAGCGTAAAGAACACGAACATGACAGCAAACTCAATCACGCGTGTTTTCTGAGACTTCATGATTTTCTCCTCGGTCTAGTGACGGTCTCCAAGCCAAGACATGGAGTTGTCGAACAGATAGCACACTACTGCTCACTGACTCACAATTTGTCCAAGACCAAGTAGAGATTTAGATTCGCAACTGAGAGTGGGTAGGCGGTGACCTGTCGGGAGTATTGCCTGGCTGGAACACGAGCCTCTCAGCAGAAGGATTGAAGAATGAAAAAGGCTCGGTGACTACTACGTGCACGCGGGTAATATGCCGCAACGTATCTGCCGGGGCTCCAGCGGTCAACAGTGCGCTTGCATCGAAATGACCTGCGCATTGATGCGAGTCGCTCTGCTTCTGTGGTGTGGTATTCCCTTTGTGTTGGTGACAGTGGGCGGCCTCTTTACCGCTCTTGGGGGACGGCGTAACAGATGATAAAGAACATCCATTAAGAGCACAGTTGAAATCGCATATCGGCGAGCACAACGATCCACTCGTGAGAACCAATAAAACCGCGACGGCCAATGAGTACTTCGCAGTTTTCATATGTAAATCAGTCTAGCAGCCGGTTTGCAATGGACGCAATCAGACAGTGGGGTCCAGACAGTGCAGCCAGCCGTTAGTTGATATGCATCACGCTGATGACATCGTCCAGTACCGTTTGTGCGATGGCGTTGCGGCCGGAGCGTGACGAACTGACGATCTCGCGATTCCAGGTTTTGAAGACGGCAAGTTTGGATGTTCCCCGAACTGAGAAGAACGGCGAGTCAGAGGCGATCATCTCGGGGGCTACCGTCACAAGCACTCGTCCTTCGTGCTCGCGCGCTCTGCCAACAAGCCGCACGACCCTGCCGGTGGATCGCGCGGTTTGAATCAAGACTTCCGTGTCCGCGTTGATCCCCCGGCGTGACACATCAGCGAGAGACGAGTCAGCGTTCATCAGCGCCTTCGCCAGGATCAGGATCTTCGCAGCCGTGTCCCAGCCTTCTACATCCAGCGACGGGTCTGGTTCAGCGATGCCGTCGGTTTGAGCTTGAGACAACGCCGCGTCGAATTCGGAGCGATGCTCCATCATCTCGGTCAGAATGTGATTAGTAGTGCCGTTCAGCACGCCGGCAATCTCCAGCACTCGGTCTCCCGAGAGTTCGGCCGGAATTGCGACGCCAGTTGTTCCGCTGTAGGCGAAGCGCGAGCCGGCCGTCTTCGACGCTGCGCTCAACGCTTCGAATCCATGAACCAGCGGACCCTTGTCCACCGTGACGACGTTCAACCCCAGAGAAAGAGCCAGTGTGATTAGATCGAGCGCGGGCTGGCCGGACTGAATGTTAGTTGGAAGCGACTCGACGAGAACTGAAACACCGGCAGGCTCGAGCGATTGGATGAACTCGCGGTCGTCTCTCATCAGTCCGGCAGGCGCAGACTCGCTGAGCTTACGGCCTTGCGACTTGTGAATGAGAACGCGATCAACGTCTTCGTCTGAGTCGATCGCGAGCCCGCCCGAGCTGTCCGCCACCGCGCGAACGCTGAGCCTCGGCGAAAGACTGTTGGCGTTTGTTCTGCAATACTCAGCGAACGCACGGCCAACGTTCCCGAGTCCGAGCAGCGCTAATTGAACCTCTTTCATGAGTGTGAGGAGTCAGTAGTCAGTAGTCAGTAGTCCGTAGTCCGTAGTCCGTATTTAAGAAGTGCCACGACATCGTTGACACTTTTCGGTGTTACCAATGTCCTGGCACGTAAGAACCCCGAACTACTGGCTACTGACTACTGGCTACTGGCTACTGACTACTGGCTACTGACTACTGACTACTGCACTGCTTCCGGCAGCAGCCCCTTAATGTCCCGCACAACGCGCGCCACTTCTTGCTGGTCGGCAAACGCCATCATGAAAAACTTGTAACCGTTGTGAAAACATACAAGCCCGTTGCCGAACAGCCAGAGGCTGGAAAGCAGCGGGTTTCCGCCAAGCACCAGACTGATGGGCACACCCGTGACCGCGCCGCCGGTGAACGCTTCCGCCACAAGCCCCGCGCCCGCCGCTACACTGAACGCCCCAAGCAGCGGAGCGCCGACGTACTTCGCGGCGTCACGTTCGAACTTCACGCGCGAGGCTTCGGCTTCTGTGAGATTGCCTTCCGCGAGCAGTTTCTCCTGGCGCTTCAGATACTCTTCGTACTTTTCGGAGAGCTTTCTCAATCCATACGGCGCGATGGCCGAATGAAAGAGCCAGTTGCCCGCGCCGCCCGCGCCTAACAAAACAACGTCCAGCGAAGCGAACGCCGCACCCACGCGCGCTCCGGCGATCAACGAAAGCGACACGATCGCGGCTTTGCCGGGATTCTGCTTAGCCCATTTTCGTCCGCTAGCCATCGCGCTGAGCAGCGATGAAGGCAGCCGAGCCGCCGAAGCTCCGGTGCGCGCCGCGCCCGATGCCTGTTCGTAGTACCGCTTTGCTTCGCCGAACAGGTCGGAAGCTTTGTCCTTTGCGTCGTTGACCGCGTCGCTTGCCGCTTTGCCAGGATCGTTGACTACTTCATTTACTTTTTTTTTAGCGCCCGTTCGTTCGGCCAGGTCGTCCGCCGCATTGGCCGCACGCCGCGCTGCGTCTTCGACCGCGCCTGAAGCGCGACGGGCGGTGTCCGCTACACGTTCGGTCACCTTGTGCTCGCGGTCTATTCGCGAAGCCCCTTCGCGCGCGGCGTCTATCGTCGAAGAAGCGGCGTCCACGCCTTTGCGGACGACGTCGCTTGCGGTTCGCGCGCCCCGGTCGAGTTTGGATTTGATATCGTACTTTTCGTCAAGTTGCCGGGCCGCTTCTTCCGCGCGCCGTCGTATCTCATCGAGCTTGCTGGTCATCAGTGCGTGCTCCTTTGAGGTTATCTTACTCTGGGCTCATCCGATCAGCCACTATCGTTGTGTTCGCCGCTTTCTCTGCGCTGACCCCAGCGGCTCTGCGTCTCGGCGGTAAGGTTCAGCGGTTGAAGTAGAGTTGCGAGCGCTTCTAACCGCAAAGTCGCTGAGACGCAGAGACTACGCCGAGAATTCAAGCCAGAACATAGCGCACTGGTTTGTACGCCCTTCTCTCGGAGACGGTTCCTGATGAAGGGAGAGAACCACTTGGTCGGCTTGGATTGCCAGAGTAGCTCGAAAGCAGGAATTGAACTGCCGTCAATCAGGCTTCGTCGCGAATCGGGATTGGGCGACGGTCGTCGTCGATCGCAACGTAGACGACTTCAGCTTCTGTGACTCGAGTTCGCTTGCCCGGATTCTTTGCGCGGTCGGCTTCCACGATGACTTTGATGGTGATTGACGTGTGTCCGATGCGAGCAAGCTCGGTGTAGAAGCTGACAAGATCGCCGACAAAGACGGGAGCTACGAATGCGACTTCGTGCATGGCTTTGGTGACGATTTTTTTGAGCGTGTGTTTGCGAACTTCGACGGCTGCGGCGAGGTCGATATAGCTGAGGATGACTCCGCCGAAGATGGTCCCCTGCGCGTTGGTGTCTTTAGGCATGAGCACCACGCGAATGGCCGGCTCGGCCGTCGGCTTGAAAGGAGCTAAAGCACTGTCCGAATCACTCATAGGGAGAGAGGCTAGCCTCAGGCCGGATGGGTGTCAAACCTGCGATCGCGAGTCTGGCTTGGTTTGTAAGTTGCCCGTTTGCTACCGATGGGCGCACGCACGCTTCGGTCACTTTTAGAACGGTATCGTCGGCGTTATAGGAGTAGGAGGTCGGACTGCCTTCTACGGGTGTCTTTCAAGTAGCGAGCCGCCCTTGGCCGTCATACGTCATCGGCGTTTCCTGACCCGTTCCGTTGAGTCTCGAGGCTCAGTCACCTCTGTTTTACCAGGATGACGTCCCAAGCCCAACGTCCTATGTGCGCTCCTCGAGTATCTTTCACTCTTGCACGAAAGCGGAACCAGTTACCGTATTGGTCGATGCGTCTCGAAATTCTGTAATCGAGAGAGAGCCAATCGACTCCGAGCGTTGCAAGGCTCTTGAGTTCGCCCGGCTCAGAAACGCCATTGTGATTCGTATCCTGCCATAGCCGCAAGGACGAGAAGATTGCGTCTCTATCGTCAATGAGCCCATCGCGGTTGCCGCCGTTGACTTGTTTATCAAACTCAGCCAGAGCCAGGAACCCGTTCGGTGGTGGAGACGGTGGCTGCGGCGTGTAGTTCCCGAATAGTTCTGTTCCATTATCGATGGTGCCATTTCCATTTCGGTCGAGTGCGAGAAAAGTATCATCTGAGCCAGACGCGGACCAGGAGAGGCGCTCAGCGATACCGTCAGAGTCGAGATCAAAGTTGACTCCGCCAGCGGCGTCCGTCAGGTTAAAACCGTTTCCTAGAGTATCGATCAGGATAGGCGTATTGCACTCGCAGGTCTCGGGGTCCGTACCGCCATCGAGGCAAAGTATGCAACCAACACCGCCGCCGCCGGGACTGACGGGACACGCGGCCTCTGAGGTACATACATATTCGAAGCAAAGTGGATACTGTGGGGGATTTGTTAGCGGGTAAGGTTTTCTGCACTGCCCACGTTGCAGCATGCAATAACAGGAAGGAGGAAAACAGCCGAAGCAGGCGGTAGTACAGAAAGGAGAAAAGCTTGCTTCAATAACACAGTCATCTCCAATGCCGCCGATACAAAGCTGACTGGGGAAGCAACCTGAGGTCGCCTGGACTCGCGAGAACTTTGTTGTGTGAAGACAAAGACCGATCCCCACCAAGAAGAGTACAAGAAAAACGATGTTGACTAAGCTATTGTTGATCCATTTCGTCTTTGGAAACATAGTTCATCTCCTCCAGTTCAAGGGACTTTGATTGGCTGACCAGATCGAACCTAAAGAGGCAAAAGGCACGTTGGACGCTTCCCAATAGCAATACAGCCTGTCGGTTGCTACTTTTGACTCTGTTTCCGTCTTTTTTCTTCCAGGTTGCTGATCTGAAGATCCTTGAGATCAGCATTGAGGTTGTTGGGCACCTCTTCAAACTCGACCTGTTCGGCTTCTTGGAGTACTTCGGTACCGTCACGAAAGTGCAGGCGCATTCGCAGCCCACAACGCCCGGTCCTCGGGGAGTAGCTATCCTCTATCCATTCAATATTGCTCTCAGGGTTGTCTATTACGTGTCTCTGCACGTAAGCCTTGAGTCCAACGATTCCTTCGGTGCGGGCATAGTTCGGATTGTTTCTCAAGCTCTTCGCCGACCTGTAGAACCATGACATCTCCTCTGTCGCTCGTGGCGAGACATAAGTGAGACTATTTGATCCGGCGGCTTTTGTGTAAACCCCATCATGCAGAGTTGCATAGATAGTTAGTCTGCCGTCGGCGCCGGAGCACACGTTCCGAGATTCACCATCGGCCTTGAGGTATATGGTACTTCGTGTCATCACCGTCCTCGTGCCATCCTGGCCGACGCGGTACTGGACCATTGAGACTACAAACGGTTGGGAAGGTTCAAGGTCGTCGGGGGCGGTGCTACCGGTCTGAGTATGCTGGTTGGCTTGCGCCAGGGAGAATACTAAGAGCCCGACAAGAAAGACCACTGTGCATAGAACCCTGAAAACGGTCTTCATGCCAATTACCTCCTTAAAGTTGAATTGTCTGCGTTCGGGACGATGAACTACTAATCGCGAGTCCGCTTCTATCACGATGGCTTATTTGAAGTCAACAAATTTCTTTCTCCAAGATTCTCCTTGTCCGTGCTCGTGGTCCTAAGCGCCGTGCCCCTCTGTTAAGGGAAGCGCGCTCCCCGTGTGCTACCTTTTTTCTATTACCTCTTTTCTTCTTCCGTGCTACCTTCGGTCAGATGACGCTTGCCGCTGAAACCCTGGAAATAGTTGCCGCTGGTGGAGTCGTGCTTGAAAGAAGAAACGAGACTGCTTACGTCGTTCTGATTCATCGCCCGAAGTACGACGACTGGTCTTTGCCAAAAGGAAAGGCCGAGCCCGGCGAGTCGATCTCCCAGACAGCGCTGCGTGAGGTCAGGGAAGAAACCGGACTCGATTGCCGAATCGTTAGCGAGCTTGAACCGGTTCGCTATAGTTACCGGACCGGCAAAGGCGCTATCAATCCTAAGGTCGTGCACTATTTTCTGATGGAGCCCATCGGCGGCCGCCTCCAAGCGCCCGGCCACGAAGCGGATGCCGCCGAGTGGTGCGACCTATCCGAAGCATCCCGCCGCCTCACATACGAACACGACCGCGAGTTGCTTCAACAGGCCCTGCGAGCTGATCTTCTCAACCGCGGAGGAACCGATGGCTAAGGCGCTTATCACTTTGACGACTGATTTCGGAGACGCCGACTATTACGTGCCGGCGATGAAAGGTGTGATCTTGTCGATCAACCCGGCAGCCGAGATAGTTGACCTCACTCACCAGATCCCGCCGCACGACATCTACGCCGCGGCGTTCACGCTCAAGTGCTGCTACAACGAATTTCCGAACGATACGATACACCTTGTGGTCGTGGACCCGGGTGTTGGCTCCAATCGACGCGCGATTCTGGTTATGACCGACAACCACAGGTTTGTCGGACCGGACAACGGCGTGTTCAGTTACATCTATCAGTGCGAGCCGGTGAACCGAATCGTTCACTTCACGACCGAGCATTACTTCCGCTCGCCGGTCTCGACCACGTTTCATGGTCGCGACGTGTTCGCGCCGTGCGCGGCTTACGTGTCGAAGCTTGTCGAGTGGCGAATGATGGGCGAGGAGATCAGCGATCCGGTGCGCTTCAACATACCTGCTCCGGCGGCGCTCGCGGACGGACGGATCAAAGGGCACGTGATTCATATCGATCGCTTCGGCAACGTCATCACCAACATCACCGCAGCCGAGCTGACCGATGCGGCGATCGCGGCGGGCGCGCGAGTTCGAATTGGGAAGATGGAACCGGCGCGAGTGCTGACACACTTTGCCGAGGCCGGCCCGAATGAGCTGTTTGCTTACTTTGGGAGCGCGGGGTACCTCGAGTTGGCCGTGCCTCGGCAGTCGGCGGCGCGGATGGCTGAAGCTCGCCGCGGGGCTGAGGTAGAAGTAGTCGTGTAGCGTTCAAAACGGCGGTGAGGTCAGGCGTGTGTTGCTGGCATAGTGCCTCCGTGCAATACTAACCTTCATTCGATCACGTGACGTGAAAGGTAATTCAATAATGTTTCTAGGCAACCATCAGCTTGGGACCGTTGGCCAGTTGTCGTTTTCTGTGCGCTTAAACGATGACGGTGAGGTTGACGCACCACTTGCGCCCGATGGAAGCGCGACTGTAGCAATTGGTTTCGAGCATCGCAATACAAACAAAGCGGGTTATTTCCTCTGTAGACTTGACGCCGATGCGATACCAGCGGTGCGTCGGGATATGGCAGGGTTCTTTGACACGAATAAGGGACTTCTGTGCGAAAAAGCCATGGCCGCGCTTCGCTCGAATTAGAGTCTATCCGTTATCCTGCGTCCGACTATCTTTTCAGAGCAACACTCCGATACGGCACTATCAAAACACCCCACTTGTTGACAGCGTTCGCGCGCCTATCCTATCCTTCAAAGTCGGACACGGCCCACGGAAGTTCTTTGTAGCGCTCTGGCATCTACCACGACCGAAAGGAACCAAAGTACAAATCATGTCCAGCGAAGCCAATGTCGCAAAGGCCGGGCTCGAAGGTATCGTTGCCGCACAATCCTCCATCAGCGACGTGAACGGCGAAGAAGGCAAACTCATCTACGCCGGCTACGATATTCACGACCTGGCGCAGCACGCGACTTTCGAAGAAGTCATTTTCCTTTTGTGGAATCTCAGGCTCCCGACAAGCTCTGAACTCGACCATCTCAAGTCTCAGCTCAGCAGCGAGACCAGGCTCCCGGCCGAGGTCATCGAGCTGATTCGCTGGATTCCCAAGACTGCAAATCCGATGGAAATGCTTCGGACCGTTGTGTCGGGGCTCGGCTTGTACGATCCGGACGGGGCAGACAATTCGCTTGAAGCGAACGTCCGCAAGGCCGTCAGACTCACCGCGAAGTTTCCCATAATCGTCACGACCTTCCAGCGAGTGCGCAACGGACAAGAGCCGGTGCATCCGCGCGAGGGGCTTTCGCTGGCCGCCAACTTCCTGTACACGCTCAACGGTCAGGAGCCCGACGAAGTCGCGACACGAACGATGGACGTAGCGTTTGTTCTTCACGCCGACCACGAGTTGAACGCTTCGACATTCGCCGCGCGAGTGACGGCCGCGACCCTGTCGGACATCTACTCGGCCATCGTGTCCGCGATCGGCACGTTAAAAGGCCCGCTCCACGGCGGCGCTAACGAGGGCGTGATCAAAAACCTGCTCGAGATCGGCAGCGTCGAAGGCGTCGAGCCCTGGGTCAAGAACGCTTTCGCCAACAAACAGAAGATCATGGGATTTGGCCACCGCGTGTATCGCACGGTCGATCCGCGAGCAACACACCTCGCCGAAATGTCGCGCAAGCTCGGCGAGCGCACGGGCGAATCCAAGTGGTACGAGATGTCAAAGAAGATGGAAGAAGTCGTGATGCGCGAGAAGCATCTAAACGCGAACGTCGACTTCTATTCGGCTTCGACCTATTACGCGCTCGGCGTGCCGACCGACCTGTTCACACCTATCTTTGCTTGCAGCCGCATTTCAGGCTGGACCGCGCACGTCCTCGAGCAGTTCAGAAACAACCGCCTGATCCGGCCTCGCGCTGAGTACATCGGTCCGCGCGGTTTGACTTACGTTCCTATCGAAGAGCGTCAGTAGTCCGTAGTCAGTAGTCCGTAGTCCGTAGTCCGTAGTTCGTAATCCTTAGCCAGATCAGCTACGGACTACGGACTACTGACCACGGGCTATATAAAAGTCTTCCAAGAAGCCTGCTCGACCCCTACAATAGAAGCAGCTTGACGAGCCCCCCTCATCGCGGCCAGTCACAGTTCGATTCCGAGAACTTTGATAACGAGCAAAGACTCACGCGAGGTCTCTTCCGGTAGCGTCTGTCCTACGGCGAAGTTGCGAAGGCAGTGGTCAACTCAACTTCATAGCCGGACGCGAATGGAAACGGAGTTAAGAATGAGCAGAGCCCGTCATCTCTTTACTGCATCGCTTCTGACTATTGCACTTATCTTCACTGGAATAGTTGCTTTCAATGACTACACCGTCACTCACGCTGCTCCATCCATCGCAATCGCAAGTGATGGCAACGACTCATCGAATCGCGCCTTCGGTTTGAACTCTCATCCGCCGCACGCACAGAACCAACAATCTGCTAACGGCCTCTGGGAGGAGCTTGATCGCGAGCGGCTCGGTTTGCAATTGGCGCCGGGAGTGCCGGAACAGTCGCGGATGTTCCGGCTCGATGGTGCGGCGCTTGCGGAACTGCTGAAGCGCGCGCCGAGTGAGAAAAACCGGGATGGCGGAGAGTCGGCTGTTCTGCTGACGTTGCCTTTCCCTGACGGCGCGTTCACGCGTTTTAGAATCGAAGAGTCGTCAGTGCTCGCGACGGACTTGGCCGAGCTGTATCCGGAGATCAGAAGTTATCGCGGGCAGGGAATCGACGACCCGGCGTTGACGATGCGTTGCGACCTGACGCCCCAGGGGTTCCATGCGTCGATGCTCCTAGGCGATCAGATCATCAATCTGCACCCGGCCGGCGCCGGGGATGCTTCGATCTATGTCAGCTATTTTGGCAGCGACATCCAGAACAGCGAGGCTCAATGTCTGGTAAAAGAGATACACTCGATTAATCCAGGAGACTCGCGGACGGCTGCGCCGCAAACAGCCGTCGGTCCGTCGCTGCGCAACTATCGCATAGCCATCGCTGCCGACTGGGAGTATTGCAACCAGTACGGCGCCGGCACCACCGCCGGCACGATAGCCTCGATCAACACGTGGCTCAATGCCGCGAACCTGATCTACGAGCGCGAGTTTGCCATCCACTTCAACCTCGTCAACGACACCGACGTAATCTACTCGACCGATCGCGGGTTTACGGCGGCGACCGACCCTTACGACAACACCAATGTGTCGACGATGCTGAATCAAGTCCGGCCCAACCTGAGCACAAACGTCGGTCAGGCCAACTATGACATTGGGCATGTCTTTGGCCAAATCGGCGGGACGGGTGGCTCGGGTATCGCCTTCGTCGGCGTCGTATGCAGCGGCTCAGACATTAAGGGTGGCGGCGCGACGCTTGTCGGCGGCACAGTTGGCAACAGCACTGCGCTTGGCGTTTGGGTGCACGAACTCGGACACCAATCCGGAGCCAGTCACAGCTTCAATGGCACCCTTGGCAATTGCGGCGGCGGCAACAGGAGCTCCGCTACCTCCTGGGAGTCGGGAGGCGGTCAGACGATCATGTCTTACGCGGCCACCTGCCTCGGGGACAACATCACCAACACTCCGGTAATGCGCTTCCACGCTGGTAGCTACACCCAGATAACCAACTACATGACCGCCTCGACCGGCTCGACGTGCGCGGCGCTGACGTCGACAGGCAACAACGCGCCAACCGTGAACGGCGGGCCCGACCTTACAATTCCAAAGAGCACGCCTTTCACGCTTACCGCTTCCGGAAGCGACGCCGACGCGGCCGACTTGCCCAATCTCACTTATGCATGGGACCAAGTTGATTCGGGAGGCTCGGCCTATCCGCAGAACGGCACGAGCGCCTCGTACAACGACGCCGCCGATCCCGCGACGTCGACTCGCCCGATCTTCCGGCCGTTCAGTCCGTCGGCCTCGAACTCGCGCACGTTTCCGAGCCTTACTTACATTCGTAACAATCTCAACGATCCGCCGGATGTCGTGAGCGGTCTTCAAACAGCGGAGGAGCTGCCGCGCATCGGGCGCTCGCTCAATTTCCGCGTTACGATCCGCGACAACCGCGCGAGCGGAGGAGGCGTCAATGAAGACTCGGTGTTGCTGACAGTGAGCGGCACTTCCGGGCCGTTTCTTGTGACCGCGCCCAACACTGCGGTGACTTGGACCGGCGGCACGACACCGGCTGTCACCTGGAGCGTCAACAACACAAACGCCGCGCCGGTGAGCTGCGCCAACGTCAAGATCTCGCTCTCGACCGATAGCGGATCGACTTTTCCCAACACGCTCCTCGCATCCACGCCTAACGATGGCAGCGAGCCGATAACCGTTCCGGGCATAAGTTCTACGACAGCGCGGATCAAGGTCGAAGCGGTCGGCAACATCTTCTTCGACATGTCCGACACCAATTTCACAATAAACGGATCCTGCCCGGCGATTACGCTCAGCCCGACGACGATTGCGGACGGCACCGTCAACTCGTCCTACAGTCAAACTATCACTGCATCCGGCGGCACTGCGGCCTACACATATAGTCTCAGCGTCGGCGCATTGCCCAACGGTTTGACGCTTTCTTCGGCGGGCGTCATCTCGGGCACACCGACACAGGGAGGGAGCTTCAACATGACGGTCAAAGCAACGGATGCGAGCCTTTGCACGGGCACGCGTGCGTACATCCTCACGATCAATTGCCAGGCGATCACGCTGACCCCGGCTTCGCTGGCGGCTGGCTCGATGGGGACGTCCTACAGTCAGGCGCTGACCGCGACGGGCGGCACACCTGGATATGCTTTTAGCGTTACATCGGGAACCCTGCCCGGCGGCGTGACTCTATCCGGCGGCGGCGTTCTCAGCGGAACACCAACCACGCAGGGGACATTCAACTTCACGGTCACCGCGAACGATGCCGGCAGTTGTGCGGGCAACCGGGGCTATACGCTGACGATCAATAGCCCGTCGGCCATCAGCTTAATTTCATTCACCGCCAGTACCTTCGACCATAGCACGTTGCTGGAATGGCAGACCGGATTCGAAGCTGACAACCTGGGCTTCAATGTTTATAGAGACGACGGCAACGGGCGCAGGCTGGTCAATCAGCAACTCGTCGCCGGTTCGGCGCTGACTGCCGGCTCCGCGTTGAGCGCGGGTCAGTCGTATGCCTGGTGGGACAAGGGAGTCGCGGATTGCGGATTGGGGATTGCGGATTGTAAGAATACCGGCTATTGGCTGGAGGACGTCGATCTCAAAGGCACGTCGACCTGGCACGGGCCGTTCCTTGCTAAGCCCACTGATGGAGCTACAGTCGCGCGCACTCAAGCGGCGACGTTGAGCAAGCTTGCCGGCCCGGAAGCAACGGGAGACGCGACAAGGGTAGTAGAGGCGGTCGCTCCGTTGACTGGTCATTCAACAGAGCAAAGCCGAGTGCAATCCTTGCTCGCCGCCGAATCGGCGGTGAAGATCTTCGTCAAGCGCGAAGGCTGGTATCGCATCTCGCAAGTTGAACTCGTCGCCGCCGGGTTGGCCAAGGACGCAGATCCGGAACGGCTGCAACTCTTTGCCGACGGGCTCGAGCTGCCGATCATTGTCTCAGCCGGCAAGAACGGGCGTTTTGACGAGACGGCATTCATAGAATTCTATGGCGTCGGCATCGACACGCCTTCGAGCGATGCGCGCGCTTACTGGCTTGTTGCGGGCCGGCAAGCAGGCAAGCGCGTCATCAAGGAAGCCGGCCAGGGAATCGTTTCAGTCGCGGCTTCATACACGCAAACGGTCGAGCGCAAAGAGCGAACAATCTATTTCGCCGCGCTCAAAAACGGCGAGCGAGAGAACTTCTTCGGCGCGGTCATCGCGGGCCAGCTGGTCGAACAGTCAATCAACTTGTCTCACGTCGCTCGGAGCGCGGAACCGGCGGTTGTCGTCGTCAGTTTGCAGGGCGTGACAAAAGTCCCGCATCGCGTGCGTGTCGAGATCAACGACTCGGACGCAGGTTATCTCACATTCGACGGACAGGCTCTGGGCGTGCAGGCGTTCACGATTGGACACGAATTACTTCGCGAAGGCGCAAACGTCATTCGCCTCACCGCGCAAAACGGAGCGAGCGATGTGAGCCTTGTCGACAGGATTCGCGTTTCTTATCAACATGCTTTCGCCTGCGACGAGGACTCATTGAAGCTCACTGCGAACGGCGGAGAGCAGGTGACGTTGCGCGGTTTTACAACTCCCAATGTGCGGGTGTTTGACGTGACCGAGCCCGACAGCGTGAAGGAGTTGCTCGGCGTCATCGAAGCGGATGAGAGCGGCGGTTTCGCAATTACAGTGTCGCCGCTGGAGAAGGGCGCGCGTACCTTGATCGCGCTGACCGACGAGCAGGCTAAGGCGCCCATCAGCATCGCTGCCGATCGAGCGTCCGGGTGGCGCGGTGCGAATCAATCCGCAGACATCGTCATAGTCACGCGCGGCGAGTTCTTTCCCGTGCTCGAGTCCTTGAAGGCGCTTCGTCAGCGCCAGGGCTACGTCGTCGCATTGGTTGACATTGAAGACGTGTATGACGAGTTCAACTTCGGAAACAAATCATCGCAGGCGATCAAGGACTTCCTCGGTTTTGCGGTGGCTCACTGGAAACTGGCGCCGCAATTCGTCCTGTTGGCGGCCGATGCTTCGTATGACCCGAAAGACCATCTCGGCCTGGGTGACAATGACCTCGTGCCGACAGCGCTTGTCGACACTGAGTACCTGGAAACGGCATCGGATGAGTGGCTGGCTGACTTTGACAACGACGGGCTGGCGGAGCTCGCAATCGGGCGGTTGCCGGTGCGCACCGCGAATGAAGCTTTGATGATGGCGGCAAAAATAATCGCGTACGAGAAATCTCGGCCCTCGCAGGAAGTGCTGCTGGTCTCGGATAAGAACGATGGCTACGATTTCGAGACCGCAAGCAGCCGGTTGATGCGATTGCTGCCCGCGAGTCTGCGAGTCAGCCGGGTAGATCGCGCGCGGACAACTCCGGAGGTTGCGAAGGCCAATCTGCTTGAGGCGATCAATCGAGGTCAGAAGATCGTGAACTACCTCGGACACGGGTCGGTCGACTTGTGGAGCGGGAGCTTGCTGACCATCTCGGACGCTCAAGCACTGCCGAACAACGGACGGCTGCCGGTGTTTGTGATGATGACTTGCTTAAACGGTTACTTCCAGAATGCCGCGACGGACTCGCTCGGCGAAGCATTGATGAAGGCACCGGGAGGCGCCGTTGCAGTTTGGGCATCAACGGGAATGACAACGCCAGCCGATCAATCAAGGATAAACGAAGAGCTGTACCGCCTGATCTTCGCCGGCGCTTCCTTGAAAGGCCGGCCGTTGACTCTCGGTGAAGCGACCACCAGAGCAAAAGCCAGCGTCATGAACTGGGACGTTCGGCGGACGTGGGTGCTACTAGGTGATCCGGCGATGGTGCTCAGGTAGAGCCATTGTGTCGTTTCATAACGGCGACTTCTTTGGGCTTCGGCCTGTATGATCTTCGAGCCGACTCAACAGCTTGGCCTCAAGCTCACTGAAGCTCTCGTATTCCGGACAATTGAAGTGCGCAAGATCAAAGTGAACCCGAGTGCCAGCCTTGCAGTACAGCATTGGTCGTCTTCCGAGCGTGTGCGCCACGCCAACCTCGTAGTAGACGCTAGGTCGCTCGCCCGTCAAGTCAGCAATTAGGAACTCTGAACTCTTAATTTCGTCGACGATCCGTTGGGTAATCACCTCTGCGTGTTCGATGTCGTCTGACCGCAGAGCAGCCACGCCGAATGCAGCAAAGCAGCGTTTGATCGTGTTGCTCAAGTCAATGAGTGCCGGATTGTTCCTTTCCATCCACATCATGATAAATGCTGTGTTCGGCCTATAACCTGTAGCGACCGATTTTGGCGGGATGAGCGCGAACTCGGATGATCCCGCCGCGTGCGGGTCCAAGAGCTCGAGTCGATCGTTGAGCGACGCCGCCCAGTATTCGAAGACTTGAGCGGCCTCAAGCAGCTCGAGTGGTTCATCGCTGGACTCGCCCCCCGGCTGCACGCCCAAGACTACATCTTCATCGTGAAGGACACTGGGATCCCAATGCTGAAAACGATGGAATTTGAGCGCGGCACGCATGCCCTTAATCGCACGACCGGCCTCGCGGGCGTCTATTTCCGACAGCAGCGCGGACCGGCGTATCGCGGGACCCAACGACGTCGCGAAGTCCGCCAGGCCAGCGATGATCTCGAGAGCGTCGGCTCGCAAGTCAGATGGCAAAATTGACCAGGCGTTGTTGCCGACTTGGAGGGCCACTCTACTTGAGGCCTCGCCGAAAAACCGAGCCGCAGATGCTCGCAGGACGCTGAATTGTCCCACTGGAGTGATCTTCGTTTCTTCAGTCATGGGAGTGACGTTGTCCTCGGGAAATGTCCGCCGAACTCTACAAAGAGGACAACCACCGATCAAAATCCCGCGCGCCGTGGATGAAGGCTAAGATTCGCACTTCACTCGGCAGAACTTCATAGATCATTCGGTAGCTGTAGACGAAGACCTCACGAATCGACCGATCGCGTAACTCCGGAACAACGCGACCACGCTCGGAGAAGATAGCAAGGGACGCTGCGAGACCAAGCACAACGTCGAGCACTTTCTCCGCAGCCTCCGGCGAGTCCTCCGCTATGTATTCGAGTACCTCGTCCAGCCCGTCCCGAGCAAGAGCAGTCCAGACTATGGTTCGCGTCCGACTTGCCATTTTAGACGCATCTCCTCGGCGACCGTCTCGTGCGGGATTAGCCTGCCTGCTTCGGCATCCGCTCTCCCGCGCTCTACCATTTGAATAACGTACAAGTGGTACAGAACGTCATCGAGGCTGCAGTCATCGGGTAGGCCTTCGAGTAAGGATCGTACGGTTTCTTTAGCTTGCACGGGTGGAAGAATAGCACAGGTCGTCCGGTGCAGGTGAATAAGCCGGCGTGATTTAATGAAAGTCTTCTGTCATACAGCAAGCGCGCGGACTGATCATTCGCGAGATCGTTCAAGAAGCGACAGCGTTGCTTCGAAACGGTTTAGTGTTTTCATCGCTGCAAGTGCGCGATCAAGCGCAGGGTTGATGTAAGTCACGTAAACAGAATTCCCGGCTGCTGCTTGCGACGCGTAGGTCCCTATCGCCTTCAGCATTCGCTGCACCATCATCAGCTCAAACTCGACTCGAAATGCCGTTACATCATCAAGCGGTTTTGTTGAGCGAGACTTCAGCTCGATGAAGTGCTCGACCATCGTAGCGACGATATGCGGGTCGAGATCGGCGTACGGGTCGCCCGCAAGCGAAGCGACATCGTAGGAAGCCGGTCCCATCCGCGCGTCTTGATGATCGATGATGAACATCTTTCCGGCGTTCATCATCAAGTTCCGCGCATGGTAGTCGCGATGAGTCAGCACCCGCGGGCGCGCGGCCAGCTCCGAACACAGCGTCTTGAAATCCTGCTGTACCGCATTCGCCGTCACCGGATCCAGCTTCACATGAAGATATTTGTTGAAGTAGTTCGCGAAGAAGAATCCCAGTTCCCACCGAAGCTTCGCGTCGTCGAACGACAGATGCGAGCAGATGGAATCGGCTCTTATAGCTGGTTCTGTGGCCTCTTGGATTCGAACTATGAGCTCGACGGCACGATGATAAGCACTGACGGCTTCGGCCTCTGAAGATTGGCGCAGCCAGTCTTGCAGCCGCGTGTCGCCAACGTCTTCGATCAACATTGCGCCGCTGCTTCCCGACACCGCGACGACTTGGGGGACGGGGAGACCGGCTTCGAGGAAGAGCCGGGTCGCTTCGATGTGCGCGCAAGGATCGTTAGCGAACGTGAGCCGAGCTGATGGGTTGTCGGCTTCAAGCCTGGTTAGCCGAGCCAGGGCGCTTTCGGTTTCGTCGAAGCCCGAGGAGTAGATCGCGATGATTACGCTTGTGTCTCTTGCTCGCGCGCGGAAGTACTGGCGCGTTGAGGCGTCGCCGGTGACTCGTTCGATGGCCGTCTCTTCGAGAGAGGATGTCAGAAACGTGGCCGCGAACCTGGCGACGTTCGGGGACAAACCGGGTTCTATCGTTGAAGCCATATCTAGAAAGGAACGATGAGGTTGTCGCCAACCACCTCTCCGCGCTCAACTTCGCTAACCGCCTCGCGTCTGACGACGACGGCTCGTTCAATACCCGCCCCTTGCGGTATGCGCACACCATCGGCAACGACTGAATGCTTCACCACCGCATCGCGTTCGACCGTGACTCTGTCCCAGAGCACTGAGTCTTCCACAACAGCGCCCGCTCCGATAGAGCAGTGCTCACCTGCGACGAACGAGCGGTGCTCCTTGTGCATCAATAGCAAGCTTGCCTCGAAGTACCGCGCGAGCGTGCTCATCTCGTACCAATGTCCTTCCGCGATGTGAGCGATCACGGGCTCTCCGGCTTCAATCGCGCGCGGATAAACGTGCGAGGTCGAGTGCGAAAAGCGCGCGCGCGGAACATACTCGAAGATTCGCGGCGAGAGGACTTGAATCCCGGTGAACATCAGCGGCGGCGGCTCGGGCTGCGAGCCCGCGCCGGCTTCGACCGACGCGGATTCGGATGGCGGTTCGGGGAAGCCCGCGAAACGGCTGATCCAGCCGCGTTGGTCTATTTCCACAATGCTGAAGCGCTCGCGCGCGGCGTTGTCTTTCAACACGAGAGTTGCGATCGCGTGCTCGCGGCGATGCGCGTCGATCGCTGCGTTCAAGTTGATGTCAGTGACGATCTTCCCGTTGATCACAACAAAATCGCCGCTGCTGAGTTGCTCGCGCACGCGATCGAGCGCGCCCGAGGTTCCGAGGATCTCTCGCTCAACCGAGTACTCGATCCGCACTCCAAGTTGCGAGCCGTCGCCAAGCGCTTTCTTGATCGACTCCGGTTGATGGTGCAGGTTGATGATGATGTCTCTGATTCCGTGTGAGGCAAGGTATTCGACCGAGTAGGCGATCAACGGCCGATTGTGAAACGGGATTGCCGGTTTGCTGCGGTCTTCGGTCAGCGGCCACAACCTGGTACCGAAACCCGCTGCAAGAATAAATGCCTTCATAGATTCGAGGCTGGAGGTTGGGAGTGGAGCATGGCTGCGCGGCGTCCAGTGCAATCAGAACACGAGGTCCTCCAGAGGCACTCCCCTGGACTGGCATCGCGCGAGCTGCAAGTCGGGATAGCTCTCCCGAATAATCTCGCTCCCTAAGAAGCCCGCCGTTTCCAACACTCGCAAGATGCTCGGTCCGTCGCCTTCGATTTCGATGAAGTCTCCCATCGGTGTTTCGTCAAACGAAACCTTGAGCTCTTCGCCGTCGAGTCGCAGCGCATAGTCGGTCCGATACTTTTGATAGCGGAACGCTCGGCGAAACCCTACTCTCTCGAACAGATCGATCATTCGCGCGGGATCGCTTGTGTCGCTTTCGATCTCTTCCCTGACTTTCAGCGGCGAGGCTTCGCTCTCGGGCACTATCCCCTTGAATGTAACCGACCCTTTGCCATTGACCGCGCGAACCCTGAGCGCCGCGCCTTGTCTGAAGAGCGTCTGGTCCGGCCAGTCCAGCAGCCAGTTGTCCTCGAAATGACGGGGTTTGATAATCGTCAGCGCGAAGCCCGCCGTTACAAGCCGACTTAGATCGCCGCACGCCAATTTGACTTCAGTCTCGATGGTCGTTTGCATTCCGGCTTTGGTTGCTGTGTTCACCTGAGTCATTTTCAGCGGCTTATTATTCCTGTAAGACTGCGGCGAGTCAATGCCGTCTGCGAGAACCAGTGTTCTGGTCAGAGTCCGCTTTTGTTGGATCGCTGTGTCACATGCAGCGCGATACACAAGTGTTTCAGCCGGCTTTACCTTGACCGTCTCACTGCGAGCATATAGTCTTAGTGTGTCTGCAACGATGTAGAAAGCCAGCCGGTCTAAGTGGTAGCCGGTAGGACTCCACGAGATGCCACTTGTGGAGTCTTCCAATGCTGGCACCAGTAAAACCCTCAGCGATAACCTGCGACCGTCGCCTGTTTGCCGCAGAACGGAAAATCAAAACGACAGGAACAACCAAGTGAGATCAACGAGACTGAGTGATGAGCGGCCGTGGGACCGCGCCTGGTGGCAATACTCCGAAGGGAACGGGTCGGTGTTGTTTTACATCGTGCTGGTTCATGTGCTGGCGATCGTTGGACTGATCCTTTTCCCGTTGCCAAGTCTTCCGGTTCTGCTCGTGGCGCTTGCCGTCACCTCGATCGGTGGGATCGGAACATCGGTGTGTTATCACCGGTGTCTCTCGCACAGGTCGTTGCGTCTGAATCGCGTGGTCGAGAACGTTCTGATCTTCTTTACCATCTACAACGCATCGGGAGAGCCGATGGGTTGGGTTGCGAATCATCGCCATCACCACGCGAAAGCAGACACGGCCGACGATGTGTCGAGTCCGCGGCACGGCGGGTTCTGGTGGGCTCACATCAGATGGGTTTATCAGTGGTCGGGCTCGGAAGTGAGCCGGTGGTGTCCCGATCTCGACAAGCAGCGCTATCGGATCTGGCGGCGTCTGCAAACCCCTATCATCGCGCTTTCGGTCACGTCGGGGCTCCTGATGGGATGGGAAGGCTTCTTCTGGATCGGGGCGATTCGCCTCGTCTACGCGCTTCATTTTCAGATGTTCGTGAACAGCTTGCTGCATATGACGCCGGGCCTTCCTGAAGGTGTGGACTCGAGCCGGAATATTGGATGGCTTGGTCCGCTGCAGTTGGGAGCTTGGGGAGAGAACTGGCATCACAATCACCACTCGGACGCGAACTCGGCACGGTTCGGACACAAATGGTGGCAGATTGACCTCGGATGGTATGTGATTCAGGCGTTCAAATCGATCGGGCTTGCGACTGACGTCAAGCCGCCGAGGACAGCGCTTAAGGGGCAAGCTCGTGACGCGGCATAGACTCAAGAGAATCATCAAATGACTGCGCTTGATCAAGAAACGGTCCAGGCTATTCTGAAGGACATAGACACCCACTTAAGCCAGGGAGTCTTGCCCGTGCACAATGGCCATTTCAAACATCTTTTCGAAGAACGTGAGGTACTCGAATACCTGCTGTCGATGAAGCGGGCTGGATTGATCAGCGGTGACCTGATCACGAGAGGCGTCAATAGCCAGCCTTATAGGATTACTAATATCAGGCTGACCTACGCGGGGATCAAGGCGCTCCGGTCGTAGGCTGGCAGAAAAGGATTCACCGTCAAAGAAGCGAATCCAGATACCACTATAGAGGTCGATTGATTCATTCGATGTATCAGAGGATGCAATCGCAAAAAGCGCAAACGGCGGTCCGGTTCGAAGAATTGCGCAATTGGAGCACGAAAGTTGAAGAAACAAACGACGACTCAGGCGAGAGTAACAAATGCCTTCGCCGCTGAGAGAGAAGCGGGTGATCAAGTAAACGGCTTTTTGCTGTGTACTCTCATAAGCGAATCAGCAAAACGCATAAAGATGAACGCGGAGCGAGCCGGGGAATCCTTGCCTATGACCATGATCGTGAGAGCGGTTCTGCGTTCGTACCGTATCGCGGCCAAGGACAAATACGGACCATTGTCCGGCCCGGAGCTGGATGTTGCGGGTATCACGCTGTTGAACGACAAGGTTCTCAAGGATGAGATCGCTCGTCACACGCGGGACAGGGTCAGGAACAGTGAGATGCGTCTCGCCCATGCCGAAGGGTTGGGGGATGATGCTCGAATCAAAGTCGAGAAGGACGGACTCGAGCACGCGATAGCGGTTCGAGACCGACTCGGCCGAGCATCCACCGTCGCTGTTTGATCTGATTGCCTGCACACGGTCTTCATTTCTTGGACGCGGAGGAGATATGAAAATCAAAATGGGCGACGTCCTGGTCTACAAGGACGCGCAACTATCAGCTCGCTACGGCACAGGGGTCGTCAGTTCCATCACGACCGACGAATACACCATACTCTGGTCCGGGCGTGGCTCAACCAGATACAAGCGATCGATCCTCGAGGAAAAGCTTGAGAAGATATTTCAGCGCGTGGAAAAACAGGGAGGCCTTCCCAAGGAGCGGCACTTACATCTGGGCACCTCGAAGACCGGCGTCCCGTTCAATGAGAATTACGACCGAGCGAAGGTAGAAGAGCTTTGCGAGAAATTGAGAGTATCGGGCGCGCGGAAAGCGAAGGATGTCGCTGAAGGTCTATCGGCGGAACTGTTCACAAAAAAGCTTGCCTTGCGCAGCGCCGCCAAGGCCGTATTGCTGGACCTTGCGGAACTGTGCACCGCTCGCGGCACGGCTTGCGATGAGGCTCAGAGCATCAGCAGAGAGTTGTTCTTTGGGTATGTGCTTCAGAAGTCAGACTTCGTTGTGCTTCAAGAGAAATGAACAGGCAGCTTAGCGCCGGCGGCCCTAGTGTTCGCCAATCGGAAGAGAGTCGGGCTGGCCGGCGGCCACTGTTAGTTGATTCTTTTCGGCTCGCGCAGCCATCAGTTTGACTTTCTTCAGCTCGATTCCCTTCATCCCGAAGAAGCCTGCCATTTGCGCGATCTGGCCCGGACTAACAAAGTCATTTGGGTTTGAACAAAACTTCTCGATGCCCGGATCGAACTCGCGGCACCCCATCCGCTTCGGGATGTTGAGGCCGTATCCGCACGTGCCGTCTTTTTGGAACTGCAAACAGAACTCACAGATAATCATCGTGAACCTGGTTCCTATCTCGCAGGTCGCTCGCGCAAAGCGAGAACCTCTTAGCTCCGTTGTTGAGCTTCTCGTATCAGGTAGTCTGGGGAGTTCCAGAGAATCTGAGAATGGAGTCAGCAGACTCGGTTCGACCTAAGCCTATGGCAGGCGAACGCGCTTGTCAATGGCTGCGTGCCTCGCTGAGCTTCTGCCGGTTGATCGTGGGCCGGTGATCAGGTAAGTTTAGGGCCGTCGCGAACCGCCGACTCTGCCCTCGCGAGTCGCTCTTTCGTTCCGCGATCCGAACTCGAAATCTCAACAAGTGAGCGCCGCCTGATGCTAGTTGGCCTAAAGCCTGCTTCGAAAGTCGGGGTTAACTCCAGCACCAATCTCTGCCAGTGGGATGGCAGGAGCCCGCACGACGAAGTGTGGTTCCTTACGCTCAACCATCGAGCCGGCAAGTGCGGGTTCTGGTTCCGCTACACCATCGAGATCCCGTCGCAGATGAACTACGGGGCAGCGCGGCGAGCATTGCTCTGGGCCGCGTTCTTCGATCGCACGCGGCCGGAGCGGAACTTTGGGCTGGTCCGCGAGTGGCCGATCGATCAGTTCGTCTGCGATTCAAACGACGGATTCAGCTTGAGGCTAGGCGACGGGCTGCTCACGGCGACGCAGGCTCTTGGCGGAGTTGCCGGAGCGGATCACAGCATCGAGTGGGACCTCAGCTTTGTCCCCAACCAGACAACCTACCATCACGTCTCGCGCGCTCTGACCGGGCTCACCAGGCCTTCGGCGAATGTTTGTTCACCGAACCTCGATACCCGCTTCAGCGGAGTTGTCTCGGTTGACGGGCGAGAGTTTCTCCTCGAAGACGAGCCCGGCTGCCAGTCGCACACCTGGGGGCGCAAGCACGTCGATGATTGGGTTTGGGTGCATTCCAACGCGTTCGAAAGAAATCCGGGCACAGTGTTCGAAGGACTCGCAGCCCGGCCACGAAGGTTGAACCGCAAGCTTCCGCCTATCCAGTCTCTGTTCCTCCGGCACCGCGGCGAAGAACATCGCTTCACTCGACTGCGAATAGCCGAGCAGTGGCAACGCAAGCTCGGGATGGGCTACTGGTCGTTCGAGGCGACGAACACCCGCTTGCACATCGAGGGAGTGGCTCAGTGCCGCTTGCGCGACATGCTTCAAGCGGAGTACGCGGACCCGGACGGCGAGCCGCTTTACTGCATCAACAGCGAAGTGGCTAACTTGAAGATCAGGCTGTTTCGCAGAACTCGCGGGATTCGATACAGGCATGTCGAGACGATCAACACCCAGGGCGCGGCGCACCTCGAGCACGCATCTCGATCGAGCGACTCAGACGTTACCGCCCGTTTTGCGAAGCTCAACACTCTGGAGTGAGCCTCCGTCATTCGCAGGGGCGCGGGTTCTGTTCAACATTGGTTGTCGGGCGACTTTTCAGACTAATCGAGCGGGGCTAGACTCTAAGCTACCGAACGTCAGAAAGAACGCCGGGCGGGGCAAGCCGCTCTAGATTACCCAGAGAAAATCGTAGAGGAAGTGATCATGAAACCAGCAACAACTCGAAGCCCCTTCAGACTCAACGCTGCCAGAAGACGCGTAGCCTCGGCAGCGCTCGCGTTTGCAGTCCTCGCGTCGCTCGCGTTAGGCGCGCTTGCGCCGGTCATCGCCGACACCAGGGCAAAGACCGCCAAAGGCCTTACCGAGGATCAGAAGATCATTCACGTGCTGAACCGGCTTGGCTTCGGCGCGCGTCCCGGCGACGTCGAGCGAGTCAAGCGGATGGGTCTGGACAAGTACATCGACCAGCAGCTCTACCCGGAGCGAATCAGCGACTCATCAGTCGAAGCGCGGCTTGCGAGTTTCCCGTCTCTGCGCATGACGCTCGCCGATGTTCAGGACAAGTATCCGGCGCCCCAGCTCCTGGCGCGGGAATTGGGATTGCGTCAGGGCAAGGGCAAGGCCGGCGCTTCGACTCTGCCGGTTGTTGACAACCCGGAAGCGCTCGACGAGAACCAGAGGCAACAGTATCGGCAGCAGGTGATGGCCTACTATCGCGAGCACGACTTGCGGCCGCCGCAATTGCTGTTGCAGGAGCTTCAAGGTCAGAAGCTGGTCCGCGCGGTCTACAGCGAACGCCAACTCCAGGAAGTCATGACCGATTTTTGGTTCAACCACTTCAATGTCTTCTGGGCGAAGAACCTCGACAGAGCATTGACGACCAACTATGAAATGGACGTCATCCGGCCTCACACGATGGGCAGTTTCAAAGACCTGTTGATGGCAACCGCAAAGAGCCCGGCGATGCTTGTCTACCTCGACAACTTCCAGTCGATGTCGCCCGATGCGAAGCTGCCAACTCGTCGCGGCATGGGTCAGGGGCAGCGCGGCCAGCGCGGCCAGCGAGGAACGTTCGGCGGCTTGGGAAACCAGCGGCCAGCCGACCGCATGAACGATCCGACATATCGTCAGCAAGAGACACAGCGCGATCAGATGCGCTACCCCGATCAACCGGGTGCGAATCAGCAGCGCCCGCAAGGCCTCCCGCAGTTCCAGAACCGCAAGCCCGGCATAAACGAGAACTACGCTCGCGAGATAATGGAGCTTCACACGCTTGGCGTGGAAGGCGGGTACACTCAAAAGGATGTGCAGGAAGTTGCAAGATGCTTCACGGGCTGGACGCTTGATCGGCCGCGGCGCGGCACCGCATTCGCCTTCCGTGACTACATGCACGACAACGGCGAGAAAACCGTGCTGGGTCAGAAGATTCCAGCCGGCGGCGGCATCAAAGACGGCGAGCGCGTGATCGACATCCTCGCTCATCAGCCGGCTACCGCGAAGTTCATATCGACCAAGCTCGTGCGCAGGTTCGTCGGCGACACGCCTCCGCAATCTCTTGTTGATCGAGTCGCGTCCGTCTACCAGAAGACCGACGGCGACATACGCGAGATGATGCGAACAATCATTGCCTCTCCTGAGTTCTACTCGGCCGAGGCGTATCGTTCGAAGATCAAATCCCCGTTTGAGCTTGCGGCCTCGGCGATGCGGGCGCTTGGCGGCGAGCTGAGCTTCCCTCAGCAAACCGCGCAGTTCATCGCGAAGATGGGCCAGCCGCTGTATCTCTATCAGGCGCCGACCGGCTACCCTGATCGAGCGGATCAATGGGTGAACACCGGCTCGCTGCTCGAGAGATTGAACTATGGTCTGGCGCTTAGCACGAACAAACTGCGAGGCGCCCAGGTAGACGTCAAGCGCGTCGCATCAGGCGTTGACATCTCTGATAGGCAGCAAGTGATGGAGCGAGCGATTGCTGCGCTGCTCCACGGCGAGGTCTCACCACAGACGCGAGCCGTCCTCGCCAGGCAGTTGAAAGAGGGCGTAGCCGTGAAGGGTGAGCTCGGCGAAGTGCCAAGGATTCCGGCGGGCGCAGGCGACGAGCTGATGGCCGACAACTCGATGCAGGTCTTACCCGAAGGCAACGCTGTTGGCAAAGCTCAGAAGGCCGGCAACACGGAACGGCTCGAGAGACGTCTGGGTATGCGTCAGGGCGGCGGACCTCAGATCGCGATGTCTTCGGACGATCTCGAGATAGCGAAGGTATTCGGTCTGGTGCTCGGCTCGCCGGAGTTCCAACGCAAATAGCGGTTTCGGGTTTCTGGTTTGTGGTTTCTGGTTCGTGTGCCCGACCAGCGATCAAACCAGAAACCACAAACCCGAAACTAGAAACCAGAAACCAGAAACCGGAGATTCAAATGGCAGTAACACGAAGATTCTTTCTCAAGTCATCAGGCGTCGCGATGGCAAGCCTTGCAGCCGCGCCGTCGTTCCTCAAGCGCACAGCGCTCGCGCAAACGATCGGCGGGACAGGCAAGGATCATCCGGTCATAATCGCGATCTTTCAACGCGGCGCAATGGACGGCATCTCGGCGGTGATTCCGTTCGGCGACAAGAACTACTACAATGTCCGGCCTCAGATCGCGGTGCCTCAACCAAAGAGCGGGAACGCTGACGGAGCGATAGACCTGGACGGCTACTTCGGTTTGCATCCGTCGCTCGCTCCCTTCAAGCCGATCTACGACGAAGGTCATCTTGCGATCGTTCACGCGGTCGGCTCGCCCGATAATACGCGCTCGCATTTCGACGCTCAGGACTACATGGAAGCGGCAACGCCGGGCAACAAGGGCACGCCCGACGGCTGGCTGAATCGTTACATGCAAACCAAGAAGGACGCGAAAGCAACTCCGTTTCGCGCGGTGTCATTTACTTCGAACTTGCCGCGCACGCTTTTGGGTAGGGCGCCGGCCATCGCCCTGACCAACATATCAGACTTCGGCGTCAGAGCGGGGCAGGGTAACGGTCAGGTCGCGAGGGGATTCGAACAGCTGTACTCGCAAGGCTTGAACGACGCGCTTCATGGCACGGGCAAGGAAGCTTTCGAAGCGGTGAAAATGCTCAAGAAGGCGAACCCCGCGCAGTACACCGCGGCGAATGGCGCTGCATATCCGCGCTCGCCCTTTGGCCAGTCGCTTCTTCAGATCGCGCAGTTGATCAAGTCGGATCTGGGAGTCGAAGTCGCATTCACCGACGTCGGTGGCTGGGACACCCACGCGAATCAGGGCTCGTCGCGCGGCCAGCTTGCGAATCGGCTTCAGGATTTCAGCCAGGGAATCGCAGCGCTCTACAAAGACCTCGGCGATCGCATGCGAAACGTGGTGATACTGACGATGACTGAGTTCGGGCGGACAATCAAACAGAACGGGTCGGGCGGCACCGACCACGGTCACGCGAGCGTCGCGTTTGCGTTGGGCGGACCAGTGAAGGGCGGCAAGGTCTACGGCAAGTGGCCGGGGCTTGCTGCGGACCAGTTGTATGAAGGGCGCGACCTCGCGCTGACGACCGACTTCCGCGATGTGTTCTCCGAGATCGCTGCCCGTCATCTTGGCGCGGCGAATCTCGGTTTGATCTTTCCAGGATTCAACCCGAACCCCGCAAACTTCCGCGGGTTCATTCGCGCATAGTCGTGGCGCAAGCTGCGAGCTTGCGTGACTGCGCAGTCTTTGGTACACCCGGCGCGAAACGGGAGCGCAAGCTAGCAGCTTGCGCCACGTCGCTATTTGAGCGGCTTCTTCTCGTAAGATTCGTCAAGCCCCGGCATGAAATACGGCCCACCGGGCGCCATGCTCCCCTTCAGAAAAATCACGTGCGTCTCGACCGTCAATGCGTTACGCCGATCAAGCGCGGCTTTGCACTTCACCCAGTCGGGGCCGTTGCCGCCGTGAAGCACTCCGTCGCGCGATGCCTTCCAATGCTCGAGACTCGCATACCGCGTTGAAAGATACACCTCATCAAAGTCCTTGCTTGCGCGAGGCGCTGCACCGTCAGCACCTACGATGCCTTCGGGCGTGATGACTTTCCACATGCCGATCACGCGGCTCCCAAGCTTCTCGAAGTAGGGCCAGACGCCTTCGACGCTGACGCGCAGGAACTCATCGAAGCTGCCCTTCTTTATCTTGAAGTATCGCAGCGTGACGATCTCCTCGCCCGGCTGAGCTACATCATTGCGCACCGGGCGAGGGCGATCCGGATCTTTGACTTGATTGATCCCGCCGCGGAAGGGCTTGTCTTGCGGCTGCTGCTGAGGGTTCTGCTGGCCTAATGCGAGACCGCACCCGCACGTCAGTACAAAGCTAATCGCGATCGTTCGACGCAACATCGCGTTTCGCATTTCGATCATTTTGCCTCCGAGTTCCTACTCCGGGTTCACTCTCCGAGCCTTCAGGTTGCGATGTTATTCAAGGCAATGACCCGTCATTGCAAGCAATCCGTCTTGGGAAGGCGCGTAGCAACCCCGAAGGGGTTGCATCTCCTCAGCCCAGGGTTGCCGTACTCGGCTACCCTGGGTCACGTGCCGCGACGAGGCCGCGTCGGTAGACGATGCCAACCCCGGAGGGGTTGCGGCCTACGCTACTTGTTCGACAGCGCTCCTACGTTTCGCTTCGGGCGCGATTGTCGCAACCCCTTCGGGGTTGGGATCCATTGCGCATGGGTGTCCCAAGGTAGCGGAGTACGGCAACCTTGGGCTGTAAGACGCAATCCCTTTGGGATTGCCTCCGAGTGTCCAAACGCTGAAGCAAACGACAGGTGATTGCGCCGGGGTTCGACGACGCGGGTCGGTGACGACACCTAACCCGCAGCGGCTGCGCCCTTCTCTTTGTCGAAATCCGCGAACGTCTTTCCCTGCTCCGCAAGTTGTTTCAACAGAGGCGCCGGCGTCCACGCTTCGCCCATCTGATCGTTGAACTCGCAAACGCGTTCGTAGACTTTCTTGAGCCCGACCGTATCGCCATACCACATCGGGCCGCCGCGCCACGCCGGGAATCCGTACCCGTTGATGTAGATGATGTCGATGTCAACCGCGCGCAACGCAAAGCCTTCTTCCAGTATCTTTGCGCCTTCGTTGATCAGCGCGTAGATCGTCCGCTCGACGATCTCGTCCGCGCCTATCGTGCGCCGAGCGATGCCGTTTTCCGCAGCTACTTGCTCAGCGAGTTTCTCGACTTCAGCGTCGGGGATTGCGCGGCGATTCTCATCGTAGCGGTAGTAGCCCGCGCCGGTCTTCTGCCCGAAGCGCCCGCTCTCGCACAACCGGTCCGCAACCTTGAGGCCCCTGACTTCGTTTTGATCGTCCTTGTACTCTTTTCTAATCCGCCAGCCGACATCCAGACCCGCGAGGTCTCCCGTCGCGAGCGGTCCCATTGCCATTCCAAACTCGTACAGCGCCGCGTCGACGTTCGGAATCCCCGCGCCTTCCTCGACCAAATACTGCGCCTCGCGCATGTACTGATGGAACATCCGATTGCCGACAAAGCCACGGCAGTTGCCAACCAGCACGCCGACCTTCTTGAGCTTCTTAGCCAGCGCCATCGAAGTCGCGATCACTTCGGCGCTCGTAGCTTTGCCGCGAACGATCTCGAGCAGTCGCATCACGTTTGCCGGGCTGAAGAAGTGATGCCCGATGACCATCTCCGGGCGCGAGGTCGCAGAAGCGATTTCATCGATGTTGAGTGTCGAGGTGTTGGAAGCGAGCACCGCTCCAGGCTTTGCGATCTTGTCGAGCTCGCCGAAGACCTGCTTCTTCAACTCCATTCCTTCGAACACCGCTTCGACGACGATGTCCGCTTCCTCAAAGCCATCGTAAGTCGTCTGCGGCGTTATCAACGCCATTCGCCGATCCATCACCTCCTGGCTGAACCGGCCCTTCTTGACTGAGTTGGAATAGTTCTTGGCAATCGTCGCCAGCCCGCGATCGAGAGCCTCTTGAGAGACTTCTCGGATAATGACTGGAATGCCTGCGTTGGCGTAGTTCATAGCGATCCCGCCGCCCATCGTTCCAGCGCCGATGACCGCCGCCTTGCGAATCTCGATGGTCGCGGTCTCTTTGCCGATGCCGGGGATCTTGCCGACTTCTCGTTCGCCGAAGAAGACGTGAATCAAGGCCTTCGATTGATTGTCGAAAAGGCACTGTTGGAAAAGCTCGGATTCTTTCTTGCAGCCGTCGTCGAATGAAAGTTTGGTTGCCGCTTCGACTGCGTCGATGGCCGCAAGCGGCGCGGTTTGGCCTCGCATGCGCTTGCGTGCTTGCTCCCGGGCGGCAGCGAGGCTCGCGGTATGGTCGCCGGCAAGTTTCTCATCGCGCTCGCGCGATTTCGGAGGTCGCTCGCCGCTGGCCAGCACTTCGCGGGCAAACGCGACCGCGCCGGAAAGCAGATCGCCTTCGATGATTCGATCCACGATGCCGTACTTGAGCGCTTCGGGGGCGCTGATCGGGTCGCCGATCGCGCACATCTCGACTGCCTTGGCCACACCGGCGAGACGCGGGAGCCGTTGCGTTCCGGCAGCGCCGGGAATGATGCCAAGCTTCACTTCGGGCTGGCCAACCTGAGCTGTAGGTGAGGCGACGCGATAGTGAAAGGCCATCGCAAACTCGAGCCCGCCGCCAAACGCGGTTCCGTGAATCGCGGCTATCGTCGGCTTTGTGCTGTCTTCGATCGTGAGAAGAAAGGGCAGCAGGCTCCCGCCTCGCCGCAAGCCGGAAGTCATCTTTCCGAACTCGCGAATGTCGGCGCCCGCGATAAAGGTCCGGCCGCCGCCGATCAGGATTGCGGCTTTAAGCTGGGCATCCTTTTGAATAGCCTCAACCGCTGCGGCGATTCCTTCGGGCACGCCTGGGCTGAGCGCGTTAACCGGTGGGTTGTTGACGGTGATGATTCCGACTTCGCCGTCTCTGGTAAGGGATACTAGTTCAGACATGATTTCTTTCTCCTATGAACCTGTACGGGCGCCCCTCTGTGGGCGCCCCTCGGTTGTGATACATCCTTCGGCGCGATGAGGGGCGCCCACAGAGCAACTATGCTCGAATACGAGCTGATGTGAGAATGAAACCCAATGTGTCGCGC
>JBBPIE010000057.1:0-5793 GCA_038040485.1 Candidatus Onstottus arcticum
GCATACAGGATAGATGAGCTGATGCTGAAAAAGGATTGGGAGTAAACAACTGGCTGGACAGGTCGCCGCCTAACAACTCGCTCGAGCGGACAAACCTCGCGCCCTCGCTGCGCTCGTCCGCTGCGGTTTGCCGCTCAGCTCGGGCGTTAGGCGTCTCTGGAGGGTTCGAGCATTGGCAACGGATTCAGAAGGGTCTCTCATAGATCTTCGCGGAACACTCCGACACTTTGGAAAGCGAGCCTTCGCGGCACTCGCGCAAGATTCGTCTCGATGTTTTCTCTGCGGGCAACCGGAGTCCCTCGTCCTATTTAACCAGGAGCATGTTGTTCCCGCTTGGGTGCTTCGACGATTCAAGCTTCACCGTCTACGCCTTACCCTTCCGAACCTGGCGACGTTGACCTATGGACAGTACAAACTGCGATGTTGCGCATCGTGTAACTCGCTTCTTGCTCGCGAGGTTGAAGAACCTGTGGCTGCATTGTTTAGAGACGACTTCGACGGTCTTGCGTCAGAGTTATCGGCGCCAAACAACTGTCTCTTATACCAATGGCTCTGCCTTCTTTTTATCAAAACCCATCTTAAAGATCGGGATCTCCGTGCCGATAGGGATCGACGCAATCCGTCGCCACAGCTGTCTGAGTTCTACGATTGGGAAGGGCTACATCACATTCACACGGTCGCAAGAGCTGTCCAGTCGAGAACTGTTATCGACCCCAACGTGCAGGGCACGATTCTCGTTTTTGAGATGGGGGCCGACCCGGAGCCATTCGAATACGGAGACCTTTACGACCATTCGACGATCTTCATCCGCATTGACCGTGTCGGTGTCGTCGCGGTTCTGAATGATTGTGGCGGTGCAGGCTTCGTACTCGCCGCCTTTCTGTCCGGCATCACAGGACCACTCTCGAACATCCAGCTGCGGGAAGTCGCGGCACGTGCTGCCTATGGAAACGAACTCTTACTTAGTCGTCCGACAATTTGGACGGAGCTTCATCCTAATGGGGATCTTTTCATGAAGTGTGACCTTCCGGATGCACCCCGGTATGGAGAGGTCGACCGAGCTGCTCTAGGAGCCCTGCTGGAATATTCTTGCGCACCACGTCTTCGACGTTCCTTGACGCCCAACAAGGAGGAGATAATCGCACGTCTCGCTCGGGGGGAGGCGACCTTCATCTATGATAACGAGGGCGCCTTTATCATGGATTCGTCTATACCCGTGCCGACGCGGGACGACGCCTAATCATTGCGTGCAGCGGAGCGCGGCGGGCGAGTTTCACATGGATCCACCACTGCTCTGCGCCGCGCCCACTGACGCAAAGGGTTAGACAACGAAGAGGAACACATAATGCCGGACAAGCCTGAACAGCGTAAGCCGCATAAGGTAGAAGCCGAACGGACAGTTTTTACTTTCGCCGTGTTGAGCGCAGCGGGCTGGCATGCCCTGCAGGATGGTACCGTGCGGCATGAGGGTTCGTTCTATGAGTGGATGACGGCTAATGTATTCGCAGCCTTCTCGCTTGAGGCGTATCTGAATCACCTGGGTCCATTAAGGTTCAAGTGCTGGGAAGAACTCGAACGCCTGCCCATCGAGTCAAAGCTAGCTTTGCTCCTCGAAGACCTCAACGAGTCCCCAGACTTCTCAAGCAGACCCTTCCAGACAGTGAAAGACATGTTGCGCTTTAGGAATCAACTGGCGCACGGCAGGAGCGAGCGAATTGAGGAAACTAGCTTCCAGAAACTCTTCCCGGGCGAATCGCCGCGCTATCCACAAACTAAATGGGAAGCGCAGTGTATCCAAAAGACCGCAGCCCGGTTTATCGAGGACGCACAGGCAGTAATTGTGCAGCTCCATGAGTGGGCGGGGCTGGACGCCACGCTACTGTTTTCGCCTGGAGAAGGTTCTGCCAAGTCCGCACTGCTGGATGCAAGCGGCAGACCTACCGGGAGCGTTGTCTAACCAAGCAGTGGAGCTGACTGGGAAAAAGCTCGCGCTTTTTTTCGCAGCAGCTCACCGCCAGCGTTCGGCGGATGGGCAGAAACAAAGTGCGATATGATATGCGAGTAACTAATTGGAGGTCGATATGGAAAGGCATCGGATTGAGACAACGCTCAAACAGGACGGCATTCTGATTATTGAGGGTCTCCCTTTTCACGCTGGCGAGACCGTTGAGGTCATCATCTTGCCGAGTGGAGCGCCGCGCGAACGTAGTGCATACCCACTGCGAGGCACTCCCGTGAAATTTGCTGAGCCTTTTGAGCCGGTCGCGGCCGAGGACTGGGAAGCAGCCAAGTGATAATCCTCGACACGCACGTTTGGGTCTGGTGGGTACACGGTGACGCCAGCCTTCCGGCCGAGTATGCGCGGACAGTTGCCCTCCACGAAAGCGACGGATTGGGCATTAGCGCGATCTCATGCTGGGAGGTGGCCAAGCTGGTTGAATACGGGCGACTGACGCTGCCCTGCACGATCAACGACTGGATGACCGAGGCGCTAGCGTATCCGGGAATCCGACTGCTGGAACTCTTACCGCAAATCGCAGTCGAGTCTACCAGACTGCCTCCGCCGTTTCACAAAGACCCTGCAGACCAGATCATTGTGGCGACGGCGCGTGTGCACGATTGCGAATTGCTAACACTCGATCACAAGATCCGTTCGTACCCCGACGTGAAACTCGTGCCCCTGGCGCCGCCAAACTCACCCCATTCTTAGACAAGCCACCCAACGCGTTACCAACCCGAGCAGACAAGAGATCTATTCCCAATTCTCGATGTGTCCTCGCGCAGCTTCCTCTCGCCGTTCTATAATTAACGCCGGGCACTTTCAACAATGAGCCGCATTTTTCAAATCAATCGATCAGTTCTATTCGCCTCGCTTGTCGCGATCCTGGTTTTAACAGTCGGCGTTAGATTCGGTATTCAGGCAAGCCCGGCGGCCCAGCAGGTTCCGCAAGACACGCTCATCACGCTCGAACGAACCGTTTGCTACGGCACGTGCCCGAGCTACAAGCTGACCATCTCAGCCGACGGAGCTGTCGTGTTTGAAGGCCGCCGGTTTGTTAAGAAGATCGGAACTGTTCAGTCTACGATTTCGCAAGAGCAGCTTCGAAAGCTGATCGACAGATTCGAGAAGATCAACTACTTCCAGTTGAGGAGCCGATACGAGCAACCGACAGATGGTTGCACGGAGCTAGTGACCGATCACCCGTCGGCAAACACTTCGATCCGAATCAACGGCAAGTCAAAGTCCGTGCGGCACTATTACGGATGCACCGGCATCGAAGTGCTTGATGAACTTACGAAACTCGAGCAAGCCATCGACGACGCGGTCGATACTGCTCAATGGATACGTTAGCGAATCGATCAAGGAGTTATTTGCTTTGCGTGTACTGATACTTCTAGCTAGCTCACTGCTTGTTACACCGATCCTGTTCAGCGCGCCGTCGCGAGCGTTTCAGGAAAGCACCGTCTATGAGTGCCCGATGCATTCGGAGGTTCAGTCTTCGAAGGCCGGCAAGTGTCCCAAGTGCAAGATGAATCTGGTTGCGAGAAAGGGCGGGGCTGGTCCGTCAGGGGTTGGCGCGACTCCGGTATCTTCTACTTCTGGCGCGCAATCAAGAGAGACCGTTAAACAAGCCGACTCCTACATGTGCTCCATGCACCCGGACATCCGCACGGCCGCGCCGGGCAAGTGTCCCAAGTGTGGGATGGCGCTAGTGCCGGTCTCGCCTGAAATAACCGACTACTACGACTTGAAGATCGAGTCCTCGCCCGCCGCGCCGAAGCCTAACGAGAAAGTGCGTCTTAGGTTCGCGGTCATCAACCCGAAAACCGGCGAGCAAGTCAAACAGTTTCAAGTGCTTCACGACAAGCTTTTTCACCTGTTCATCATCAGCCAGGACCTGACCGAGTTCCAGCACATTCACCCGACGCTCGAACCCGATGGGCGCTTCACAATCGAGACCAAACTGCCGCGCGCCGGCAGCTACAAGGTGTATTCGGATTTCTACCCCGCCGAAGGAACTCCGCAAGTGCTTCAGCAGAATCTCTCAACTGCCGGGTTCGTGCCTGACCTCGTGCAGTCGGAAGCGCGGCTGACGCCGGACACGACGTTCGTAAAAATCGGCGAGGGTTTGAAAGTCACTTCGGAGAACGCGCCGCGAATCGGCGTCGCTGTCGGCGAGCTTGGAAAAACGCCTGCGAACGAAATGAAGATCGAGCTCACGATCGAACCGACGAAGATCATCGCCGGCCAGCCGGTCACACTCAAGTACCATCTCACCGATGCCAAGACGGGCGCGTCCCTTCGCGACGTAGCTCCGTACCTCGGCGCTTGGGGACACACTCTGATCCTGAGCGAAGACCAGTCCGACTATGTTCACTCGCATCCCGAGGAGGTTGTTCCGGAGACGAGCGACCGAACGAAGCTGCGCGGCGGACCGGATGTAACTTTTAACGCGTTCATGCCAAAGCCTGGGAACTACCGAATCTGGACTCAGTTTCTGAGAGGGGACATGCTCACGACGGCTTCGTTCACAGTTCGAGCGGAACGACTCCGCTAGAACTGGCAAGAGTTCCAAGCGAGCAGGTTCGATTTAGGCTCTCGGAACGACGGGTAGAAATGAACGCCTGTACGGGCGGCCCTCCGTGGCCGCCCCTCATTGTGTAGTGGATAGAGACTCGCGAAGAGGGGCGGCCACGGAGGGCCGCCCGTACAGGCGTTCATCCGCGCTTCAGTTTAAGATGCTCTTTCAGAATGCAGCGATCCATGGCCACATCAAGCCCGGCTTCAAGCGCTCGGCGGGCCGCGTCCTCATCCACGACACCCTCTTGAAGCCAAACTCCGCGAGCGCCTAGACGAATAGCTTCGTCCACGTGCCCTCCTGCTTCTTCGCTTCGCCGAAAGATGTCCACGAGGTCGACCTTCTCGGGCACATCTTCAAGCCGCGCGTAAGCCTTCTCCCCTAGCACGCTGGTCTCGTTCGGGTTGATCGGGATGATTCGGTATCCGTTTGATTGCATGTAGCGGGACACGCTGTGGCTCGGGCGCGAAGGATCCGATGACAAGCCGACGACGGCGATGACTTTCGAATCGGCGAGCATTCTGGCTATTGATTGCGGGTCGTTGATCACTACTGCCTCCTAACTTCGATTATCAGCATAGTCTTTGCGTCTTGGCGCCTCCGAAGCTGGCAGGGTTTCGGCGCTCGCTAACCGCAGAGACGGGGAGACGCAGAGATTGCGCTGAGAATTACGGCGCTACACACTTGCCTTCTCCTGCCTAAGTAACGAGAGATATTTCTGCGGAAGGCTTGAAGGCCGGCCTTCTTTATTGATCAGCACGTGGAGCGTCTCGCCGGTTGCGACAGCCGCTCCGTCCGCACGCTCGATCGCGTAGCTGAATCGCAATGTGCGGCGCGTCAACTCGGTGATCGTCGTTTTGATGATCAGCTCGTCTTCATACCGCGCGGGGTTCTTGTAACGGCAATGAGCATCGGCGACGATCAGGAACAAGCTGCACTCGCGCTCCATATCGCGATAGGAAAAGCCGCGGTCGTTGCAGTATTGGCTGCGGCCGACTTCGAACCACACGAAGTAGTTCGCGTAGTAGGCCACGCCCATTTGGTCCGTCTCGGCGTAGCGCACCTTCACTCGCGATTCGGCCGCCGGGTATTGTGGTTTGGTGTCGATCTTCATCGTTTCTCATTGACGCGTCAGGTTGGCGATTGTACCGAGCCGAGAAGGAACACTCAAGCAGTGTCATTCGAGGTGTCTAAGGCGACTGCTGGGAGCGCG
>JBBPIE010000057.1:5893-25845 GCA_038040485.1 Candidatus Onstottus arcticum
GCGCGAAAGGACGGCCTTTGCGTCTCCGCGTCTCGGCGGTTAAGCTGAAAACCGATAATCATGATTCACCGCGCCTACGGACTTACAACCGACCTCTATGAGCTCGCGATGGCGGCCGCTTATTTCGATAACGAAATCAAACAGCGAGCGGTCTTCGAGTTGTTCGTACGAAGACTCCCCGAGCATCGTTCATACCTGATCGCGGCTGGACTCGAACAAGCGTTGGACTACCTCTCGACCGTGAGTTTCGCCGAAGACCAGATCGACTACGTGCGAAAGCACCCGTCGTTTCAGAACGTCAGCGCCGGATTCTTCGACTATCTTGCGCGGTTCAGATTCACGGGCGACGTTTGGGCAATACCCGAAGGCACTGCGGTCTTTGGAATGGAGCCGCTGCTTCGTGTCACAGCCCCAATCATCGAGGCGCAAATAGTTGAAACGTTTTTGCTTTCCACGATCAACTTCCAGACCATGATCGCCAGCAAGGCTGCGCGCATAGTGACTGCCGCGAAGGGACGCAGCGTGATCGAGTTTGGCACTCGCCGCGCTCACGGGACCGAAGCCGGTTTGTTCGCGGCGCGCGCGGCATACATCGGTGGTTGCATTGGCACTTCGAACGTCGAGGCCGGACATCTGTTCGGCGTACCAACCTTCGGCACGCTGGCTCACTCATTCATTATGTCATTTGACCGCGAGGACGACGCGTTTCGAGCCTTTCTAAAAGTCTTTCCAAAAACAGCAACCGTGCTGGTAGACACTTATGACACGATCGAGGCGGTACGAAGATTGGCGCGCGACTTTGGGCCGGCGATTGCAGCGGTGCGGCTTGATAGCGGCGACTTGCTGGAGCTAAGCAAGCAGGTGCGCCGGATACTCGACGAAGCAGGGATGACCGAGACAAAGATATTCGCCAGCAGCGACTTGAATGAAAACAGAATCGCCGATTTGATCTCGCGCGGCGCGGAGATCGATTCATTTGGAGTTGGGACCGAGCTGGCGACGTCTTATGATTCGCCTGCGCTATCGGGTGTCTACAAGCTTGCGGCGATCGAGGAGGACGGCCGCGTCACCGGGCGGATAAAGCTCAGCCACGACAAGGCGAGTTATCCAGGTTCAAAACAGGTTTGGAGATTCGCGGATGAGGCCGGCAAGTACGTCAGTGACTTGATAACCTTCGCAGACGAAGAGCCGCCGTCCATGGCTCAACCCGGATTGATTGGCTCCTTACGCCCTCTTCTCGTACCGGTCATGAAACAAGGCAACGTTGTTGATGGCTTCGCCGCCGCGTCTGGCGACCCGGCGCACAAGCAGTCGCCGGTACACGCCAGGGACGCCAGCTTCGCGCGCTTGAATGAGGCACGAACCCGGGCAGCGCAGGAGATCAGACGACTGCCTGACGACTTGCTTCCTCTTCATTCCGAAGCGACGTATCGCGTGGTCTTCAGCGACCGGCTTGCGGCGGAGAGAAGCACCCTGGAAGAACAGCTCAAGCCAGCAAACCAATGATCTGAGCGCGGGAGTCGGAGTGCCCGCCCTCTACTTCAAGCGCATCGTTGGGTCGCCCAGCAGAATCCACGAGCGGCGAATGTCCCCGTCACTGACCGCGGATTTTGCCTGACGCAACATCTCGCCAAGAGTCAACGCCCGACTGCTCGGGCCGAACAACAAGCGATACAGCTCCTGATTCATCACCGCTTGCTGCTCGGGTAAGCACATCGCCGACGACGCCCACACTGCAACCGCGCCGCCGGTTTCTGCTTTCAACAAGCTCTCTCCCAGCGACTCATTCATCGCGTCCTGGAAGTAGCCGTTCAAGCAGGTCATCATCACGAACAAGGACAGGCGATCTCTGTTCGTCAGGAGTTGGCCGTCGGACGCCGTCCAGCAAGTTTCCTCGCCACACATTCACCGACCCGTGGCCTGTGTAGTTGACAATCTTCTGGCCGCGATTGATTGCAGCCAGTAACTGAGTTCTTGCAGTCGAGTCGTCGCTTCGCGAACGGAATATCTCGGTTGCGCGAATCGATGCGGGCATCAGTGAGCGCAAGCTTGTCGACGCCAGCTCAAAGTCGAAACCGTCGTTGCTGTCAGCGACAAGCGCCACTTCTTTCGACGGAGCTGACTGCTCATACGCGATCAGTTTGCTGACGACTGCGTAAGCCTCCCCTGCCGTGCGAACCGGCAAGCGGCCGACAGTGAGGTCAGCAACGCCGTCGTCGTTGAAGTCCACAAACCAATCGTCGCTCGCGGTTTCCAGATAAGTCGTGTCGATCAGCTTCGTCGGCACAAGGTCGTTGTCTCCCAGGCCCAGATAGTTTCGGGCATCGTAAGACGCGTCGGCCGCCAACAAGACAAAACGAGGCTTCACCTTCCAACTCTTCGCTGCGTAGGACAAAAAGTCTTTGACGGATTGCGGGGACTTATTGCCGAAGCTGAACTCATCGTAGATGTCTTCGATGTCGACAAGCGCGGTGATCAGACCTTGCTTGCTTCGCAAGTCGACCAGCGGTTTCAGCGAGTCAGCCAGACTTGCCTGGCTGTTTGATGACGAAGTCGGCGGCGTTCGAGGATAGTCGCAGGCTCGATGATGTGTCGGCTTTGACGTTCGATGCTTGAAGTGCCTTGCTTTCGGTCAAAGCGAGGAGCCTGCGATCGCTGGCTCTTGAAGCAGCGAAACTCGCAGCGTACCCGTCTTTCGTCTGCTCAATCGACACGGCGAGTTCCTGGACTTCGCGTTCGTCGGTGACATCCAAGAGTCGAACGTCTTTCGATGAGAAGCCGGCGATCGTCACCGCTTCCCCGCTCCTGGCGGTGAAGCTCAACCAGTCGTTGTCAGCCCGATAGCTGTGCTGATAGGTGATGCGAATCGAGTCAACGAGGCTGATGTCGCTCGGCCCGTTGGTTGACTGGAAAGTGAGGATGTTCTCGCCTTCCTGCAATATCGCTTGAGGGACTTCGAACTTCTCTCGAGTTCTTGCTTGTCCGTTGAAGACCAGCCGGCCGATCGATGAGCCGTTCAAGCTCACGCTGACTTGATGCGGCAACGTGGTGACGCCTTGCAGCGAGACTTCGATGATCGCGGTTTCTCTCGCTGATAACGCAACGCTGTTGAGCGTCACGCTCTGTTCCAGGGCGCTGCCAGAGACGACCGCGCCAAAGAAGTTCTCTTCATCGCCGTTCCTCAACGCGGAGAAGTAGATCGTCCGGTCGCGCCGCTCGACTGTGTGCGCGAAGCTCTCACCCGAGGGATAGCCCTTAGCAAAAGGCGCTTTGTTGATTCTCAGTCCAGGTTCTCCGCCAGAGACGAGCCAATAGGCTTGTCATAACTCAGCAACACGTTGTCCGTCTCGCGCTTGAACGCCGCTCCGCTCCCTTCGCTATTCACCTCCAACTCCAAATCCCCGCTCACCTCGAAACGCAAGCGCAGTGGCGCATTCTCGATTGCGGATTGCGGAGGAGCGTCGATCGTGAAGCCGTGCTCGATTCCGCGATTACTGTTCACGAACCACTCCTCGATTGCGGATTGCGGATTGCGGATCTTTGAATTGAAACACGATTGTTTTTTGCGTTGACTTCGCCTGGCGTAACCAAAGAGAGTTCTTTGCCGTAACCGAAGTCTTTCAGCTTCAAACCGAGTCGCCAGGGCCTTTGTCTGGCGCTGAGCGAAGTTGCTTCAATTCCGTCTGTGGTGACGTAGGCAAGCAGATCGTTTGCCGCATTCTTGAATTCATAAGACCCGCCGACGCCGCTCAGTTGAGGCTTTTCTTGCCAACGCGCCTCGTATTTGATCGCGCCCATCGCCTCTTGCAGAGAATCGTATGTCCCTGCTTGCTTGAGGTGTTCGACCGCCTCATCGCCTTGAAGATTGGGCATAGCCTTATCGGCCGGCGACGTTTGGGTTGTCGTGCTCTTTGTGGCGTCTGATCGTGTGACGCTTGCCGGCAGAAATGAGAATCCAACTATGCCAACCAGAATCACAGCGGATACTGGACGAAGCTTTCCAAGCAATCCATCAAAGATATTAGAGATGAGGCCAATGTTGTTCATGATTTTCTCCAAGATGATCCATTGCCGGCTCTCGCTGTTTGCAGAGAGCGGCCTCTCCTGTAATCCAAATTGAATTGACTGACTTATTGAAGATCTGACCGAAGTCCCGACCGGGGGCTGCGGGCGGCTGATCGAATCAATAGCGATCAAGCCGCCTCGCAAGCCCTCCTTAGTCAGCGACCGTTGACTGCTCCCGCTTCTGCTTCACCTGCTTTGTTCGCACTTTGATCTTCCCGCCGAGCCGTTTAGCGGAGAGAGCCCGAAGGGCGCACCGAAATTAATTCTTCCAGCCTTTCGCGGGCCTCGATCTCCCGTCGACATGCCTCACGCTTTGGCTCGGGCCGGGACAAGACGTGACCGGCTCCACGGTCATCCGTGTGGCCTCTTCCGTCGCGCAACCCGAAAACGTGATGTTCCCGTCCGTGTCGTAGAAGGCGAATTGATCCACGGCGGTGTATGTGTCCTTGCCGGTGATGGTGACGACGCCGCGGACTTGCAGCCTTCCGGCGGGGCTATCACTGGCGAAGTCGAAAAGATAGCTCTCCCACGTGAACGCGTACTGGTTGCTCCCCACTTTTGTCCACGTTCCCAATGCAGGACCCGCCGAAGGGGTTAGCAGTTGTGTTTCGTCCGTCTCCTGGAGGGTGCCCCCGGCGCTGAAGCTGTACAGAGCTGAGAACGGGGGCGGCCCGTCGGCGATGGTGCTAGTGACCCTCCACGTTCCTTCCATCTGCGGCGCGGCAGAACCGGCTCTCACCGCTTCCGGGCTGGACGCGACCAATGAGACGAAGCCTGTTAGCGCCCCCGTCATGATCAATGCAGTAAGGATGCGTCTTGCGAGCGCCTTCACGCTTCGCTTTGCCTGACCAGTAAAAGCACTGCCGTGGGACGGCAGCATATTGTTCTCTTGCATTGTTCTTCTCTTGTTCTCTAGCATCGTTCTCTCCTTTGAATTCAGATTGAGTCTTGTAAGGAGCTGAAGCAGATCATCAGCACCCCGTCCGCCGTTTCCATGAAATGGAGCTTCTCAGCGTCTGCCCAGCGGTACATCGTGCGTGAGGTCACGCCTTTGATTGCGGCGGCCTCGTCTACTGTGACCATCTTGACTCTCTGGTTGCACTCGCGGCACCAGGACACGACGGAAACCTTGCGCCTGCTCAATACGACGATGCGATCGGTCTCGATGGTGATCTCCGTCCGTTTCGTTGTTCTCACTGCTCCTCCGAGGAAGTTGAGTTTCGGAAATCGCAACCGAGCCGTCCTGCTGCCTTCTCTGCTTTGCCCGCGCCGGGCCTTGCTATACAATGGCCGCGGCATTCGAAGACTTGAGCTAAGCTTCATCGGCTCAACTCGCGGCCGACAATACTCTCCAGGTGAATTGAAGTCCTTTACGAGCGCTTCATTTTTTGTTTATGAGTTCTTGACGACCTCTTTAGAGCGGTTATGAGCGTGCAGGCAAAGCACTTTTATGAGTTCGGGGCATACCGCATAGATGCGCGGGATCATCTGTTGCTGCGTGACGGAGAAGCTGTGCCGCTCGCCCCAAAGGCATTCGATCTGCTGCTAGTGCTTGTGGAAAACAGCGGACGGGTGCTTACCAAGGAAGAACTGATGAGGCAGGTCTGGCCGGACAGCTTCGTCGAAGAAGCAAATCTCTCGCATCACGTATTCACGCTGCGCAGAGCGCTAGGCGAAGACGGCGAAGGCAGATACATAGAGACGATCCCACGGCGCGGCTATCGCTTCGTGGCTGCGGTGGCTGAATTGCAGGACGAATCAGATGAGCTTGTAGTCGCCGAGCACTCCCGGTCGCGGATCATCATTGAACAGACGGAAGCGCCACAGTTAGCGACTGACTATCGCAGCTCAGATCGAACGACCCTGGCCTTAACCGTGGGGACCAGGCGCCGCACGATCCTGTTGGCGCTGGCGTGCGCGGGGGCGCTTGCGGGGGCTTTCGGTATCTACTCTTTGAGGACAAGCAATACCAGTGAGCAAACGGCCAAAGGTGTGAAATCAATAGCTGTGCTGCCCTTTAAGGCTCTGGTCGCCAGCGAGCGCGACGAATCCCTTGAGATGGGGATGGCCGATACTTTGATTACCAGACTCAGCAGCATCAGGCAGCTCACCGTGCGTCCGACCAGCGCCGTGCGCCAGTACACAAAGCTTGAGGATGAAGCGGTGAAGGCCGGGCGAGAACTAATGGTAGATGCGGTGTTGGATGGAAGTATTCAAAAATCCGGCGCCCGAGTCAGGGTCAGTGTGCGACTCGTTGGGATCGAGCAGGGACAGACTCTCTGGGCAGAGCAGTTCGACGAAAAGTTCACGGATATCTTCGCCGTGCAGGATGCAATCTCCCGCAGGGTGGGCGACATGCTTGCTCTACGTTTGAGCGGCGAGGAGAAAGAGCGGTTGGCGAAACGCGGCACGGATAACCCGGAAGCCTATCAGGCTTACCTGTTGGGTCGCTTCCACTGGAACAAGCGAACGGGTGTGGATATTAGAAAGAGCATTGAATATTTCAATCAGGCGATAGCTCGCGACCCGAATTACGCGCTCGCTTATGCCGGGTTGGCCGATTCGTACCTTAACCTTCCGACTTCGAGCAACACGCCGTCGAGCGAGGCCAACATAAAAGCGAAAGAGGCGGCAATAAAGGCACTGGCGATAGATGACACGATTGCTGAAGCGCACACTTCATTGGCGGGTGTTAAGGAGCTATACGAGTGGGACTTCGCGGCCGCAGAACGGGGGTTTGAGAGGGCGATTGAGTTAAACCCAAACTACACGACCGCCCACATATGGTATTCACAGTTTCTGTCGTGTCTCGGACGCCACGCCGAAGCGATTGCTGAAGCCAAACGAGCGCAGGAAGTCGACCCACTCTCGCTTCTTGCCAGCACGCATTTGGGAAATATTTACCTCGAGGCTCGGCAGCCGGATGAAGCGATAGCGCAGCTCCAAAGAACAATCGAGATGGACAAGAACTTCGCCTACGCGCACGGGTCTCTCCGTGATACCTACCTCGCAAAAGGGATGTACGACGATGCCATCGAAGAGTTTAAGAAGGGGTACGCTCTATCGACAAGATACAGTCCGGAAGAGGCGGCTAGAAGAGTAACCATTCTCAAAGATGGCTATCAGAAGTCGGGCGCAAAAGGTTACTGGGAGAAGATGCTTGAGTTGCGGATCGAGAACCTGAAGCGAGGTTACACGATCTCTCCCACAGTGATGGCGCAGGCTTACGCGCGCACGGGAGATAGGGATCGTGCCTTCGGTTGGCTGGAGACGGCTTATACCGAGCGCGATCAGTTTCTCTTCTACAATCTTAAGACTGCTGACCATTTCGACGGGATTCGCTCTGACCCGCGCTACGCCAACCTCCTGCAACGTATCGGTCTTCCTCAGTGATTTTGAGGGTACAGTCAAGCCTGAAAGTATCTATGAGTGGGCAAGCTAAGCACTTTTTTGAGTTTGGGGCATACCGCATAGATGCGCGGGATCATCTGTTGCTTCGCGAAGGCGAGGTGGTGCCGCTACCTCCAAAAACTCTCGATCTCCTCTTAGCGCTGGTCGAAAGCAACGGGCGAGTGCTTACCAAAGAAGAACTGATGAAGCAGGTCTGGCCTGACAGCTTTGTCGAAGAAGCCAACCTCTCGCATCACGTGTTCACGCTGCGAAAGGCGCTGGGCGAAGACGGCGATGCAAACAAGTACATCGAGACCATTCCGCGCCGAGGTTATCGTTTTGTTGGAAGCGTGAGCGAGTGGCGGGACGAAGGCGTTGATCTTGTTCTAGCGGAGCATTCCACATCGCATATTGTTGTTGAGCAGGCAGAAGAAACAGGCACAACAGCCGATTCGGTCGAGGCGGCGCAGGCCGCCCGGAGGATAGCATCAGCCGGTCGGATAGAGGGCGGTCAAAAGAAGAGAGCCGGATTGCTCCTGCTTGCCGCGTGTGCAGTGATAGCGATTTCAGTCGCTTCTTATTTCTGGCTGACAACCAGGCCAAAACAGGAAGGACCAGGTTTAGGGGTCAGATCAATACTGGTGCTGCCGTTCAAGCCATTAGTACCGGAGAACCGCGATGAAGCTCTCGAACTCGGAATGGCCGACGCATTGATAACGAAGCTGAGCAACATCCGAGAGATCGCTGTCAGACCAACAAGCGCAATTCTCAAATACAGCAACTCGGAAGAGAACCCACTCGCTGCCGGTCTTGAACAAAGGGTGGAGTCAGTGCTCGAGGGAAGAGTACAGCGCTCAGGTGATAGGATTCGCGTAACCGTGCAACTGGTGAGAGTGAGCGATGGCAAGCCTCTATGGGCAGACACCTTCGACGAGAAGTCTGCTGATAGTGTCTTCGCTGTACAAGACTCCATCTCTCAGCGAGTTGCGCGGGCGTTACTGCCGAAACTCACAGGCGAAGAGCAGCAGCGACTTGCCCAACGCTATACCGACAACATCGAGGCGTACAATCTTTACCTCAAAGGTAGCTTCTTCTGGAATAAGTTCAACGAAGAGGGTCTGAGAAAGGCTGTCGAGTACTTCAATGAGGCGATCGCGATAGACACCAACTATGCGCTTGCATATACAGGCCTGGCCAACGCCTACAACGTTCAAGGCGCAGTGGGAATAGTCCCTCCCGCGCAGACCTGGTCAAAGGCGAAATGGGCGGCTGAGAAGGCGGTTGAACTTGACGATACGTTGGCGAAATCGCATCAGGCGCTGGGCGGGGTAAAACTCATGTACGAATGGGACTGGCCGGGTGCGGAGAGAGAACTCTCGCGAGCTATCGAACTGAACCCAGCCGACGGAGAGCCGCACAACTTATACGCTTACTACTATCAAGCGACTGGCCAATTAGATAAAGCCGTTTCAGAGATCAGGCGCGCGCAAGAGCTCGCTCCGCTATCGCTGCCCATAAACTTGGATGTTGCGAGTGCTCTCTATTATCAAGGCAACTATGAAGAAGCGATAAAAGTGTACCGCAAGGGCGAGGAAATGGACCCACAGTTCACACCTCCACCTCTGTTCCTGCTAGCGCAAATCTACGAGCAAAAGGGAGAATACGATCAGGCTGTCGCGGAATGTAAAAAGGCATTCTCGATTTTCGGACGCGACCCTGGGATATTGTCGGTCCTCGGATATGTTTACGCGGTTACCGGCAAACGCCGGGAGGCCCAGACTATCCTCAACGAGATTGAGGACCTCTGGAAACGGCGTTATTTTTCACCAATTGATGTAGCGCTCGTTCATACAGGGCTCGGAGATAAAGACGGAGCGTTCGCCTGGTTGACGAAAGCCTATGAGGCGCGTGACCCTCAACTGATCTGGGTGAACGTTGACCCAGAGCTTAAGAGCCTCCGCACAGACCCGCGTTTCACAGACCTGCTGCATCGTATGAATCTTGCGCAGTAGTCGCGCGAAGCAAGAGCGGAGCTTCAAGGCAGAAGGTTGACGACATCATGACTAGGTCATAGGGATTTCGGTATCATCAAAGCCTCAGAACAGAAAAAAAGGAGAGAGATTCTATGCCTCAGGTTCATATCAACTTCCTGGCCGTCGTAGTCGCGGCGGTCGTTGCGTTTCTCATCGGCGGTCTTTGGTATTCACCGCTTCTGTTCGCGAAGCACTGGGTCAAGGCTCACGGCTACACGGAAGAGCAAGTCGCAGAGATGCAAAAAGGCGCGGCCAAGGCCTACACCGTTACGCTCGTGTGCCAGTTCCTGATCGCGCTCGCGATTGCGGTGCTGGTCGGGTACATCCACATGGAACGATGCGTTCAAGGGCTCAAGCTCGGCTTGCTGATCTGGGCGGGCTTTGCGCTCCCGCTTGGACTGATGGCGCACATGTTTTCACAGAAACGAATCGGGGTCCTCTGCATCGACACAGCTTATCAGTTGGTTTACCTGGTGCTCATGGGCGCGATTCTCACGGTCTGGCATTGACTAGCCGCAGCGTTCAATTAGGGCCATATAGGGGCGGCCCTCCGTGGCTCCCCTCGATGGATCTGGTTCGCGCGACCGCGATAAGAGGGGCGGCAACGGAGAGCCTCCCTACAAGAAGTTCTTGCCTGGCGCGGTGGTTTCATCCTGCGCCTTCTCCCCGCAAGAGTTGGTGTACGTTCCACCTGTACTCTGAATCTCGGCCTGCTCTAGAATGAGATTAGGAGACGCAGAGATGACCAACGACTTTCAAAACAGCGCGCTCATTCTCGTAGACATCCAGAACGACTTTTGTCCCGGCGGCGCGTTGGCCGTCGAAGAGGGCGATCAGATTGTTGAGGTGGTCAACCGTTTGATGCCGCACTTCCCGCTTGTGATCTCGACTCAGGATTGGCATCCGGCAAATCACGTTTCATTCAAAGCGCAGGGCGGGCCGTGGCCTCCGCACTGCGTTCAGGGTACTCGCGGCGCGGACCTCCATACGGCACTCAACACCGAGCCGATCGCGCATTACCTGCGCAAGGCGTCCTCGCCGGGCAAGGATGACTACTCGGAGTTCGAAGGCAAAGACGAGCTGGGTCGCTCACTCGATGAAGTGCTGAAGAGCCACGCTGTGAAACGCATCTTCGCCGTTGGGCTGGCGACTGATTATTGCGTGCTGGCTACGGTGTTGGATGGACTGAAGCTCGGCTATGGAGTCGTCGCTGTTACCGATGCGATGCGCGCGGTTAATGTCGAGCCTGAAGATGGGGATAAGGCGCTTCGCCGGATGTCTGAGGTAGGAGCACTACTGGTTACAAGCGATGAGATTTTGCAGCGCGGCGAGCCCGCCGGCACAGCGGCCCGGTAGGAGACGGGATCTGGATTTGTCTCAGGGCGCCTGCCTGATGATCCCGCTGTCGACGATGTCACCCTTTTCGGAAATCGACTTGAAGGCCATCTCTTTCTCGTCGACTTCGATCAACATGTAAGAGTTGTCTTTATCATAGCTTGCGGCGCGGATCGGACTCTTCAAATCAACCCCACCGCGTCTGATCTGACCGCCCGCGCCGGTCACGAAGTACTGAATTCCGTTTTGAGGCTTGATTCGTTCGTAGTTGTGATCGTGACCGCAAAAGACAACCTGCACGCCATAGTGATTGAAAAGCGGCTCGATCTTGTCTCGCAGTTTGGGGTCGGATCCGTGCTTCTTGCCAGAGGAATAGAACGGGTGATGGAAGGCCGCGATCTTCCAAAGCGCCTTCGAGTTGCGAAGCCCGTTCTCGAGCCACGTATGCTGAGTCGTGTCAAAGTTCGTCGAGTCCAGCATGAAGAAGTCTACAAGCCCGTTGCCGCGGCTGAATGAGTAGTAGCTTGACCCGTTCATGTTAAACAGAGGGTACGCGATCTGGTCCTGGCGGCCTTCTTCAACGTCGTGGTTACCAAGCGTCGCGTAGAAGGGCACCTTTTCTTTCAACAGACCTGCAAACGGTTCCTCGAAGTGTTTAAGGAAGAGATGGCCCGAGCCGTTCGGATATATGTTGTCGCCGACCGTAAGCACGAAGTCCAGCGGCGAGGCCTTATGACCCTCGTACATCACATTCGCGATCGCAAATTCGTCCGCGCCTCCTGTCCCAAAGTCGCCGATCACGCCGAACCGCGTCTTGCTCGTTGGTGAACCCAGAACATACGCCGGCTTGATCAAAGCGCCCACTGTGAGGGTCGCAAGAGATGCTAGCGCCTGACGCCGAGTGATGAGTTTGCTGCCGTGCTGGTCTGCCATCGAGTGTTTCAACCGCGCAATTTTGAATCTGGATTGCCCGTTAGCCGGACTGTGAAGGGGAGGTCCGTCTCGCAACCGCTTTTCGTACTCTCGCTAACCGGGTCAAAGACTATCAAAGTTGAGTTTCGCGTCGCAAGCTTTTTCGTCGATTGACTCATGGCCGGCATTGAGTCGGCTACGGCTGGGCGGGTTAAGCCAGACGAGTGACCGGCTCGGCGCCGATCACTCGCCGCGCACTTCAAAAGCACAAACGAAGTGTTAAGTACTTCGCTTTGGTGCCTTCATTTCGTCGAGTTCCTTTTCGACATTGGCGATCGCGCGCTTGATCGCTTGCTGACGTTCGGGGTCGGCCACCTTAGCCACGATCTTGTTCATGACGGCGATATGCGCGACTTTCAACGCCTGGTCTGCGGGGACTTCCACGTCGGGTTTGACCCCTGTACCTTCCCAATTTGTCTTGCTGATCGGATTGATTGCCCGTCCGCTCGGCACCCAGATCGCGAAGTGCTCGTTGAGGCGGCGAGTGCCGCCAGGATGCGCCCCGCCTCCCGTCGTCTCGCCGACGATGGTAGCTCGTTTCAGATTCTTCAGATTGTAAGTGAACTCCTCGGCCGCCGAGAAAGTGCGATTGCTGGTCAACACATAGACGTCCTTCTTGTCGCCATAGCGCTTGCCCGGAACATAGGGCAGCGTCCACCACTGACGCGTGCTGTCCGTCGGGCGAAAGTAGAGATCGTTGAGATGCACCGGCTCGGGGCCGAACAAATAGGTCGAAATCAAAGCGACCATCGCGGGGTCGCCGCCACCGTTGCGCCTCAGGTCGATAATCAAAGCGTCTGTGTTAGCAACGAAGTTCATCGCGGCTACGACAGTCTCGGCTCCAACCCGCGCTGGCTGAAAGCCTCGCAAGTCGATATAGCCGACGTTGCCGGGCAAGCGCTCTACTTTCTCGAACCCGAAATTCACCGTGCGCATGAACTCGAGCTGCCTGGCAAGGTCTTCAGGACCCGGCTCGCGGTGATCGCCATCGGGAGGCAGAGCCTCGGCGCTGTACAACACGCGAAGATGCTTGTCGTGACTCACTTCCAGCAAGTGATTTTGAAGCGCGGCCGCGAACGCCTTTGCGCTCGTGAGCTGGTCGTATTCCTTCCGGCCCATCCGCTCTCTGACGGCTTGCTCCATCTTCTTTGCCGTTTCAGGAAAGACATAATTGTCGTTCAAGTTCTTGAGGGCCGCTTCGATGACCGACGAGCGTGTTGCCGCGTCGATTGTGAGATCCGGCTGATCCGGGGGCCCCTGAGCCATCGCAACCGGCGCACTTAAGAGCGCCAGAACCGCCAGCGCAACAGCTATCGAGCAAATACTCCGATACATTCGCATCACTTTGCCTCCTGAAATCATAGTAGCACCGACTTCTGTTCCGCCTGTTCAAGTATTACTCCCCTCCGCCTTATTAGTTCCAATATCAGTTTCGCGCGACCGGCCGCGACGGCCGCTAACACAGACGAGGAGTATCACCGTCGGTACAGACCCGCCTGCGTTTGTTACTCGATGACTGGTTGCCTCGAGTGATGTACTGAGATGTCGTGAAGGGCGCGGGACGCAATTTCCTCGCCCGCAATTGAAGCACGAGCATTCGCTACACTACATAAGCGACAGCTTTGTGTGCTAACATCTTTTCTGTAGTATTTTGATCGCTTCAGAAATCAGCGCGCAGTGACGAAATTAGGCAGTGATTTGGCCGTCACTGCGCTCTAGTTAACAGGACAGGCAATCATGGAATCCATCACTATTCTGAACAATGTTGAAGACAAGCACATCGAAGAACTCGAGACAGTGACAATAAGGTTCGCTGGCGACTCGGGCGACGGGATGCAGCTTACGGGGACGCAATTTACCAACACGGCGGCAATCGTCGGCAACGATATCTCGACGCTGCCGGACTTCCCCGCCGAGATTCGCGCGCCTGCTGGAAGCCTGCCGGGCGTTTCCGGGTTTCAGTTGAATTTCTCGAATCACGACATTCGCACGCCTGGTGACGAGCCAAACGTGCTTGTGGCGATGAACCCGGCGGCGCTGAGAGTGAACCTGGAGGATCTCGAGCCAGGCGGCATTCTGATAACCAACACCGACGCCTTCAACGAGAACAATCTCAAGAAAGCGGGTTATGCGGCGAATCCGCTTGAGGACGGAAGTCTCGCCGGCTACCGTCTGTTCAAGCTTCCGATCACGACGCTCAACCGCGCGGCGCTTCGTGACGAGGTCAAGCTGCCCTCGAAGGAAGTCGATCGATGCAAGAACTTCTGGGCGCTCGGCCTTATGTACTGGCTCTACGACCGGCCGCTTGAACCGACCCAACGATGGATTGACACTAAGTTCAAACGCAACGCCGAAGTGGCGAAGGCCAACTTGACCGCGTTGAAAGCCGGTTTCGCTTATGCAGAAGCGGCCGAGATATTCACGACTCATTACCGCGTTCGCAAAGCCGCAATCGCACCGGGCAAATACCGCAACATCACCGGCAACGAAGCGACCGCGCTGGGGTTCGTAGCTGCGTCGGTACTCGCGAAGCGGCCGCTATTTTACGCGAGCTACCCGATCACCCCCGCTTCCGACATCCTGCACGAGCTTTCGACTCGAAAGAACTTCGGCGTCAAGACGTTTCAAGCCGAAGATGAGATCGCGGCCGTGTGCGCCGCGATAGGCGCCGCCTTCGCCGGCCAGCTCGGACTGACCGGAACAAGCGGGCCGGGCCTGGCTTTGAAGAGCGAAGCCATCGGGCTCGCGGTGATGACCGAGCTGCCGATTGTCATCGTGGACGTTCAGCGCGGCGGACCATCAACCGGACTCCCGACCAAGACCGAACAAGCCGACTTGCTGCAAGCAATGTTCGGAAGAAACGGCGAATGTCCCGTCGCGATCGTGGCGGCGGCAACTCCGGGCGACTGCTTTCACATGGCAATCGAAGCTTTTCGCATCGCGACAAAACACATGCTTCCGGTCATCTTCCTGACTGACGGCTATCTCGCAAACGGCGCGGAGCCGTGGCGCGTTCCCGGGATGGAAGAGCTGCCCCGCTTCGAAGTCAAGTTCGCTACCGAACCGAACGGGTTCTTCCCATACAGCCGCGATCCCGAGACGCTCGCGCGGCCGTGGGCGATACCGGGGACGCCGGGGCTCGAGCACCGCATCGGTGGAATCGAAAAACAGGACATAACCGGCAACGTCTCGTACGACCCGGAAAACCATATGCACATGGTGGTGACCCGGGCCGAGAAGGTCGCGCGCATCGCCAATGACATACCGGAGCTGGAAACGTTCGGCGAATCGCGGGGCCGGCTGCTCGTCGTCGGCTGGGGCTCGACTTACGGAGCGATCACGTCCGCGGTCGAGGAAATGCAGCAACAGGGCAAGGCGGTGTCGAGCGTTCACATACGGCATTTGAATCCTTTCCCGAGGAATCTGGGAGAGTTGCTTGGCCGCTTTGATCGCGTGCTTGTGCCGGAGTTGAATATGGGACAGCTTGCGATGCTGTTGCGCGCGCGCTACCTCGTTCCGGCCGTTTCGTTCCCGAAGGTCAAGGGCAAGCCGTTCAAGATCAGCGAGCTGACCGCGAAGATGAACGAACTGTACGAGGATTGAGATGGGCGAAGACCAGTTTCAACGGCACGTAGAGTTTATCGTTGAGCAACAGGCAAAGTTCGAAACGAACATTGCTAAGTTGGAAGAGAATCATGCGAGGCACGAGCGCGAAAACCGGGAGATGTTCGCCAAGTTGGGGGACATCATATTGAGTCTTGCAAACTACAACCAACAGCAAGATGAACGAATCGCCGCCCACGACAAACAGATTGCCGAACTGATCGAGCACGGCAAAGAAACCGATCGCCGGACGAAGGAAACAGATGACCGAATCAACGCTCTTATTGGAATGGCAGAACGCTTCTTCAATAGAGACGGGAATTGATTTTGAGTTCCGGCATTGAGCAAGGAAGACAATATGAGCACTAATCCAAGCACACCAACAAACGGCGGCAACGGACACACGCCGGTCAAACTCAACAGGAAAGATTTTGTGTCGGACCAGGAAGTCCGCTGGTGTCCCGGCTGCGGCGACTACGCGATCCTCGCGCAGATCCAAAAAGTCATGCCCGAACTGGGCATCGCGAGAGAGAACACCGTGTTTGTGTCGGGGATCGGTTGCTCGAGCCGGTTCCCCTACTACATGAACACCTACGGCTTTCACACGATTCACGGGCGCGCACCAGCGATCGCAACCGGCATCAAGGCTTCAAACCCCGAGCTGTCGGTCTGGGTGATAACCGGCGACGGCGACGCTTTGTCGATCGGCGGCAACCACTTGATCCACGCGATCCGGCGCAACCTGGACATCAACATCATTCTCTTCAACAACCGGATCTACGGTTTGACCAAGGGCCAATACTCGCCGACTTCGGAGTTTGGCAAGAAAACAAAGTCGACGCCCTACGGTGTGATCGACTATCCGCTGAATCCGCTTTCGGTGGCGCTCGCGGCGGAAGCTACTTTCGTCGGGCGCTCCGTGGACACGCACGTTCAGCATCTTCAGATGATCGTCGAGCGCGCGATGCATCACAAAGGCATCTCGTTTGTCGAGGTCTACCAGAACTGCAACATCTTCAACGATCACGCCTTTGACATGTTCACCGAGCGCGGCGTCAAAGACGACAAGATGATTCAGCTCGAGCACGGCAAGCCCTTGATCTTCGGCAAGGAGCAAAACCGCGGCGTTCGTATGCGCAGCGACATGCACCTCGAAGTAGTCGAGCTCGGCAACGGAGTCAGCGAGTCGGAGTTGATCGTGCACAACGAAAAAGCGCCCGACTCCTATCTTGCCTACATGCTGGCGCGGATGGAGTACCCCGACTACCCCGTGCCGATCGGCGTTTTTCGCGATGTCTCGAAGCCGACATATGAAGATATGCTGACCGCTCAGGTGACACACGCGATCGAAACGATGGGTCCCGGCAGCCTCGAGACGCTTATCAACAGCGGCGATACGTGGGTCATCGACTAGTTAGGCGCGCAGAGCAGAATCCGTATTAGATGACATCTGTGAATCAGGAGGAGTGATGACTTTGAGAGTAATTGCAGTCTTAGCATTGTTGTTGTTATCTCTGACTGGCTGGTTAAGCGCGAGCGAAAAATCTCCTGCGCCTGTTGAAGGCTCACCAATCGAGGCGGCCTCACAGCAACTGAAAACCGGCGAGGCAAAAGGTAACCTGATAAAGAACAGGACCGTAGAATTGAAGTACGCCTATGCTCGTAGGGTAAAGGTGCAGGGTCAACCGATGTATAGCCTTGTGCTAACCGACCGTCCCTATTCTGAAGATATCCTGAAAAAAGGCGACAGCCTCAGTGATGCAGTAGGATTCAAAGATAAGCTCCACTTCGTCATTTCAACCGAAGGCAAAATTGTCACCATGAACTTTTTACTCTCGCCACCGGGTTTATCTACCTCGAAGGCGTATGCCTCAGCAAACAGGAAATCTGTCACGATTGGCGCCGATAGCATTGAGGGAGAGCTAGCCGAAGAGGATTCGGATTTTGAAAAATGGAGCTACAGAGTAAGGTTTAAGAGCACAATCCTGAAGGAATAATTTCAGAAGCAGAAGTGGATCAGACAATAGCAATCCGCCGCCTAACAATCGCGTCAACCGGAGCGCGCGAAGCGAGTTTCGTATCATTCTGCCAATGCCGCGCGCGCGCCCGGTTACGCGAGGCGTTAGGCCGCCCGATTGTTTTCTGATTTGCCCTTAGCGTACAGCAATACGCCGGGGCCAAAAGCAGTCCCGGCTTCTGAAGCAGAGGTTGATCAAGGAGTAGTACAACTTAATGAAATCGCGGTTTATCTCCTTCCTCACGCTAGCCCTACTCTCATCTTCCTTAATCGTCGCCGGGCACAGGCAGGCTCGCGCCGACGGTTCACTTACCGACGCCGCGAAGGAAACGCGGCAATGGGAAGTCACCGGACCGTGGGGCGGCGACGTGCGCGCGCTCGTAGCCTCTCCCGACGACTCGAATCTGTTGTACCTCGGAACCAGCGACGGACAAGTCTTCCGCTCGACCGATGGCGCGCGAACTTGGCAGCGCATCAAGCCGGGGCTCGCCAAACGCGGGATATCGGTCGACTGCATCGTGATCGATCCTCGCAACCCGAAGATTATCTACGTGGGAGTGTGGCCGGTCGGGAGCGACCGGGAAGGCGGAGTCTTCAAGACTGAAGATGGCGGAGGCCATTGGAAGCTGCTCGAGGGCACGAGCAAGCTCTCGATCCGTTCGCTTGCGATCGCGCCTTCCGACTCAAACTTCCTAATCGCCGGAAGCGCCAACGACGACCCGAGTCTCAACGGGGTGTTTCGCTCGACCGATGCCGGCAAGACCTGGGAACGCATTTCCCCGGTTGGCGACAAAGAGATTCGCAACATCGAGTCAGCCGCGATCGATCCGCGCGATGCAAACGTCATATACGTCGGGACGTGGCACTTGCCCTGGAAGACAACTAACGGAGGAGTGACCTGGAAGCAAGCCGGCAATCAGATTGCGGGAATGATCAACGATTCGGATATCTTTGGCATCAGCGTTGACCCGCTCAAGCCGAACGTTGTTTATGTGAACGCCTGCAGCGGCTTCTATCGCTCGGTCAACTCCGGTGAGAAGTGGTTCAAGTTTCCCGGCATCCCGTTCAGCGCGCGCCGGACCTACGCGCTGACGCCGCACCCTTCGGAACCCAACACAATCTTCGCCGGCACCAGCGAAGGTCTGTGGAGATCGAAGGACGGCGGCAAACGCTGGATGCTGCTTACCTCAAAGAGCATGGTGATTCGCTCGATTGTGGTCACGCCGGATAAGCCCAAGCGCGTGCTGATCGCGACTGACGACTTCGGCATCCGGATCTCGGACAACCTGGGCGATGACTTTATCGAGTCAAACACAGGATTCATCCACCGGCACATTCTGGCGATGCTGGCCGACTCGGGCGAACGCGGGCGCGTCCTTGCGAGCGTCTATCATGACGGCAGCGGCGGCAGCGTGTTTCTCTCTTTGGATGGAGGCGAGTCCTGGCAGCCTTCGTCGCAGGGCATGTCCGGTCGCGACGTGTTCGCGTTCTATCAACTGTCCGATGAGCCTAGCGTCATCTACGCCGGCACTAACAACGGCGTGTTTCGCTCGAACGATCGCGGAGTAAGCTGGGCTGCCGTCGGGGCCGCGCCAGTCAAAAAGGAAGCGCCGGCGAAAAAACGAACGACTCCCGTGCGCCGCCGCGCAAGCGCGTCTGGCTCGGTTGGCCGCTATCAGACTGTGCTTGTTTCGAAACGGCGACCTGTCGCGCAGAAAAAGAAGCCGGCCTCGAAGAAGCTGGCCGCGAAGAAGCCGGCTCAGAAAACTACGATCAAGAAAGAACCGTTGGCTGGAAACTTCGTCGAGCTGACACGCCAGGTGGATGACATTACCGGCTTCGTCAATAGTGAAGGTCGCCGCGGCCTGTTGGCGGCGACGATGGATGGACTCTATCGAACGTTTGATGAAACCGGCGGATGGGAACGGATTGCGATCGACGGCTACGAAGCTAACGGCCGCGTGTTTTCGGTCTCGACTCATAAGGACACTCCGCTGAAGATTTTTGCAGGAACCAAGCAAGGACTCTTCATCTCAAACGACTCGGGGCACTCGTGGGAACATGCCGATCGCGGTCCGAGCGATATGTACGTGAAGGCGATCGCACAGGACCCTCGCGATGCGGCAGTAGTAATAATCGGCACTAATCAGTTCATCTTTCGGTCGACCAACGGCGGCCGGACCTGGGTTAGACGGGGAGGCGGGCTGCCTTCCGGAGACTTCACTTCGGTGGTGATCAATCCGACCAACCCCGACGAGGTGATGGCGGCCGACTACTCGCACGGCGGCGTTTATCGATCCACTGACAAGGGCTATGTCTGGGAACGGATCGACGGCGAGCTTCCGACCAATCGAGTGTGGACGTTGATGTTCGATCCGTTCGACCGCAATCGAATGTACGCTGGCAGTTTTTCCAGTGGAGTCTACATTCTAACAATCCAGCGCGGAGCAAAGAATAGTCCGTAGTCAGTAGTCCGTAGTCCGTAGTCAGTAGTTGATAAGTGCCACGACATCGTTGACACATTTTAGTGCCACGAC
>JBBPIE010000058.1:0-23300 GCA_038040485.1 Candidatus Onstottus arcticum
CCTCGCCGGCGTGGTCCTGCGCCAGCGAGTCGCGGTAGCGGATGTCGGGGTTCTCGACACCGTGCAGAAGCATGTTCATGCTGCCGATGCGCAGCATCGTGTTGTCGAAGTCAAAGCCGTGAAAGGCATGCTGATGAAAGTGAGTCTTCTGCTTCGAGTCGTGAAGGATCTCCGGGTAGTGCTCGCGCAAGTATTCACCGGTCGCGACGAGGAAGCCGCAGGTCCCGCATGCCGGATCACAGATTACGTCCTTCGGGTTTGGCTGTGTACATCTCGGCCGGAGCAAAGTGCTTGAAGCGCGACCAGCGCAGGTCGTCATAGGTGCGTTTCTTCGGGTCTTTGCCTTCAGGAAAGACGCGCCGCGCGATAAGGTTCTTCAGCCGGGCTGACTTGTGCTCTTCGAGCGTGTGCAGATCGTCCAACCGTCGCAGGAAGAGCAAGTAGGTTATTTGCTCGATGACCTCGAGCGGGTTGGCGATGCCGCCGGTCGCGAAGGCATTCCAGATGGAGTCAACCTGGCTTCGGATCTCGCCGCTCAGCATATTGTTTTCCTTGTTTGCCGAATAGCTAAGGTGCCCAATGCCGCTCGATGTTTGAACCTCGTCGCTGCACGGAGTTGCAGGAAGTAAGTGTTAAGAGGTTTCACAGTTCGATAAGAAGAGAAGTGGGCTAGCCCTACACCCGAGCCGCCGCCCGTCGAGAATAGTACTCAGCTCAAGCCTGGACCGGTTCGCCCGTTATTCGTTCGACGTCCATCACTCCCTTGACTGACTTGAGGGCGCCGGTGATTTTTTCGAGGTGCTTCAGATCGAATATCTCTGCGGTGAGCACGAGCTGGCCGCGGCCTTCGTCGTCAAGCGAAGCTCGTATGTCGCGGATGTTGGTTCCTACGCCGGCTATGGCTTGAGTGACATCGGCAACCATTCCAGGACGGTCTTCAGTCACAAGCTTCATCGTGATTGGATAAGCCGACGCGCTGGTTGAGTCTGACTTCATCCATTCGACTTCGATGATCCGCTCGGGATTCACAAGCAAACCCGGCAGGTTCGGACAGCGGTTCGAATGAACGGCCACGCCTTTGCCGCGTGTGATATAGCCGATGATTTCTTCGCCTCGGATCGGGTTGCAACAGCCCGCGCGATAGACCAACAAATCGTCGACGCCTTTTACGACGATGCGGTCTTCAAGCCCAAGCGCGCGCTTGACGACCTGCTTCAACGAAGGTCGCTTTTCCTCCTCCATCTCAGCCGCACGCTCCGGCGGCAGGAGCTTTGCGATGAGGTTGCGCGGCAGAACCTTGCCGTAGCCGATCGCCGCCAGCAAATCGTCGGACCGCGCGCAGCCATACTCGGCTGCGATGCGGTCGAGATCGCCGTTGGATAAAAGCTTTTTGGGGTTCAGGCGGAAGCGGTCGGCCTCCTTCTCAAAGAGTTTCTTGCCGAGATCGATCGCCGTCACTCGCTCGCTTTCAGCAAGGTAGTGGCGGATCTTTGACCGCGCTCGCGAAGTCTGAACGAAGTTCATCCAGTCGCGCGACGGATGGGCAGACGGCGAGGTCATTATCTCGACCATGTCGCCGTTTCGAAGCTGGCTGCGGAGCGGCACGATACGCCCGTTCACTTTCGCCCCGCTGCAAGTCAGACCCACTTGAGTGTGAATAACAAACGCGAAGTCTATCGGCGTGGCGCCGCGCGGCAATTCGATCACCTTGCCCTTGGGCGTGAAGCAGTAGACCTCTGTCGGATACAGATCGAGTTTGAGCGAGTCGAGAAACTCGCGCGAGTCTTTTACCTCCTGTTGCCACTCGACCAGCCGCTTCAACCAAACGAAAGCTTCGTCTTCGTCGGTATGAGTGCCGCGGCGTCCCTCTTTGTATTTCCAGTGCGCGGCGATGCCTTCTTCGGCGATCGAGTGCATCTCTTCGGTTCGTATCTGGACCTCGAGCGGCTGCCCACCGTCTGCCACTACAGAAGTATGCAGCGACTGATAAAAGTTCTCGCGAGGTATGGCGATCCAATCCTTGAAGCGAGTTGGGATCGGTTTCCAGGCGGTGTGGATCACTCCGAGCGCGCCGTAGCAGTCCTTCACCGATTCGGTGATTATCCTGACGGCCACCAGATCGTACACCTGATCGATGTTTATCTGCTGGCGTCTTACCTTCTGGTAGATCGAGAACAGGCGCTTGATGCGGCCTTCGATGTGAACGATATGAACTCCCGATCCTTCCATCATCGAGGTTATCTGCTGTTTTATCTCTTGAAGGAAGGCATCCAAACGCTTGCGGCGGCTTTCAACCAACTGCTGAAGCTTCAGGTATTCCTCGGGCTCGATGTGTTTGAAGGCGAGGTCTTCGAGTTCGCCGCGCACCCGGCTCATACCAAGCCGGTGTGCGATGGGGGCGTAGACGTCGAGAGTTTCCTGCGCGATGCGGCGGCGCTTTTCGCCAGGGAGGTGCTCGAGGGTGCGCATGTTGTGCAAGCGATCGGCGAGCTTGACCAGGACGACTCTCACGTCGTCGACCATCGCAAGCAGCATCTTGCGCATGTTTAGCGCCTGGCGTTCCTCGTAGGAGGCATGGTCGAGCTTCGATATTTTGGTGAGCCCGTCTACCAGATGCGCGATCTCGGGGCCGAAGTATTCCTCAATATCTTCGATGGAGGTCTCGGTGTCTTCAACGATGTCGTGCAAGAGGCCGGTAGCGACGCAGATCGGATCGAGCTTGAGTTCGGCAAGTATGTTGGCGACTTCAAGCGGGTGAACGAGGTAAGGCTCGCCCGACTTGCGTATTTGGCCGCGGTGCTGACGAGCGGAGAACAGGTATGCGCGCCGCAGGAGGTCGTCATCTGCGCCGGGGTGGTTCTCGCGAACCTTTTCAACTATTGTCTCGAACCGAATCATTTCTTGTCTGTCGCCCAGAGCCGGCCGCGGGCGCGAAGTGCCGATCGGTTCACGCTTGCCCGGGCCGGTCCAAAAAGAAAAAGGTGATGAGCCCGAAGGCCATCACCTCGAATCTTAGCATATGAGGGTAGCTACTTCATTGCGTTGCTGGCGCAGCTTCGCCCGCGCTTGCAGCGGCGGCGGCCTGTTGCTTCTGGAGTGTCAAGAATGTCTCCTGCATCTCGTCGATCTTCGCTTTCAGTTCTTTGTACCGCGACGGATCGACCTTGCTTTCTTCGATAAACACGAGCTTCTCGTAGAACCAAGCGTTGGAGTAGTCGGCCTGTTCCTCGATGGCCTTCCGCAGGTAATAGTGAGCCTGCGTGATGACCGGCGTCATCTTCTTGAGCACCTCTTGAGGCACCGGCTGTTTTTTCAGCGCGTAGCCCGCGTTCATGTCGTAAGACTCTTTCCAATAACCGACGCCCAGCGTGTAGTAGACATCGGCCCTGGTCTTGGGCGTCGCCGTAGACAACTGCGCGCGTTTCTCGAGCGTCTCGCGCTGGAGCTTCTTGTATTCGGCACCCTTGTCCGGATTTACGCGGGTCAGCTCATCGTACAGGTGAGACTTAAAGGCAAGCGCTTGATCGACGGCCTCCGGCTTATCCTGGTTTTTGGCTATGATGTCGTCATAGGCAGAGATGGTCCTTGCACCCAAGTCCTCGGTCAGGTTCGCCGCGAACTGGAGGTTTAGGGCTCGCGCGAAGAACAACTGGGCGTTCGTCAGCTCAGGGCTGAGTTTAAGAGCTTCCGAGAACTTGGCTTCAGCGTCCTTGTACTTGCCCTTGTTGAATTCACGCACGCCGTCGTTCAGGCTGTTCTTGGCGCGCAGCGAGTTCACTACGCCGCAGCCGGGCGCAACCAATGCCAGCGTCAGAATAACCATCATCAACGCGGGGTTATGCTTTCTGTTCAAGGCCATTCCTCCTCTGCAATCATTGCAGGTAGTCGATCTGGAGCCCGATGGGCTGAGCCCCTGCTCCCTTGACCACGTCGATCACTTCGACAATATCGCCGTACTGCTTGTCCTTCGGCGCCTTGATAAAGACCGTCTTGTCGGGCCGCTGTTCGAGCAGGTCCTTGAGAGTCGTGCCAAGCTGGACCAGGGTCATAGCCGTGCTGTTGAGCTCGATGGTCTGATCCGGCCCGCTGCCTTGCAGCTTGACGTCCACCATCAGCATGTCAGATGGCGGCACAACAGTGTCGTTGTTCTCCTGCGGCTTCTGCGGGATGTTAGACTCGAACTTGGCTTCCTTCTGAGGCTGGATGACCATGAAGATGATCAGCAGCACCAGCAAAACGTCAATCAACGGGGTGACGTTGATGTTTGGCGGCGCCAGTCCAAGCTTCCTGCCCGAGCCGCCACCGCCTTCATCATGTTCTCCGTGTGCCATTTTAGGTTTTCGGGTTGCCTGCCACCAGGCGGACAACCTGCCTCCTTGTTAGGTAAAAATTCAACCTCGCGGGCGTCCGACGACGCCCGCAGTTTGCGCGCAGCGACCAATGCCACACGGCGCGCCTCCTACTGGCTGCCGGTCGCCCCTGACTGCTTCTCTTTCTCGGCCACGAGGCCAATTCGGTCGAAGCCAGCCTCGCGAACCGAGTCGATCACCAGAACCACCTCGCCGTACTTGACCCCCTTGCTGGCCTTAACGTAGACGACCTGATCCGGGACCGGCTTGTCCTTAAGGATGGTCTTCACTTTTTGGGGGATGTCGGCCAGGTTGATCTTGTCGCGGCCGATGTAGTACTCGCCGTTGTTCGGGATTGCGATAACGGCTGAAGTGTCTTTGATGATGTTCGGGTCGGGGTCCGGGTACTTGGACTGCGGAAGCGCGACGCTGACGCCGCTCTGCAACATAGGCGCGATCACCATAAAGATGATCAGTAGCACCAGCATCACATCTACCATTGGCGTCACGTTAATATCGGCGACGTAGCTACCTTCGCCGCCGCCCACATCCATTGACATAGCATTACCTCGTTACTTGCCGGCTGGTTACTTAAGCTCACGGCGCTTGATGAAGTAGTCGATCAACTCAGAAGACGAGTTGTCCATCTCGATCGTGAAGGCTTCGACCTTGTTTGTGAAGATGTTGAACGCCCACACGGCCGGGATCGCGACCAGCAAACCGAACGCGGTTTCAATCAGGGCTTCGGAGATGCCGCCCGCGACTGCCGCGATGCCGGTTCCTTCAGCAGCCTTCATACCCTGGAACGCGCCAATGATTCCGATGACTGTTCCGAGCAGTCCGACGAACGGAGCCGTCGAGCCGATCGTGGCCAGCCCCGAAAGTCCGCGTTTGAGTTCGGCGGTCTTGAGGGCGGTGGCGCGCTGAAGGGCGCGTCGCGCTGCGTCGAGCGTCGTACCCGGAATATCCGATCCCGCCTGGTGGGCCTGAAATTCCTGGAGCCCGGCATTGACGACCATCGCGAGGTGCGATTTCTTGTGCCGGTCCGAGATGGCGATCGCCTCGTCGATTCTGTTGTCTCGCAACGCAGCGGCGACTTTGGGAGCGAACTGTCGCGACTGGTTTCGAGCGGCGTTGAAAGTCAGCCATCGTTCAACCATCACGGCGATCGAGTACATGCTCATAATGGCCAGCACGAGAGCGATGAGCAGGGCGGGCCATTGCATCTTTTGGATCATGCCCCACAGCGAGAAGTCCTCGGTCGCGCTTTGACCGCCCTTTTCTTCGGTTTGGAGCAGAAAGAAAGCGAGCTTGTTGCCCGCCAGCCAGATGTTCGTCAGAAGAAGTAGCATTGGTAGAAACCCTCCAGAGTCAGTTTTAGGATGTTTGAGAGCGAGCCTGGCGGCGTCAGCACGCCAGGCTCGTGAAGCCAATCAGATTGAAGCTCACAGGTTGAAGTTGAACGTGATCGTGCCGATCACCTTGACTGGCACGCCGCTTAATTGTGTCGGGCTGAATCTCCAGCCGCGCGCTGCCGCGACTGCGGCTTCTTTCAATAGCGGGTGGCCAGACATGGCGCGAGCGGAGATTACGCCGCCCGCCTCGTCCACGGTGACTTCAACGACTACGGAGCCGCTAACACGAGCCGCTTTTGCCAGCGGCGGATAAGTCGGCTCTACGCGCTTGGTTGCCGAGCCTTGCAGCACGCCTCCGGACTTGCGAATGACTTGCGGGGGTGGCTTGTTCTCAACAGGCGGCGGCGGCGGCGGAGGTTCTGCCGCACCCGCGCCAATTACGCCTCCGGGAACGCCGCCTGGGACGCCACCCGGTACCCCACCCGGCACTCCGCCTTCAACGCCGCCTGAAACACCGACGCTGGTGGTTTGAATGACGGGAGGTTTGATGGAGGGCGCCTTAATCTCCTTGGGCGGTTCCTTCGCCGAGACAAAGGCTTCTACTGTGGTCGTCTTGACAGCCTTGACCGCCGGGGCTGCAGCAGGCGGCGGCGGGGGCGGCGGTGGCGGCGGTGGTGGCGCCAACAGTGTCAGAGCGTTGAACTGCTCGTTGAGTTTGGCATCGTATTGAACGATGCCCCAGACTATCACCCCGGTGAGCACCGACACCCAGATCGCAGCCGTTACGCAGAAGTATATCCACCGGTCGGAGCCTCTTCTGACTGATGACGACTCAACTAGATTATCAAACATTAGGCTAACCTCCGGAAATCTCGAAGCGTTAGAAAGGCAACAATTCCCGCGCTCGCCGTTGGCTGGCAGTGGCGCCTGCCAAAACAGCGCGCGCCCGGTTCGAACCACCAGATCACAATCGCTAAGTTCTCTTAGAAAGAAACGAAGTCTGCTGAGTAGACAAGAAAGCCGAAAATCAAGAGAACCATCTGCTGAAAGTCTGATTGAAAACCGGCTGAGTCTACTACTCGACTTTGCATCAAGTCAAGCAGTTTCAAGCTTCCAGCGGGTTAGACACCGGACTGGCAAAGTTGGTTCCCGCCACTCCATTTCGGATTGCGGATTTCGGATTGCGGATTGAATGGCGCGGTTTCCAAAATCCGCAATCCACAACGATCAGGCCTTCGCCAGGCTGCGTTCGCTTGCGCGAGGTTTGGCGCTGACCGGCTTGCCGCGTCCGACCTTGCCGCTCGTGATGTATTCCCACCAAAGCATCATGGGGCTCGCTACCGCAATCGAAGAGTAGGTGCCTATGATGATGCCGATCGTCAGAGCCAGCGCGAAGGTGCGCAAGACCTCACCGCCGAACAGAACAATCGAAACTACCGAAATGAAAGTCAGACCCGCGGTGATAACCGTACGCGACAACGTCTGATTTATCGAATCGTTTGCAATCTGGGCGAGGCTGTCTCGGCGCCGCAGTCTGAGGTTCTCGCGTATCCGGTCGAAGATGACGATGGTGTCATTCATCGAGTAGCCAACCAACGTAAGCAGCGCCGCCACTACCGTCAGGCTGATCTCCCAATGGAACAGGCTGAAGATGCCAAGCGTGATCAAGATGTCGTGAAACACCGCAAGCACGGCGGCCACTCCGTATATCCACTCGAAGCGGAACGCGATATACACAAGCATCCCGCCCAGCGCCGCAAGCGTCACGTAGATGGCTCGGTTGCGGAGATCCTTCCCAACAACCGCGCCCACGACGTCCGCGCCGATCACCGCAAAGCTTCCTTCAGTGAAGAACGGTTGCATCTTGTCCAGCAGTTCGGCTGAAACGTCTTGCGCCTGAATCTCGGAGAGGTTGTCAATAACGCCGTTGCGGTTTGTGCGATAGCTGCTGATTGCTTTTGCCGCCTTCTTGTAGGTTTCCGAGCCTCCGCCGATACCGAGAGGATCGATGCGCCCGAGCGCGTCCTCGATCTCGCTGGTCCCCGCCTGGTTGAGATCGATTTTGCCCGCGTAGAAGCGATCCAGGATGACCTGCTTGACCTTGTTCTGATCAAACCCGTCGAAGTTGGTCACAATCAGGTTCAAGCTCTGGGTGGCGTTTATGTCCGGAAGGAATCCCTTGTTCGAGCTGTCCCGGAAAGCCACTAGCTGCTCGCCTACCTGGCGGTACGGATGCGCGTTTGCGAACGACTGGTTGTTGATCTGAAACGGATCCACCTGGCGAAGCTCCTGCTCAATCCCGGCCGCGTCGATCGTGTTGATGTTGGTCTTGCCCGCTGAAAGATCGCCGGCGGGGCTGAGCCCCTGAAGCGCTCGAATGATTGCGCGTTTGTCCTCGTCCACCCGCCGCTCGGTCTCGGTGCCCGATCCAAGTTGGGGAGCGTGAATGATCAGCTCATTTGGCTTGCTGGTGACGGGCTGCAGCGTGACCTTGCTCGTGTCCACGCCGCCGGCTCCAAGCACCGAGCGCACTTGAGAGAGGTCCGATGACTGCTTGAAGCGAACGGTCATCAATGTTCCGCCGGTGAAATCGACGCCAAGGTTGAATCCACGAATCTGAGTCGCGGCCGCCCCCAGCAAAAGTAAGAAGATCGTCACGCCGATGAACTTCTTCTTAGCGTTGATCCAGTCGATCTTAGGGTTTCTGAAAAGCTCTACCATAATAAATGATCCGTGACGTGATTCGTGATCCGTGATGCGTGATTCGTGATTCGCGGTTTCTCCGGTTACGCATCACGCATCACGAATCACTCCTCATATGCTCAGACTCTCCACCCGCGCGCTGCGGTTAAGATGCCACATGAAAATTGTTCGCGACACAAAGACCGCCGTAAACAGGTTTGCCAATAAGCCGGCCACGAGAGTGACCGCAAACCCGCGGATCGGCCCGGTGCCGAACACAAACAGGAAGACCGCCGAGACGATCGTTGTCACGTGGGTGTCGATGATAGTGAGGAATGCCTTGGCGAAGCCGACATCGACGGCCGAGGCAACCACCTTGCCGTTCCGAAGCTCCTCGCGAATTCGCTCGAAGATCAGCACGTTCGAGTCGACTGCCATGCCTATCGTCAAGATCACGCCTGCAATGCCCGGCAGTGTGAGCGTCGCGTCGAATAGCACCAGCGCCGCAAGCAGCAAAACCAGGTTCAGCACCAGAGCCAACACCGCGTTGATTCCCGAGCCGCGATAGTAGTAGAGCATGAACGCAACTACCGCCAGCAGTCCGGCAATCGAGGCAGTAACGCCCTGGCGAATCGAGTCCGCACCAAGCGAAGGCCCAACGGTTCGCTCTTCCAGATAAACCGCTTTAGCTGGGAGCGCGCCGGATCGCAGGATCAGCGCAAGATCTTCCCCGGATTTTTTCGTGAAGTTTCCTGTTATTTGTCCGCGGTCGTTAATCTGGCTCTTGATCTCAGGCGCCGACTTGACTTCGTTATTGAGCACGATCGCAAGGTGATCGCCGACGTGTTCGCCGGTCGCTTTCGAGAACCGTTTCGCGCCGTCCACAGTCAGCGAGAAATCAATCTCATAGGCCGCGCCGCCATATTGTGACGACCTGGCGCTGGCGTCACGCATGTCTAGCCCGGTTACGACTGGTATCTTCTCGACTACGACGTAGCCCTCGGTGCTCCCCGTCTCCGAACGATCCCGATAGAACATCACGTCGTGGTTGGCGCCGGCGCCCGGAAGCGTTTTCAACGCGGCTTCGGCGTCTTCCTTCTTGGGATAAGGAATCTGCGTGCTTTTGGATACCAGCTTGAGTTCCAGATTGGAGTCGGCGTTGAGCGTGTTCTTCACGCGCTCGGGGTCGTCCACTCCGGGCATCTGTATCAGGATCTGATAGGTGCCCTCGCCGCCGTGGCGCTGGATCGTCGGTTCAGTCACGCCGAACGCGTTTACGCGATTCTCGATAATTGACTTTGCCTGTTCGGTCGCGCGATTCCTCAAGTCGTTTTGAGCTGCTTCATCAAGCGACGCGGTGATCGAGTTGCCTCGCTCGTCCAGAGACCACCCCTGCCCAAAGTCCGTCTTCAACTCGGAGACGATGTCGGAGCTCTTGCTGCTGTCGGGGAGCGTGACGACGATCTTGCCTGGCCCGTCGTACTTGATCTCGGTGAAGGGGAGGTTCTTCTCTTGCAGCTTGTTCTTCGCGGCTTCTATGTTCCGCTCGGTGACCTTTTTGATCACCTCGTCGGTTTGAACTTGCATCACCAGATGGCTTCCGCCTCTGAGGTCGAGCCCGAGATGAATGTTCTCCGAGAGGTTTTGTTTGATTTGCGACCAGCTCGTGAAGTCCTTGATCCCGGGTTTGTGATGAGGTTTGAAGACCACCGCCACACCGGCGAGCGTGACGAGCACGATCAACAGAGTTCGAGTTCGAATCTTTCTTTGCATAAGACTACCTGTAAAGATGGATCACTTCGCTGCTGCTTCCACTTCTTTGTCAGAAATCTGAAGTCTTGCGATCGCGCTGCGTTCGGCCTCAACCGAGACGGATTGGGCGATGCGAAGCTGAACAGTGTCGTCCTTTTCGCGAACGGCTACGATCGTCCCGTAGATTCCGCCCGTAGTGACAATCTTGTCGCCCGGCTTGAGCACCTTCAGCATGTTCGCGCGCTCGGTCTGAGCTTGGCGCTGCTTCTTTTGCTGTGGACGTATGACCAGCATGTACAAGATTGCGAATATCAGTATGAAAGGAAGCAACTGAGCCAACCCTGCTCCGCCTTGCAGAAGCACGAGGATGGGGACGAAAAGCGCGATTATGTTCATTGATTACTCGGTGGCGCGTCGAGTGGGAGGTTCGTCCGCGGGGGTTGCGGTCCGAAATCCTGGGTGAGGAGTATCAGTCCTGTCCGCGTGCTGCTTCGCTTAGAAATAAATAACGAAACTCATCGAAAGCGCCAAGCGTGATAGCTTGCCTGATCCTCCTCATGGTGTCAAGGTAGAAGCTAATGTTGTGAAGCGAAGTAAGCACCGAAGAAAGTATCTCGCCTGCCGTAAACAAGTGCCGCAGATAAGCTCGCGAATATCGAGCGCAGACCGCGCACTCGCAAGCTTCGTCAACGGGACGCGGATCGTCTCGATAGCGAGCGTTGTCGATGTTGATCCGGCCTCGGCTTGTGAACAATTGGCCGTTGCGTGCGTTGCGAGTCGGCAACACGCAATCGAACATATCGATGCCTTCGGCGACGGCGTTCACCAGGTCTTCAGGAGTTCCGACTCCCATCAAGTAGCGGGGGCTGTCGTCGGGCATCAGCGGCGCGATGTGCGACACGACCTCGAACATTGCGGCCTTCTCTTCGCCCACTGAAAGTCCGCCAATCGCATAGCCATCGAAGCCGATTTCAATCAATCCCGCGAGGCTTCGCTCGCGCAGGTCGAGATATGTGCTTCCTTGAACGATACCGAACAGCGCTTGAGTTGAATTGACTAGGTTGATCCCGGCGCGCTCCGCTTCCGCCGGTTCTGCGTGAAGCTTGACCAGATGCTCTTTCGACCGGCGAGCCCAACGCTCGGTCAACTCGAGCGACTTTGTGGCGTCCTCGCGCGTGGCTGGAAACGGAGTGCATTCGTCGAAAGCCATCACGATGTCCGAGCCCAGCGCGGCTTGAATCTCCATGGACTTTTCGGGCGACAGAAAATGCCGCGAGCCGTCGATGTGCGACTGAAACTCGACGCCTTCCTCGCTCATCTTGCGGAGCGAAGTCAGACTGAAGACTTGAAACCCGCCGCTGTCGGTCAGGATCGCCCGCTCCCATCCCATAAAACGATGCAGTCCACCAAGCTTGTTGATGATCAAATGACCGGGGCGTAAATATAGATGATAGGTGTTGCCGAGGATAATTCCGGCGCGGGCCTCTTCAAGCATCTGTTGGGTGAGCGCTTTGACCGTGCCTTGAGTGCCTACGGGCATGAAAGCCGGAGTGTCGAATGATCCGTGCGAAGTGGTTACGCGACCGGCGCGAGCCTTCGTAGACGCGTCGCTCTCGATACTCTTGAATAATAACTCATCTGCCATTGGTTCAAGCTTGTGATCGCTCATCTTGCCTGTCTGTGCTTCGTGCTCGCAAGGCATAAAACGCTGATCCGCGGTGTTACTTGTCTCTTACCTGAAGCTGTGAGATTTCAGATTCGCGTTGCCTCTCGCTTTGCTATAGGATGTCGCCAATACTTTGGACTTAGCGGTAACACGGACGCTCGATGAGTCTCTTCCTGTAACCGAGAAAGGAGAGGATGATGAGAATATCTTGCTTGCCTGAGTTGATTATGATTCAAGGTGGCGGTGGGCTAGCTCAGTTGTTACCAATCCTGATCATCGGCGGGGCGATAGCTTGGGCAGTCGTAGCGATCATTAAGAGTAGACGGACGAGAGAACCGATCGGTGAAGGGGAGAGGGTTGTTGATGAAGCAACGGCGCTGATGACGCGCTACCGGGATGCCTACCTCGTCGCCAGAGCGACTGCCACAATTGGAAAGGTGATTAAAGGAATTGGCATTCTCGTAGTAGCTCTGGGCTTAGGTAGCGCGGGACAGTATTTGGGCGGGATTGGTCTTCTTGTTGCCTTGGTCGGAGGATTACTTTATTGCGCTGGCGTCCTAGTTGGTGCCCAAGGACAAGTCCTTCTTGCCTCTCTTGACACTGCTGTGAACTCATCGCCCTTCTTGACGAATGAGGACAGGGCCAGAGCAATGTCCTTGTGAGTAAGATCCTTGCTTAACTAATCTCTTTGGTATCCCTCGGAGCCGGGTCTTCATCGCCGGGGGCAGGGAAAGCAATGCGGTCGTAGACCTCGCTCAACCGCAGCGTGCAGTCGATTGAGCTGAGTACTACGCTCCCTGAGAGTTCAGTGGCCTTCGCAGCAATCACCCACTCACCGTTTGACTGCCGAGAGAAGTGCTCAACCAGCGGCATACTCTGAGCCACTACAACGTAGTCCGTCAGCGAGTCGAGGTGCTCGCGATAGCGCGCGAACTTTTCGCCTCGATCGAAGGCCTCCGTGGATGGCGACAGCACTTCGATGATCACCTTTGGATTGACAAGCACGTCGCGGTGTTCGTCGAGGTATTGCGCTTCACCGCACGCGACTACCAGATCGGGAAACGAATACAAGCCCTGCGCGGAATAGCGCGACTTTGGAATTGGGCCGCTGCGCACCTTCGTATCTTTCGACCAGACCTGGCATCGCTGTCCTTTCAACTGATAGGCAATTTCGGCGGTGAGATTAGTGCAGATGGTTCCGTGCGCCGGGCTCTCCCCTGCCATCAAATAGATCTGTCCATCCAGGTATTCGCGACGCTCTTGGGATGCGCGCTCCAGCGCCAAGTACTCGTCTTCGGTGTAGAGACTCTCTGGTTTCCTTACACTTGCCATCTCTATTCTCCGGCCCGCAAGTTCCCAGCACATTGATTGCGACGATTATAGACTGGCCGTGTCGGTCAGCCAAGCTCGCGCATCGATGGCCGTTGCATTCCTGGGTGCGCCTGATTATATCATCGAAATAGTTCTCGACGTCGCCAGGATGAATTGCGATGAGTCGCCGCTCGTCGTAGGATTGGAGACTATTGAAATCTATCGTGGCTTGATGGCCGGCTTGGGTGAATGTATGACGAACGCACTTGAAGGCATTCGCGTGTTGGACCTGTCGCGAATGCTGCCTGGACCCTACTGTTCGATGATGTTGGGCGATCTCGGCGCTGAGGTCATCAAGGTCGAAGAACCAAAGATCGGCGATCCGACTCGTCATACCCGCCCTCTCGTTGACGGCAAGAGCGCGGCGTTCGCTCAGGTCAATCGCAACAAGAAGTCGATCGCGATCGATCTCAAGAAACCTGAGGGGCGAGACCTCTTCCTGAAACTGGCTTCCACGGCCGATTGTATCCTCGAGCAATTTCGACCCGGAGTCGTTGATCGATTGGGCGTCGGATACCAAACCGTGTCTGAGATCAATCCGCGCATCGTTTATTGTTCGCTGACGGGCTTCGGGCAGGACGGCCCGCATCGCGATCGAAGCGGGCACGATTTGAACTATCTGGCGCTGTCCGGTGTGCTCGGCTTGACGACGGATGAGAGGGGCAAGCCTGTCATTCCGGGCGTTCAGGTAGCCGATCTTGCAGGCGGGATGATCGCCGGGTTTGCGATTCTCGCGGCGCTGCTGGCTCGCGAGCGAACCGGCCGCGGTCAGTACGTCGACGTCTCGATGTTCGACGTGATGGTTTCGATGTTGCCGGTTCCTGCTGCACATCACTTCGCGGGCAAGACGATGCCGGTGGGCGGCAAGTACGTGTTGTCGGGCGCTTATCCTTTTTACAACGTCTACGAGACGCTCGACGGCACATTTATGACGCTTGGGGCGCTCGAGCCAAAATTCTGGGCCAACTTTTGCCGAGCCATCGGGCGCGAAGAGTTGATAGCGCGGCAATTCGACGAAGGCGACCGGCGCAGTGACCTGTTTAAGGAAGTGGCAACGATCTTTAAGTCCAGAACTCAGAGCGACTGGACCGAGTTGATGCGCGACGCGGATTGTTGCTGCGAACCGGTGCTGTCGATGACCGAAGCTTTCTCGCACGCGCAAACCCGCGAGCGAGAGCTGATCCGCGAGACTGGCCGTGACACCGCGAGCGTCACCGATCAATTGGGCTTTTCCTACAAGCTCAGTGATACTCCTCCTCGCGAGACTCGCCCGGCTCCCGCGCTCGGGGATAGCACGGCAGAATTGCTTGATGAGTTGCGTATCGGTGACGAAGAGCGCGCGAGACTGCGGGACTCGGGAGTGATAGTGATCCACGAATAACGCGAATCGACACGAATAGAGTGGGTGCCCGGATTCTGCGGATTGTTAAGAACGGGAGAAACCATGGACTACACGCTGACTGAAGAACAAGAACAACTCAGGCGACTGGTGGAAGAGTTCGTAGCTCGCGAGGTAAAGCCTTATTGGGAGAAACACGGCTACGAAGAATTTCCGTGGCCGCTGTTTCGCAAGCTCGGCGAGATAGGACTTGCCGCGATCCCGTTCCCCACGGAATATGGCGGCGGCGGGCTCGACTACTCGAGCTACGCGCTCGTGCTCGAAGAACTTTCACACCTGGGCAGCCATCTCGGCAGTGTGCTTTCAGTTCATGGCTTGCCGCAGTTGATCATCAATCACTTCGGAACCGACGCTCAGAAGCGCAAGTATCTCCCGCCGATGTCGCGAGCCGAGCTGCTCGGCGCGTTTGCGTTGACCGAGCCTCACGCTGGTTCAGACGCGGCGAACATCAACACTCGCGCCGAGCTGAAGGGTGATAAATACATCATACGTGGTCAGAAGATCTGGATCACTCACGGCGGCGAAGCTGACGTGTACATAGTCATGGCCGTGACCGAGAAGGGCAAAGGCGCGAAGGGCGTCAGCTCGTTCATAGTCGAAAAAGGCGCGCCGGGGCTGGCCTTCGGCAAACGCGAGCGGCCAATGGGGTTGCCGCATCACACCCGCGAAGTGTTTTTCGAAGACTGCGAGATCCCGCGCGAGAACCTGATCGGCAGGGAAGGCGAAGGATTCAAGGTTGCGATGACCGCGCTCGACTCGGGACGTATCACCGTGGCTGCGACTTCGATTGGAACCGCGCAGCAAGCCTTCGATCATGCGTTGCGCTACTCGACCGAACGTAGAGCGTTTGGCCAGGCGATCGGCGACTTTCAAGGTATCCAGTTCATGCTCGCGGATATGGCCGCATCGATCGAAGCGGCCCGCCTGGTGATGCGAAAGGCCGCGTGGCTGCGCGATCACCGCTTGCCGTTCAACATCGAAGCTTCGATGGCCAAGCTGCTTGCGACCGACTGTTCGATGAAGGTCACGACCGACGCAGTTCAGATCTACGGCGGCTACGGCACAAGCGAAGACTATCCGGTTCAAGCTCTGATGCGCGAAGCGAAGATCGGCCAGATCGTTGAAGGCACGAATCAGATTCAGCGGATGATCATCGCTCGCGAGTTGCTAAAGAAGTTGAGGCAGTAGACACAATGTCTCACTTTCAGGAGGCGCATAGCTTGAAGACCTGGGAGCGCGGGCGTCTCGCCCGCATTCGATCAATCTTGTTCGCGTCCGTTCTCACGCTGATCGTCGTGGCACTGTTTGCTCCGCCGCAAAACGGCTCAACCGGCCAGGCTCAGTACACCAAAGCTACACCCGAGTGGAATCAGCCGGTCAAACCCTTTCGCATCATCGGGAACATCTACTACGTCGGAGCTTCAGAGGTCAGCTCATTTCTGATCACGACTCCGGGCGGCCACATACTTCTGGACAGCGGCTTCGCCGAGACGGTCCCTCTGATAGTGGAAGGAGTAAAGCAACTCGGATTCAAGTTCGAGGACGTCAAGATCCTGATCAACAGCCACGCTCACTACGATCATGCGGCAGGCTTAGCTGAGATCAAGCGGCTGACCGGTGCTCAACTCATGCTGAGCGAGGCAGATGCCGGTCTGGTTGCGAATGGCGGGAAAGGCGATTTTCAGTGGGGCGACACGTTTACGTACGAGCCGGCTAAGGCTGACCGCATTCTTCAAGACAAGGAGCGAGTGGAACTCGGCGGAGTGACGATGACCGCGCGGCTGACTCCAGGTCACACTAAAGGCTGCACGACGTGGCTGATGCAAGTCAAAGAGGACGGCAGAAGCTACGACGTCGTTTTTGTTGGCAGCACCACCGCGCCGGGCTACAACCTCGTCGATAATCCTAAGTATCCGAACATTGCCACCGATTACGAATACACTTTTCGCCTGCTGCGAACGTTTCCGTGCGACGTGTTTTTGGCGCCGCATGGCTCATTCTTCGGCCTCAACGAAAAGGCCCAACGCTTGGCTCGCGGTGAACGGCCCTCTCCCTTTGTCGACCCCAAGGGCTACCGGGATTTTCTCGATTGGACGGAAAAGGATTTCGTTAACCTACTGCTCTCAAAGCAGAAGATAGCGATTCCAAAGAAGAATCCGTGAAGAAGTGCTTTGTTGCTGGATGCTGGTCAGATCCGCAGTCAATAGTTGCGATGCTTTTCACGCGAATTCGATTTCAACCGGATGCGGAATGATGCCCGCCGCATGCGCTCGCTCAAGAAGAAGAGTGACCGCTGCCCGGCCTCGTTCTCCATAATCGATCGTGTAGTCGTTAACGTACATTCCAACGAACTCATCTGTCAGCGATTCTTCCATACCGCGTCCGTACTTCATCGAGTGACGGACCGCCGGCTCGCGATGATCGAGCCCATACTGAATCGACTCGCGCAGCAAGTCCGAAACCTTCGCGATCAGCTCAGGCCCAAGCGATTTCTTTATCGCGTTGCCTCCCAGCGGCAACGGCAATCCGGTTTCCACCTTCCACCACTCGCCGAGGTCCGCGATCTTGTTGAAGCCCCGTTTCGCGTAGGTCAACTGGCCTTCGTGGATCAGCAAACCGGCGCCAACTTCGCGATTGGCGACCGCGTCCATGATCTTGTCGAACGGAATCACGACGGTTTTTGCTTCCCCGAGGAAGAGCCGCAGCGCAAGGTACGCAGTAGTCATCGTGCCGGGGATTGCGATCGTCGTGCGTCGAAGTTCTGGAACGCCCATCGGCTCGCGCGAGATCAGCAGCGGCCCGTAGCCGTCGCCCATTGAAGCCCCGGACGTCAGCAGCGCGTACTGGTCAAGCACGTAGGCGTAGGCGTGGATCGAAACAGCGGTCACATCCAACTCGGCGTTTATCGCGCGCCGGTTTAGCGTCTCGATGTCTTCGATGATGTGCTTGAAGCTGAGGCCGTCGGTCTCGATCTTGTCAGCGGCGAGCGCATAAAACATAAACGCGTCGTCGGGGTCAGGGCTGTGCCCCAGCGTGATTTCTCTTTTTTCCATTGAAGTCCTGTCGCGGCCCGCAAACGTTACGGTCAGAAGGTAACCGTTCAACTCTTCGTGGCGCAAGCTGCCAGCTTGCGAGGGCGCTCGTCAAGTTTTCGCGCATGGTAGGCCGGCGGTTGCGCGGGCCGGGCGCCTCGGAAACTTGTTCATCGAGAGCTAACGGCTACGCGGCCGGCTGATGCTGATTGTCCCGTACTATCGACAGGACACCGCGACGCGGTCCTTGGGCCGCGTCAAAAGTGACAAACCCAAACCACTCGGCTATCATTGCCGCGTTCGAAACGAGCGCCTCAAACGATTGGACTGCGCAACCGGTTAATGGAGCAGGTATGACAATGATCGAGCGCGTAAGCGCACGAGAGATTTTGGATTCACGCGGCAATCCCACGGTGGAAGCTGAAGTCACATTGGCCAGTGGGATCATCGGACGCGCCGCCGTGCCGTCTGGCGCCTCGACCGGGGAGAACGAAGCCCTCGAGATGCGCGACGGCGACAAGCGGCGCTACCAGGGCAAGGGTGTCTTGAAAGCAGTGGCCAACGTTAACGGCCCGATCGCTAAGGCGGTCAGCGGACGCGACGCTTTGATGCAAGCAGATGTCGATCGCGCGATGCTGGCGGCGGATGGGACTAATAACAAACGCAAGCTCGGAGCGAATGCGATCCTCGCGGTGTCGCTTGCAACCGCGCGAGCCGCAGCCGACGCGGTCGGCCTTCCGCTCTACGCGTATCTTGGTGGAGTAGGCGCGCGAACGTTGCCGACTCCGCTGATGAACATACTCAACGGCGGCGCGCACGCCGACAACAATGTGGACTTTCAGGAGTTCATGATCGTGCCTGCCGGCTTTGCAAGCTTCTCGGAAGCGCTGCGAGCCGGAGTCGAGGTGTTTCACTCGCTCAAGGACGTGTTGAAGAAACGCGCGTACTCGACGTCTGTTGGAGACGAGGGCGGCTTTGCGCCGAACCTGAAGTCTAACGAAGAAGCCATCGAGTCGATCCTCGAAGCCATTGCACGAGCCGGCTACAAAGCGGGCGAGCAGATCGCGCTTGCGCTCGATCCGGCTTCAAGCGAGTTCTATGACAGCGGCAGCTACGTTTTCAAGAAGTCTACGGGCGCGCGAAAGAGTTCAGACGAGATGATTGCTTTCTGGGCAAGCTGGGCAAATCAGTATCCGATTATTTCGATCGAAGACGGGCTCGCTGAATCGGATTGGAAGGGATGGACGAATCTGACAAAAGAGATCGGCGAGAAGGTCCAGCTCGTGGGCGATGACTTGTTTGTCACGAACACTGAGTACCTCGCTCGCGGCATGTGCGAGAAGGCCGCCAATTCGATTCTGATCAAGGTAAATCAAATCGGCTCGCTTACCGAGACGCTGGAAGCCATCGAGATGGCAAAGACCAACGGCTATACCACGGTTATCTCGCACCGCTCTGGCGAGACCGAAGACACGTTCATCGCGGACCTCGCAGTTGCGACAAATGCCGGGCAGATCAAGACAGGCTCCGCGAGCCGAACCGACCGCGTGGCCAAGTACAATCAATTGATTCGGATAGAAGAAGAGCTTGGCGAAGCGGGACGGTTCGCCGGCTTCGGCGCCTTCGCCAACCTCCGAGCGGCCCGGGGTTCTGACAAGCAGCCCGCCAAGGCAGCCGCCAAAAAGTAAATCGCATGCACGACCTGAAGTCACTCGGCTGGAGCGAGTTTTTTGAGCGCGCGTTCGAATCGTATCGCGAACAAGGCCACTCCGCCGGAAGAGTCGCGCTCGAGGAGCGCGGCGCCTACCGGCTTTACACCGAACAGGGTGAAGTGAGCGCTCGAGTGCGAGGCAAGCTGAGGTACGACAGCAACAGCGCCGCCGATTTTCCGGCCGTCGGAGATTGGGTCGCCGTCTCGAAGCGCGAGAGGGACGGCGTCGACCAGATTCATGCCGTCTTGCCGCGACGAAGCAAGTTCTCACGCAAGGCCGCCGGCGCAAACACAGTTGAACAAGTCGTCGCCGCCAATGTCGATACGGTGTTTCTTGTTCAAGGCCTCGATCAGGACTTCAACCTTCGCCGGCTGGAACGCTATCTGGTCGCCGCGTTCGAAAGCAACGCCGCCCCGGTTGTTATTCTCAACAAAGCCGATCTCCTCGAAGATGCGGAGATGAGAATCGCCGAAGCCGAGTCAGTAGCGCCAGGCACTCCCGTTCACGCGATCAGCTCGATCACCGGCCAGGGCTTAAGCGAAATGGATCAGTACGTCCTGCCCGGAGTGACCGTCGCGTTTCTGGGCTCGTCAGGCGTGGGCAAGTCTACCCTGATAAACCGAATCGTCGGAGAGGAGCTTCAAAAGACCGCGGAGGTTCGCGAGCACGACGGGCGCGGACGGCACACGACTACGCATCGCGAGCTGATCGTTTTAAAAACCGGTGGGTTGTTGATCGACACACCCGGAATGCGCGAGCTTCAGTTGTGGGATGCCGGCGGCTCGCTGAACGAAGCGTTCTCGGATGTGCAGTCGATCGCGGCGGCTTGTCATTTCACGGATTGCCAGCATCAGAACGAACCGGGCTGCGCGGTGCGAGAGGCGCTGGCCGATGGGTCGCTTGACGGTGATCGATATGAGAGCTACGTCAAACTCGAGAAAGAGATTGAGTATTTGGATTCGAGGATGGACGAGCGGTTGAACTTGAAACGCAAGGGCCGCGAGAAGAAGATTCACCGCGCGTATCGAACGATCAAGCACCGCCGTATGTGATTCTCCGAACCCGCGTAGCGGGTGAAAGCATGTAGCCCCAGGGCAAGTAAGCTCAACCCATGGCAACAACACACACGAGCGGCCAGGCAGTCGCGGACGCGCGAGCGCATCGCGTCCTCGACATTGGTTGTGGCGCTAACAAAACGCCCGGCGCAATCGGGATGGACGTGAACCCGCGCACGGCGGCTGACGTCATTCACGATCTCGACCATCTGCCTTACCCGTTCGCCACCGGCGAATTCGACGAGGTGATAGGCCGCCACGTCATCGAGCACGTGCGCGATCCGATGGCAGTGATGTGCGAGATTCACCGCATCACTCGCAATGGCGGAATCGTCAGGCTTGTAGCGCCGCATTGGACGAATCCCGACTTCGCGACCGACCTCACTCATCGCAACCACTTGAATAGCTATTCGTTTCGAAACCTGACCGATGAGCGCGCGGTCTTTCCTTTCTACACCGACGTGAGATTTCGACAGCGGAAAGCGCGCGTGACGGTGTTGAACTTGTGGAAACTCACTGGTCTCGAGATCCTGATCAACCTCGATCATCGATGGCCGTCGATGCGATTCATCCGCAAGTTTTGGGAGCAATACCTGAATGCGATCGCGCGTGGGAAAGAAATTCACTTCGAACTCGAAGTAGTTAAGTAGCTGTGTTCCTGCCTTGTCTCAAGCTCCGCCGCGCCTGTAGTCTTTACGTTTGGCGCGCGATGCCCCGTGTCAGTAGCTCGACCGTCAAAGGAGAGCTCTCCCTCACGGTCGAGCTACTGACGCGCAGTTCCTGACTGAGTACAAAAGGCTAACGGAAACAATGAAAGTAGGACTTGTAGGTTTCGCAGGGTCGGGCAAAACAACGATCTTTAACGCGCTCACAGGGTTGAGCGCTGAAGTGGGCGGCTACGGCGCGCGTGAGAAAGCAAACATCGGCGTCATAAAAGTGCCGGACCAGCGAGTCGATCGGCTTGGCGATCTCTACAACCCCAAGAAAAAGACCTACGCGGAGATAAGCTTTGTTGACGTAGCCGGCCCGCCTGCGGAAGCGGCCGAGCACGCACAATCCGGGCTTGATCCGAAACTCGTTCAGCACATGCGCGAGGCCGACGCGCTGGTCCACGTCATTCAGGCCTTCGAAAACCCGATGATTCTCGAGCCGCCTGACCCGGCGCGAGACATTCGCGCTTTCGACGATGAGTTGATCCTCACTGACCTCGTTCAAATCGAGAACCGGATCGCTCGCCTTAAGAAGGAGAAGGACTCGGCTCGCGAAACTGATCTCATGAACCGGTTGAAAACCGCGCTTGAGAATGAGAGCTTGCTGCGGGATCTCGATCTTGCGCCTGAGGAGTTGGCGTTGATGGCAGGGTTCCGGTTCCTGAGCTTGAAGCCGCTCCTGGTGCTTGTCAATCAGGGAGAAGAAGCTGCCGGACAAGAAGTGACGCCAGACGTGCGATCGCTTGCGGAGTCGAAGAAGCTGAGCGTCCTAGCGATGTCGGGCAAGGTCGAGAACGAAATCGCCGAGCTTGCGCCCGAAGAGCAACGCGAGTTCTTGAAGGACCTGGGCATAGACGAGCCGGCTCGCGACCGTTTCATCCGCGCGGCTTATTCGCTGCTGGATCTGATCAGCTTTTTGACCTCGGGCGAAGACGAGTGCCGCGCGTGGTCGATCAAACGCGGTACGATCGCGCACCGGGCGGCAGGTGTGATTCATTCCGACATCGAGCGGGGTTTTATTCGCGCGGAGGTGACGCGCTTCGAGGACTTGATCGAGCTTGGAAGCGAGGCGCGTTGCCGGGAACATGGGAAGCTCAAGCTCGAGGGCAAAGAGTACGTCGTGCAAGACGGCGACGTGGTTCACTTCAGGTTCAATGTTTGATGATAGTGGTCAGTGGTTAGTGGTTAGTGGTCAGTGGTCAGTGGTTAGTGGTCAGTGGTTAGTGGTCAGTGGTCAGTCGCCAGTTGTCAGTGGTGCCAATAAATGGATGAGACACTCGATGAACGAACTTCTGGCGATCGCTCGAAGCCGATCGCCGAACAGCCGGCACTGACCACTGACCACTTGCCACTGACCACTTCTCCTCGAGTAATTCTCTTCGATATCGATGGCACACTGATCAAGGCCGTGCGACGCCCCGAGTATCGCGGAGCAATGCGCGAGATTTTGATGGACGTTTTCGGGACGTGTGGCCGGATCGGGGAAGTTGAATTCGCCGGCAAGACCGACCTGGCCATTTACCGCGAAGCCCTCGAGCCCGAACGTATCAGTTTGGATCACATCCGCGGATGCCTGCCTCGTGTTGAAGGCGCGATGGTAGAGCTCATGGATCGGATGGCAAGGACCGGCGAAGTCTATCAGCTGTGCCCCGGGGTTCAGGACCTGCTGGATGCGTTGTCGTGCGATGAACGTTTCGTTACCAGTCTGGTCACCGGCAATGTCGAGAGACTAGCGGAGGCCAAGCTTCGAGTCGCAGGCATCGGTCACCACTTTCGAGAGCGCGGCGCGTTTGGAAGCGACGCCGAAGAACGCGACCATCTTCCCGCGATCGCGGCCGACCGGATCAATCGGAGTCTCGGCCGCGAGTTGCCCGCTCATCGCTTCGTCATAGTTGGAGACACGCCGCGAGACATCTGGTGCGCGCGGCACTTCGGCGCGCGCGTCGTCGCTGTCGCTTCAGGGCAGCATACCGTTGAACAACTCGAGCCTCACTCGCCCGACTCGCTGCTCGCTGACTTGAGCGAAACGGATGCGGTGATGAAGCTGCTTGCTGAGATTTGAAATAAAGGAATCGCATTCACGAGCCGTTTCGGGCTCTAACCGCAAAGACGGAGGTAGCATAGACTTTAGTCTGTGTGTCCTCACGTTCAAAACATCAACCGACACAGACTAAAGAGCCTCTTGCAAAAGTCCGAGAAGCTTGTGATTTTGAGCAA
>JBBPIE010000059.1:0-22975 GCA_038040485.1 Candidatus Onstottus arcticum
TCAGAAGTCAGAAGTCAGAAGTCAGAAGTCAGAAGTCAGAAGTCAGAAGTCAGAAGTCAGAGGTCAGAGGTCAGAGGTCAGAAGTCAGAAGGCAGAAGTCAGAAGTCAGAACTCCGAGGTCGGATTGCTGCGGTCCGTCGCCGCGCGGTTCGCTTGAAAGGTGTAACGACCTGGGTTACAGTCAGCGTTCGTGATCAGCGGGTTCAAACCCAAGGGTTTGGCCAAGTTCTTCGAGACTGGCTCCAAGGCTGGCATCCAGGCACAACACGCCGAGCGGTTGCGTCTGATCCTGGGTCGCCTCAGCGCCGCCACCGATCCGAGAGATATGGCGCTTCCCGGATTGGGCTTTCACCCGCTCAAGGGCGGGCGAAAAGGAACGTGGGCCGTAGCCGTGAGCGGGAACTGGCGCGTGACTTTCGAGTTCATAGATAAGAACGCCGACTCCGTCGATTACGAGGACTATCACTGAGAGGAGTAGTAGCGATGCGTATGCATAACCCACCTCATCCGGGTGAGGTCATCAAGGCTCTTTGTCTTGAACCACTCGGGGTCACTGTTACGCAGGCGGCGGAAGCTCTGGGCGTAAGCCGTAAGACCCTGTCCGCTATTCTGAATGGCCGTGCGGGCATCACGCCGGAGATGGCGGTGCGTCTTTCTATAGCCTTCAACACGTCCGCTGAGAGTTGGCTCAACCAACAAACACAGTACGACCTTTGGCACGCTGAGAAGGGTCGAAAGCAGCTTCGGGTTATGAAGCTCGCATCGTAAGGCGGCTGACCGGCTCGACACTCCCAGACCTCTCACGTTTTGGAAGAGACAATCACACCTATGAAGCGCACGTCTTTCAGCCTTGGTCTTATCTTGATCGTTTGTTTGCTTGCCGTGTCTAGTTCGCAGGCGCCGCTGGTTTCGGCCTCTGGTGTTGAAACTGAAACCAACTGGGCGCAGTGGCGGGGGCCGAATGGCAGTGGCATCTCCACCGACAAAGACCTGCCCACTGAATGGAGCGACACCAAGAACGTCCAGTGGAAGACCGCTATTCCAGGGCGCGGGCATTCGTCGCCCATCATCTGGGGCAAGAGAATCTTTCTGACTACTTCGATCGAAGGCCCCGTCGTCCCCGGCGCGAAAGCAGTCACTCACATCCGTCGTGGTCAGGTGTATCGCCATCCTGACAGCGTCGGCGGAGATCACAGCTATACGATCAAGGTCCTTTGCCTGGATCGTGAGACGGGCAAGGTTCTCTGGGAGAGAACCGCCTACGAAGGAACCGTCTTCGACGACCGGCATCGGAAGAACACGTTCGCTTCGGCCACACCGGTCACTGATGGAAAGTACGTGTGGGCGCTGTTCGATGCGGAGGGACTCTACTGCTACGACTTCGAAGGCAAGCTGGTCTGGAAAACATCACTGGGCAAGATCGCAAAGATGGGGATGGGCAATGGCATGTCGCCGGTGCTCTTCGAGAAGCTGGTGATCCTGCAATGCGACCAGGAAGACGGCGGGCCCGGGTCGTTCATCGCAGCGCTAGACAAGCTCACCGGTAAAGAAGTGTGGCGTGTCGCACGCACACAGCGCAAAACCTGGGCGACGCCGGTGCTTGTTCGCTCGCCGCAGCGAACGGAGCTGATTGCGAGCGGCGCTGAAAGCATCGTTTCTTATGATCCGGCGACCGGCAAGGAGCTGTGGCATTGCGAAGGCACTGTCTCTCATGCGATTCCGAGCGCAGTGACCGGCCACGGAATGGTGTTCGTGTCGGGAGGCTCGACGGGTCAGCCAAAGGTCGCGATGGGGATTCGGCTGGGAGGCTCGGGGGATCTAACAGGCTCGCCCTATGTCGTGTGGAAATACAACAAGGGCACGGCCTATGTGCCGTCACCGATCGTGTATGGCGACTACCTCTACATTGTGACGGACGGCGGCATCATCACTTGTCTCGAAGCCAGGACCGGCGAGATCAAATACGAAGGTGGCCGCGTGCCGGTGCCCGCAACATTCACAGCTTCGCCTGTGGCGTTCGACGATAAGATCCTGCTGACGAGTGAAGATGGCGATACCTTTGTCATCAAAGCCGGCCCTGCGTGCGAGGTGATTCGCACCAACTCACTGGGCGAGCCGGTCTACGCTTCAATAGCCATCGGCGCAGGCAAGCTTTTTATTCGTGGCGACAAGCATCTGTACTGCATCGCCCAGAAATGAGCGCGGCTGATTCATCTTTCGGCGAGCGGTTCAATGAGGGATCGGGGAAAGCGAAGGGAGAAGTCATGCCTGACAAAGAAACATTAAAACGCGCAAACAAAGACAAACGCGAAGGAAAAGCCGCGAGCACGCAAGCCGGAGAGTTCGTCCGGGAAGAGATTGAACATATTCGCGAGGGCAAGCACGGCGCTCGCTCAGCCAAGCAAGTCATCGCCATCGGACTATCGAAAGCGCGCCGGGCTGGCGTCAAGCTTCCTCCTCCAAAGAACGCGTCCAAGGAAACACGAGAGCAGGCTGCGCGCGACACTCGCAAAGGCAAAAGCAGTGGGAAGGGAAAGACGTCGGCCAAGCGCTCGCGCGCAAGCTTGCGCAAGCTAAAGCGTGAAGGCCACAGCGCCGCGTCAGAATTGGCGCTATCGCGGCATGCACGAAGCGCCGCAGCAAAACGCCCGGCCGCTTCTCGCTCGCGTTCTGCCAAGAAGGCCGCCGCGACGCGCAAGAAATGAGTCGCTTCAATCAACACCAGCGAGGTAAGTGGATGCGACGTTGGGCAAAAAAAGAGTAAAGCCAAAATGAGCGAAGAAGCGCGGCACGACATAACGAAAAAGAGAGTGGTCTACCAGATCCCCGGCATGGATGCCGTGACAATCCGGCGCGACGTTCAATACCGAACCACGGATGGCGGGGCTCTGACATTGGACATCTACCATCCTCCTGGGTGGAAGGGGGGAGAGCGGATACCTGCTGTCGTCTTTGTGTCCGGCTACTCTGATGTGGGATTTCAGAAGATGCTCGGCTGCAAGCTCAAGGAGATGGGATCGTACATCTCGTGGGCGCAATTGACGGCGGCTTCGGGGATGGCGGCAATTACGTACTCAGCCGTGGAACCCGCGGCGGATATTGAGGCATTGCTTCAATATGTCCGGCAGAACGCCGCGTCATTGGGTATTGACGAGAACAGGATCGGCGTGTGGGCATGCTCTGGTAATGTTCCGAACGCACTATCGGTTTTGATGGAGGAACGCCGGGATTATCTGAAGTGTGCGGTCCTGTGCTATGGCGTGATGTTGGACCTTGAGGGGCACAACAGCACAGCTGAGTCGTCGAAGAGGTTTGGGTTCGTAAATCCGAGTGCCGACAAATCAGTAGATGATCTTCCACGGGATTTGCCTCTGTTCGTGGTGAGAGCAGGTCAAGACGAAATGCCTCATCTGAACGAGACGCTTGACCGCTTCGTGGCTAAGGCATTGGCTTGCAACCTGCCTATTACTCTCGTGAACCACCCGACCGCTCCTCACGCGTTCGACCTGATGCAGGATAGCGAAGCGTCGCGCGAGACTATCAGACAGATACTGGCATTCATGCGATTTCATCTGCTGGCTTAGGAGCGATGAAGCCGTATCTCAAGCGACGTTCTTCAAAGCGGCGCGGCCCCCGAGATATGCGCCAAGCAACTGCGTCGAATGCGCAATTACAACCATCACCCAGTTGTAGACCGTAGGCTCACCCAAAAAGTTCAAGGGCACATCGATAATGAATACGATGAACCAGGCCCAGAGAGCCATCTGCACGGCGCGGGTACCCGCCTTTCGGGTGACCCAGCGACAACCGAAGAACCAGTACGGCATTCCAACCACCACGGCAACGACCGGACTGGCCACCTGAGCGTAGTTCTCGTAGTAGGCTGCGTCTTCGCCGGGGTGGATCAAGTAGGCGTAGATCGCGACCCAGGCGAACGCTGAGATCACCATTGCGGCTTCAAGCCCGATCGCTGTGCCAACAACCCAACCCCACGGAATGCGATCCGCCCCCATTCGGTTTTCCGTTGACTGACGATGCGTTGCCTCCTGCATGTATCCTCCTTATCTCTTTAACCGACTCACCGGGATGTAGATTTCTGTGTGATTCATCTCGTGGTTCGCGTCGACCCGCGTCGTGCGATAGATCTCGATCGACGGCATGCCGCCCAGTCTATAACCCTTCAGCCGGCCAACCCGCTGGACAATAGCTCCGTACGCCGGCGCCAATGTCTGGTAGTGGCCGACGTGAGTGGTCACAGCGAACTCGGCGGCGCCGACGACCTGGTGGCCGATCGTTCCCTCGGTGGAGAACGGCTCGGGTACTACTATGGCGGCATCGAAGCGCAGCTTCTCCGGAGCCGTTATGCCAGGTGCGTCCTGCGCGATTCCGAGGAATATCAGATCGATGGGCAGTTGCCTTGCGCCCGCCCAATCAGCCAGCGTGTGCCAGAGCTTTTCGGGCACAACCTCATAAGGTCCAATGTGTCGAATAAACGCGACATTGAGTTGCGCCATACGCGTGACCTTTGTGTCGGAGAGTTCAAAGTCATCGAACCGCTGGTCGAGCGCGGAGGGTGAAACTGAGTCTTGCTTCAATTTGCCCCGACCCCATTTGCGGTAGCCCCGCGGTGTGACCAGAAATCGGCGCTTGAATTCGCGTGAGAACGTCTCGTGGTTCTGAAACCCTGAATCCAGCGCGACGTCAAGAATCGTGGCGTCGTGCACAACCAGCCGGTTCGCAGCGCGTTCGAGTCGCAAGCGTTGCGTGTACTGCTTCAACGTTTCGCCAACCGCAGACCGGAACAACCGGTGGAAGTGGAACGGCGACAGGCGGACTCGTCTCGCAAGCGCTTCGAGCGAAAGGTCCTCATCGAGGTTCGCCTGAATATGAACCAGCACAGGCAGCAGCTTCTCTAACGAGTTTGCTGAAACCTCTTGCTCTGTCACCGAACGTTCCTCCCGCCGACGGCTCAATCGGCAGTTCTGCCTTTCCCTTGAGCTCGCAGTATAGCGTCAGCGTTGTTGAGTTTCTTGACGATTCTTGCGGTCGAGACTCCGATGACAAACTTGCTCGCACAACTTGAAGCGGCGTACTATATCGCCCGCTTGCTTTGGCAGGCCACTCTTTTTCAGGTGGGCAGGCGGGCCTAAGAAAGGACAGCCATGAGACTTCGTACAGTTCCCGTGATTCTTATTCTTGCGGCAACAGTTGGAGCGGCGCCGCAGGATGATCGCGCGGCGGACCGCGAAGCGATTCGCGCTCACATCGACAGCATTTTCCAGGCGTTTATCGACAAGGACTCCGCCAAGCTCCGAGCCACTCACCATCAGAACTGGCTCGGATACCTGGAAGGCTCGGGCACAATGATTCGCGGCGTCGATGGATACATGGACTGGAACTACGTCGACCCGAAGAGTCCATACGGAATGAAGAGCTACAAGATGCGCGAATTCGACATGATCTTCAAAGGAGACGCCGCCTTTGTGTGTTTCACCGCCGATGTCGAGGCGAACACGCCAAACGGTCCGGCGAAGCGCGTTCTTCGCATCGCGGATTTCTACACGAAGCAGGACGGCAAGTGGATCCAGACGGGCAGCGATACCGAGCTTCATCCGGAGTCGGCGGCGGAGCAGTCTCAGACGCCGCGGTCGCTTGGGGATCAAATGAAGAAGGGGTTGCTCGATGCGCGAGAAGCGGTCTGGCGAGCGTACTTCTCGAACGATCGGGCGGCGCTCGAGAAGCTGATCCCCGAAGAGACCGTCACAATCGAGGCGGGCGACAACAACTGGGGGAACCGCAACACCATCTTCGAAGGCGCTGCCCGGTTCGCAAAGGGCGGCGGTAAGCTCGTCAAGCTGGAGTTTCCAAAGACCGAGATCCAGGTCTATGGCTACACGGCTGTCGTCTATTCAAACTATTCGTATGAGCTGGAGATTGGTGGTCAGCGATCCCAGCAAACAGGACGCGTCACCGAGGTCTTCGTGCTGCGCAAAGGCCAGTGGGTAAACCCGGGCTGGCACATGGACAGCGGAAAATAGGAGGTAACCTCCATGTGTAGAAACATCAGGACCCTGTTTAACTTCGAACCACCGGTTACGGAGGATGAGATTCGAGCAGCTTCGTTGCAATTCGTTAGAAAGGTCAGCGGCTTCAACAAGCCTTCGAAGGCAAACGAAGCTGTCTTCCTTGAGTCGGTCGATGAGGTAGCGAGGATTTCCAGCAGGCTCCTGGCTTCGCTCGAGACAACTGCACCGCCAAAGAACCGGGAAGACGAGGCAGCGAAGGCACGAACCCGAGCCGCTCAGAGATTCTCCGCGTGACTAAACTCGGGCTCAAACCGCATCCGCGAATAGCACTAATCTCCGCGGATGCCGGATGAGCATTCGCGATTATTGGCGTTATTCGCGGATACCTGAGGCGCCACGTCTATGAATGAAGCATTCAGAGTCCGATGCGGGCTGAACAGCCGCGTCACAAAAGAGGTGATCAGAATGAAAGCAGTCTTCAAAACCGCCAGTCCGTATGCCGACGACGCAATGAACTTGCCCGTCGAGAATGTCGAAGCCGCCATTCCTTTCTACGAAACGATCATGGGCTTCCAGGTGGTGTCGCGGAAGGATGAGCCCTGTAAGTCGGCTGTCCTCGCAAGAGATGGGATACAGATAGGCCTGGCCGAGAATGGAGGCGACCCGACCCAGGAAGGATGTTTCTTCGAGGTTGATAGCGCCGAAGCAGCCTTCGCGGAATTGAAGTCGAATGGCTTGACCTCACACCCTCAGTGGATTGCGCGGAAGTCGCCGGAGGAAAGGGAAGAGGCCGGCTTCCGAATTGACCAACACGGCGATACTTCCTTCAAAGTCTTTTTCATCGTAGCACCGGACGGGCTCTGTTACTGCCTTGGCGAACGACAGCCGTGAGAATGCTTCGCGTAAGACGCGCGTACTCCGCCTGCGGAAAGGATAAAAGGCCCTGCTGAGGAGTTATTGAGAAATGAATGGGACGAATTCTGCAGTGGTTACACTAGCTAGAGTCTTGAATGTAGCGGTCACCGACGACACGCTTTCGGTTGATCTCGACGACGGCCGTACGGTTTCCGTTCCCATCGGCTGGTACCCGCGTCTGGCGCATGGCACGGCCGGGGAGCGCGCTAATCTCCAAATCAGCGGGGCTGGTTATGGAGTACACTGGCCTGACCTCGATGAGGATATCGGCGTCGAGGGATTGTTGCTTGGCAAGCGGTCGTCGGAGAGCGCCTCTTCGTTCGAGCGATGGTTGCAACGTCGTGGAAACCAGCAGCCGCAAGATGCGGCGTAATAGTCTTCAACCGGCCAACATACAAAGGCGAGTGAAACATTAGCACTCGCCCCTTATCCCAAGAGTTTCCTAGTAGCTTGGAACTGTTGGCATCTCGCCAACGCGAAACCGAGCGACCGTGCTGTCACGCTGAACTGGCAGCGGGACCGACGCTGCCCCGTACTCGTCATCGATCTACCGAGGAGATGGTTTCATGAAGGATCTAACGATCGCGCTTGAGAACCGGCCGGGCGCATTGGCTGAGATGGGCGACGCTCTGGGGCGCGCAGGAGTTAGCATCGAGGGCGGAGGCGCTTTCGTTGTCAACGGCGAGGGTGTGGCCCACTTTCTCTTCGAGGACGGGGCTGCCGCTCGCAGGGCTCTCGAAGCGGCAGGCATCCAGGTTTTGGAAGAGCGAGACGTCCTCGTACAACGATTGAACCAAACTGAACCAGGTCAGCTCGGCAAGATCTCGCGCCGGATGGCGGAGGCGGGCGTCAACATCGAGGTCCTCTATAGCGACCACGATCATCAACTGATCCTTGTCGTGGACGATATTGAGAAGGGGCGAGCAGTCTCTCGAGCGTGGATGCGCGATCACGCGTGAACGATGAGCTCGCCTCGGAGGGATGACGGTATTACCGCCAACGTCCGTTCGAACTACTGGTGATCGCTGGAACGAGTCCTCAAGAAGTAGCATAGACTTTAGTCTGTGTCCGATGGATCTCCCTTTCATCGGGGTGGTGATCGCAAGAACGAGTCGTCCAGAAGTAGCATAGACTTTAGTCTGTGTCCGATGGAATTCCCTTCCATCGGGTTGCAGCCACAGACTAAAGTCTATGCTACTTCCGCCTGAACGCGGGACTACGAACTTTCTCATTGAAGACCTCGTGAATAACGCAGAGGAGATCAAACGCATGATTCAATCATCTCTTAACCCCGACGCTATTAGGCTCGCGTCAATCATCTGGATTCTGGCCGTCCAGTTCTTCATCGCTCAAGCCGTAGTCCAATCGGCGTGGACGACGCCGTTCAGTCTGAAGCAGAACTTCATCAGCGATCTTGGAAACACGACCTGCGCGCCTTATCCGCTAGATTCGAATTCCTACGTCTGCTCGCCCTGGCACGCCTGGATGAATGCGTCTTTTATCCTGCTCGGTCTGATGATCCTGAGCGGCGTAGCGCTTGGCCGTTCCGCGTTTCCGCCGGGATGGTTTAGCGGAGCAGGGCTTGTGCTCCTCTCGTTAGCCGGGGCCGGCATCATCCTGGTGGGACTCTTCCCGGAAAACGAAAACATCGCGCTCCACCGGGTTGGTGCGGCTGGGCATTTCGTCCTGGGCAACCTGGCCTTGGCAGTGCTGGGTATCGCATTAGCTATGGGAAATGAACTCGGTGCGGGGTTGACGCAGGCGAGCGGGCGGACCGGGTTGGCCATTTTCTCCACAGTCTCGGGCGTGGTGGGACTGGTTGCGACGGCGCTGTTCATCACTGACCATTACCTCGGTCTGGGGATCGGAGGCATGGAGCGCGTAGCCGCTTATCCGTTGCCCTTGTGGTTGATCGTGGCGGGCATCTCGTTCTTACGCCATGTGCCGGCGACGCACTCCGCGAACTAGCTGCTGAAAAGGATTCCGCCACTGAGACAGGAAGACAGAAAGGTTCACCAAGCCGTCCTGGAGCGCAGGCGTCCCGCCTGCATGCTTTGCACCTGGGAGCGTGCAGCCAGAGAGCCGCGACCACCTCGTAGAGGTGGAATGTTTATAGACGCATCACGGCGCGACGACCCCCAACCCCGTCAGGGGTTGAATGTTCCTGATGTGCTGGGAATCTCACATCTGGTCTAACAAGAGCGAGACGGCACATATCACCCCGCTGGGGTGAGCGCTCTGTTCGCCATCGTATCTATAAACATTCCACCTCTACGAGGTGGCGGTTAATCACTACGGATGTTCCAGCCGAACCCTTCGCACTCCAAACGCCACCACGCGCGCAGGTATGTTGCGAAGCCCCGGCACTCGCAAGATGATCCGCAGCGGAAGAGGCGGCTTGAAAGGCTTCCCTGATTCAAGCGACCGCAGGATGCGCTTCTGCAAGAGAGTCTGAAATCGTTGGATGATGCTCGTGACCCGCTCTCTTCTCCGCTGAACCTCCGCCAGATCGTTCTCCCGAACCCGGCCAGCCCGAAGCGGTTCGGTAAGAACATTCGCAGCTTCAACAGCATCGCTGATCGCACAGTTGATTCCCACGCCGCCCACAGGCAGGATCACATGCGCAGCATCGCCAATGAGCAGCAGCCCCGGGCGATGCCAGCGAATCAACCGACTCGCTTCAACTGACAGCACGTTGACCTGATGCCAGTCATTCAGCAGCTCGACTCGGTCTGCCAACCACGGCACCGTAGCCGCGACCGACTGTTGCAGCGCGCTCAAGCCTTCGCTCTTCAGCCTTTGGTAGCCGCCGCTCGCAGCGACGTATCCGGCTTGCCACTCGTGCACGCGACCCAGCAAGACAATGAATTGTCGCAACCCAATGTTGGGTGACGCCTGGTCGTCCTGGTCTTCCGGCTTGCGAGGCAGCCTGAACCAGAGCACTTCCATCGGCGCCGATTGACTGACCGGTTCCATCGCGGCGCGTTTGCGAAGCCGAGCGAAACGCCCATCGCATCCGACCGTCAAGGTCGCGCGAACCTCGCCGATGCCATCGTGACAGCGATAGGTGACACCTCGAACTACGGAATCCTGTTCGATGAGGTCCTGCACGTTGGCGCTCATGATGAGTTTGAAGTGCGGGTACTTCTTTGCTTCCTCAACCAGGAAGTCGAGGAAGAGCGACTGAGGCATCATCATCACGTATGGGAAGCGCGTCGGCAGCCGGCTGAAGTCGGCCATCGGATAAACTCCGGATGGCGAGAGCATGCTAAGCTCACGAATCTTGGCGTGGGGCAGCTCGTGCAATCGATCCGCGAGCCCGATCTGGTCGAGCACTTCCAGCGTAGACGCGTGGATGGTGTCGCCTCGAAAGTCGCGGTCAAAGTCTTTGTGGGCCTCCAGCAGAGTGACTGGGACTCCCGCGCGCGCGAGAAGCAGCGACAACATCACCCCCGCCGGCCCACCCCCGACTATGCAGCATGTTGTTTCCAGAGACTGACTCGCTTCCAGAGACTGACGCGGGTGTTCATCCCCGATTACGCTCGACGCGTTTTTCGAAGTCGTCGGATGTTCATCCATTCACGTTTCCTCTGTCAGTGCCCGAGTTCGTTAGAGACCGAGTTTGCCGCGCAAGGATCAGACTAACCGCCTTTGACTAAAACGAGGTCAGCGTAGCACATCATTTTGCAGCGACGAATCAACCTCTCAGTCATTTCTAGTTTCTCGCGTTCGTTAACTCCGTAGGAGTGTCCTATCGATAGCCATGAGGTCACCCGATGGCGATTCACTCCGTAGGAGTGTCCTGTCTATAGCAACGAGGCCACCCCGAAGCCGGTTTGATTCCGTAGGAGTCTCCTGTCGATAAAAACGGGAACGCCAGATTCTCACCTTAGCTCCAGCGGAGCGACCTGTAGTCGTCGGCAATATTGCAGATGCCAGGCTTCAGGTAGCTCCGCTGGAGCCAAGACTCTGTAACCGTGCTATCTTCAATCGGCAGGACACTCCTACGGAGTTGACGCGGAAATCTCGGCGGCTCGGTTGCTATAGACAGGAAACTCCTACGGAGTTGAAGCAGAATGAGTCCAACGAACGTCATCGAAAACATACCGGCGCATGTGCTTCGACAGATTCGCGAGGAGATTGAGAATGCCTAACGCAAAGCGAGACATCGGGCGCGAAATCCTGCAAGGCCTGCGAGAGATCAAGCGCCGTCAACACGGTCGTGTTGTGAACCTTCCCAGTGTGGCGAGCATTCGCGAAAAGACCGGGCTATCGCAACAGCGCTTCGCCACATTGCTCGGCGTCTCGATTCGCACACTTCAGGATTGGGAGCAGGGGCGCCGAGCGCCGTCAGGCGCCGCTCGCACGTTGCTGCTGATCGCCGAACGCAACCCGAAGGCACTGCTCGATGTCGCGTGAGTTTCAGTTTTCGGAGGGCGACGGTTGAAGAAGAAGTCTAAGCTGCGGCTACCCTCCCTGGAGCGCGTAGTCTGTTAGAAGTGAGGCTCTAAACTATCTCGGCTTCCAAACTGTAATTCCTGCTATTTGGTCAAAATCGTCATCGTTGGTTGCCAAGTGAGTCAAACCGAGTTTCTTCATCGCGGCAACTGTAAGCGCATCATTCGTAAGCAGACATAGCTGAACAGAGAGGTTAGCCGCTGTCTTTAGTAACTCCAGTGTGATTGGCTCGATCTGTAAATTGAGAGAACGAACAGTAGGAACGACGCCTTTGTGCTCGGTAAGCGAGGCGAGCAACTGTGGCTCTCGTTTCAACCTGAACACCAGCCCTTTTCGATCCAAATTGTGAGTTCTTACAGCGTCTGCAAGCATCACCTTATGGGTGGCTTCCGCGATAGCGGCTGTTGATGTGGAACCAATCACGTCCCGTCGCTCCAGGCGCTTGAGGAAGTCCGAGCAGTCGTCGGAGAGCGGCGGAGTATCGACAAGATGATAGTAAAAGATATTTGCGTCGATAAAGCAGTGCGACCCGTCTGGAACATCGCGCAGCATAGGTTAGCCTTCAAGCAGGTCGTACTCCGGCAAGTCGCCTATGTCGCGTGCGACTCCTGGATCAATCTGGATTCGCGTTTGCCGTTGGGCGTCAATGACGCTGACCGGTTCCACAACCAGCCGAACTTTTTCGTGCTCTTTGAGATTCTCGATAGGCGTGAGTGGCTTGAAAACGCCAGCTTCGTAAACCGCTTCAACTGTGATGTTCATAAGTGTTCCTCAGATCCGCAGTTTATCATGACGGACGAGTGTAGGTGGAAACGAATCTCCAATTTGAGTCAAGCTTTCGATCAACGGCTGCGTGCATGAGGTTGGGCGCCAATGCATCCCGGGTTTCCGGCTCAGCGTTGATGCTCACCTGCAACCGATCCGCGAGCCCGATCTGATCGAGCACCTCGAGCGTTGACGCGTGGATCGTGTCGCCTCGGAAGTCGCGGTCAAAGTCTTTGTGCGCCTCCAGCAGAGTGACTGGCACGCCCGCTCGCGAGGAGCAACGCCAACACGACCCCCGCCGGCCCACCCCCGACTACACAACATGTCGTTTCCAGAGACTCACGCGCGTGCTCTTCGCTCGTTGCGTTCGATGCGTTTTTCGAAGCCGCCGAATGTGCGTCCATTCACGTTCCCTCTCAAGACTGCCGAAGCTATTGCGGGACTAAGAAGCCGAGCCTGCCGGGCAAGCGTCAGACTTCAAAACACTTGAGGCCATAGCTCGCCTATTGGCCAAATCCGCTTAGAGGCGTGATCGGTAGACCAATGAGCGTTCAATGCCAGAGCATAGGGTTTCCAGAGCAGCTCCTGGGAGTTGCTTACTATGCGACGATAGGCGGGCTGTTGAGAAAGAATTCGCCATTTCGGACCCGCGAAATGCGACAGAACGAAATCAACGGCAAGAACACCGTCCAACGGAGGATGGGTGAGGCGGGGCGAATTCAGCAAGAGGAGACCTTCGAAATAGGGCATCCCAATGGCTAGAAGATGAGCTTTGATTCGGTTTCCCCCAAATGAGAAGTGGTAACGGGGATGGGCTGGCTTCGGACCTGAAGGAGGTGAGCAGTTTCCTGGATGTCGATCGAAATGCCAAGCCTGAAGAAATGGTATTGCCGGTTTCGCCTTGTTCGGTGCCTTCAACTCAATCTCCACCTGATGTTCTCGCAACGGATCCGATTGTGGAGGGGCTTCTCCGCATACTCCCTCGACCTTGACATCCAATCTACAAACGAAGTCAGAGATAGGGGTGGGTATGCATTTCACGCCATCTCCCACGAAAAGAGTAAGGCCCGAAAATGAATAACCCCATCGGTCGCCCGTTAAGCCCCGGCAAGAATTGCTGGCAAAGGACAAAGGACTCGGATCCGCACATATCCCTTCTCCAAGAAGGATATTGGCAAATTCTTGGAGTTCAAGAGCTATTCTCGATCGCAATTGTTTTGGTGTTAAGCCTTCATCTGGCATGAGTCGGTCTCTTTTCTTTCTTCCGAGCCTCTCTGACTCTGGAGAGTTCCAATGGATCGAGTTGACTATCATCGAATCTGTAACGGCCCGGCTCCAATGCAACCTTGCGTGAAACGTAGAGTCTGTCCTGCCAGGGCTCGTAATCGGCTGCAGCCAGCACGAACCCATCGATCGGGTCAATGGGTTGTCTTAGTTTCTGGCAAATTGTGGTGAATCTAGGGCTATATCCTTTCGCTATAACTTCAGCAGTCATCACTTGTTTATAGCCCGAATCTTTCAACTGCTTCACACGCTCATCCGCTGTCAGCGACAGCATGGGAGCCAAATTGGTGCCGAGAGTATGCCACCACTTTTCAACGGCAGACCACCACCAACGAGGCCAAGCATCCGAAAACGGACCCTTGTAAGCCGCTGTCTTATCAAGTTTAGCTGCCAAATCTGTACCGCTCAGAGAAGCCTCTTCGATTCCGAGTCTCGCGCACAAGAGCGACCGATCAATGAGCGGCCCCGGCATCTCGACAATGCTCTTCAGGGTATATCGGGCAATTGCATGAATTGGAGTTCGCTTCAGGGATCTTCCTAAAGTCTGCCCAACACGCGTATCAAGAACAGAGGGATGAGGGTTCCTGAGTAAGTCATTCCAAAAGCTCATTGTGCGAGGCTGCTTAGCGATCAAATCAAAGGCTTTCGCGAGAGCAGCCAACCGCTGCGCGCCGAGTCTTATCTGATCGTTGCCGTGCAGCTCTTCCTTATCAATGACTAGATCGAAAAGATCATGGCTGGTTAGGTCCTTATCATAGGAGCGGGCAAACTTCTGACTGATTGACCAGAGAACGATTGGAAAATCGCTAAGCCGACCTTCGGCCATTCTTGATCGAAGTTCGCCAGCAAGGCGCTGGGCTTTGTAATCAACCGGCGGCACACCCGGAGAGCCGAATTGATCGATCCGAAGATCCAGGATCAGTCCATCCAACTCTTTTTTCTTGCGTAGTCGCGCCACCTCCGAAACCTGACTCTTGAAGTCCTTGGGCGCCTGGGTCTTGATATGCAAGTTTGATATGGCAGCGTTTAATCTTGCATTAGCCTGTTGGACCTCATCGGGCATGTCGTCAATGCAAATGTACCGATACTTTTTCGCCATCACTCGTCTCCTTCATTCGAGGAAGCAATCTCTATTCGGAAACAGGTGGCGTACCCTCGAGGCGCTTTTGTCAGGCCAATGCTGCCCCCGTAAGCTGTCAGAATGTCTCGCACAATAGTTAGCCCAAGTCCCATTCCCACGAGTTCATCGTCTGACGCCTCTGTCGCAGCCGTCATCGTAAAAAAAGGATCAAAGACTCGATTCTGTATCTCCGTGGGAATCCCATCCCCGTTGTCAGCAAACTCGATGACAATCTTTTCGTCGCTCCGCCACGCTCGAATGAGTATATGACCGTTCCCTCGATGCGGCCCTCTCTTAATGGCTTTCAGTGCGTTCGTGAGGAGATTAGAGAGGATTGATGCCCATTCAGAGGAATGCATTGGTTTGGTCATCAATGCTTCCTCGATCTGGTCTTCACCGACGAACCTCGTGCCCCTTCGTTCCACGACTGTCTTAAACTGATCAATAAAGCCGAACAGTATTTTGGTGAGGGGCTGCGGTTCGACTTCACGACTTATGCTAGCGGAGATTGTTTTATCAAAATATGCAATATACGAATGAAGAACCTTCAATCTCGAGTCAAAGTCTGAAAGCAAATTCTTTTGTTCGGCTTGTGTTAGGGAACGGTCCGAACCATGCCCGGTTGCCTGTCGAAGGCTAAATATTTGATGCCGCACTTCGTGAGCAAAGATCGCGATAGTTAGCCCTAAGCTTGAAAGGACTCGGAGTGTGCCGTTCTCTTCGAGGAGCGCCTTACCCACATCGAGTACTTTCTTTGCCACCTTCCGAACCGCAGTCTGTTCAGAAACATTACGCAAGCGTTTTGCAATGGCTTCGAGTTCGTCAGCAATGCTTTTGAGGCTTTGCTCAGACGGCGCGCTTTCGCCGCCTTGATGTTCTTTCTGACTCGCTGTTAGCTTTTTCTTCCTAGCGCTGGCCACGCGCTGTGCGGCTTCGATCAGTGCGCGGGACGCAAACGATGTCAATTCGTGAAAGGCAGGATTATTGGCAACACCCTCTCGACTTGATGTTTCCTCGAATGTCGTTCCCGTCGGATCAGTGATTTCAACAAACCCAAACCAGTTGATGTTAGACAGTGGATAGAGAATTGAACGCCTGCGGTAGAGTTTATCAAGAACAAGCCAGTCGTCGTGTGGCTCGCCGTAGGGTAGTACCCTAAACCCATTCCTGTACAGTCGAATGCCACCCTGCTCATTAGCAATTTCGCGAAGCCGCGTTGATACCTGTCGTGGAATCAGAGATGGGTGCCAGATAAAGTAATAGGCTTTGAGATAGACGTTGTGCAGATGAGCATAGGTTTGCCCGCCTTCTGGAGTGATTCTGCTCTTCTCGTTCAAATTGTACCGTTCACAAGCGAGATGCCATTCTCCTAGCCCTTGCGCATTCACGCTCGCGGTAACCTCCGCCAAAGCGTGATCGAAGACCATCCGCTCCTCGCTAGCCACTTCAACCTTTTTCCCGGAGATTCGTCGATAAAAAGTCGCTTTGAAACCAGGGTCATCTTCATACGCTTCTGTTTTCTTCTTTCGCTTGCTTAGAGGAAATGGTTGGATAAGTTCGTCGACGAACCGATAGGCCCTAGCAATCTGAGCGTCACTCCACGCCTCGCGCAAGCCTGTGATCAGCAGTGTTGTGCCTTCCGATTGCTCCTTCGCAACTTCAAAAATGGAGCCGGTGACGCTCGTCAGCTCGCGGTCCGGAGCGAATTCATCCCAGTCCAAAGTCAGGCGCAGTGCCTTTGCAGTTTGAAGTGTTTGAGTAGTCAACTCAAGCCGTGAGCCGAGCCTTTGAGTTGCAAAGCGGCCTATTCCCTTGCGGCCCGCGCGCTTCCGTCTGTAGCGAGAGGACAAAGGCTGCTCGATCTTACCGGTCGACGCCAATCTCATGAAGCCGTCGATCAGCTCCTGTCTGGACATTCCCAGGCCGTTATCGATGACGAGCAGGTTCCCGCCCGCCTTCTTTGCATTCGAGAAGATCACCTGAACAACGTTTGCGTCTGCGTCATATGCATTCTTTACCAGTTCCGAGACTGCCGTTTCTTGTCTTGCAACTAATTCCCGACCCAGCCGACTGACGATTCCGGCATCTGTCGTAAAGCGAACTCGCTTGGGATCTTGATTAGCAAGCTTTGTCGCAAGATCGAGAATCCGAGAGTAATTCGGATTCTCGCTTCTGAGGAGGTTCGCGAGACTTAGCAATTCAGCTGGCTTTTGACTTTTCATTTCGCTTTCTTTGGTGTCGGCGCCGGCGAAGATAGGCGAGGTCTCTTCTGAGCTCGGTTAACGACCTTTCGGAAAGTGCCTCGGGCAAAGTGGACCCGATGAATCGGTCAGCTACGCTCTGAGCACCTGACCTGTCACCTGAACGCAACAGGTGGTCAATGCGCTTGAAAGCTGTGGCAATGCTCTTAGCCGAACGCTTCGTAGGCAAGAGCAGTTGAATACTGCCTGCTTCACGAAGCTCGTGCTTCAAAACACCCGAACCGTAGCTCCTCCCTTCAATTTCAGCAGAGATTTGGCTAAAAGTACTCAACATCGAAATCGCGATGAGCTTGCGTTGAGGCATCGATACTCCTGGATTGAAGTAGAGACGATGAATTGTATTCGTTGAGTTTGTCTTGCATGCGTTTAGGATTAGACGTGGGCCGGTGTGATGCATGTAGGGCAAGAAGGCGTCCGGTGTGATCCCCGCATCTGGAACGCGCCAATCCGCTCGTTTTCCAAATGTCACATTACCCTTTCTAAGTTTCACAGATATTCGTGAAAAATATCTCCTCAACTCTATCGACATTGTGTCCGCCGAGGCATCGACCAAGAGACACTTCAGTCCTTTGCCTCGCGCATATCGAAAGTCTGATTTTAGTAGTCTGAGGCCTCGCGCAACGTCGATTTTGGCGAGAATGGGTTTTAGCGCGTGCTTTGGAATTCCGTGACTAGCCGCAAACTCGTCCGAGATGACAAACAATTCGTTTGCTCCAGTAACGACTCCGATTGACAAACGAGCAACGTCCCTCAAGCGGACGGTTTGAGGTGACCGCGCGATTCGCCGAAATGTGACCAATCGCCGACTTGCTAGCAGAGAGGATATGGCGCGCTTTCGCAAGGGAGTATATCGAACCGTTGATTTATCGTTATCATTGAGCAGATCACGACAATGGCCCATTCCATCAGCGTTTGCGATCTCTATTTCATTATGATGGTTGTTGCTTAGTCGGTCACACAATAGTATTTCAGTTCCCTCATTCGTACCGTCAAACAGTCGTTCCTGAAGAGATATTATTGCGACGCGCTCAAAGCGTCGGCGTAACTCATCGAGAAGGACACGACCGTATTCAGCTTGAAGGACACTGGTCGGAAGGAGCCAGGCCATTCGACCATTTGGAGCGAGGAAACGGATGCTGTGGAATACGAAATAGCTCCACAGGTTTCCGGTACGCGGAAGACGAAAGGTTTCGTCGAAGCCTATGGCGGCAGCCGCACGTCTTTGAACCTTGAACATATTGTGGTAGGAGACGTAAGGAGGGTTGCCAATGATAGCTTGAAAGGGTTCCCGTCCAAAGCTTTCCGGGTTCACCTTCAGGAAATCGGCCTTGATGAAGTTCCTTCGATGAACTTCCGAAGGAATCAACTTCGCCAGATGTGTGCTGAATGCCTCGGATGACAAATCACAGCCACACATCTGATCCCACGGCTCTGACGCCTCCAGTTCACGAAAGCGTCGTTCCAAAGCCGCAAGGAAAGTGCAACCGCCAAAACTCGGTTCCAGCACGCGATCATTGGGTGACCTGATTGCCCAACTAGCTAATAACTCGCTGATTCCCGAAGGGGTATAGAAGATACCACGCCGCTTCTTGATCGTTGTTGATCTACTCCTAGTAAACCCAATAGCCAATGAACACTCCAAATCTCTTTGTGGCAGGGCGCCTGATGAGACTCGTGAAACCTGATTGAAGCAATATATTGCACTAGATGTCAGAAGTTTTCTAGAGAGATGCGCAATCAAGGCAGCGCCGCGCTCTGCGAGTTCAGCTTCCAGTCACCGTGCATCCATGCGGCGGGCGGTGTTCTTGCAAACAATGCAGCCATTCATCACAAATACGAGGCGCCGTACGGCTGCGATGTCTCTGAACGGATCACCATCGAGCGCGATGATACTCTTTTAAGCCCGGCACGATCGAACTGACCTAGTCCGCAATCTCAAGTGCTTCCGCCTGCAGTGAGTTGACGGCGATGCCGACGGCATAGGCGCAGCCCAACACGGACATCGACAGTAGGCAGATCAAGTAAATTCGCCCGGACGATGATCAGCGCTCATGCTCAATCCGGAATCGCCGAACAAGCAAGTCAGGTTTACCGAGCACGCGGGGTTTACTCGCACCTCAGCGCGATCATCGGGTCTACTTTTGTTGCTCGGCGGGCGGGGGCGAAGCTGGCTCCCAGAGCCACCCCTGCAAGCACCACCGATGCGACAACGAAGGTCAAAGGATCAGTCGCGCTGATGCCGTACAGAAGACTGGACATCAATCGAGTCAATGCAAACGCGGACGCCAGGCCGAGCGCGATTCCCTGGAGCGCGAGCCAAAGACCTTGGCGGACTACCATGTTCTTCACGTCCGAAGGCTGTGCGCCAAGAGCCATCCTGATCCCAATCTCCCGAGTTCGAAGCGCGACCCAGTGCGCGATTATGCCGTAGAGCCCGATCGCAGCCAGCACCAACGCAAGCGCGCCGAACAGTCCAATCAAGCCGACTAACATTCGCTGTTGCCAGAGCGTGGAGGCTATCTGTTCGTTCATCGTCTTGATTGCGAATACGGGCAGGTTCTTATCCAAGCCGGCTACTTGTTCGCGTATCGCCGGCATGAAACTCGAAGGGTTCGTCGCGTCGCTCGCAGGGTTAGTCCCGTCGCTCGAAGGGTTCGACTCGACGCGCGCAGGGTTAGAGCCGTCGCTCGCAGGGTCCGAACCGACGGTTGAAGGGCTGGGCCCGACGCGCACGACAAGCGTCGCTCTGCCGTCGTAGGTTTGCAGCTCCGGCAGGTACACCAGCAGAGGCATGTCTGCAAGCAGCGAGCGATACTTGGTGTTTCTGGCGACTCCAATAATCTCAACAAGAGGGCGCGGCTCACGCCAGAAGGGAACTGAGAGCTGTTTACCAACCGCGCTCTCCCCAGGCCAAAGCCGCTCGGCCAGCTTTTGACTAATGATCGCAACCGGAGTCGTTCCCAGTCTGTCAGCAAAGCTGAACTCACGGCCGTCAACGATTGGAATCCCGAGAGTCCGAAAATAGTGAGGAGCGATCCGGTTCGCATCGACTCGCAGGCCGAGATCGTCGCGGGTTCTCAGAACTTCAGGCGGGGGTTCCTCGCTCGGAAGGAAGACGTTGAGGCGATCGCTCCAGTCGTTGGGTGGGACCGTCTTGGCAAGACTAGCCGAGACAACTCCGGGGATGGCTTCAACCCGGTTGATGAGTTCTTCGTAGAAAGATCTGCCTTTGGCTTCGCTGTAATGTTGGATGGTCAGATCCATGGACATCAGCACCAGGTTGTCGCTATCGAAGCCGCGATCCATCGTCAAGACCTTTTGCATCGTTCTTACCGCGAGTCCTGCGCCGATGAGCAACAAGAGCGAGAGCGCTATCTGGGCTACGACCAGACGCCCCTGCAAGCGTGACTTGTTTGCACCCGATGCGGGCGAGCCGTCTTTGAGCGAAGTGACGAGATCGGGATTTGAGGCTTGCAAGGCGGGTACGAGGCCAAAGACAACACCAGTGAGAACTGACAACAGCGCGGTGAAGCCGAGGACTCGCCCGTCCAGACTTATGTCCATTCCTCGAAGCGCGTAGGCAGGCTGCTGAAAGGCTAAGATCAAACCCGCTGCCCACGGCGCCAACAAGACTCCAAGACTTCCTCCGGCCAACGAGAGCAGAAGCCCTTCGGTTAGCAACTGACGAACTAGCCTGCCGCGAGTGGCTCCAAGAGCCAGTTTCACGGCGATCTCTCTCCGGCGTGCGGTCGCGCGCACGAGCAGGAGATTCGCTACATTGGTGCAGGCTATCAGCAGCAAGAGAGCTACCGCGGCCGCAAGCAGTCCCAGAAAGTTGCGAAGACTGATTCTGTCGTCGGAATCAAGCCCCAAACCAGCCAGCAGCACAAGACTCCCACCCGAATTCATGTTCGGATAACTCTGCTCGAGTTGCTTTGCTGTGGTGGCGAGTTCAGCTTGAGCGCGGTCGAGTGAGATGCCGGTCTTTAGCCGCCCGAAAAGGGTGAGCCACCCGGCGGAACGATCGTTGAACCAGTTGCGGCCCATCGTCCTCGGCATTGCCTGAGACTGCATCTTTATCGGGATCCAAATGTCGAACGACGAGCCTTTTTCGGTGCCGGCGAAATCCCGCGCTGCTACGCCGACGATCGTGAAATCGTAGTTGTTCAGTCTTATCGTTTGTCCCTCAACGTCGGAAGCCCCGCCGAACGCTCGGAGCCAGAACCCGTGGCTCAGCACTGCGACAGGATTGTTGCCAGGTTCGGTGTCATCATCGGGGGTGATGAGCCGACCCAAGGCTGCTTTCACGCCCAGGACGCTGAAGTAGTTGCCGGTGACCAGGTCGCCTCGCAGTCGTTCGGCCGTCCCGTTGTCAAACGTGAGCGGCGTACCGCAATGCGCGGCCAATCCCGCGAGTGTGCTGTTGCTGTCGCGATAGTCGAGGTAGTCCGGATACCCGGAGCTGGACGCGCTTCCATTCCTCGTTCGCTCGAGCAACACAAGCTCATCAGGGTTGCTCACTCCGGGCAACGGACGCAGTAGCGCTCCGTTTACCAGGCTGAAGATCGCGGCGTTGGCGCCTATTCCCAGCGCGAGCACTACTACCGCGACGAAGGTGAAGCCCGGACTCTTAGCAAAGAGCCGAACCGCATATCGCAAGTCTTGCCAAAACGCGTCCATGGATTTCCTCACTCGGTGAGTTCGTGTTTCAAAAGCGGCTTGAAACCTTAGACGAATGAGCCAATCACCTTCTTCCGTGAAAAGGAGTTCGCTAACCGCTGAAGTTGCGACTCGTAGAGGCGAACGGCTACATTAGAACTACTGGCGTGTATCGGCGCATCGAGCCGCTAGCATAGTAACGGAGAAGAGATGCTTCACATATCCGATGCTGACCTCGGCGAATACAGGCTTCGAGTTGTGTTCAACGATGGACGCGAGGGCATCGCAGACCTCCGCCCGATGGTCTTTGACGAGCCTCGAACGGTTTTCGCACCGCTCAAGGACCTCTCAGGTTTTCGGCAGTTCTTCATCGAGCACGGCGCGCTTTGCTGGCCGAGCGATCTGGATGTCGCGCCAGAATACATCTACTTCCTGGCCTTTCGCGATGATGAAAGTCTGCGCGGACTCTTCGAAGAATGGGGCTATTTCCAAACCGAGGTTGCCGTCTGATGGTGGTTGATTCCTGTCGACGCCGCGCAATTGGGGTTCAGCGTTCAACCCCCTAATCTCCGAGCACTAATCTATCGCGGTCTCGCGGCGCGCGCGGAGTTCTTGTAAACGACCCCGCCCTTCATCACAAATACCACGCGACGAACGGCTGTGATGTCCTTCAACGGATCTCCATCGAGCGCAATGATGTCAGCTTGAAGGCCCGGCGCGATCGAGCCGATCTGATCCGCCATCCCAAGCGCTTCCGCCCCCAGCGAGTTCGCCGAGACCATCGCCGCCATCGGGTCTACTCCGCAGTCGCGCACCCGGTCGATGAACTCTTCGGCGTTGCGGCCGTGCGCACCCGCGACTGCGTCTGTCCCGAAGACTATCTTTAGTCCCGGAGTTTTCCTCGCACGTTGCAGCAGCTCGTGGTTCATCGGCAGGATCTTCTCCATCGGCGCAAATCCCTCGAGTGTGGTAGGGAAGAAGGGCGTGCCGACATACTTGTCCTTGTACAGGAGATAATTCTCAATCAGCAGCCCGGCTTGCGGATCAAAATACGTCCCTCTCGCGGCCATCAATTTCAGATCGTCATCCGTCGCTCCCAGTCCATGCTCGATTTGCGTGCACCCGGCAAGAGTTGCAGCAGGGACAGCATCTCTGTAAGCGTGCACGAGCGTGCGCAAGCCCTGCTTCTTCGCTTCATCGCAGACCGCGTTCAATTGCTCCTGTGAAAGCGTCATCCGGCCTTGAAGCATGCCCCCCGACGCGAAGATCTTGATCAGGTTCGCGCCCGCTTCTTTTTGTTTCCGCACGAAGGCGCGAATTTCATCGGGCGTGCCGGTTTGCTCGCCTCGTCCAGCAAGCGCCTCGATGCCCGTCAAGATGCGAGGGCCGGGGAATGCGCCTTTTGCGATGACGTCGCGCAAGGGAACGGCCGAGCCCACGTTTTGCACCGTCGTGAAGCCCGCCATCAGCGTCACCCATGCATTCGA
>JBBPIE010000013.1:0-162452 GCA_038040485.1 Candidatus Onstottus arcticum
GAGGGAGAGCTCTCCCTCACGGTCGAGCTACCGACACAGCGATTCGAGTTGATCCCGCGTTAAGGCTTCGAGGGTCTCGACGACCAGCTCCGCTTCGACAAGCATCTCGCGCGGATAAGAATTGGTCACTGCGAGGCACAGCATCCCAGCCTCGTGAGCCGAGTGGATTCCGTGGATCGAGTCTTCGACGACGAGGCACTCGCCTGACTCAATCGGCGAGGCCAGGTCTGCGTTGATTCGCGCGAGGGCTTCGAGGAAAGGATCGGGGTGAGGCTTGCTGCGAGCGACGTCTTCGGCGCCTACGATAGCTTTGAAGCAGTCGATGACGCCCGCGGTTCTCAGGATTAGCTCGACTTCGCGCCGTATCGCGCCCGAAGCAACAGCTAAAATGAATCGTTGCGAAGCCAGGCGAATGAGGTCAACCGCGCCCGGAAACAGCCTGAGATGAGCGGTCATAACCGGTTCGACTGCGGCGGCTTTGCGGCCGATCAGCTCGTTGAGTTTCCGGGGAGTGAGCCCAACGCCGCGATCCGAGAATGCTTTGATAAAACAGCCGCGATCATCAAGCGCCAGGTATTCCCGATAGTACAGATCTTTGCCGAGCGCGATTCCCTCCTCGGCCAGAATTGTTTGCAGCGCCACGAAGTGAAGGGGCTCGGTGTCGGCTATGACACCGTCGCAGTCGAAGATTATTGCTCGGAGCATAGGCACGCTAGTTTACATGAAAACGCGCGTGCTTGGTGTAACGCGCGACTTGCCAGCCAAAGCAGAAACGGCTGATGAGCATGAAGAAAGATGTCGCTCACCAGCCGAAGCTGTTATGAATTTGAGGTGGATCAGTTGTTGGGTGTCTGCGCCTGGACCTTCTTGGCCTCGCGCGCTTTTTGCAATTGCTTCAAAGCGGTGTCCGCCTCTTCCCGGGTTACGAAACCGTCCTTGCTTAGGTCAAGCGCCTTGAAAGTCTTCTCATTCCCCATCTCTACGCCGCTGATCTTTCCGTCTTTGTCCTTGTCGTATTTCTCGAAGAGGTTGTTGACCTCCACGCCGCCGGTGGCCTGGGTATGAGCTTCGTTGACGGCTCGGGAGAACCCGTTCAACTCGTCCGTCGAGAGATCGCCGTTGTGATCCTTGTCCAGCGTATCGAACAGCGACACGACCCTGGCAAACTCATCGCGTGAGATTTTCCCGTCCGCGTTCGAATCGAGAAGTTTGGTCAGGCCTTCTCCAACGCGGGGCCCTCCAACCATTACTCTTTCCCCGCCTCCGGAGAACCTCGCGCGCATCGCGTTCCATTCTTCTTCGTCCACAAAGCTGTCGTGATTCGTGTCCACGCGATCGAATACCGTCGCCGGGAACTGAGCCGGCATCTCGTCGCGGCTCAGCTTCTTGTCTTTGTTCTTGTCGAGCTCGGTGAAGCTCGGCATCTGCATCTGCATGCGCATCTGACCTCCGCCGCCGGGAGGCCCGAATTCACCGTGCGGCGGAGGGTCTTGAGCGTACGCGCTCCCTGCCGCCACGATTATGAAGACTGACAATCCAGAAACTCTTTTCATCAACTCTCTCCTTCAACTTCTAAAAGCTAAATCTCAAGCCAAGGTCAATTCTTCGCGAGCCGCCGCCCCCAAAGCCGCCTCGGCTGCCAACCGTCGCGTTAGCCACGCCAAAGAATGGCGAGGTCAGCACTCCGTTGTATTGCGCAAGATTGGGATGGTTAAAGAGGTCATTGCCGCTGATGCTGATGGTCAGGTTGTACTTGTGGCGTCCGTCGCCGCCCCCGCCCATCATCATGAAGTTGCCGCCACCGGCTCCACCGACGCCGCCGCCGGGCGGACCACCACGCATAACCATCTGAGGGCTTCCGCCGGGGGCTGCCGCGCCGCCGCCCCGGTTCTGATTTCCGGCACGCTGATTTGCACCGCGCTGGTTCTGATTGCCGTCTCGCTGATTCTGGCCCTGCCCGGGCTGCGTGTTCTGTTGATTGGCGTTATTTGCCGCGGATCGATAGCTGTTAGGCGGCGGCCCAAAGCCGAATGTTTTGGATACGCTCAAGTTGACGCTCACAAATCCGGGGCCTTGCCCAAAGTTGCGAGGAATAATCTGCTCTCCCGCCAGAGGCGTGGGATTGAAGACACCAAAGCTCGTTACTATCGCCCCGGGATCATCCGCGTTTGCGAGCGACGGCCGGTCCGTGTACTGATTATCGCGATTGTTGTCGCGACCGGTCAGGATGTTGAACGGCCGTCCAGAGGATGCGGTGACGAACGGATTGATCCTGAGCCCCCACGGAGCCGACATCGAACCGCCAACGAAAAAGTTATGACGGACATCGGATCCTGCGCGTCCCCACTCGGTTGACAGGTCGTATGGATTCGCGGGATTCGAGTTAGCACCGTCAGTGTTGTTGTGAGTCGAGGCAAGAGTGTAATTGGCAAACAACGTGATCTTCTGACTGAACCCTGTCCTGACGTTCACTCGCATCTCGTGCCGGGTCGAGAAGCCGGTTGATTCGTACTCCAGAATCGGCCCTTCCGGAAAAGGGAACACCGGTACGCCGTCAAAAAACCTGGGGGCGTTGATGTTGCGCGATCGAAGCAGATGCACGCCTCGAATCCAGGTGTAGCCCCCTGAGCCGAACAGCTTCAGCGGCAGCGGGCGCTCGTAGCTGGCTCCCACTACTATCTGGTAGGGATCGTTGAGACCGGCAGACTTTTGCCGGGTCGTCGGCAGACGAGGCGTCGTTCCATCCTCGATGTTCGGTGGAATCGTCTCGAAGAAGTTCGGCTGCTGTATGACAAACTGTTGTTGGTGCCCGCCGTCCAGCCTTATCGTCTCCGCGGTGATGCCCGAATCGAGGTATGTGTAGAAGATTCCCCCGCCTGCGCGAATCGTTGTCTTGCGTGCCTTGTCCGGGTTCCACGCTACCGAGAAACGAGGCGCCAGGTTCCACTTGTCCTGAAGATGCGTTTGCAGCTCCTGGCGAACACCATACGAAAGAAACAGCCGCTGCGATACTTTCCAATCGTCTTGCGCGAACCATCCGTACTGCCATTGCGAGAATCCGACAAACGGATCACCACGATTGATTGAAAACTGTGACGGGCGATAGCCCGGCACGCCTCGCACCACCCTGCTGTAAAGTTCAATTGAGCTGATGGGAACTGGAGCGCCATCAGCTCCCACCAGGATCGCACCGGCGGCGTCGCGCTCGAAATCCTGTCCAAAAGTAAAGGTTCCTCCGAAGTTCGAGCGATTGAGATTGTTGGGCTGAACCGCTTCAGCGCGGAAGCCGGCTTTGAGAGTGTGTGTCTTGTGGGTGAAGGTAAAGTTGTTCGTCAGATCGAGATTGCGGTTCGCATTGTCCGTAAAGGCCTGGCTGCTGCCTCCATTGAACGAATCAAGCACATTGATGGCTACATCATTCGACAGCCCACGAGACGTGCTCTCCCGCCGGCTGAGCTGAACGCGCATTTCGTTGACTGCGTGCTCGCTTGCAATCGTCGTGAGCGAGAACCTCAGCGTATCCTCGCTTGAAGAAGAGTTTGACGCGCGCTCGGGCAAAGTGAATGCGTTGCCGCCGCTCCTTAAGGATTCATTCTCAGAGTGGCGGAACTGAGCGCCGATCGTGTGCTTCTTCGTAGCAAGATAGTCGCTGCGGATCGAGAAATTGGTATTCCTGGAAGGGGTCAGAATCGTGGCAGAAAATGGCGTCGGCAGAAACGTTATCGGGTCAAGCACGACAACGTTTACATAGTCGTTGCCGTCGTTCTCGTTTCGCTGCATATCGAAAAAGAAGCCCCATCGATTTCGGATGATCGGTCCGCTGAAATAGCCTCCATACCTGCGATACTGAAACGGCGCACGGAAGGTCGCAAACGCGTCGCGCGCGTTGAGAGCCTCGTCGTTGAAGTTGAAATTGAATCCGCCGTGATAGGTGTCCGAGCCCGGTTTGGTGATGATCTCGATGCGAGAACTGCCCGGCTCCGAGAACTCGGCCGAATATGGGTTCTGACTTATGTTGACCCTCAGAATCGCTTCCTTGGGTGGAAGCTGCCCTCGCTCGTGAAACCCGCCAACGTAGACCTGAGCGTCGGCGCCGCCTGCCGCTCCGGCCATCTGCTTGAGCGTTTCCAACAGCTCATCCGGATCATCTGGCAGAGCTTCGAGATCTTTTTCGGTCAGCGTGATTGCGGACAGGTTCTTGTCCGGTTCGGTAGATACGACCGCCGAGTTGTCCTGCACTTCGACTTGCTCATTAAGCACTACTTTGAGCTTCACGTCGAACGGAGCTGCGCGCTTCGATGTCACCTCGATCTGCTCGGCGAACTTCCCAAAGCCTTCGACTTCCACGCTCAACGTGTAGACGCCCGGGGTCACCATAAAGCGATATCTTCCACGCTCGTCTGCCGTAGCGGTGAACTTGTTCCCTTTGCCGTCATCAAGCGTCACCGGTGCGGCGACTATGTACGCGTTGGTCTCGTCTATGATCGTTCCGCGCAACTCGATTTGGTTTGTTTGAGCATAAGCCGCGTCAACTCCCGGTACCGGAGCAAAACCAGCACACAATAGAAGCAAGCCGAGAATCAGAGCAGTGATCTTTTTCATCATTACCACGTATTCAGCACATCCGCGCCGTTAGTTCCAGTTTCGCGAGGGCAGAGATCGACGGTTCAAACTGACGGGTTTAGGTCGAGCCGCTACTTCTTCAGTTTTTCCCGTTCTTTTTCCCGCATCTCATCTTGCTTGCGAACCATCTCTTCAAACTTCGGCAACTGCTCCTCGTTAAGCAGCGAGCGAATCCGGTTGCGCGATTCCTGACGGACGGCCTCGAAGCGCGGCTCGAAAGGCTTCATCGTCGGTTCGAGGTCCTTCCGGATCTCAAAGTATTTTTCGCCCGTCTCGTCGAGAATCTTCTTGATCTGGTCCTGTTGGCCGGATGTAAGGCCAACTTCTTCCTTCAGCTTCCCGAGGATGGATTCGGTCCGCCCGCGCGGCCGGTCGGGATTCTTTGAACTCGTAAGGTGCTGGTAGAGATTCAACGACAGCGCGCCGGCCGCGAATCCGATCACGAAGACGGCTGTAACAATCAGGCGTGCCTTTTTCTGGCTGGTGTTATTTTCCATTTTCCTTCTCCTCAGCCGCGACCAATGTCTCGAGCACGTCGTCGCTGGTGGCCGCCGGGTATTCGTACATATCGCCGAACATCACCCGCTCTCTCGGCCGAAGCGCTACCTGATCGTTTCCCGGTCCCATTTCGGCGCTCCACACGTACGTAGCTCCAATGATCAGAAGCAGCAGCATCGCCATCGCGGGGATCACCTGACGGGCTGTTAACAGCAAAGCCGCAGCCCAGGACTCCTCAACCGGCCGCCACTTCAACTGCTCGGGACCGCGATTGATGCGCGCCCGCAGTGAGCGGAAGAAGTTGTCATCAGCGGCGAACGGTTCAGAAGCTGCCGCCGCATCGAGCGTCACGCGAGTGAGCACAAATATCTGATACTCGCGCGCGCACTTCCGGCAGTCGTTCAGATGCCGTTCGATCGCCGCGCGCTCTTCCGTCGCCAGGGTTTCTTGAGGCGTCGCGCGTTCGTCAAATGCCGGAAACCGCTCGCGCGTTTTCCGGCAACCAATCCTCTGCATGTTGCTCATTGCTTGCTCCTCTGCATTCGTTCGCCGCTTAGTACCAATCGTCTCATTGCCGCCCTGAGCGTCCGGCGCGCGCGGAAAGCGCGCACCTTAACTTTGGATTGACCCCAACCCGTCATCTCCGACACTTCCTTGACTGAAAAACCGTCGCGGTCAATCAGGACAACCACCAATCTATCTTCGGGCTCCAGCTTCGCCAGCAGCCGCTCGGCAATTTCGGCGGCGTCCCGTTGCCGCTCGGCGCTCAGGTGCCGGTCGCGGGCGACCTCGAGCATTTGAAGCTCAAACCATTCATCCTCTTTTTGCGACTCGTGGGGCGCTTGCTGATCCAGCCGCCGCCGCTGCGCTCGCAACTGGTCGTAACACGCGTTCACCGTGATCTTCGCGACCCACGCCTCAAACGAACGCCCGCGCGTGAACGTACCGAGCGAGAAATACGCTTTGGCGAACACCTCCTGCGAGATGTCTTCCACCATGTCGCGGCGCCGAAAGAAGCTTCCGATTATGCTAAAGACTCGCGGGCTGTTACGCCGAACCAGCGTCTCAAAAGCGTCGTGATCTCCGGCCAGGCTCCGAACGATTAACTCGTCTTCGGCGGTTACGGTCACGGAATCGCCGGCCGCCTCGTGTTCCACCGGCGCGGACGCAGGGGCCGCTGCAGTCTCCGCCGCGCTAGCTGCCTGCGCGCCAGCTAGCTGATCGACCGGCGGGTCGATCGATTCAACTCGGCCGTCGGCGACGGCGCGTGTAGCTGCTCTATGTGCGCTGCGGTTATTCGCCTTCAATCCAAGCTCCACTGAATACTTGGGCCGTTTGCCCGGCTGATCGCAAACGCTTTTCGTGTCACTTCGCGCCCGCCGTCCCGCCGCCGCGTGAATCGTTTCTGCCCGCGCTGATACACCCTAACGCTTAAACGCTAATCTCGTTCAGCCTTTTGATCAACCCGATCCGCGTGCCGCCTCAGGGTCTGTTGGCAAAGAGCTTGCCGGCGGTCGATTGTGACTCACCAGCACTGGATAAGACGATGCCTCGCGCGGGATGGTTACTAGAATAAACTCAGGTGAAGGCCGCGCTGCGCAAGCTGCCAGCTTGCGAATTCTGCGGTACAAGCTTGAGGAATCGGCGGCGCACGCTGGTCGTTTGAGAATTCGGCGCCCGCAAGCTGGCAGCTTGCGCTGCGTATCTATCAGGCTCGCACAGGCAGGACATAGAAAAACACCGCGAAGAAGTGACAAATGCTGCCAGCCAAAACGAACACGTGCCAGATTGCGTGGCTGTACGGAACTCGCTTCGTCGCGAAGAAGAAAACTCCGGCGGTGTAAAACAACCCGCCTGCCAGCAGCCAGGCGATGCCTCCTGGCGGTACCGCGGCGAGCAGCGGTTTGACGGCGATAATGCACACCCAACCCATCATCACGTAGAGAATCGTGGACAATACTTCGAGGCGGTTGACGAACAAGAGTTTGAACACAATGCCGAACACGCAGAGGCTCCAGACCAGCGCGAACAGCAGCCAGCCCCAAAAGCCTCGCAAGCTAACCAGCGTGAAAGGCGTGTACGTACCGGCGATCAGGAGAAAAATCGCTGAGTGATCCAGCACTTTGAGAACGTGCTTCGCGCGCGGCGACCGAAGACTGTGATAGAGCGTCGATGCGGTGTAGAGAAACACGAGACTCGCGCCATAAACCGAGCAGCCAATTATGTGCCACGCGTTGCCGCGCAGGATTGCAAGCGTCAGCAATACTCCGAATCCGGCCAGGCTCAGCGCAAGCCCCACGCCGTGCGTGATGCTGTTGGCTAGCTCGTGTAACTGGTCCCTGACTTCACTGCTCACGTTCGAGTTCATCTAATCACCTGATAAACGACCTCAGCGCTTCGATTCTCTGACTCAATTCAACTGGCGACAGGTTGCGATACTGCTCGGGGACCATCTCCTTCGAAGTCGCCTCGCGAGCCGCAACAAGCATTTGATACTCGACCGCCATCTCATCCCGAGCCGGTCTAAACTCGCCTGCTACTTGCTCGACATCCTGCTGAGTAGCTTTATCCCTGCCCGCCATCCGAGCGACTCGGCGAGCGCGAATCAACATCGACTCGATGTCCGCTCCTGAAAGAGTCAGGCTGTTCTTGGTTATCGCGAACCAGTCGGTCACTTCGTGGTCGATCTTGTTCTTGCGGACCATCGCTTCGATCACGGCAAGCCGGTCCTCTTCGCTGTCGGGATAGAACAACGAGATATGTTCCTCGGCGCGGCCCTGCCGCTTGAGGTCGATGGGCAGTAGATCGGGCCTGCTGGTCATCAATATCCACAGGATGCGACCGCGATTTCGGGTGTCGCCCATCGCCGCCGCCAGCGTCGAAAAAACTCGCGCGTCCACGCCCGAATCGCCGCCAGTCTCGCGCGAGCCCAGCGTCGCGTCGGCTTCGTCTACCAGCACGACTATCGGCGCAAGCGTCTGCAGCAGGTTCAGAATCTTTTCGAGATTCGCTTCGCTGGACCCCACCCACCGCTCGCGAAAGTTTTTGAACGCGACAACGTTCAACCCGCAATCGTGCGCGAAGCACTCGGCCAGAAAAGTCTTGCCCGTACCGACCGGTCCGGAGATCAGGATGCCCATCGGCGCTTCCTCGGTGTTGCCGATGCGAATCGTGTCGGATATCGACTTCAGGTAAGCCTTTGCTTTAACCATCCCGCCAACCGTGTCGAGCCCAAATCGCGGCTGAACAAACTCGACCAGCCCGACGCATTCGGCTTCGATCAGTTCTTTCTTCTTCTGTCGAATTTTCTCGAGGGTGAGCGGCGCGTTGTCGGCAGCCGCGCTGCGAATCAGCGAGTTCAGATGAACGCGATTCAACCCCGACGTCATCAAGGACAACTGCTCATCGGTGACTTCGCTTTGAAGCTGCGGCAACTGCTTTTTGAGGTAAAGCACAAAATCGAGCCGCTCGCGGTCGTCGGGGTACGGAACATCGATAGAAGCCAGCCGCGAGCTGTTCCGGATGCGCGGATGAGTTTCGGCGGGGCTCTCGGCTATCAGGATGACTATGTTGTCTTTCTTCAGAAGCCGCGAGCTTGTTATCCAGCGCTGAAATGCGACGAGGTTTGTGCGGTCGTCGCCAGACATGTAGCTGACGTCTCCCGCCGGAATGATCGTGTCGAGAAAGTTGATGATGACCGCGACCTGATCTCCGTAGAGCAGAAAGTGCTCGATCAATGGAAGCGCGCGAGCCGGATCTTTTGGAAGCTGCTTCAACGCGTCGCGGCCCATCAGCGGATCGGCGACTTGAAGCTGAGACTTAAAGGCTCGCTCGGCTTCAGCGGAGCCGAACTTGATCCCCTCGCTGCGATTGTAAGTCAGCAGTTGCTTGGTTCCGACAAGCTCGCGTTGAAGGTAGTTGAGCAGGCTTATGTACTCGTCGCCTGAGCGCACCAGATCGTAGATGTTGTTGTAGAGAAAAAAGTGGCTGGCTTCGCCGGCGTAATACTTGCGGGCCATCCGCTGAGCCCAGCCGGGAAGCTGTTCTATCTCGTCGAGCAGCAGTCTTGTGCGGGTGGATGACATGGTGGTTCAGGGTTCTGCGTTCGGGGTTTAGGGTTCGGAGTTCTGGGTTCTGCGAACTCTAAACCCGAAACCCTGAACCCGGAACTATTGCCGTTGTGCGATCGGGGGGCGCGCGTGTTGTGATGAGCGCTCGTTCATATCCATCTGGCTTATGATCGGCGCCGTTTCGTCCAGAATCTCCTTGGTCAGCTCAATCGAAGACAGCAGCGACTCGAAATCGAGCGACGAGATGTGCTCAGGCGTGGGCATCGTAATCACCTGGTCGTTGACAAGCCCAAAGAAACTCTCGATTGATTGAAGCTGTGCTTCGACTCGTTTCATCGAGCGCTCGATGTCGTTGTAGGTGTTCAATCTCTTTTGAAGGAACTCGAGGTTTGTCTCGTACAGTCGCCGAGTGTCGTCGTCAGGCGCATTGGCTATCGAGCGCTCGGCCTGCTGAATCTGGTTCTGGATCGTCTGGCGGTTGATCGAGCGCATATGGTTCTTGCGCCGTCGGTAGGTGTCGAGCAGATCGACATACGACTCCCAGTAAACGTCTAGTGTCTGGATTCTCTCCGGCAAATCAGTCACGTGCGTGAACTTCTGATAGTTCTGATAAATCTGATTTTTCATCCAGCGAAGATACTCGACTGCTTCGCGCTCACGAGGATCAAAGGTCTTGATCAGGTCTTCGCGTCTTCGGCCTCGATCCGCTAGCGCGCGGCGGCGCGCTCGTTGATCGACGAGCCGTTTATATCCGGGGGTGTTCGGAACTGTCGAGAGGTAGAGCGCTTCGGTTGCAGCGCCGGCGGCCAGCGGAATCCACCACGCCAGCCACTGGAGAATGGAATATTCCGGTGCGGCGGTAACAGCAAAGACCGCCATCGCCACGAAGATGACCATCATCCAGATGTTGAGCGGTTCCTTGATCGCTTCTTTAACGTAACTGACCTGTTCCGACATAGTCTTCAGTTGTTGATTCAACCGCGCCCGCAACGAGCCAACGACCGCCAAGAACGCACAACATCAGGAGGATTCGGTCTCCAGCTTTAGAATGCGTTCCTCAAAATCGTCGCGATCATTGAGAAGCTTGGCTACATCCGAGAACACTGGCCGGAGCCTTAGCTTAAGGTCTTTGAACTCGTCATAAACCCATCGCAGCCGTCGGTCCATGCCCTCTTGTCGTTCTTCCATACGCTGTTGGCGTTCGTCGAGAGCCGTAAGTCGCGACAGTACCTGTTCCCAGATCGGCCGCGTATCATAGAGCCGAGCCTCGACCTTTGCTTCTAGGTTCGTCAGGTGTTTGTCCTGTTCAGTTTGGTGCGCTTCCAGCCGGTCCAAACGCTCGATCACCGTCCTCAAGAGGTTAATCACCTCGTCGAATTGCTCAGTGAGCTTCAGTGTCGGCTCTTCGTTCATAGCTGCCTCTGACTACTCTAATGCCTTGGCCCGATCAGACGGGCCTAGCGACTTCTCGGCCGGATCGCTCTCGATCCTCGGCGGTGCCGGCGTTGACTGTGACACTGCGGGAGCAAGACCCATCTGCTGCTTATAAGCCGTCAGCGTGTCTTCGACTTGAATGTTGAGCGACTCGCGTTCGATGTCCTGAATCTGCGATTCGACTCCACCGGTCGAAAGGTCCATACGCGCTTCGGCAGCAGCGGCGCGCCGCTGAATCTTCTCGCGCATCTCCTCGAACGTGCCCGCGTCGTCACCAATCTTGAACGAAGCCATGGTCTGCGAAAGCTGCTCCTGCATCTTTGCGGCGCGAGCTTCGTTGACGAGTTGCTGCGCTTCGAAAGTTCTTTTCTTGACCTGAAGGATGTAGTTGTCAAGGAACTTCTTGGCTTGCTCGGAAGCGGTGCGCGAGGTGTCGAGTTGCGCGCGCGACCGATCCAGCGCTATCTGCTTCTCTTGAAGAGCTGTGATATAAGTCCGCGCAATGTCGTCGCGGCCTTGAGTGATCGATGCCTTAACCTTGGCGTCGTAGTCCTTGATCTCTCTTTCGAGCGTTGTGACTTCCTTTTGCAAAAGCTTCTCGGTGGCCATTACCTGAACCACGTTGTCCTGCATATCAGGGACTTTCATGCGCATATCGCGCATGGTTTCCTTAAGGATCAGCTCGGGGTCTTCGGCCTTCTCGATGATGCCCCCAAAAACGGAACGGAACAGCCTCTTCAGTCTATTCCACATTTACCCTCCTGAGCTCGCGGGCCCGGTCATCTAGCATCGAGGCTTGGTCGAACGCTTCCTTCGCTCGAACTGGGTGCGTCGGGGCGAGCCGTCTGAATTTCGTTTCGTAGTCTACCATAACAGCCAACACCCGAAAAAACTAAACAGGTAGCCTCAGAGTTCGGGGTTCAGGGTTCGGAGTTCAGGTTCGCAGTTCAGGGTTTGGGGTTCCGAGTTCGGGGTATTGAGTTCGGAGCTCGCCGTTCCGAACTCCGGCCCCGAACCCTGAACCCTGAACCCCGAACCCCAAACCCAGAACCCTGAACTCCGAACCCGGAACCCGGAACCCGAAAGCACATACGCGGTTTGGAACGCTCCCGTTCTGGCAATGACACGGGCTCGAGACCTTGCCTGAGTGCGAGGAGCGCCGCTATTACCTCGCCAAAGACGCGCGAACAGCAGTTGATGCGCGTAGCCTTTGCGTTTTGCCTCGCAACCCGTGGTTTGCTATGATGCGGGCGAATCGAGCACGAGCCGGACACCGAAAACAAAATCGTTCGCGACACGATTGGAGCTTCAGAGTGATGCACAGCCGTCTGCAGGCGCCAGAAGCCGAAGAAGCCCAGATGACGCCCGAGGAAATCTTCTCCCTTGTGCGACACGACTTGATGCTGGTCGAGCAAGAGTTTGATCGCAACGCTTCGGACGCTTCCAATCTGGTCTCCGAGATCGCCCGCTACCTCCCCGAAGGCGGCGGCAAACGCGTTCGCCCGACGCTCTTGCTGCTCTCCTCTCGCTTGATTAACGGGGAAGCGGGTTCCTCATCCATTCGCATGGCCGCAGTGATGGAGATGCTTCACACCGCGACGCTTGTTCATGACGACATAATAGATGATGCGCGAGTGCGCCGCGGACGCGCGTCGGCCAACGTGCAGTGGGGAAACAACAAGACGGTTCTGATCGGCGACTGGCTCTACATGACCGCTTTCGACATGAGTCTTCGCGAACGGAACTTCGACGTGCTCGATGTATTGACAGGGATGACGCGCTTGATGGTCGAAGGCGAGATCATCCAGCTCGCGCTCGTTGGCAACAGTCACATCACGGAAGCCGAGCACTTGAACATCGTGCGGCGCAAGACTGCCTGCATGTTCAGCGCCTGCGCGGAGATCGGCGGAATCGTCGCCGGTGCCAGCCCCGAAGAAAGGCACGCGCTTGCACGCTACGGAGTATCGGTTGGAATCGCATTTCAGTTGATCGACGACGTTTTGGATTTTGTCTCGACCGAGGCCAAGCTCGGCAAGCCGGTCGCCAACGACCTGCGTGAAGGCAAACTTACCCTCCCGCTGATCTATCTTATGGAGAACGGCAACGGCGAGCATCGGGAAATGATCGAAACAGTCATGCGCGAGTGCGGGTTCGAATCGGTGCGGCGCGAAGAAGTCCTTAGCGTGATTCGCGAGCACGGCACGCTCGCACGAGCTCGCGCCGAAGCACAAAGCTACGCCGACGCCGCAACCGAGTCGCTCAGCATCTTTCCACCTTCTCCCTATCGTCAGGCGCTTCTGAGCGTGCCACGCTTCATCATCGAGCGCGAGATGTGATATTAGTCTAGAGGCGTTACACAGACTAAAGTCTATGCTACTTTTTCAGGCCAATCTTTAACATGTATTGCGACAGATGCAACGTTGAGTTCACCGAAGGGCTTCGCTACTGCAAGTGGTGCGGCCAGGTACTGGTTGACCGGCCACGAGTCACCAGCGAGCTTCATGCCTGCCCAAATTGCTCATCCGGAGTTCAACCCGGCTGGATATTCTGCAAGTCGTGCGGTGTGCGACTTGCGGCGCCGGTCAGCGATCCCGGACGAATCTTCTGCCCGAAATGCGGCACTGCGGCGGAGGCCAGCGCAATAAGCTGCGCTCGGTGCGGCACAAGCCTCGCGCACGAACCAGAGCAATCCAGTCAGGAAACACACAACACATCAATCATCGGAAGCTGCCCGTCGTGCGCCGAAAGGCTGGACACCGGATCGATGTACTGCAAGGCTTGCGGCGCGGCCGTATACGCTCAAGCTCGTCCGTTTGGCAGTTCGGCCCTACTCTGTTCCGCTTGCACCAGCTACAGTCCGCTCGGCTCGACTGCGTGCCGCGTCTGCGGCAACCCGCTCGGCGCCGAAGCGGACGGGGCGACCGTCGTTTTTGCCCACAAGAAACCCAGCACCTTGCCGGATCTTGCCGAGCACCTGTCGGATTCCGACACTCAACCGGAAGGCGACCCCGACGACGTAAGCTCGGGCGCGAACACCGCGGTGTTCAGCACGCCTGGAACAGGCGCCGACGAGACCAGCACGCTCAAGGGCGGCGATCGAGGAACGGGACTGGTCGGCGAACAGCGCCTCGAAGGTGCGGGCACGAACGCACTGCCAGGAGTCGCTGGATCGAAGTCAGAAGTCCCGGCTCAAACAAAACGTGTACCTAAGACCAGGATCACCAGTCCGGTCGAAGAGGGAAATGCGCCTCAGCCAGGCTCCGCGGAGCTGCCGCCCTCTTTGCCGGAGACCGCTCTGATCAATTCGCCTGTTGCGCAGAATCCGGAAATCTCTCGCAGGGCCAGCGCGACTCGTCCTGAACTGCGCGCTGCACCCGTCCCAACACACGAACACGCTGCCACAAGTCCATTCGCCGAGGGTCAACCGGCTGCTGAGGTTCGCGCTACATCTGGCTTCGTGACTGCACCCGCGGACGACCCGCAGGCTCAACCTCAGGTTCAACCGAAAAAGCGAAGCGGCGCGGCGATCGCTTCGGTCGTTGTCGCTCTGATCGTTCTCGTCGGCGCTGCTTATGTGGGATGGACGTTCGTGGCTAAGCAGGGGACGGCTCAGAGGCCGGCAAGTCCGGTCGCTGAAACAAAGCCGCCCGTCGACAACCCGTCGCCGCCGCCTGCCCCGCCGGCGCCTGCCGTACCCACGGGAATGGTTACGGTCGCGGCGGGTACTTACACGATCGGCCGTGAAGATGGCGATCCGCTTGAAGCTCCCGCGCATCCGGTGACTCTCGCGGGGTTTTATCTCGACCGCGCGGAAGTGACGAACGCTGAATACGCCAAGTTCGTCGAAGCTACAAAACGCAAACCGCCCGCGTACTGGAAAGGCGCTACGTTTCCAGCCGGACTGGACGACTATCCGGTTATCAGTGTTAGCTGGAAGGACGCGGCTGATTATGCGGCGTGGGCGGGCAAACGGCTTCCGACTGAGGCTGAGTGGGAAGCGGCAGCGCGCGGAAGCGACGCTCGAAAATATCCCTGGGGTAACGAGTGGCAAGCGGGATTCGCCAACATCGGAGCAAAAACGGCTGAGAAAGCGGAACTTGGCAAGTATCCGAGCGGGATCGCGGAGGTCGGCAAGTACCCCCAAGGCGCGAGCCAGTCGGGCGCAGTTGATATGATCGGCAACGTTTGGGAATGGGTGGCCGATGAGATCATGCTTTATCCCGGCGGCACCGCAAGCCTGTCGGAACCGACCGAAGGGGGAGAGACGCGTCGAGTGATTCGCGGCGGGGCTTATGACGGCGACCAGAAACACGATGCGTCGTATCGGGGCTATCAGGATGGAAGCTTGCCGTATCCGAAGGTGGGCTTCCGCTGCGCGAAGAGCGGGGTGGTCAGTAGTCCGTAGTCAGTGGTCCGTAGTCAGTTGGCCGGGTCCAGTAAGCGAACCTATAGCCCATTCAAACAGCCGTCGTTGATTAGCCTTCGCTGCCCCTGACGACAGATCCTCGTTGCCCACTACCGACTACGGACTACTGACTACGGACTACGGACTACAGCCAATGCGATTAAGCCTCAAGCTTGGAGCGATGTGCGGGGCCGCCGCCGTGCTGCCCTTGATTGTCGCTTCGGCCATCATCCTGCCGGGAATTTCTTCGAGGGCAAAAGTACAAGCAACCGAACGGCTGGAAACTGAAGCGCAGGCTGCAGGGGCTTTCTATGACAAGCGTCTCACCGAGATGCTTGCGGCAGCGGGGCGAATCGCCGATGAGATCGCCAACCGCGCTCTGGTGAGCTCCGACTCGGCGGACCGCACAAACGCCCAAACGGGAGCACGCGTTCAAGATCTCTTTCCTCGCGCTCAGCAGGATTACTTCCTCGACTTTGTCATCGTCACAGATCCTTTGGGGCGCGTTCTTGCTCGCCACAACGATCGACCTGCGGCGGGCGAGACTCTTCTGGCGGCTGAAGACAAGAACCCTGTGATCGAAAAAGTCATTGCCGGGGGCACGCTCCCCGCGGCTTCGGCGGTTGTTGAGCGCGGCGCGCGTTACGCAAGACTCGGGTTGGATCGAATAGCGCAAGTGCGGCTGCGCGACGGCTCGACTCTCGATGAAGCGTTGATGATCGAGGCCGGCGCACCGATCTTCAGCGGCGGCCGATTTGCCGGCGTGGTGTTGATCGGCCAGATGCTGAACACTTACTTCAAGCCGCGCACGCGGCCGTCCGGCGGGCTAGGTTCGCTGCAAACTCCACTGATCGCAGAGGTTCGTCAAACGCTCGCTGACAGCGCTGACGAAGATTCCGGAGCGCTGATCGCGCTCGGGAACGCGGTGATTGCTTCGAGCATTCCATCATCCGGCGATGCCGCCAACAACGCGCCTCCGCTCGCCGGGGCGACGCACGATCCGTCCAGGAGCGAAGAGACGATTCGACAAGGCGAGCGAAGCTACTCCGTGGCGTGGCAGCCGATCAAGGCAATGGACGGTGCGGCGATCGGAGCGATCGGAGTCGCCCGCGCTTCGAGCCGGTCCGAAGGCGCGGCCAGCTCCACGCGAAGCGCGATACTTGTGATTGCTCTGGTGGCGATGACAGCGGCCGGCGCGGGAGGATTCCTCTTCGGGCGCTCGCTCGGAGCGCGACTCGACGAGATCGCCGAGGCTGCGAGCCGCTGGAGCGTCGGCGATCTCAGCGTAACCGCCTCGAGCGCCCAGCCGCTGCTTGCGAAATGGATTCCTCCTCACTTGCTCCGGGACGAGCTCCACCGCCTCGCCGAGCGGCTCGACGAAACCCGCGAGAGTTTCAGACAGGCGATCGAACGACTGCGCAAGCGCGCGTAGCTCGGCGCCATTCGCTGGCTTCTCGCGTCCCAAGCTGTATAATGCTTCCCGCATGAACCGTGCTTGAGCAGTAGTGGGATTCCTGGATTAGTCACTCGTCGATCGCCTTTAGCTGCGATCTATCAAAACTCACCGGAGGTTTCTTAAATGCGAATCAGAACCGTGATCCTTGGGCTGGGCGTCGTAATTGCCGGAGGCTTGATGTGTGAAGCTTCAGCGCAGGCAGTAGCCCAGAATGCCAACAAGCCCGCGATGAAGAAGGCGAAGCCCGCAGCTAAGCCGAACCCGACCATGGCCGCTCCTGCAGCGCCTGCCGCCGGCCAGACAATGACCGCCGCGAAGCCGAAGGCTAAACCAAAGCGGAAAGCTTCTACAGCCATGGCTGGCGTGCCGATGGGCGTGCCCGCCTGCTTGAAGCATCTGTCGAAGATGGCTGAGAAGGATCCCCTAATCGACTACGACGGTCATCCTTCGGAGATCATCAATGGTGGGCTGCTGTGGAACGACCCCAAGTCCCGCTGCTCGATTGCGAGCGACGAGGCAATGAAGAAGAAGGTCATCGAGCTGGCCGGGGCGTGGCGTGTCAAGGACGGCGCGAAGGTGCGGTCTCTGCTTGAGGAGCTTGCCGGCACGAAATAGTAGCGAGTCGGGCGGAGCGTTTCGCCCCGCCCGGCTGCGACCACTCCTCTCATAGGTGACTTTTAGCAACCTGGCGCCAAAACAAGGCTCGTTCGAATCCTGTTTCTTCACGTTCAGCCTTTGTGTCCTCGGCTGACTCCGCGGTGAGGTGCTTCGCGAAGAATCTCACCGCTGCGGGCAGCCTGAGCTATGCTTGACATCCGCATCCACCCTAGCTAGGTTCTTTCATCATCAAACCCATGCCGATCGCCGCATCAATAATGAGAAAGCTTTTCTGGATTCCTGTCATTGCGATGGCTTGCTTTGCGAGCGGCTGTAAGCTGATGTCCGGAGAGTCAAAGATCGACGAAGGCATCGTGGTTGCTCAGAAGCTGACGATTCGTTCGACTACTGCACCGGCCGCGCTGCCTCTAGCCGAAGTGAAGCGCGGCGATCGGCTCGAAATACTCGAACAAGCGGAATTCAAGACGCCTACCCGCACGAACGAATGGTACAGAGTCCGAACCAAGACCAAGGATGCAACCGAGGGATGGGTCGAAGCTCGCAGCGTCATCAATAAATCGCTAGTCGACAAATCGCAGGAGTTGTTCGACAAGTCGAAGTCGCTTCCCTCTCAGGGCGTCGGCCGGCTGAAGGTCCAAACGCGCCTTCGATTGGATCCCGGCGGTGATGTGGTGACCCATCTCAGCCGGGGGATGATGGTCGAGATAGCCGGCAAGACTCGCACGACCTTCAAGCCTGAGAAGCAGCCCGACTCGGACGAATCGGATGACAGCGACGAGCCCGAAACTCGCACGGTGCTCTGGTATCAAGTGCGCTTGCCCGAAAGCGAAGTCCTGCGCGCGGGTTGGGTCGGCGCCCAGCAGGTCCAACTCGACGTTCCCGACGAAATACTCTACCTCGAAGGCGAGGGTAGAAGATTCACGGGTTGGGTCGTGCTCGATCAGACCAGGGATAAGAAAGGCGTGCTCAAGGACAACTACATCGGAATGATGAAGAGCCTGAGCACCGAAGGCCCGATCGACTTCACACGTTTGTGGATATTGACCTACTCACCGGAGCAGGGCCGTTACGTGGGAGGCGGCATATTCGACGGCCTGCGAGGAGTTTTGCCGGTGACTTTGGGCACAGCTTCGGGGCGCAAGGGCTTCACGATTCACGAACTGGATGAGAACGACCAACCGGTTCCCGCCGAGTACGAAGCCAGACGCGACGCCGGCCGCATATTTGTCACCAGACTGACGCCAAAACTGACCGTGAAGAAAGCCGCAAGCAAACCGCGCGCGAGTAAGGGCCGCAAGTAACCTGCCTTATTTGGAACGAACCCGCTCGATCATTTCACCAATCGTTGTTACTAACGCCTGCGCCACCAGATCGACCATCGGCTTTGTGTTCATCTTCATTCCTTCGTTCAGCGCCGTTCGATACGCAGCGTGTAAGCTGGGACTAATGATGATCGGCGGAAACCCGCTTCGCAGAGTAAACAAGCTCGACGCGGCAAGCGCCGTTCGCTTGTTTCCTTCTTCAAACGGCTTGAGCTCGATCAACCGCATAAGCACGATCGCAGCCTGTTCGGCGGGGTGAAGCTCGATGAATGAATCAGCCGCAAACCAGTGACAGGCACTCTCGAGCTTTGCTAACAACAGCGTAGCCGCGGCAGGCTCGGGCGACGGCCTCGAGACGACGGTGCTACTCGGCGCGTGTGGTCGTGAGCCGTCGTGAAGTTCGATCAGCAGTGACGGCGTCAGAGAGCCGGCAGTACCGTGGTTTGCGGCGAGCGACCTAACTGCGTTGATCGACTTGAGGGTGTCGCAAATCTCTCGCCTGTCTTCGCGAGCAATGCCGCCTCCCGCCGCAGATTCAGCCGCAACGCGCGCCACTTCTTCGCTGGATGCGACAACGCCTTCCAATCCGAGAGTTGCACAAACGAATTCAACCTCAACCCAGCGATCAAGATCCTGTTTCTGTTCAGGCGTGAGATGAATCGCGGCAAGCTCCTTCTGCGCACGGGTCACGCTGTTCATCAAGTCATGCGCCGGACGCGCTTGCAGTATCGGGAATCTGTCGGGACGTGTGGGCATAACAATCGGCCGGTCTGCCTTTGAGTGAACCGAGTGACGGCCAATTATGAAGCAGCGTCGCGGCAAACGGCAAACTTAGATGTTTTGCGGGTGGCGGTTTAGTTTGAATGTGTGTCAGTAGCTCGACCGTTAGGGAGAGCTCTCTCTAACGGTCGAGCTACTGACACACAGCACCACAACCGTTCATCACTCACGCTTGACAGTGTGGCGCGCGGCACGGGACACTTTGAGACGCAAACAATCGGCGCGATCAAACAGCAAGCGCAGACAACTCGCACATATCCTTTGACAACAGTGAAAGAATGCAAACCGAGCGCGAACTCAGACAACAGATCGTCGAGATAGGCCGCCGTATCTACGAGCAAGGCTTTGTCGCCGCCTCGGATGGCAACGTCAGCGCGAGGCTCTACGACGGTCATATCCTCACCACGCCGACCATGGTGTGCAAGGGCCGGATGACCGAGGACATGCTCGTGCTGGTGGACATCAACGGAACGAAGCTGCGGCGCGACGAGCGCAGTCCGTCGTCCGAGTTCTCAATGCACAAGGCTATCTACTCGCTGCGGCCTGACGTTCACGCAATCGTGCATGCGCACCCGCCGTTCGGGACCGGGTTTGCCGTCGCAAACGTGCCTCTGGACAAGCCGCTGCTGTCGGAAGTAATCCTTACGCTGGGATGCGTGCCGCTGACGGCGTATGGCACGCCTTCGACTCACGAGCTGCCGGATTCGCTTTCACCGTTTATTCCGCATCACGACGCGTTGTTGCTTGCCAATCACGGCGCGGTGGCTTACGGGCCTGACCTCGAGATGGCTTATGCGCGGATGGAAACGCTGGAGCACTTTGCGAAGATCACGTTGATCGCGCGAATGGTTGGCAAACCGCAAGAGTTGCCGCCTGAGGCGATCGAAAAGCTGCTGGACGTGCGCGAACGGGCCGGCTATATGTCGCCCGAATCGCGAGGCTGCCAGGCGTGCGGCTATCTTCAAGGCCACTCTTCCGGTTGCGCGGTGGGCAGCGCCACCCGCTCGTATCAACCGAACGGCGACGAAAGCGTGACGCTGACTCGGAAGGAACTGACCAGGCTCATAACCGAAGCCGCGCGGCTAGTCGCGCGCGAGATGAAGAACTGACTGTTGCCAGCGGCGAGTCGTTTGTGGTTGGATGCTTCCGCCGGCAGGTTGAACACAAGTGAGAATCACTGAAGGAGAATCTATGGAAGCTCTTGGAATGATCGAGACAAAGGGTCTCGTTGCGATGATCGAAGCGGCCGACGCTATGGTGAAAGCCGCAAATGTCACGCTGATCGGCTATGAGAAGATTGGCGCCGGACTGGTGACCGCGATCGTGCGTGGCGACGTGGCTGCCGTGAAAGCCGCAACCGACGCGGGCGCAGCGGCGGCCCGCCGGGTTGGCGAGCTTGTGAGCGTCCACGTAATCCCGCGCCCTCACTCGTCGGTGGACGAGAACATGCCGGTCACTCCCGACTCACGGGGAAAATGAGAGTGATGCGTGATTCGTGACGCGTGATTCGTGATGCGTGACCAGCTCACGAATCACGGATCACGAATCACGAATCACGAATCACGAATCACGGATCACGCATCACGCATCAAGCCATGATTCTTGCTCGAATAATTGGAACAGTAGTAGCGACTCGGAAGGACGACCGCCTTCACGGGCGCAAACTGCTCGTAGCCCGGCTGGTCGGCGTTGACGGCAAAGACGAGAAGGGTCACGTTGTGGCTGTTGACACAGTCGGCGCAGGCGTTCACGAAATCGTTCTCATCGTGCAAGGCAGCTCCGCGCGTATGGCTTTCGACTGCAAGGAATGTCCCATCGACGCCGCCGTCGTCGGCATCGTGGACACAGTCGAGGTGAGTCCCTAGTCATTTGTCCCTTGTCATTTGCTTGACTGATTGCAAAGGACAAAGGACAAATGACTAAGGACGGTTATGAATACGATTCGAGTAGCGCTAGCACAGATCAACCCGACCGTTGGTGATCTCGAAGGCAACGCCCACCAAATACTGGACTACATCGGGCGCGCCAGAGAGATCGGCGCTGACTTGATTGCCTTCCCTGAGCTTGCGCTCACCGGCTACCCTCCCGAAGACTTACTCCTCAAACCCCATTTCGTTCGCGAGAACCGCCGTGTTCTCGATCGAATCATCGCCGCCGCAAGCGATTTGATAGCCGTCGTCGGCTTCGTGGACACCGACGGCTCCGACATCTACAACGCGGCTGCGGTGATCGTGAACGGAAAGCTGGTCGAGAGCTACCACAAGACTTTCCTTCCAAACTATGGCGTGTTTGACGAAGAGCGCTACTTCCAATCCGGAACCCGCTGTCCGGTGTTCGTGTTCTCTGGCGCGCGAGTCGGCGTAAACATCTGCGAGGACATTTGGTACCCGGGCGGCCCGACCAAGCTTCAAGCGCTCGGCGGCGATGCCCAGGTCATCGTGAACATATCCTCTTCGCCCTATCACGCAGGCAAGCGAATCGACCGCGAGCGGATGCTGTGCACGCGGGCCGAAGACAACGCAGTCGCACTGGTGTACTGCAATCTGTTCGGCGGGCAGGATGAGCTGGTGTTTGACGGAAACAGTTTGATCATCGATGAAGCGGGCCACGTCATCGCGCGAGGGCGGGCTTTTGAAGAAGATCTACTCGTCGCAGACTTGAACATCGAACGTGTCTTTTCCGAACGGCTGCACGACCCTCGCAGACGGCAGGAGAAGCTTCGAGTCAGCGCCGACAACTCGCTCTACGTCGTCGAGGTCGGTGACGCGTTCCGGCCGCCGGGCGAGCGGCCGCCGATTGCGCCACGCGCGGATGAGAGGCTCGATGAAACAGCCGAGACTTATCTTGCGCTCGTGACCGGCACCCGGGACTACGTGCGCAAGAACGGCTTCGACAAGGTGTACCTCGGGTTGTCGGGTGGAGTTGATTCAGCGCTGACCTCGGTGATCGCCACGAACGCGATCGGCGCCGAGAACGTCAACGCGGTTTTCATGCCAACCCAGTTCTCGTCTTCGGAGTCTGAGCGCGACGCAAGGCAGCTCGCCGAGAATCTCGGATTACATTTTCAAACGATCGAGATCGGGGAGCCGTTTGACGAGTACTTGAAGATGCTGGCGCCTGTGTTCGATGGCTTGCCGCCGGACACCACCGAAGAGAACCTTCAAGCACGCATTCGCGGAAACATCCTGATGGCGCTATCGAACAAGTTTCACGGGTTGGTGCTCTCGACCGGCAACAAAAGCGAGATGAGCGTCGGATACTCGACCTTGTATGGCGATATGGTTGGCGGCTTCGCTTTGTTGAAGGACGTACCGAAGATGCTGGTGTACGAGTTGGCGCACTACGTCAACCATCGCGGCCAGCGTCCGGTCATACCCGAGTACACTTTGACGCGCGCGCCGTCGGCCGAGCTTCGGCCGAACCAGACGGATCAAGACACGCTTCCACCTTACGACGTGCTGGATGCGATTCTCGAGGCTTACATTGAGAAGGACATGAGCGCCGATTCGATTGCCGGAATGGGCTTCCCGATCGAGACAGTAAGATGGGTTGTTGACCGTGTCGATGCAGCCGAGTACAAGCGCCGCCAGTCGCCGCCCGGCATAAAGATTACCCCGCGCGCGTTTGGCCGCGATCGCCGAATGCCCATCACCAACAAGTATCACAACTAACTGAGAACTCCGCCTGACCTTGCGTGGGCTCCCTATTGGGCTTCCGCAACCGGAGCGTCCTTCCTGGTCAACTCGAACCGACGCCGGAGGAGTCGCCACACAAACCAGGCCGGCAGCCCGATCAGAACAGCAACCGGAGCGAGAACGATGACCGCCTGAACAAAGAAAAGTAAGATTGCGACGGCGGTGTCCACGGCGTCACCAGAGGCTTGCTTTACGCTGTGACTGAAGCCGGTCGTTGTCGCGGCTACGAGCGGCGCGGGCATCTGAAGCGTGGCCGTTATCGTCGAAAGCGCCGACTGATTCTCAAGAAAGCGGCGGCGTCCTTCGAATTGTTCGATCTCGGTTCGAACATCTGCCAACTGACTCTGAACCTCGAGCGCGTCGGACACTTTTCGCGCCTGTTTCATGATTTCGAGAAACTGAGCTTCGAGAGCTTTCTTGGTTCGGATGCGAGCTTCGAGGTCCAGATACTCCTCGGAAACATCCTGACCGGTGATCTTTTCTTGAATGATCCGGCTGCCGACGCCCCGAATCTGTTCGATAGTTGCCAGGAACTGGGCTGAGGGAACGCGAACGATAACTGTGACGGTCTGGTTGGGCGTTGACTGGCCCTTTGCGTCGTTGCGTTTGAACTCCGAAGTCACCACGAAGCCGCCGTGCGATTCGGCGATCGCAGTGATCGCTCGCTGGCCGTCAGTAGGCGAATCGGTCTCGACGATCAGTTCGCCGTTGCGGATGATCTTGCGGTCGGTCCCAGCAGGAGCAGGCTGATCCATCGATACTGGATTCAGCGATCCCTGCTGCGGTCTTCCGCCAACGGTCGTGACCAGCGCGCCGCTAAGGGCGCCCTGACTGTCGAGCGCGATTCGGCCTTGAGCCGTCGAATCTCCAACCGCGGCGGCCTGCGGTTGCGCTTGTTCAGCCACCTTTTTTTGCTCGCAGCCTGACAGAAACATCAGACTTACTGCTGAAACTAACAGGATAGACTTTCTCATCTTTCACCTCCTGCGTGTTTGAACCTTTACAACTGTTGAATGTTCCAATTGTGTGGGCTTGCCTTCGAGATCGTGAAGGCTCGCCAGAAAAACAAGGCGCGAAGAAACCTCGCGGTCTCCTCGCGCCTTACTGTAAGCGAGTCTGTCTCGGGTGCGCGCCCTGCAAACGCCCGCGCGCGAATCAAAGCATCACGGTTTTTCTACTATGTCAGCTTTCAGCCCCGAGATTGCCGTAGCCACTTCCTTCTGCTCTTTCTCCGGGACCTTGAACTTCGTGAGCGTCGCCAAAAGGTGTTTCACCGCGATGTTCCAATCCTCTTCCGTGATCCCGAGCCCTTTGTGCGAAGTCTTCATATCGCGGCCGATGTACACGCACGGTCCGCCGGTCGCGGCGCACAACTGATCCTTCACCAACTGACGAATCCTGTCTTTCGAGTTGTCGCTGGCACCTACGAAAAAACGACTTAACGTCTTGTCCGTAGCAAGACGCACGATGAAATCATCGGTGACTGCCGCCAGCGCATCGTAACCTCCGAGCCGTTTGTAAAGCGAGTCCTTGTTGCCTTGAGCGGACGCGTTCATCGCGAACGAGCCGAGCAAGATGAAGATCAGCATGGAAACAAACACTGAGTGAGTTTTCTTCACGATTCTCCCTCCTGAGTATCTTAGTCGATGTATTTCGGCGCGCCGTTTGGCCGCCCGATTGATGCCGTTGTTTGAGCCCGAACCACTGCTGTTCTTCTGGAGCGATTATGCCATTGGAGCTTTCCGGTCGGCGCCAGCATTCAGCTTTGGTTCGGGCCGATGATGACTACGCGCGAAACCGGGGTTGGATTCTAGCGCGAGCGGTAGCCAATGCGAGCCGAAACTCGGTAGTGTCCTATTTGTGTGTTGCTTGATTGGAAAATCGCCAAGACGCCAAGAACGCCAAGGTCAGACCAAAGAATCCGTTGAGAATCTTGGTGCTCTTGGCGTCTTGGCGGTTGGTCGATTCGCCGACAATGCGAGCACCACAACTTTAGGACACTACCCGAAACTCTCAAGCGAGCCGCGCTCGCCAGCCTCCCTGATGCTTTCGATCCACGGTGAATTCGTATCCCTTAGAACCCGCTTCATCGAGGCGGGCCAGGGCCTGGTCCGCTTTCCAACTCTTTTTCGATTGGTGCGAACCATGGAACCAGCAAAACAACAGGTTCCACGTGGCTGTTGCGCGCTCGCCCACCTCGATGAAAAGGGAGAGGGGCGCGAGAAGCGTTAGCCCCCGCGCCCCTCATTTGAGCCTCTCGACTCTCAGGCGAAAGTCTGGTTATAGGAAGGACTGAGGCTCACTCCCGGATGCGGGGAGGGGATGATCCGCGCATCCAGGTCCTTGTAGGCTGGCTATGAAGGAACCAGCCAAAACCGGCGGTGCGTTTGCTTGAGCGGAAGGACCGCCGCGTATGAATCCGTATCGCTCGCTCAATCAACGCTCCCCGTCAAAATCTGTTTCTATTTCTCCCTCAAGACAGATAGACGCGGAACGCCAGCGCTTTTCTGCAAAGAATCTTCAAAGCATCGGATTTATTTTTTGGAGCCTTGTTGGACTCTGAGACTTGATGGTGAGCGGACGGAGCGAGGACGTTCGCCCCGTCTATGAGCTGGCCAGTGAGCCGTGATGAGGTGGAACTAACCGAACTGCGAGAGGGCTGGGCTCCTGCGTCAGGGGTGGCGCGGAAGGGCGGCGCGATGGCACCGCCCTCGGACCGGCTAGCTGTCCTTCCATTCGGGGATTCTACCCGGAGTCCACGGAGCGCCCGCGGCTTCCATCGCCTTCTCAAGCCTGGCCAGGTCGCCCTCGATCAGCGTCCGAAGCCGCGCGAGCACTTGCCCAAATTCCGCCGCCGCGGCCGCGTATTGGTCCATCTGCGTCTGAGTGGGGCGCTGGATAGCCATTCGCTGGCCGCCCACTATTGTACCGACGAGCTCGGTGATCGAGTCGGGCAGGTTCTCTTGCCGCGCCCGCAACGCCTGGTCACCGCGGAGTGCCTTGAGAATGTCGCTTGCCTTCTTGTCGATCGCCGCGGCGTCGTCGGTCAGCCGAGCCTCCGCCGCTGGAGTTTCGTTTAACGCCCGCTTGATCAACCCAAGCCGCGTCTTTAACTGATTCGCCGTCTCGACGGCCCCGCCGACCGCGCGTTGAAGCCTCGAGACCTTTTGCTGAAACTCCGCAAGCGCGGTTCGATCCGCCGCCGTCATCGACGACTGGCCTTCCACATAGACCGAGAACTCCCGAGGCTCGGCGACCTGAGTCGTTACCCCGTTCACTCGCCTTGAGAGCGTGACCGAAAATTTGCCGGGCATCACAAGCGGTCCGCCCGGCGGGTCGCCGAATATTTCCTCTTCAGGCGAAGGAGTACGCGTCGATAGAACAGCCGCCGGATGCCGGAGGTCCCAGTTTACGCGGTTCATCCCGGGCGACGCGGGCGCATTCAGACGCCGGACAACTCGTCCGTTCGCGTCGGAGACCGTGACGAACAATGAAGGCTCCTCTTCCTCCTCTTCGGCGCTGAGCTGCTGCATCTTCGGGTACGGCACCTCGCCGCCTTTCTCGGCTTCCTTCTCGGCTTCCTGGCGCTTTTGTTTTTGAGTCTTCGGCGCCTCTTTCAGATAGTAAGTGAAGGTCGCGCCAAACGGAGGATTGTCAGCGATGAAGAACGACTCGCCCTGGAAGGACTTGCCTCGCCCGCCGAGCGGTTGAGCCTGGATGTACATCATCGCGTCCTTGACCGAGAACAGCGCGCTTTCGTTCTGAAGCATTTCGGACTTCAGCGTTCGTAGCGGCGTGTAGTCGTCGAGTATGTAAACGCTCCGGCCGAACGTTCCGACGACCAGATCGTTCTCTCGCTTCTGAATTGCCAGGTCGCGCACCGAGATCGTCGGCATGCCGCCCTTGAGCTGAACCCACTTCTGCCCGCCGTCGATTGTGAAGAACACTCCGAACTCGGTTCCGGCAAATAGCAGGTTCGGGTTGACGTGATCTTCGGCAAACGCCAGAACCGGATGATTAGCCGGCAGATTGCCTTTGATCGAAGTCCACGAGCCGCCCCTGTCCGTGCTTTTCAGAAGGTAGGGCCCGAAGTCGCTTCGCTTGTGGTTCTCGAACGCCGCATACACGGTGTTCACATCGTGCTGCGAAGCCGAGATACGCGAGACATAAGTCATGTCGGGCACGCCCGGGAAGCTCTCGATTTTGCGCCAGTTCTTACCCGCGTCCTCGGTGACTTGAATCAAGCCGTCGTCGGTGCCGACATAAATCAAGCCGTCCTTCTTTGGCGACTCGGCGAGCGCTGACGAATTGCCGAACGGGTCAGTCGATTGGTGTTTGGCTATGGCGTCGGGTCCCCAAATCTTCCCCATCACTGGGAGCTTGTTTCGATCAATCCCCCGCGATAGCTGGCCGCTGATCGGCCGCCAGGTATCACCCCGGTCATCGCTGCGGAAGAGCTTGTCGGCGGCGAAGTAAAGCCGCGTGTGCGAGTGCGGGCTGATGATAAACGGCGAGTCCCAATTGAATCGAAGCGCGTCTTCGCCGCGAGCCGGTGACGGTTGAATGCCCATTCGCTCGCCGGTGCGTTTGTCGTAGCGCACGATAACGCCGTACTGAAGCTCGGAATAAATCGTGTTCGGGTCTTCGGGATCGACCTGGGTGCGGAAGCCGTCGCCGCCTTGCGTCACGAACCAATCCGAGTTGACGATGCCCGACACGCTTCGGGTTCGCGACGGACCTCCCAGGCTGTAGTTGTCTTGCAGTCCGCCGTAGACGTTGTAGAAGGGAGTCGAGTTGTCGGTCGTCACATCGTAGAACTGACCAATAGGCATGTTTGAGAAGAAGCGCCAGTTCGCCCCGCGATCGTAGCTCTCGTACAACCCGCCGTCGCAGCCAACCCGATAATGATTCGTGTTGACCGGATCGATCCAGATGGCGTGATTGTCAACGTGTTTTGATTTCTCGCCGAGCGGCCGCATGGTCCTGCCGCCGTCGTCGGAGACCTGAAGAAACACGTTCATCACGTAGATCCGATCGACGTCCTTTGGATCGGTTGTTATCTGAGCATAGTACATAGATCCGGCTTCGAATGGATTGCGCCGCTCCCAGCTTCCGCCGCGATCAGTCGAGCGATAGATGCCGCCCTTGCGGTCAGCGGCTTCAATAGTCGCGTACACGACGTTCGTGTCAACGGGTGAGACCGCAAGACCGATGCGGCCCATATCGACGTTGGGAAGTCCCGCCTTCAACTTGTTCCAGGTCGCGCCCGAGTCGGTCGATTTGTAGATCGCGCTCTCGGGTCCGCCGTTGATCAGTGTCCAGACGTGCCGCCGCCGCTGATACGAAGCGGCATACAACGTGTCCGGATTCTCCGGGTCGATCACTACGTCCGTTACGCCTGTGTTCTCGCTGATCGAGAGAACGCTCTTCCAGCTCTTGCCGCCATCGGTCGTCTTGAACAGGCCGCGATCTCCGCCCGGTCCCCACAGCGGGCCTTGAGCGGCTATGTAGACATGATCCGAAGTGCGTGGGTCTATCGCGATCCGCCCGATGCGCTCCGAAGCTTTAAGCCCCGTGTTCTTCCACGTCTTGCCGCCGTCGTCGGAACGGTACACTCCGTCACCGTAAGACACGCTTCGCTGGCTGTTGTTTTCGCCGGTGCCAACCCAGACGGTCAGCGGGTTCTTCGGGTCGAGGACAACTGTGCCGATCGAGTACGAGCTCTCGTTGTCGAACACCGGAGCCCAGGTGATGCCGGCGTTTGTCGTCTTCCACACTCCGCCCGATGCCACGCCGACGAAATACCGGCTGAAGTCATTCGGGTCGACCGCTATCGCGATTATTCTTCCACCGGTGGTAGCCGGTCCGATCGAACGAAGCTTCAGGCCTGTGAATGTTCCCGATGACATTGGGTCGGGCTTCTTCGGCTCCTCTTTCTTTGAGTCGGCTTCCTTGACCGCAGACTTGGCCGGCTTGTCTGCCGAGGGCTTTTCGGCGGGCTTTTGCTCTTGGCCCAACGCGGCAAGCGGCGAGGCTAAAAGAACGGCGATAAGGCAGAGAGGCATCGCGCTGCGGAGTGTTTTCAAGGTGGTGGTCCTCCTTAGGAGCGGTGATTCATTGATTGAGGCGGTTCGACGACGGGTGGCACGACGGAAGTTAAATTGAGACTCTCAGAGGCCGCCCCTCGACGAGGCGGCCCCTTTTCCCTGGCAGAGTTCGTACATCGCTTGTTTAAGGCAATCGCTCGAACTTGAACTCGACACCCGCGTTCCCAACCGGTTTTAACGTAAGGGTCTTACCGTCTAGCTTGTACTCGTACTTGACTGCGGTTCCCATCGTAGCCGGGGCCGCTTGCGCGACTTGCTGAAGAGTGATGATGTTCCCCTGAATCTCGAAAGTGCCCGCCGTCGCCGACAGGCCGTTATAAGCGGCGATGATTTTCTTCTCGCGCTCTTCCTTGGGCTCTTCCTGGCTCCAGGTCTTGCGCCCGACACCGGCCCGAACGAAAGCTATGTACTTGCCATGCACGACGATCATGCCTTTGGCGTCGGCTTCGGTCTGTGAGCCGCCCGGGAAAGTGGTTGATACGTACTTGTACGCGCCGTCGAGCTTTGGATCGGCCGCGAGAGCGTTAACCGCCGCCGCTGCAAGCAAGAAAACCGCAACGAGAATTGCTTTGAGCTTCATTTGGATTCCTCCGTTGATTTCAAGATTTGATTAAGTCAGATGGTAAATCCACCCGCGATCAGAGTTGGGTATGATAGCCTCACGATCGATGGATTATCAACTGACTGTCCGCGGAGTAGCGGACTCCACGGATTTCCGGCGCGGCTATTTCGTCGGCCGCGGCTGGTTCAGTTAGAATGCACACGCAACAGACTGCTCGGAGGACTCGATGAATGAAGCCAGGACGATATGCGTTCTTGTCGACGACATGTTCTTCGCCTCGAAGATAAACGCCGCCGCCGCCGCGGCCGGCAGCCAAATCGTTCGCGTCAAATCCCGCGAGCAGCTTGAGCAACTCTCAGCAACCCCTCCGTCTCTGGTTATCATCGACTTGAACTCAGATCGAATCGACCCGCTCGAGGCGATTGAGTTTCTCAAATCAACGCCCGGTCTCAGCTCGATCCCGGTAGTGTCCTTTGTTTCGCATGTGCAGACTGAGCTAATTCGCAGCGCTCAAGCGGCAGGCTGCGACTACGTGGTGCCGCGATCGGCGTTCAATCAATTTCTGAGCGAAATAGTTTCCGGAAATCTGTCGTCACTGGGAGAGAAGCGAACGTAGCATAGACTTTAGTCTGTGATCCCCGTGCGAAAATATCTCGCCTGCAAAACTATCTATGGATGGCGAGGGACACAGACTAAAGTCTATGCTACTTCTGTCCGAGATTTGGTCGTCGTCGAAGTGATCGAGCCATAGAACTCAGGGCGGCGGTCGGCGAGGCGGTCTATCTCGTAAGACCCAGCGACGTTGACGATTCGATTGTTGTTGGCTTCCTGAAAATCAACTTCCACAACCAGCATCTCTTCGCCTTCGCGTGCTGCTTCTGCGATCGTGTCGCCGTTCACATCTACTACTTTGCTTCTCCCGATAAACTCCCAGCCGCGCTCGACGCCGCATCGATTCACGGCAGCGAAGTTTATATGGTTTTCGCAAGCTCGCGTGTTGATGATGAACTCAGCGGTTCGCCAAGCGCCGGTCGGCCAGTTGGTCGGGAGGACGATCAACTCGGCGCCCAAGAGCTTGAGCGCGCGCGAGGCTTCAGGAAAGCTCGCGTCGTAGCAGATGTTGATCCCGATCCGGCCGAACGGAAGATCGAAGACGCGGAAAGGCTTGTCTCCCGGCGTCAGAAAGCGATCGACTCCGAGAAACGGAAGATGAACTTTGCGATAGTTCCCGATGATCCCGCCACCACCTGGTCCGCAAAGGATCGCCGCATTGTAGAAGTTCTCGCCGTCGCGTTCGATGAATCCGGCAACAACGTGCGTTCCAGTACGGGCGCAGGCGTCCACGATGGCTTGTGCCGAAGGACCGTCCAGCGTTTCAGCAAACGGTTTAGCCTCGTCGAGCGATTCGAAGCAGTATCCTGTGAGCGCGCACTCGGGAAAGATTACAAGCTCGGCGCCGCAATCCGCGGCCGACTCAATACGCTCGACTATCTTTAACCGATTAGCTTCGACATTGCCGATCTCAACGTCCATCTGCACGCAAGCTATTTTGTGACTCGCCATCTTCTTCTCCGAGGCTCATCAAAGGAGCCGCCCCTTACAAGCCCGTCATCCCTTAACTAACCACTGACCACTGACCACTGGAGAACTGACCACTGTTTTTCTTGGCGGAGGCGTGTGGGAATCGAACCCACCCAGGCCGCCTCTCGACAACCCGCTAACAGATTTGAAGTCTGCGAGGACCACCAGGCCCCCTGCGCCTCCGCTCAAATGCAAACTATCAGGGCGAAGAGCGAAGAGCAAAGGGCGAAGGGCGAAGGGCGAAGAGCAAAGGGCGAAGGGCGAAGAGCAAAGGGCAAAGAGCAAAGGGCAAAGAGCTAAGGGCAAAGAGCTAAGAACAAAGCGGTACTAGCGAGGAGCAGAGTGGCGTTGCCCTTAGCCCTTAGCCCTTTGCCCTTTGCTCTTTGCCCTTAGCCCTTAGCGCTTTGCTCCTTGCGCTGAACCCGTTTGATGAAACGCGACATCTCGACCGGCGCGCGCACGTGAACTCCTTCGCCGATCTTCTCGACCTCGTCGTAAGCCTCGACCGAAAACGTGATCGCGTGGTCAGCGACCTCCACGACTTGCGCCTTTAGCGTCACCTTCATGCCGACCGGCGTCGCCGCGAGGTGTTTGACGTTTACCACTACTCCAACCGAAACCCATCCGTCGGGCAGGAGCTTTTGGATCGCGTCGCTTGCCGTAACCTCCATGTGATAGATCATTATCGGCGTGCCAAAGACCTCGGGCATCTCGTCGTGAAAGTGCGCAACGGTCATCTCCCTCGTCACGGTTATCGTTCTCTCGGCAGTCGTTCCTGCAGGAATATTCTCAGTTGGTTTCATCAATCGTCCCCGGTCAGAAGTTTGAAAGCGCCTCATTCTAGCCCGGCAATCGATGAAAGTCATGGGACGGCAGACAACACCCGGCGTGGCGCGAGTGCGACAGTGCGCTGCGTTCAACGACCACCAACCGCCGCTTTCGACGAAAACTGACAGGCGTTCGAGCCTGGGCTTGTTGGCACGCCCATTGCCACAGCATGATTCAAGCTCTCACAATCGATTGGCCAGGGGTCTTAGATTTGATCAGACAAACGACGCTCGAAAGGGCGGTATCAACGCGCGGCCACGGACTTCACACGGGCGAGCCTTCGCGCATTACGCTTAAGCCCGCGCCTGCCTACACCGGATATGTTTTCCGCCGTACGGACCTGAACAACTTCGAGATACAGGCAGCGCCTCAGTTTGTCGCGCGAGTGAGCTACGCCACGACGCTCATGCGCAAGGGCGTGATGATCGCGACCGTCGAACATCTGCTGGCCGCCCTTGCCGGAAGTCAGATCGACAACTGCATCATCGAAGTCGATTCGCTCGAGGTGCCAATCCTCGATGGAAGCGCCGAGCCGTTTATCGAGATGATCGAGCAGGCGGGCGTCGCTCAGCTCGAAGCCCCACGCCAGTTTCTTCGGGTGCTTAAGCGGGTGGAAGTAACCGAAGGCAACCGCCGCATGAGTATTAGCCCAGCGCCGGTCCTCTCCATCTCGTGTTTGATCGAGTTCCCTCACCCGATGATCGGAACGCAGCGCCACGAGATTCAAATCATCAACGGCGAGTTTGCTCGCCAGGTCGCCTCTGCCCGCACTTTCGGATTCCTGGACGAGATCGAATCGCTCCGTAACATGGGGCTGACTCGTGGGGGTTCGCTTGAGAACGCCATCGTACTGACTCCCGAAGGCGGCATCTTGAATCAAGAGGGGTTGAGGTTTGCCGACGAGTTCGTGCGTCACAAGATCATCGACATCATCGGCGACCTCGCGCTGTTCGGAATGCCGGTTCTTGGACACGTTGAAGCCGAGCGGTCCGGCCACGGCGTGCACACGGCGCTCGTATCGCGAGTCCTTCGAGACGACGGGGCGTGGGAGATCGTCGACTCGCCCGCCGTCGGGAGCGCTACAACCGTTTGAGGCGCGCCGCCGCCTGCCTTACCTCCCGCCGTGCGCACCTTCGTGAATCAGTCCGCTTTTCAAAACAACGCAGGGCTCGCGCGTCACACGCAACGGAAATACTGCGTCACTCGCGGTTGCCGGCCGGAAGAACAATAGCCAAACCGACGGTCTGAACACTTGAGTTGAAGGCACGCGCGTTGCACAAGCTAACCTCGAGTTCTCAGTCGCGAGTACTCTCTGGCGGCATCCGGCGTTGATGCTTTGTGCCGCCCTTCACACAATCACTACAAACCAGGAGGAACCATGCACAATCGAATTCTAGCGATCACTCTGACAGGATTACTGGTCTGCGCTCTCGTAAGCGTCCCCTCGGCTTCGGCCAGCGCGAAACCAGACAAACAAACCAAACTCACCGAGAAGGTCAAAGCCGGCATATTGAAGCTCGGGACCGGGAACGATTCGCTGGTTGCGATCAAGCTCCGGGACAAGAAAGTACTAGTCGGCTACATCAGCGAGGTGAAAGACGACTCATTCGTAGTTGCGGATCCGAAAACCGGAACCAATTCGCCGGTAGCCTACGCCGATGTCACTCAGGTGAAGGGCCACAACCTCGGCACCGGCGCAAAAGTCGCCATCGGGATCGCGATAGGCGCTGGAATCGCGCTCATCGTCCTTGCGATCTGGATAAACTGCTGTACCGGCTAGATCAGACAGTCTGCCTTCGGATTGTGCGCGCACCCTTGTCGATGTGCTAACATCTCCGTCCGCTAGAGCGGGTGAAGGGCGGCGATGGATAAATTCAGAATCCAGGGCGGGCGACGGCTGGAAGGGCGCGTTCAGATAAGCGGCGCCAAGAACTCAGCGCTGCCCTGCATGGCGGCAGCGCTGTTGACCTCCGAGACGGTCACGCTGCACAACCTGCCGTACGCGCGCGACATCATCACGATGCGCCGCCTGTTGGAAGACCTGGGCAGTCATGTGCTTATGCCCGAGCTTCGCACGCTGAAAATCTCAGCGGACAAGGTCGAGTTCTTCGAGGCATCCTACGAGCTAGTCAAGACCATGCGCGCATCCGTGCTCGCCCTGGGGCCGCTGCTTGCGCGCTTCGGCGAAGCGCGAGTCTCGATGCCCGGAGGCTGTGCCATCGGTCAGCGCCCGATCGATCTTCACCTCGCTGGGTTCGAGAAGCTCGGCGCTTCGGTGACACTTGAAGGCGGCGACGTAATCGCGCGAGCCGCGAGACTCCAGGGCAGTGCGGTCTACTTCGATACCGTCACCGTCACTGGCACCGAGAACTTGATGATGGCTGCGGCGCTCGCCGATGGAGTAACGGTTCTGAACAACGCGGCTCGCGAGCCCGAGATTGTCGACCTCGCCGAACTGCTAAACAAAATGGGCGCTCGAATCGAAGGCGCCGGGCGAAGCACGATAAGAATCCAAGGAGTCGAGAGGCTTGGCGGCGCGGAGCATACGGTAATCCCCGACCGCATCGAGACGGCGACGTTCGCGGTCGCGGCGGCCATCACCGGCGGTTGTCTCGACATAACGAACTGCAACCCTCAGCACATCACGGCGGTGCTCGATAAGCTCCGCGAAACAGGCGTGACCATCGAACAACCAAACGCCTTCTCGCTCAGAGTGAAAGCCGCCGATCACCTCAAGCCAGCGGACGTTACGACGTTACCGCATCCCGGGTTTCCCACCGATGTGCAAGCTCAGTACATGGCTTTGATGGCGCTGGCCGGCGGAGTCTCCACAATCACCGAGACTATTTTCGAGAATCGTTTCATGCACGCCTCGGAACTGTTGAGGATGGGTGCGAATATCCATCTGAACGGCCCGCAGGCAGTGGTAGAGGGCGGCGGCGGGTTGATGGGCGCGCGAGTTCAAGCCTCGGACTTGCGGGCTTCTGCGTCACTTGTATTGGCCGGACTTGCGGCGCGCGGAGAGACGATCGTCGATCGCGTTTACCACATCGATCGCGGCTACGAGAAGATCGAAGAGAAGCTGAGCTCGGTCGGCGCTCAGATCGAAAGGTTCAGGGAATAAAGGTGGTTTCTGGTTTTTGGTTTGTGGTTTAGGGTTTGGGGTTCGGGGTTTGGGGTTTGAGGCCGGTGATGCGCCGCTTAATCATCGATCACGAGAAATCGCCCGAGCCCCCAAACTACAAACCATAAACCACAAACCCTAAACCCCTGACTTATCACCGCAATTGAATTTGACTGATTTGCGAAGGTTGGTGATAATCGTTGGCGAGAACACTATGGAAACCATGTCCGATCAGAGTTGCGTATTCTGTAGCATCGCCGCCAAGGACACGCCCGCGGAGTTCGTCTATGAGGACGACAACATCGTTGCGATCAAAGACGCCAACCCGCAAGCGCCCGTCCACGTTTTGTTAATTCCGCGAGAGCATGATCTGGAATCGCTCAACGACGCTTCCAAGCTGGATGTGTCGCTGCTCGGGCATCTACTCTACACAGCGGCGAAGGTTGCCAATCTGTTGGAGATTGCCGAAACCGGTTATCGAGTTGTGATCAACACGGGCGATCTGTCCGGACAGAGCGTAGCCCATCTACACGTTCACGTGCTCGGCGGCCGCAAGCTCGCTTGGCCACCGGGGTGAAGGGTTTCCTTCGCAGACAGCTACACGGCTCCGCCTTGCAGAGCACGCCGCGACCAAGCCTTTCCCATTCCCTCAATATTGCTGCGTGACCTTCGCGCGTCCGAGGTGGTCAAGCCGGACGGTTAGACCCGTTGCCTCGTCAACCATCGCCGAGCATGACAGAATGCTCACCGCCATCGAGCTTCGATTGAAATAATACAAGCCAAGTGAACGGCTTGGCTCCATGAAGCGACCAGTATGCCAGTGTGCGGCTCCACAAAAAGGATCGTATGGATTGGCTTGGTGATGAGCTTGCTTGGAGCTATGGCAAACGTAGCTCGAAGCGAGCGGCTTCCGATCCAGACCTACACCATCGCGGACGGGCTTGTGAGCAATAAGATAAGTCGAATTGTGCGCGACTCGCGCGGGTTTCTTTGGTTCTGCACCGAAGAGGGCCTTTCGCGTTTCGACGGCTACACCTTCACCAATTATACAACTGAGCAAGGATTGCCTAGCAACTGGGTGGATGATTTCCTGGAAACTCGTAGCGGCGTGTTTTTGGTGGCGACATATGCAGGGCTGTGCGTGTTCAATCCAGTGGGTGTTCCTTTGCCGCAAGACAGAATCGCGGCGCAACCGAATGTTCCGCCGATGTTTACAGTTTATCGTCCCGGCCCGGACGAGACCGGTTCACATATGAAAGTTTTGTATGAAGACAGCGCGACTGGTATATGGTGCGGAACCCTGGAGGGCTTTTATCAAATCGAGATGATGAACGGTGAGCCGCTGTTTCACTATGTCGAGCTTGGGATACAGACCAATGCCTTCGAGCATCACCGGATCGCGGCCATCATTGAAGAGCAGCGCGGAGTGCTGTTGATAGCTACACGGAGGGAGCTTTTTCGCCGCTTTTCTGACGGCCGGATTGAGAGCATTACATCAAAACTGAAAGTGCCGGACAGTCCACTGATGGGCATAGTGGAAGAGAGCAGTGGCAGTCTCTGGATAGGCACAAGGCTGGGCTTGTACGGCATCACGCAACCTGGGTCTGTACCTGGCGGACAGAGCCCTGCTGCTCGCGTGTATTCAGTCAAGGAGGGACTGCCTTGTTTTGATGTGAACACATTATTTCGGGGCCACGACGGCAGACTCTGGGTCGGCACAGCTTGTGGACTATACGAGTTTCTTAAGGATGAGGGGCGATTTCGTCCTCGGCTCGATCTGAAGGACATGAGAGACGCAAGTGTCTGGTCGCTTGCCGAAGATATGTGCGGGAATCTATGGATAGGCACAGCAGATGGAGCAATACGACTGGCCCGCAACGGATTTACTACCTATACGGAAGCAGATGGCGTTGGCTATCGCGACGTCTATCGCATCACAAAATCAAGCGACGGCGAAATCAATCTCTACACACGATTCGATGATCGACATTTTTCTATAGACAGATTCGGCGGGGAAGAGTTCGTCTCACAAAAAATAAAACCGCGTGCGTTTTCTGTTTTGTCTTTCGATTGGTATCAGAGGCAAATTCCTATTCGAGACAGCCACGGCGAATGGTGGTGGCCCACGCGCGAAGGTCTTTTCCGCTTTGCAGCGGCGAGCCGTATTGAAGATATTCTCACGGCTCGGCCAATTGGCCACTACACAATTAAGGACGGTCTGCCGGCAGACAAGCTTCACGACGTTTATGAGGACTCGCGCGGCGATATATGGATTTCCGCATACTCTGAAATAGAATCCAAAGTCGTCAGATGGGAAAGAAAGACAAGTAGATTTCTTACTTACTCGCAAAATGACGGTCTGCCTGCGAGCGGTCCTTTCTCGACAATTTGCGAAGACAAGGCGGGGAATCTATGGGTTGGATTTGAGAAAGGTGATATTGCCCGCTTCCGGGGAGATCGATTCGCAATCTTTACTGCGGCTGACGGCATACCCGAAGGCGGAATCAAGCAACTCCTGTGTGACAGCGCCGGGCGCATGTGGATTGCCAGTAGCAAAGGAGGGTTGGGAAGAATTGATGACCCTGCCTCGGAGCGGCCCCAGGTAGTAAAATATACGGTGTTAGACGGGCTGGCGAGCAATTCCATCCTCAGCATTGCCGAAGACCGTATGAACAGACTCTACGTTGGAACGGCTCGTGGCTTGAATCACGTTGATTTTGATACGGGCAGCGTCAAACTATTCACGGCAACCGACGGGCTGGCGAATGACCAGGTGGTCATGATGTTTCGCGATAGCGCCGGCGCATTTTGGTTCGGGACGAGTTCGGGTGTGTCTCGGCTTCTCCCCCAGACAGAGACTGGGCGCGCACCCCCGCCAATCTTCATCAACAGAATCAAGGTCGTAGGCGAGTCGCAACACATATCGGAGATTGGAGAGACAAACCTGCGCGGATTTCAGCTTGCCGCGGATCAAAATCACCTGGAAATCGGTTTCAGCAGCGTCTTTTTCGCTGCGGGCGATTTGATACGCTATCAATATAAGCTCGACGGGGCGGACACAGATTGGCAACCGCTCACCTTTCAACGTTCGGTCAACTACGCAAACCTAAAGCCTGGCGATTATCACTTCTTTGTGCGTGCGGTCAACTCAGAAGGTAGCGTGAGTCCGCAACCGGCGATGCTCGAATTCAGAGTCGATGCGCCGGTTTGGCAGCGGTGGTGGTTTCTGACATTCGCCGCGGTTGTGATCGGTTTTGCGATCTATTCGATGTATCGATATCAACTAACGCAGAAACTAAAAGTGGAACGGGTCCGCACGCGCATAGCAACAGATCTGCACGACGACATCGGTACAAACCTGTCTTTGATTGCAATGGCCAGCGAAGTCGCCGGCCAGCGGTCGCGCGGCGATGACCCGCGGATGACGGAGGCTCTCTCTTTGATTTCAGGCACCTCGCGCGAGTTGGTTGACTCGATGAGCGATATAGTCTGGGCGGTCAACCCCAAGAGAGATCGCCTCGTTGATCTGACCAAGAGAATGCGCCGCTTCGCGAGCGATGTGTTTTCGGCTCGCAGCATCGCTTTCCACTTTGAGGGTCCGTCCGATGATCGGGATATCAGATTGGGGACTGAAACACGCCGGGAGGTGCTTCTGATTTTTAAGGAGGCCATCAGCAACATAGCCCGCCACTCCAAATGCACCGAGGCTGACATAATTTTAAGGGCCGAGGCTGGTTGGCTCGAAGTTAAATTAAGCGATAACGGCAGAGGCTTCGATGTAACCGGGCCAGTGGATGGCAACGGGCTGGTGAACATGCGCCATCGAGCCGAGAGAATGGGCGGCAGCTTGGAAGTGTTCTCGCGTAACGGTGAAGGCACAACGGTGACTCTGAAAACACCGTTGAAATAGTGCGGGCTGAATCATCGGTTGCCAGGCAGAGGCTCTAGTCTTCACTGCGACAGACGCTCAACACTAGGAACGTGCCTAGTGACATTATCGACCGTTTTGTTGTAAGTACTGGTTGGGGATGACTACGCACGCAGATACAAAAACACCAGAGCCGTCGGCGGCGCCTTCCACGGTCGAGATCAAGGTGGCGATCGTCGAGGACCAGCGCAATTTCCGCGAATACCTGGCGGCGCTGATAGACGGAAGCGCCGGTTTCCGCTGCGCCGGAAGTTTTCGCTCGATGGAAGAGGCGCTCGACCGAATACGCATAGGCTTTGAGCTGCCCGACGTGGTGCTCGTCGATATTGGTTTGCCTGGCATGGACGGGATTGAGGGCATCAGGATTCTCAAAGAACGCCTTCCCAGGTTGATACTGCTGATGCACACCGTCTACGACGGGGACGAGCGCATATTCGACGCTCTTTGCGCCGGAGCAAATGGCTATCTGCTGAAGAAGACTTCGCCCGCGCGCTTGCTTGAGAGTTTGAGAGAAGCACTTGATGGAGGCGCGCCGATGACCCCGGAGGTTGCGCATCAGGTCGTCAAGCTGTTTCGCGAGATTCGGCCGCCCGAAAGACTCGACGAGCAGTTGACCCCGCACGAGATAAGACTGCTCGAGATGCTGGCCGAAGGAGACAACTACGAAACCGCGGCGGCGGAGCTTGCGGTCACGACCCACACCATATCCTTTCATCTGCAGCGAATCTACGAGAAACTGCACGTTCATTCCAAGACTGAAGCTGTGGCGAAGGCGCTTCGCAACCGGCTCATAAAGTGAATACTGCCAGGCCGAAGTAAGAGCACCCGACCCCCAACCCGCCATCTCGGTGCTCATCGCCCGATACCCGCTACAAACCTAGAAACCTTCCTAGTGCTTTCCACCCTTGATCGAGGTTAAACCTTATCCCGGTCTTCGCCATCGCTGGTTCTGATGTGCGAGATCGCTCGCGCTGCTGGACGCCGCGCGGACACTCGATTCGCTTGATCTTAGGTTCGAAAGGAGATTTCCGAATGAGCAAAAGAAACCTGCTTCTAGTTGGTATTGCAGCCATGACATCAATACTTGTTAACATCAATGCCTATGGCCAAACCGCTGTTACGTCCGTGTTCGCGTCGGGGCTGAGAGCTCCAGTCAAAACCATCTTCACACCAAAAGGCAACCTTCTGGTCGCCGAGGCCGGGAATGGGCCGAACACCGGTCGAATTTCTATCATTGACAGCGGCGGAAATAGGCGCACGCTGATCGACGGACTTCCCTCGGGGTTCGCCCCGCCAAACAACGACGCGTCGGGACCTTCCGCCCTGGCTTTGCGCGGGCGCAATCTTTACATCGTGATCGGCGGTGGCGACGCAACTCTGGCCGGCCCGGTCCCTGCCACGGAGATTCCTAATCCCAACCCATCGTCGCAGTTTCTTAGCTCGGTGCTTACCTTCCGCCTCAGCCCCCAGGTCGAAGACACTACTCAGGGATTCACGTTCACATCTGACGATCAGATCGCGTTACTGAATCACGGCTTTTCGAAACTCGTGGATGCGGCTGGCAATCAAGTGACGCTGGAGGTCCTGATCAACTTCCACAACTTTACCTTTGAGCCCAGGCCGAACTTCGCGGGCAATGTTAGAACATCTAACCCGTTTGGGATAGCGGCTAATGGAAAGAAGCTATATGTGGTCGACGCCAGCCAGAACCAGGTATGGGAAGTTGACAGCAATACCGGCGAGTCCCGAGTCGTCTTCAGGTTTAACCCCAAGGCTAATCCGCTCTTTCCATTCGGCCCACCGTTCATTGACGTTGTTCCGGACGGCGTGCGGCTGATAGGTAAGAGTCTTCTTTTGTGTGCCGCTTCTGATTGGCTTCCCGTTTCCTCAGGGCGCAGCCGAAATTAGAAGAATCCGACTGGTCAACAGCGCAAATGAACCGTTTATCAGCGGCTTAACATCAGCTATCGATGTGCTTCCTGTCGAAGTCTCGAAAGATCAATTTCAATTCTTCACTCTTGAATTCAGCACAAACCAGTTGATGGGCGCGCCGGGGCGACTGTCGTTGTTTGAGCGGGCCGACGCCGCGCCGATAGTGCTGCTTAGTAATCTGACATCACCCACAAGTCTCACGCGCGACCCGGCAACCGGAGACTTGTTCGTGACGCAGATCTTTCCCGGCGTGATCACTCGGGTGCACATCCCTTGAGAGACTCACGATACCACCAAGATGGCGGGGCGGATTCTCTCTGCCGCCCCGTGATTTGAATGCCGTCTGGTGTGACATATGCCGTTAGGTGACAGTTGGAAAGAATCGCAGCTAGCTGTTCACCTTTTCGGGGTTCCGCTGTTCTCGGTTATATAGTTAATTCGTTGCGTGGCCCATGTCTTGCCACCATCGCGAGTGAAGAGGTTCTCAAACGAAAAACCAGACTGAAACGAAAACAGCCAACCGATGTTCGAATCCAGGAAAACTACCGGTCCGTCGCTCGCGTCTCGGGTGAGTTTTACTTCGCCCCAGGTCTTCCCTCCGTCGGTTGTGTGAAGCAGAGTCGTTGACGACGAGTTTCGCACCCACCATTCATCCTGGGTCAAGAACTGCGCTGCGACAAATTGAGGTGTCTTGATTGTTTGCCGGACCTTCCAGTCGCGGCCTCCGTTCTCTGTCCGTAATATCACGAGCTTCCTCAAATAACTTCTGGGATGGGCAGTGGGATAGCGTTTGTCATTGACTTCAACGATCATGCAGCCCACGTTCTTGCTAAAGAAACTGACTCTCTTGAAATTAACGCGCCAGGGCTGCCGGACTTTTAATAGCCGGGCGAATTGCGATGCACGGGATTGCCAACTTGCCCCGGCATCGGTGGATTCATACACGCGCCCCATCTCGCCGACGATCCAGCCGTTGGAATCGTCGGCAAAACTTAAGTCCTTTAGGTCCGCTGTCAGTTCATCATTCATCCAAACGAAGGGTAGTCGAAGGCTCAGCCAATTCGCGCCTCCGTCATTAGTGCGCAACACGCGGCCGCCCCATCCTAAAATCCATCCCCTGGTCTCACTGATGAAGTTTACTCGCCACAGCGGCATCTTTGCGGTCGATTGCTGCCTGGTCCAGTTCCGGCCTCCGTCAGTCGTGCTCAGTATCAGTCCCTGGCTCTGCTGATCGGAGCCGACCACCCACCCGGTCAGGGCGTTCCGAAAATAGATGTCGTCGAGATGCGAACCGGACAACAACGCATTTCGCGTCCAAGAGAAACCCGAGTCGGTTGAATTGAGGATAACGTAGTCCTGGCTCCCTTGGAAGAGGTCGCCTTCAAGCCCAATAGCCCATAGACTCCTCTCATCAACAATGGCGACACCGTGAAATCCGCCTTCAACAAGCCCACCTTCGCTGCGCTGGTGCGCGTTAGCAGCAGATTGGGACATCCCGGGTGCTCGTACTCTGCACGCGCCGCCATCAACTTGATCGACAGCGGCGCCGCAAATTAGCATCGGCGGCAGGCTGATGGCCAGCGCAATTGATCGCAACGAAAAATGAAGCATCGTGAGTGTCTCGACCCTAAAAATTAAACGCTAGGTCCGAGCTGTCAAGAGTCCCATTGTAGCAACTCTTTATGATCAGGTCGCTGAGCGCACGAGAGCCCGCATCCTGACCCTTGCCAGGCGCGAATTCCTCGTCGCCCTTTCCGGTCAAGTGGATAACCTCGTGCATCATCACAATTGCTTGACTGATCGACAGACCTATCCTCCGCGCGGTGTTTCCCTCAAAGAACCTGGGCATCACGAATATGTCTCCCGCCGGGTTGCCGTGGGCTGCAAACTGGCCGCCGCTAACTGCGGCTGCTGGGACGCCTGGTCTGCTGTCGCGAAGACCTTTGATCCTAATAAAGTCACTGGTCTCGCCGTTGAAAATCCGCCACACACCATGGGTTAGGCCTCGCGGGTCCGATGCCTCCGGCTTAATTCCAAGTGTAAGCAGGAGAGTCCCGAGCGTCCTGACATCGATGCCCTTCTTTGACAGCTCGCTGCTGCACCTTCCCTTGTCACCACCCTGGTTGAAACGGCCATTCAACATCTCGAAAGCGAGCCCTAACGCGTCATTGATTGGGGAAGCGTGGGGTTTGCCTCGGGAGAAACGGGACTCGACGCGGCCTTTGAGCGCCGAGACACCTCCGCTGGATTCTCTTTAGCGCGTTTCATAGTGTGGGTGGGGCAGCGCGATTATTTGGAGGACGAGCGGTCAGGTCAAAGGAAGGAGAAAAGAAACGGTGCGCGGCCCGATCATTGACATAGTACGAGTCACCCATTGCGCGATGCCGCTCACCTATAGGCAGACTCTCGAAAACTGGGAATCCCTTGATTCAACGCCCGGTGGGAATCGCATCAAGATTCATAAACGCGAATGGGCATATCCGGGTTAGATCGATAAAGGATAATCTCGATTAACGAGTGTAAAGAGACTACATCAAACCGACCCCGGTTGTTGATTCCGACGTCAGGCTCAAAGTGTGACGAGGTTCTACCGGTCGAGCACCACGATACCATTGCCTGTTCCCATCCAAATCCTACCGTCGCGCGACTCGGTGATACAAAGAATCCTCTCGCTGGGCAGTCCGCTATTCTCTGGTGTGAACAATTCCCAACGATTCTCACTTTCAAGAAAGGTGAGCAGGCCTCTGTCTGTGGCGAACATGATTTGACCCGCGGTGTCTTGATATATGGCATTCACCCCGATTCTCATAAAGGCTAGGGTACGGCTGAGAGTTCGTTTTCCCGAGGGTGGTGCCGGGCCGGGTGGTAGGCGATCGAGCAAATTATGGTGCGTCCAAGAGTTTCTTCCCTTGTCATGAACATAGCAATTGCCCTCTTTATCAGAAAACCATATCCTGCCTTGCCGATCTTCGTAGATGGAGGTGACGAACGATAGAGGCGATAGAGGGTACTTTCTCCATTCTTGCTTGTCGGGATCGAATCGTACGATAGCCTTTGAAGTTCCAAGCCAGATGTAGCCCTCCCTGTCCTGGATTCCTGATTGAACAAAGCAGAGCATTTCCAAAGGCGGCCTGAAGGTAGTCCACCGCTGGCCATCCTGCTTCAAAAGCTTGTCCTGATTTGCGAACCACAACTCGCCGTCGCGGTCCGAGAAGACGGCACGTACGCCATGCTTGAGATGCGGGACGAGTCGGGCATCCTGACTCCAGCGGTCACCGTCAAAAACGTAGACGTTGGATTTGCCTCGAGGACTTGTGCCACTTCCGATCGCCAATAATCTGCTATCGAGGCCCTCCACAATCATTCGCACCGCGGAATCGAGTAGTCGGCTCTTGTCCGGTGAATTGCTGGCCCATTCATCTCGTGTTTCGTCATATTGGTCCAGGCCCAGGAATGTGCCTATCCAATACAATCCCTTCCGATCTTGAAAGATTGCATCGATACCTCGCCCCAAAGATTGACTACCGCCCCTGTCGTAAACTCTTAGAACTCGATGACCTGCTACTTGGTCATTTCCACGAGTCTCCCCAGGCTGACCTGTACTCCCAAAACACGCGGAGACCAGAATGAGCAGGTATCCGACCGTCTTACGTGTTGAATCGATACTCGCACGTCCCTTGCGTCGCGCGAACCTAACTTTGTCTCTCATATGCTTATCTTCCCTTCCAAACCGTGAAGCAATTCGTACGCAAGCGGTTAATTTAAGAAACGGAAGCCGCTCATAACAGAGGTTGAAGGAATTGATTGTGACCAATGTACTGATCAAGGGCCTGATCACGCGCCTTTTGCGCTGCAGTAGATTCTGTGCCCTTGAGAACTTCAAGACAGTCTGCGTCTTCAAGCGTTTGAGCGAGCCCGTTTGCTTTCGTCGCCGCCTCACTGGCTTTCCCTGCGGTTTTAGCAATCTCCTTGAGCTTCGAGCTTGGAAAGACTGCCCTTAGGCGTCTGCCCAACTCTTGGAATCGACCAGGGAATGTCGCGAGGTCACCGTCAGACAAAACCGCCTGGTGAAATTGGATTATGAGCTGGTCAAAGTCATTCTTGATACTATTGGTTTCCCCTTCGTTTGCTTTCTTCGCTTTATTCAGTATCTGTGTAAACCCATCGAGCGCCTCCTGGTTTGCCTCCTGGAGATCCTTCAAGAGTTTCCTGCATCGAGCTAACGGGGTTTGCCGCGGATTAGACGGATTAGCCCTTCCCGGCGGAGGAACGCCGGCCCTCTCATCACCAGTGCGGTGGCGACCCTCCACGATCTCGCATTCGACGTGACCTTCTTCATCGGTCACACAGACCATGTGATCATAAAGTCCTTCATCGTTGAAGTCATCTTCGAAATCCAAGCCCAGCCTGTCGGTCCTGTTCACGGGGTTGTTGCCCGTATAGCTGTAGCGATTCAAGCTCTGAGGATTGCTAATTCTGCTGCTCGCATCAAACGGATCAGTGCGATTGAATCTACCGATAGTCTGAGCATACTGCCTGTTCACTGCATAGTCAGTGCCGCTCTCGCTGTCTCGCTCATAACCAGTCAAGTGATGCTTCTCTTGCGTGCCGCTCTCTCCGAAGTCTTCTCCAAATGGCAAGTGTGCTTGTCGGCCCACCACATTCCCGCTCGTGTCCAACGTTATCCGTGTGCTCAGGCGGTCGCTCAGGAAGTACCGGCTTGTCCACGGACCGGTGCTGCTTGTCCTCTGGCGGCTCTGGATCCTTCTCGCGCCGGAGTAGATGTAATCCACTCGCGCCGATTTAGCCTGGTACGTCGGATTAGTCGAGTAAGGCGTTGTAGCATCGTGCTCACTAACTACCTGCGAGCCTTGCCAGACGTAGTGCGTCCAACTCGAACCAACTATCTTTGTCACTCGCCGGTTCTGATGATCGTAGCGATACTGCGCCGTGGCTCCGCTGTCAACGCTCACCACTCGATTCTCAGCGTCGTAGCCGTACGTGTGAAGCCCGTCGTTGGTCACGTTGCCGGCTGCGTCATACGTGAAGTTCACCGGCGAGCCGTTGTTCGTTACACTCCCGATTCGATTCGTTGGAGCCGAGCCTCCTTGCTGGAATGTGCTTGGATAAGTGATGCTCTGAATCTGAGTCGGGGGCGTCTTTCCTCCAGGCAGCCCGTCATACACCGCCGTTCGATTGCCCCACCGGTCGTACTCAAACAGCCGCTGCGCGCTTGACCCGTTTGAGGTTTGATTTGAAGTCGCGAGCCGCCCCAGCAAATCATATGTGTACGCCGCGCTCTCGGTGGTGCTGTTGATTGTTCCGGTGATCGACATCAACTGATCTGCGTTCCCAGCCGTCGAGCCAGCCCCCATCTGGCCGGCTAATGCCTGGTAATTGTAAGTCATGTTCATCAGCGAGGTCGCGCCTTTTGTAGCCGTCTGACTTGTCATTTGCAAGCGGTTTGCGTCATACCCGTAGCTCTCGACGACGCCGTTCCCGAGCGTCAACTTTCACGAGTAGGACATCGTTTGAAATCTCAAGTGGCCTTCACGTCTGAGTATGGCAGCCCGCAACGCCGTAGCGTTAGTCCCGTCCTCTAAGGATGACCGTCTTGAGTCCCGCCGCCGGGTAATCGGGATTAAAACGAAACAACTCCGCTTGGGCGTCTCGCCGGTAATAAGCCAATTGTCTAAGCTTGCTGGAACGATCCCATTCACCGGAATGCGCCTGTCCGGTTGCAACAAAGGCAAGTTGGTCGACGTCCGTGTAAACGGTGGCCTCCAATGACGAAGGTGAGCTATGCTGCCTACTAATTCTTTCAAATAGTATTCTTAGGTTAGCTTCTGTAACATTGTCGGTCTCCATCAGGACGTAGACGCGAGTGCTGGAGTTCGCTTCGTCGACAAACACTCTCAGAACCAACGCGCAGAATGGCAGACCGCTTAGCGCCGTAGTTCCGCCGCCCTGCCGTGCTTGTCGCCCAACAGGGTGCAACGAACCGATAACCGGCACACCAAGAATCAAGATCATGCAAATCGTTGTGAAAATCCTAGACATCTAGAGTCACCTCGCACCAAGAGTAACCACCGTCTGTCCGACCAAGTGTCGAGATCATTGCTCACCGGGATTTCGGCAACCCGCAGAGATCCACTTCGAAATTGCCTCTGAAGGGTCGCCGCCTTGAGGGACAACTACGCCGAGCGCCGTTGCGAGACCCGCGTCAGTAGGAGCTACCGCTGCATGAAGCATTTCGTGGACAAGTACCTCCGCTTGTCCCGCGGCATCCATGCTGAAGAAACTCGAATTCAAAAATATCTCGACGTGGTTAATCTTGCCTTTCTTGTTCACGTTTGTAACTGTAAGGGCATCGTACCCGGTTCGAGCAAAGAAGCCAGAAACTGTTTCAGACGGATGGCTCCCCGGAATAGTTCGATCGGCAACGCCTTGTTGGCGGGCGTCATAGAGAAACAACTTGTTCTTACTCTGCATCAGGGCGTTCATGGCGGCCACATGCCTCGTAAGTTTCTCACCGCATTTACCCTGCTTCAGAAGATAGGTGAGGAGTTCTCCCCAATTCTCGACGGCATCTTCGGGTGTGCTGGACTTGTTGGGCAGGATCTGGCTCTCACTCTCACCCCCACCAAAGTCGGGGACGCCGACACCTGGATCAACGACTACCTCTTCGACTCGAAGCATCTCGCCGCCGCCACCGCCTGGATCATACTTCGTGGGGTTAACGTCCATCACGCAATTAGTGCAGATGAATGGATTGGGGTCTCCACCCTCCATTCCAAGGGGATCAGTTTTGTTGACGGCATTGTTAGCCACGTAGGCATACCTGTTCCAACTCTGCGGACTTACCAGACGGCCACTGACCCGGTATGGATCAGCTTGTTGGAACCTTCCAATTGGTTGTGAGTATGTTCGGTTGATCGCGTAATCCTGTCCGCTCTCGCCGTCTCTCTCGTAGGTCGTGAAATGATGCTTCTCTTGAGATCCCGTCTCTCCGAAGTCTTCTCCAAACGGCAAGTGCGCCTGGCGTCCCATCACGTTCCCGCTCCCGTCTAAGGTGACCCTCACACTCAAGCGGTCGCTCAGGAGGTACCGGCTCGTCCACGAACTGGTGCTGCTTGCTCGCTGCCGGCTCTGGATCATTCGTCCGCCTGCATAAATGTAGTCCAATCGTGCGGACTTTACTTGATACGGGGGATTGGTTGAGGAGGCAGTCGTCCCGTCGTGTTCGCCGATGACCTGAGACCCTTCCCACACATAGTGTGTCCAACTTGAACCCACGGTCTTTGTCACTCGGCGGTTTCGATGATCATACCGATACTGCGCCGTAGCTCCAGCATCGGCGCTCACGGTTCGATTCTCAGCGTCATAGCTGTACGTGTGCAGCCCGTCGTTGGTTACGTTGCCGGCTGCGTCATACGTGTAGTTCACCGTCGAGCCGTTGTTCGTCACGCTCCCGATTCGATTCGTTGGAGCCGAGCCGCCTTGCTGGATCGTCGTGGGAAACGTCACGCTCTGAATCTGAGTCGGTGGCGTCTTTCCTCCAGGCAGCCCGTCATACACCGCCATTCGATTTCCCCATCGGTCGTACTCAAACAACCGCTGCGCGCTTGACCCGTTCGATGTTTGGTTTGAAGTCCCGAGCCGCCCCAGCAAATCATATGTGTACGCCGCGCTCTCGGTCGTGCTGTTGATTGTTCCGCTGATCGTCATCAACTGACCTGCGTTACCCGCCGTCGAGCCCGCTCCCATCTGCCCGGTTGAAGCCTGGTAATTATAGGTCAGGTTCATCAGCGACGTCGCGCCTTTTGTCGCCGTCTGTGTCGTCAACTGCAGACGGTTTGCGTCATACCCATAGCTTTCCACGACGCCGTTCGCGAGCGTCAGCCCGGTCACCTGTCCCGCTATGTTGTATCCCATCGCCGTCAGATAGCCCGACGTGTCTCCCGGCTCATTAGTCAACGATTGCATCCGGCCTTTGTCGTCGTGATTGACGGCTACCTGCAGCCCCGATGGATAGATCATCTTCGAGAGCTGGCCGCCGAGGTTGTACTCATAGCTCGTCGTGTAGGTCTTATTGATAGAGTATGTTTGGCCGAGTATCCAGCGAGTCACCGATGACACTCGAAAGAAGCTGTCGAATGCATAGGTCTCTGTGTACTTGTTCGGGATCGTCACACTCGAGAGCGCTCCCCAACTCGTGTACGCGAAACTTCGATCTTCAGTCGCCGCGACTCCCGAGGGCAACGCTGGGCGCACAGAACCCGAGTCGTCGCCGCCCACGCCAGTGAACCAAATCTGGGTCACGTTGTGCAGCGCATCGTAAAGATAGTGGCTCTCGACTCCTCGCGCGTCGGCCTTCTTCTTCACCGCGCCGTACTCCGTGTACGCATAAGCCGAAGTCCACAACGTGCCTGTCCCGTCGTTGATCGTCGCTGTCTGCTCGGGAATCTTCTCGTAAAGCAACCGCCCCATCGCGTCGTGCTTATAAGCCCGCCCCTGGTTGCCTTGATTCACCAGGACGAGCGCGTCCAGGAGCGAATATGAGTAACTAGTCTCCTGAGTCAAATCGCCCGCCGAAGTCTGCTCAGTGACTTTGATCAATCGTCCCAGCCCATCCGCTTCACGTTTGATCTTGCGATTCACCTGATCGGTCAAGGTTACAGCGCTGCCATTGTAATCGCTGCGTGTGGTGTTGCCATCGGGCAATGTCGTGATGACGGCTCGGTTCGCGAGGTCGTACTGAATCGTCGTAGCGGGTCCGGGCGAACCTCCCGTTTGAAACGGGTTCGTCCGGCTGATGACTCTTCCCATCGCATCGTAGCTCGCGTTCACCTGCGCGCCCGTGGGCGCGACAGTGTAGATCACTCGCCCCCAGCCATCGTATTGCGTTGTCGATGTGAGGGTTTTCTGAGTCCCAAGATCGTCGTAAGTCTGCTGCGAAGTTGAAGAGAGAGTCGCATAGCTGAAGTTGACGTTTGCATTCGCGCCTGTCGGAAGCGTCACGCTTGAAGCTTGTAGAGCCGCGTTGTACCCGATGGTTGACCCAAGTCCGGCCGCATTCGTTTGTAGAGTCGGCAGGCTCGTGTTGAAGTCGTAGTCTGTCGATGTCGTTGTGTGCACGCCGTTAGGATCGCCGCTCGTCTCCGAATCCGGCTGTGCCCAGTAGGTCGTATCAGTGATGGTCAGATCTCTCTCCTGACAGCACGACACTTGCGCCTTCACTACGTTGCCAAAGATATCGTACTTGGCGAGATGTTGAACTGTCGTGCCGGCAGTCAGGTCGGTCCACTCCGTCGTCCCAGTCACGTTGCCCCGCGTCGTGACGCTCGCGTTCCATCCGATCAGGTGACCCGGGGGATCTGCGCTCCCGCCGTAGTCCTCCATGCCTCCCATCGACGCGTAGTTGTCAAGCGCATAGCCGGTCTTGGCTATCAGCACATCGTCGGCGTCGCTCGTGTTCTGAAGCGCGTCGAACACCTCAACAAGCGTCACCAACCCTCGCAGCCACAGGTTCAAATAGTTGGAGTTTGTGCTGTAAGTGAAATGCGTTCTTCGCCGCACTTGCCAGGCTCCGCTCACTTGATAACCGTACTCCCGCTTGTTCGTCACGTTCCCGTACTGATCGAAATCCAAACCGATCTTCACCGGCGTGCCTGTGTCGTCGTAGCTTGTCGCCGACTGCACCTGTGGCGAGCCGCTCGCATCGTTCACATAAGCCAGAACGTTCTTACCAAGCGAAGTCGAGCCTATCTTGATTTCGGATTGAACGAGCTTCCCGTTGGCAGGCGACGAAGCGTTGGTAGAGCGCGCCAGCTCGAAAGTCGTCGAGTCCGGCCGCGTGATCGTGAAGGTCATAGTCTTGCGGAATAGCTGAACACGCCGGTCGGGCTGTTGACCGCCGTCTCAGTGCGCTGAGTGAACGCGGGCGCGTCGGTCAACGAACCGGAGACCGGGTAGTTGAACGAGACAGCCGCGGTCTCGACGCCGTCGCTGATGACCGGCGGGTTTGCCGTGGTCGCGGTCATCTGCCTCCTTGCCGAGACGCCAGGTATGATCCCGTACTGCGAATACGTTGGTTTGAAGCCGGTGCCTGTCGCCGGAAAATAAACGTGCTTCAACCGCAGGTTCCCCGCCGCCCGCTCGACCGTCAAACCCGTGAAGCTGTAGCTTGGCGAAACTGTCTGGTAGTCGAACTGAACCAGCGTTTGGGTCACAGGGTTTTCAATGTTACCCCCGAACCCCGGCGAGTTGATCGCGCAGAGTCTGTAGTTGGAATCGTACTGAAACTGAATCATTCGCCCGAGCGTGTCGGTGACATAATCGATCGCCATCGGCGCGTAATAACCGCAGTACATCTCGTTGCCGACCTGAAAGCAGTCGGGCTTGTAGGCAATCTGTACATAGTTGCCGTTGCTGTCATAGATCGTCGTCGGCAGCAAACGATTGTTCACATTGGTGAAATCAACAGTCGTGCCGTCCGGATAGTGCAAGGCGCCACCATCGCGTCCGTTGCCGGTGTAGACGATGTGTGTGCCGTCAGCGGTCTCATACGGCCCGCCGAGCGCATACCCGGTTCCGTTGTAGCTCCCGACGCCTAGATAATGCCTGGTGCCGTTGGGGTCTACGAGCATGAACTTGCAGGTTGGGTTGCTGCCGGAGCCAACCTCATACGCGACCATCCTTCCGAACCCCAGCGAGAAGCCGGGCGCGGGCCAGCCTGTGATCGCGTCAAACGCCATCGCGTTGTTTCGACGCGACCAGACTCGGCTGTTGTAGTAAAGCGCGAGATTCGTGCCGATGCCGCGGCCTCCAAGCCCAACGATCGGCACACCCCAGGTGAAGTTGCTCCCTTCAGGCAGCACTGACCCAAGAGGCATTGACTCGGCGGCAGCGTTTCGAGGCGAGCCCAGCGCATTCCTCGGCTCGCTCCACAACTGATCGTAGCCCAGGTCTGCGGCCCAAAGATCCGGGTACACTTGAGCGGATGCAGTCGGAGTCAGCTTGTCGAGCAGCGAGTTGATGATTGTTCCAGCCGCCGCAACCGTCGGGTCACTACTGCCTTCTGATTGACCCACTACGTTGCCGCTCGAGTCCAAGCCGTTCTGATCGTTCCGCCAGTCTTGATCGGATTGAACGGGACGATGACCCGGCCGGATCAGCACAGGCGCGGTTGCCGAAGCGGTTCCGGCCCGGCAAGTGATCCAGGCGCGGCCCGGCTGAAGAAACGTCGCGCGTCCAGCTTCGTCGATCTGGAGCTTTTGAGGATCAGAAGATTCCCAATCGAACTTGACGCCTTGAATAGTGCGATCGCGAAAGTCGGTTGGTGAGGCGGTGAAGGTCGCGCCCTCGCCGAGATATCCGACAAGTTTGAAGGGGGAAACACGAATCTGTGAAACTCGCGCTCGTCTGTCCGTAAGCGTCTCACGCCGAGGCCTGGCCTGCGCTCCGAAGCCGAACAACGATCTGAGAATCGGTTGAAGAAAGCGAATCGGTGAGGTGCCTAGATCAACAGCGGTTGACGCCAGCGCCCGCACATCGCTTGCAGCAATCCCCGGCCCCGGCAAGATGAGAAGGCTCGCAACGAGTGCTAAGCAGATGACCTTACCGAAGACGCGACGACGAAACAAGCGGGTTAGCGTGGAGCGTCGCACAACAGAGAACCTGTGTAACCCGGCCGACCGATGGGCTTGAAAGGGAGAGTGAGAATTCATAGGGGACCTCCTCGAGGCTGACGTTCGTCTCGCCTTAGTGCTTGCGGCACTGAGCGAAACGGACGCTCGTTCGTCCCACGTCGAACTCTGATTCAGTTTGCAATGCTCGGGGCGTGACGCCCTTAGGACTGGAACAAAAAATACGGGCCGATAGTACGGCAGGCATGTCTCGGTGTCAAGAAATATTTTTCCCTTTCCTAGAGCTGTCTCTTCCTTGACCGCGCCGCCAAAACGAAAGAACCGGCACCCGTACGTTGTCCCCGAAAGCGAGATTCGCAATTTCGTCGAGAGTCTCGGCATTCACGACGTGAACACGGTAGCAGTCCGATTTCAGGTCGTTGCCGACCTTACGAAAGGCGCGCTCGAACGCCGGATCGAGCGGCTTACGCGGTCCGACTTCCGGCTTGTCAAGCAGATAGCCAGCGAAGACGACAGCGGTGCCTACCGCCAAATAATGACGGCGATTGTCGCCGGCCTGGGGCAAGGTCCCTCGGGTGTCAACGCCGCACATCTGACAGCCCGCCGCGCCGTGGAGCTGGCCTTCAGATGGACACACGAATACTTTTCAGCCCTCGACCGGTACAGAAAGGAGCTTAGAAGGATGAGACTGACGGCCGGAAGTAGCTAACCAGCGTGTCGAAATGGTGCTCGGTCTACCAGAGACATGCAGGGCGGAGAGTAAGAGCATGGAGTTCAGGCTTTAGCCTGGTTGTTGGTTCGCACGATGCAATACCAGGCTAAAGCCTGAACTCCATGCTCTTTCTTCCCGACTCCAAACTTTTTTTGTCTCCACGCCTGTAGTAGCATTGCTCATTCGATAAACCAACTCATCATCATCCAGGAGCGATCGTGACTCAAACCTACATCAGAGACGTGTCCAGACACGCCGGCGAAGAGATAACCATCAAAGGCTGGCTCTACAACTTGCGATCCAGCGGCAAGCTGATCTTCCCGCAGATCCGCGACGGCTCGGGCATCATTCAGGGAGTCGTCTTCAAGAAAAACGTCTCCGAACAAGTTTGGAACGATTTCGAAAAGCTCACTCAGGAGTCGTCGATCATCGTGACCGGCACAGTGCGAGCCGACGAGCGCGCGCCCGGCGGGTACGAGATGGATGTGACCGGCGTGCAGGTCTTGCAGGTCGCCGAAGCCTTTCCCATTACACCGAAGGACCACGGCGTCGAGTTCCTGATGGACAATCGACACCTGTGGCTGCGCTCGAAGCGCCAGCACGCGATCCTCAGCGTGCGAGCTGAAGTCATCCGAGCGGTGCGCGATTTCTTCGACTCGAATGGATTCTTGCTAATGGACACACCGATCTTCACACCCAACGCTTGCGAAGGGACGACGACGTTGTTCGAAGTGAATTACTTTGAAGACGCGAAGGCTTACCTGGCGCAATCAGGCCAGCTCTATAACGAAGCGACGGCTGCCGCGTTCGGCAAGGTCTACTCCTTCGGCCCGACGTTTCGCGCCGAGAAGTCGAAGACCCGCCGGCACCTGACTGAATTCTGGATGGTCGAGCCCGAAGTCGCCTACGCCGAGCTCGACGACACAATGAAGCTCGCAGAGGACTTCATCACCTTCATCGTTCATCGAGTGCTCGAGAACCGGCGCTCGGAACTCGCCGAGCTCGAGCGCGATGTGTCAAAGCTCGAAGCGATTCAGACGCCGTTCCCTCGTCTCCAGTACGACGAGGCGGTCAAGATGCTTCAGGAAGGTCACGCGAAGGGTGAGATCGAGAACCGATTCGAGTGGGGCGGCGACTTCGGCGCGCCTGACGAGACTTACTTGTCGAGCAAGTACGACCGGCCGGTGATGGTGCATCGCTACCCCGCGGCCGTGAAGGCCTTTTATATGCAGCCGGACCCCGAGCGCCCGGAGCTTGCGATGTGTGTGGACGTGCTGGCGCCTGAGGGCTACGGCGAAGTGATTGGTGGCGGGCAGCGCGCAAGCGATTTGGATTATCTGCTGAAGCAGATTCAGGCGCACGGATTGCCGGAAGACGCTTTCGATTGGTATCTCGATCTTCGGAAGTACGGAACGTTTCCGCACGGAGGATTTGGCATGGGCATCGAGCGTTGCACGGCCTGGCTCTGCGGGATCGAGCACATCCGCGAGACGATTCCCTTCCCGCGAATGCTATATCGCCTGAAACCTTAGCGCTCGGGCAGAACGTACAGTTACCAGGTTTAAGTGCCACACTCGCAAACGAGTGAAGTCAAACCAGCGTTTGTTGTAGCATAGACTTTAGTCTGTGTCTGAAGATCTCGATTGGACACAGACTAAAGTCTATGCTACCTCGGGCGTATTCGGAGTCGAATCAATGAACAGGAAATTGCTACTCTCAACCGTGAGCTTGCTGCTCGCAATGAACGCGGCCAGTCCAAGTCTTCTCGCGCAGACCAAATCATCCCAGCCTCGCGGACGCGGCATCGATCTCAATAGCATTGCCACTACTGTGCAGCCGTGCGGAGACTTCTATCTGTACGCAAACGGTCATTGGCTCGAGTGGAATCCGATTCCCCCCGACCGATCGTCATGGGGGGCCGGCGCCGAGTTGTATGAAAAGAACCTGGCGGTTCTTCATCAGCTCCTCGAAGACGCCGCAAAGAACACCAGCGCACCCAAAGGAAGCATCACGCGAAAAGTGGGCGACTTCTATCGCGTTGGCATGGACGAAGCAAAGATCGAAGCCGAAGGAGTTACCCCGCTCAACAAGGAATTCGCTCGCATCGATGCGGTCAAAGACGTTCAAGGTCTTCAGGACGAGATCGCGCACCTGCACAGGATGAATATCAATCCGGCGTACGGGTTCTTTCCTTATCAGGACTTCAAGGACAGCACCCGAATCATCATCAATATTTTTCAAGGCGGTCTGGGTTTGCCTGACCGCGACTACTACACAAACGAGGACGACAGGTCCAAGGAGATACGCAAGCAGTACGGCGAGCATGTGACAAAGATGTTCGAGTTGCTTGGCGACAAACCCACACAAGCCGCCGAGCACGCAAAGACCGTGATGGACATGGAGACTCGTTTGGCCAAGTCATCAATGACTCAGGTTGAGCAGCGCGACCCAAACGCGATCTATCACAAGATGACACTCGCTGAGGTCAACGCGCTGACGCCGGGTTACGAGTGGAAGCGTTACTTCGCGGGCCTCGGCGTGGCTGACCCCGGTGACATAAACGTGGCGCAGCCTGAGTTCTTCAAAGAAGCCGGCAAGATGCTGACGACGGTTTCCATCGACGATTGGAAAACGTACCTCCGATGGAACTTGATTGCCGCGACGGCCGGCAAGCTCAGCTCGCCTTTTGTGAACGAGAAGTTTCGCTTCAACGGAACGATTCTCGGCGGAGCCAAGGAGTTGAGAGCCCGATGGAAACGCGTGCTGGAAGCCACCGACCAGGCGTTGGGCGAAGCTCTCGGCCAACTCTACGTTGAACGAGCTTTCACCCCTGAAGCCAAATCGCGCGCGCAAATACTGGTCGCAAATCTCAAAGCCGCGTTGCGCGACCGCCTCCTGGCTCTCGATTGGATAAGCGAGGCCACGCGCAAACAGGCTTTGAGGAAACTCGACGCGATCGTGGTCAAGATCGGCTATCCCGACAAGTGGCGCGACTATGCGGGGCTCGCGGTCGACGGCGGGGCTTATGTGCTGAACGACTTGCAGGCGGGTGAGTTTGAATTCGAGCGCAACCTTAAGAAGATCGGCAAGCCGATCGACCGCACCGAGTGGAGCATCACGACTCCGACGGTCGATGCGTACTACAACCCGAACTTCAACGAGATAGTTTTTCCGGCCGGCATATTGCAGCCGCCGTTCTTTAACGCGATGGCTGACGACGCAACGAACTACGGCAGCATCGGGAGCATCATTGGCCACGAGCTTACCCACGGGTTTGACGATCAGGGCCGTCAATTCGATGCCGACGGAAACTTGAAGAACTGGTGGACCGCGGATGATGAGAAGAACTACAACACGAGAGCTGCGCTGATCGAGAAGCAGTACAGCGGCTACATCGCAGTTGACATGCTTCACATCAACGGCAAGCTGACGATGGGTGAAAACATTGCCGACCTGGGCGGGTTGAAGATCGCGTACCTCGCGTTGCAGAAATCGCTTGAAGGCAAACCGCGCCCCGCAAAGATAGATGGGTACACCCCGGAGCAGCGGTTCTTTCTCGCGTTCGCGCAAGGCTGGCGGCGCAACACTCGTCCCGAAGCTGTTCGCCTTCAGATCGCGACGGACCCGCACTCACCGGCTCGGTTTCGCGTGCTTGGCCCGTTGTCGAACATGCCCGAGTTCTTGAGCGCGTTTAGCTGCGAAGGCCGCAGTTCGATCGCTCGGCCCGAAGCGTTGCGAGTAAAGATATGGTAAGCAGCATGATATGAAGGGTGACGGCCTCGGAATAGAGCAGATATCGAACTGGCTCAGAAAACGACTCAGTCTCCAACTCGTTTCAGCTCCTCAAACGTCTCGCTGTACTTTTCACACAGACGCTCGAAGTCTTCCCGCAACTCAACAGATGGTGGCGGAAGTATCTCCGTCTCTAACGCGCCTTCTTTGGGATAGAGAACTGCGAGTGATCCGGGTTGTACTCCGAGGGCCGCGGCCATTTCTGGTGGGATTTCCAGAACCCAGCCCATTTGCGTCTTCTGTGGAGAAAGAATTCCCGACATGATTCAGCCTCTTGGAGTTCGCCTCATTCTAAGCGTGTCACACCAACCTCACAAATACATTCCAGTCTTGATGTCCAGCCAGCGAGTCGCAAAACGCGTTCGCAAATCATAAGCGCGCAGCTTATCATGTTCGAGCAATTCGAGGTCATAGTCGACGGCAGGCCAGATGACTCAAAAAAGAGTAACAGTCTTCGGAGGCTCGCGGTGCGGGCCCGACGCGCCGGAGTACCAGGAGGCGCTGAAGCTCGGGCGCTTGCTGGTCGAGGCCGGGTTTGAGGTCGCTTCCGGCGGCTACTACGGCGTGATGGAAGCCATAAGCCGTGGCGCGCACGAAGCCGGCGGCCACGTCATTGGCGTCACGATGAATCAGTTCAAAGCCGCGCCCAATTCTTACTTGAAGAAGATCGAGCCGAGCGCCGACTTCTATGCGCGGCTTCAAACCTTGATTCTGGAATCGGCCGGCTACATCGCGTTGCGCGGCGGAATGGGAACCGTCACTGAGATCTCGCTGGTGTGGAACAAGCTAACAATGAACGTCCTTCCGGAGCGGCCGTTGATTCTCGTCGGCGATTGCTGGCGACGTGCCATTGAATGCATGAGCCAGCACCTGGTGGTTTCCGAAAGCGACCTCCAACACCTGTCCTTCGTGGACAACGCCGAACAAGCTGTCGCGATCTTGAAGCAAAGGATATGATCGGTCTGATGAAGAAGAAGGCCAAGATAATCGGAGTGCCAATGGACCTGGGAGCGGGCCGTCGGGGCGTCGACATGGGCCCGTCGGCTATTCGAATAGCCGGGATCAATCAGGCGATAGCACTGCTCGGCTACCAGGTCTCGGACGCCGGCAACGTCCACGTTCACCCCGCCGAAGCCATCGAACGATCGAGTCCGCGCGCGCATTTCCTGCCGCAGATCGCCGAAGCAGCCGAGGAACTCGCGGTCATGGTCGAAGCCGCTTTGGATGAAGGCGCGTTGCCGGTGATCCTGGGCGGCGATCACTCGATCGCGATCGGCAGCGTCGCCGGCGTCGCCAGCTTTTACCGAAAACGTCAGCAGAAGATCGGCGTCATCTGGCTGGATGCACACACCGATGTAAACACACCGGAGACATCGCCGTCGGGGAACATTCACGGGATGCCGCTTGCGGCGCTGCTGGGCAAAGGCGCGCATCAACTCACCCACGTCGCGGGCTTTGCGCCGAAAGTCCTGCCCGAGAACGTCGCGGTCATCGGGGCTCGCAGCATTGATCCGGGCGAGCGCGAGTTCGTCAAGAACATGGGGATTCGAGTCTTCTCGATGAGCGAGTTGGACGAGCGAGGGTTTCCCGACATTGTCGCTGAAGCAGTCGAGATTGCTTCGATGAACACGGCGGGAATTCACGTGACGATGGACATGGACTTCATCGATCCGTCGTTTGCGCCCGGAGTCGGAACGCCCGAACGCGGCGGCGCGACTTATCGCGAGAGCCATCTCGCTATGGAAAAGATTGCAGCTTCCGGGCGCGTGCTTTCAGTGGAGCTCACCGAAGTGAATCCGGTGTTCGATGTGAGCAATCAAACCGCGCAGCTTGCAGTCGAGTTAATTCTTTCCGCGCTTGGCAAAAGAATAATCTGATTCCTGGGGCCTGGGAGCGCGGCCGTCCCGGCCGCATGACCCAATCTCACGCCAGACAATTTCCGGGACACCTTGGGACAGCGGCCGGGACGGCCGCGCTCCCAGGGATTTCCTCAGAGCCCCTTGCTCGTCACGGCGGCAATCATCTCGCGAACCGCTCGTTCCATTCCGACAAGCGCCGCTCGAGCGACTATGTTGTGGCCGATATTCAGCTCTTCTATTGGCGGAATCGCCGCAATCGCCGCGACGTTTCGATAAGTCAAACCGTGACCTGCTGCCACCCGCAGACCCAGCTCACCGGCGCGGCTTGCGCAGTCGGCTATTCTTGCAAGCTCGGCTGCGATGTCTTCGCCCAGTGCTTCTCGCGTCGGGTCGGTCAGTTCCGCATAGCGCGCCGTGCATATCTCGATCTGAGTGGCGCCCGCCCGATGTGAAGCTTCAATCTGCCTCAAGTCGGGATCGACGAAGACGCTCACAAGCACGCCCGCCGACGCGATCTCCGCAACTGCTCGCTGAATCTCTTCCTCGCGCGACGCGACGTCCAGCCCACCTTCAGTCGTCACCTCGTCGGCGCGTTCAGCCACAAGCGTAACCGTGTTCGGCCGCACCTCGCAGGCGATCGCGATCATCTCTTCAGTCGCCGCCATCTCGAGATTCAAGTGAGTCTTCACTACCGCGCGCAGCACGCCAACATCGTCGTCCTGGATGTGCCGCCGGTCGCCGCGCAAGTGAACCGTGATCCCGCTCGCGCCTGCAAGATCCGCAAGCACCGCGGCCGCGACGATGCTCGGCTCGAACGTCCGCCGCGCCTGTCTGATCGTAGCTATGTGGTCGATGTTGACGTTGAGGCGAATCATTGTTGCTTTGTCGAAGCCGTTCGGGGGCTTTGATTATGAGCGCTTGGTGGCTTGCTTGGCTTTTGGGGGAGCCTGCGCCGCCAGCTCAACCGCCGGCGCGCTGTAACGTCCCGCGAGATCGTTCAGCCGAATCCGAACCAGGTCTAAAAACATGTTGAGCGAGTCGCTTGCGTAACGGACCGTGCTGCCTTCGGCGTCGTTCCACACCACGGGCACTTCAAGCAGCCGCAGCCCTTGCTTGCGCGCGATGTATAGAACTTCGGGGTCGAACCCAAACCGCTCGATGCTCTGAAGCTCGAAAACAGGCAGCGCCGGTTCGCGTCTGAAAGCCTTGAACCCACATTGCGTGTCTTTGAAGGGGAGCCCGGTGATCGCTCTCATGAACAGGTTGAACACGCGGCCGCCGAAGTCTCTGAACAGCGGCTGGTGCTTTCCTATCAACTTGCGGTCGAGCGCCCGCGAGCCGAAGGTTACATCGGCCTTCCCTTCCAGTATCGGGTCTATGAGCTTTGGCGCTTCGGTTACCGGCGACGAAAAATCCGCGTCGCTGAACAGGACGATGTCGCCCTTTGATTCGGTCAGTCCGCGCTTGACGCTGAAGCCCTTCCCTCGATTCGGCGCGTTGGTCAGCAGCCTCAGTTCCTCGCCCGCTTCGCGATACCGGGGGATCCACTCGTTGACGACGCGGTCGGTCCCGTCCGCCGAGCCGTCATCAACTACGATGACCTCCGCGCGATAACGCCCTGAAAGAAGAAAACGAAGCACCGCATCCAGGCTGTGGCTGATTCGCTTCTCTTCGTGATAGGCGGGAATAACGATTGATAAGAGCCAGTCCATGATGTCAGTGCGGCCCTCGCCGCGAGTCTCGGATATTAGCACACCGGCTGGCGCCGGTCACACCGTGGTGCTGATTGACAGAAATGGTAAGCTGTTCGCCAGAGGATTATTGCGATGGAGAGTCAAGATCTATCTTATGAGTTGATGAAATATGAGAATCGGTGGGTTGCGATACTGGAGCCCGAGGAGAGAATTGTGGGGGCAGGGGCGGACGCTTATGAGGCACAGCAAGACGCCGAACGAAACGGATACCATGATGTGCTCTTAATGCGTGTCCGGTCTGCGGATCAGCATTACGCTTTCCAAGTTAGCCACGCCATCAGCAACCAATACCCACAACCTACCTGAAGACTCGCTCGAAAACTTCGTTTTGCGAAGTCCTCCTTTGCCTTTGCAAGCTCCTCGTCATACAATGAGCGCCGCGCTCGAATGTTAAAAGCGCTGGCCCGCTTGCAAAAAAGGATTCACATCACGCGCGCCGCGACTATCCGTTAAGCACGCGGCGTCAGGGGAAACCACCATGAAATTTAACTGGTTCCATCTCATGCCTTATCGCTGGCTGCCGGAAGACTTCCGCGAACGTTATCACGGTGTCTGGGTAGATCTGCCGAACTCGCTCTACGATCCCGAGCGAGGCCACGCTCTCTACAACGAGTATCTCGACATGCTCGAATACGCCGACCAGCAAGGCTTCGACGCGGTCGGCGTCAACGAGCATCATCAGAACGGCTACGGGCTGATGCCGTCGCCGAACCTGATGGCCGCGGCGCTTGCGAGGCGGACTTCAAACGCGATGATTCTGGTGCTTGGGAATTCGATCGCGCTCTACAACCCGCCGACTCGCGTGGCCGAAGAATTCGCCATGCTCGACGTGATGTCGGGCGGGCGATTGATCGCGGGCTTTCCGGTCGGCACACCGATGGACGTGAACTACTGCTACGGCCAGAACCCGGTCACGCTTCGTGAGAAGTATCGCGAGGCGCACGACCTCATCATCAAGGCATGGCAGTCGCGCGAGCCGTTTGCGTGGAACGGCAAGTACACGAAGCTGCGGTACGTCAACATCTGGCCGCAGCCGATTCAAAAGCCGCACCCTCCCGTTTGGATTCCGGGCACCGGCTCGATCGAGACGTGGGACTTCTGTGCCGAGCTGGGCTACAACTACAGCTATCTTTCGTTCAGCGGCTACAAGCGCGCGCGAAAAGTGCTCGAAGGCTACTGGGACCGGATGGCGGCGCTGGGCAAAGAACCGAATCCCTACAGTTGCACTTTCTTCCAACAGATTTGTGTCAGCGACACCGACGAGGCGTGCGAGCGCGAATGGTGGCCGCACGTGAATTACTTCTTCAACAAGTGCCTGCATCTTTATCCCGGAATGATGGGACCGCCCGGCTACATGACTGAAGCCTCGATACGCGCGGGTGTGGTCGCCCAGGCCGGCAACACCTCGCTGAACATGGGCGGGAATAAGAGTTGGAAAGAGCTGGTCGACGGTGGCTACATCATAGCGGGCTCGCCTGCGACGGTGCGCCAGCAAGTCGATGAGCTTGCTCGAAGCTTGCGATGCGGCCACCTCGGCGTAGCCTTGCATATCGGTTCGGCGCCAATGGAACTGACCAACCGATCGACTTACTTGTTCGCGAACGAGGTGATCCCACACGTTCGTTCCATCTGGAGCGAGTGGGAAGATCACTGGTGGCCGAAGGCTTTGCCGGCCAGCCAACGCGAGCAACCCGGGAGTCACAACGCAGCCGTGCAAGCGCGCGCGGAACGACCCACGGAGGTGCCAGCATGAGCGACGCACCGCGATCTACACTGCTCAACCTCGGCGTGGACCGCCCGGCGGTTCAAGTCCTCGAAGCGGGTGACGGCCCGCCGCTGCTCTTTCTGCACGGCGCGGGCGGGATCGCTGCCTGGGAAAGCGTGCTGCCGTTGCTTTCAAGCAAGTATCACGTCTACGCGCCGTTGTTGCCGGGCTTCGGCCAGTCAACCGGGCTCGAGTACCTTGAAGACCAGTTCGATCTCTTCCTGCATGGTTTTGATGTGATCGAAGCGCTCGGTCTTGAACGGCCTTACGTTGTGGGCGAATCGCTCGGAGGCTGGATGGCGGCGGAGATGGCGGCGTTGCGGCCTGACAAGATCGGGCGTCTTGCGCTGACGGCTCCGGTCGGTTTGTGGCGCGACGAAGCTCCAGTAGTTGACCTGTTCGGTTCGATGGCTCACGAGCTGGCGCCCTATCTCTTCCACGACATGACTTGTCCGGCAGCACAACAGATGCTCGGGTTGACTCAACTCTTCAGCAATAAGGACGATCGCACACAGGAGCAGATCGAAACGCTGATCGGCATGTCGCGCGGCTTCCGCACAGTCGCAAAGTTCCTGTTCCCGATTCCTGAAAGCGGGCTCGAGCGGCGCTTGTGGCGGATCAAAGCTCCGACGCTCATCGTGTGGGGCGAGGAGGATCGTTTCATCTCGCCGATGTACGCTGAGATCTTTCGCGGCAAGATTGCGGGCGCCAAGGTTGTGAAGATTCCGAACGCCGGGCACCTTGTTGGCCTCGAAGTGCCCGAACCGTACGCGGCAGCGCTCCTCAATTGGGGACAAGGGTAGGGTTGAGACGCTGAGGCCACCTAACAACTCAGGCAATGAATTGACATCGCGTCTGGATGGCAATCAGAATGACTATTGGAGTAGCAAAACCCAATGCGAAACGTGCTAACCGCTGCAGAGATCGAGTCCCAATTCCCCTCTGAATGGGTTCTGGTTGAGGACCCTGAGACTAATGAGTCGCTTGAGGTTCGGAAGGGTGTTGTAATCTATCACAGCAAAGATAGAGACGAGGTCTACCACAAGGCCGTAGAGTTACGCCCAAAAAGGTTCGCAATGCTTTACACCGGAACCATGCCCCAGGGTACAGCTATTGTCTTATGACCTTTCTTCTGAAGGCCTAATCGATTCTCTTTCTCGAATTACATATCTCCACACGTAGGACCCTTTTCTGCGATTCAACGCAGTATGTTAAGCTTCGCTGCGAGGTAACCATGAGTAAGACATTGACGCCGGATGTAACTGCCAACGAAGGTCTGGATTACGAGGAAGCCGTTCAGCAGATGTTCGATGAAATGAGACAGGCAAATGCAAAAATGGACCTGGACCAGCAGGAGATTGAACGGGTGAAGACGGAAACTCGTGAAATCCTAGCCAGGCTGAAAGCTGCTTAGCACCATGTGGAAACAACTATATGATGCGATGAAGCAGCTCCTCCTGCTCACACATCAGACCGAGCGGAATCAAGGAGTTGGGCCAGCAACTCCGCGAGTTGGCCCGTGCAATGGAGCGACTGGCTTATGAAGTGCACCGGGTGAATGAGAGGGTGGACTCGGTCAGCACGAACGAAGCGCAGGAGCGTGAGAAGCTGGCGCTACAGCTTGAGAATGAATTGTTGAGATTCGAGCGGCGGCTGCCCTCCAGGTAAAGAGAGCCCCCGACCAAAGCACTAGGGCCATGATCTCCCGAGCGCAATCCAAAATTCGCCATCCCAAATCCTCAATCCGGCGTCGTCCCGACTTGGTGCACCAACCCGCAAGATGTTGATGGGTTGATGGACAGTTGGTTGAAACCCATAGGCCGGGGGGTGACGGTGGCGCGCGGAGGCCCATCGTTTTTGGCGTTAGCCAACGATGCACCGAAGAACGAAGGAGGCGACACGTGAGGCGAAAAACGGTCCGGTTGATTTCACTGTTTCTCATCGCCGCGATGTTCGTAGGCATCCCGCTCTTGATGGCTCAGAATCGCTCGCCTAACCCTGGCGCCAGACAAGGCCCGCGCAAGCCCAATGTTGTTTTCATCCTCGGTGATGATCTTGGGTACTGCGACATAAGCATGTACGGCTGCAAAGAGATTCCCACCCCGAACATCGATTCGATCGGCAAGAACGGAATCCGCTTCACGAACGGCTACGTCTCGGCGCCGGTGTGCAGTCCTTCGCGCGCCGGATTGATGACCGGGCGGTACCAGCAGCGCTTCGGCTTCGAGTTCAACGCCGGTCCGTTGCCACGAGCGCTCGCGAACAAGGACATGGGCTTGCCTCTAAGTGAGATCACCCTGGCGCAGGTGATGAAGAAAGCCGGATACGCGACCGGAATGGTCGGCAAGTGGCATCTCGGGATGAACGACCGGTATCTGCCCACTCAGCGCGGCTTTGATGAATTCTTTGGCTTCCTGTTCGGTGCGAACCTCTACATCGATCCGAACAAACCGGGGGTGATGAGCAGGCCCGGCGCTGTAGAGGGCGGAGGCAGCAACGTGAGCACGCGATCGCCGCAGAACCCGATCTACCGCAACACGACGCCGGTTGAAGAAGACGAATATTTGACGGACGCTTTCGCCCGCGAAGCGGTCGCCTACATTGATCGTCATCAAAAAGAACCCTTCTTTCTTTACGCGCCGTTCAACGCGCCGCACGAACCTTTTCAAGCGACGAAGAAATATCTCGACCGTTTCCCAAACGTGAAGGACGAGCGCCGGCGCGTTTACATGGCGATGGTCAGCGGGCTCGATGACGGCGTGGGCGCGATCCTCAAGAAGCTGCGTGACACGGGGCTTGAGAAAGACACGCTGGTCGTTTTTCTGAGCGACAACGGGTGTGCGACTTACTCCGGCGCTTGCACAAACGACCCGTTGCGCTTCGGCAAGCTGACGCATCTGGAAGGCGGATTCCGCGTTCCGTTTGCGATGCAGTGGCCGGGTCATCTGAAAGCGGGAACAGTCAGCGATCAGGTGGTCTCATCGCTCGATCTCTTTCCGACAGCCGTATCGATAGCAGGCGGCGAACTGCCGAAAGATCGCGTTATGGATGGGGTCAACTTGATGCCTTATCTGACGGGGCAGAACAAGACCGCTCCGCACGAAGTTTTGTGCTGGCGCAACGGCTCGAATGCGGCAGTTCGCAAAGGCAACTGGAAGCTATTCAAAGGCGGCGATCATTACTGGCTCTTCGATATGTCCAAAGACATCGGCGAGCAAACAAATCTCGCAGCCGTTCGTCCTGAGATCGTCGAGCAGTTGAAAAAGGAACTCGCGAAATGGGAATCGCATATGAAAGAGCCGCTATGGCCTTGCCGCAAGGCGCCGAGCGGCATCTGGGAAGTTGACGGCATCAAGCTCGACATATGCATTTGAGGATAAGAGATGACAGATAGACTCCAACGACGATTCGGGGACAGGGCTTTGGAGAGTTGGCGGCCGAAAGTCTCGGTCCACCTGATCATATTGCTGCTGACCGCCATCGTGGCTTCGGCGCAACAGCCGACAGGGGGTGTCCCGCAGGGTGATAACAGCCTGCTGTCGGATGGACAGCTACACGTCGTGCTGTGCGGCACCGGATCACCACTACCCGATGCGTCGCGTGCTTCCGCCTGCGTGGCGGTGATCGCAGGCGGTGAGTTTCTCTTGATTGATATCGGGCCAGGTTCGTGGCGCAAAGTTGCTTTGAACAACTTGCCAACGCAAGCGGTCAGCGCGATTCTGCTCACCCATTTCCATTCGGATCACATCGGCGATCTGGGCGAGGCCTTGATGCAAAGCTGGGGTGCGGGGCGCGCCAAGCCGCTCGATGTGTACGGACCACCGGGCGTCGAACGTGTCGTGGCCGGGTTTGCGCAGGCTTATGCGCTTGATACTGATTATCGCGTCGCACATCACGGCGAACCAACAATGCCGCGTGCGGCTGCGGGCGCCGTCGCACGCCCGGTGCTACTGAAAGCAGAGACGGAAGCCGCAATCGTGTTCGAGCGCAACGGCCTCAAAGCAACCGCTTTCAAAGTCGAGCATGATCCGGCAACGCCTGCTTATGGCTATCGACTGGGATATCGCGGGCGCGTCGTTGTCATCAGCGGCGATACGGGAAAGAGCGCGAATGTTGCGAAATACGCAACGGGCGCTGACCTGCTGATTCACGATGTGCTGGCAAAAGACATGCTCCTGTTTGCCGCGACTAACCTGGAGAAGGCGGGAAATGCGCGCCGAGCCAAACTGTCGCGCGACATCACAACCTATCACGCCAGTCCCCAGGAAGTGGCGGAAATAGCCGCCGCTGCCAAAGTGGACACACTGATCCTTACCCACATGGTTCCACCGCCCAACAACCCGACGATTGAACAGGCATTCCTGCGTGGCGTCGGTGAAATCTTCAGCGGAAAAGTCGTGATGGCCAAAGACGGCTTGCGCTTTGACTTGCCATCGCGGAATTGAAGGCGCCAACGCTTTGAGATAGGATTCGCAGGCACGCGGGCGATAAGCCTGCGCTCCCAGGAGGCACTCATGGCAACTCCAGAAAAAGCGATCCCAGGCCAGCGAACAGCCGACGGTGATTGGCGGCACCTCTTCTCCTATCACGCGTTCGCACCCGTGCTCGACCGCGCCGAAGGCATCTACCTCTATGACACCGAAGGCAACCGCTACATCGACGCGTCGGGCGGTCCGATCGCGATGAACATAGGGCACAGCGACCGCCGAGTCATCGAAGCCATCACTCGACAGGCCGAGAAGTACGCCTATTGCCATCCGGCGCTTTCAAATCAACCGCGCGCCGAGGTATGCGCTCGAATCGCGCGCCTGGCTCCCGGCAATCTCAACACTACTTACTTGTGCTCGGGCGGATCGGAAGCGGTCGAGACTGCCATCAAGATCGCTCGTCAGTATCATCTCGCTCGCGGCAACCAGCAGAAGAGCGTTGTGATCGGAACCTGGGACAGCTACCACGGAATGTCGCTCGGCGCGTTGTCAGTCGCAGGCGGGCCGGCCTTTCGCAAGCCGTTTCTTCCGATGCTCGCGAACTGGCCACACGTTCGGCACTACCGCAACCCGAAGGAGCGTCCCGAGGGAATGAGCGAAGTGGACTGGGCGCTTCAGTGCGCACGCGAGTTGGAAGAGACGATCTACTTCGTCGGGCCCGAGCAAGTATCAGCGTTCATCGCGACTCCGGTCGGCGCGGGCAAAGACTACGGCCTGATGCCGCCGAAGGAGTACTGGGAGGCGGTCCGCGAGATCTGCGATCGCTACGACGTGTTGCTGATTGCCGATGAAGTGGTAACCGGCTTTGGCCGCACCGGGCGTTGGTTCGCAATGGAGCACTTCGGCGTGCAAGCGGACATCATGACTACAGCAAAAGGAATCTCCGGTCTGGTCGTGCCGATGGGCGCGGTAACGGTGAGCGACGAAGTGAACGAGCCGTTCGCGGCCGGCGAAACTTTCGTTCACGGCTTCACGAACATGGGTCACCCGCTGGCGTGCGCAGCGAGTCTCGCGGTTCTGGACATCATTGAGAAAGACGGGCTCGTCGAGAACAGCGCCGAGGTTGGAGCGTATCTGCACTCAAACGCGGAACGCTTTCTTGCGCGCCGCACAATCGCCGAAGCTCGCGGCAAAGGATTGCTGATGGTGTTGGAACTCGTACGCGACAAAGACACGATGGAGTGGTTCCCTCCCGAAGCTAACGCTGACGAGAAGTTCCAGGGAATTGGGTTAAAGAACGGCCTTGCCTTTTATATGTCGTTGTACGGCCCTCGTCGTCCCGGCGCTTTGAAGCGCGGAATGCCGATCTTCATCGCCCCGCCTTTGTGCATAACTCGCGAGCAAGTTGATGAGTTGATGGACCGATTGGATCAAACGCTCGGAGAGTGGGAATCCGCGATGGGGATCTAGCGATTCGAAAGTAGCATAGACTTTAGTCTGTGTCCGTGACCCCGATAGAACAGATCTGCATCGAACACAGACTTAAAGTCTATTCTACTTCCGAATTATCGATGACGCCTCTGCGGAGCCGTTTGCTATAATGCCACTGATGTCCAGACGGAAAAACTTGGCAATAGGCCACTCGCCAACCTTCGACGCCGCTGATATTCAGGGTCGAGTCAACGGGGTCTTGGTTTCAAGCGCCGGCACGGTGTACTGCGCAGGCACGCCGAGCCTGAGCGAGGACGGTAGAACGTGGCGAGTTCCCATTCTTTACGCGACTCCTGGATTCGTAGCCGGTCAAGTGGGTGAGGCGTTGCTAAACGCGTCGACCGGGGAAATTCTGTCACTGACTGATATCGACATGCTGCATCAGCAGGGAAGAAAACTCGGAAAACAATACAGTGCGGAGATCGAAGCCGCGTTTTCACGCGCAAGAAGAAGCTAGCTCCTGTTTGCCAGCCTGCTTGCGAATGGTTCTATCGGCGTACGGAGTGGAAGTTTCTGAGAATGACTTGCGCAAGTCGTGCCGATGGGACCCCTTGCTCGCGACTAGCTCAACCGCCGTGGTCTCAGCAGCGCGGCAGATGGGATTCACGCGCTCGTGTGAAGACTACAGTTTGCGCCTGTACGACCTACGCGATCTCCTGCGTCGCGGTGTCTTCCCAATTCTCAGTGTTCAGCTCCAGCCTTATGGCCTGATCGGCGACCACGCGCAGGTCGTTGTGAGGATCACCGCCGGACATATCGAGATCTACGATCCGCTACTCGGCCCGATGAGAACGCAGCACCGCGCGCTTGATGAGGCCTGGAAGCTCGGCGGTTACCTGACGATCCTGATCGAGCGGTGAAGTTAGTTATAGTATATAGTAAGATAGGCTCAACTAGAACAATGGAACACTTTGAACCGCTTCGCGCCAGCCCTAAACGCCAAGCAGTGCCGACGCTACGTGGTTACGCCTATCAAGCTTGGCAAAGTGTCTTGACGTGGATGACTCTGACGGAATCGGAGACCCTCTTCCTTGAGGGCGCTGAAGACTTAGATGTTGTCTTCGGCGAGAACGCCGTAACCGTCCAGATTAAGGAGACCGCGCGCTCCAGAACTCTTACGTTGAATAGTTCCGACGTCGCACAAGCCATCGCTCATTTCTGGGAGCATTGCAAGAAAAACCCCGACCGACGAATTAGCTTTCACCTCATAAGCACCTCAAGCCGTTCCCGCGAGCAAGGCGATCCGTTCGGTGGCGAACGCGGACTCGATCTATGGGATAGATGCAAACGTGCTGGAGTAGATCTCTCGGCACTCCGTGCTTTTCTAAGTTCAAGCGCTCGTCTGCCGGACGACCTATGTGAGTTTATCGCGAAGGCTCCAGATGAAGAAGTTCGCAAGGGGCTCATTTCAAGAATCCGCTGGGAAACTGGCGGTCAACCACAGGAGGATGTTGAGGAACTTATAAGAGAGCGTCTAATTGCTTGGGGTCATAGGCAGCAACTGCTACCTGACGAATGCTTGGCGGTACTTCCTCACATGTACTTGCGCATATGGGAAGTGATTGTGCGCGAAGAGAATCGATCGTTGCGAATATCGGACTTCGCGACCCTCTTTCAAGATGTGACAACGGATCGGGAGAGTAAGAGCGAGCTGAGACGGTTGCCGGAGAATCCGAGGAAGCATCGTCACCTAACAAAGCAGACCTGTGGGTCGTCAATCGGGACGGCACAGGATTGCGACGATTGACTCACAATCATCATAGCCATCAACCGGCATGGTCGCCTTCAGGCCAAGAGATCGCGTTCGCCAACGACGGCTCCGTGAGCGTCATCAACGACAACACGAGAAAGGTAAGGAGCCTGCCTGGCTTTCAAAACTCTTATCACCCAAGCGAAGGACCAATGTCGCACGCCCGCCCGAATGATTTTGTGTACTTGCGGCCGCGATGGTCACCCAATGGCAACGTCATCACGGCAGAAGGAGTCGATGAGGGCGAGGGCTGGATCGCGGCTGTTGCTGCAAGGTCCGGGATTAAGCTCTTCGAAACATCGCGGTCGGGAACCAGCTTCTCATGGAACCACGAAAGCGAATTAGTCATCCCGGCTTTCGGTAAGTTTGTTTTTGATGGGAAGAGCGCCTTGTTCAACCGGCGTTGATCTCCTTGATGTTCGTGGATGACTCAGACGAGGTTACGTTCAATCATCCCGGTCAGTTTCTCCATTGACGACCACTCTGATCACTGGTACTTTGCGACCCGTTGGCGGGCGATAACCGCCGGGAAGGCGAGCTAAGAGGAGGCGGGCTGAAATGGCTCAAGCATCACTTGCGAAGAGAGTGAGCGCCGAATTCATCGGGACCTTCTGGCTCGTGTTTGGAGGCTGCGGAAGCGCCGTGCTCGCGGCGGCGATTCCCGGCGTGGGCATCGGTTATGCCGGCGTAGCATTGGCTTTCGGCTTGACTGTGTTGACCATGGCCTATGCGATTGGTCACATCTCGGGGTGTCACCTGAACCCCGCAGTTTCTGTCGGACTCGTCGTCGCCAAGCGCTTCCCCGCTTCGGAGCTGCTCCCTTACATCGTTATGCAAGTCCTGGGGGCGATCGCCGGAGCGGCCATCCTGCTCATCATCGCGCGCGGAAAAACCAGCTTCGATGTGGCAGGCGGGTTCGCCTCGAATGGATATGACGCTCACTCGCCGGGACTCTATAGCTTGCTTGCTTGCTTCGTAGCCGAAGCGGTGCTTACCATGTTCTTTCTCCTGATCATTCTCGGCTCGACTGATTCGCGCGCGCCGGCCGGGTTCGCGCCGATCGCGATTGGACTCGCACTGACATTGATTCATCTCATCAGCATTCCTGTGACGAACACTTCGGTTAATCCGGCGCGCAGCACGGGGCCGGCGGTCTTCGTCGGAGGGTGGGCGCTTGCGCAGCTCTGGTTGTTCTGGGTTGCTCCAATCGTCGGCGCTGCTATCGCGGGTGCGGTCTATCCGCTAGTTGCCGGCGCTCCGAATGATCGAGACACCTAGCGGCTGCTGAAAACTGGGAGTGCGCCACCAAGACACAAAGACACGAAGCCTCACCAAGCGAGTGAGAGTTGTCCGTTTTGTGCTCCTTAGTGTCTTCGTGCCTTAGTGGCGATGACTTGGTTTTGAGCAGCCTGCTAGAGAGGTGGAAGCGCTCACTCCTTCCTGAGCTTCGAATCCCAATCCCCAGCAAGCCGGTTACAGGGGCGTCGCGCCGCAGTGTGCCGCGACGCCAACACCGCGTCGTCCCTTCACAAAGCGTGGATTGCTTGCGCTCATTGTTTGCGCGACCCTCCATCACCGGCTACGATCTAAGGAAGACCGAACAGGGGGTGCACTATGCTGTGGAGGGGACGACGGGAAAGTGACAATGTAGAAGACCGGCGAGGGATGTCGCGCGGAGGGCTGGCAGTCGGAGGCGGACTCGGCGGGGTGGTCATTCTGTTGATAGCCATGTTTCTCGGGGTCGATCCCCGAGAGATCATCAATCAAACGGGAGAGGAGCCCTCCGTCAGTACTCGCGCCGCGCGTCCAACAAGTCCAGCGGAAGACGAACTCAAGCATTTTGTCGCTTTTGTTCTCGCTGACACCGAAGATGCCTGGACGGGGATCTTCAAACAAAACGGGAGAGAGTACCGCGTTCCCAAATTGGTTCTTTTCACTGATCAGGTTCAATCCGCCTGCGGGACCGCAGGGAGCGCGACAGGGCCGTTTTACTGTCCGGGCGATCAAAAGGTATATATCGACCTCGCGTTTTATCGCGATCTAAAACAACGTCTCGGCGCACCCGGTGACTTCGCTCAAGCGTACGTGATTGCGCACGAGGTCGGACATCACGTGCAACGGCTTCTTGGGATTTCTGATAAGGTGCACTCAGCGCAATCCCGAGGGAGTAAGAGTGAAGCGAACGATCTTTCAGTGCGGCTCGAGCTTCAGGCCGACTTCTTCGCGGGCGTGTGGGCCAGTCAAGCAAAGAACAAAGGCCTTCTCGAAGCCGGCGACATTGAGGAAGCTCTTGGTGCGGCGAGTGCAGTTGGCGACGACCGGCTGCAACGACAGGCGCAGGGCCGTGTGGTGCCCGACTCATTCACTCACGGGACCTCCGAGCAAAGAGTTCGCTGGTTTCGCAAAGGGCTCGACACGGGAGACTTCAAGCAAGGCGACACGTTCAACGCGACAAGCTTGTAGGCTCCCGGGAGGCTCCGGCAACTTTTTGGCTGAGTCGCGTAAGCGAGCTTGCGACTGAACTGTGACTTCGCATCGCAAAGATTAACCTTCACAGGCGCTGCAGCGGCTACCTCGATGATGGTCGAACCAGAAATGATCCTCGTCCCTGCCGGCGAGTTCCTGATGGGCTGTGACACTGGAGCGAAGAGCGAACGCCCAGTTCACCGAGTCTTCGTTGATGAGTTCGCGATCGGCCGGTCCGCAGTCACCAACGAGCTTTATCAATTCTTCATCGAAGCCTCCGGGCGCGAACCACCGCCAGGCTGGAACGACCCCCGCTTCAACCATCCCGAACAACCAGTCACAAGCGTCAGTTGGCTCGACGCGAGTGCTTACTGCGAATGGCTCGCAGAAAAGACGGACACGCCCTATCGTCTTCCAACCGAAGCCGAATGGGAACGAGCGGCGCGAGGAGCGCTCGAAGGAAAGCTCTTCACGTGGGGTGATGAAGCTCCCGAGCATCAGCCGAACTACACGGAGCTTTGGTTGAACGGACCCGAGCGAGCCGGGCAGCGGCCGCCGAACGGATTCGGGCTTCACGACATCTCGGAGAACGTGCATGAGTGGTGCTCGGATTGGTACGACGAGCGTTATTATCTCGACTCGCCGTCGAGCAATCCTCAAGGCCCAATGACTGGAACCAGGCGAGCTTCGCGCGGCGGGTCCTGGCGGCACCAGATCAAGATTACTCGCGTCGCGGCTCGCAGCAGCATTCCACCCGAATTCAGGTACAGCGATTACGGCTTCCGTGTAGTCGAGCAGGCGGCCCACCTGGGAGCGCGGACGTCCCGCCCGCAGTCCTATCCCTGAAAATCCCGACCCTAACTCAAGCTGTGACCTCAATACATGCGGGCGAGACGCCTGCGCTCCCAGGATTCTTGGCGGTTGGCTCACTCACGGGTTAAGATGACATTTACAATCTTACTTCGAGGGAATCCTGAATGATCCAAAGCCTTCTCAGCCGCAAGGTAGAAAAACGCCCGTCCAAAGTTCAACTCAAAGGCCGTATTCTTTTTCTTACCGAAGATCCCGCACTCATACGATCGCAACTCGACGGCACGGACCTGGACCCGGAAAACATTCCGGCGCTTCGCAATGACATCTCAACCGACGAGATGACGCCCGCCTACATCTGTTACTACTTCGACGAGACGCTGGGCGAGTTCATCTATATCGGCTTGAAGTGCGGCGACCAGTTCCCTATAAAGCGGAACGATATCAAGAACGGTGGCTTCGCGGTTTCAGTCTCAGGCAAACGGCGCGGTAAAGGATCGAGCCGCGAGGCTTCGCCTTATGCCGAGATAGCCGCCGGTATCAAGCTGGTCATTGCCGAAAACCACGAGCGAATCTACAACCAGAATTGCCAGAACCTCGGCTTGCTGACTTCGACCAACTTCGACTTGATTCGCCGCGTCGTCGACGGAGATGAAATCCCGCTCGAAGAGTTCACCGCGGGCGAAGACGAGATCACGCGCCAGATCATCGAATACGGCGGGCTGTTCCCTTTCAACGTCGCAAGGCTCCAGGGAAAAGTCACCGTGCCTCACGTTACAACAGCAAAGCGCCCGATGACGCTTGCCGAGAAGATCTTCGCGCGGCACTTCGTGACCGATCTCTCTCAAAACAAAATCGGTGTCCAGGCGGTCAAGCCCGGCGACGCCGGATTCGTCCAGACCGACATTCGCTTCAGTCACGAGTACGTCACGCCGATGGCGGCGATCTTCTACGAGAAGCTTGTCGGCGAAGAACCTATCAACGATCCCTCGTCGGTCTACTTCTTCCAGGACCATCTGACGTTCCTCGACGACGTGATGCCGCCGGAGCGTAAGGCGGCGGGCTTGCTCGATCTCGCGCACGAACTGGTTCGCAAGCAGGAGGCTTTTGCAAAGAAGCAGGGCGTCCGTTTGCACGGCGCGCAACTCGATCGCCGAGGTTCCGAGGGCATTTGCCATAGCGTGATCCTGCAGAGCTACGCCCTGCCGGGCCAGATCATCATCGGTTCAGACTCGCATACGCCGCATTCCGGTGCGGTCGGCGCAATCGCATTCGGAGTCGGCACGACCGATGTGTTCAACTCCTGGATAACCAAAGACGTTCGCGTTCGCGTTCCCGAGCAAGTCCTCGTGCGAGTCTCCGGCCGCAAGCCCGACAACATCACAGCCAAAGACTTCATGCTCGCGATCCTGCGAACCGACTTTGTGCGCAAGGGCGATGCGATCGGCAAGATAGTCGAATATACCGGCGAAGCCGTCAGCGATCTGAACATCGACGAGCGAGCTACGATGACCAACATGGCCGCCGAAGTCGGGGCTTTCACGGGCATCGTCGCGGCCGATCAAAAGACCGTCGAGTTCCTTGTCGAACGAGGCGTCCCTCGCGCCGAGGCCGACCGTCTGTGCGAAGGCATGCTGAGCGATCCCGACGCTGAGTACTCGCTGATCATCGACATCAATGCAAGCGAACTGCGCCCGATGATCGCGACTCCGGGCGATCCCGGCAACGGTATCTTCATCGATGAATTGACGGCTCCAGTAAAGATCGACATCGCGTACGGCGGCTCGTGCACGGCGGGCAAGAAGGAAGACCTCGACATGTACGTGCGAGTCTTTCGCGAAGCGCTCGCTCGCGGCCAAAGAGTTCATCCCGACGTTCAGTGCTTCATCCAGTTCGGTTCCGTTGAGGTTCGCGAGTACTGCGAGGAGCGCGGCTACATCGAAATACTCCGCGACGTGGGAGCGAACATTGTCGAACCGAGCTGCGGGGCTTGCATCAACGCGGGTCCGGGTGTCACAACGCTCAAGACTCAGGTTGTGGTGAGCGCGCAGAACAGAAATTTTCCCGGCCGCAGTGGTCCCGGTCAGATGTATCTGGCTTCGCCTTACACGGTGGCAGCTTCGGCGATTGCGGGAAACCTGGTTGAATATCAACCCGCGTCGGCGGCAAATGCCTGATTTTGGATTTTGGATTTTAGATTTTGGATTGCGCGAGTCGGAATCTTCTCGCGCTGTCCTGCTCAATCCAAAATCCAAAATCCAAAATCGAGGATCCAATGTCCGTTCAACCGGAAGTCGAAAAGCACCAAGGCCTCGACCGCGACACGCTGCTTGAGTTCTACCGCTTGATGAATCTCTCGCGGCGCGTCGATGACAAAGAGATCCAGCTCAAAGCTCAGAACCGCATCTTCTTTCAGATCTCGGGAGCGGGTCACGAAGCCGTGCTCATTGCCGCAGCCCACGCGCTCAAACCCGCTCACGACTGGTTCTATCCTTACTATCGCGACCGGGCGCTGTGCCTCGGACTGGGAATGACGCCAGTTGAGATGTTCTTGTCGGCGACCGGCGCCGCCGAGGAGGAGAGTTCTGGCGGACGGCAGATGCCGAGTCACTGGGGAAACAAGCCGCTCAACATTGTCTCGCAGTCTTCGCCGACCGGCACACAGTTCCTGCAGGCGGTGGGCCTCGCGGAAGCTCACTACCGAGCCGAGTTGATCGGTGATCCGTCGCGGTTGCTCGAAGGTTATAAGCCGGACGCGGTCGTCTACGTGTCAGCGGGCGACGGCACCACAAGCGAGGGCGAGTTTTGGGAGTCTTTGAACACCGCATGCAATCTAAAGCTGCCCGTGCTCTACATGATCGAAGACAACGGCTACGCGATTTCGGTTCCCGTTGAAGTACAGACCGCGGGCGGCAGCATCTCGAAGCTCGTCAGCGGGTTTCCGAATCTGTTCATCGAAGAAGTCGACGGCTGCGACCTGCTGGCAAGCTACGACACGATGAAGCGCGCAGTGGCGTATTGTCGCGAGCGACGCGGCCCGGCTCTCGTTCACGCGCACGTCATCCGGCCTTACTCGCATTCGCTTTCGGACGACGAAAAGCAGTACCGTTGCGCAGCCGAGCTTGAAGACGAAGTGCAAAACGATCCGCTTCGAACCTTCGGCGAGTACCTGATCAAGGAAGGCCTCGCGACTGACGCCGACCTCAAGCGCATCCTCGAAGAAATCGACGAGGCGGTGAACCGCGCAGCCGATGAAGCCCTCGCCGCTCCCAAACCGGCGAAAGAAACCGCAACGTTGTATGTCTACTCGCCCGATGTCGATCCAACGTCTGAGGCATTTGATTCCGCGAGTGCGCCTGGGGGCGCGCCCGGGAGCGCGGCCGTCCCGGCCGCAGTCCTTGGAGACTCGAGCGACAACAGCGAGCGAGACGCTAGCGCTCCCAGCCAGGACGCTCCCAGCCCGGCCGCTCCCAAGACGATGCTCGATCTCATCAACGCGTGCCTCCAAGACGAGATGGCTCGCGACGAGCGCATAGTCGTCTTCGGCGAAGACGTCGCCGACTGCAGCCGCGAAGAAAGCCTCGAACAAGTCAAAGGCAAAGGCGGCGTCTTCAAAGTCACCTTCAATCTGCAGCGCCGCTTCGGCAGCGCGCGCGTGTTCAACACCCCGCTTGCCGAAGCCAACATCATCGGCCGCGCAGTCGGCATGTCGGTTCGCGGCCTCAAACCAATCCCCGAGATTCAGTTCTTTGACTACATCTGGCCGGCTTACCATCAGCTCCGCAACGAAGTGCCGCTGATGCGTTGGCGCTCGAACAACACGTTCAAGTGCCCGATGGTGATTCGCGTAGCAACGGGCGGCTACTTGAAAGGCGGCGCGATCTATCATAGTCAAACCAGTGAAGTGCTGTTCACTCACACGCCCGGGATGCGCGTGGTTTTTCCGTCGAACGCGCTCGACGCGATCGGTTTGCTGAGAACGGCGATTCGATGCGACGACCCTGTGATGTTCCTCGAGCACAAGCATCTCTATCGGCAGACTCACAACAAAGCTGCGTACCCCGGCCCGGACTTCATGATCCCGTTCGGCAAAGCTAACGTCGTGCGCGAAGGTTCAGACGTTTCGATCATCACTTACGGCGCGACTGTTTACCGTTCAGTCGTCGCGGCCAAAAAGGTTGAAGAAGAACACGGCATCAGCGCCGAAGTGATCGACTTGCGGAGCTTGAATCCTTACGACTGGGAGACAATCTCTCGTTCGATTCAAAAGACCGGCAAAGCGTTAGTTGTTTACGAAGACGCGGAGTCATGGGGCTACGGCGCAGAGATCGCAGCTCGAATAGCGGATAAGCTGTTCGAGTACCTCGACGGTCCGGTGAGAAGAGTAGCCGCGCTTGATACGTTTGTGGCCTACGCACCGGAGCTTGAAGACGAGATCCTCCCGCAAGTTGATGATGTAGTGTTCGGCATTCTAGAACTTGCTCGCTACTGAGTTTCGCATTTAACTATCTTCGAGCCGTTTTCTGGTATATCAGTTCGTAGCCTATCTCTGCTTCTTGGGTTGCACTAGATTCCCCTTTGCGGGCGGGTCTATAATGCCCGCGCCCGGTTCCGCCCAAGATCGTCGGCGGACTTCCGATCTGATGAAACGCCTCTGGGGTCAGGTTCATGAGCACTTACGTTTTTGGAACGAGCCTTTCATATCAGGACTATCTTCAAGCAAGGAGCTTTGAGCGCAGCCTTCGAGCTGAGATCAGGTCCTCGACGAAGTCAATCATTGCTTCCAACGAAGAGCTACAGCAGCAGAATTATTCAGTTCTCACATCTCTGTCGTCTTCTGTTTCCAGCGGATTCGAGCAAATCTCACTAGACCTTGAAAGGATTTCGACCGGCATAGGAGAACTGAACGCGACGTTTTATTGGGGATTCAGCGAACTATTGGCTGTTGCGGGCCGCATCAATGATTCTCTCGACGACCTAGTTAGACTCGTGGGGAATCCGGCCCAGACGTGGGCCTATAACCAATTTGAAATTGCACGGGATGCGTTTAGAAAGCGTCTATACGAGGAAGCAATCGAGTACCTGGACCGCGCCATCAACGGTTACGGTAGCGAGACTGGGTACAAGATCGAATATCGGTTTCACTTTCTCTTAGGTACGATAATGATAGAATCACCCGAAATCGTAAATCCCGCATCGGCTGAGCGGGCCTTCCTCAGTTCGGCCAGATACGCATGGCAAGACGAACCCCGTGAAGCAGCTCTTGCGTTACTCGGGGCGGGATGGGCAGCGTACTGCCAAGGGAAGATGTCGGAGGCTGAGCGTTACACGGAACAGGCTATTGCTTTGAACGACTCATTAGCGGAGGCGTATTTTCAACTCGCAAAAGTGCAGATGCATACACGGAAGCCCGATCAAGCACTACCGCGTCTGCGACAGGCCATTCTGCTTGATCGTGCCTATATGATTAAAGCTGCGACCGATGATGATTTCAAACTCTACGAGACGCAGGTTGCCTTACTATATGACACGCTAAGAAACGAGGCGCGAAATGACGCCGAGTCCACGTTTTCAGAGCTTGACAGAGCCATAGAGATGCTAGAGAGGCACCGCGTTGAAGCGTTTCAATTCGCAGATGTTCTTAACTCACACCGATTCAATCAGTTTGTTTCTCAAGCCGTCAATGCAGCAAATCATCACACATACTATGGATATCTAAACTCTATACAACTTTGCAATCAGGCGCGTGAAGAACTCGCAGACGTGTCGACCAAGATGCAGCTGCAGCATCAACAGCGCAGCGCCCAATTTGCAGCCGAACAAAGGCAGCGTAACGCGCAATTTGCAGCCGAGCAAAGGCGACGCGAGGCGGACGAGTATGCAGCCCGCGTCGCGCAATCGGTGCGAGCCCGAAGTAACGCCACCACCGCAATATGGCTGGCGGGCGCTGGCTCCGTGCTTTGTCCTGTTCTAGTGCCGATTGGATTCATTCTCGGCATTGTCTCCCTTGTCCAATTCGGGAGTGGAAGGGACACTGAAGGCCAGGGTAAGGCGATTGCGGCAGTCATCATAGGCTCACTTTGGACAGTTTTCTTTGTAGTATGGATCTTGGCCGCGATTGCGAGGGCCTAGGACTCTTGAATGGGGGGAAGAGAATCAGGAGGAATGAAAGGGCCTGGCCTGCAATATTCCAATTGTCAGAAATCGATCAGCGATCTTAAGAATAGAAAACCATTCCGAACAGAGACCCCTCTTGATTATTGAGCGCTACGCGAACGCACTCGAGAAGAGAGTGCGAGTCGAAATCATCGGATAGCGCGCTGATGGTGTTTGTGTTCGGTGCTCAAGCAATCTATGCGGATGTCGCGGAGCGGTGATTGGAAAACGCGGGTATGCTATAGTCCCGAATCGAGGTGAAGTCATGAAATCGGCAAGGACAAACGCAAAGCGGACCAAAGGTGAAACAACCAGGTCCAAACTGTCGAAAGGTCAAGCGAGTGATCGACGAAAGAAAAGAGCGCGCGCCGAGCCGACTGCCAATGAACTCATGCTTGAGGCCTGGAAGAAGCTCTACGAGACTCGCCGCGAGAGAATCCTCTAATTCTGTGCCGGGCCTTCGAAGCGGCTGCCCCAGCGACTAGTCCTCTCCTTCTCGGATTGTTTCCTCGATGCCGCTCAGGAGATTCAACCGCCTTTTGCTGATGAATTCGAAGGCGGGTCGCCTCCCCTTTTGAATCGGCATTGGCCGTTTGTTTTGTTCCCAACCTCGCCTATACTCTGGCTATGCCCAAGCTCGATATCATTCACGCTGCCGTGAAAGGCGCATTGATAAAGGACGGCTGGACCATAACTGACGACCCGTTCATCATCGAGTACAAGAAGACTAAGTTGTATGCCGATCTGGGCGCCGAGAGGCCAATCGCTGCCGAGCGGGGCGGGCTGCGAATCGTGGTTGAGGTCAAAAGCTTCGTAGGCGCTTCCAAGCTGCAGGATTTGAAAGAGGCTCTTGGCCAATACGACATCTATCTTTACCTGCTTGAAGCAACTGAACCCGACCGAAAGCTCTATGTAGCTGTGAGTGAAAAGGCGTACAAAGAATTCTTCGCCCAAGAAACCATACAGTTCGTGGTAAGCAAACACGGGCTTCCGTTGATCGTCGTAGACCTGGAGCGCGAGGAGATTGTGAAATGGACAAGCTGATTGAGTACCCCAAATTGCTTAAGCGCATTCTAGCCGAGTATGTCGACCTGTGTAATCGGCGGCCTAATCGTGAGGTTGAGACTTTCCTTGTCATAGACCCGGAGCGCCAGGATTACATTTGGATGAACATCGGCTGGCAAAACGGAGAACGCGTGGCTGGGATGACGGCCTATGTTCGCATTCGTGATGGCAAGTTCTGGGTCGAAGACGATTGGACGGAAGACGGCATCGCTACTGATCTTGTGCGAGAAGGCGTTCCGAAAGAAGACATCGTACTTGCATTTCACGACGCTGAAACGCGCAAAGATACCGAGTTCGCCGCCGCTTGACTATCTCTGAAAGACGAGCGACCTTTTGAGGAACATCGGCAAGCCACTGCGCAATTCCGACAGGCACGAAATCCCGACAAGCTAGATCGCCCACTTTGGAAGAATTCGGATTACTCGGAACCACGCGAATGGAGGAAACTCGTGGCCCGAGTAATCCGTGGGTCGGTCTAAACGAAGTACGCGACCCGAAGAAAAAACTCAACCAGCCGACTCTTAACTCAACGGCGACAGCCCAACTACCCGCTAACGCCGGATTGGTCGTCTGGCAAAAAGAGCACGCTTCTTAAAAGCAAGAGACGGGTTCTACAGTGCGGCGCGGCGGCCGCTCACCAGGTTGATGATGAACACGATCACAGCAACAACCAGCAGGAGATGGATCAATCCGCCGCCCACCGAACCGATCATGCCCAACAACCACAGAACCAAAAGAATTACGATTATTGTCCACAACATTGTTTTCTCCTCCAAAGCTTTAGCGTTCAGCTTGGGTTGTGCCCGACGGATCGGGCTGTTCTTTGTTGCGCGCCGTTCTAAGTCCCCCGCCGCGTATAGTCAACGCCTCGTACCAATCGCACATCGCGCCGAGTCCGGCACTCATCTCTTAAGACTGCACAACGATATCGTTTGTGACGCTACGAACGCCCTTGACCGTTCTTGCAATCTGTTCGGCTCGCTTCTTGAGATCCTCGGTAGGCACGCGTCCGCTCAATGATGCAGTGCCGCCCACGACCTTTACATCAATGATAGAAGCGCGTAACTCTGAATCGTTCAGAAGCTTCGAGGAGATGTCTATCTCTATCGAAGCGCTTGTCGGCGCGACCTCGGCAGGCGTGGACTGCGAGGGAACTGGAACCGGCACGATAGTCGACTGGGGTTGGGGCACTGTCACTATGACGGGTTGTTGGGACTGCGGTGGTTGAGGCGTCTGCTGAGCGGCTGCTGCTGCCCGAGCCCGCTCCTGCGCCAACTGATCTTCAGTGTCTTGCTGCTGGCTGCTCAGAATCAACATTGTTATCACCACCGCGGCTGCGATGGCCGCAATGACCAGGGCCGCGATCGCGCCGCCGGACATCGCCGGGCGTTCGCGGACTACTGAATCGTATTGAGTCTTCACCACGGGCCGACTCCCCAAAGGAACGTCTTCAACTACGGTTCGTTTCTCTCGATATTCACTCATGATGTATTCCTCCGTTTTATTCCTTGGTTCAAAACGGGCTCTCCAATTCTTCGGAGACCCGCTGCGGCGATTGCATTGAAACAAGTCGAAACGTTTGAAGCCCCGTATCGAAACAAGCCAACGCACCCTCAAAAGCAACCGCGCTGTTGAACAGGGCAACAAGCGTGCCGTCGCGCGCGAACGGGTGTGATTAAGCCTGGGACTCGCGTTGACCTGCGCTGGCGCCGGGCTCACACCAAATTGCTCGCGCGTGATTGCTTCGCTATCATCTATCTTTCGAGCGAAGCGAAGGAGACAGCGATGCAGCACTCGGAAGGATTCTTGAAGATCGTCAACGACGCCAAGAGCCGCGTGCGTGAGACCACTCCCGAAGAAGTCCGAAAGAAACAACTCGCCGGCCAGCAGTTCCACTTCGTCGATGTGCGAGAAGACGACGAGTGGCAACAAGCACGAGCCGCCGGAGCCATCCACCTCGGCAAAGGCATTATCGAACGCGATATCGAGCAAGCCATCCCGGATCACGACGCCGAAGTAATCCTGTATTGCGGCGGCGGGTTTCGCTCGGCGCTTGCGGCGGATGCGCTTCAGCGGATGGGTTACACGAACGTGATTTCGATGGACGGCGGTTGGAAACGCTGGAACGAACTCGGCTACCCGACGGAGCCACAACCTTAGTAAGAGACTCATCCAGATAGAAACTTAAACCTCATGCTCGAAGCCTCGGCTGAACATTCACCGCACACAAGCGAAGAACTACGCGCGGCGGCTGTAGATTCCCCAAACGTGATCCTCTCTCGGCGGCGGAGATGGGTAGTAACTACGGGCGTGCTGCTCGGCATGTTCCTGGCCGCGCTTGAAGCCACCGTAGTCGGCACCGCGATGCCTACGGTGATCGCGTCTCTCGGTGGATTGGATCGGTATAGCTGGGTGTTCTCGGCTTATCTGTTAGGCGCGACCGTGACCGTGCCGGTGTGGGGACGGCTGTCGGATCTCTATGGACGGCGGACGCTCTACTTGATCGGCGTAGCGTTCTTTCTGGTCGGCTCGGCGTTGTCGGGCGCCTCGATGTCGATCACCCAGTTGATCGTCTTCCGCGGGATTCAAGGTCTTGGCGCGGGAGCGTTAATCCCGCTGAGCATGACGATCAACGGCGACATCTACACGCTGAAAGAGCGAGCGAAGATGCAGGGCTTGTTCAGCGGGGTGTGGGGACTGGCATCGATACTTGGGCCGCTCGCGGGCGGGTTTATCACCGATCATTTCACGTGGCGTTGGGTTTTTTACATCAACATTCCGTTTGGGCTTGCGGCGGCGCTCGTTGTAGGGATCGCGCTTGTCGAGCCGAAGCGTGAGGAAAAGCCGGTCATCGACTACGCAGGCGCGTTGTGGCTGACGCTATCAGTCTCGCTGTTGCTGTTCGCTCTTGTCGAAACGGGAGACCTCGCATTCCTGGCTACGCCGAAGATGCTCGCGGTAGTCGCGTGCGCTGTCGTTTCCGGATACCTGTTCGTGCGCGCCGAGCGGCGAGCCGTCGATCCAGTCGTTCCGTTCTCGTTGTTTCGCAACCGGGTGGTCGCGGTCGGATCGATCACAAGCTTCATGGTAGGCGCGGCGATGTTCGGCGCGTTGTCGTTCATCCCCTTGTTTGTGCAAGGTGCGATGGGCGGGTCGGCTACCGAAGCGGGAATACTGCTGACGCCTTTTCTCCTCGGTTGGGTTGTGATGGCGGTGGTGGGCGGACGATTGATGCTGACGATCGGTTACCGCCCGACGGTGCTCGCGGGGCTGACCGTGCTGATCGTAAGCTTCGGGTTCCTTGCGACGTTCGGGCGCGGAACTCCGCGCTGGGAGCTGTTGGCTGACATGGCGTTGATGGGGTCGGGGATGGGGCTTGTGATGTTCGCGTTGCTGATCACAATGCAAAACTCAGTCGGCCGCGGCCAGCTCGGAATTGCGACGTCGCTGAACCAGTTCTCTCGCTCGATCGGGCAAACAGTGGGCGTAGCGGTGATGGGAACCGTGATGACGATCAGCTTGAGCTCGCACCTTACGGACATTCAACAAACCAGCGGGCTTCCGGCTGAAGAGGTCGCACGCGTCATCCACAACTCGAGCGAGTTGATCGACCCGATCGCCCGCACTCACCTCAAGCCCGAGTTGTTGAAGGCGATGGAGACCGGGCTTGCCGACGCGCTTCACAACGTTTTTCTGGTTGGAACGTTGTTCGCGGTGATCGCGCTGGTGTCGGGCTTCTGGCTTCCGCGCCGGGACCTTATTTCAAGCGAAGATGCGAGGCAGGCGGTTCAACCCTCGACGATGGGACCGAGGGAGGAGATTCCGTCATCCGCTGCCGATTTCGAGCGCTTGCTGATGGCTGAGATGACGGTCATGGATTCCGAGAATGAGCCTGCGGCGGTTGAGACGGCCGACTAAAGCGCGCCTGTGGGGGAAGCCCGCCGTGGAATCCCCTCGCCGCCCTCGATCCAGAAAGAGGGGAAGCCACGGAGAGCTTCCCCCTACAAGCGTCTTCTCATATCGAGCAGCAGCGTTGGTTTGTCAGTCTTAATCGCGTCCGCGCCCAGCAGGCGCATCGCCTCAGCGACGTCCGGCGTGTTCACCGTCCACACCCACACTTCGACGCCGGCCTCGTGGGCCTGCTCGACTATTTCTCTCGAGAACTTTTTGTAGGAAACCGAGATCGAGTGAGGCTTGAACTTCAGCACCTGCTTCAGCGAGACCTCGTATGGAACCGACGCGCCAAAGTCAGGATTGATCTGAAGCTTCAGACGCGGGCCGAGCGCCTCGCGCAGCTTCTCAGCCAGCTCCATGCCATGCGCTTCCAACACGACGCGATCAAGCTCGGGAAATCTCTTGAGAGTGGCGACGGTCTTCTTGAGCATCTCGTCGCATCGCCCGCAAGGCTTGATCTCGATGTTGAGCAGGCCGGTCTTCTGGTTGGCAAGCAACTCATCAAGCGTGGGCACGTGACGACCGCCGGTGTCTTCGCCCACCGGGGTGAGCGTTGATTTGGACAGCTCGGAGTATGTGAGGTTCGAAACAAGTCGCGTGCGCTGAGGCGGAGCCAGGCCCTCGACTCTGCCGAAGTAATCGTCATGATAGACAACGACTACTCCGTCGCGGGTCAATCGGATATCAGTTTCGATTCCATCGGCGCCGATCCTGGCCGCTCGCTGAAACGCTTCGATAGTGTTCTCGGTAGACTCCTGCGCGCCGCCGCGATGCGCGATGACAAGGGGCCTTCCGGGCTGTGATTGAGCTTCGCCGACGGGCACCGAAACCTGCGCCGCTGAGATCGACACCAGCGCTACAAGCAGCACGGATGCGGTTACACCAACAAAGCGCGCCGATATGGTTGGGCAATCGCCGCTTGTCCCAGCCCGCCTAAGGCTCTGCATCTGGAGCATCGAATCGCTTCCTCAGTCTTTCGTAGGTCGCGTTGAGATCTTCGGGGAGCACGCGCGTCTCGCCGACCACCGAAATGAAATTCGCATCGCCGGTCCAGCGCGGCACGATGTGAAGGTGAAGATGATCGGCGATACCGGCGCCCGCGCTGCGGCCGAGGTTGATACCCATGTTGAATCCGTCGGGATGATACTCGGTTTGCAGGGCCGTCTGTGCGCGCTTGGCAAGCTCCATCATCTCTGCCGTCGTTGCCAGGTCAGTGTCGGCAAGCCACGCAATATGTTCGTACGGCACTATCATCAAGTGGCCGCTCGTGTAAGGAAAGAGATTGAGGATGATGAAGTTCTTCTGGGCTCGATGGACAATCAGGTTTTCGCGATCAGTTCCCAGCTCCTGCACACGGCAGAACACGCAGCCGATCTCGGCCTCAATCGAAGCGACGTACTTGTAGCGCCAGGGACTCCAGATGTGTTCCATGTTAGTTCGTAGTCCGTAGTCCGTAGTCCGTAGCTCGTAGTTCGTAGTTCGTAGTTCGTATTTCGTAGTCCGTAGTTCGAGGCTCGTAGTGCGTAGTTCGTAGTTCGTGGTTGCACTCGTTGATGAGCCACTGCGGTCTGGCCACGGACTACGGACTACGGACTACTGACTACTCCTCACTTCCACAGATACTCGAACTGCAACGCGGCGCCGGGTGCTTGAAGTCTGTTGCCCGAGATAATTTCCCCGACGTCGGTCTTGGTGAGCAGGTCGAGTATCGAGCCGCGACGCGGCTTTGGCGGCGTGACGACTTGGGGTTCGCCTTTTATGTCGACAAGCTTTGCCGTTGCCTTCAACGCCGCGTCGTAGTTGCCAAGCTCGTCGATCAGCTTCTCTCGAAGCGCTTCTTCGCCTGTGTACACGCGTCCGTCCGCAAGTTCGGTGACGCGCTCGCGCGAAAGTCCGGCGTCCTTCCGTCCTTCGGCTACCGTGTTGACGAACTGGGAGAACATCTGGTTGATCAGCGCTTGAAGATACGCGCGCTCTTTGGGTGTGACCCCGCGCGTGGGGCTTCCGACATCTTTGAACTCACCGCTCTTGATCACCTCGGGCTGCATCTGAGCCCACTTGAGCAGATTGCCGTAGTTCACCCACTCAGCGATCACGCCGATCGAGCCGGTAATCGTGCCGGGGTTCGCGATGATGCGGTCCGCCCCGCAGGCTATATAGTAGCCGCCCGATGCCGCCACCGAGCCCATCGAGACGACAACTTTTTTCTTCTTCTCCTCGCGCAGCCACTTTACTTGATCGCTTATCTCCTGCGAAGCGGCGACTCCGCCGCCGGGACTGTCGATTCGAAGCAAGACGGCCTTGACCCGCGAGTCGTCGCCGTACATCTTTAGCTGTTCGTTGACCGTCCTCGAATCAAAAATCACACCTTCGATATACACGACCGCGATTCGATCGCCTCCCAGCCCTCCCCAGCCCCCATCGCGAGAGAGCACCAAAGCCGCGAGCAGAATGATGGCAACAAAGAAAACGAAGCCAAAGCCCGCGATGATCAGGACCGTGGTGAGATTGAAACGCTTCATAATGCTCTCCATAAACGATCAGCCACCAACGATCAGCTCATTGCTCTTGCTGATCGGTGATGGCTGATCGCTTCGAACCGCGATGGGCGCGAGCGGCGAATTACTCCTCGCCCTCGTTGCCTTCGGACGGCCTCTGTAGATTCTTGAACATATCGCCGAGCGTCGCCATCCCTGTGCCCGTCTCGTGATAGCTGCGCTCCTCAGTAGGTTCGTCTTCCTTGCCGACCGCGCGCGCCGACAGCCCGATCTTCTTCTGCGAAGGATCGAGCTTGAGTATCTTGAACGGAAGAACCTGACCGACCTTAACCGCGTCTTCGGGCTTCTCGACGCGGTTATCGCTCAACTCGGAGACGTGGCAGAGTCCTTCGATCCCCTCTTCAATCTCGACGAACGCGCCGAAGTTGGCGAATCGCACGACCTTGCCTTTGACGACATTGCCAGGCCGTTGGGTCTCGAAGAATCGATCCCACGCATTGGGTTCGAGATCCTTGATCGACAAGCTCAGCCGTCGCCCTTCCACGTCGATGTTGGTTATCACCGCATCGACCTGCTGTCCCTTCTTGAGCACGTCCGACGGATGTTTGATCCGCTTTGTCCACGAGATGTCGGATACGTGCACGAGACCATCGATGCCATCCTCGATTTCGACAAAGGCGCCAAAGTCGGTAAGAGAGCGAACTTTGCCGCTTACGCGCGAACCGATGTGGTAACGAACCGGCAGCGTCTCCCACGGGTCTTGCGTTACCTGCTTGAGCCCGAGACTTATGCGCCGGCTGTTGGGATCGGCCTCCAGCACCACGGCTTCAACGTCCTGACCGATCGACAGAAGCTTCGACGGATGCTTCAGCCGTTTGGACCAGGTCATCTCCGTTACGTGAACAAGCCCTTCTATGCCGGGCTCGATCTCGATGAACGCGCCGTAGTCGGTGAGGCTGACGATCTTACCGCGGATATGCATTCCGCGCGGAAAGCGTTCAGCGACGCTTTGCCAGGGATCCGGCAGAAGCTGTTTGTAGCCGAGGGAGATTCTTTCTCGTTCGGGGTCGAACTTCAGAACTTTGACTTGGAGAGTGTCTCCGACTTTTATGATGTCGGTAGGCGACTGAATTCGGCCCCAACTCATGTCGATGATATGCAGCAGCCCGTCGATCCCGCCGAGGTCGATAAAGGCGCCGTAGTCGGTGATGTTCTTGACTGCGCCTTCAAGTACAACGCCCTCTTCGATGTTGGCGAGCGTCTCGGCTTTCTTCTTGCCGGACGACTCTTCAAGGACCGCCTTGCGAGACACGACGACGTTGCCGCGTTTGCGATTGAGCTTGATTACCCGGACTTCGATTTCCTGGTTGATGAAGCTCTCCAGGTTGCGAACCGGGCGAACGTCTATCTGGGATCCCGGCAAGAAAGCGCCAATGCCTTCGACATCGACTTTCAGTCCGCCCTTGATCCGTTCGATGACCCGGCCCTTGATGTTCTCGTGGGTCTGATGCGCATGGCGAAGCCGGTCCCACGACTGGACCTGGACTGCCGCCGCTCGAGACAGCACAGCGTATCCGTCCTGGTTTTCGAGGCTCTTGATGAGCACATCGACCTGGTCGCCTCGACTTACCACGAGGTTTCCCTGGCGGTCGACAAACTCCTCGCGGGCGACAACGCCTTCGGACTTGTATCCGATATCGACAAGGACAAACTGCTCGGTGATTCCGACAACGAGACCGCGAACGATTTCGCCTTCTTGCTTGGAGGCCGCGCTTTCTTTCTCGTAGGTCTCCAGCATCGAGCTGAAGTCCTGCGCGCCGCCCGTTTCCGAATCGGCAGCCGGATCAGGTGATGCGCTGCTTGGCTCCGAGCTGGCGGCCGCTTCGGGCGCGGGGCTGGCGGTTGCTTCGGACGCGGAGCTGGCCGCTACGCCAGTGTCAGGATTGTGATCCGAAGGTTGAACTTGTTGGCCGCTATCAGCCGCAGCTTCAGGCTCCTGAGCTGCGGGGTCTGGGCCGGTGCTGTTCTCGAGCGGGGCCGCCTCTTCCCTGGCGCCGTCGGCCGCCGCGCTCACACCGGACTGGTTTACATTCTCTGTCGCCATTAGATTGCTACGCCTCCTCGACTCCCGTATTGAACGTCATCGGATTTGTGTTATCGACCGATGTTGCGATTTTTGCTTTGATAGTATGCTTCAACGGTCAGTATCGTTCAAGCCTTCTAAGCGTTGGAAGATGGAACGAAGACATCGCCGCCCCCCGGCTTTTGAGCGGTCGCTTTTCAGGAAGACCGCAAGGTGCTCGCGCTTAATATTGAAGGGCGAGCACGACAGCTTAGCTTGAGGTGTCGCTGATGCAACGGAACTCTCTTTCGGCTGAGAGAGCGCGGCAGGAGTTTCGGCGCACGTGGCTGTCTATTCCTCGCTTCGTTAAGCTTAAAGGCAAGGCTGAACTCTACACTTAGGGCTAGGGTGTGTCAAGGATTGCAAAAGCGCGTCAGGCAGGTCGACTACGATTGCCTCAACGACGGGATCCGAGGAATATCGAGCATGGCCAAAGTTACACGTCTGGGGAGTTTTGCGATTGCGTCGCCTAACCATTGAACTCGCGCGCCCTCGCGTATAGGATCGGCTACAAGACTCTCAAATGAAAGGTTTGGTGCACATGATGAGCCAACTAACACCCCCCTACCCTCTGATTTATGATGGACTCTGCGAAGGTCAAGTCATTCCCTTTCTCGGTTCAGGAGCTTCGCTTGGTGGTCGAGAGAAGGACGCGAAGTGGGAGGAAGGCGTAGCAACATATCTTCCGACAGCAAGCGAACTAGCGGACTATCTGGCCGACAAGACGGTGTTCCCTAAAGGCGAACCGCGCGACCTCGCGAAAGTGGCCCAATACTCGAACGCTGTTGGTGGACGCAACTGGCTCGACCAAAAACTGTACAACATCTTTAAGGTCAACTATCAACTCACATCGCTGCACAACTTTCTCGCCGGCCTGCCCTCACCGCTTTTGATTGTCACCACGAACTATGACGACCTCATTGAGCGTGCTTTTGAAATCAAAAAGCGTGCATATGATCTGGTAATCCATACGACTCACCCGGACTACAGTGGCAATCTCCTGTGGTGGCCGCACGGCAAACGAAAGCCGCGCGAGGCGGTACCGAATGAATTGGACATTGATCTCAGCGCGGTCGCAGTGATCTATAAGATGCACGGTGCAGTCGATCGCCGCGATCCAGCGCGCAGTCAGTATGTCATCACCGAAGATGATTACATCGACTTTCTCACTCGCATGACTTCAGACAGCGCTATTCCCGCAATATTTTCTCAGGCATTCCAACAACGGCCCTTTTTGTTCCTTGGCTACGGTCTGCGGGACTGGAACCTGCGAGTAGTCTTGAACAAAATCGAGAAGGATATGCAGAGACCGGGAGATATCACCTCTTGGGCAATTCAGCATGATCCCTCCCCGTTGGAGCGGTTATTTTGGCAAAAGCGAGATGTGCAGGTCTATGACATGACGATTGAGGAGTTTGTGGCGAAACTCCTCTAGCATTACGAACCAAAATACCGGGATGCAACGATGACGATGTCGGAAGCTCAGCGCGGCTCACCTTACCTGGGTCTCATACCATACGACGAACAAGACGCGCCCTTCTTCTTTGGGCGCGAGAAAGAGACGCGGATCATCACGGCTAACTTGTTCGCCTCGCGGCTGACGCTGTTGTATGGCGCGAGCGGAGTCGGCAAGTCGTCGGTCCTGCGGGCTGGCGTCGTCCACCAATTGCGCCCACGCAAAGACGTCCTTGCAGTGGTGTTCAGCGACTGGCAGAACGACCCGCTCACGAAGCTCAAGACCGCGGTTGCTAAGGCATCGTCGGACGCCACCGACAAGAGTGATCCGCTGCCGGATTCCTCATCGCTGGCCGAATACCTGGCAGGGTACAGCGCAAGACTCAATGGCCGCTTGATGATCATCCTCGATCAGTTCGAGGAGTATTTCCTCTATCACGCGCAACAGGACAGTCAAGGCACGTTCGACGTCGAGTTTCCGCGCGCGGTCAATCGCCCGGGCTTGCGTGTCAATTTTCTCATCTCCATACGCCAGGATGCCTTGGCGGAATTGGATCGTCGTTTCAAAGGGCGCATCACCAATCTCTTCAACAACCGCCTGGAAGTCAAACACCTCAGCCGCGAAGCAGCAAAAGCAGCAATTGAGAAACCCATAGATGAATACAATAGCCGTTACGTGACAGAAGGCGAGGAGTTCAGCATCGAACCGGATTTGGTCAACGAGGTTCTGATCGAGCTTCAGGAGGACGGCGCCTCTCAAGCACCTCACAAGCAAGTTGACTTCAGGAGCGGGAAACGCGAAGCGCTCATTGTAACCCCCTACCTGCAACTGCTAATGGCCCGCATATGGGAGAAGGAAATAGAAAACAACTCGCGCGTCCTGCGGTTGAAGACGCTAAAGGGCCTCGAAGGTTTGCGGAACATAGTTCAGGTTTACTTGAACAATGCAATGGATGCGCTATCTCCCAGGGAGCGAGAGATCGCGGCGGATATGTTCGACTACCTGGTCACTCCATCGGGGACAAAGATCGCATACATGGCATCCGATCTGGCCATAAAGACCAAGAGCGGGCCGGAGCAGCTTAAGCCCGTGATGGATAAACTCTCCACCGATTTTCGTATTTTGCGCTCAGTAGACCCGCCGCTCGACCGACCAAACGAGTTACGTTATGAGGTGTACCACGACGTGCTTGCGGTTGCGGTTTTAATTTGGCAAGAGGAATACCGGCGGAACCAGGTGGATGCCGAAGCCAAGAAGAAGGCGAAAGAACAACAGCGCCAAGCCGAGGAGAAAGCAAGGGCTGAAGAGCAAGCAAAGGCTAACGCAATCCTGCGGCGATGGCTTTGGGCGCTGGCGTTCATGACTCTGTTGGCGATGAGCGCTTCGGTGATCGCGTATAAGCAATCCAGGAATGCACGTGCTAGTGAGCAGAAGGCGCTGGATGCTCAGAAGAACGCCGAGGAAAAACGGGAGTCGGCACTTCAGGTGCTCAGATTTTATGACGATGTCATACCTGTTTCCGATGGCTTGCTTTATGGAGGCAATCAGCGGGTGACCTTGGATCGGCTGGAAAGATCGCTGCAAGAGCATAAAGATAAGGGCAACCTCAGCGGAGAAGGAATAACGCTCGCCAAGATCGGTGACTTTTACCATTTGCTCAACAAGGATACCGCGGCGCAGGAGTACTATGAACGCGCCTTGCCGATCTTAGAGAATGTTCTTGGAAAGGATCATCTTTACGTAGCCACCATCCTGGATAAATTGGCGACAGTTTACCTCAATCAGGGCAACTCGCTGAACTACTCCAAAGCTGAGCCGCTTGAAGAGAGGGCATTAATGATTCTGAAGCAAGCCCTGGGAGCGGAGAATGTCGACGTAGCCACTGCGCGCAACAATCTGGGGCTCATCTACCTCAACTGGGGCAAGTACGCCGAGGCCGAGCCGCTTTTCAACGAGGCAATCGATATTGACCTGAGGATTCATGGGAAAAACGATGTTGAGGTAGCCAATGGCCGAAACAACCTGGCCCTGCTCTACCTCAAGCAGGGCAGGTATGCAGAGGCCCAGTCTCAGTTTGAGCAGGCACTCGACATCTGGAAGAAGAATCTAGGCGAGGAGAATACGACTGTAGCGGATGGTCTCACCAACCTGGCTGAGGTCTACCGCAAACAGGGGCAGTACATTGAAGCGGAGCCGCGCGCAAGAAGAGCATTTGAGATTTGGGAGAAGCAAGCCTCGGCGCCCGACGATCCCGATTTGGCTCAAAGCTTAAACATCCTGGGAATGATCTATAGCGATGAAGGTAGATTCTCCGAAGCCGGGCCGCGTCTCAAACGAGCCTTAGCGATCCGTGAGAAAGCTCTTGGGCTCGAACATGAAAAGCTGGCAATCAGCCTCAACGCGCTGGCAGTGCTTTCTTACAGGCAAGGCAAGAACGCCGAAGCAGAGCAGTTTTTCAAGAGAGCCCTCAAGATTCGCGAGAGCGCGCTGGGGCCAGATCATCCCGATGTGGCGGAGACCCTTCGAGACTATGCGACGCTGCTGCGCTCGAGCGGTAGGGAAGCTGAAGCTGCAGTCATGGACGCCCGTGCAGAAGCCATCCGGACCCGGCACGCAGAAGAGAATCGAAGAAACTGAGATCGGATAATTCGGCGCGTGCCGCCTTTAAGGGATTGTCGGGGGCGGCACCTGGATTAATGGCTTCTCCCCCCCTCCGCAGCCGATGATACAGAAGGTCCCGAAAGCAATGGCTGCCACTACCAGAAGTTTGTTTCGCGGTGTCCAAAATCCCGGAATCGTAATATGCCCGGTCCATCGTGGAACAGTTGAGCCTGGAGCATTCGCAGTGATGTCCGACGAGTTTGGCGAGCCGCCAGCAGTGAATGTTACGGTAACCACCCCTTCAATATCGTCAGTCGGTCTTGTGATACTCTGTGACCCGATTTTGCCGATGTTCTTTTTGACGGTTATCAGGACCGGTTGGCCGCGCACCGGCTTGCCATTGCAGGTGTACTGCAAGTTGATATTTTGAGCGGTCCCGCGTTGCACTCTAAGGCGGTCGGGCGCCGGTCCGGTTACGCGCCGATTACCGTCGATTGTTACTGAACGGATCGCGCAATTGATCTGGCTTGATTCAGCCTCGAGTCTTACCGTGCCGCTCCCAGCGTCGATTACCGGGTGACCGTTCCGAACCGCAATGCGAAAGCTTGCTCCGCTGGAGGATGTGTACGCAGAGCCGCAAGTCTCGATGTAGGCGATGGCCTCTTGCTGTAGTTTGACCATCATATCCCCGACGAGGAGCGTGGCGATCAGGACGGGGCGTTGAGGATCATCCGTGGGCATAGTCAATTGCGTTGCGAGCCTCACTACTGCGCCTGGTGTGAGTCTGACCTGGCCGATTGAGTCCAGCATCACACACGCTGTTGAATCGTCGGACGCTCGCAGCAACTCGCCGCCCCAGATCGGCTGCTCCCCATAAGCCGCGCGGCCGTTGATCGATATCTCGCCTAGTGAATAGACCTTGCCGATAGGAGCGAACGCGACGGCACGAACCCGAAATGGTTTGCCAATGCTGAGGTCGTCTGCGCGAGCCACTCCACTCGCACTAAGGCTCACGATCAACGTCGCAACCGAGACCAGCCGAGATAATCGAAGACGCTGTTTCGTCATCTCCGTTTCCCCTTTCGCTCCGCGGCCCCTCGCAAATTGCTGCCTGATCCGCCAGTTCCGGTAAGAGTTCCTCCAGGGTCAGGTGCTCCGATACTGCCGGCTGGATTCATGCGCTTCAGCGGTGGCAAAACAAGCGTCGTGTCAGATGTTTGGCGAACCGCCTGATTGTTGGCTTGACCGCAAGGGAACTCACAGCACGTAGCAGTGTTGTCCTGTCCCTTGCCACGAACTGTCACCTTAACAAACCTGGTCTTGGGGTGCTCATTCGCGTTCGAGAACCTCTGGATAACCTTTAAGCTCTGGCCCGCTCGTTTTGTCGCAGCCGTCGGAGGCGGTGGATTGACGGCTTGCGTGATCACGCCCGCAAGGGATGCAGTGTCATTGTCTACCGGAACCGTTATGCACTTTCCATTGTCAACGAATGCGAATGCGAAAACCGCTTCCACAATATCCAACGGATTAGAGTCAAAGACGTAGAAGGTGACTTCGAATATGTCACCCGAACGAGTCAGTGTCGGAGCCGGATGATCTTGCGTCCCATCTGAATTGATCAGAATTACCTGCGGCACTATGTGGGCGAGAATGTTGAGCGAAACTTCCCCGGCATCACTGCTGAATTTGAGCCTGCCCTGAATGAATTCCGGCAAAAGAAGTTTTGGCGAAGAGGTAAACCCGGGGACGAATCCGGGAATGGCAGGCTTGAATGTTAAGTCAAACGTCTGCGTATCGCCTGGCGCAATTTCCATTGGAAACTCTTTTTGCGGACCTTGAGGCACAACGGAGAAAACCCCGCTCTTGTCTTTTTTCTCCTTGTTGCCCACCATTCGGAAGAGCTTGAAGTCCAAGTTGGCAAGCAAGACACAGCCGGTATTCGTGATCGTAAATGACAACGATCGACTTTCGCCCACATTGATGTCTCTAAAGTTAAGGGAGCTCGTGCTCAACACCGCTTTTGCGGAACCAGAGCAGATGGTTAGTTCCGATGTGTTTCCGTTCGAGTCTGTGAGGGTGGCTGTGTAGAAGCCGCTCGGAGAAACCGGCAGCCCGCTTGCGCTGAAACTGTTGCCGACAAGAGGCGCGCTGCCAAGGAAGATCACATTATCCAGAACAACTTTGTCCGTCGTACGTCTGAGATTGGCAGCGAATATCTCGACCGTCCCGCCACCAAGAGGAGGGCTGTTGATTTGACCTGCTATCGTCACCGTTGCAATAGCGGCGTTTCCATTGGAAGCATTCTGTACAACAACGGTGTCCGGGAAATTAAGGAGCGTGTTAGGCCCTTCATCCGCGTCTCCAACATCGTTGAGAGTTGGTCCGTCGCAAACGCTCGCAGGCTCGTTCGCCGGGAAAGGCTCGGAGCTGCCCAGGTCGATCGGAGTTTCGCTACCGGAAATATCGTTCATCGAGATCGTGTTTCCAACGTTGTGAGTTACGGCGTTGAATACACCGGGCCGTGGATCGAGCACACAGATACCTGCCTGGATGTTGTTCTCGAGTTTGTTGAGCTCGATCCGATTGAATCCCGTGTTATCGGAGGGGCAGACCGGCTGGATGACAATTCCTGCGTGAAGGAACCCTGTGATTCTTAGGCCGCGCACGACGTCGCGGTTGGAGCGGATCATTATTCCATCGTCGAGTTGGAACTGCCCATCAATCGACACCCTCCGATCACAAACGATCGCCTCGTCTTGCGATGTCTCCGCGCAAGTCACCTTAACCGGGATTGAAGGCGCGCAACCTGCTGCGCACCCGCAGATGGTGATGTCGGGCGCGGTGAGCGGAGGCAACGGTTGGCTCGGACGGATCGTCATCCCGGAGCTGAACGTTATTGTTGTGCGTCCGCCGTTGGCGTTTGCCGTCTCGATCGCCTGGCGCAGTGAACGTGGGCTTCCCTCCACGAACGGGGTACCTGGAGCGGTATCAGCAGTGGTAGCCACAGTGAGGCTGCGCAACGCGATGTTGCCCCTGAGCGCCCTCCGAACGAAGTCCGCAAATTGTTTCACCTGACATCCGCACTCCTCCTCAAAGGTCGCCGTGTCGACTACACTGTGTTTCGTTTTGGGTTTGTTGCACTCGGTTGGGACGATGACCTCTACTACGCCGGGTAGATCGGCGGGCGGAGAGGGGAAGGCTAAACGTTCGACGAGTAGTTTGGCATCTTCGAGCTCTTTGGTCTCGGTCGGAACGCCAATTAAGATCACGTCCAGCTCGGCCTCACCTGCCCTTACGCGCGCTAACTGGGATGCCAGGACGCCGTTAACACGGTCGTCGTCATTGTTGCTAGGCTCGCCGTCGGTTGACAGGATGAACACACGGCGAGCGCCTGAACCTGCAACCTGGTCGGCTTGCGAGATCGCTTTGCCGAAGTCAGTCTCGCCGGCTGGGCACGGGGGGATGTTGCTGTCGAGATCCGGACAAACCACCAGCGGTTTGATCCGGTCGGCTGCGGACATGGCATCCGCGTCTGAGCCTATCCGCGGCGTGAGGGGCAGGATGATCGAAGCCTCGCCATCGAACAGTACCGCGCCCACCGAAACCGAGCCGTCGCGAGGTATCACTGAAGGGTCGAGCAGCGCGCGCCGTACTCCCTCGATTTCAACGTTGTAGGTTTGCCCTCGCCCATCGCTGCTGGTGCCCTCGTGCGGACCCTCGATCTTGTTTTGCATGCTTCCCGAGCGGTCGATGATGAAGACAAGATTGGTAAGCGCTTGCGTGTCCGGACAGTCTGGAGGTTGCTCCGCTGCATGATACCCACCGAGCCGCGGGCCCATCATCGTCACCGCGAGCCCCATCGAGATTGACAATCCAACGCAAGCGATCAATCGAAAACCTCGCAACTTGTTTCGCGTGCGACCGCGGCTTGTTTGCGCCTGTGGCAAGGCGCCGGCGATCGGGGAATCGAGCATACTCATAATCCAAGCCTCCTCAGTTGAACTGCGTGGGCTGATGCGACTATAGGGACCGTCCCGGGACTCGGCTATGCGCATCACCAAAGCAACGCAGTTGTCAAACGAAGCACTCCTGCCTTTGACGCAAAGGCAAACCGTCAGCTTTGTAACTGTGCCTATCCTTAATTGACGAAATCTGCCGGGCAATCAATGCAAATACCCGCGCGGAAGCGGGACCTCCCCAGGGACGTGCGCGACGACCGGTCCATTTGGAGTGGGCAGGGCCGCTCCTCGAGGAAGGACCAAAAAACGCGCGTCGTCTTCCAGTGCACCGCGGGCAACGCAACTTGTCGGCTCGCGCGAAAAGCTGACGCGCACCCAAGATTGGTTTTGACCTTGCGACCGCAAAACACCTCAGGTATACTCGCGACCTCACGTATCAAAAGGAGTTAAGCCGTCGACTATTATCCAAGCTCGGTCGCGAACGATAAGCCAGAAGCCTAAGCAAATTCACTTTGATTATTAAATCGATCGACTTTGAGTTATTATGCCGTTGATTCTGTATTCGCAGCGCAGGAAGCCTCGAAGGGCAACCCCCTTGCAAATCATTTTCTGAGCCAACCGACATTTCGCCGCAGGCTCGCCGGCTGATGTTGGGATGAAGATACGCTCGTTCAGTCTTGCCTCGCACGGTCCGCAACGCAGCACCCGAGACCGTGCGCATTAGAGAAACTAGAGGTTCCCTTCGTTATGGTTCGTGGGTTCTTCCTGACTGCCATCGCATTGCTGCTTTTCACAACGCCTAATGCGTTCGGCTCCGCTATTGCCGGCCGAGCGGCGGAGGCTGCGCCTTACACACTTGTGCTCGTCGATGGCAGCTCGAATGCGGAACTTGCCGCGGCGCGCGATTTTATCGTCGCACAGGGCGGCACGATCGCCGTTGTACTTCCGCCGCACGCGATACTGGGATGGGTTTCAGCGGAGACGGGCGCGCGGATTCTTGGCAAGCACGGTATCAAGTCGATTCACCGCACCGTGGTGGACCAACGCTCAGCCGGCTTTTCGGATCGCGAGACCCAGACCGCGATTGGTCTGTTTAACGACATCGTCTCGGGACGGCGCGCGCGCCAGGCCAAGCGAGAAGCAAAAAAACTCTCCGCAAAGGCACTCCCGGGTCTGACCGACTGCGCGCAGCCGCATCCGGCCATTAACAAGGATGACTTTATTCGCAACCTTCGGCTGATGGGCGCGGAAGACTCAATCAAGGGAATCCAGTCGACCGTCACGCCTCAGTTCTTCTCCAACAGCGATTCCATGGACGGAACAGTCGCGGTCGCCGTCTTTTTGATCGAGAGCACCGGCGAGATCGATCCCAATACTTACTCTTGGAGCCAAGCCGATCAGACCACCGCAATCGCGCAAGTCCTCGACGGCCTGAACTGGTGGGTCGAGCAATCAAGGGCGTTCAACCTCGCCCGCCCGCTTCAGTTTACGTTGGTTCAATACACGGCTTCGAATCCAGCTTGCCAGCAGCCATACGAACCCATCTTGCACCCCGGCCGCGATGCGAATCTGTGGATAGATCGAATCATGAACAACGTTGGAGCAACGGGGGGTGATACGTTTGTGAAGGTCGCCGCCTTTGATCAACGGCTGAGAGACGAGAACCGAACCAACTGGGCTTACTCGATGTTTATCGCGTACAACCCGCCCCCGGCGCCGGCGGCTTTCACAGACGGGCGAGCTTCCTGGGCGTACATTGGCGGCCCGCACGTGAATTCGCTGTTTCGAAGCTTCGGCTGGCCGCTCTCGCGAATTGCTAGTCACGAAGCCGGACACATCTTTTTCGCGTGCGACGAGTACTTTCAACCAGGATACCAAACCTGTAGCTGCACCTGTGCGCCTGAGTTGAGACCTGACGCGCTCAACGGCAATTGCCAGGATGCGGCGTGCGGACTCAATTCTACCGGGTGCATGATGCGGCTCAATGAGTTGTCGCTCTGTCCGTTCACCGTAGCGCAGATCGGATGGACCGGCGCGGTTCCCAAACCCGCGCCGACTGCTCCTGTAGGAGTCGTCGCAACCGGGTCCTCACCCTCGCAAGTGAACTTGATCTGGTTAGACACATCGACCGTCGAAGACGGATTCCAGATAGAGCGGCGCGGCGGATCGACCGCCGAGTTCAGCCAGGTCGGCGTTGTAAGCGGTAACACCGTAAGCTTCGCCGACTCCGGCGTGTTGGCGAACACAGCGTACGCCTATCGAATTCGCGCCTTCAACAACGCGGGCTCTTCACCTTACTCGAATGAAGCCGCGGTAGTGACGCCGTCAAGCCCCTCGGCGCTGTCAATCGCCACAACCAGCCTGCCGGACGCAACTGTTGGAGTGAGCTACAGCCGGACGCTAGTGGCAAGCGGAGGGCGGCCGGAATACGCATGGCTGGTCGAGAGCGGCGCGCTGCCGCCGGGGCTTTCGATGTCGCAATCTGGCGGCATCTCGGGCACTCCGTCCACGGGCGGCACCTTCAACTTCTCTTTGCGAGTGACTGACGCCAACGGCGGCTCGGCTGCAAAAGCGCTTACGCTGGTGGTCAAGCCGGCAGCACCCCTAAGCATCACTTCCACCCAGCTTCCCAAAGCCTCGGTCGGCGCTACCTACAGCCAGAATCTGGGCGCCTCCGGAGGACAAACTCCTTACACATGGTCGATCCAGTCAGGGAATCTGCCTGAGGGAATGACGCTCAACCAAATCGGGGTGATTTCAGGAACACCCGAGCGGTCCGGCTCTGCGAGCTTCGTCTTGAGGCTTACTGACGCGACCGCCTCAAGCGTCTCAGCCACACTCTCGATCATCATCAACCCGTCGGCCTTAATCCTGAACCTGAATACCGCGTCCTTGCCCGACGCAATCGTCGGGCAAGACTATTCACAAACGCTCAATGCAGAGGGTGGCGATCCACCCTATCGATTTGAGATCACGAGCGGGCGACTGCCCGAAGGCTTGCGGCTATCGAGTACGGGGGTGGTCTCCGGGAAGCCCACCGCACCCGGCGAGGTCGAGTTCGACCTTCGCGTCGCTGATCAGAGCGGACAGTCTGTGGCCAAGTCTCTATCGATAGACGTCGATCCGCCCCCTCAGTTCACCATACTGAGTCCGAGCCTCCTCCCTGTTGCGGCAGTGGGCGTTCCCTATCGACTCGAGTTCAAAGCAACTGCCGGGGCGCCGCCCTATGAATGGATCAAGAAGAAGAAGAAAAAGAAGTTTGGAGTCTTGCCCGACGGCTTGACGCTTTCAAAAGACGGAGTGTTGTCCGGCACACCGACAACACAGGGTACTTTTAATTTCACCTTGCGAGCGTTCGACGCCAACGAAAAACTGGCGTCCAGTCCGTTCACTATTGAGGTTGGTCCGCCTCCGCCTCCGTTGGCGATAAGAACCGAAGCCCTTCCGCAGGCGCTGCAGGGCCTTCCCTATTCGGCGGCCCTCGAAGCGTTTGGAGGCATAGGTCCTTACACCTGGGAGATTGAAAGCGGAGCCGTGCCTGCCGGCTTAGTCATGAGCGCTCAGGGCGTTATCTCCGGGACAGCGGCATCGGCCGGCGTAGGAACTTTTACAGTTCGAGCCAAAGATACGCTTGGCACTTCGACTGTAAAATCGCTGTTCATAACCGTAACCCTTCCGCCTCCTCCGCTGGTGATACTGACCGTGTCGCTGCCCGAGACGTCAGCCGAGAAGTTCTATTCCCAAACACTGTTCGCCAGCGGCGGCGTCCCTCCCTACGCGTGGACCATCTCGAGCGGCAGCCTGGCGGCCGGGTTGAATCTTTCCGCGGGTGGCACGCTTTCCGGGACGCCGACCGGCCCGGGAACCAGCGTCTTCGTTGTGCGTCTGACGGATTCCGCGCAGCAGTCAGTCACGCGGACGCTGGCCGTCACCGTCAAACCTGCGGACAAATTGGCGCCGTTCGGCGCGTTCGAGACCCCGGATTACGGCGCAACGCTCAACAACATCGCAACCGGAACCGGTTGGGCTTTGGACAATGTTGGAGTGGCGACTGTCGAAGTCATTCTAGACGGCCAGAAGGTCAGCGAAGGGGTCTACGGTTTAAGCCGTCCCGATGTCGGCTCCGTCTGGGGTAGCTTCCCCAACGCCGCGCGAGCGGGTTTCAGCTTCAGTCTCGACACGACCAGGTTCAGCAACGGCCAACACACGCTTGCCGTTCGGGTCCTGGACGCCGCGGGCAACGCAACTTTGATTGGAGCGCGCCCTGTACTCTTCCAGAATCAGGTTCTCATTGTCGTCACCACCAACGTGACGCGTGGCACGAAGAACCAGCCGTATAGTTTCCAATTGTTGGCGGCCAACGGAAAGCCTCCTTACTCGTGGACGGTAAGTTCAGGTTCATTGCCCCCAGGGCTCTCGCTAAATCTTGCGGGCGTAATCTCGGGCACGCCCACCGTTGTCAACAACTTCACGTTCACAGTGCGCGTGACCGATTCGGTTGGAGCCGCGGCGCTGGCAAGCTTTTCGCTAACCATCTTGTCCGACATCCCGATTCTCAGAGTTCTAAGCTCGGGTCCGCAGACGCAGGGCCTCACCGGAGTTGCGTACTCTCAACAACTCTTCTTCACAGGCGGCGTGCCGCCCGTTGTCTGGAGTATGGGAACCGGTTCACTCCCGCCGGGACTGACCCTGGGCGGCGCATCGGGGATAATCTCGGGCACGCCAACGCATGTCGGGACGTTCAACTTCACCGTACGAGTGACCGACTCCGTGCAGACTACCGATGATTCAGATCCGATCTCGATCACCGTACTCCCGGGCCCGCTTCTTATCCTGACCACCGGCGATCTAACCAAAGGCACCAAGGGCACGCCGTATTCGTTTGTGTTGCAGAAAGCCGGCGGAGCGCCGGCTTACACCTGGTCGCTCGCAAGCGGAGCGTTGCCTCCGGGTCTTGCGCTCAACGCCACGACCGGAGCTATCAGCGGCACGCCGACTCTGGATGGCGAGTTCACATTCACGGTCAAGCTCACCGATTCACTGCTCGTGAACGTCACGTCGGGGACTTTGAGGATCATCGTCGACCCGGCGCCGCTGGTGATCACCAGCGGGGGCGATCTGACGTCGGGCAAGCTCAACGTCAACTACTCGTTCCAGCTCCTGTTCACCGGAGGCAGAGCGCCGTACACATGGGCTCTCGCAACTGGAGCGCTTCCAACAGGACTGACGCTGGACACGGCAACCGGACTCATCTCGGGCAAGCCTACTGCAATCGGCACATTCACGTTCACGGTTAGCTTAACTGATGGCCAGCCGGTAACGGTGCAATCCCAAACGCTCAGGATAGCAATAACGCCGTGAGTCTCGCCGGGTGGTTTACTGGCTCTTGCCGGTGAAGCCCGCGAGCATCACCGCAATCGCGTCGAGGTCTTCGCGAGGCGGGGGGATTGGCGTTTTCGGGGCCAACAAAGGATCGCGTAATGCCGCGCTCCGTTCCAGGTTGTAGTAGTTGTTGAGCATCAGCGAGAAAGCCAGTCGTTCGCCCGATGCCGTCGTGACGAAACCCGACATCGTGAAAACATAACGAAGACTCCCGGTCTTCGCGCGAACATTGCCAGCCGCGGCCGTTCCCTTCATTCGCTTCTCCAACGTTCCATCCACGCCCGCGATCGGAAGCGCATTCCGATAAGCTTCAGCCAGGCGGTGCCGGCTCATGTACGCGAGAAGCGCAACGGTCGCGTTCGGAGTGATCACGTCGCGCCGGCTCAAACCCGCGCCCTCCTCCAGCAACACGTCGCCTTCCTTCACTCCGGCCTGCGCGAGAAACTCCTGCATCGACTCAACACCCTTGTCTTCGGTCGTCAGTTGGGGGTTGAGGGGTTGAGGGTTGGGCTCCGATTTCTCGGTTTGCGCGCCGCCGGCTGCATTCTTCGCACTGCTCTTTTCTTCTGACGCCGAACTCATATCCCCCTTCCCCCGGTTCGCTCCGACTTGCAAAAGCAGCAACTGCGCCCACAGGTTTTGCGAAGGCTTAAGCGTCTCGCGAACCATGTCCTTCAATGCCATTGATTCGATGGAACAGATCTCGATGAGTTTGCTGAGATCGAGCGGCGTCACGTCACGATATTTCGAGTCGATCGTGCGCGTTCGACCTATCACCGTGACGCCCCGCCTCGCGAGCGCCTCCTTGAGCATACTCACAAACAAGCTCGCGGGATTGTGAACGGCGTACGAGCCCGTGAAACCCGCGCTGTCCACCGCCGCGTGTCCCGACACGTAGATGATGTTCTCGCCGACCGGACGATAAACCGATATGCGAGTTTCAGTTCCCTTTGCAGCCGTTTGTGTGCGGTTGATGATCGTCACAAGCGAGGTCTGCGGGCCGGTCGATATGCGGCACGGCAAGCCCGCTCGCTCGGCTGGCTTCACAAAGAGATCGATCGAGTTGTCGTTGACCGTGAGCGCCGACGCTTCCGCGCCGTAGTAGGCTTGAAGATCGTCCCACTCCCAACCCGACCCGAACGGCGGACCGCTGAAGAAGCTCTCATCGCCGATCAGATCGCCCTCGACGCGCCTGACTCCAGCGTTCACGATTTGCGCCACCAGCGGATCGAGCGGCTTCCAGTAGTCGCCCTCATTCAGGCGCGCCGCCATCGTCGGATCGCCGCGCCCATACACGATCAAGTCGCCCTTCACCGTCCCGTTCGCGTCGGGTCTCGATGAACAATAGACCGAGGTCTTGATTCGAAATTCCGGGCCGAGCCTGTCGAGGGCGAGCGCCGCAGTGAAGAGCTTGGCGTTGGAAGCGGGGCTGAAGTACTTCTGAGGGTTGTGCTCGAAGACGGTCTTGCCGGAATCGAGCGAGACGATCTTGACGCCCCACGACGCGGCGGTGAAACGCGGGAGCGCGATGTGAGCCGCGATTCTCGCGCGAAGTGAGTCGAGGGTCTCAGCTTGAACCGCAGGTCGCTGAGCTGACTGCGCCGCGCGGTCTTGCGCGGTTGCTGCCCGTAATGCCGCAGGGTCAAGCGGCGTTCCGAGCAAGAGCGTCACGGCTGAAACGCAAATCAACGCGGCACGATTCATTGGACTCTTGATCATCGCTGCGAGGTAACTCTCAAGCCTCGGGCCGCGTTACTCGGCGCGCGCCTCGCTGACTAGTTCTTCAAACAATGGCACGAGATCGCCGGCATACTGTCCGAGGTAGTCTCGAACTCGCTTCACGTCAGCTCCGGCTTTGACAAGCTCGACGACATCCACGATGTCTCTGCGCCGTTTCGCCGCCAGTTTCATGTAAATGAGCGCCTCAATTGGAACGATGGCCAGGCCTTCACTCTTTGGGGGATGGTCGAGAACCTCTTCCAGTTGAGGGCCGAGCGCGGCAGGCGAGAGGTAATCTATGCGAATACCATCGACTTCAATTGGGACGCCGGGCTTGAAAGCCACCAGCGATCCCTGATGGTCAAACGCTTCTTCCCCCACCAGAAAATCTACGTCGGTGGTGGCTCGAATGTAGCCGTGAGCTCCGACGGCCAGTCCACCGGCCAACGCGTGGCGAATCCCAAGAAGATTCAATTGGGCGGCAGTTTTGAGCGCCGCATCACGCACTCTGGGAGCAACGAAGCGGAAGGTGTCTTTGATGTCCATGAGATCTGCAGGACGACGAGGAATCTGTGCATACGACATTTCCATTGCTGGCTTAGGTCTTCACCAATTTGCAAACGAACTGAGATTGAGTATAGGACCGGCTTACTGGCTGCGCAATGATTGTCTGGGGAGAGGAGGCTTGCGGTTGCCGCGCCGAATGCTCCAAGGTGATTGCGGCCTCTCAGGCAACCGGATATTCTTCTGACGCTCGCGAGCCCTTGGATTGTCGTTCGCGTTCCGAGAGAGGAAGCTCATTCCGGCTTGCATTCGATTCGAGCGATGCAAAGACTGAATCTCAAGACAACTCACAAACCCGTTAGGGATTACTACGAGGCGCTTCAGCAGTTCTCCAGGATTGGCGTCTCGCACGAGGGCGCAGTCCGAAGCGCCTTTCAATCTCTGCTCGAATCATGCGGCTCTCAGTTTGGTTGGAAGCTGGTTCCCGAATGGCCGATAAAGAAATCGCGCCTCCGGGTCGATGGCGCTCTCGTTGACGCCTTCAATCTGACACACGGTTTCTGGGAGGCCAAAGATCAACACGATGATCTTAAGGTCGAAGTTAAGCGCAAGTTCGCTGCGGGCTATCCCCGAAACAACATCCTCTTTCAAGCGCCCGAGCGAGCGATCCTCTATCAGGACAGCCGGCACGTACTCGACGAAGACATCACGAAACCCGAAGCTCTCGTAGAAACTCTCAAACGCTTTGTCGAGTACACGCCTCCGGCATTCGAGGAGTGGGAAGAGGCCGTCGCGCAGTTTCAAGTCAAAGTGCCGGAGCTTGCCGCGGCGTTGGTTAAGCTCATCGATGAAGAGAGGAAAACAAATAGCCGGTTCATCGAGGCATTTACCGGGTTCTTGGAGCTGTGCCGTCAGTCGATAAACCCCAATCTTTCGGAACAGGCTGTTGAAGAAATGCTCATCCAGCACCTGTTAACCGAGCGCATCTTCCGCACCGTTTTCGACAATGCCGACTTCACTCGCCGCAACGTCATCGCAGCCGAGATTGAAAAAGTCATAGACGCGCTAACCTCTCATTCCTTCAGCCGCGAGGCGTTCTTAAAGAGCCTCGATCACTTCTATAAAGCGATTGAAACGACTGCCGCGACGATCGACGACTTCTCGCATAAGCAGCACTTCTTGAATGCCGTCTACGAGAAGTTCTTTCAGGGATTCTCGGTCAAAGTCGCCGACACGCACGGCATCGTCTACACGCCTCAGCCAATCGTGAACTTCATGGTTCGTAGCGTCGAGGACATCCTTGAAAAGGAATTCGGCAAGACACTCAGCAGCCGGGACGTCCATATTCTCGATCCGTTTGTGGGCACAGGAAATTTCATCGTGAGGGTGATTCAGGAAATCAAAAAGACCGCGCTGCCTCACAAGTACAAACACGAGCTTCATTGCAACGAAGTGATGTTGTTGCCTTACTACATAGCCTCAATGAACATCGAGCACGAGTATTTCGAGAGGACCGGAACCTACGAACCGTTCGAAGGAATTTGCCTCGTTGATACCTTCGAGTTGGCTGAGGGTAGTCAGACACGGCTTTCATTCATGACCGCGGAAAACACGGCTCGCGTGGAACGTCAGAAACGCAGCCCGATATTTGTCATTATCGGGAATCCTCCTTATAACACAGCTCAGTTGAATGAAAACGACAACAACAAGAATCGCAAGTACAAGGTCATGGATAAGCGTGTCTCGGAAACCTACGGGAAAGATTCAAAGGCTACGCTTGTGAGTAAACTGAGCGATCCTTATGTAAAGGCAATCCGTTGGGCATCAGATCGAATAGGTGAGGAAGGGATAGTGGCATTTGTGACGAATAGTGGTTTCTTAGATCAGATCGCCTTTGATGGGATACGAAAGCACCTCGAGCAAGACTTTGATGAGATCTACATTTTTGATTTGGGCGGTAACGTCAGGAAGAACACGAAACTGTCAGGGACCACTCATAATGTCTTTGGTATACAAGTAGGTGTCAGCATCAATCTGCTCGTCAGAAAAAGGACCGGCCGACCCTCTAACGGCGCGACAATCTACTATGCGCGAGTAGACGAATTCTGGCGCAGAGAAAACAAGTATCGGTATCTCGAGGAGTCAGGGAACAGAACTAATATTGATTGGCAGGTCGTTCACCCTGAGGGGAATAATACGTGGCTTACAGAGGGACTTCACACTGACTTCAACTCGTTCCTACCGATAGCAACAAAGGCGACAAAACAAGCAAAGCGGTTGAATCCTGAGGTCGTCTTCAAGACTTACAGCCTTGGTGTGGCAACAAATCGCGACGAATGGGTCTATGATTTTAGGCAAACTGATCTAGAGCAGAAGATCCGGACCCTTGTCCAGAATTATACCCTTGAATCTGCGCGATACGCTCAGGAGAGCGAGATTCACAACATTGATGAATTCGTGAATAACAACCCCAGATTTCTAAAATGGACTGACAGGCTGAAGGAAGCTCTACAGCAAAGAAAAGTACTTAGATTTGATCCAACACAAATCCGTCATTCGCTATATCGCCCCTTCGTCAAAAAGTTTCTGTATTTCGATCATCTTCTCAATCAAAGAAGATACCGGCAGCATATTGTCTTCCCTAACCCCGAGTCTGAAACCGAAAACCAAGTGATCTGTGTTGGCGGCTATGGTCGAAAGGTGTTTTCTGTTCTGTTGAGTAGTTGCATTCCAGATTTGAACTTTTACGCTGATCCACAACAATCTTTCCCCGTGTACACCTATGACGAGGACGGCACCAACCGCAAAGAGAACATCACTGACTGGGTGCTTGAGAAGTTCCGCTCGCACTACGATGAATCATCAATCACCAAGTGGGACATCTTTCACTACGTCTATGCCCTTCTCCATCATGCCGTCTATCGTGAGCGTTACGCCGCAAACCTCAAGCGGGAGCTTCCCCGTATTCCGTTCGCTCCCGGCTTCCGAGCCTTCGCAGACGCGGGCGCGCGGTTGGCAGACATCCACGTGAACTACGAAGAGCAGCCGGAATATCCACTCGACAAGATCGAAGTACCCGGCGCGCAACTCGACTGGCGAGTCGAGAGGATGCGGCTGACGAAAGACAAGACTGAAATCATCTACAACGACTTCTTGCGGCTGTCAGGGATTCCGCTGGAGTGTTTCGAGTATCGCCTGGGCAATCGCTCGGCGTTAGAGTGGGTGATCGACCAGTATCAAGTCTCAACAGACAAGCGAAGCGGCATAACCAACGATCCAAACCGCGCCGACGATCCCGAGTACATCGTCAGGCTGATCGGCCAGGTGATCACTGTAAGCTTGGAAACGGTAAGGATCGTTCGCGGGCTGCCCGTCCTCGGGATCGCGCCAGACGCCTAGAAACAGTTGGCTACCCAAGTCGCTCGTCGATTCACGAATCGTCGTTGGTGAGAATGATGCCGCCACCGCCCGCTTGAAAAGGCTTCGTCCTAGGATGCTGGCGCGGGCAACAATTCCCTCTCAATCTCCGCGATCAAGAATGGCAGATTGGGCAAGGTAAAGCTCAAGCCCGGAGCAGGTAGACGATGGTGCCTGATGTCTGGAGGGATGTGCTTGTGATGCGGGTGCGTGCTGCCGAGCGTGACGTCGCCGGGATGTGGTTGCGAATCGTACCAGTAGAGCTTCTCCGCGCCGAGCCAGACCTCGTAACCGTAGCTAACGATCCGTAAGACTCCGGCAGCAAGCATCAATCGTTCACTCACGACTAACCGCACGCCGCCGGGAAAGATGACTTCGCCACGGACCAGCGCCGTTCCCGCGCCGCGCCGCACGACCAGCAGCGTCGAGTATACAATTGCCGGGAACTGCTGTGGCAATCCGTAGATGAATTCTTCGTACTCACTTAGCGAGTTCAAGTGGTTCACGGCGTGCGACTCGTTTCAGGACTTCTGAGAGTGAGGTCTGCGCGGTCAGATTTCGAATCAAGTCCTGATACTCCTGGCGACGGCGCTCCCGGATTTCATAGGCTCCGGCCCAATCGCTCCAATCCAACATCCAGGCATCATCTGCCGGTTCTTCGCCCGATTGGTAGGCTTCATAAAACGTCTCGGAAAGGATGCCGTACTTGCGCTCGTAGTTTTCCAGGTCGGCTTCGAGTGCGTGAATATCCCGCACGACTTCGTCTATTGTCATCATTGGCGTCATTGGTTCGCTCCTTGTGAATCAATGCCTGGCTGAGGCGATTATACGGCACGGCAGGTCGCACGACCAGAACTACAGCACGCCACTGGATTATTGTATTCAGGATGCTTCTTTCGGCGGGTCGAACGGCGAATTGACTAGCCGAGTCGCTGGGCCAGCTCCCGAGCGAAGTAGGTGAGAATGATATCCGCGCCGGCGCGCTTGATTGACGTCAACGTCTCCAACGCTACGCGCTCTTCGTCGATCCACCCCAGCCGTCCCGCGGCCTTGATCATCGCGTATTCGCCGGAGACTTGATAAGCAGCCACCGGCAAATCGAATCGCTCGCGCACCGCGCGGATGATGTCGAGATACGGCAACGCCGGCTTGACCAACAGGATGTCGGCGCCTTGCTCTACGTCAAGCGCAGCTTCCTTCAACGCTTCCCGCGCGTTCGCCGGGTCCATCTGATAGCCGCGCCGGTCGCCGAACTGAGGAGCCGACTGCGCCGCCTCACGAAAAGGTCCATAAAACCCTGAAGCGTACTTCACCGCGTAAGACATTATGGGAATCTGCTCGAAGCCCGCGCCGTCGAGAGCCGCGCGAATCGCTTCGACAAAGCCGTCCATCATGTTTGAAGGCGCGATGATGTCCGCACCTGCTTCGGCTTGCGAGACCGCCGTTCGAGCCAGCAAGTCGAGCGACGGGTCGTTCAACACTTCGCCGTCTTCGATCACTCCGCAATGGCCGTGATCGGTGTACTCGCACAGGCAATTGTCCGCGATGACGACGATGTCTTTGACTTCGCGTTTGATGGCGCGAATGGCCTGCTGGGTTATGCCGTCTTCTGCATAAGCCTGGCTGCCCGCGGCGTCTTTCTTATCAGGCACGCCGAACAGGATGACCGCGCGAATGCCGTCGCGGCGGGCGGCTTCGGTCTCTTTGACCAACTCGTCGATTGAAAAATTGAAGCACCCGGGCATCGAGCCGATCTCGCGCCTTACGCCTTCGCCCTCGCAGACGAACAACGGATAAACAAAGTCGTCGGGTGAGAGTTTGGTTTCGCGAACGAGCGCGCGGATTGATTCGGTGCGGCGAAGCCGGCGGGGGCGGCGTGTCAGGTTCATCTTGAGGACTCCAGGACAAACGGCGTCGACGGCAAATCGTGAACGGGCACCGCTGGTTGGCGGACGTTTTGAGCGAGAGGATGCCGTCCAACCGGCGGGCGCTTCGACGAGCCGCCCGCATCCCTACTGCTGGGTTTCGACCTCTTCCTCTTCGCCGGTGCCGAAGTAGAAAGCTACCGAACAGTTCTCAGCGCAAAACTTCTGACCATACTTGCGGAAGGCGCAATTCTCGCACACAGGCTTGAAGCACTGAACGCATCTCGCGAGCCTGAACACCTTCGATGCCTTCTTACACTTGATGCAAACTGCCATCGCAAGACGAAAGTATACCAAACGGGTCAGTGAGGGCTAGAGTTATTTGCCGGGGGCAGCGACAGCCGGATGAAGTGAACCGCGAGAGCCGATGAAAGTGGCTAGCCGTGAGGTGCAAGCCGCAACGGGCGCGCCCACTCGGACGCGCCCGCCGCCTTCCCAAACACCGATTGGATTAAGGCGCGATTGCGAAGCTAAGTTCAGGGTTGAAGCGTGCGATCACTCTCTCCTGATGCGCCACTATTCCGGCAAACTTAGCGAAAAAGCTCGCAGCGCCCGCCGGGCCGAGCACTTGATGGAAGGGCGATCCCTTGCCGATCTCGGCGAAGCTGTCCATGAAGGTCACCGTGGTATAGCCGTAGCCATCGCCGCCAAAAACGGTCTGGCTTACGAAGTAGCCGATCACGTTTGCCTTTTTCATCACCGGCAGAACGTCACTTTTCACAAGGTTTTCGAATGCAGTCCCTCGGCCGGGCACAACGCTGATCGAGTTGACCACCGCGAGTTTGGGAGGCCCGGTCATCGTCATCATCTTGCCCATGTAGCTCAAATCAAGGCGAGCCAGATCGCCAAAGGTGTGGGCGCTCACGACACACCGGCGCGATTTGGTTATGTAGTCACGCCAGGCGTCGTCACCTAGCGCCTTCCTCAACGGCGACATCGGCTCATCGTATTGAGCGAAGCTTGTGATCGGGGTGATGACCACGTACTCGTACGACTCGCCAAAGACCGCGGTCTCGAAGACGCTGCGTTCCTTCACGCCGGCTTTCTTGAGCGCAGGATTGACGACGTTCTTCTGCAAGTCCTGCCACTCGGTTACCATATCCGGTTTGACGCGAACTATAGAAATCGATGACCACTGCTGTGGCTGCGCGTCAGCCATCGGTTTAGCCTTCCTGGCCACGGGTTTCTTAGTCGCGGCCTTTGGCGTCATTGTTTCCTGCGCGATGGCCAGCACCGCCGCCATCGCTATGCACAAAGCTAGACCTACTATTCTCCAAGCTGTTCTTTTCATGGGTTCCTCCAGGTTGTTCAGATCTGAGTGACGTTTTCAAATGAGGCCGCGAAAGCGGACCTTCAGGTTTGACAAATCCCGCTCGTGTCGAGCGCGCTATCTTATGTACTTGCCCTGCTCAAGTCAAGCGGCGGAATGAGACGGGTGCGAGTCAGGTTCTTTTGGTTGAATCCCCGAGGGATGCCGGAATAAAGCCGAGGGGTGAGTCCGCGAACCCGTGGAGACGCGGCGTGAAGAAGGCGCCTCACCGTCGAAGAGGGTGACGGCCTGTGCCACGCAACGAGACACAGGGTTCGCATGCCGCCACATTCCGGGCGGCTAGTCAGTCGACGCGCCGATCTTCCACTCGTGTTCATCAATTCCCTCATGCGAAGCGCCGGCCTCAACCCGATCGCCTGCTGCTTCGTCGCGCACCCGATGCTCATAGGCGGCCCGAATGAATGACACGAACAGCGGGTGAGGATCCAGGGGCTTCGACTTGAACTCCGGATGAAACTGACAGCCCAGGAACCACGGATGATCGGGCAGCTCTACGATCTCGATGAACTTCCCGTCGGGCGACTTGCCTGAGAACACAAGCCCGTTCCCCCCAAGCTGATCTTCGTAACGCGGATTGAACTCGTAGCGATGACGGTGACGCTCGCTGATCTCGCGCGCTCCGTAAGTCTTTTCGGCAAGCGAGCCTTCCTTTAACACGCACGGATAAGCTCCGAGCCGCATTGTGCCTCCCATCGCCTCTACTCCGATCAGATCCCGCAGCTTGAAGATCACCGGGTGCGCCGAATCGTCGTCGAACTCGGTCGAGTCCGCGCCGTCGATCCCGCACACGTTGCGCGCGAACTCGATCGTCGCGCATTGCATTCCAAGACAAATCCCAAAGTAGGGAGTGAGACCGCGGCGCGCGTAGTTGATCGCTCGAAGCATGCCCGCGATCCCTCGTTTGCCGAACCCGCCCGGAACCAGTATCGCATCGAAATCGCGCAGCCGGTCTTCCCAGTTCGGATCTTCCATCAGGTCTTCAGACTCGACCCAACGAATCTGCACGCGCAGCTTGTTCGCCACGCCGCCGTGAACAAGCGCTTCGTGAAGACTCTTGTACGAGTCCGCAAGCTCGACGTACTTGCCGACGATGCCGATCGTCACCGAAGCGTCGGGGTTCTTGATCGTCTCCACAAGCTCGGTCCAGCGCCGCAGGTCGCGCTCGCCCGCAGTCAGGCCAAGCTTCTTCACGATCATATCGTCAAGCCCCTGGCCCGCGAACATCAGCGGCACTTCGTAAATCGTCTCCACGTCTTGCGCAGTGATCACTTCGTTTTCGCGCACGTTGCAGAACAGCGCGATCTTGGCTTTCATGTCGTGCGGCAGCGGGCGGTCGCAGCGGCACATCAAAATGTCCGGCTGAATGCCTATCTCGCGAAGCTCCTTCACCGAGTGCTGAGTCGGCTTGGACTTCAGCTCCCCCGAAGCCGCGATGAACGGCACAAGCGTCAGGTGAATAAACAGCGCGTTTTCGCGCCCCACTTCATTGCCCATCTGGCGGATGCTTTCAAGGAACGGCAGCGATTCGATATCGCCGACCGTACCTCCAACTTCGACGATTACGACGTCGGGTCCGTCCGCGACCGTTCGTATCGCGTCTTTGATTTCGTTTGTGACGTGCGGGATGACTTGAATCGTTTTGCCCAGATAGTCGCCTCGGCGTTCTTTGTTGATGACCGAAAGATAGATTCGCCCGGTCGTCCAATTGTTAGCCTGAGTCAGTTGCGCGTGAGTGAATCGTTCGTAGTGGCCAAGATCAAGATCGGTTTCAGCGCCGTCATCGGTGACAAACACTTCGCCGTGCTGGAAGGGCGACATCGTTCCGGGATCGACGTTGATGTATGGGTCGAGCTTTTGTAGAGTGACTTTGAGGCCCCGCGCTTCGAGCAGGCACCCGATGGAAGCGGCGGCCAATCCTTTGCCCAGGCTCGACACCACGCCGCCGGTCACAAAAATGTACTTGGTCATTTTGCCTTCTCCTCGATGGTTCGTTTTACTCGTTCGTAGTCCTGCTCAGTGTCAACACCAACCGACCGGTGCGCGACTGGTACGACGCGAATCCTGATTCCATTCTCGAGCGCGCGAAGCTGTTCGAGCGCTTCCAGTTTTTCGAGTGGCGAGGGCTCCATTCTGGCGAACTGCTGTAAGAAACTTCTGCGATATGAGTAAAGCCCTGAGTGCTTGCGGTAATTAGACAACAGCGCCGGCTCGCGCCGCAATGAGGCTTCGAGAGTCAGTCCATCGACCGGCCTGATGTAAGGAATCGGTGAGCGGGAAAAGTAGAGCGCGAATCCTTTCGAGTCGGTGACGACCTTCACGATGCCTGGGTTGAACACGTCTTCGACTGAGAGTATCGGCTCGGAGGTTGTGCTCATTTGAAGCTCCGGATCTTCAATCAGCGACTCGATGGCAGCATCGATAGTCGAAGGCTCGATGAGCGGCTCATCGCCTTGAACATTTACGATCAACTCCGCCTCGAGTGACGCGGCTGCCTCGGCTACGCGATCGGTTCCCGAAGCCGCCAACGACGAGGTCAGCAGCGCTTCGCCGCCGTGGTCGCGCACTGCGTCCGCAATACGCTGATCGTCAGTCGCGACAATCACGCGTCCGACTAACCGAGCGCGCGACGCGCGTTCGACTACATGCATTATCATCGGAATTCCAGCGAGTGGGAGGAGTGGCTTGCCCGGCAATCTTGTCGAGGCATACCGCGCAGGGATAATCGCTACGGCTTCTCCCTTCACGGGTTTTCAGCCTAGCGCATTGCCGTTGAAGGTGTCAAACGGAGTGGCTTGAAGCTAAAGGCTGTCTTAGAAGTCCACCATCACTTGAGCGGAAGGTGCTGGGTTCGATCGCGCCATTCCGCCGGTTCGCTAGCCCCCGCAATCAGTTCGAGGTCGGAAATACAACCTCCAACGCTAACATTTAGTTGATGACCATAGATCACACCAGCGAAAGTCACGCCTGGCTGCTGACGTCTCTTAGCCTCGCGCAAGAGGTCGTCATCTTGTGTAAAGAGAACGCGTTCTAGCTCAGTTGCGCGATCAAGAAGCTGTCGATCATCCATCTGCGCCGCACCGTCCTCCTGAGCCGTCAGCACGTCTACGCCTTTCAGGTGCAACCCATCAGTTACGGCCCGGCGGACGTGTACGTCCATGTAGAGCCTAATGCTCATAGCAGGAGTTTCAGCGTGCGCAGGCGTTTCCTTAGGTCTGACTCCTCATCGTTCGCGGCCATCTGGTTGACCTCAGCCCACCGGCGCTGAATCTCCGCATCAAGCTCAGTCTGATGCTCGTGATAGTAGGCTAGCGCTGCGTGAATCTGAGCCATGGAGAGATGCGGGTACTGAAAATGAATTTCCTCAGGGCTTGAGCCGTGAGCCAGTTTATCAAGCACGACCTCGATCACCTTCACCCTTGTGCCAATGATCCAAGCAACTCCCCGCTCGTCCAACTCAACATAAGTGGCGGTCACAGTCGTCATTGCTTTCCTGATCCTCGGCGGCGAATCGGCTGTAATCTATCACGATCCAATTCAACACTCCAGCCTGACCATCCGCCCGTTGCGAGTGTGCTAGAATCGCCGAAGTGAACAGGGATCTGATCAAACAGCTTCTCGAAGACGCGCGCGCGGGGCGCATCGACATCGACGAAGCCGCCGACAAACTCGCTCACTTGCCATACGAAAACATCGAGTTCGCTCGCGTGGATCATCATCGCGAACTGCGACTCGGATTCCCCGAAGTCATATTGGGTCAGGGCAAAACCATCGATCAAATCGCACACATCGCGGACCGCATCCTCAACCAAAGTTCGAATCTGCTGATCTCGCGAACCACCCAAGAAGTCTTCGAACGAATCTCGCAGCTTGCACCGGACGCCGAGTTTCATCCCGAGGCGCGAATGATCTCAGTTGCGCGCGATAAGACCGAACGCGGCGACGGAGCTATCGCGGTCATTTCGGCAGGCACGTCCGATATTCCGGTGGCCGAAGAAGCCGCTGTGACTGCGACAGCGATGGGAAATAGAGTCTCCCGCGTGTACGACGTAGGCGTGGCCGGCATCCATCGATTGCTGGACGCGCGCAATGATTTCGCTTCGGCTCGAGTGATCGTCGTCGTAGCCGGAATGGAAGGCGCGCTGCCTTCGGTTGTTGGAGGGATGGTTTCAGTTCCGGTGATCGCAGTGCCCACGAGCGTCGGCTACGGCGCTTCGTTCAACGGGATAGCAGCGCTGTTGGGGATGTTGAACTCGTGCGCTTCGAACGTGACTGTTGTGAACATCGACAACGGCTTCGGCGCAGGGTTCGTCGCCAGTTTGATCAATCGAAAGAGGTAGGGATGTCTTTGTCCCTTGTCCCTTGTCCTTTGTCTCTTGTCCTTTGTCTCTTGTCCTTTGCCTCCCGTTATTTGTCCTTTCTGTCCTTTTCGTCCTTTTAGCCAGTGACCAAGGACTAAGGACAAGGGACTAATGACAAATGACTATTGACCAGATAGCTTCGCCTTCACCAGATCGCTGAGCGCTTTTCCATCGACTGTTTTTCCTTCAAGCTTCGAGCGTACGACCTTCATCATTGCGCCCATGTCTTTCATGGAAGCCGCGCCGGTCTCCGCTATGGCCTGTACAACCGCAGCGGTCATTTCTTCTTCGCTTGCCGAAGCAGGAAGGTAAGTCTGAATGATCCGCGCTTCGTTTTCTTCCTTGACGGCAAGGTCTTCCCGGTTGGCTGCTCTGTACTGTTCGGCCGCGTCACGCCGCTGCTTCAAGATCGTGTTCAGCACGCGCGCCGCTTCGGTGTCATCGACTCCCGCGGGCAGCTCGGACTGGCGCATCGTAAGCGCAGTCTTCACCATTCGAAGCGCGCTGAGCCGCTCTGCTTCTTTCGCTTTCATCGCCTCGATGATGTCGCGGCTGATTTGTTCAACGATCGGCATGTGCCGGCGCCTCGCTTTGGGATTCAAGCTTCGTGACCGAGTTGTCTGCTCTTTTCGACTGGAGCTCCGGCCTCCAACCAGTCACCGCACTCTTCGGACTCATTGATCGGATTTGCCCAAACCAGAACTCCCAATTCTCTTACCTGACTGGCTGCTGCCGCAAACGCTCTTCGCGCCGTTTCGTCCAATGAAACAACGATTCCGTCGGCATCTAACGCCGCCTCGATTAGGTGAAAGTCCTTCTCTGCAGCCTGTTGATCTTTCTTCTTGGTAGTAGTCTTGAGGATCCTCGCCCTCAGACTTGCGTTTTGGGCGGGGTCAATTCTCTTTAGCTTTTTCCGCGCGACCATCGAAACTCGCCAAGTGCGTGCGAAGTTCGACTGGTGCCTGTCCCATTCTTCGGTGAGTTCGGCAGACATCACGATTCGGTGGCATATTGTAAGAACTGCCATTAGGAAGTCTCGGCAATCCTTCGACGCCGGGAACGTCGCATCAGGACCGCCAGAGGACCTTGCCACAGACGCATCAATTACAAGCCTCCGTGACGTCGGTTTTGCCATTCACTAATCTATCGAACGCGGTTCGGCTGCGTCCAAGTATCCTTGTTCCGCTTGTAGACGAACGTCGCCGAAGTCCTCAGGCCACGCGCCGAATGCGCCTGCTTCATCGAGGGTCGAGCTTGTAATCCTGGTGGTGCCATCAGCTATTCGGCTGAACCAGTGAAGCGCGACTGAGTTCCCCGCGAGTTCGCCCTCTGCCACAAGGGTTTGAATACCTAGTATGAGAAGCTCACTGTGCGTTTCAGCAACCACTCGCACTCCTCGATTCGCTGCGCTTGCGAGCACTTGAGCCATCGCCGACTGTGCCCGAGGGTGAAGATGGGTTTCGGGCTGCTCGATGTAGACGAGTTGGCCTGGCCCTGCTGCATGAAGTGCCACAAGAACAGGAAGAGTTTGGGAAACACCAAAGCCCACATCAGCAATGTTCACCAAATCACGCGCTCCGCCTCTGGCAACGACGGGAAGTCGTCCAACTTGGAGTTCTACCTTTGTATCGTCTGTCCGCTTTGCGCTCACCTTCCGGGTTAGTCCGAGCAAAGCCAAGTCCTTACCGAGAGCATTAAGCCGAGACTCGTCGCGCTCATCCTGCCAGCGTGCGATAACACTCGCAGCATATTTTTCGAACGTTCCTGGGAACAAGGGGCCAGCCGCTGCAACCGGATAGGTTCTTTCTGGATTCCCGCGCAAGCCCGGTAGATGAGTCAGACGAATCAACGAATCCTCCAGCCAGTCGGCGTAAGAGAGGCGGAGGAAATTATTGGATCCCGCAGTTCCAACCTCGAGAAAAAACCGGTTACGGGTGATGGCTAATGGCACTTTCAGTCTTGTGAGGAAGACCTGGTTGAATATCTGTTGAGACGCGGAGGGGGTTGGCAGCGATCTAATTTCACGATCGGCCATTCGTGGGGAAAGCGTGACTTCCTCTTGTCCGGCAGTGTAGGTTGCAGACTGGATCGCAACCCCTCTTTTAGCATCCCGTTCAAAAGTCGTGCAGAACCTTCGCCCATCGTCGATTTCAACCTCGATACGAAATGACTTGGCGAGACTCTCGCTATTCCGCGAGAAAAGCTGTACGGCGGAGTTGAATCTGACGTTCGGACCGTCCAGAAGAAGCGGGCCCGGGTCGTAGGTGGCCTCTAGTGTTTGCTTCAACAAGAGTAGCGGTTGCATGATGCTCGATTTTCCCGAGCTGTTCGCCCCCGCCAGAATAGTAAGCGGCTTGATGTCGATGTGCTGTGGTGTGCTGATGGACTTAAAACCGCCGACGGTGATCCGAGTGATTACTCCTTCATTGCCCGTCGTGCCGGTTCGATGGCTTTTGGACCGTTTGGCCATCAGTCATTTCTCCCTTAGATGACAGCAAGGTAAAGATGACAAGCATACTCAGAACGACAGATCGTCGCAAAACCATTTCTATGCTCGGTTCACATTATCGGATCATTACAAGACTGGAAATTGGTGCTGCGGATAGCTTTTATCCCGTCTTGCCGGGTCCGTTGGTTCGGCCTCGCGTTTTTTCCTGCTCCTTGTGCTCGAGATTGTAGAAGTCCAGCATGACATCGCTCTCGCCTCGCAAGTCCCGCTCGAGCCGGTTTAGCGCGACTCGAACCACGTCGCGGTGATGAACTTTGCGGCGGCTGGGAATGTTGGAAACCTGAATCCATAACTTGTGAATCAAGTTGACGTCGTCCTCACTGAGGTGCGGCGCGTGAGCTCCCAGATAGACAACGTGCTCGCCTCCGTTGGGCTCGATGACCTTGAAGGCAACCTGGCGGCGGGGCTTCTCGGGCAGCCGCTCCCACGCGCGCCCAAGCTCGCGAGCCTGCTCCTGCGCGGTCATCTTCGACGACAGACCGGCAACCACTTCCGCCGAGTCCAGCCGCAAAGCCGTCTGCGTAACCGCGTCGAAGATGTTCGTAGCCGGCACTATAAGCAGGTCAACCGGTCTGCCGTGCTTCTCCGCAAGCGCAACCACCCGCGTAAACAATCGCTGTTCGTATTCGGTGAACAGCGTTTCGTCCGACAGGTCGCGCTCGCCGCCTCCCGGTCCAGCGAGCAGCCGCGTCGTCATCACAATGATGTCCCGTTCGTCGGTGTTGGTCTTCTCCAGCACATATTCGAGGTGATCGAGCGTGTTGTAGTCGCGGACTCCGACCAGCACGTTGCCCGGCCGCGCGCCTACCGCGGCAAGATCGATCGTCTCGTTATGTTGAAGCTGGAACTGGTCGAGCTTGCCAAGCGTCTTGTCGAGCTTGCGCAGGTTGATGCGCTCCGAGATCGTAAAGATCGTGAAGAACGCCCCGGTGAAAACAATTCCCGAGATCGTGGCTATCGGCTTGGTCAAGAGATTCGTCAACGCAAGCGAGACGAGGACCAGTGCGATAGTCACCAGCCCCATCGGGACCTCGACTCGCCCGATGCGAATGTTGCCGGGCACTCTCCATTCGCGCTCCTCAGGCCGCTTGAAGCGAAGCACGACCGTAGCAATCGCGTTGAACGAAAAGCTCCAGATTACGCCGAACGCGTAAGCTTCGCCGAGGAGGAACGTGTTCCCTCGCGACAAGATGATCGTGGCGATCTGAAGAATAGCGATCAGGTTGATCGTTCGATAGGTCGTTCCGTATTTTTTTTGAGGCGCGCGGAACCATTCGGTCAGCACCCCGTCTTCCGACACGCGATTCAGCACGCCGTTCGAACCGATGATCGCAGTATTGACCGCGCCTGACAGCATCAGGAATCCGACGATCACCACGAATCCCTGAAACAGCAGGCGGAGCGATTCCGGTCCGACGAAGTTCATCGCCAACCCCGAGATCAGGTTCGAGAGGTACTGCGTCCGCTTGTCGTCGGGGATGATAGCGACTGCGAAGAACGAAACGAGCGATGTGAACAGCAGCGAGTAGACGAAGATTACCATCCCCGCCTTTTTCAAGTTTTTGAGCTTGGGATACTCGAGTTCGCGGTTCACTTGGGCAAGCGTCTCTTCGCCGCTCATCGCAAGCACCGAGTGTCCAAACGCGATCAATATGCCGAGCAGCCCGATGAAGCTCGGCGCGTTATCTGCGATCGTGTATCGGTCGCCGCTTGGAACAAACCATCGCAAGCCTTGAAGCCAGCCAAGCGCGTGTTCAGGAGCACCGGAGAAATTTAGATTCGATGGAACAGGCAGCGGCGGCATCTGGCCGCCGCGCATGATCAACGTCAAAGTTCCCCACCCGATCAGCAGCACGACCATCACAGTCGTGACGTACATGATGCGCATCGCGTCGTCGCTGGACTCGTGCACGCCTTTGATGTTGCGCCACCAGAAATAACAAGTTGCCAGTATCCCGATAACCGCAGCCAGATAGTTGGCATTGTCGGTTGATGGCTGCCACGTGTAGCCGAAGTATGTGACCGTGTTGGCAACCAGCGCCACGACATATTGGCCTGCTGCGACGCCTGATATCGGACCCGTCAGGATGAAATCGAAGATCAGCGCCGAGACGCTGAGCTTCGCCATCGTTCCGCCCATCGCCTCCTTCACGACCCGGTACACGCCCCCACGAGTGAACATCGACGACGACTCGATGTACACCATTCGCACGGCATAGCTGAACAGCATCACTCCAAGGATGAACCATGGCGCGGACTTGCCTATGTACTGCTCGGCAAGTCCTCCGGCGTAAAACGCCGATGATCCGAGGTCGTTGAGTACGATCGCCGCAGCCTTCCAAAACGAGATAAAAGAGAGCATGACCGAGGTGGCTACGACGACGCGCACTCGGGTGGGAGTTGTAGGGATTGGCATGTGACTTTGCGTGAACGCTCGCCTCTCCGCTCGGCCTGAGCTACCCTCGCTCGCGCGAATTCACATCGAATGTACAGGCACTCTTCTCCGAGCCTTTCATTTTCACCTTGCATTCGATTGTCTTTGGAAATTCCACAGGTCGGCGGTTCAGCGAGTTCATGTCTAACCGATAGGATACGCCCAAGCATATTGTTGTCAAGCTAAGCGACTCTCGGGTAGCAGATCAGTTTGAGTTTAGAGTCCCTTGGGAGCGCAGGCATCCCCGCCTGCTGATAGGTGTTGCGCGAGAGCAGGTAGGCAGGGACGCCCTGCGCTCCCGGGGGACTCTGAACTCAAACAGACCCACTACCCGCTCCCAGTCTGTCATTTTCGACCACTCGACGCTAATATACTCCGCCAGAACCTCGATACGATGCTCGTTGAAAAAATCACAAGCCGGCAGAACCCGCTAGTCAAACGTTTCCGTCGCGTCCGCGTGGGAACCGAGCGCCAGTTTGTTTTTCTCGAAGGAGTGCGCTTGATCGAGGACGCGCTGCTGTCGGGCGCGCGCTTCGAAACGGTAGCGTTCACCTCGGCCATCGAGTCCACCGAGCGCGGCATCGCGCTGCTCGACTCGCTTCAGCAAGTCCCCTGCCGCGGCGCTCACCTGTCTGCTCAGGTGATGGAAGCCATAACCGGCGCCGTTGCGGATCAAGGCGTCGCGGCGATCGTCAGCCGCCCGCACTATGACCTCGTAAATGTGTTTGCGAACGGGCCGACGCTTCTGGTGATTGCCGACCGTCTCCAAGACCCCGGCAACCTGGGCACGATCATCCGTACAGCGGAAGCGGCGGGCGCGGACGCCGTGATCACTACTCACTACACGGTTGAGCCTTGGAATGACAAAGCGCTTCGAGCATCGATGGGCGCCGCGCTTCGATTGCCGATCGTGACCGGAGTCAGTCTCGACGAACTCGCGCCGCTGTGCCGCTTGCACAAGATCAAGATCGTCGCTTCACGCCCGTCTTTGCCGCCTCAGCGCGGAGTTAGAAAAGCGCGCGCGGAAAAAAGGCCGCTGACCTACACGGAGGCGAACTTCACGTCGCCGGTCGCGCTCATTCTCAACAAGGAATCGAGCGGCGCCGAAGAAGCGACCGCCGTTGTCGCCGATGAGTTCGTCAGCATACCAATGGCCGCGGGCGTCGAGTCGCTCAACGTCGCAGCGGCCGCAGCCGTCCTGCTCTACGAAATAGCCCGCCAGCGCAACTTCTTTGCCGCCGCGCCCCGCCGCTGACTATAATCGATTGTTCAGAGGCGCTCGGGAAAACGGTTACCGAAATGGCTCACGACTCCGAAACAGTTCCAAGCTACCTGCAATCCGAAGTCGAGCGCGGCACCTTCCCCGGCGCGCAGTACGTGATCGGAGAAGCCGGGAATATCGCCGCTGAAGGCGCCGTGGGGCTTGCGGTCGCCGAGCCCGAACGCATTCCTGCAACACTCGACACAATCTACGATCTTGCGTCACTGACCAAGCCGCTGGTGACTGCCTTGCTGATCGTGAAGTCTGCCGAGCGAGGATTGATCGACCTTAAAGCTCCAGCAGCGGAATATGTCAGCGAGCTTAATGTAGACGGCAAGCGGCACCTCACCGTCGAGCAACTGCTTACGCACGTATCGGGATTCCCGAACTGGCGGCCGATTTATCTGGAGGCCAGAGACCGCGGCGACGTCGCGGCCGCGCTGGCTCGGATTCAAACGCCGAGCCCGGCGCAGCTCCTGTATAGCGACTTGAACTATGTCCTGCTTGGCATCTTGCTCGAGCGAATCACCGGCGAGCGGCTGGACCGGCTTGGCGAGCGAGAGATATTCGAACCACTCAATTTGAAACGAACAATGTTCAATCCTCCGGGCGAGCTGAGACGCGAGATTGCCGCGACAGAGTGCGGGCAGGTCTTCGAGCACGGAAACGCCGACGCGGATCTGGCGGCGCACGGCCAGTTCGAAGCCGGACTTCGAGTTCCCCCACCCGAAGCATACCGATGGCGCGACAAGGTGATCTGGGGCGAAGTTCACGATGGCAACGCGTATTTTATGGGCGGAGTGGCGGGACACGCAGGTTTGTTCTCAACGGCTCGCGAGGTGTTTCGGATTGCGAATCAGTTTCTTACGGGCAGCAAACTCTTCAAGCCTGAAACGCTGCCGCTTTTCCGAACGGACTTCACACCCGGGCAGGACACGGCCAGATCCCTGGGGTGGATACTGGCGGCGACGCCTGATTGTTCGGCCGGGCCTTCGTTGCTTCCGGCTGGGATGGGTCACAACGGCTTTACGGGCGGAAGCGTATGGATGCAGCCGGATAAACAGCGCGTGTTGATTCTTCTGACCAACCGCGTTCACCCGACAGTGCACGCAATCGATATGAAGACGATAAGACAGCGATTCAACAGCCTCGCGATTCAAGCGCTGGATCGTTTCTAGTTTCTGGTTTCTAGTTTCTGGTTTCTGGTTCCGATGTTGCACCAACCAGCAACCAGAAACCAGAAACTAGAAACCGGTTTTGGTTGAAGTGCTAAAGACGTTAGACAAATACATCGTCGAAGAACCAGCTCCGAGCGGTTGGCTGCAATCGGTTGGCGCGCGCGCCGGCCGCGATCCCCGCTTCAACAAACTGCTGGCGTTTTCGCTGATCGCGCACGTCCTCTTTTACGCTGCATTGATCAAGCTCGACTCTTGGGCTATTCAACGGGCAATCGCTCAAGGCAAGCGCCAACCCGAGCTTGTTCAGCTCATCGAACTTGCGCCGCCGCGCGACCAGGTGCCGCTTCGAACCGCCCCCGAGCCGCTGGAACGCGCGGACGTCAATCACCTTCGTTTTGATCCCAAAACGGCGAATGATCTTCAGTTGCTGGCGCGCTCTCCCAAACCATCCGAGCAGAAAGGCGCGCACGGCAAGCTCCCATCCGCCGATCAAATCGAACGCCGGATGCGAGCCGCGCGTGGAGCGGCCGGCCGCGAGTCGGCGCCATCAAACTCATCCGGCCAGGCTACGGCGACTTCAGGACTTCAAGCCGGCGGCGTCGCTCAACCCGAACCGGTGACTCAGTCGCCTTCGCCGCAGCCTGCGCCCGTCACTCCCGCTGCGCCGAAGCTCGATCCGAATGCGGGTGTCATCGGCCCGCGCGAGCAGGCTTCGTCGGGCACGCACCGGGGCGAGAGTTCTCAGTCGACCGCGCTTGCGCTCCAGGCAGCCGAAGGCCAGTACATGGCTTACGTGCGAGCCAAGATCCGAAAAGCGAACGAGCGCATCATGCCGCGCGACTGGATAAAAGACATGCTGAGCGACAAGGTCTCGGCGGACTTTTCGGTTGTGGTCAGGCGCGATGGCAACATCCTGTCGACTCGGCTGCTTCGTTCGACTGGCTACTCAGTTCTTGACGATTCCGCAAGACAAGCTATATTTACAGCGAGCCCCTACGAGGGTTTTCCGCAGGACGCAGGCAACTCCCTCATCTTCACCATAACGGTTTACTTCTTCACGTTGTAACGAGCTTCTATGCCTAAGCTGTCCGGAACTGCTCGCCTTCGGCTGAGCGTGGCTCTTGCTTTGGTCCTCCTTGCGTCCGGCTTCGCCGATTCAGTCTTGTTGACGGCAAGCGCGGCGCAAAACTCAGCCGCTTCCTCCAAAACGAAAAACAGCGTCAGTGAAGAGACTTCTCGTCCCCGCTCGGTCACTGCCAACGAGAAGAGGCCCGCTGAGCCGGTCGTTCGAATCGCGCTGATGACCGACCAGACATCAGTCTCGCTCAGCTCCGATTCAGGTCTTGTCGTGAGCCGCTCGTCGCCCGGCGCGCGAGACGACAGAATCGCAAACGGACTCCTGGGAGCGCAGGCATCCCTGCCTGCTGCGATCCGCATTGAGCTGCGCGAACCCTCGCGAGCCGCAGCATCCCGCGCGCCTGCGTATCGCATCGCCGTCGAGTCGACCGACGATCTTCGCCACGCGCGCAAGCTGGCCGGTGAACTGACCAGCAAGTTCGGCGAGCAAGCGGCTGTCGCTTTTGACTCAAAAGAAAAAGAGTACGACGTCGTCATCGGACGATTCGAGGAGCAGGCCGGCGCAAACCCGTTGCTCGCGCGGCTGCGCCGCTCGGGTTACGCCGACGCCCGAATCGTGAAGGAAACGAACGAACCGGAATCTTTGGGGAAAGACAGCAACTCGAAGCAGGCCAAAGCGAAATCTCAAAGCGATAAAGATGATCGCTCGACGAGCAAGTCTGCGCGAACAACGCAGATCGCCGCCGTCGAATCCGGCAAACTGATCGCTGCAAACGACGAGCGCCTCATCGTCTTCGCTGCGAAAGCTTCGAGCGATCGATTCGACAGGGCTGATCGTGAGCCGAAGAAGCCAGGCAATGACGAACCCGAGTCCGACGAACGTCGCGAACCGAACTCGCGCGCGAACACCACCGATAAGCCGCTCGCGGTCCGCGTTGGCGACAAAGAGTACCGCGGCGAGATTCATCTGGTTATGAACCGGCGGGGCCGGATCAACGTGATCAACGCCGTGTCGATGGAAGACTATCTTCGCGGCGTCGTTCCGATGGAGCTTTCACCGGGACAGTATCCGGCAATCGAAGCTCTCAAGGCCCAGGCGATAGCCGCGCGAACCTACGCGCTTGCGAATCAGGATCAGCACGGTGATGAAGGCTTCGATTTGTATGACGACGCTCGCTCGCAGGTCTACGCGGGGCTGACCTGCGAGCGCGAGCTGAGCAACCGCGCGGTCGAAGAGACTCGCGGGATGATTGCGGTAGTCGTCGATGAAGCGGGACACGCCTCGCCGATTCAAGCCTTGTACACTGCGAACTGCGGCGGCAGCACTGAAAACAACGAAGCGGTGTTCGGCGGCGCTCCGCTTCCCTACCTGCGCGGCGTAGCTTGCGCGCCTGATCGCGCTACCGTTGCCGAACGCGACATTGCGACCAGTCGAATCGCGGATCGCTCTGTTGATAATGAAGACCGGCCGATTCTTCGCAGCGCCGCGCTTCTCGAAGTGCTCGGCTTTCAGTTGCCACAACGCCTGACAAGCAGCTACCTCCGGAGCTCACCCGATCAGGCTGAAGTGACAAGATGGATCGAGCGAGCAGCCAGACTGACTCAGAAAGACAAGCCGTCCTTCGGGCGCGGCGACGCGACTCGATTGCCGGGATTCGCGCGGCTGGTAGCGGCAGCGGTTTACGGCGAAGGACGCGCGAGTTTGCTGTTGCCGCCTGCCGACGTGGATTACCTGCTCGGCGGGCTCGGCGGCGAGAGCCTGCCTCGGGAATCGCGCGCCGACGTTGCGATGCTGCTGAAGGATGGGGTGCTAGCCGCGCCGTCGCTCGACACTCGCACGCCGCTCACTCGCGCGCAGATTATCGAGACGCTCGCGCGAGCGCTCAGCCTCAAACCTCAAGTTCCAAATCTCCGATCTCAGATCTCGGATCTGAGATTTGCAACGGCGCAACCGTCAGACAGCGGGCGGGTCTTGATTGCTTCAACCGCTTTGGCGAGATCCGAACCCCGCGCAAAGGAGCAGCGCGCCGCTGACAACACCGCTATGCAGACCAATCGACTTCCACCTTCGAAGAGCGGAACGCGGTCGAGCGAGCTTACGACTCGGGAGATCTCGGCGCGCCAGTCACCACACGCAACGAGTTCACAGCCTAAGTCGATTTCGCAAACAGATGGCTTTGAGGTCGAAGACAACGCGTGGCTGTTTCGAAGCATGGGCGGCGAGAGCTACGCAGTAGACCGGGTTGCGTTGATCGGCGGCGAGCGCATCATTTACCACTTGAACACGCGAGGGCGGATCGATTTCCTGGAAGCGACGCCTTCCGAGCGCGGCGCTTCGAGTGATCGCTTCTCGAGCATCGCGCAATGGAATGTGCGATTGACGCGCGACGAGATGGAACGGCGGCTTGCGCGATCTCGAGTCAACGTCGGCAAGCTAGAATCAATCGAGCCGGTCGCGTTCAGCACGTCGCATCGCGTGACCGAAGTCGAAGTAACCGGCGACGAAGGTCACGCCCGATTGCGCGGCCGCCAGATCATCGGCGCACTCGGTTTGCGAGAGAATCTGTTTGTTGTAGACGCGGAAAAGGACTCGCGAGGAGAAGTGACCGCGTTCGTGTTCACCGGCCGCGGCTGGGGTCACGGAGTCGGGTTGTGCCAGACCGGCGCGTTTGGCCTGGCGAAAGAAGGCTACTCTTACACGGCGATTCTTCAGAAGTACTACACGGACGTGAAAATCCAAAAGGCTTATTAGGGTAATAATATCGTTGACATTATTACCCTTATTAGCTCGTCTTACTGACGTAGAATGAGTGGCTCAATTAGCCGCGCGTTGCGGGCTATTGCCCGCTGGGAAGCGTGGGCCACAACCTCACCGAGCCGTCTTTCGTGCTGGTAATCATTATGCGATTGTCTGGCGAAAACGCGATCGAATCAAGCGCCTGTTTTGCAGGCTCACTATAGAGCGTGACCAGCCTGCGATAAGACGCGGTACTCCACAACGTGACCTGTCCGCCGATGTCTCCCGTGGCGAGGACTTTGGAGTCCGCGGAAAACGCCATGCAGGAGATGGAACTCTGAAGACCGCCGAGCCAGGCGAGCGGCCCGCCAGGTTCAAGATGTTCCATATCCCACAATTCTACAGATGGGCCGAGCTTCGTATTGCCGGATATCGCAAGGAATCTGCCGTCGAGCGAAAAAGTTGCGAGTAATGTGGCGCCTCCTCCCACAGCGAAAGGGCCCTTGAATTGTCTCGGTGCGCCCTGTGCGTCCGGAGCATTCCTTCCCGAAGCCTTCACCAGAGTCATAATGAGCTGTCGAGAGCGAGCATCCCACATCTCAGCGGTCAATCCATAATCTTCGCTTGACCCTATGACAACCATTTTGGAGCTGTCGGGCGAAAAGACTAGCGAGTGAACCGAGAGGATATGAGCATTGTCCAGGGTCGATGCTGTTTTAGAAGCGATATCCCACAACTCCACTTTTCCCTTAGTATCAGCGTCGTCAAAACAGGCGAGTGTCTTTCCATCAGGCGAAAACTCCATACCAGATACCTTGCCGCTGTCAGTCGGAGCTTTAAGAACGAAGGGCTGATCCTGCAAATCTTCGTTCCACAACTCCAAGCCCCATCCGGTGTGGACGCTGTTGTCGTTTTCTTTCGTTTCGATCCAGTTAAGCGCGACTACGTTCTTTCCATCAGGTGAGACTACGAGCTCCCTAACAGCTTTTCGGCCCTTCTCAGGCGGATTAACGTTGAAAGTGGCCGTCAACTTTAGCGGCTGAGTTTGCCATAGTTTTATCGTGCTGGCGCTGCTCAGAATCGCGACAAATCGTCCGCCAGGAGAGTTGCCGACAGTGGGATAGGGTTGCGCAAACTCAGCGGAAAGTTTCAATTCTTGCCGCGACTCAGCGTCCCACATCCTGACTTGGGCTGTTTCCCTCGTGCCGTCGGTTATGAAGCGTCCCGTGTCATAGCGAGCGAGCATCAAAACCGACTTACTGTCCGGTAAGATGAAGGGGGTTTTGATGCCTCTATCGCCGCTTTCGACGGCGACGGAATCTCGGGGATTGCGCGTGTTCCAGAGTCTCACCTTTCCGGCATCGTTTGCTGCCAACTTCTCTCCGTCGGGAGAAAAGGTTAACGAGGTTATCCAGCCCTCTTGTCCCAAGAGCGGAGCTATCAACTCAGGAGACTCTCGCTCCCCGGGTCGTGGCGCTTTATATAGCCGCAATGTGTTATGGCCGCCAATGGCAAACTTGTTTCCCTGAGGAGCGAAAGCCATCACGGTAGGCGAGAATTCCGGAGCGGCAAGAGCATCCGCGAATCCTACCGCGGCCAACGGATCCTTCATCTTTGTGTCAAACACTATGAAGCTGTTTCCGATATTAGTCCCCAGGATGATTGTTTTACCATCGGGTGAAAACCTCACTGACTCCCCACCCCCTGGGCTATCCAGGGAAAGCCGTCCCGAATCGACGTCGAAGAGCCGCAGCGTGCCGTCCCAGCCGACTGTAGCGAGCGTCTTTTCATCGGGCGACAGCGCAAGGTCAATTACGCTTCCTGTGACGCCAGCAATCTCCATCCGTTTCTTCGACGTTGCAAGATTCCACGCCACAACGCGACCCTCATTGCTGATCTCTCTCGCGCTGCCCGTAAAGAGCGTCTTCCCGTCGCGCGAGAAGACAAGCGAGGTGATCCGCAAACCATCTCCCGGAAGCACCGCAGGGGCTTCGGTTGACGTGAGTTTGTGCAACATCACCCGCGAGTCGCCGCTGCAGGCCAGAATGCTGCCGTCGGGCGAGACCGCCAAAACGTTAACAGGAACACCTCCGGTTGGAAGAGTTCTCAACTCTTGCATGGTTGAAGCGTCCCAGAGCTTGACCGCATGGTCGCCTGCGGTTGCCAGATACTTTCCGTCGGGAGAAAAAACCACGTCTCTTACAATTCCATCGCCGCAGTCCAGCGTTCCCGCTTCCCTGTGATAAAGCCAGTTTAGATAGCCCCACTCGAAGCTGCGCAAATCCTCCTGATTGGTCGAAGGATCTTCAAGCAACTCCCGCGCGTGCTGGACGTTCTCGTCGTAGTAAGCCTCCTGCGCGAGATTGATATTCGCCGCGTAAAGCAACTTGCGCGACCGCTCGCCTTCTGCCCTGGCCCTGGCTTCTCCTTCTTCGGCTCTCTTTTTTTCTCTCCCTGCTTCTGCCGCCGCCGATTCAGCCTTCTCTTCATTATCCTTTGCGATGCGCGCCTGGTAGCCGGCCTGCTCCTCTGCAAGACCCGCTGCTACTGAGTTCTGATAAGCAGTATCGGCCGCCTTCTCAGCGTTATTCCGCTCCTTATCGGCCCTGTCTCGCTGCTCATTGGCTTCCACCAAAGCGGCCTCAAGTTGCTGCTTTGATTCATTCGCCTCGACTCTTTTGCTGTTTGCGAAAACAAGCGCACCGAGCGATAAAAGGAACGCGAGAGCGAAAATGAGAGCTGTCAATCGCGTTCGCTTAATCTCTTTCCTGCGCTGCGCTTCACGGTCGCGCGCTTCTTTGTCGCGCGCCTCGCGGCTTTCGTCCAGGAAATTCATCGCCGCTTCAAACTCCGGATAATAACGACGCGCCCACGTCTTGTTAGGCTTGCTTCCATCGCGCCAATCCAGCGCAAGCTGCAAATCAGGGTCGCGATATAATCCCGCTTCTCCCTTCTCGTGCAAGACCGATGTTTCGGCCAGTCGGCGATAGATGCGGGCGGACCGCGCTTCTTCATCGACCCACGCTTTCAATCGTTCCCAGTTGCGAATCAAGCTCTCGTGCGAAATGTCTACAAGCGAGTCCACGTTGAGCGGAGTCCCGGCGGGCGGCATAAGAAACGATCTGTCTTCACGGCGAAAGACTTCGATGACGGCGATCACTTCCGCTTCGCTTGCCTCAGCCAGCGCGCAAAGCTCCTTCAATTCAATCGGGCGGCGTATCTCCCGGTTGTCCGACCCCTTCTCGGTGAGACCTTTGAATATCTTTTCGGCAATCGCGCCGCTCCGCTCGCCCTTCAGATCGTTGTAAGCTTCATCGGCATGACGAGAAAGCGCCGCGCTCATCTCTCCTATCGCCTCGTAGTGCTGAAGGTCGATAGGCTCTCTGTCTTGATTCTCTTCCTTCCATCTATTCCACGTTCGCATGAGCGCGTGCTGAAGGATGGGCAATTGATCGGGATTGTCTCCCATGTCATTCAGCAGCCGATTGACCAGGCGCGGCGCGATGCCGGCTCCGCAGACGGCAGCCGGTCCCGTGATGGCTTCTCGCCGCTGATCGCGCGTGAGCCGCGGAATCAAGTACTGTCCTTCGTTGATGGCTTCGGGCAGGTCCCAGAACAACGAACAGTCGCCCAGAAAATCAGAGCGCATTGTTAGCACTACATAAATCGGAACGTCTCTTTGGCGCGCTGCTTCCAGCAACAGCTTAACGAAGGCTGCCGCTTCGTTCTGGTATCGCTCGCTTGCGGCGACCTGCGCAAAGCGAAACAACTCTTCAAACTGGTCAACTACGACGAGCAGGTGTTCGTGAAGACCGATCTGCGCGAGGCGAACAGCTTCGACAAGGCCGAGGCTGCCGCGTCGCAAGGTTGACTCGATCATCGTCGCCTGAACTGGCGCGGTTCCGCCGCCTGGAGAGCCGAACAGGCCCGACTCGTCGATTGCGCGGGCGAGGTTGCCAATCGGATCGTTGCTCGGCCTCAGGATTGCGATTCGCCAATCCGAATCCGCGCTCGTCATGAACCCGCCAAACAGCGCGGGCAGCAATCCCGCGCGCACGAGCGATGACTTGCCGCTTCCCGAAGTGCCAACCACAGCCATAAAGCGCGTGCTGACGAGCTTGCGAAGCAACTGCTCGCTTTGGCCATCGCGCCCGAAATACAACAGGCTTTCTTGAAACTCGAATGGCCGCAAGCCGGGAAAGGGATTAGAAGGGGTTTCCGTTTGCGTCATCATGTAGTCGGCTATCATCGCTACGCTCCCTTCGCTTTCTTGACTCGTTCGAGAAAGGGCTCCAACTGCTCAGGCGAGAACGCCTCGTAGTTCTTGATCACGAGTGAATCGTGATCCCTGACCCGCTCTTTGGAATCGGTTGGCGGACCGCTTATGTAGATCGCTTTCACAGCTAGCGGCTCCGCGCGGCCATATCCCGCGATCTTGAGCAATTCGCGCTGCTTCATGCGCAGCCAGAGCTCGTTGGCGCGCCCGTAAAAGATCATCACCGCGTCGCACATCAACAGGTTGTCTTTGTGGTCCTGGATTATCTGGGTTTCATCGCCTTCGGTCGCGGGCAAAGTCACATCTACGCCTTTGTCAAAAAGATAGTCTTCGATGGGTTTGACCGCATCCATATCCTGTCTGTCACAGATCAAATACACGGACGCGGTGTGTCCATTGCTGGCCGCCGACGCGCTGGAGTCAGGTATGGCCTGGCGGTTCAGCTTCTCTTGAATAACGGTCTTCAGATCTTCAAGCTTTGTTTCGAGCAGGTCTGTGGCTTTCTGACTGCTGAGTCCCAATCGCAACTTATTGACGAATCTTTGCTGAGACTCGTCTTGCGCCTTAAGCCCAACCGGCATCCAGATTATTCGCTGCAACCCGTCGCGACAGTTGGCAGACAACTCGTGCTGCAACTCGATCATTGAACGGCTCTCGCCTTCAGCGATGACGCCGTAGTGCTCGCCGATCAGATGCACCGCAAGCGTACTGCGGCTGAGGTAATTGCCAACCTCTTGCTCGAATGCCGCCCCGATCAAGGGCAAGGCTTTGTCGGGAAGCACCTCGTAGCCGCGTAGCTGCAAATCGCGTTTGATCGTGTCCCGTTGTTCTGTAAGGTCGGATGAAGTCTCCGCCAGGTAGATAGTTGCCTCTGAAGGCGAGGCGGGCGATTCTGCTGGTCCGGAACCGCTGCGCAAAGTCTCAATCAACTGTTTGATGTCATAGGCCAGGTCGTCCAGCTTTTCCCAATAGCGAATGTCCCGAGCCGGAACGACTTCCGAATTGAACTCGTGAGCACGGTCGCGCATCTGGTCGTACTCGTAGAACTCATACCCGAGCGCGCCTTGTAGAACCGGCGGGTGTTGCCCGCGGGAGATGTGGGTCTTCACGACTTTGAAGATTCGCAACTTGTCGCCGACGCGAAGCCCGGCGTTCATTTCCGCGCGCCGCGAAAATTCATCCAGCTCTCTCAGGCACCATTCGGATTTGACGTACCGAGGCGAAAGGATGGAGACGAGAATCGCCGACTGTCCGACGCGGTCAATGAGCGTGTCGGCAAAGATATCGTTGCCTTGCAATTTGCGGTCGCGCCAGATTCGCGCCTCCTCGCCAAGCAGTTGAGCAAGACGGACCCTGAGCCTTTCGTGAAGCGCCTCGACCCATCCCGTCAGTCCCTTGTCGAGAGGCTGATTATCGATGTGCGCGTAGCTGATAAAGATGTCGTGCTTGAAGGTTGGCATAGCTTCCACATCATCCTTGAAGACATATCGCCGGACTGGACGCCGTAAGATCGCGTTGTCGAGAAACTGCATCCGCACTAAGTGAATGCCTTCATTTGAATGATCAGGCTTAATCCTGAAATCCGACTGGGCCGCTTGACGTACCCGTTCTACTCTCAGGGTTTGGTCATGTCAATGCGGGTGATGTACTCCACCAAAGCGTGTTTGAAGAGTTGCTGGTCGGCGCGCCTTCCAGTGCCTTCATTCTATCTCTTCTGACCCGTCTGCCGGCCGAGCCTCGCAAGCCAAACAGCGCTTCGCCGATCTGATTTTCGATTCATCCACATCGTCTGTATAATCTGGCGTCGCGCCACGCGGTCTGTGCGACCGAGCATCATCACGTTCAATCAAGCAATGCTCTCTCTGACTAAACTCATTCTCTTGTCGGTCGCGGTCATCGCAGTCGGCGGCTTCTTTCTGTTACGCGCGACCGCGAGACCCGAGGCGCCTCGCCAACCAATCAACTTCGATCATTGGCAGCACGTTTCATCAAAGGAAGGACCTGAGCTCGACTGCACATTCTGTCACGAACACGTGGACAAGTCTGCGCATGCGACGATCCCGAATGCTGAAACCTGCATGACCTGTCACGAGACGATCAAGCCCGACAGCGCCGAAGTGCAAAAGCTCGCGGCATTCTCAAATCGCAAAGAACAACCGCCGTGGCAGCGCGTCTACTGGTTTGAGCGCGACGCTAACGTGTTCTTCTCGCACAAGGCGCACAACCGAGCCGGTGTTGAATGCTCATCTTGTCACGGCGAAGTAGGCACATCCCATCGAGTGGGACGTGAGGTAAATCAAACAATGGGCTGGTGCATCGATTGCCACCGCCGGCGAGCCGCAAGCGTGGATTGCTACGTGTGTCATAGATAGGTTTCTAGTTTGTGGTTTCTGGTTTCTGGTTCCACAGAACAGGTCAAGCGGAGCCGAACGAAAAACCACAAACCAGAAACTAGAAACCAGAAACTAGAAACCGCATATGAAGCGACGCGAGTTTATAATCCTAAGCAGCGTAGGAGCTACGAGCGCTTCGCTGCTCTCCGCTTGCGGACATCCCGAGGAGAAACTAATCCCGGCTCTCATCCCTGACGACCAATACGTGCCGGGGATCGACTACTGGAAGGCTTCAACTTGCGGGATGTGCCCGGCCGGCTGCGGGATCATCGTTCGAACTCGCGAGCATAAGGCAAACAAGATCGAAGGCAACCCGCTTCATCCGGTCAATCGCGGAGCGTTGTGCGCGCGGGGACAAGCGGGGCTCGAAGTGCTTTACAACCCCGACCGCATCAAAGGCCCGATGAAGCGCGTCGGCGAGCGCGGCGAAGGCAAGTGGCAAGAGATCAGTTGGGAACAAGCAATCGGGACGCTGACAGACATCCTGCGCGAGGCAGGCGATCTTAACCGAGCTTTGTTCATAACCAGCGAGGCTGAGGGAGTGACTGCGCGGGTGGCCAGCCGATTGATGCAGGCTTGCGGGCAGACCTTTGTGGCTGGGAATCCCCAGCAGACAGAACTGCGGGGCGTTTATCCTGACCTCCTGCGCGGTGTAGTGAAGCACGGCGAGGCTTCACCCGACATCGCAAACGCTACCTATCTGCTTTCATTCGGCGCGCGCTTTCTGGAAACGTGGAAATCGCCGGTCATGCACTCGCTTGCTTATGGCGCGTTTCGAACCAGTCACGGCAAGGCGCGCGGAAGATTTGTTCACGTTGAGCCGCGGATGTCGCTAACCGCAGCCAACGCGGACGAATGGATTCCCGCGGCGCCCGGCTCCGAAGCGCTCCTCGCGCTGGCGATGGTTCAGGTAATCGTTCGAGAAGGTCTGAACAAGGTGGCTGTATCCGACGATTCGCGAAGGATGCTCGAGGAATTCTCGCCAGAGAATAATGCCGCAATGATCGATGTTCCGGCCGAGAGAATCATTCGGGTCGCCCGCGCATTTGCCGGGGCGCAACGGCCTCTGGCGATCGGAGACTTGCCATCTCCTTCCGACGCCGCGGTTCATCTGCTTAACACGATCGTCGAAAACTTAAACAAACCAGGAGGAGTACTGCTCTTCGACGTTGGAACCAGATCACCTGACCTCCTTGAGACTCAGGCCAACGCGTCGATCCCCGATGAGCAGCTTAAGAAGCAACCCCCTCGCGATAGCGTTGATGTCATAAGCCAGTTCTTGCAAACAGCAAAACAGCCCTATCAAATAGTCATGAGCCACGGCTTCAATCCAATGTTGGCGAGAAATGGGCGCGAAGAACTACTAGCTGCGCGTTTCATCGTCGGCTTTTCGTCATTCATGGACGAGACGAGTGAAGTGGCCGATCTCATTCTCCCAGATCACAGCTACCTCGAGCGCTGGGACATACACACGTCGAATGGTCCGGATGGGCGAAAGGTTTTGTCGTTGACCCAACCCGTACTCGAGCCTCAACTCAATACCCGGCACACAGCCGATGTCTTGCTCTCGCTTGCGCGAGAGATCGGCGGCAAAGTCGGCGAAGCGCTGCCGTTCGAGTCCGCGAAGAACATGATTGAAAAGGGCGCGGGTGACCGCTTGAAGGATTTCGGCGGCGAGAAGGCTGATGCGGCGTGGCTTGAGCTGACCGAGAAAGGACTGGTTTCGGCCGCGCTGCCACCTGCGAAACCCGAAGCTCCTGAACAAGGCCCTATCTCGCTCGACTCATTTTTTCTAGGTCTGATCCGCCGGAGTTCCAAATCGGCGAGTAGCGTCGAGTACCCGTTGACTCTACTCGTTTACGAACATGCCACACTCGGCGACGGATCAGCAGCCAACTTGCCTTCGATCCAGGAACTACCTGATCCACTGACTTCGGCTATGTGGGGGAGTTGGGTTGAGATCAACCCGAAGACCGCCGCAATGATGGGCATTGCTGACGGCGATCTCGTTGAAGTGACAACCGGCACCGGCTCGGTTCGCGTTCCGGCGCTTCTGTACCCAGGGATCAGGCCCGATTGCGTCGCGCTGCCAACTGGTCAGGGCCATTCGAGCTATGGGAGATACGCGCGTGGTCGCGGGGTGGACGCCGGTGTCCTCCTTCGCAATAACGGAAAGGGTCCTGTGAGATCGAGACTCACCAAGATCGGAGGTCGCGCTCAGCTCATTCGGTTTGGCACTGAGTTGATGGAACACATGGAATCGAAGCGCTAACGTTCCCTGCTCGAGTCGAGCCGGGTGATCAGCTAAGGAAAATGACTGAATCTCAAAACAAGAAGCCTCAATGGGCGATGGTGATCGACCTCGATCGCTGCACCGGATGTGAAGCTTGCGTTGTGGCTTGCCGTGTCGAGAACAACATCCCAACCGTCGGACCTGAAGAAGCCGCGAAGGGACGCTCGATCAACTGGATTCGAGTCGAGCGCTACTTCGAAGGCGAATACCCCGATGTGAAGGCCAGGTTCATGCCGGTCTTGTGTCAGCACTGCGAGGAAGCTCCGTGCGAGCCGGTGTGTCCGGTCTACGCGACGTATCACACCGACGAAGGTTTGAACGCGCAGGTCTACAACCGCTGTGTCGGGACTCGGTACTGCGCGAACAACTGCCCGTACACCGTTCGCTTCTTCAACTTCTTCGATCCGGTCTGGGACGCGCCGCTGGAAAAGGCTTTGAACCCGGAAGTGTCGGTGCGAACCGGCGGTGTGATGGAGAAGTGCACCTTCTGCATTCAACGCATTCGCAAGGGCGAAGACAAAGCCAAAGACGAAGGCCGCGAGGTGCGCGACGGCGACGTCACGCCGGCGTGTGTTCAGACCTGCGAGACGAAGGCTATGTACTTCGGCAACATCGCCGATCCGGAGAGCGAAGTTTCGAAGCTGTCGAAGAGCAATCGAGCGACACGGTTGCTCGAAGAGCTGGGAACAAAACCGCGCGTGATCTATTTGAACAAAGGCGATTGAGCAGAGTGAATACCGGTTCGGGAAAGCGAATTTGTTTACGGCCAGTTCAAAAGCAGTGATTGATTGCATAGCCAGCGCAAGGCTCGTATGATCGCCTCCATAGCGGCCCAGTCCGATTTATTTGCAGAGCCTGGACTGCGCAAGATCGAACTGAGCGTCTCTTCAACGCCTGATGCCAAGTATAAGGAGAAACGTAATGCGCGCGCGCAATCGCATCACCATCTTCATCGCAATCCTTTTTGTAGCAGCAACCGGCGCGCATGCCCAATCCGGCGCGCAAGATCAAAAAGCAACGTGCTCCGTCACGGGCACAGTCACTAAAAGTGGCAAGCCTGCGCGCGGCGTCAAGGTTGTAGCGGTGCGAAATTCTGCTTACGAGCCTTTGGCAGTTGATCTCACTGACGCAGACGGTCATTACCATTTGAAAGGTATCCCACCGGGTCCTTGCGAGATTACGCTCGACGCGCCGGCCTCCGCAATCAAGAACCAAAACGAGTCCCTCATGCTGGACGAAGGGGAAAACATCGAAGGCATTGACCTGGAGATAAGGCCGGGCGGCGTCATCACAGGGCGCGTCACTGAAGCTAACGGGCGACCGATGATTGATGTGACCGTAGGTCTCCCTCCTTCCTGGAAAGCCAAGACAGATGATCGCGGCATGTATCGCGCTTATGGATTGCCGCCAGGTCGCTACAAAGTGAGCGTAGCTAGAAACCCCATGGATGGCAGCCAAGTTGATTTTCCGAAGACTTACTATCCGAGCGTCACCAATGAATCGAAGGCAGAAACCGTTGAAGTCGCGACGGGCGCTGAGGTGACAAACATTGATATAAAGGTCAAACGACCTTCCAAAGATATCACGAAGACCTATGCAGTCACCGGGCGCATCGTTAATGCGGAAACCGGAAGCCCACTTCCTAAAGTCGATCTCATTTGCCAGGAGAAACCCAATCTTGAAGATAACCAGGACGTAGATTTCGCGGAATTGTTTAGTTGTGTCGCGGAAAGTGATTCCAAAGGCGAGTTTCGCATGGACGGTCTTCCTCCTGGAAAATACAAGATCGAAGCGTATACCAAAAGTGATTCTCCGTGGTATGGCAAGGAGTTAGCGTTTGAAATCTCAAACGCAGATATTAAAGGACTGGAAATAAGAGTTCATCGCGCCGGAAGCATCGGCGGCGTTGTAGTCCTCGAAGGCGCAAACGATCCGGCAACCATTGCCAGGTTATCGCCCTTGAGAATCAGCGCAAGCCCGGCGGACGCGTTCACCGAGACTTCAAACAAAGACGGATCATTTCGCCTCACAGGAGTCAAGCCGGGCAGTCATAGTATTCGTATCCACTCAGTCAGTACGAGCGAGGACTTAGAGATCATCGGAATAGAGCGTGACGGAGTTCGGCTCGACAAAGTTGAGGAGATAGTGGAAGGGATTGAAGTCCGAGACAGGGAGATTGAAGTCGGACCCGGCGAGAACGTTTCAGGCGTGCGGGTAGTGGTCGCTTGGTATCAAGGCGTTGTGCGCGGGCAAATCAAAATCGAAGGCGGCACGCTGCCTAAAGGCGCTCGCCTGAACTTGTGGGCTATTCCTGCCAATAAGCTCAAACAAGATGGCTCCTGGCCATACAATAGGACGTTGGCTTTTTTAAGCCAGATGAGAACGGGGAGCATGGATGCGCGCGGGCGCTTTGTAATTGAGCGTCTGCCGCCAGGTGAGTATGGAATAATCCTCGATGCCTACCTCACTCCGCTAAAGAACGATGTCGTTATTGAGCCATCATTGACTCTCACAAGAATCATTTCACTAACCGAAGGGGCGGAGGTTGAAATAACGCTCGTCCTTGATTTGAGCAAGAAGCCGCAGGAGAAGCAACAATGACTTTGAAGCTCGCGCGGCAAAGCCCGAACATGCTTTTTTCCGGCGTTGAGTCTTGCCGCGCCCTACCAGCGTTGTGCTCCTTGCTATTGATGCTCGCTGCCTTCATTGATACAGGGCAATCGCAGGTTTTGCCTGCTCGAAGAAGAGACGCTTCAAATCAACCGTCTCAAAAACGCGCAGGCTCGATAAGCGGGCGCGTCACGGATGAATCCGGTCGGCCATTTCCTAACGTCGTCGTTAATGTGAGGCCAGTCAATGGAACCATTGAAGAATACAAACACGTTGGCACCGATGACGAAGGCAGCTTTCAACTGAACGGCCTGCCGTCAAAGTCCTATTTTGTGTGGTGCTCCGCAGCAGGTTACGTCGAAGATAACAAAGATGGATCGAGCGCCTATCACGTCACAGGCGACTTCGTAACGCTCAAGCTGCGCAAAGGCGGAGTAATAACAGGCGCAGTTACAAATTCGTCAGGCGAGCCACTGGGAAAAGCGAAAGTAGTCGCCATTCGGGTGCGCGACTCGGAACGTCGTGCCCTTCGTTTTACCTACGGCGTTGAAACAGATGATCGCGGCATCTACAGAATCTACGGGCTCGGATCAGGCTCTTACCTGCTGATGGTCAATCAAATCGGTGAATACCAAGATCAAGACCTCCGCAATAAGATTCCCATTTATTACCCTTCGTCCGGGCGCGACGATGCGCAAGAGGTAAAACTGAGTCTCGGCGAAGAAGCGAGCGGGATAAACATAACCTATCGAAGCGAGCGGGGGCATATCGTCAGCGGCAAATGTTCCGGCGCTGCTCAGGGAGGATCTACTGAAGGAGGTTCTTTGAGGCTCATACACGCTAAGAGCGGGGCAATTCGGACCACCAGTTGGGCGGGTAACCAAGAGAATCCCTCTTTCGCTTTTTATGGCGTGCCGGATGGAGACTATTATTTGATAGCTCAAGACCGTTCCTGGGACCCGGAGGCGGCCTCGCAACCACGGCTGATCTCGGTTAAGGGCACCGATGTGACCGGAATTGAACTCAAGCTTCTTCCGTTTGGCTCGATTGCCGGGCATATCGTCATGGAAGTCTCGCCGAAAGCGAAGCGCAAACCGGAGTGCAAACCCGCGCGAAAAGCATCGGTTGAAGAAACTGTTGTTAAAGGCTTGCGCAATGACAAAGCCGCTCCCAAAGATCGTTTCGCTTTATTTTTCGATTCTGTTACATCGGGCGCCCCGGACGAAAGAGGCGATTTCTTTCTCGAAAGCCTTCCTCCGGGACAGTATCGCCTGAAAATGAAGCTAGTCAACGAAGACCTTTATGCGCGCGCCGTGACAATGCCTAAGACCGGCAGACAGCCCGGTGATGCGGCGCGAAATGACATCGCGCTCAAATCGGGAGAGCACGTAAAGGGAGTAATCATCAACGTTGCGGAAGGCGCGGCCAGCATTCGTGGGCGCGTCGCTGCTTCGGATGAAAAAGCGAAATTGCCCGCACGGCTCCGCGCGCACCTTGTGCCTTTCGAGCGTGAGAACGCCGGCAATGCCGAGCGATTCGCCGAAACTGACACCGAGAGCGATGGCGCATTCGCTTTCGCAAATATCGCTCCGGGTCGCTACTGGCTGCTTGTTCGCCCGATTGCTGACAATGAAAGACAGGAAGCGACCTGGCCGGTAGCGTGGGACGTGGCGGGCCGCTCTGCGCTTCGCCGCGAGGCAGAGGCTGCAAACATTGCGGTTGATTTGCAGCGCTGTGCGCGCATCACTAATTACCTGATGCGCTATCGGCCATCGCTTACGGTGACCAGGCCTGCATCCGGAAAGACAAAGCAATAAGCGGGAAATTGGCCAATAGACCAACAGACGTGAAGATCGACCAGGACCTTCTCAGGCCTGTTCTAAATACCGGGCGTGGCTGGTATATCACCGTCGCGCTGAGTGGGGCGGTGTTCCTGGCGGCGCTCGGGGCTTTCGGCTATCAGGTTTCGAGCGGCATCGGCGTGTGGGGAATCAACCGGCCGGTGATGTGGGCCTTCGACATAACGAGCTTCGTCTTCTGGATAGGCATCTCGCACGCGGGCACGTTGATCTCGGCGATCTTGCGAGTCACGGGCGCCGAGTGGCGAAGACCCATCACTCGTTGCGCTGAAGCGATAACCGTGTTCGCGCTCATGATCGGCGCGATGTTTCCGATCATCCATCTCGGGCGGCCGTGGTTGTTTTATTGGCTGGTGCCTTATCCGAACGAGCGCGGGCTGTGGCCGAACTTCCGCTCGCCGCTGGCCTGGGACTTCTTCGCGATCAACACATATCTGCTTGGGTCGATCATCTACTTGTACCTGCCGCTGATTCCTGATCTCGCGTTGATTCGCGACCGGTCGAAAGGTCTGCGCAAGCGAATCTACGGCGCACTGAGTCTTGGATGGCGAGGCACTCAGCTTCAGTGGGCAAGGCTCGAGAAAGCCGTGCAGGTGATGGCAGTCATCATCATTCCAGTCGCGGTTTCCGTTCACACAATCGTCTCGTGGGACTTTGCGATGACGATTCGTCCGATGTGGCACTCGACGATCTTTGGCCCGTACTTCGTCGCAGGCGCAATCTTCTCGGGCATAGCCGCGCTGATTCTCGCCATGGGAGTCATCCGGCGTGCGTTTCATCTCGAAGAGTATTTGCGTCCCGTTCACTTCAACAACCTCGGGCTGTTGTTGCTGACGATGAGCCTGATTTGGTTCTACTTCACGTTCTCCGAATACCTGACGGTGTGGTATGGCAACGAGCCGGCCGAGATGGCCGTGTTCCGCTCGAAGATCAGCGGCTCATACTCTCCAATGTTCTGGGCGATGGTCGTGTGCTGCTTTATCATCCCGGCGCCGCTGCTCGCCTTCAAGCGATTGAGGACGATCCGCGGAACAGTGATCGCCTCGGCGCTGGTAGTAGCCGGAATGTGGATCGAGCGATTCCTGATCATCGTGCCCACGCTTGCGAAACCGGAACTGAGCTTCAACTGGGGCTCGTACCGGCCGACCTGGGTTGAAGTCACCCTCGCATGCGGGACGTTGGGATATTTTGTTTTGTTGTACGCGTTGTTTACAAAGCTGTTTCCGATCATCGCTGTGTGGGAATACAAGGAAGGACTGCCGCTTGGCGAGCACGGAGAGGCAACAGCCGTCAGCTCGCCTGAAGTGGGATTCGAGAACGCCTGAAGAGTATGGCTGAACCAAAGATCGCGATTTTTGATACACGAGACGAAGCGCTTGCGGCGTTGCGCGAGCTCCGGCGCGAGGGCGTGCCCGGCTCGTCGATCACGGTTATGTCTTCGGAGCCGTTGCATCTTGAAACGGACGGGGGGCCGAAGAGCCGGATCGCGGGCTTCGCGATCGGCGGCGGATTGATCGGAGCGGCGTTCGCGCTGGTGCTTACGATCTGGACATCACGGCAGGTTGGTCTTGTTACAGGTGGAATGCCGATCGTGTCGCCTTGGGCGTTTGGAATAATTGTCTTCGAGTTAACGGCTCTCGGCGCAATACTTGCCACCTTTGCACGGATGATCTTCGAGGCCGGATTGCTGAGACGAAAAGCCTCAACCGATTACGATGATGCGGTAGCGAACGGAAAGGTCGTTGTGTCAATCGCGAGGGGAGATGAAACCACAGATAAACACAGATGAACACGAATGGAAGTGGTTGAGGTACGTTCTCCTCCCTCTCTTCATCGGTGTTTATCTGTGTTCATCTGTGGTTGCATTTCTGCTAGGCTGACGCGCCTTCGCGGATTAGCGCGCGGCCGATCACCATCCGCTGAATCTGGTTTGTGCCTTCGTAGATCTGAGTGATCTTCGCGTCGCGCATGTACTTCTCGATCGGGTAATCCCGGCAGAAGCCATACCCGCCGAACAACTGCACTGCGTCCGTAGCCACGCTCATCGCTGTGTCGGTCGCGAATACTTTGCACATCGCTGATATTTTCGAGACGTCCTTGACGCCTGCGTCGACCGCACGCGCCGCGGTGTACACCAGATGCCGTGCGGCTTCGACTTGCGTAGCCATGTCGGCAAGCATGAACTGAATGGCCTGGAACGACGCGATCGATTGTCCGAACTGCTGCCGGTTCTTTGTGTATTCGAGTGCGAGGTCGAGCGCGCCTTGCGCGATGCCAAGTCCCTGAGCCGCCACGAACGGACGCGCGACATCCAGAGTCATCATCGCGTGCTTGAAGCCTCTGCCTTCCGCGCCGCCAAGAAGTTGATCAGCTCCGACCCGACAGTCCTTGAAGTGCGTCTCGTTCACCGGCACGCAGCGAATCCCCATCAGGTCCTCGCGTTTGCCGATCTCGAAACCCTTCCACCCGCGCTCGACTATGAACCCCGTCACACCGCGTGTTCCTCGATCCGGATTCACGGTCGCAAACACCGTGAAGATATTCGCCGCCGCGCCGTTGGTCGTCCACTTCTTGTCGCCGTTGATGACGTAGTGGTCGCCGTCCTTCAAAGCCACCGCTTTCATGCCCCCGGCGTCCGAGCCCGCATCCTTCTCGGAAAGCGCGAAGGCGATCAGATTCTTGCCCGCCGCTATGTCGGGCAGGTACTTCTTCTTCTGTTCTTCGGTGCCGGCCAGGATGATCGGAAACGAGCCGAGCGCGTTGACGACGTAAGTGCATCCTATGCCGCCGCAAGCGCGCGAAATCTCTTCGGAGGCGATACAGAGGTTCAACAGGCCTGAACTTTTGCCGCCGTACTCCTTCGGGATCCACATTCCCATCAGGCCGGCTTCTTTGAGCGCGTTGATGACGCTCCAAGGGTAATCGCCGCTTCGGTCAAGCTCGGCGGCGATCGGCTTGACGTATTGCTGCGCGATGCTTCGCGCAAGGTCGCGGTAGTAGAGATTGTCTTTCGTTAGTAGTTCGTCCAAGGATGAACCTCCTGTTGGGTAGAAGTATCAATATGCGGCGATGCAAAGCGAAGCTTGAGATTGCGGATTGTATCGGGCGGGAGTTTGCAGCGTCAAACTAGAGTCCCGGGCTAAATTCGTCTTGACTCTTTTCACCCCGGAACGACTAACCGCCAAGTCGCAAAGAACGCCAGATTTCTCATTGAGTTCTCGTTGCTGATCTTGGCGTTCTTGGCGGCTTGGCGGTTTCCCCTGTCAAGCAACACACAAATAGGACAGTACTCAAGCGAGAGGGATCAGCGGCCGGCCGCCACCAGCATCACTCGATAGCCTGACATCGCGGCGAGTTCCTCTTCCGCGTGCGCGCGCAACTCGGCGGAACTCATCCTCACTATTTGCTCCAGCGTGTAGGTGATCATCATTCGCTTCGCGACCTCGTAGCCCAGCAAGTAGCCGCCTCGCGAGGGAAACCGTTCGTCGTAGCTTTGAGTGAACCAGCGCTCGTACTCGTCGGGCGGCGCTGACGACCTGATCAAATAAAGGTAGCGGCCGGCGTTTGAACTCAACTCCTTTTGCTGCGCCGCAAGTTCGTCTTCATTGAAATGCAGATACATCGCCCGTGGCTGACCGTCGTAAGCCTGTTCGGCGCCGGCCACCGCGATCCCTTCGACCAACAGCGGGATATGGGGCGCGCGAAAGTCCTCGGACGAATCGCCGGACTGCTGGAACAAGAAGCCGAAGTGATAAAGGTGAAAGAACTCGTGCGTGATCGTCATCCGGACTTGCTCCGGCGTGTAAGTAGCGAGTACCTCGGCGCCCAGGCACAGGGTGTCAGGAATCCCGCGGTCGTTCTGCACCGGCCGCACCGCTCCATCAAACCTGAAAAAGCTCAAGCCGATGTATACATCGCGTTGATGCTGGTACTCGCGAAAGCGGAAGTCTTTGAAGGTGATAATCCCCACGAGCAGGCTGTCGGTGATCGTGCGGTTCAGTTCGCGGATGGCTTCAACGCGCTCCGGAACACGGATCAGAAACTCATTGAGCATTGCGAGGCGCCGCTCGGGCTCGGCGCCGCGATAGACTGCTCGCTCGAAATAGTTGCGGTGCTTCGACCCGATGGTCCGCCTCCAGATTCGGCGCTGGGTTCGCAGCGGTTTGTCATTAGCCTGGTCCCAGAACAAAAGGAAGTCATCCACAATGTTGATTACTTTGTGATTGCCGAGAAGCCTTTCGAGAGCTGATCGTCTGAGTGCCTCGTGGTCGGATTGAAGCTCAACTGCGCGTGTTGTCCCCGCCAGGCAAAGCACGACAACGAATGCTGCTACTAGCGCTTTCGTTGTCTTGCCAGTCATCTGACGGCTCCTTTGCCGGTGGTGACCCGCGCCGACTGATTGGCCGCTGGTGACTTATGAACGTTGACGATCGGGGAAGTTGCGGCCCGATTAGAATATGCCAAGTCGGGCAAAACACAAAGACATTCCTGCCTTTTGGCGCGCGTCAGATGTTTGCGGTCAGCTCCGCTGAAGGACATCATACCCACCTCGTGAGAGGTGGGTTCCTGATGCTGTGGCCTACAGAACGTCGCAGCGTTGCCCTCGCATTTCTGCATACCCACCTCGTGAGAGGTGGGTTCCTGATGCAGTGGCCTTCGAGCGAACCCTCTTTGATCTGTGGCGTCTCATCGTAGGCTGGAGCATCACCGACCCACCTCTCACGAGGTGGGTATGCAAACAGCGTAGGCGGACGTGCTCTTCTGTAGGCTCGAGCATCACCCACCCACCTCTCACGAGGTGGGTATGCGCGAAAAGATGACGCGCTCCCAGGACTTCGGATTCCCTTCGCGCGCGCCCCAGTCTATAATTCCCGCTCTTCAAGGATTTGGTTCCGGGACTGGCCTGAACCTTCGGAACATTTCACGAGGAACGCGGCCCCAATGTTATGTGCGATGCCGCAAATCGGAGAACACATATGAGAAAGATGCTGACTGCAGGTCTGTTAGCCGGCGCATTGATCGCGATTCCTCATGCGCGAGCCTCGAACGCCAAAGGCACGCTCGCCGAACGGTTGGGGTTTGGGCCGACGGACAAGATACTGATCATCAACGTCGATGACGTAGCCGGCAGCCACGCTGCTAACGTTGCAGCGATCGACACACTCGAGAACGGGCTTGCGACTTGCGCAACCATAATGGTCCCGTGTCCGTGGTTTCCCGAGATCGCGGCTTATGCGAAGGCGCATCCCGAACGCGACTTCGGCTTGCACCTGACTCACACCAGCGAGTGGAAGACTTACAAGTGGGGACCTGTTGCCAGCAAGAGCGAAGTGCCGGGACTCGTCGATCCGCAGGGCTATCTGTGGCCGGACATCATGAACGTGTACAGTCACTCGACGCCCGAGCAGGCGTACATCGAGGCTCGCGCCCAGATCAAGAAAGCCCTCGACGCTGGGATAGACGTGACACACCTCGATTCGCACATGGGCACGCTTCAGTACAACGACGCGTACTTTCAGGTTTATCGCCGGCTCGCCAAAGAATTCAACGTGCCGTTGAGGATGGCGGCACAAGAAGTACTGGCTGCGGCCGGCGGCGGGCAGCAACGGGCGCAGTTGGATTCAGACGGTATTGTTTGTCCCGACTACTTGATTTATGGAGGCCCGAACAAGGGCGAGTCGGTGACCGATTATTGGAAGCGAATGTTGAACTCGCTCAAGCCGGGCGTGACCGAGCTGTTTATTCACGCTTCGAAGGCCGGCGAAGAGATCCAGCACATCACCAACTCGTGGAAGGATCGCAACACCGAGTATGAGTTGTTCACCCGCGATCCCGAGATTCGGCGGATTCTGGAATCGCAAGGCGTCAAGCGGATCGGCTATCGGGCGCTGCGAGACTTGCAACGGAAAGCTTCGCAGACGCGAAGCAGCGGCGGGTAGTGGGGTCATGTGTGTTGCTAGTAAGGGACAGAAGCTAGTGGCTGTCTAAATCGGACTTAGGAATCATGCGAGGTAGAACCGGGTCGTTTATTTGATGATTCAGCTGCTTTCTCAGCTTCTCGTACGGTACCCTTTCGTCTTCGCCAAACCGCCAAAAACGAGGAGGCCAGTTCGAGGACTTGAACGGGTTATTTACTTCTAGCCGCAAGAGTTTTTCATTCGTCGGTTTTTCCATATCGCATCCTCAGATCGCGTTATGGTACCTAATCGGGTGGTCAAAAGTCTGTTCACTATTAGACAAGCTTCAGAATAAGCTATGACCCCACTGACCCGCCCCCGGATGGTTCGAGCTGAGACGATCATCTATACTCTCGGTGTCTGACTCCACGGAGCCGTCAATCAATGAACTCACATCGAGTCGAAACTACCAATTTCGGAAGACGGATCGCTGACGCTGAAAAACATCCCATTTCACGCGGGAGATTCGGTTGAAGTCATTATCCTCGCTCGATCTGCGGTGTCCGGATTTCAAAACGGCTACGCGTCAAGAGGAACGCCGGTGAGCTACCTGGATCCGACCGAACCCGTGGGCGATCAGGAGTGGGAATCGCTGCGATGATCCTCGACTATCAGCACGTAAGACGCTTGGGCAATCTTGAATGAAAACCCGCGCTTTCCATCGAGTTATCGGCCTGCTGATGCTAGCACCGCTGACAGGCTGGGCGATCACCGGAGCGTTCTTCTTCTTAAAGCCCGGATACGCCGGCGCGTACGAGCTGCTTCAAGTAAAGACCTACCCGCTCGAACCTAACAACATCTCGCTGCAAGCCGACCCGTCGTGGCTTGAAGTCCGCTTCGTCAAAACGATTCTTGGCGAGCATCTGCTGGCTCGTACTTCAAAGGGCTGGTTTCATCTCGACCCGCGAAGCTTGCAATCCAAACCAGAGCCTCCGACGGACGAAGTCCGCGCGCTTGTGATCGATGCGGTCTCGGCGAATCCGGCTCGCTATGGCCGAATCTCCGCAATCGAAGGCAGCACCATCACTACCGATACGGGTGTTAGCATCGAACTCGACTGGAACCGATTGGCGCTTACGCAGCACGGCAAGGACACCGACCGGATCGACCTGCTTTACAAGATTCACTATTTGCAATGGACGGGCGTCAAGAGCCTCGATAAGGTTCTTGGGGCGCTCGGCATCATCCTGGTTCTGGTGTTAAGCGGACTCGGCGCGCGACTGTTTTTCACTCGAGGATGACAATGGCTGAGAAGAAGGTATCGCGGTTCGGCTCGTGGGGGTCGCCGATCACGTCGGACTTGATAGTCGCGGGAACGATCGGTCTCGGCGATCCGGCCATGGATGGCGACGACGTTTACTGGATCGAGAGCCGTCCTTCGGAAAAAGGCCGAAGCGTCATCGTGCGTCGGACGCCTGACCGGCAAGTCTCGGACGCAATCCCGGCAGGCTTCAACGCACGCACGACCGTTCACGAGTACGGCGGAGGCGCTTACGTTGTCGACAACGGCACAGTCTACTTTTCCAACTTCACGGACCAGCGTATCTATCGGCAGACCGTGGGCTCTCAGCCTGAGCCGGTCACGCTCAGCGAGAAGATGTACTACTCGGACGGCGTGATCGACGGCCGCCGGAATCGGATGATCGCGATCCGCGAAGACCACACGGCGCCAGGCCGCGATGCAACCAACACCATCGTGAGCATCAACCTCGCCGGCGACAAAGACGGTACCGTGTTGGTTTCCGGGAACGACTTCTATTCGACGCCGAGACTGAGTCCGGATGGAAACCATCTCGCGTGGCTCACGTGGAATCATCCGAACATGCCCTGGGATGGTTGCGAGTTGTGGGTGGCGGCGGTGAAAGAAGACGGCTCGCTGGGCGGCGCTGAAAAGGTAGCAGGCGGAATAGCCGAATCGATCTTTCAGCCAGAGTGGTCGCCGGAGGGTGTGCTTCACTTCGTGTCGGATCGAACCGGGTGGTGGAATCTTTACCGCTGGAAAGAAGGCCGCGCGGAGGCGCTTTGTGAGAGGCAAGCGGAGTTTGGCGCGCCGCAGTGGGTCTTTCGAATGTCGGCCTACGGCTTCGAATCGGAGCGCCGGATCATCTGCTCGTGCTGCGAGCGGGGCAACTGGCGCCTCGCAAGCCTCGATACAACGACCGGCAAGCTTGAGCCTCTCGAGACGCCCTACACCGACTTATTGGGTGTGCGGGTTTCGCCGGGCCGCGTTTTGTTTTGCGGCGGTTCGCCGACTGAACCGCATTCGATCGTCAGGCTCGATCTTGCGACGCGAAGGATTGAGGTCCTTCGCCGTTCCAGCAGCGTAGAGATTGGCGCGGGCTATCTATCGATACCGCAAGCCGTCGAGTTTCCAACCGAGAATGGGCTCACCGCGCACGCTTTCTTCTATCCTCCGAAGAATCACGACTACGACGCGCAGGCAGGCGAAAAGCCGCCGCTGATCGTCATCAGTCACGGAGGCCCGACCGGCGCGACGACCACCACGATGAAGCCGAACATCCAGTTTTGGACGAGCCGCGGCTTTGGTGTGCTGGATGTGAACTACGGCGGGAGCACTGGCTACGGGCGCGCGTATCGCGAACGGCTAAACGGCAACTGGGGAATCGTCGATGTGGACGACTGCGCAGCCGGCGCGCGGTACCTGGTCGAGCGCGGCGAAGCCGACCCCAACAGGCTGATCATTCGCGGAGGAAGCGCGGGCGGCTACACTACGCTTGCGGCGCTGACGTTTCGCGATGTGTTCAAGGCGGGCGCGAGTTACTACGGGGTAAGCGATCTGGAAGTGTTGGAGCAGGACTGTCATAAGTTCGAATCGCGCTACAACACAAGTCTGGTTGGTCCGTATCCAGAACGAAAGGACCTATATTGGGAGCGCTCGCCTATTCATTTCACGGATCGGTTGTCCTGCCCGATCATTTTGTTTCAAGGGCTCGAAGACAAAGTGGTTCCGCCCAATCAAGCCGAGATGATGTTTGAAGCCGCGCGCGCGAAAGGACTGCCGGTCGCCTACATTCCATTCGAAGGCGAGCAACACGGCTTCCGGCGAGCCGAGAACATCAAGCGCTCGCTCGACGCGGAGTTGTACTTCTATTCGAAGGTCTTCGGGTTCGAGCTAGCGGAGCCGGTCGAACCCGTGAAAATCGAGAACCTGGAACGTAAAGCAACCACAGATGAACACAGATGAACACAGATGGATAGCGGGTCACCGATTGATAGCGGGACACTTGCAGAGCAGCGCGCCGAAACAATCACTAATCGGTGTTCATCTGTGTTCATCTGTGGTTGCTTTGTGCTTCTGTGGCTTCTGTTGAGGAGACAATGACCAAACAATACAAGCGCATCGAAACAAAGCTTATTCACGCCGGGGAGCCCGACCCGCGAATTCTGGGCGCGGTGAGCATGCCGATCTTTCAGAGCGCGACGTTCGAATACGCGGGCGAGGCGAGCTACCACGACGTGCGATATCTTCGGCTGAGCAATTCACCCAATCATCTGGCGCTTCAAGCAAAACTGGCCGCGCTTGAAAACGCCGAAGCCGCGCTCGTCACCGCAAGCGGGATGGCGGCGATCTCGACGACGCTGCTGACCGTGCTCGGCGCGGGCGAACACCTGCTTGCGCAAGACTGTTTGTACGGCGGCACTCACGATCTGTTGACCAAAGACTTCGCCGGCTGGAGCCTCGGTTATGATTTCATCGACGGCGACAATCCCGGCGCGTGGAAACAGAAGCTCACGCCGAAGACAAGGGCTATCTACGTGGAAGCGATGTCCAATCCGACCCTTCAGGTCAGCGATTTGAAAGCCGCGGTCCAGTTCGCAAACGAACACGGCCTGGTGTCGATGATCGACAACACGTTTGCAAGTCCGATCAACTTCAGGCCGGCGGAACTTGGCTTCGATCTTTCGCTGCACAGTTGCACAAAGTATTTGAACGGCCATACGGACATCGTCGGCGGGGCGGTGATCGGCCGCGCGGACCTGATCGAGAAGATAAAGCACAAACTCGATCACCTGGGCGGCTCGATGGACCCGCACCAGGCCTTCCTCCTCCATCGCGGGATGAAAACGCTTGCGTTGAGAGTGAGACATCAGAACGAAAGCGCGCTTCGGATCGCGCAGTTTCTCGAGAAGCATCCGGCGGTCTCGCAGGTGAACTATCCGGGGCTTGAAAGCCACCCGGCTCATCAGCGGGCGCGCGAGTTGTTCGAAGGCTTCAGCGGGATGTTGAGCTTCGAGGCAGCGGGCGGCGTGGCGGCTGCCGACAGATTCATGCAGCGCGTCACGATCCCGATCGTCGCACCAAGTCTTGGCGGCGTCGAAACGCTGGTGACTCGTCCCTCGACTACATCGCACTCTGGCGTGTCGAAAGTAGATCGCGAGCGGCTTGGGATATCCGACGGCCTTGTGAGAGTCTCTGTGGGAATCGAAGCGACTGACGAGTTGATCGAGGATTTTGATCAGGCATTACGGGACTAGGAGGTTAGCGAGGTGTTGGATGAGTAAGACCAGCTAACCGCAGAGACGCCGAGACTCAGAGCCCAACGCTGAGACTCTTCGGTTGGCTCTGCGGTTGGCTCTGCGTCTCCGCGTCTCGGCGGTTAGCAGGTCTGGCAACTTGTAGCCTCCGACAAACATGAAGACCGAACAAACCAACCTGAGCAGCAAAGTATGTCTCGTGACCGGCGCGAACTCGGGCATCGGGAAATCGACCGCGCACGCACTCGCAATGATGAACGCAACGGTAGTCATGGTTTGCCGAGACCGCCGGCGTGCAGAACCCGTTCGCGATGAGATCAAATCGGCCACAGGAAATCAGAACGTCGAACTCATGATCTGCGATCTGTCTTCACAGGCAGATATTCGCCGGTTCGCGGCTGAGTTCATCAGCTCGCATAGCCGGCTCGATGTGCTGATCAACAACGCCGGCGTTGTCGTTCGTCAGCGAAGCCTGACCGAAGACGGCATCGAGACCACGTTCGCGGTCAACCATCTCGGCTACTTCCTGCTTACCAACTTGCTGCTGGACCTGCTGAAGCAGAGCGCGCCCTCTCGCATCGTCAACGTTTCCTCGGCTGCACACGCGTACGGCAAGATCGACTTCGACGATTTGCAAGGAGAGAAGAAGTACGGCGGGTTCTCGGCGTACGCCAACTCCAAGCTCGCAAACGTGCTGTTCACCTACGAGCTTGCGCGACGGCTCGACGGCACGGGCGTAGCTGTGAACTGTTTGCACCCGGGCACCATCGCAACAGGTCTGTTCCGCAATTTGCCGAAGCCGATCGAGGCATTGATCAAGCTTGTCACGTTCAGCCCGGACAAGGGCGCCGAGACTTCCGTGTATCTCGCTTCGTCGCCCGCGGTCGAAGGCGTGACCGGACAGTACTTCGCTAAGAAGCGCGAGAGACAAACATCCAGTGCGTCACGCAATGAAGAGTCTGCGCGCCGGCTTTGGGAAGTAAGCGAGCAGATGACGGGACTCCCCGGATAGCGAAAGGAATTTCCAATGAGAAGGACCACATTCGTCTTCGTACTCTTGATACTATTCCCGTTCGCGGCGAATGCACAGAAGCGGGCGTTCACCATTGAAGATCTCTACCGCATCAAATCGATCTCCGAAGTTCACGCCTCGCCCGACGGCAAGGCGGTAGTCTACGCCTCCACGGTGTTGGACCTCGGGCGCGCGAAAGCCATCAGCCACATCTGGACCAATGACATCGACGGGCGCAACGTACGCCAGGTGACGAACGGCGAGAAGGGCGAAACTTCACCGGCCTTCTCGCCCGACGGCCGCTGGATTTCTTACTTGAACCCGGCCGACGGAAACTTGTACGCGATCCCGGCGGCGGGTGGCGCAGCGAAGAGGTTGATCGGTATTTCAACCGGCGTTTCCGATCCGGTTTGGTCGAGCGACAGCAAATGGATCGCGTTTTCGTCCGACGTGTATCCCGAGTGCGGCGGCGACGACGCATGCAACAAGCGGATCGAAGAAGCGTGGTCGAAGGGCCCGCTCAAGGCTCACCTGGCCGACGAGCTTCTATTTCGCCATTGGACACAGTGGAGAGACGGCAAGCGGACTCACGTCTTCCTTTCAAACATCGCGACCGGCCAGGCGCGAGACCTGACGCCCGGCGACTTCGACTCGCCGCCATTTCAAGTTGGAGGACCCCGGCAATACGACATCTCGCCCGATGGCAAGGAGCTTGTTTACGCATCGAACCACGACAAGCAGCAAGCGTCTTCGACAAACAGCGATTTGTGGCTGATCTCGCTGACCGACTCGCAAGCAAAGCCTCGAAACATCACCGCGTCGAATCAGGCTTTCGACGGACACCCGAAATACTCTCGTGACGGCAAGTACATCGCTTATCGAATGCAGCAGAAACCGGGCTACGAATCGGATCTGTTCAGGCTTGCGCTCTACGACCGCGAGAGCGGTAAGTCCGAAGTGGTGACCGAGTCTTTCCGCGATTGGGTCGATGAGTATCAATGGTCGGCTGATTCGAAGTCGATCTACTTCTCAGCTCCGGTGAAAGCTCAAACACCGATTCATCGCCTGGAGCTGGCGTCGCGGACGATCTCACAGGTTCTTGCCGACCGGGCGATTTCAGCGTTCGACATCAACGGTGGCCGCCTGGTCTACAGCAGGACTTCGGTAGGCGAGCCGGTTGAGATCTACAGCGCCGAGTTGCGCGACGGCAAAGCCTCTCAGCCGGCGCGGCTCACTCGCATCAACCAGCCGCTCGCCGCTGAAGTAGATATTAGGCCGGCTGAACAGATGTGGGTTGAGGGCGCTGCCGGCGCGAAGATTCACGTCTTCATAGTCAAACCCCACGACTTTGATCCCTCGAAAAAATACCCGCTGATCTTGAACGTGCACGGCGGGCCGCAGTCGCAATGGGCGGACCAGTTCAGAGGCGATTGGCAGGTCTATCCCGGCGCAGGCTACATCGTGGTCTTTGCGAATCCTCACGGCTCGACCGGCTACGGGCAGGACTTCACTGCCGCGATTTCGGGCGACTGGGCCGGGAAGACTTACGAAGACCTGATGAAGGTCACGGATGCGGTGGAGAAGTTGCCTTATGTTGATCGAAGCCGGATAGGAGCGATGGGCTGGTCATACGGCGGCTACATGGTGAACTGGTTCGAAGGCCACACCGATCGCTACAAGGCTCTGGCGTCGATGATGGGGCTTTACAATCTGAAGGCTTTCTACGGCTCGACAGAAGAGCTGTGGTTTCCGGAGTGGGACCTGAAAGGTCAGCCGTGGAACTCGCCGCTCTACGAAAAAATCTCGCCGTCGAACTATGTGAAGAACTTCAAGACGCCGTGCCTGGTCATCGCTGGCGAGCGCGACTATCGCGTGCCTTATACGCAGTCGCTCGAATTCTTCACCGCGCTTCAGAAGATGAACGTGCCGTCGCGGCTGATCGTCTATTCGAACGCCGGTCACTGGCCGAGCTGGTACGAGATGGCGCTCTATTACACGGCTCACCTTGAATGGTTCCACGAGCATCTCGGAGGCGCCGCCCCCGCGTGGACTACTCGGCAGTTCTTGCGCAACGCAGTGTTTGATCCCGAGACCGGCAAACGGTTGGTGAATGAGCCGGCGCCCGGCTCTGGCGACGCCTCGAAGCCCGGGAGTCAGGAGAAACGGAACCAATGACCAGTTCTGCACTGAGCCAGTTCGCCAACGAACAGTACTTGAACCTCGAAACGTATAGAAAGAACGGCGCGCCGGTTTTAACGCCAGTGTGGTTTGCCGAGGAGAACGGCGTGTTTTACATCTACTCGCTGGCCGAGGCTGGCAAGGTGAAACGCATTCGCAACAACACTCGCGTGCGAGTTGCGCCGTGCGACATGCGCGGCAAGCTGAAGGGCGATTGGGTTGAAGGGCGCGCTCGCATTCTTGACGCAGGCGAGGCAGCTCACGCCCACGAGCTTTTGGATAAGAAGTACGGGCTGATGAAAAAGATTGGCGGTCTTTTCAGCAAGCTCATGCGTCGTGACCGGGCGGCAATTGCGATCGAGTTTATTTGAGGCTCGAAGGCCGGGCGGCTTTCTCCAGCGTTCTCTCAGAAAACTACAATACTCAAGATGGCCCGAGAACGAATCTTAATCGTAGACGACGAAGAGATGACCCGGTGGACGCTCACGGAAGCGTTGCGGGCTTGGGGCTACACTTCCGTTGATGCAGGTTCAGTCGCTGGAGGGTTGGCCGCGTTTAACTCGGAGCATCCGGACGCAGTTCTATTGGACGTCAACCTGCCGGACGGCAGCGGCCTCGACATGCTGAGCGAGATCAAGCGTCATCAACCCGACGCGGTGGTCATAATAATGACCGGCAACGTAACGGTAGCGGATACGATTGCGGCGCTGCGAGGCGGCGCCTACGACTTTGTCAGCAAGCCGATCAATCTCGAAGAGCTCCAAGTCACAATCCGCAACGGTATCGAAGCCCGGTTGCTGCGCAAAGAAGTTCGCTCGTTTCGTCGCGAAAGGGCGCGCGAGTTCAATCTCGATCAGATCATCGGCCAGTCTCCGGGCATGGTCGCGATGTTCAAGCTCGCGCGCAAGGTGGCCGAAAGCGAGGTGTCTTCCGTGCTCCTTCAAGGTGAATCGGGAACGGGCAAGGACCTTGTCGCGAAGGCCATTCACTATGCGTCGCGCCGCGCCGAAGGGCCGTTCGTCGCGATCAACTGCGCGGCGCTGCCGGCGACGTTGATCGAGAGTGAGTTGTTCGGCTACGAGAAAGGCGCTTTCACCGATGCGAAGGCGCGCAAGGAAGGGCTGTTCGAGCAAGCCGAAGGCGGCACCTTGTTTCTCGACGAAATAGGCGAGGTCGAGTTGAGCCTGCAAGCGAAGCTGTTGCGTGTTCTCGAAGAGGGGGCGTTTCGCCGTCTTGGCGGGCTCAAGGACAGCTCGCTGGACGCGAGAGTGATTGCCGCGTCGAATCGCGATCTAAAAGCCGAGAGCGAAACCGGCCGTTTCCGGCTCGATCTTTACTACAGACTCTCAGTTATTCAGATTGATATGCCGGCGATCCGCGAACGAGGCGACGACGTTATTCTGCTTGCCGAACACTACATAGAGCACTTCAACGAGCGATTGCGGAAGCGCGTACGCGGGCTGAGCCCGGAGGTCGCCTGCATCTTTCAAGCCTACGATTGGCCCGGCAACGTGCGCGAGCTTCGCAACGTGATCGAACGCGTGATGATCCTCGAAGACGGCGACGTGATCACTCCGGCATACCTGCCGCGGGGTCTCGCACCCGACGACAAGGGAGGGGCGGCCGATTCTCCTCGTCGGGACACAAAGAGTGCCGTTGAGTCCAGCGATGGCGAGTTCGCGCTGCCATCAACCGGAGTCGTCCTTGACGACGTTGAGATGTCGCTTGTGAAGCAGGCGCTTGAACGAAGCCGCGGAAACCAGACCCGGGCCGCTGCGTTGCTGGGTATCTCGCGCGACCAGTTGCGATACCGCATAAAAAAGCTCGAAACCGCCGCTCAAAGCGAGTAGCTCGGCCCTCCACGCGCTTTGGTTTCCCAGTTAAACTGCGTATTTCTCCGCTCGCGAATGGCCATATTTCCCACCAATTCTTTGCCCGCCTCTGAATGGACGTGCTTTCTTAGCGGCACAACCATTGCACGACAGCAATCCTGCAATGGAACGTCCGCAGCAGGTAAACGTCGATATGGTCATAAGCGAGCGAGTCAACTTTGGGCGCGTGCTCTGTCCTATCGATCTTCTCCCAGATTCGGGAGAGGCGATCCGGTACGCCGCGTTCTTCGCGAAGACTTGCGGGGCAGAGCTGATGATCTGCCACTGCCGAGGCTCGGCTCAGCTTGCAGACCCCGATGCGGAAGGTTCACTTCTGAGGTTGGTAAGCCGGGCAAAACTGAAGGGTCCTTCGCAGCGCGATCGGGTACTCGTGATGGACGGCGATCCGGTGGTCGCGATTCTGCAGATGGCAGCCGACAAACGGGTTGACTTGATAGTGATGCGTTCGAGAAGCGCGCAGCACGCGGGTGCCCTGCTCGGTTCGATAGCCGAAGCGGTCTGCCGCACGGCGCCGTGTCCGGTTCTAGTGACGCATCCGCAAAACCACGAGCCCGGCGAGGCAACGGCTGAGACGTTGCTTCGGCGCGTGCTGGTTGCGTATGACTTCTCGAGCGACGCCGAGCTGGCTCTCGCCTATGGGCTGCACCTGGCCAGAAAGAATCAGGCGGAACTTCACCTCCTTCACATCCTTCCGGGGCGCGCCAGGATCGGGGCGCTGGTGGTGCCTTTGAGCGCGGTTCCGGGGTTTCGCGAGATGGAGAGTCGGCTTAGAGGCGCGGCCTCTGAGATGAGCGGGCTGACGCGCGAAATCAAACACGCGGTACGCGAGGGCCAACCCTATCGCGAGGTGCTGGCTTACGCGGAGGAGCAGGAGATCGATCTCATTTGCATGGGAGCAAGCGGCACAGGGTTCGGACTGCACGCTCTGTTCGGCTCGAACGTCGATCGGGTGTTGCGTAGCTCGCGATGTCCGGTGATCGTGGCGCGCCCGCTTAGGCCAACGATGCCGCTTGCATGCTAGCTGCAAACCCAGTTCTGAAACGTACGGAGGCGAGAAATGAAAATATTGCTTGGAGTAGACGGTTCCAAATTCAGCGATGCGGCGGTGGAAGAAGTCGCGGGCAGACCGTGGCCCCAGCACAGCGATGTGGACATCGTCTCGGTGTACGAGCCGCCGGCTTTTCCGACGACAGAGACCTGGGTGCTTCCGCAGCATTACTACGAAGAGATGGAGAAGGCCAGCCAGGAACAAGCCCGCGACGCGGTGAACAAAGCTATCGAGCGGCTTCGCTCGGCCAACCCCGATCTGAGACTCAACAGCGAAATAGCTCGAGGTTATCCGGCCGATGTGATTCTCGACCGAGCCAATCGGTGGGGAACGAACCTGATCGTCCTCGGCTCTCACGGGTACAGCGGCTTGAAGCGCTTTCTGCTCGGTTCGGTTTCCCAGAATGTGTCCTCGCACGCGAAGTGCTCGGTTGAGATTGTGCGAACACCCGACACCGTCGAAGGCGAATAGCCGGTCAACATGCTTCGCTCTCATTCTCCGCGCATACGCGGCTTGTTCTGGCGCTGAAGGCGGTGAACGAACTTCGGCGTTGGTTTTACTGCAAATCCCAAAGAACGAAAAGGCGACGCGGACAAGGAGTCAAATTGATAAGACGACTCACAAAGGACGAGACTCGCGCCATTCTGGCCGATGGAACGCTTGGGCGGCTCGCCTGTGTGGACAACGGCGCGCCTTACATTGTTCCGGTCAGTTACGTCGTCCATGAGGACAGCATCTATGTTCACTCGCTGTTCGGCCGCAAGATACGCGCGCTACGTGAGAACCCGCGTGCCTGCTTTCAGGTGGACGAGATCAAAGACGACTATCACTGGCACAGCGCGATCGCCTTCGGCAGCTACGAGGAGGTGACGGACCCGCAGGAGCGAAGCTGGGCGGTGCGCCGGCTACTCACTCGCTTTCCCCATTTGACGCCTGTGGAATCGGTCCCAGTGCACGACGGCCAGTCTTCGGTGATCGTGTTCCGCATCCGAATCGAAGAGATGAGCGGGATGCGCGAAGGATAAGGTAAAGTATCGCGGCCATTCCTCTTCGGCTGCCCTCGCGGATATCATCTCAAACGGACCCGCCTCTGAGTTCTTCCTTGTAAACAGGCGGCGAGGCGTCCTACTATAGCCCACCGGCTCGACTCTCGATGTTCTCGGAGACAGTCTGACAAAGGGACCGATGGTTCAAGATGATGATTATGACGGTAGACTGGTTTCAGCCTTCCTGGATTCGGCTGGGGCGCTGATCGTCGTCCTGGATTCCGAGGCCCGGATCACTCACTTCAGCCGCGCCTGTGTAGACGTTACCGGCTACTCGGAGGATGAGGTTCGCGGGAAACATGTCTGGGACTTCCTCTTGATCCCCGAAGAAGTAGATGGCGCGAAGCGAGCTTTTCACGCGCTTCAAACAGAGAGACGCCCCAAGCCTTTCGAAAACCACTGGGTCACCAGGACGGGTGAGAAGCGGCTTATTGCATGGAGAAGCACATATCTGCCGATGGCCGACGGTTCAGATCCGGCAGCGATCAGCATCGGCATCGATCTTACCGAGCACCGGCAAGCCGAACTCGCGCTGCGGCAGGGACAAGCGCAACTGGCCAGCATAGTCGAGTCGGCCATGGACGCGATCATTACGGTCGATAGCGACCAGAACGTGGTGATGTTCAACGCGGCTGCCGAGAGGATGTTCGGATGCTCAGCCCAAACGGCAATCGGGAATCCGCTCGACGGCTTCATCCCGGAGCGCTTCCGTTCCGCCCATCGAACCCACGTCGATCGCTTCGGAAGCGAAGGAATCACGAGACGCTCGATGGGCGAACTGCTCGGCGGCATCTGGGGCCTTCGCCAAAGCGGGGAAGAGTTTCCCATTGAAGCCTCGATTTCCCAGACCGAAGTTGGCCGCCAAAAATTCCACACCGTCATCATTCGCGACGTTACTGCTCGCCGCAGGTCAGAGGAGCGGCTGCGCCAACAGGCCGCTTTGCTTGACGAGGCGGCGGACGCGATTCTGGTCCGCGACCTGGAAGGCCAGATCCTCTTTTGGAACAGAGGCGCTGAACGTGTCTACGGCTGGAGTGCCGCTGAAGCGGTCGGGACGAACAGTCTGCAGCTCTATCTCGGCGAATTCGCCGGTCAGATTGAGAAAGCGAAACAGGTGTTGCTCCAAAAGGGTGAATGGTTGGGAAGCGCGCGGCATTTGACGAAAAGCGGAAAGCCGATAGATGTCGAAGCCCGGTGGACCCTGGTTCGGGATGATGCCGGAGAACCAAAATCGGTGTTGGTCATCAACACCGACGTCACCGACAAGAAAAAACTCGAGGCACAGTTCCTTCGCGCGCAACGGATGGAGAGCATAGGCACCCTGGCTGGCGGAATTGCTCACGACATAAACAATATCTTGTCTCCGATCCTCATGTCGGTTCGGCTGCTGCAAATGAAGGTCTCCGATGACGATAGTCTGCGCCTGCTGTCGGTGCTCCAAAAAAGCGCGGAGCGCGGCGGAGCAATGGTAAAGCAGGTGCTGGAGTTCGCCAGGGGCATTCAAGGCGACCGCATAGTCCTCGACCCAAAACACTTGATCAAGGAAATCACCAAGACGCTCGCCGAGACGCTGCCGAAATCAATAGAAGTCGAGTGCTTTGTGCCGGAAGATGTGTGGCCGGTGACCGGCGACTCGACCCAGATTCACCAGGTGCTGATGAATCTCTGCATCAACGCCCGCGACGCGATGCCGCGGGGCGGCATCCTGTCAGTCAAAGCCGAGAACAGCTCAATCGACGAAAACTTTGCGCGGATGATCCTGGACGGGACTCCCGGGAAATTCGTCTGCGTTACGGTCACAGATATGGGAACCGGCATGCCCGCCGACGTATTGAGCCGCGTGTTCGAACCCTTCTTCACGACCAAGGATCACGGCAAAGGAACGGGACTTGGGCTTTCGACTGTGCTGGCCATCGTGAAGGGCCACGGCGGCTTCGTTGACGTTTACAGCGAACCCGGAAAAGGGACTCAGTTCAGGGTGTACTTCCCGGCCGCGAAGTACCCACTCACCAGGGACATTCCTGAAGAGCTTTCCGATGCTCCTCTCGGTCACGGAGAAGTGATTCTGGTCGTCGATGACGAACTCGCCATTCGAGAGATCACCAGGAGCACCCTCGAAGCGTTCGGCTACAATGCCCTGACTGCGAGCGACGGAACGGAAGCCGTCGCGCTCTACGCCCAGAACAGAGACCGGATAAAGGTTGTTTTGACCGATATGATGATGCCGTATCTGGACGGCGTCGCCACGATCCGCGCGCTACAGAAGATTGATCCGAAAGTGAGAATAATCGCGAGCAGCGGTCTGGCTGATAGCGAAAAAGCCTCCGAGGCCGCAAGCGTAGGCGTGAAGATATTCCTGTCGAAACCCTATACCGCCGACGAACTGCTGGGCGCCGTTGCTGAAACCCTCAAAGGAGAATAAGCGCGGGGAATCGCCAAAAGGCCAACAACGAATCGTCCATTGAGTCCCTGCAGTCCTTTGTGTCACTGCAAGGTCCTTTCCGTCCCCGGCGCCTTACTTTCTCAGCAAGCGAATGAGCACCGCGCCTATCAGGAATCCCCCGCAGAATCCCAGCGCCACAGACTGCAGCGGCGAACGCTTTACGCGATAGGTCGCTTCGTCAATCAGGTCCTCTGCCCTGTTGTAGCCCCGCTTAACCGCGCGCCTCGCGGCGACCCTTCCGTCTTCGAAAGCCTCGGCCACGGCATCGCCGGCAACCGCCCGCATTCGAGCCGCTTGTTGACCCAAATCCGATACGTGCGCAGCCGCTCTCATGACTCGCTCTGCACCTTCAATCATCGTTGATCCCTCCTTAGCTTGATTGTCGTCTCTTATGACTCTAGCGTTCATAGCACCTCCCGTCCCTTGTCGGGTGTATCCTGTCCGTGCATTCCGATCTCAACGTGCAAACGTCAAGCCATGGAATCTCGTTCAGTTTCGGGGGATCGGGGATGCGCGGCTGCGCGAAATCTCGCATCGTCTTGCGCGAAAGCCCGCAAAGCTGAGCGGCTCAACTTAGCGCCTCGAAGGAAGCGAGGTGAACTATGGCAGAATACAAGACATTGCCAGATACGGAATGCCGGTTGCCGCTGAAGAAGCCGTTCGTTGTCACGGGTAGCACCGGCGGATCGACGACATGGAGGTCCAAATGGAAAAGATGCGAGCCACGGTTTATAGAGGAGTGAACAATTTTCACGTTGAAGAAGTCCAGAAACCACATGCGGGACCGGGCGAGGCGCTGATTCGAGTGACGCTGACGACGATCTGCGGGACTGACCTGCACATCGTGCGAGGCGAGTACCCGGTTAAACCCGGTCTCGTCATCGGACACGAACCGGTTGGCGTGATCGAAGAGCTTGGAGCAGGGGTGACCGGCTATGCGATACGCGACCGGGTGTTAGTCGGCGCGATCACTCCTTGCGGCCAGTGCCGAGCTTGCTTGTCGGGGCAACTCTCGCAGTGCGGTCACGGGGACGGCTACGAAGCGATCGGCGGCTGGCGCTTCGGTAACACGATCAACGGCGCGCAAGCCGAGTACCTGCTCGTGCCGAACGCCCAGGCAAACCTGGCTAAGATCCCGGACGAGTTGACCGACGAGCAGGTAGTTCTGCTTGCGGACATCGCTTCGACTGGTTTCAGCGGGGCCGAATCGGGAGGTGTGCGAATCGGTGACTCGGTAGTCGTCTTCGCGCAGGGGCCAATCGGCCTGTGCGCGACTGCGGGCGCGAGGCTCATGGGGGCGTCGTTGATCATCGGAGTCGATGAGGACGAGAAGCGGCTCGCTATGTCGCGAAGGCTGGGAGCGGATGTGAGTCTAAACTATCGCGAAGTCGATGTTGTTGCTGAAGTGAAGCGGCTGACTGGAGGCGGTGCCGACGTCACGATCGAAGCGCTAGGGACGCAACAGACTTTCGAGAACGCGCTTCGCTGCTTGAGACCCGGTGGAACGCTGTCGAGTCTGGGTGTTTACTCTGGCAAGCTCCAGATGCCTTACGAGGCGTTCGCCGCCGGGCTGGGCGACTATCGTATCGTCACCACCCTCTGCCCCGGCGGCAAAGAGAGAATGCGCAGGCTGATGGAGGTCGTAAAGTCTGGGCGAGTCGATCTGACTCCACTGCTCACCCACACCGTTTCACTGGACGAGATAGAGCAGGGCTACAAGATTTTTGGGGAGCGAATGGACGGCGTGCTGAAGGTCGCGGTCAAGCCTTGACGTGCCGAAAGCCAAAAACAGTATCACTCAAGCGAATGCCGAAAATAGGGGTAGGGAGAACCGATTGGCTTCGGCTCCCCCTCCCTCCGAACCGGACT
>JBBPIE010000060.1:0-21012 GCA_038040485.1 Candidatus Onstottus arcticum
TCGCTGCCGTCAACGTCGTCTTTCCGTGATCGATGTGCCCGATCGTCCCTACGTTTACGTGCGGCTTTGACCGGTCAAATTTCTCTTTCGCCATAACTCTCCTCTGCTCAAGCTACGGTCACGCCGTAGCCAATCTCAAAACTAACTAGCCAATTCGCCGAGCCTAGCGCCCAAGTGGAGCCGGCGATGGGGATCGAACCCATGACCTCATCCTTACCAAGGATGCGCTCTACCACTGAGCTACGCCGGCTATTCGAACAGGCTGCGACGAGAATCTGGAGCGGGCGACGGGACTCGAACCCGCAACATCTAGCTTGGAAGGCTAGTGCGCTACCATTGCGCTACGCCCGCCCATCAAACGAAGGGAAAAGGGCGAGGAGGGAAAAGGAGAAATAATTCTTTCGCGTTTTCGCCTCTTGCCCTTTCCCCCTGGTTCCTGGTGCTGGGGGAAGGATTCGAACCTTCGTAGAGCCTAAGCCCGCCGGGTTTACAGCCCGGTGCCATTAACCACTCGACCACCCCAGCACTCGAAGCAGCTAGTGGCGAGTGCGCAGATTCACACCGCTCAGCTTGAAGCTCCGCTGCCAGTTTGAAGCCGTTCCAAACCGTCGCAATCAAGGCCGCCGCGGTTCATTCGATCATCGCTCCGCCTCATCCTCGCCGACGGCGGGCTCCGATCGACCGGCTCGACCTCTCGACTTCAATCAGCACACCGGGTCCGCAGTCCCTCAGACAGGCCATGGCAGTCACCGGCAAAAGAGGGATTCTAAGCGCGACAGCGGTTCTCCGTCAAGCTCGACGGCTAAACAGTGAGTCGAAACCGATGCGCGAGGCGCGCCATGTCATGTTGTGAAGGTGAACATATGCGCCGAACCCGCTAACCCCTCAAGCTCTCAGCCGCTGCTTAGTCAGCTCTTATCTGCGATACTGATCTTGATGAGCCGCGACTTGAGACACCGGTCATCGAGAACCGGAGAAGGGTGAGAAGTCATGTCTAGTGAACACCAACAACGCTCGCCTCATCCACTCCATCAGGCGGGCGACGTAGTCCTGAGAGACGGGTCCACTGTAAAGGTCCGCCCGCTCCAGCCAGATGACGAGCAGCGGCTTCTGGATTTCTTTCGATCTCTCTCAGAGGAGTCACGATGGCTTCGGTTCTTTTCATTCATTAAGGACAAGCTACTCGCCGCCGAAGCGCACCGCGAGGCGACGGTTGACCAGGTGCGCACATTCGGGCTCATAGCGCTGACCGGTGGAAACGAGCGAGTCGTTGGACACGCACTATGCTCAGCGATGGAAGCGGACCGCGCGGACGCGGCCTTCGCGGTCGCAGACGACTACCAGGGGCGCGGGCTCGGCACGATACTTCTTGGCCAGTTGGCGCAGGTCGCGGCGTCAAACGGAATTCAAGTGTTCGAAGCTGACGTGCTGGCCTCGAACCATAAAATGCTCGGAGTCTTTCGCCGCTCGGGATTCCCAATCAAGGTGACGGTCTCAACGGGACAGCTACACGTAACATTTCCAACTTCGTTAAACGCCGAGGCAATTGCGCAGTTTGAAGAACGCGAGCAAGTCTCCGCCGTTAACACGCTAAAGCTCTTCTTGAGTCCGAACTCTGTCGCGGTTATCGGAGCGTCTCGGAATCGAGGAACCATCGGTGGCGAGATTTTTCACAACCTTCTCAACTACGAGTTCGCAGGTCCCGTGTATCCGGTCAACCCCGGCGCTGAAGTCATCCAAAGTGTTCTTGCCTATGCTTCGGTCGAAGCTATTCCAGGCCCGGTCGACCTTGCAGTGATAGCAGTCCCCGGCGCTCACGTGCTCGAAGTCGCCGAGCAATGCGGACGCAAAGGCGTGCGCGCGCTTGTCGTCATCTCGGCCGGTTTTGCCGAAACCGGCGACGAAGGCCGCGCGCGTCAGGACGAGTTGTTGCGAATCTGCAGGATAACCGGAATGAGATTGATCGGCCCGAACTGCATGGGGATCATTAACACTGACCGGAACGTGCGGCTCGATGCGACGTTTGCGCCGCACGTGCCGCGCGCCGGACGAGTCGCGTTCTTCTCGCAAAGCGGCGCGCTCGGACTTGCAATCATCGACTATGCAAACTCGCTCGGGCTTGGCATTTCTTCATTTATTTCAATCGGCAACAAAGCGGACATATCCGGAAATGACCTTCTGAGTTATTGGGAGTCCGATCCGGGAAGCGATCTGATCCTGCTTTACCTGGAGTCATTCGGAAACCCCAAGAAGTTTTCGCGTCTTGCCCGGCGCATTGGACGCACGAAGCCCATCGTTGTTGTAAAGAGCGGACGATCGACCGCGGGAGCTCGCGCGGCTTCATCGCACACCGGCGCGCTGCTCGCTGCTTCCGACGTAACAGTCGACGCGCTGTTCCGCCAGGCCGGCGTGATACGAACCGACACCCTTGAAGAGTTATTCGACGTCGCGTCGCTCCTTGCGAATCAGCCGGTGCCCAAGGGCTCCCGCATAGGCATCGTCACAAACGCGGGCGGGCCGGCGATCCTTTGCGCGGACGCTTGCGAAAGCGAAGGACTCACGGTTCCGATGCTCGACGCTAAAAGCAAAGCTGCATTGCGAGAGTTTCTCCCGTCAGAAGCAAGCGTAACCAATCCCGTGGACATGATCGCGTCGGCGACCGCTGACGACTACGCAAAAGCGATCCGCATTGTGGCTGAAGATCCAAACGTCGATGCCCTGGTAGTAATCTTCACGCCGCCACTCGTAACGCGAGCCGAAGACGTAGCGCGCGCCATCGTTGGTGCGGTTCGAGGCTGCGAGTCGTGCAAACCCGTCGTCACGGTATTTCTCTCGGCGCGCGGTGTGCCGGACGAATTGAGAACAACCGACTTGCGAATCCCGTCGTTCGCTTTCCCCGAAGCCGCCGCAACTGCGCTTGCTCGTGTTGCGCACTACGGCGAGTGGCGCGAGAAGCCACAGTCCGAACCGGCGCAGTTCGACAACCTGCGGCGCGATGAGGCCGCTGCCACAGTCGCGACGGCGCTGACGAGGGGGGATGGCTGGCTGACCGTCGAAGAAACAGCGAAGCTCCTCTCTTGCTACGGTCTTCCGCTGGTCGAGCAGCGAGTTGTCGCAACAGCCGAAGAAGCGGGCGCGGCTGCGGAAGAAATTGGAGGTGACATCGCCCTCAAAGCCGTCGCCAGCGGGCTGCTCCACAAGACGGAAGCCGGGGCCGTGCGGCTTCATCTGAACGGAAGGGAACAAGTCACGTCGGCCGCTCAGGATATGGCCGCGAAGCTTGCGGCGGGCGGCCAACCGCCAACCGGCTTCGTCGTCCAGCAAATGATCTCGGGCGGTGTGGAGATGATAGTTGGCATCGCGCACGATCCGCAGTTCGGACCGGTGGTGGCCTGCGGCGCGGGCGGGGTCTTCGTTGAGCTGATGCGTGATGTGTCGGTGCGCCTGACGCCGCTTGCCGAGGATGACGCTGCCGAGATGATTCGCAGCCTCAAGACCTATCCGCTGCTTACTGGTTTTCGAGGGAGCCCGGTGTGCGACACGGCCGCCTTGGTAGATGGGCTGCTGCGAGTGAGCGCGATGGTCGAAGATATCCCGCAGATTGCCGAACTCGACTGTAATCCGTTTGTGGTTCGTGAGCGCGGTGCAGTTATCCTCGACGCGCGTGTGAGAGTCGTTGCGTCGGAGCCTCCGCGTCTGCTCGGCGCGCGAAGATGAGCTCGGTTGGATTTACCTTTTGATGATCGCCGGCATCCAAGCGTGTACGTCGCCTGGCACGCCGGACTACAACGCTACGAAAGACAAGAGGGGGTTGTGTGCGAATAGAGGGTTTCGGGTCTCGAATAAAGATCTTTTACAAGAAGCATCGCACCTTCGTTAACGCCATCATTATCCTTCTGGGCATCTACGCGACTCTCGCCTCGATCGGTGTGTTCTACAAACCGCTGAGCCCTGAATCGCTCCTGAGAAAGGAAAACACAGACGCGGTCGCGAGCTATGTGTTGAGCTACGGATGGGCGGCGCCGATTTTCTTTATCGCTCTGCAGGTCTGCCAGGTAGTCATTCTGCCGATACCGGGACAGGTGATCGGCTTAGTAGCCGGCTACATCTTCGGCTGGAAGCTCGGCACAGCTTATACGATGATCGGACTCGCTCTGGGTATGATCATCGTGTTTACGCTTTCGCGAAAACTGGGGCGGCGCTTCGTAGAAAAGCTCAATGGGCCGGAGGCCATGCGCGACCTCGAAGCGCTCTTTGCGAGTCGCGATAACAACACGCCTGGCCTCTACCAGAAGTCCGCGCAGACTCTCCGTTCGAACGCGTTGTTGACGTTCTTTCTTTTCATGCTGTTGCCGGGTCTGCCTGACAATCTGGCTTGTTTTGTCGCCGGGCTGACGAAGATCCCAGTCCGCTATCTGCTTCTAGCAGCGTTGGTGGGGAGGTTTCCCGCCGCTTTGACTTTGACAATGTTTGGGGATGGGTGGGCAAAAGCCCAGAACTCCACAACGCTTTTTGTTCTTGGCGGAGCTGCTCTTCTTTTGACGGTGATTTTTCTGTGGAAGAAACAGAAGATCGAAACGATAGTGAGGAAAGTAGCCGGCTGGTCAGACACCTAAACACTGAAACGGTCCGCGAGAACTCTCTGAACTTCGCCCAATACGTCACACGTACTCAGAACCGCCTGCACGGTGCACAGACTCGAAATTACCCTCGTGTCCTCGGAACGTTTAGCACGGCGCCTCGATCGAAGGCGACTCGACACCTCTTCGCGACGGACATTCAGGGAACAGAGCATCCTGGGCTTTCCGCAAGGATCGGGGCACAATGGTTGATGTGAAAGATGATTGAATCGCGTTGACTCGATTCGGTCTCATATGAGCTTCCGGAGGGCCTATGAAGAAATCAACTTTGATGAAGTTTTCTGCCGTAATTGTTGCTGCCGTCTTAGCGGCTGCGACGCTACTGATGCCGGGTGTTGGATTCGCGCAAGGACGCGGACACGGGCGCGGCCAGATCAAGAAAACCGGGAAATTTGTGAACGGCCACGACGCTCGCGACGGCCGTTGGGATGGGCGCGGTCCCAAGCCCAAATGGTTTAAAGGTAAACCAAAATACCGCGCTCACGCGCGGCACAGGCGCTTGCTGAGGAGACGATAGCAAGTGGCTCCTGATGAGTGTAAATACGATGGAGCCGGTGAAGGGATTCGAACCCCCGACCCTCTGATTACAAATCAGATGCTCTACCAACTGAGCTACACCGGCCTACTGTTCTTTCAATCGCGCAGAACGTGAGTATCATTCAAACTCCAACTTCATTGCAAGTGGCGGACTTTGACTTCTTTGCCAGTGGCGATGTTTGTTTGCGACAGGCGCGCTTGTTATAGTGACGGCCTATGCGAGGACTCGCCTTCGCGGTGCTGCGGCGACTATTCGTTGTCATCCCTGTTTTGTGGGCAGTCGTGACTGTCGTTTTTCTTCTCATTCACATCATCCCGGGCGATCCCGCTCGCAACCTCGTGGGTGAAAACGCAACCGAAGAGCAAGTCCAAAGGGTCAAGCAAGAACTCGGCCTGGACAAGCCGCTCGGGCGGCAGTATCTCGACTATTGGGCCGGTCTTGCGCGCGGAGACTGGGGCACGAACCCGGTGACTCAGCAGCCGGTCTTGAGCCGAATTGCTTCGCGGTATCCGGCCACGATCAAGCTGGCTTTTGCTGCGATGCTGATTGCCACCCTCTTCTCGATCCCGCTCGGTGTGACTGCCGCGACTCATCGAGGCAGTTGGATTGACAGCCTTTCAACGCTGGTGGCGTTGCTTGGCATCTCGCTTCCGAGCTTCGCGTTGGGGCCGCTTCTGGTGCTGGTGTTCTCGGTGCAGCTCGGGGTCACGCCGGTGTCGGGCTCGGGCGGAGTGGATCATCTTATTCTTCCCGCGCTGACGTTAGGCGCGGCGCTGTCAGCGATCCTCACGCGAATGGTTCGATCGAGCGTGCTCGAAGAATTGGGCGAAGACTACGTGCGAACCGCACGTGCCAAAGGCTTGCCCGAACGAACAGTGATCTACAAACACGTGCTCAAGAACGGACTGATCCCTGTAGTGACGGTGCTTGGATTGCAATTCGGCGTATTGCTGGCGGGCGCGATAATAACCGAGCGCGTGTTCTCGTGGCCGGGTGTTGGCAGCTTGCTGGTGGATTCGATCAGCGAGCGGGACTATAAGCTGACTCAAGGCTGCATACTGGTGATCGCGACGACTTATGTGCTGGTCAACACCGCGACGGATATCGCGTATAGATTCCTGGATCCGAGGATCAAGGTTGATTGACCAAATAGACCACGGATTGGGCGGATTGGACGGGTTATCACGGATCTGATCCGTGAAGATCCGTCCAATCCGCCCAATCCGTGGTCGATTCCCTACCTATGAATAGAGTGACAAAATTCGGATTAGCAGTCGCCGGCGTGCTGCTGTTGATGGCCGTGCTGTCTCCGCTGCTTGCCTCATGGGATCGAGTTCAGAGCCAGGACCTCGGCGCGCGGCTCGAACCACCAGAAGCCGCGCACTTGATGGGGCGAGATCAGCTCGGACGAGACATCCTGACGCGCATCATCTACGGTGCGCGAGTCTCGATGCTGGTCGGTCTTTCGGTCGTAACCTTATCCTCCATCGTAGGCGTACTCATTGGGGCCTTCGCCGGATACAAGGGAGGCTGGACCGATCGGCTTGTATCGGGATTGTTGTTCAACGTCTTCCTGTCGTTTCCCGGCATCCTGCTGGCGATAGCGATGGTTGCGTTCCTTGGCCCAAGTCTCAAAAACCTTATCATCGCGCTGTCAGTGATCGGCTGGGTAGGCTACGCCAGGCTGATGCGCGGGCAGGTGCTCAAGGTACGCGAGTACGACTTCGTGACTGCGGCTCGCGCGCTTGGCGCAAGCGATGTGCGAATCCTCATCAAGCACATTCTGCCGAACTCGATTCAGCCGTTGATCGTGCAGGCTTCGCTTGGAATGGCCGGGGCGATTCTGGCTGAGGCAGGAATGAGCTTTTTGGGTCTTGGCGTGCCCGAGCCGATTCCATCGTGGGGCAAGATGATCGACGACTCGCGTGAGTTCTGGTTCGTCGCGCCGCACTTGTTCATTTTTCCAGGAGTGATGATCGCGCTCGCGGTGCTTTCGTTCAACTTCATCGGCGACGGACTGCGTGAGAAGCTTGACCCGCGAATCAAACGCTAGTCAATTGCGCAGTAATGGATTGCTACTCGAGTCTACCGTAGCGGCAAGTAGTCCAATCGATCAGACCAGTCGGACAGGCCGGTATCTTTAGCAATCAGCTCCAAATCGTTGATGCATTGTCCAATTGACACCTTTTGCTGAGGCGCATAAACAACACCCGAAAACCGCTCACCCACCTTTTGACGACGACTCGCCTCGCCCAAAAAATCCCTATCCTGACTGAACAAAACGCGATTAAGAATAGTCGCCCGATCTAAAAGGCTGGCATCATTCAAAGCGCAACAGCCGTCGTCCTGCGCAGTCAAGACATCCACCCCCCGCTGCCGCAAACGTCGGTAACCGCTCGATGCACGTGGACGTCCATATACAAACATACGCTCACTTCAACTTGTCCATAGCGCGCAGTTTCTGTCGCAGCGGAGAATTCTCCACACTTGCTCTCAACTCATCGAATTCCTCGCATTGCTGCGCGATCTCGGCATCAAATTCTGCTTTGTGATCATAATAGTACGCGAGCGCTGAATGTATCTGCGCGAGCGTTAGGTGAGGGTGCTGAGAGTGAATGTCTTCGGGACTTGAGCTGTGAGCCAGCTTGTCACACACAACTTCGATGACCTTCGTGTTGGCGCCGGTTATCCAAGCCCTACCCTCAGCATCTAGTTCGATGTAGCTTGCGGCAACTGATGATGTCATTGTTAGCCCCCTTTCTGAAGTTTAGTCTATCACGGGGTGCGACACACAAACACGAATTGGTTCAAAGTTACCTTCTCGCGAACGCTTCCTTGTTCACCACATATGGCATCTTCGACAGATCGCCCTGGTAGTTGCTCTCGATGACATCGATCACCGCTTGTACGCAACGTCCTGCCATGCCTACGTGCGGGTCGGGTGACAGCCGAGTCTCGCGGGTGCCCGACGCAAAATGATGAAACAACCGCAGCCGGTCTCTCAGCTCCGGGTCGCGCAACGGGCTGTCGCTCGGAAGAGGTTCCTTCTCGTAGACGTCGAGCGCCGCGCCAGCAATCTCGTTGTTCAACAACGCGTAGTAAAGCGCGTATTCGTCAACGACCGGACCTCGCGAAGTGTTGATCAAGTAAGCGGTCTTCTTCATTCGGCGAAATGCTTCCGTGCTCATCAAGTGATAAGTGGGAGTGATGGACTCGCCTCGCATCAACAACGGCACGTGCAGGCTGATATAGTCGGCGCTTGCAAGCGCCTCGGAGAAGGAAACGTAACGGGCCTCGCAACGCTTCTTCGAGAACCCGGCTTCAAACCTCAACGCCATTTCGCGGCCGGCGAACTCGACGAACCTCTCATCGCGAACTTCCGGATCGTAAAGCAGGAGGTCACCGTCCAGGCCAAGGCATTTCTTTGCGAATGCCTTTCCAATCCGGCCTGTGCCGATCACGGCGATGGTCTTTCCGGTCACTTCGTCGCCGAGGAACGGATGATACGGATGCCACGAGGTCCACTCGTTCTCTTCGACAAGTTTCTCCGACGAATAGAGCTTTCGCGAGACGGCGCCCATTATGAAGAACGCGAATTCAGCGGTCGCTTCAGTCAGCACGTCGGCGGTGTTGGTGAAAGGAATTTGGTAGCGATTGGCGGCGGCTCGGTCGATGTTGTCGAAGCCGACGGCTATCTGCGCCACGATCTTCAGCGTGCCGGCGCCCGCCGACAACACGTCTTCATCTATAGGATCGCGAAGAGTGGTAATCAGCGCCTCGATGCCGCTGCGGACCTTTTCGACGATGAGCGACTTCGGCGGCGCCTCCGTGTTGGAATAGACTTCCACTTCGTAGCCATGCTCCCGCAATCTATTCAACGCTGCTTCGCCGATGTCTGCGGTCGCGAAAACACTCGCCCTATAAACCTCAGTGGCTGTCATATTCAACACTGATTGCTGCAGCTTCCCGGTTCCTCACCTCTCACTTCGAACTGGGAGCTGCGGTACTCATAAGCTCCTTTGCGTAGCGGATTGGAACAGCATAGGTAACCGACAGCCCGCCGGCGGTGCTTAGAGTAGAGACCATTCCGATTACTCGGCCGTGATCATCAAAGACTGGAGCTCCACTGGTTCCGATATCGGTCGAGTTCGTTAGTTGATAAACGTCGCCGATTACGCTGTACACCATATCTTTGCTGCTTCCGCTTGAGTCGTGGCCCCGAATAACCCTTCCGATGTTTCCAACGCTCAGCGTCGGGTCAGGAATGATCTTGACCTGAGATGCGCTGTTGGAACCGTCCTGGGGCCTTATGACTCCGTAAACCGGCGCGGAGGATCTGGAATAGCCAAGCACGATCGATGCATCGCCCTGCTTGATCGTTTCATAGTTGTCGTTAAGCTCAACTTTGGACACAGACTCGGGTACATCGATCTTAAGCATCGCAACATCGTGACGGCCAGATACTCCTGAGACCCTAGCAGGGAAGCTCAGCTCGTTTTTCGCAAAGGTAACGTTCAGAAAATCGTTCCTGCCCTCGAATGCTCCTTGAAGCACTTGACCAGCCTCCTCGGTTTCCGATGGAACCCAATCAGTTGGCGCTGCAACCAGACGCGGCGTGCCATCAGGCAGTAATGAAATTCCTCCGTTGCTGATTACCACGCCTGGGGTCGATGAGGGAGGCAGGTGGTAGCTTGTCTGCCAGGTAGCCCCAACGCCCCGGCTGGTCAGTACGAAACCGTCACTGGTCACAGCGAAACCCGAGCCGGTGTGCTGGCCGCTGACGGGCGGGCCTAATCCTTTATCGAGCGTCAGCAGCGGCTCAACCGTGTTCTGGCCAACCAATATGTACGCGGCCACACTGGAGCGACCGTCATCGACGATGGCGTGCAACGTGCCTTTCCGATCTTTCCACTGATTCGGAATATATCTGTGATAAACCTGACCGCCAGTTCGAGTGAAAATAAGCTTCCAGCCGGCTTCGATATAAACAACAGACCCGGTGTGTGCCTTGGCAATGTCGGCCGGACTCCTGGTGTCCGACGTTGACATTGTCCACAAGTAGATCAGGATTCCTGAGACCGCGATAATAATCAGCAGAGATGATACTCCGATGATGACAGGCCGTCGTGACTTGGTGTTTCTCTCGGCGATCTTGCCTTTACTCTTCTCTGAGGGAGGCTCGTTGATGAGTTGCGGCAGAGACCGAAGCGCCGATTCCGGCTCCAGAGAGCCGGCCGCGCAAGTATCCTTCTGTGCGTCGGGCTCGCGTTGAGCCTCGCTGTCAGTCAGAGATAAGCCACACGCGGAGCAAGACTCGGCACCTTCGCGATTTCGACTGCCACAATAGGAGCAAGATCGCGAAGAGTCCTGATTGACCTCGGCGCTTGATCTTGCAAGCAGTAGTTTCACGGTTTCGGAAAGTTGCTCGAAGTGGCTTTCCAGCGGCGGCGTAAAGGCGTCAAGCCAATGGCTAGTGCTCACATAGTACTCGAGGGACTTGGAGAGAGGAATATCTTCTATGCGAAAGGGGATTACGATTTTGCCTCTATTGACCGCACGTTCGATTTCCCGCTTGATTTGATACGAACTGTTTGCGTTTGAGGAAACGATGAGTATTGTCAACCTTGTTTCATTGATTGCGTCGATGATCGCCTCTCCCCAGTCTAGGCCGGGGAGAATGTCTCTTGGCGCAGTCCAGCATCTGATCCCACTTGCTTCCAATATGGCGCACATTGCATCTGCTATTGCTCTATCCTTTGCAGAATGACTGATGAATGCGTCGCAAGCCATCTTTCCGTTTCCTTTTTCTAGGGCTGAATTGAAAGGATTGTCGTCTAAGAACTGTAACCTCGCAAGCTTTGGCGTGTAGGTCAACCGCGGCTAGTAAACTGAAAGAACTACGTTGGTTTGTCAACAGCTCCCGGCGCGCATCCTAGTCAAGACCGATTCAGCGAGATAGACAAATGCCATACTCAGTATCATTCGACTAGGCATAGACCGCTACATATAGAACATATCCAGGCTTACTCTCTATTAGTTGTGTTTTTCTCGGAGCGGCCAAACATTTTTTTCTTGACTTAAAAACGCCATCTGCTTACTATGCCGACAACACCGGAAAGGAGGTGGTCCAAGGCATGATAAGTTTCAGACCAGGTGAGGTGGCTGAGGCCTGAGCGTGGCCAGCCGCGCGTGGCGGCTGACGTTTACGTTGCTGATTGCAGGGCAGCACGCCCACTCCTTAGTAATGCGGATGGCCCCGGGCCAATCCCAACAGTCCACCGCTAGCCCCGATGCTGTGCGCCGAATAAAGGTAGCCGCGTCGGGGCTTGTTGCATTTGCCAGTGACAAGAGGTGATGCGAGAGAAACCGCCCGTCCTTCAGGTGATTCAACCGGCCGTTGGACCCCTTTTCAATTGACATCATTCTGCCTCATGTCCACAATGAACCCCAACCGATCCCAGCAGCATCGAACTCGAAGGACACGGCCGGACGCGCAGTTCGCCGTTATGAAAAACTTCTCGGAGGACACTTTTGATGTCGAGTGAAACGGTCAACGAGGCCGCGGTTCCGGCCACGGCGAAATCCGACAACCCTTTTCTTGCGGCCTTCCGGCCATACATTCCAGCCGGCGTGAAGTTGCCCGAGCTTACCGTCTTGCCGGTCATCGTCGGCACCCTGCTCGGGATGGTATTCGGCGCCTCCTCGCTCTATCTCGTTCTCAAAGTCGGCTTGACTGTCAGCGCTTCGATTCCGGTCGCGGTCATATCAATCACGCTGTTTCGGCTATTCTCGAAAGTCGGGCTTAGAAACGCGAACATATTGGAGAACAACATTGTTCAGACGGCAGGATCGGCCGGGGAGTCAATCGCGTTTGGGGTCGGAGTAACGATGCCCGCGATTATGATCCTTGGTTTCGATCTCGAGATCACCCGGGTGATGCTTGTTGCGATCCTCGGCGGGTTGCTCGGAATACTGATGATGATCCCGCTGCGCCGCGCGCTCATAGTCTCGCAGCACGGCTATCTTAAGTACCCGGAGGGAACGGCGTGCGCGGAGGTTCTGAAGGCCGGTGCGGACGAAGTTTCGCGCACCGCCGCTTCGCACGCTGCCAAGGACGGGGTCGTAGCGGAGGTTCGCGCCCTTCCCATCTTCGCCGGGCTGGGGCTGGGCTTGCTTTACCAAACCGCGATGGGAGCTTTCAAAGCCTGGAAAGATACTCCCGAGAAAATATTCGCCGCGCCATTCAAGGCGGGGTCGATCGCCGCGGAGATTTCTCCCGCGCTGTTGGGCGTCGGTTACATCATCGGGCCACGCATTGCCTCGATCATGTGCGCGGGCGGCGTGCTCGCATATCTCGTTTTGATACCAGCCATCAAGTTTTTTGGCGAGGGGATGACCACCGTTCTCGCGCCGGGAACCGTACCAATCAGCGAAATGAATCCGAGTCAGATTCGAAGCGCTTATGTGCTTTACATCGGCGCCGGCGCAGTCGCAGCAGGCGGAATCATAAGCCTGTTTCGTTCGCTTCCAACGATCTGGCACGGGCTCAAGGGCGGAATCAGCGATTTTCGAGGCGGGCGCGAGCAGGCGGCGCTGGCGCCTCGCACCGACCAGGACCTTTCAATGAAGTTTGTGGTCGGCGGCATCTTCGCGTTGCTGGCGGTCATCATGATCGTCCCTCAACTGAATCTGCAGTGGAACATCCTTGGCGCAATACTGATCGTAGCGTTTGGTTTTCTGTTCGTGACCGTTTCATCCCGACTGACGGGAGAAATAGGTTCGTCGTCCAATCCGATCTCGGGGATGACGGTTGCGACACTGCTATTAACCTGCCTGATTTTCTTGATCGTTGGCTGGACAGGCCCGACGTATTACGTAACCGCGCTCTCGATCGGCGGCATCGTCTGCATTGCAGCTTCTAACGGCGGAACGACTTCGCAGGATTTGAAGACGGGCTTCCTGGTCGGCGCAACTCCTAAGCATCAGCAAACTGCAATTCTGATTGGAGCCCTGGCCTCGGCTGTGGTGCTCGGACCCATTCTGTTGCAACTCAACAACTCGTCCACGATTTATTTTCCGAACACCAGCTTCGAAGCAATAGAGAAGCCGGTGGCTGTCGATGGCTCCGTAGCCTCGTCGCTTCCTGCCTACTCGGGCGAAGCACAGCCGACGACGCCAGGCACCTATCGGCTGCTGAAGAACGAAGCCGGCTCGGCCGCAGTCTCAACAGTCGATCCAGGCGAGTACCTGGTCGACCAATCCGGAAATGCCGTCTACAAAGTTCAGAACAACTTCCCGAATGGTTTGGCTGCCAACACCTCGGAGTTGGGTCCTGCTGAGAAGCTCGAAGGAAAACAAGCCGAAGCAGACGCGAACTCTTATCGCACATGGCACAAGACCGACGACACCGGAGGCCCTCCCGGTAAGTACCTGGTCAACGAGCAGGGTGTAGCAGTCTATCTGGCGGATCCGGGTATCAACGGCACTCACAAGATCAGACCCGACGGGACGACGGTGACCAAGTTTGACGCGCCGAAGGCCGTCTTGATGTCCTACATCATCAAGGGAATCTTGAATCACAAGCTGCCCTGGGGACTCGTGATGCTTGGGGTAATGATCGCCATCGTACTCGAGATGTCGGGCATCCCTTCTCTCGCATTCGCTGTCGGGGTTTATCTGCCACTCTCCTCTTCCAGTCCGATCTTTATCGGGGGAATGATTCGGTGGCTGGTCGATAAGTACATCGCCAAGAAGTTTAAAGGCAAGGGCCTCACCGAGGAACAACTCGTCGCCGAAGGCGACAAGAGCCCCGGCGTGTTGATGGCTTCGGGCTATATCGCCGGCGGAGCGCTTGCGGGCATAGTCGTAGCGTTCATCGCCGGCGTGCCAAAGTTTGGAGACTTCAACGCCAGTATTGAAAAGTGGGCGGGACTTCACAACCCGTTCTTCAACGGCGCAAACGCCGATCTCCTGTCGCTGATTCCCTTTGCGATCCTGGTGGTTTTGCTTTATCTGGCGGGTCGAGAAGTGATCCTGGCGGGCAGAAGCAGCGGCGCGAAGACTTGATGGACCGGACCGCCGCCTGAACCATTTCTTTGTTGAGCAAATGCGACGCGCGGCGTTCGGCTAACTCACTACTTGGAGCTCGACGGTGCGAGTGAGAAGGCAAGCGGGACAGCCTCGTCTTCATGCACCTCCACCACCTTGGTCTCAGGCTTGTAGCCACCCAGAGAAGCGGTCACCTGGTAACGCGCCCGTCGAGCCGGCACTCGGAACGCAAACTCGCCTCGGCTGTTCGACGTGTAATCGCGCTTGAGTGAATCGACGCGCTTGTGGTCCTTGTCTTCTTCGGCCGTTGGCACGCGCACTAATTTGACCTTCGCGCCCTGCAAGGATCGGCCATCAATATCGAACACTGCGCCGCGAATGAGCGATGTGCGTGCTTTCACCTTGTCCAGCCGTATTGTCTTGACGGTGGTTTCTTTGCCTTCTTCCACTTGCTGCATTCGAACCATCGAGCCGCCTTGAAATCCTTCGGCATCAAAGCTCAGCGAGTAATCATCTGGTACCAACTCGAATGAGTAGAGACCCGCTTGATCGGTGGTTGTTTCCAGCGAAGAGCGGTCGCGACTGCGCAGGACACGGACCTCGACGCCGGCGATCGGCTTGCCTTTATGGTCTTCAATCTTACCCTTCAGCGTACCCTTCTGCTGGGCGGCGATGGAGGCGGGCACCAGCCAGAGCACCATCAGCGCGGTTGCTACAATCCTTTTCATGAGTAATGTCCTTCTTAAGAATTCGCGTAGACGCGGCACTCGGCCCGCGTTTCGATTTTGCTGTTTCGCTCAAGAAAAAGTCAATGAGGGCAGAGGGCAGAGGGCAGAGGGCAGAAGTCGGAAGTCAGAAGTCAGACGTCAGTGGTCAGAGGGCAGCGGTCAGTGGCCAGTGGTCTGAGTTCAGTGGTCAGTGGTCAGAGGGCAGACCGACAACCGAGCACCACCTCTTACGCCGGCTAACTTCTGACTTCCGACTTCTGACCTCTGACCTCTGACCTCTGACCTCTGACCCCTGACCCCTGACCTCTGACCTCTGACCCCTGACCCCTGACCCCTGACCACTGGCCACTGGCCACTGGCCGCTACTTATGATCAAATCCAGCCACGATGCGAGTGATTGCCGGATCTTACCGCGGAAGAAAGTTAAGCCCCGTCGAAGGAAAGGACGTTCGGCCGACCTCGGACCGGTTAAGGGAAACACTCTTCAACATACTCGCTCCCCGGATGCGAGGCGGCCGCTTTCTCGATCTATGCGCGGGCTCAGGATCTGTCGGCATCGAAGCGATCAGCCGAGGCGCAAGCGAAGTGGTCTTCATAGAAAGCTCTCGCCGAGCCTGTTCAATCATCGAAGCCAATCTGCGAACGCTCGGCATCGAAAGCGGGGCGAGACTAATTAACCGCGACGTGCTCTTCGCGCTCCAGCAGATAACTGGAGCATCGGCGCACTTCGACATAGTGTTTTTCGATCCGCCGTATGCTTCCGAGCTTTACGATCAGGTGATGAATCAGCTACCCACAGGCAACCTGCTGGCGGCCGGTTCGATCGTTGTGGTCGAGCACCGCTCCAAGCACCAGCTCGCGCCCGCGTATTCGAATCTGGCTACCTACCGCCAGTTGAACCAAGGCGAATCGGCGCTTTCCTTCTACAAGTTCGAAGCCGATCTCGAGCGGCTACCTCCGACTTCTGATTTCTGATCTCTGCCCTCTGATCTCTTCCCTCTGATCTCTTGCCCTCTGATCTCGTGCCCTCTGACTTCTGACTTCTGACCTCTGACCTCTGACCTCTGATCTCCGACTTCTGACCTCTGGCGACTCACACCTAACCATGCTACTATCGCTCACCTTAATTGCAGCATTCACTCGCTGACACCTCCAGGAGATCACCGATGACGCGCCGCGCAATCTATCCCGGAACATTCGACCCGATCACGATGGGCCACCTCGATATCATCGAGCGCTGCTCGCGGCTCTTTGATGAAGTGATCGTTGCAATCCTGGTGAACGTGGAAAAAGAACCAATGTTCACGGTCGAAGAGCGCGTGAAGATGATCCAGGAAACTGTGACCTGGCCCAATGTGACGGTCGGCACGTTCGAGGGCCTTCTCGTTCACTACGCGGTCGAGCAGGAGGCGCAGGCGATTGTTCGCGGTATTCGAGCCGTCTCCGATTACGAGTATGAGCTTCAAATGGCGCTGATGAATCGCAGGCTCGAGCCCGAGCTTGAGACGGTGTTTCTGATGGCCGGCGAGGCTTACTCCTACATCAGCTCGCGGCTGATCAAAGAAGTGTTCAAGCTCGGCGGCTCGATCAACGGGTTAGTCCCCGAAAGCGTCGAACGGCGGATGCGCGACAACGCGGAAGATGCAGAAACCTAGAAGCGGACAGTCTGTTTGATTGCGCGCGACTCGCCGCGAACCTTGATTATGCTTGACCAGAAAATCAGCAGAGCCGTGTTCACCGAGTCCACCGCAGTGGCGGACATGGAAGTCTCCTCCACGCTGGCGGTTTTGATGGAAGCCGAGCGGCTTCGAGCCGAGGGCGTCGACCTTGTGGACCTGGGAGCAGGCGAGCCCGACTTCCCTACCCCGGCCAATGTCAAAAACGCAGGCGAACGCGCCATCCAAGCAAACTTCACGCGTTACACGGCCACCAGTGGAATCGCCCCGCTGCGCAAAGCGATAGTCGATATGATGCGCCGCGACTTCGGCGCAAGCTACGAACCTGCGCAGGCGCTTGTGACGATGGGCGGCAAGCAGGCGATCTTCAACGCGATGGCAACGCTACTCAACCCGGGCGACGACGTGCTGATACCTTCGCCGTACTGGGTGACTTTTCCCGAGATCGCAAAGTTCCTGCGCGCCCGTCCTGTATACATCGACACCGAACCCAATCAATTCCTGCTGACGGCGGATATGGTCCGTGAAAGCATCACGCCTCGCTCGCGTGTTCTGATACTCAACTCGCCCAACAATCCGTCGGGCCGAATCATTCCGCCCGGCGAATACGAGAAGATAGTCGAGGCGGCCGCCGAGCGAGACGTTTGGGTGATAAGCGACGAGTGCTATTTGTACTTCGCGTATCCGCCGGCCTTGCCGTACACCGCCGGACAGTTGCCCGAGGAGTTGCGGTCGCGAACAATGATCTGCGGGTCATTCTCGAAGTCGCACGCGATGACCGGCTGGCGGCTCGGTTTTGCGCTTGGGCCACGCGAATGGATCGGCGCGATTCTCAAGGTTCAGAGCCACTCGACTTCAAACGCAAACTCGATCAGCCAGATGGCCGCTATTGAAGCCGCAAATGGCCCGCAGGAGGCGCGCCGCGCGATGCTGAATGAGTACCAACGGCGGCGGGACTGGCTTGTGCCGGCTCTCAACCAGATTCCGGGAATTCAATGCTCGATGCCGGAAGGCGCCTTCTATGTGATGCCCGATTTGAGAGGTCTATTGGGTGGGCGCGCTCGAACGTCGGCGGCCTTCTCTAAGCTGCTGCTTGACGAAGCGCGAGTTGTGGTAACCGATGGCGCAGCGTTCGGAGTCGAGGGTTTCATTAGGCTTTCATACGCCAACTCGATGGAAGCGATTCAAGAAGGAGTCCGTAGACTCGCCGAAGTCGCGAGCGGCTTGCGCGCATAGACGTTGCAAGTCGCTGCCGGGCCTGAGGCGCACTGGGATCGGTGAAGAGGAGTAATTCGAAACGCTTGGGTCTTTGTGATGGGTTGCGTGGCCAAATGAAAACACATGCCCTGCGTGTCCCGCTAAAAGGGAGAAGCGGGGCAGGAACAAGCCGCATCAGGGCCGGATCGCTAGCCTTTGCAACTCACCACCGGACGGTCAGAACTTGGTGATGCTGATGTCCTGCTCGCCTTCTTCCCTGAATTTCATAAAGAAGAAAACTGCAAAGCAGATCAACGCAACGGCGAGAAGTACTCCGCCGATGACAGCATCCTGCTTATCTGCCGCTCCGTCAGGGTACAGGTATCTGTAGACAAACCACGCCCCCGGAATTAATCCGATCACTCCCAACCCTAGAAGTAGATTCTTCATGGCAACTCCCTCAGCTAGTTCTGAACTTGTCTTAATGCCTTAAATCGCTGGCAGACTCGGTGTGTGATTCTAAAACCCTGCGGCGGGATTATACACCAAATCAGGTTAAGTCAATACGTGCCGCGCGAGCCCGAGGTAGTAACTCCCTGACAAGCTCAAGAGATTGCGCTATTGCCGGAACAGAGAGGCGCTTCTGCTCTCTTGCAGAATCTCGGCGGCTTCGTCGTACACCTCGTCGGTCGTTCCGCTGACGGGCGCGGACCCGGGTCCTTGTCGACGGACTACGTTTGACAGCTCAACTACGTCGATGACCGGCGTTCCCATCCCCATAGCGACCGTTGCGATGTTTGGCTCGTCGGTTATCAACAAGCTCGCTCTGGCCACCGCCGCCATCACCTCGACGGCGCGCGGCATGGCGAGCTTAATCGCGGTTTTCGGAAGGAACGCTTCGAGCGCGTCTGTGAAAACCCGATCCGCCGGTTCATCGGCGGCGACGACTCTTGCATTGAAGTTGTTCGCCAGGCGGTGCGCGATCTCGCCGAACGAAGCGAGGGGCCACGCTTCCGCGCCGCCCGCGGAGTACAGGACGACAACGGGCTCGCCGCCGCGAGAGCCGCTGCGCGACAGAAGCTCTTCAAACCTCGCGTTATCCTCGGGAGCTGACGTGATGGTCACGCGGCCGACCCTCGCTTCGAGGCCGAGTTTGCGAAGAACGCTTTCGTAGTCGCGCGGCCGTTCGTCGATTGGCCTTCGCCCGCCGGTGAAAAACTCAATCACCAGCGGCAGCCTCGACGGGGTGATCGTCCGGGCTCGCAGCACAAGGCGCGAAAGAAACTGGGTCTCGGGTCTCGGAGCAAAATCGACTACCAGATCAAAGTTAAATCGCCGCGCGTTTCTTATCAGTCGAACAATTCTGTTGAGGCTTGGTTCGCCGACTGGCTTGATCACACCTAGATCGATAGTCTCGGTGACGAGCCCCGCATTGAGGAGCAGCTCGCAGATCCCTGTTGAAGCAGCAACGGCGATGAACGCATTGGGATAGGCTTCGCGGACGACCTTCATCGCGGGTAGTAGAGCGAGCGATCGCCCAAACGGCGAAACGTCTATGCTGAGGATTGAAGCCGCTGGATAAGTCATAGGTGCGAGCTTCGAGTCCGAGAAGAGTCTTTAAGGCTTGTCAAAAGGTAGAAGTTACCCCGCACGAATCTGGGTTCAGCCATCGTTGAGCCAGCGCTTTGCAGAGTGACATGGAAGAAGATATACCGTGATAGTTCTTCACTAATCAACTCTTCTCGCTTGCTCGAGTCTTTTCAAATACACGACAATGCCGGGATGCAACAACGCCAACCATGGAAGGAGCGAGCGTGACCGGAGCCGTACTGAGCACCCTCCTGCTATCCGCAGGAGATCACGGCAAGATACTGCTTGCGTTGTTTATCGCTCTCGTAGCCGCCAAGCTCATGGCCGAGTTGTTCGAGCGGCTCCGTCAGCCCGCGGTTGTCGGTGAAATACTCGCCGGCATTATCATCGGGCCGGCCTTGCTCAACTGGGTTCAACCCACCGACGTGATGGACGCGCTCGCCGAGATAGGCGTGATATTTCTTCTGTTCACAGTCGGGCTCGAGACCCGGCCCAGCGACATCTTCAAAGTAGGCGGCACGGCGTTGGTGGTCGCAGTCCTTGGCGTTATTGTCCCTTTCGTTGCCGGCTTCGCACTGCTTAGCCTGTGGCCGGGTCACTCGCGGATCGAAGCCATCTTCCTTGGCGCAGCCATGGTTGCGACTTCGGTCGGCATCACCGCTCGAGTGCTGTCGGGGATGGGGTTGATCTCGGCCGATGCGAGTCGAGTGATCCTTGCGGCCGCGGTCATCGACGACGTCATCGGGTTGCTGGTCCTTGCCGTGGTGAGCAGCATGGCATCGGGCTCGGTCAATTATCTGCACATCGCGGTGACTGCGGCGGTTGCGGTTTTCTTCACGGTCATCACCGTCGCTTTCGGCACTCGCTTAGTGAACCGAGTAAGCCAGCCGGTTCAAGCCCTCAAGATCCCTCACCCGTTGCTTGTCTTCGCGCTGGTGCTTTGCTTTGGGTTTGCCGCGCTTGCGAGCCTGATCGGGATCGCCGGGCTGGTCGGCGCGTTTCTGGCAGGCGTCGCGCTTTCAGAATCGACCGATGGGACGAAGCTGCATTCGCAATCAGGCGCGCTCACCGAGTTCACTACGCCGTTCTTTCTCGTGAACATCGGGATGAAGCTCAACCTCTCGATCTTTCTGTCGGCGGGAACCCTGGGGCTGGCCGCGATAGTGATTGTTCTGGCGATCGTGACGAAGTTCATCGGCTGCGGTATGGGCGCTTTGAAGATGGGACGCCGGCGTGCGATTCAAGTTGGCGCAGGGATGATTCCGCGGGGCGAAGTCGGAATCGTAGTCGCGCAGATCGGATTGGGGCTGGCCGCGGTAAGCGATGCGATCTACGGAGTGGTGCTGGCGATGGCTGTGATAACCACGCTCGCCGCGCCTCCGCTTATCAAGCTGGCCTTTGCGGGCGAGCAGACCACGGCCGGACCAGCCGATTACGACGATGAGCTTCAGCAGCGGATCGGTTGAGGCGAAGCTGCAGCGGCGTGCTTCCGAGGCACTCGCGTTGAGGAGTCTCCTAACCTCAGAGACGGAGGTAGCATAGACTAAAGAGCCTCTTGCAAAACTCGGCATTACGGAGACTGAAGGCTAACGCGG
>JBBPIE010000061.1:0-20526 GCA_038040485.1 Candidatus Onstottus arcticum
TCTCATTTGGATCACGAAAAGCGGCGACAAGTCGCCGCACTCCAAATCAGATTAAGACACCACCAAGGTTCTTATGCCTGATGCTGAATTCAGAGACCTCGTAACCGTTAAGATCGTCGCGTTCCTGCGCGAGATTGGCCTGGAGGTCAGAACGGCGGAGATCGGCGCAGAAACCGTCCTGCCAGGGATCGACGTTGATCATGGAGCGATCTTGATTGATGAGTCGAAGCTCACTTACCCCGGGGACTTGCTGCACGAAGCGGGTCACGTGGCGGTCACTCCGGCCGAGAAAAGAAAGCGGCTCGGCGGCGATGTTGGCAAGAAGGCTTCTGAGGAGATGATGGCCATTGCGTGGTCATACGCGGCGGCAGTTCACCTCGGGTTGGATCTCAGGATATTGTTTCACTCCGGCGGCTACAAGGGATGGTCGGAGTCGCTGATAGAGAACTTCACGCAGCGTCGCTACTTTGGAGTGCCGATGCTGCAATGGGTGGGCCTAACCGCCGACGAGAAGCGGGCAAAGGAACTCAGCGTCCCTTCGTATCCCAGAATGATAAGATGGGTGCTTGATTGATAGAGAAGGTACGAAAGTGAAAACTTGCCCGGTGATCCTTCTAGTGGTACGGTAGCATCGGAGCATCAATCTATGAGTGCACTTGAGTCCCTCGCAATTCAACCGAACGTCTATTACACAGTCGAGGAAGCGGGTTACTTGCTACGCGTTTCGACAGAAACAATCCTAACGCTGCTTCAATCTGGCAGGGCGCGCGGCATAAAGATCGGTGAGGACTGGCGAGTTTTGGGAGCTGCGTTGTTGGACTTAACCGCCCAACATACCGACTCCGAGGCGGCGCTCATTTCAGATTGGCTAACCGCATCACGCGGTTCGCTCAAAGAAGTATGGGACAACGAAGAAGACGCCGTCTATGACCAGCTATAGAATTGGCGACGTCATTCTTGTTGACATCGCATTCAGCGGTGCAGTCGGCTACAAGCGTCGCCCGGCGGTCGTGATCAGCACCAATGTCTTCAATTCGGCGGGCATCAAACTGATAGTCGCTGCCGTCACAAGCAACCTCTCTCCACCATTTCGGCCGGGCGATACGTTGCTTCAGGATTGGAGGGCGGCGGGATTGCTGAAAGCTTCTGCCGTTCGGGGAGTTCTCGCTACCGTTGATAAGTCCGATGTAGTCCGCAAGCTGGGAGCTCTTTCAGCGGTAGATTTGGCAAATATCGAGCAAGGCATCGCAGAGATTCTCGGCTTCACCTTGCCCGGGTCACCACCCTTTCCATAACAGAATTATGCGCGTGTGGCCGCAGCGACTGAGTCTTCAAGGCTACCCAGTTATCGCCACCAATTCCTTCTGAACCTCGCCGCCGGTTACTCGAGCGCCCTTCTCGTCCACGTACACGTCGATTTCGCTGCGCACTCCGAATTTGCCTTCGAGATAAATCCCAGGCTCGATCGAAAAGCAGGTGCGCGGAATCAACACTCGTTCGTCTTTAGTCTCGAGGTTGTCGATGTTAGCGCCATTGCCGTGCACTTCGGTGTGGATGTTGTGTCCCGTGCGGTGAATAAAGAACTCACCGTAGCCCGCTTTCTGAATCACCGCTCGGCACACGTCATCGACTTCCCAGCCAAAGGTCTTTCGACCCGCGCTGAATGACTCCTTCACGAACTCTGTAGCTGCGTCGCGAGCGTCTCGCACTATATTGAAGACTTTGACTACCTCGTCGGGCGCGCGGTCCCCGACAAACGAAGTCCACGTGATGTCTGCGTAAACCGAGTTGGGCTTGTCGAGCTTGGCCCACAAGTCGATCAACACGAAGTCGCCTTTGTTGATCGGCGAATTGTGCTCGCGCGTCGGCCCATAGTGAGGAGCGGCGCTGTTGCCATTGACCGCGACGATCGGCGGGTCTTTGGTGATCATCCCGCGCTCGGCGAAACGAGACATGATGAACTGCTGAATTTCGTACTCGTTTGTCGGGGTGTTGGATTTGATCCTGCTGCCGATCTCGGCGAAGGCTTCGTGGACGCTGGCGTACAAGCCGCGCGCGGCTTCTTCGTGCATCGCGAGTTGCTCGTCGTTCCAGGCCGCCTCGAATCGCTGCACGAGATCAGCCGATGTAACGATGTCGATGCCAAACGAACGGATCAGCTCGATCGTTCCGCCATCGACTCTCGACAAGTAAGGTATCGCGGCGTCGGGCGAGTATTGCATCGCCAATTGGGGCACGCGCTTGCTTGTGAGACCGGTCAGCTCGCTCTTCAAAATGCTGTGAAGCTGTTGCCACGGGAGGTAGATCATCTTTTTACCAGGCAAGTGATCCAGCACGTCGCGCTCGATCGAGTGAAGTATTCGCGTGGGCTCTCCCGCCTGCGGCACGAGATAGAACCAGCGGCGCGTGGCCATGTGACCTTCGGTTGGCATGCCGAGGATGTTTGCGGCTATGGGATCGCTGCCGCGAAAGCTATAAAAGAGCCAGCCGTCGAGGTCGGCGTCCTTGAGCGCTTGTTGAATTGCTTCGATCAATGTGGGCCTCCGAGGTTTGGATTCAGAATTTGGATTATAGACACTGGAGCGTTAGGTTGAAAGGTGCGCCGGGCTCCGCGGCACTCGACGGCTGAAAGACTCTTTAACCGCAGAGGCGCGGAGGCGAAGAGGCTACGCAGAGAAGTCGCGAGATTCTTCTTGTATCCCGGTCCGGGCCAGCCGCGTACTCGAGAGTAGCAGCAGGATCGACCGTCGGGTCCCGCTCTTTAGTCCGCTGTGTTCGGCTGCTATATTGAGTCAACGAAATCACGAATGAGAAAGCGAACCCAATTTGCTCTAGGCGCGATCTTCTTCACGCTGCTGCTGATCTACGGCGGAGTCCGCTTTGTCAGGACGCTTCCGTTGCTCGGGATGGAAAGCGAGCCGGGCTGGAGAGGCGTTCAAGTCGGGACGCTGGTGATGGTCGTGGGGTTCACTACAAGCGAGCCCCAGGGACAGCTTCGGCCGGGCGATGAGCTTGTGGCAATAAACGGGCATCCGATCAACTTCGCTTCGCAGATTCCGCCAATCTTCAACGACATCGATCCGGGCGAGGTGTACACGGTCGTGGTCAGGCGCGATGGTTTTTTCCAGCCGCCGTTCAGTCTTCAGTCAAAGGCGATCCCGCTTAGCTGGTGGGTAGTGAACGGAGTGGCGAGGCTGGTCGTTCCGAACATCTTCCTGCTCACCGGGCTTGCTGTCTTTCTTTTTAAGCCCGATGACAAGCAAGCTCTCTTGCTGGCCTTGATGTTCGGGATGTTCACCGGCGCCCTCTCCGCGATGAGTCCGTCCTTCGCCGGAGAACCCGTGTACCTTGTTGCTGTGATGCTGACGGTGCAAGTGGTCTCGCTGTTCTTGTGGCCGGTGTTCCTGCACTTCTTCCAGATTTTTCCCGAGCCATCGGCGCTAATGAGGCGATCGCCGCGACTGGAAGCCTACATCTACGTTCCGCACCTGCTGACGATCTTTCCCTTTTTCGCGATCCTGAATTTGCTTGCGGCGTTTGCGCCGGACCGAACGATTAGTTTTCGCCTTGCCTACCCGGCGGCTGAACCCATCATCGGGCTGGTCGCGCCGCTTTACATAGCGGCGGGGTTGTTGTCGTTGCTGGTTAATTACCGGCAGGCCGGGTGGGCCTCGCGGCGGAGGATGCGCGTAGTCGTAGCCGGCAGCATCGCTGGGTTCCTCCCGATGTTCATCGCGATAGCCCTGTCGATGCTCTTTGACCTCCAGAAGAACAACCCGAAGCTAGCGCAGTGGCTAATCATCATCGCGCTGTTTTCGTTCCCGCTCTTTCCGCTGTCTTTTATGTACGCAATCGTCAGACATCAAGTGATCCCAGTCAGATTGATCCTGCGACGAAGCGTGCGCTACCTGCTTGTCTCGCGCGGCTTCATCATCGTTCAGGCGCTGGTGGTGTTTGCGGTGCTGAGCTTCTTGCTAACAGGCAGCAGGCTTGCGACGATCGACCAGCTCGGCGACCGGGCAGACATCATCGTCACGATGGCTGCCACGGCGCTGGCGATAGGAGTGCTGACGCTTCTGAATCAGCAGGTGATGCCAATCATTGACCGCCTGTTTTTCCGGGAAGCTTACGACGCGCATCAGATCCTCTCGGACCTCGGGATGGAAATGCGAAGTGTCACCACCGTTCGCCAGATGCTCGAGCTTGCGGTGGCAAAGATCCAGGAGGCGCTTCACGTCGAGAGCATCAACATCTTCCTGCGCGATCGTTCTAGCAGCGAGTATCCGTGCGCGATTTCGTCCAGCCTCGAAACAACCGGTGTCAGCGCGGCCGACTTTGACTCGAGCCTGTTGCTTCCGGCTGACGGCTATGCCGTGAGGAGGATGCAGCGGTATTCGCTTCCTTTTGCAGTGGATCTTGCTTCGTGGGGTCAGGGGCTTCCGATGGCCGACGCGGAGATCATCGAGGTTCGACGACAAGAGCGCGCGATGTTGCGGCGCATTCGGTCTTCGCTGCTGCTGCCTATCGCGACGAAGGACGAGCTATTGGGGATCATCTCGCTTGGCCCGAGGCTTGGCGACTTGCCGTTCTCGCGCGAAGACAAACAACTGCTCATGGCAGTCGCGTTGCAGATGGCATTCGCGATTCAAAACGTCGAGCTCGTGCGACAAGTCGCGGGCGAGGAGCGGCTGCGGCACGAGTTGGAACTCGCAACTACGGTTCAACGACGATTGTTTCCAGAGTGTCCGCCCGAGTCGGCTTCGCTCGATCTGGCGGGTGTGTGTCATCCGGCGCACGGAGTGGGCGGTGACTACTACGATTTCATCCAACTCAACGACCGCAAACTGGGGATCGCCGTCGCGGACGTGGCCGGCAAGGGAATATCGGCCGCGCTGTTGATGTCCACAGTGCAAGCCTCGCTCAGGAGCCGCGCGCAGTCCGTTAACGGCAACTTGATCGAGCTTGTGTCGTCGATGAATCAGCTCTTGCACTTGTCGACAGACGCGGCAAGCTACGCAACGTTCTTCTACGCACAGTTCGACGAGCAAACGCGAATCCTGACTTATGTGAACGCCGGGCACAATCCGCCGATTCTGGTGCGCGCAGCGCCGCCAATGAAAGCCCAGCGCGCAGGCAGTGCGAGCGCGGGCGGGGCCGCCGCGATCCCGGTTGAAGAAGCTGACGTTGACGCTTTTGAACTTCGAGTACGGCTGCTGACTTCGGGCGGCCCGATTATCGGCGCGTTCTCAGACTGCAGCTACGAGCAGGAAGCGATTCAGATGGAGCCCGGCGACGTGCTGGTCGCCTACACTGACGGCGTAACCGAAGCGCTTAACTCGAGCGAGGAGCAGTTCGGAGAGCCAAGGCTGCGAGAGATTGCCGCCCGCTCGGCGCATCATTCAGCAGCCGAACTCAGCAAAGTAATAGTCGAACAGGTTCGCGGTTGGTGCGGTGATACAGCGCAGCAGGACGACCTTACCCTGGTCGTGATGAAGGTGAGATGAGGGACTTCCTTCGGACCGCGGACTCGGGCGTGAGGAGATCGTTCCCGCGGTCCGAAAGAGAAAGGTCTACTTCATTGCTTCCACGTTTTCAGCAATCTTTGCGACGTGGATGGTGTCGCCGTCAGCAGTCCCTTCCAGAGAGACTCCCAGGCCTTTTTCGCTCTTCGTAGCTTTCAGCAGTTCGGCGACTTTCTTGTTGCCTTCCGCGTCGAACTTGTAGAGCTTCCCATCCGCGAATATCGCGTAGCCGCTCTCCGCGCACTTGGGCATCTGGGCGCATTTGGTCGAATGCGCCTTTACCTTATCCAGCGCATCCCCCCCGGTCGCGCGCGCTGAACACGCGTTGTCGATCACGAACCCGCTAAGCTTCACTTCCTTCTTATCGGCGGCCAGCGCGACCGCTGACATCACCAGAACCAAACCTACGACTAGACTTCTGATCATAATTGTTCCTCCTGACGCTTGAAATATATGTTGTGGCACGACCCTATCAAGCTGCGGCGTAAAGGTCAATCAAGCCTTGCCTGATCGAGCTTGCAGCCGGCGCTACGACTGTCCCTTCGATCCGACCAGCGCAAACGCCTGCACTTCAGAAAGCCGCACGTAGAAACGCTCGAAGTTCGCTGTCGCCAGATGATTCGAGTAGTGCTCGACTATGACGTCGTTCAACTCGATCAACTGAGGCGGCTCTCCGCCCTTCTCCTGACTGATCAGCTCCTCGTGAAAAGCCATTCCGGTTCGGCCTTTTAAGACGCCGAACGAGGTGTAGACAACGAGGTAACCAAAGGCTTGCGCTCCGCCGCCTGTGAGCGAGGCCTTGAGCAGCCCGATGAGCGCGTCGGCGGGAGCTGCGATTTTGCTTTCGTTCATCAAGGCGCGCCTCCAATTACCTTTCTACTTGTTAGCCGGCCGCGCTTGTTCTGCAGCCGGGGTTGAGGAGCGCCACGGTATCCTCTTGGAGATGTCATTGAAGATCACGAATCCCATCAGCAACATCAGCATCACGAACCCGACCTGCATCATCCGCTCCTTGATTCGAAGCGTCAGCGGAAGCCCGAACACGCCCAGCACCGATTCGAGCAGGATCATGAAGATCAAGCCGCCATCCAGCACAGGTATCGGCAGCAGGTTGAAGATGCCAAGATTAAGCGAGAGGATGAACATCAACTCGAACACAGGTTCGGGTCCGCGTTGCGCCGCCTGGCCGACGATCGCTGCGATACCGACAGGTCCGGTAAACGTGTCACTAGCCGAGCGCTTGCCCGCGAACACTTGCGCAAGCGCAGTCTTTGTCAGGGAGAGGATTCTAAGGTTGGCGTTCACTGCGTACTTGAACGCGGAAACCGGCCCCAGCCGCTGGTTCACCATTTCGTATCCGACGATCTCCGGTGAGAAACCGAGTCGCACGACGCCGTCGGTCGCGACCGGCGTAGCCTTGATATCCAGCCTCTCGCCACCGCGTTGTACAGTGAGTGTGACCGGCTGGTCGGCGCTGCTCTTGATCAGCCGAACGACCTCCAGTGTTCCATATCCGCTCTGCTCGACTCTATTGCCATTGATCGCGATGATTTGATCTCCAACTTGAAGCCCCGCCGCTTCCGCCGGCTCACCGGGCCTTACCTCTCGAATGACGAACTTCGTTTCTTCCGGTTTGAAGCCCGCGTAGCCTATCTTTTCCTGTTCGACCGGCCGGCCCTCGATGGGCAAGGTGAGCTGCCTGATCTCATCACCTCGCTTAACCGCGAGCGGGACGGTCTGATCCGGATTCACAGCTACTGTGTCTTCGATATCATGCCATGTAGGGTTCTCACGCCCGTCGATGTTGACGATCAAGTCGCCCGGCTGTAGTCCAATTCGTTCAGCCGGCGAGTTAGGCTCGACTGCTCTGATAAGCGGAGGCCTGTCGAGATAGGCGGGGACCTCGTGGTGCATCATCGCCATCACGGTCGGAATCGCAAGCGCGGTTAGAATATTCATCGCGGGGCCGGCGAAAGCTACGCAGAGCCTTTGCCATTTCGGCTTCGACGTGAACTCATCCGGCGCGCCGGTTAGCTGTTCGTCGAGGTTCTCACCTGCCATCTTGACGTACCCGCCAAGCGGAATCAGGCTGATGCGATAATCGGTGTCGCCTTTCTTGACCCCCCAGAGGCGCTTCCCAAAACCCACACTGAAAACGTCGACTCGAATGCCGAAAAACTTTGCAACGATGAAATGGCCGAACTCGTGGATAACGATCATCGCGCCGAGAACAACTATGAATACCAGTGCCGAGAATAAGAACGTGCCCAATTGAATCTCCTTTTGATGCCTCGGAAACCGCTAAAACTTCGGATTAGAACGCTCGCCCCCGCTGCCTTCAAACGCCTTTCAAGTGTACCCCCGCGCTGGTTGAGTGTCTACCAGCGTGGCGCTAGGGTAATGCCCTACTCTTGGTTTGTCCTTTGGTGTCTTAGTCCGTGTTGAGGTCTTCACGTAGCGCCGTCCCAGTGCACCCCAATCAATTCAATTTTGTCTTGAAACGACTGTACCCAGGAGAATCACGAGGACTTTCAATGACACGACAACGATAACAAAACGATGTGTCGGTGAGGTGATCTGAGGGATTGGATGATCGGACTAAAAAGGGCGGCCCGCTTTGGCTGCCCTTTTTTTCTTTGCTTCGCGCCGTGCAGACACTTGTCCGCGCCTGAATGAGCAAGACCCACAGGCTGAAGCCAGCGCCACGGTTTGGTTAACTTCCGACCATCGACGCCTGCCCAGCTATCACCGTCTCCGCGCGTGCGCGAGCCCAGCGGTCAGCTTCCAGGACTGCCTCGATGCTCGAACACGGCTTAGTAGCGTGGCCGTTCATTGTCTCGGAGATAACGCGCGGAATTTCCATAAATTTGATGCGCCGGTCGAGGAACGAGGCAACCGCGACTTCGTTGGCAGCGCTCATCGCGGCAGGCATCGTTCCGCCTTCGCGCATAGCTTCATAGGCGAGTCCGAGGCACGGAAAGCGTTCGAGATCGGGCTCGAAGAATTCGAGCTTCGAAAGCTTGTCTAGCGAAAGCGCCGGCAGGTCCGTCGGAAGCCGCTCGGGATAGGTAAGCGCGTACTGGATCATCAACCGCATATCGGTCACGCCCAACTGCGCGATGATTGAGCCGTCGACCATCTCGATCATTGAATGAACTATCGACTGCGGATGCACCGCGACTGAAATTCGATCGGCGGCGAAGCCAAACAGCCAGCCTGCTTCGATCACTTCGAGACCCTTGTTCATCAACGTCGCCGAGTCGATCGTGATCTTGGAGCCCATCTGCCACGTCGGATGCGCGAGTGCTTCTTCGACTGAAGCTTCGCGCATCAGATCGAGCGGCGTTTGCCGGAACGGGCCTCCCGACGCAGTCAGGATCAATCGCTTTACTTCAGAAAGGTGCTCGCCTCTCATGCACTGATGAAGCGCGTTGTGTTCGCTGTCGACCGGCAAGAGCTCGGCGCCCGAGTCTCGCGCTGCTTGCGTCATCAGCTCGCCAGCCATCACCAGCGTCTCTTTGTTCGCCAGACACACCCGGCGTCCGAGCGAGAGCGCTTTGTAGGTTGGAAGAAACCCGACCGCGCCAACTGTAGCGGAAACGACCGTGTCGACGCCTTCAAGACTTGCGACGGCCACAAGCCCTTCCTCGCCGAACGCGATCTCCGGCAACGGCGCGACGCTCGCAGCTCGGAGCTTCTCACTCAGCTCGCTTACATCGCGCTCGTTCGCTACGGAGACCAGCCGCGGCCGAAAGCGGGATATTTGCCGGGTCAGGCCTTCGAGGTCGCGCCCGGCGGCGAGCGCGCTAACTGTAAACCTGCCGGAAAGTGACTCGACTACTGAGAGGGTGCTTTGACCGATCGAGCCAGTCGAGCCAAGTATGCTGATGCTTGTCATAGCTTGCGTGGCGAGCCGCATTCTAGCACGCGGTGACTGGAGTCATCAAAGAATCGACTCCGACTTGCGGGTAGTGTCCTAAAGTTGTGTTGCTCGTTTGTCGGCGAATCGACCAACCGCCAAGACGCCAAGAGCGCCAAGATTCTCAACGGATTCTTGGTCTGAGCTTGGCGTTCTTGGCGTCTTGGCGGTTTTCCAATCGAGCAACGCAAGTAGGACACTACCGACTTGCGCGCTTGCCGACGTGCGCGAAAAAAGGATATAGAATCACCGCGCTTTGCAGCTTGCTTGGCGCACCTCACAATCGCCTCCTATGAATACACCAGCAAGCGAAGCAGCCTCGAACATTAAGGTGCAAGGACGAGCCGGCACGGTCGCGTACTGGTTGACGATCTCGCTGATCGTCGCCGTTCCCTGCGCCTTCAGCACCGCCGTCCACAGGATGTATTCGTTGCCAAAGTTCGCTTTGCTGGTGACAGGTGCGGCGGCGCTCCTGCCGTTGCTGTTATGGATCGCCAGTTGTTCGCGCCAGCGCGGCGAATCACGGAAACTTCTGGCGTCGAGGCACGTGCTTCTGGTCTCTTTGTTTTTGATCGTCATTTCAGTCTCAACCTTTCTTGGCGCGTCTCCGATCGCCGAACTCTTTGGAAGCTCATACAACCAGATGGGCTTGATCACATACATCTGCTTTTTTGTCGTCTTTGCGACTCTCATCGTAGTGATCGGCAAGAGCGAAAAACGATTTCGCTGGACGCTCTGGGCTATGACTTTGACGGGGCTGGCGATTGCAACTTACGGTTATGTGCAGTTCTTCGGGCGCGACCCTTTTGTTCCGTCTCGGCTCTATACCTTTGAGTCGGCGGGCGGACCTGTCTTAAGGATCATTGGCACACTGGGTCACTCAAATTATCTGGGAAACTTCCTGTTGTACGTCGCTCCACTAGCTGCGGGACTTGGCCTGAATTCGCGCGGAAGTGCGCGCCGCGTCGGGCTTGCAACGGCGATTCTTTCGGCGGCCGCAATCGTTTTTAGCGGGACTCGTGGCGCCTGGCTGGGTCTGGTCGCGGGTCTACTGACGTTTGTCTTGCTCGCGAGATCATGGAGTAAGGGCGCCTCGCTCTTCAAGCGTCGCGCAGCTGTCCGCTGGGCGGTTCCGACGTTCATCGTCATCTTGTTTTTCTCCGCCCTTATCGCCATCAATCCTGCGTCACGGAACATAGTCCAAAGGGCAGGTCTCCTTGTTAACGAAAAAACCGGGTCTGGCCGCACTCTGCTGTGGCGCGACTCGATGAAGATGCTTGCTCAGAATCCACTGGTGGGCTGCGGCCCCGAAGGTTTTCGAAAGGCTTTCTTGCCCTACAAGTCGATTGAACTTGGGCGTCTTGCACCCGGAACTAACAACGAAAGCTCACATAGTTCTTACATCGACGCGGCTCTCTCTTATGGTTTGATAGGTGCAGTCCTCTATGTTGCGGTCATTGCATCATCCTTCAAGATGTTGATGCGAGCGCGCAAGCGGGCAAAAGACGCAGGGTCTAGAACGATCACCGTCTCAATGATCTCGTCGATGGCAGCAGTCGTTGTCCACAACCTGTTCATTTTCGATCAGATCTCCACCGGGCTCTATTTCTTCGTGTTTGCCGCATTGGCTCAATCGTCCAGTCACCTGGTTACCAGCGGCACAGCCGGCGAAACTGAGCGAACGGGCGCGCCCGTCAGCGCCGAAGCCGGGCTGGACGTCACGCACCGCCGGATTTTCGCACTTCGTCCGGGGGCACTGTTTACCGGGGCAGCCTGCGCGTTGTTTGTCGCAGCGGCGTGGTATTCAATCTCAATAGTTCGGGCGGATGTTGAAATCAACAAAACCATCGCGGCCGCGACGACCGGCGACATGAGCGAAGTATTGAGGCATGGCAATCGTGCGATCAGCTACCCCGACCCATCTGACGACTATCGCTTCCTCTTTGCTCGGGCGCTTGCCCTTTGCGGAGACAATCTACCGATAGCCGATCCTGTTGCTGGCGCGGAGTCGGACGAGAAGCGTGGCCAGACAAGCGCGGAGCGCAAACTCGCGTTCACGCTTGCAATTTCTCATGCGGAGGCGTCGCTAACACGCACACTTACACCGGACGCCAACTATGTGCTGCTCGCATATCTTGCGTTGCGTCTTGGTGACCGGGAAAAACTCTTTGGATATGCAAGCAAGGCTGTTGAAGCGGGCCCAAATTTCTCGAACGCTCACTGGTTGTTGGCGGAAGCGCATCTCGCCCGCGGCGAACACGAGCTAGCCGCGCGGGAAGCGCAGCTTGCCTTAAACGTGAATCCCAATTCCGGCGAAGCACGATCAGCATTCAAGAGGGCTCGAAGCATACCCGATGCGACCGACGACCCCGAGGAGCTGATCGCGTATGCCAAGACCTTGGCAAGAGACGGGAAGTCTAATAAGGCTCGGCGAATATTGCTTCGCGCCATAGACAAGTCGGGAGGCCCTTGCCCGAATTGTCATGCCGCGCTCGCCGTGCTGTACGAAGAGGCCAGCCTTTACGGCAAGGCAATCGCTGAATGGGAGGCTTACGCGCGCGAGGCACCCGAGCGAGCTTCGGAAGAGAAGACGATCTTGCGGATCGAGAGGCTCCAACGTGAAGCAGCTTCAAAGCGCTAGGCACTACTGACGACCGGCTGATCGGGGGTTACTAACGATTCAACAGCAGCCATCAGTTGGTCGCGTCAGTCTTATGACACAACGAACAAGCTGTCCCTCCGGGTCCAATTCCGCATTCTTCATCAATCCAAAAAAAGGGCTGGCCAAACAAGGCCAGCCCTTCCTTTGCTAAGCGTAAGCAGCTTTGTCACGGACAAGCGCAGCTGTTGTTGTCGATGTTTGTGTCCGTGATCTTATAGGCCACAATCGAGAGGCCACTCTGCTTCTTTATCGTTGCCGTGCCGGTGCGAGTGGAGGTGTTCACCGAGACGGTATTGAAGTTAGGGTTGAAGTTGTGCGTCAACGTGATGGTCGAACCATTCGTCGTTACCGTGCCAATTCCACTTGTTGTGAACCCCGTGCTGCATTGTCTGGTGAAGTACGCTCCAGTGACAGAGTTGAATTCGATGAAGTCATTCTTCACGGTGTCCTGCACACAGAAGTTGAAAGCCCCACCGCAGACTGAGATATCGTCGACATGCCAGCCCGTCGTGGAGTTCGCGATGTTATCGACCGAATCGAACCGGAAGCGCAACCTCACCGAGGCCGCTGCACCTACCTGGGTCGTGACATTGAGTCCTTTGTTGTGCCACTGGTTGTCGTTGATCAGATCGGCTTTCGACGCGATCTGCGTCCACGTTGTCCCGTTGTCGGTCGAGATGTCAACGAAGGTCGAGTCGAATCCTCCACCTTCTACAAACAACAGGTAGTTGAAGTTCAACGTGAATGGCGCGAAGCTCCCTGCCAGACTGATCGGCGGAGAAATCAGGTTCGAAGCAGTTCTCGCGCCGGTGTTGTAGTTACAGGTCCCATCCTGACCAAAGTAGAAAGTATATGGCGTGGTGTGACCGGCTAGATTGGCGCGGCATACACCGTTTACAGCGTGCCACAAGACCAACGGCGTTCCGAATACCGGCTGCACGGTGAATCCCTGAATTGCGCCACCACCGAAGTCAAACGTCGAACAAGCTTGAGTTCCGGGATCGGCCAATGAACGGACAGGTCGCTTAACTTCGGGCTCCGGCACGCCCTCGGTTGGAGCAAAGCGCTCTTGCTTTTGAGCCTTCTCCTCAGATTGTCCAGCGACATCCGCTTGGGTACTCCGGCCAGGCAGACCGCTCGACAGAATTACCCAACCTAGCATTCCAATGAACGCCATCTCCAAACCAACGAGCACGAGACGGCGGGTTACGACCCTGTTGAGCATAACTTGTTCTCCTTTACGGTACTTTCGAGTCGCGGCAAACGCCGTGCTTCAGCGTCATAGTTGATGCCGGACCTTGATGATGCCAAAACAATCATGGATTCGAGGTGCTCACCATTCGATAAACCCTCGCACTAGCGTCGGTTGAGCCAAGAGTCATAGAAGCGCCTCAGAAGGGGGAAAACGCCCAACTCTCGCCCGCCGACGGCGGAACATTACTCTGTCGAAATAGCGGTTGTCAACGCCCCAACCTAATAGTTGCACCACCGCTTTCTCTCGCTGGCGCACGAACTTCGAGTATCCTGTTCCGAACGTCCTGCGACCGTGGCGGATGCTATAATCGGAACCGGACGCGATCATCTCCGAATGCGAATCCTCATCGTCAAACTAAGCTCGATAGGCGACGTGGTTCACGCCTTACCCGCAGCAGCGTTTCTCAAACGCGCCTTGCCGGAAGCTCAGATCTCATGGGTAGTCGAGCGCAGCGCGAGCGCTATTCTCAAAGACTCGCCGGTAATCGATCAGTTGATTGAGATCGATACTCGCTCCTGGCGCGAGCGGCCCCTAAGCATGCATACACTCGCCGATGCGCGAGCGCGACTCGGAGAGTTGCGACATCGTGGCCCGCACAGCAACGGCGGCAAGATCGATGTCGCAATCGACCTCCAGGGCTTGATCAAATCTGGCATCGTCGCGCGCGCATCGGGCGCGAGCCGACGAATCGGTTTCGACCCGGCCGGTCTGCGCGAAAAGGCCAGCCGCGTCTTCTTGACCGAAGAGGTCGACACATCTCATCTCGAGCACGTGATCGAGAAGAATCTTGCGCTCGCTCGCGCCGCCCTTGAAATGAACGGGGCGTCGAGCGATTCAACTCCATACGAATTCCCGATCGCTCTGCGCCCTGAAGACGATCTCTTCGCGGAATCAGAAGCCGGCGCGCGCGGGAAGCGTTTCGCGATTCTGAATCCCGGAGGCGGCTGGACCACGAAGCTCTGGCCTGCCGAACGATTCGGTCAACTGGCCGATTTGCTTCTCGAACAGCACAGCATGGCCTCAATCGTCACCTACGGCCCTGGCGAAGAAGCTCTGGCTAATCAGGTCGCCGCAAGCTCCCGCGCCAAGGCCGCCCGGCCACTCGCGTCCACGCTCAAACAGTTTGTCGCGCTCGCCCGGCGTGCAAGTCTCTTTGTGGGCGGCGACACAGGCCCGCTTCATCTCGCGGCGGCGAGCTCCACGCCGATCGTTGGGATCTACGGACCTACCTCGGCTGAGCGAAACGGGCCGTTCGACAAGCGCGACATCGCTGTAGGCTTGGATCTGTGGTGCCGCTCGAACTGCCACCGGCGAAGCTGCTGGCATTGGGAGTGTATGGACATTCCGTTGAGCAGGGTCGCGAAAGCTGCGTCTAAGCGGCTCGCCGATAAAGAGAGGAAAGATCCAGAGTGACGTTTGGACACCTAGCTCAGCGCATACGAGTGCCGGCAGGCTTTGTGCTTGCACCGTTGCTCTTCATATCCGCGCGGCCCAATCCGAGGTGGTTGCTGATGGGTGGGGCGGTCGCCTTCATTGGTCTTGTGATTCGCGCGTGGGCGTCGGGCTACCTGAAGAAGAACGAGGAGCTGACGATTGTGGGCCCTTACGCGCATACACGGAATCCGCTGTATCTCGGGACGTTTCTTCTCGGAACCGGAGTCGCGGTTAGCGCGGGCACGTTGTGGTTTACGGCGCTCTTCATCTGCCTCTACCTTTTTATCTACCTGCCGGTAATGTTTACCGAAGCAGAGACGATGCGCGAACTATTCCCAAGCGAGTACAGAGACTACAGCAGACGGGTCCCGTTGTTTCATCTGCGACTGACGCGGTATCGAAGAGGCCCGTGGCAGACAGCGCTTATCGGAGGGGATCAAGCGGGCCGCGGATTCGATGCTGCGCTCTACTTGAAGCACCGCGAGTATCGCGCGGCGTTTGCCCTGCTGGCAGTCTACGCGATGCTTGCGGCAAAACTCGTGCTGCTTCCGGCGAGTTAACAGGCGTCTCAAAGGGTAATCATGAAGTCGATGATCTCTAAGCTCTCGGGGACGATTGCGGCAGCCGTTGTGGTTACTGCCCTCGGCGCAGCGCAGACAAGCCCCGAGAAGCCCGCAACGGCGGCGCCGCCGGGGGCCGCGAAAGTCGCTCTCCCGCTTCCCTTCCAGCCGGGCGAGACTCTTGTCTACGAGGTGAGCTTTTCTAAGCTGATCTTCTCAGGCGTCGTAGGCGACATCAAGATCTCAGTCTTGAAGCAAGCCGGCCCAGAGTCTGCCTCGATCGAATTCAAAGCCGAAGCCGTGTCCCGCGGTTTCTTTCCAACTCTGCTGGGATTCAAAGTAAAGGACACTTACTCATCCACGGTGAACGCAGCAGACCTGGGGCTTCACAGTTTCAAGAGAACGATTCAAGAGGGCAAGACCCGACGCGAGCAGGCGTCGACCATCAACCGCGAGGCTGGACGAGTCACCTTTACCGCGCGGAATCTTGCAGACACCAAGGCGCAGCCCAGGGTCAAAGAAGCGCCGTCACCTGCGTGGGTCCAGGACCTGCTCTCGGCGATCTACTATGTTCGAACTCAGAAGCTCAACGAGGGCGATGTCATTGCAATACCGATAAGCGACGGCGGCGACCTCTACAACATCGAGGTGCTCGTGGGAAAACGTGAAGAGTTAAAGCTGGCTCTCGGGAAATTCAAGACCATAAAGTTGGAAGCCAAGGTCTTCGATGGCCGTTTCATAAAGCGTAGCGGCGAGATGCTCGTCTGGTTGAGCGACAATCCGAACCGGCTTATCACGAGAGTCAGAATCAAAACGTCAGGCGCTACCGTTACGGCCGAGCTGAAGCGCATCGGCTAAGTAGCCTGAGAGTTCCGCTTCTGGAAAAGACGTGTCTGAAGTGGGACTTGAGGCGGTCGGTAGTGCATAGCGCTAGATCGCAAGATCCCTTAGCAACTCGTAGCGGTGCCATGTTCTAGTAGCCGCCTGCCCGCGAACCATCGAGGCTCCGTCAATAGCTACATTCGACTTAGCCTGGCTGAGCATTCAACCTCGGCTAGGCAGGACTCGGCTAAACTCGTCGGGCCGTCCTCCCTCGAAGCGTCCCCAGTGCGAGCTTGTCCCTAGCAAAAGAGAACCGAGGAGCCAGTCTTGTTTTTTTGAGTGAAATCAGGAAGAAACTGTTATACAATGCGGGCCGCCACGGAGACGCAAGTTCCCCGAGCCACCATGCTGCTCAGTGGCGCCAAGCAAACTCATTGGGCGTGGGCTAAGGAGTGGCTCGAGGCTTAGCCTCGCAATCTAGTCCACAGGAAGAACGCGAGCGCGAGCATCAACGCGCCTGACCCGAAGTCAAACCCAGACGTCCGTTCCGCGCTTGCCGGGGTAGTGCCTTGATTCGAAAACTTCTTATTCGGATTCGCGGATGTGGCGCTGTTGCCACCGGGTTGCTCGCCTGGGTCGCAGAAGCAGCCGTCACTGCCGCATTGGCACCAGCCGCCGAGCAGGGTGCGCCCGGCAAACACGACCGATTGAAAGGCAACTGCGTCTTTCTGGCCTCTTTCACTGGATGGTGAAGAGAAAACCGGTAGGACCAAAAGGCAGATGGCTGTGAGCAGTAGTTTCTTAGCCAAGGTATCGTCCTCCTTCGCGGGTTTCGCCGAACCGCGTACCGCAATCGGTCACGGCACATCGTGGCAACGTCTCATCGCCCTTGAGCTTGTTCGAGCCTCGAATTCAAAAGAAGTATTCCATCAACTCGCAACGTCCTTGATCCGACTCGCGGAGCATTCAATCGGCTGGCGTGATATGCGCACGTTAGCAGAGGTGTGTGAAGTCCTATTGAGTCTCCCCCTGCCAGAGGCTAGACAAGTCGGGTTGTACTATTCCGCTTTGGTGCTGAAGCGGAGAGGCCAAGGCGACGAAGCCCAGACCCTTCTCGAAAGAATTGTAGATAGTCCGGTATTAAGCTATCGAGCGCGCTCAATGCAGACTCTGGGTGTGATGCAGCAGGAGCGTGGCAACCTTGACGAAGCTGGGTGCTTTTATCTGGAAGCAATGCGTCTGGGCAGTGAGCACGATCTGATAACCACACTGTCTGCCCACGAGACGATAAGCGCGATCCGAAGCGAGGGCGGTGATCATCACGGGGCTCTGGCCGATCTCGAACGTCTATGGCCGGTCTTTCGGCTCGCAAGCAAACAAATCCCCTTTTACTTTTACGTTTACCACGCTGACCTTGCATATGAGTTAGGTCAAGTCGGTCGCACCGCGGAAGCGGAAGCAGCTTGCGCCATCGCTCTCGCTTCTCCCTTCGCTCCAGCTTATCCGGAGTGGAGCGAGACTCGCGATGAGATTGCTGCGAAGCGACTCGCTGCCACGCCTTCGGTCGTCGCGTTCAGTCGTGTTCCGGAAAAAGAACCTTCACCCAACGTCGAACGGGATCTGAAGCGCGAGCCATCGAGAGCGCCAGCCTCACCTTGGCCTGGACATCCAAAACTTTCTTTTCAAAGAGCCATAATCCCGAATACCGCAACTGCGGCAGTTCCCCACGATGGAATTACTCAAGCCATCCTTAGCCGGATGCTGACCTGCATCGGCTCTCGCGCGCCACCCGCCCGTTCCTGAACCAACCAGCAAACAATACATCGATCAGAATTGCGGGACAGGCCGCCACTGTCATGGCGGCCTACCCTGCCCAACTGCACAACGGCGTGTAACAGGATTGGTGTGCCTCGAACACGCCGCCGTGCCCAAAGGACGGCTATGAGTATAAAAGAAGGAAGCAAAAGAGCAAGCGCTAAATCGCAAAACCCGGGATACCCCAACGACTCTGCTGTCCCGCAGGACAATATCCTTAGCCCAAGGGTTCGGCTCGTGATCGACTTCATGAGCGCCAATCTTCAGCGAAGCATTTCTTTAACCGAATTGGCAGGTGTAGCCAATCTCTCTCCTTCTCACCTTTGCCGGTTGTTCAAGAGTCAAACCGGGATCTCGCCAGGAGAATATCTCAGACGGCTCAGAATGGAAACAGCCCGTCACCTTCTTTCGACCAGCGTACTGAGCGTCAAACAGATCATGGCAGCGGCAGGCTATAACAGTAAGAGCCATTTCGTGCGCCATTTCAGAAGATCCTTCGGCCTGACACCTTCCGAATACAGAAGAGGGATCTCAACCTAGTAGCGACAAGCGTTGATCTCCGGTGTTGAATGCCACTATCGGATAACAAATACCAATATTGACGACCTCTTTGTCGTTGTAGCGAGGAACGCGTCGTGCGATACTCTCCCTCCGTGGGGCTTTTGTGCGAGTTCCTACACGTTCTTTTTAGAGGTAACTCTGGCGGAGTCGATTCGTAATGCTGCCGGGTTGATTCATCATTGGACCGTACGGTTCGAGGTGCTCACCGTTTGCCATTCGTTGGCTTCGGTGTAGCGTCGGTTGGATTACCTGGGGTTGAGAATTGTTTCTGCTGTCCTCTGTGCGAACCAAGTCGGCGATAGGCCGACAGAATACTCAAGAGTGTTGCGCGATCAAGTGCCTAAGAATGCGCGTACAAACGTTTGCCGTTTCTCCTTTCGGGAAGAGAGGGTACGCCTTGCGGCCTGGTCCAATCCCCACGATTGCCATTCTTGCGTTGCGTGCCCTCTCCTATACAACAATCGTGTCCATGAAATCAATGCTTATTATTGACGCCTCCCCAAGAACTGCAAGGCTCATCGCTGAGATCCCAACAAGAAGGAGACAAATGATGAGACGAGCCGCAAGCACGATCCAGATGCTTGTACTGTTGACCTCGATCGCTGCCGCACAGCCGCTGCAACCACCGAACCTTCGGGTCGCCTCGACTGCCCACGCTCTACCAACCCCCGCGATTGAAATCTATGTTCCGCAAGGGATGCCGGTCCAAATCGAAGTAACCCGCGACGAAAGGGACCTCTCGATCACCAAGCTCAACATCAAGCGGATCGTAGGGCCGGAAGTAAGGAGCATGTCAGTGACCGAATGGATGATGGGTCCCGAGTACACTTCGACCACTGATCCGAAGCCTGTCACGGACGGCCGCATCAGTCGGTACACAACCTACAACGTTGGCGACCCCGCGAGTGCGGCCTGGGCTTCATCGGTCGACGTGCGCCGCTTCATCCTCCTCGTTGAGCGCCTGGAGACAGACACAGGCGTATGGGTGATGGGCGATGGCAGCAAAGATCGGCTCGCTACACTTGCGGCCATAGTCGAGCGCGGTGTTAGTGCAGTGCCCCGCGCTACGTTCATCCCGAAGTGATTTGGAAAGAACTCTTCATCAACCTGATTCTCACGGAGAATCTTTCTAGCTAGAGACACGAGAGCAAGTGGCTAAACCACCAAGACGGAAATATCCCAAGGGTTTCGTTGTCCCCGAAAGCGAAATCCGAGAACTCGCCGCCAACATGAAAATCCGCGAGGCTCAAGACGCGGCTCTGTGTTTGCTGGTCATCAATGAAGCGGCGAAGGCCATTGGCGCGGCACGTGAACAACAAGCGGACAACGGTGAAGTGAATCTACTCCTGATCAAGCAGATTGCCCTTGAAGAAAAGTGCCGCCGGATTCGACGCATCATCAAAGCGATGATCGCCGCGATCGAGCGCGGCGCCGAGGGCGTGCTTGCGGCGCGTCTGACGATTACCTGCTTTATCGAATTCGCTTTCGAATATATGCCGGATCCCGACATTGCTGCGCGTCTGTACAACGGCAAGTTGAGCAAGATTCAGACAAGCCTCTCAAAGCAACAGACGATGTAACAGCAAAAAGCCGCGTCGGGCTGCTTCGCCAGGCAGCCCTATCTCGCCGATCGCGCGCGTCCCGCGATGAAGGCATAACTTGGTCAACAGAATGAGCGGGAAGTGGCATTGACCTGATCGTGGAACCGGGTTGAACAGATGTTAGCCCTCACGGCAGATTCTTAACACAGGTTTGCATTGTGCTGGCTGTAGTTCGCGTCATGAACTATTAGCGAAACGAAATCGATAGGGGAAACGAAATAGCGCGAGCCGACGGCCTGAGATTCAATCGCAAGTCTGAGATTCAATCGCAAGTTTGATATTCAATTCGCAAGTCCCGAAGGTCTGATATTCGATTCGCGAGTCCCGACGCGAGAACCTGGAAGGAGCCCTGATGTCCCGAAAGAAAACAAGCAG
>JBBPIE010000014.1:0-160436 GCA_038040485.1 Candidatus Onstottus arcticum
CGCGCCTTTCGGGCGCACATCCCACCAACGCAGTTGGTGGATCGTTCATATCCGATCTGGCTCTGATCAGCCGGAGAGTCCGAGCGGAATTTAGGCTGGGTATGAACAATCCACCAACTGCGTTGGTGGGATTCGGGACGCGTGCGCGCTGCTTCGATGTAGGCTGAGTATGAACGTTCCACCAACTGCGTTGGTGGGATTATTGGGCTCTTCCCGGGTGATGCCTTTTTCGGCAGCCTTGTTGTGTCGGGCACGACTGTGTTTATTCTTGCGCGAGAGACTTCGTCAGCAGGCCATGAAAATGATGAACGCCGTTTTCGCGCTTCACGGAGTAACGTCCGCTCGTGTACATGCGAGACCGCAAGCCTCGCTGGACCGCTTCGCAGATTGCGATGTCTTCGCGTTGAATCTCATCGCTGAACTCAATTGAGCGCTTCAATGCCTCCTGCACATCGTTCCGGTCGAGGTCGCGGACGTACCACTCGAAAACAGTGAGAGTGCGCTCCGGTCCCACAGGCACGATGAGATTTGTCGAGTAGTTGTCGGGATAGATGTTCAGCATCAGATTTGGAAACAACCACAAGAACTGCACTTTGTTCTTGTCCGCGAGCTCGTCCTTATTGAGCCGCCTGGCAGACTCCCTGATCGGCGAGTGCTGTATCGAATAATAATTTCTCGTCTCGGATCGATACTGTCCGTAGTCTATCTCGCGATTCAAAGCCGGATGGACGATGGGAATGTGATAGCCTTCGAGATAATTGTCGACGTACACCTTCCAGTTGCAGTCAACGTACCAGTCCTTGCGCGCGGCCGGCTTCACTGCCGAAAGATCGCTATGGCCGACGAGCGAGGACAGGTCTTCGAGCGTTTCGGCGAGCGGCGGACTGCCCGGATCGAGATTCACAAACACAAGCGCGCCGGCCGTCTCGACTTTGAACTCGGGCAGGCTGTTCGCTTCTTTGCTGAAGCACTCGACCTCGTCAAACTCCGGAGTGCCGAGCAATCGCCCGTCAAGCGAATAGCTCCATCCGTGATAGCCGCACTGGAAGGCTCTGCGGTTGCCGCTTCCTGATGCGACCGGACCTGCGCGATGGCGGCAGACGTTCGAGAATGCGCGCAACTTTTCATCCGCCGCCCGCGCGACGATTATCGGCTCGTCGGCGATCGAAGCGGTGAAGTAGTCTCCCGGCCGCGCGACTTGCTCGGCTCTGCCGACAAGCTGCCACGAGCGGCCAAACACGCGCTGCTTCTCAAGCTCGAGCGTCTCAGCGCTCGTGTACCAATCCGACGGCAAGGTCGCGGCTTGCGCCAGCCGTTCTTCAAATGAATAGGCAGCGATCTTCAAGTCTACGGCTCCAGATTTATGATGGAATTCGATGATAACACACGGCTGTCGCTCGAAGCCGCCGCGGTCATTGCCGGTGGGTGAGCCACTTCGAGAACCGATAAGTGGGATAGCTCGCGGCGAGAAGCGCGAGCGCGTAGATGCTGTTGCGGGTGTCGCTTGCGACAGCGCCAACGAGAAAACCGATCGAGCCAAGCAAGGTGAGACCGGTCGTCCACGGATAGCCCCACGCTCGATAAGGTCTCGGGAGATCGGGCTCGCGGCGGCGCAACAAAAAGACCACCGCGAACGACACTGCGTAGTTCACAACGAAAAAGAAGGCTACGACTGCGAGCACCTGATCGACGGAGCCGGTGAGAATGAACAACACAGCTACAACCGTGCTGAAGAAAAGCGCCACGGTCGGCGTTCCGCCTTTGTTTGTTTGCGCGCCTCGAGTAGAAAAGAGCCCATCGCGGCTCATCGCAAACAACACACGAGTCGCCATCAACTGACAAGCGTTCACCGCGCTCAACATCGCAAGAATCATCAACGATCTGAAGATGCGATCGCCGTTTGGCCCAAAGATGGCCTCCGCGGCTTTCCCCAACGCGAGGTCGCTCCCCGCGACCTCCGAGATCGGCAAGACGTAAAGCACCGCGAGGTTCACTAGCAGGTAGATCGCAATTACCGACAACACCCCGCCTATCATGGAACGAGGTATGTCGCGGGCGGGGTCTTTCACTTCTTCGGAGAAGTAGATGACCCCGGTCCACCCGTCATACGTGTAGATCACGCCTTGCAATGCGAGAATCGCGGCCACGAAAAGGTTCACACCGGTTGGCGCTTCAAGTACTCGGGAGCTCTCGACATGACTGCCGCCCGCCAACAAGAAGCAAGCCAACACAAGCGCTACATACGCGAGCGTCTTCAGGAGGCTGGTGATGTTTTGAACCCCGCTGCCCCAGCGGATTCCACGCCATTGAATGATCCCAAAAGCCAGAACGATCGCGAGAGCGATGAGCGAAACCCTCCCGCCTAGCGAAGGAAACAGCACGCCGGCATACTGCGCGATGACCAGCGAAATGAATGACGTGCTCCCGCAGGTCGATATCCAATCACTCCAGCCAACAACAAAGCCGGCGTAGTCGCCGAGCGCATGACGCGCGAACACGTACTGACCGCCAGACCGCGGAAGCATCGTTCCAAGCTCCGCGATCGACACAGCTCCAAGCAGGGCGTACAAGCCGCCAACCAGCCAGACCGCGATGAACAGCCACGGGTTTGGCAACTGCTCGGCGATCTTGCCGGGCGTGCTTAGGATTCCAGCGCCTATCGTGTTCCCGATTATCACCGCAAGCCCAAACCCCAGGCCAAGCACCCTCAGTAACCGGCCTCGGCCGGCCGACTCGGATGTCGAAACTCCTGGAGCCTGGTGCAAAGCTGAATTCCTCCGCGTTAACGGTTCGATGTTTTTGCTCGAAGCCGCTCCCCTCGTAGTAACGAATTCATTCGCTCTCTGCCGGCGAGGTTCTTCGGTCTGTAGATGAGGATACGGTTGCTAATGATGATTAGCCTCGGTGGGAAGCTGAGAGCCTGTGCCGCACGATTGTCCGGCGGTTGTGCGCGGAAGCCGGCCACACTTCCACGCAATCCACTGAGTTCAACTGCGACGATGCGATTTAGAATCTGAGGCCGATTGGCTGTTTCAAGATGCTGCTAGATCCCGAAGACCTGCATGAACACTTTTCGCTCATTGGGGCCGTCGAACTCTACAAGGATCGGGCTCTGCCATTGCCCAAGAACCAAACTGCCCTCTGATATTGGTATCGACAAGCTATGGCCGAGCACCACTATCCTCAAGTGCGAGTCCGCGTTGTGGCGGTCGCAGTCGGAGAACTCAGGATCGTTGTGCTTATAGTAGACGTCGTCCTTCGGCACCATGCGCTCGATCATCGTCTTCATATCGTGGAGCAGCGCATCCTGCCACTCGTTAACGATCAGCCCCGCAGTAGTGTGCAACGACGATACTTGCACTGACCCGTCTTTGACGCCGGTCGATTCCACAAACGAGCGGACCTCGTCGGTCAAATTCACGAGGTCAGTTCGGGTATCGGTCTTAACCCGTATAGTCTTCGAGAAAGCCCTGACAGTTCCCTCGTTGGTGTAGCAGTCAAGCGTAGCAGTCGCACTGTCTCGTGCCTTAAGAGCTTCCATCCTTTGTCTCCTTCCAAGATATGAACTGGTCTGTATGTTTTCGCTAAAAAAGGGCCCGGAAATCGAACCCGGATTATTGCAGCAAATTCCGGGCATGTCTAGCAGAACCGGGCTCTTGCGCTCGCGCCTTCGCCTTAATCGATATCTGCCGCCAACCGCCGGATAAGCCCGGCTAGATTCTCCGAACAAACCATCGACCGCCGCTGCAGTTCCCGCAGTCCTTTGATTGAGGACGGCCGGCCAAGCGCCGCCGTGATCACCTTCCAACTCCTAACTCTCCCGTCCGGGCCGCGGCTTCGATTGAAGTCTAGCGGCAGGTCTTCAGAGAATAGATCAGTGATGGCTCGTGCGATCAGAAAAGGAACCCCGCGATCTGCACAGACCCGCGCGACGGCCGATGACTCCATGTCCACACAGGCAATCTCATCCGGGCCGAGCATCATCGCAAGTTTTCGCTTCCCTTCAGCCTGACAAACTATTTCATCCACAGTCACGGTTACGCCAAACGTTACGCCAGCCGCGTCGTTCTGGATTCGCCGCGCAACTTCCAGCAGCCCTTGAGTCGTCCTCACCGGTTCGCTTCCCGCAGTTCGGCACTCGCGGGCGACAACCAGATCGCCAGGCCTCAGAGAATCCGAAAGCGCGCCGGCAAAGCCTATTCCAAACACCGCTTGCGGCGTTTCGAGATCCAGCCAGGCAAGCAACGCCCGCTCGGCGTTCGTTGCGCCTTCGCCTGTTTCGAGAAACGCAAACCTCGGATCAGCATCATGCTTGAGCGCGGCCAACTCGCGGCCGAGCGCAGCTACCACAAGCATTCGCCCGATGCTGTCATCACGAGTGGTCAGAAGTAGCATAGACTTTAAGTCTGTGTCCTTGGAGATTTCTTCTATCGGGGTCGCAGCCACAGACTGAAGTAGCATAGACTTTAGTCTGTGTCCTTGGAGATTCCTTCTATCGGGGTCGCAGCCACAGACTGAAGTAGCATAGACTTTAAGTCTGTGTCCTTGGAGATTCCTTCTATCGGGGTCGCAGCCACAGACTAAAGTCTATGCTACGACTCTGACGACTATTCCTTCGGGTTGTCAGGCATAGCCATGCTCTCGAAACCACACCACCGCGCGTTCGAGCGCACGCTCGATCGGGTTCTGTGAAAGGCCCAGCTCGCGCACCGCTTTCGCCGAATCGAACCACATCTTGTGACGCGCAAGCTTCACGCTTTCAAGCGGCACATCAGGCTCTCGGCCGGCTACACGGATCGACCAGAAGTTCTCGATCCTTGCGTAGCTCTCGGCCAGCCAGTGCGGGACCTTCATCGTAGGCGAGCCGATTTCAGTGACGTTCGCAAGCGCATCGAACAGTTCTTTCAACGTAAGGTTGCGCCCCCCGAGAATGTAGCGCTCGCCGACTCGTCCCTTCTCAGCGGCTAGCACGTGAGCTTCGGCGCAGTCCTTCACGTCGATCAGGTTCATACCGGTCTCGACGTAGCCGAACATCTTGCCGCGAAGAAAATCGACGATGATCTTTCCCGTCGGTGTCGGTCTTATGTCGAACTCGCCGACCGGAGTGCTCGGGTTAACGATGACCACTGGCAGGCCTTTCTTCACCCAGGCTGTGACTTCTTCCTCCGCCAGAAACTTGCTTCGCTTGTAGTGCCCGATCATATCGCCGATGGTGACTGGCGCGTCTTCGTTTGCCGGAGTGCCATTGGCATTCAGACCGAGACAGCCAACCGTGCTGGTGTAGACGATGCGCTGGACGCCTTCGTCAAAAGCGGCTTGCAAGACGTTGCGTGTTCCTTCGACGTTGCTGGCGTACATCTCGCTCGGGTCTTTGCACCAGAGCCGGTAATCAGCGGCGCAGTGATAGACAACGTCGCAGCCTTTTGCGGCGAGCCTCAGCGTTTCAAGATCGCGAAGATCACCGCACACTGGCTCGATTGGAAGTCCTTTCAAGTTGTCGAGGCGGCTGGTGGGACGGACGAGACAGCGAACCCGTTCACCGCGTTGAAGTAGCTCGCGGATGAGATGCGAACCTATGAAACCCGTGCCACCTGTAACAAGTGCTTTCACTTGCCAGATGCTACCGGTTGGCCACGACCACAACAAGAGAACCACGCCCTGTTCTTTGGCGATTCATCGGTAGCGTTTATGATAAGCTCGTTAACCGGCGAGATTGGAGGAAGCCGTTCTTATGATGAACGCAAAAGAAGAAGTACGACGGATCCTGGAGCAGATACCTGAGGACGTCACATTCGAAGATATTCAATACCACATCTATGTCCGACAGCAGATCGCCCGCGGGCTAGAGGATATTGACCAGGGCAAAGTCGTCAGCGAAGAAGAAGCAGAGCGGCGGATGTCGAAATGGCTCGAACCCAGCTCCAATGAGTAAAGATCAGGCTTCGGAGGTTAAGTATGAAGTTCAACGTCACGCTTGATAGAGATGAAGATGGTGTTTGGATAGCCGAATGCCCTTCAATACCCGGTTGCGTGAGTCAGGGTAAGACTAAGCAGGAAGCGGTTGAGAGTGTTAAGCACGCTATTGCTCTCTGTCTCGAAGTGAGAGCTGAAAAGGGTCTGCCGTTGACGATTGAAACGCAGCAGGTTGAGGTGGCCGCATAATGGCTTCGCTTCCGGTCTTGAGCGGGCAGGAGTTAGTGCGTATCTTCGAGACTTTTGGGTGGACGGTGGCGCGTCAGAAAAGCAGCCACATCATCATGACCAAGCAAGGAGAGAACGTGACTCTTTCGATTCCGAATCACAACGAGGTGGCGAGAGGAACTCTGCGAAGCCTGATACGTTCCGCGAACCTCACAGTTGATGAGTTTGTGAAACCATAACACCAACGCCTGAAACGGCTCTCTTTCTATAAACACCTGGCTGACTTGTCCCCGACCCGAGGTCACCAGGTGCTGGCCGGTATTGGGAAGCGCCTTCCCGCATACGCACACGGAGCTTATCATCGGTCTCGCCGGCGTCCCGACAATCCCCACTGCTCTCAACACTTAAAACTGGCGCGCGCTGCGGCACGCGGTTTGGCTAAGCGTTCAGTACGTTCTCTATTTTCACGAGTTGCCGGCTGGAGGAATGCTAAGTGGGAAGCTTCGTTTACGACTTGCGGTACGGCGCTCGAATGTTGTTCCGCAATCCGGGATTCACGGCGGTGGCGCTGCTGGCGATGACGCTCGGCATCGGCGCCAACACTACTACCTTCAGCGCGATCGATGCGACTCTCTTTCATCCGTTTGACTTTCCCACTGAAGACCGGCTCGTAGTGGTGTGGCAGAGCGACCCGGAGCGTGGCTCTTTGCGGGGTTGGGTAGCTCCCGGCAATCTCAATGACTGGCGTGAGCAGAATCAAACGCTCGAACAGGTCGTCGCCATCAACCCTCGCTCCTTTGATCTTACTGAAAGTGATGAGCCCGAACGCTTCCTGGGCTACGACGTGTCGCCGAGTTTCTTCGACACGCTCGCGGTGAGCGCGCTCTACGGCCGCACCTTTAGCCGCGATGAGGGCGAGCCCGGACATCAGCAAGTCGTCGTGCTCAAACACAATCTCTGGCAACGCCGGTTCGGCTCGGACCCGAATATCGTCAACCAAACCATCCGGCTCAACGGCAAGATCTACACCGTGATCGGCGTGATGCGGCCTGAGTTCAACTATCCGTTCAACGGCGGCGAGTTGTGGGTGCCACTCGTCTTCGAAGCTAAAGAGCTGACCCAGCGCGCCGGTAACTACCTACAAGTGATGGCCCTGCTCAAGCCGGATGTGACCATCGAACAAGCTCGCCAGGATCTAGCCGCCATCGCTGCGCGCGCGGCCGAACAGTTCCCCGAAACCAACGCCGGCAAAAGCGTCAACGTCGTTTCGCTTACCCAGGATGCAACGCGCGGCTCGCGGATGTACGCGCCGGTGATGCTGGCGGCGATCGGCTTCGTGCTGCTGATCGCGTGCGCCAACGTCGCCAATCTGTTGCTCGTGCGAGGCGCGTCCCGGCAAAAGGAAATCGCGATTCGGATGGCGATGGGCGCAAGCCGCTGGCGCCTCGTTCGCCAGTTGCTCACTGAAAGCGTCCTGCTCAGTCTGGCGGGCGGTGCGCTTGGATTGTTTCTTTCGGTGTGGGGCGTCGAAGGTCTGGCGCGCGCAATCCCGGACGATTTCTCCAAGTATATTCCCGGGTGGCACAACCTCGGCATCAATCGCACCGCGTTCGTCTTCACGCTGATCGTGTCGGTGCTGACCGGCTTGCTGTTTGGGCTGGTTCCGGCGCTTCAATCCACAAAAACAAATTTCAGCGAAGCTTTGAAAGAAGGCGGGAAAGGCTCGTCGGGCAAGGCCTCGCACAATCGCGCGCGCAGCGTGCTGGTGGTCGGGGAGATTGCGTTGTCGCTGGTGCTGCTGATCGGGGCCGGGTTGATGATCCGCAGCTTCGTCGAGCTGCTTCGCTCGGATCTCGGCATCGATCCGAAGAACGTGCTCACCATGCAAGTCTCGCTGCCGAACGAGAAATATGCCAAGGTCGAAACGCGAATCGACTTCTTCGACCAACTGTTAAACCGTATCGAGGCTTTGCCCGGCGTGTCGCAAGCCGGCGCTGTCGGCAACCTGCCGATGGGCGGCTCTCACTTTGGCAAGACCGTCGAGCGCATTGGTCAAACCGTATTTCCTACGAGCAAGGCGCCAAACCTCAGCTATGTGCCCGTTACCCCGGGATACCTTGCGGCCATCGGCACACGGCTCATCAAAGGACGCGACTTCACCGAGCAGGATCGCAATGAAGCGTCGCGGGTTGCGCTGGTCGACGAAGCGTTCGTGAATGAGTTCCTGCCCGGCCAGGACCCAATCGGTGAGTCGTTTAAGGAATCAGGCGGCCCGACACTAGAAATCGTCGGTGTGACGGCTACCATAATGAACGACGATTTCGACGAAAAGCGAGAAGCCCACGTCTACATTCCGTACACGCAGGAGGCCTGGCGCGCGATGTACCTGGTGATTCGGGCCGGCTCCGCAGCCCCTTCCCAGCTTACAGCCGCGGTGCGCGGCGAAGTGAGCGCGCTCGACAAAACGATACCGGTCAACAACGTCAAGCTATTGGAGCAACTCGTCGCCGAGCGCATGTCGCCCAAGCGATTGGCGACCATTATGATGGCGGTTTTCGCGGTGCTCGCCCTCGTGCTCGCGGGCGTAGGAATCTACGCTGTCATGAGCTACGCCGTCTCGCAACGCACGCACGAGATCGGCATACGCATGGCGCTGGGCGCGCAAGCACGCGACATTTTCAAACTGGTCATACTCCATGGATTGACACTGACTCTTGTTGGCCTCTCAGTCGGACTTGTCGGGGCCTACGCGATGACGCAAGCGCTTGCGCAACTCTTGTACGGAGTCACGACCACCGATCTGCTTACGTTTGCGGGAATTTCGCTGCTGCTAGGAATCGTAGCGATGCTCGCGTGTTACGTGCCGACGCGCAAAGCCACGAAAGTGGATCCGATGGTCGCACTTCGAGGGGAATGAAGGGGATTGAGGATTGCGGATTTCGGATTGCGGATTGAAAAGAGGATGAGGATCGAGGATCGAGGGTAGAGGATTGCGGTTTTGAATAGAGTACAGGCAGTTCGATGTTCGATCCTCAATCCTCAATCCGCAATCCTCAATCCGCAATCTTGGAAGCAGGACGCATGGACAGACTCTGGCAAGACATTCGGTTCGCCCTGAGGATGCTGATCAAGCATCGCGGTTTCACGGCCGTTGCGGTCATGACGCTGGCTTTGGGTATCGGCGCCAACACCGCGATTTTCAGCGTCGTCAATGCGGTGCTGCTACGCCAGTTACCCTTCAAGCAGCCGGAGCAGTTGCTCTGGATATGGTCGGTCCGCACGGACCGCGACAAAGCATTCTTCTCAATCCCTGACTTCGCTGACTATCGAGATCGGAATCAAACGCTCGAGCAGATCAGCGCAATGGCCTACTGGGGAGCGAACCTGACCGGCGCCGGTGATCCCGAGCGATTGCAGGGAGTGCGAATGTCCGCGCACGCCTTCGAGATGCTTGGCGCCGAAGCCGCGCTCGGCCGCGCTTTGATCCCTGAAGACGACAGACCAAATAGCCAGCGCGTCGTTGTTCTTACTCACGGCCTGTGGCAACGACGGTTCGGAGCCGACGCGAGTCTGATCGGCAAAACGCTCGCGCTCAACGGGGACAGCTACACCGTCGTCGGTGTTCTTCCGTCCGACTTTGTTTTTCCGTGGCTTGATTCCGAGATGGTCGTACCGATCAAGTTGGACCTCGATCCGCGGCGCGCGGACCGCGACACGAACTTCCTGCGAGCCTTCGCGCGATTGAAGCCCGGCGTCACTCGCGAACAAGCGCAAGCCGATCTCGCGTCGATCGCGGGCCAGTTGCAGCAGGAGTATCCGGAGGCAAACGCCAAGAAGATCGCGCCGCGGGCGCTCACGTTGCGCGAGGAGATTGTCGGCGACTATCGGAAAGCCTTGCTGTTGCTGCTGTGCGCGGTGGGACTTGTATTGCTGATCGCCTGTTCGAACATCGCGAACCTGTTGCTCGCTCGCGCTTCGGCCCGGCACAAGGAGATGGCGATCCGGCGGGCGCTCGGAGCAAGCGGCGGACATCTTGTGAAGCAACTCCTGACTGAAAGCGTGATCCTTGCCAGCATCGGCGGCGCGCTCGGTTTGATGCTCGCGGCCTGGGGTGTTGATTTGCTGCTTGCGCTCAGCCCGGCGAACCTCCCGCGCGCGCACGAAGCCGGAATCGACGGCCGCGTGCTTGGCTTTACCATCGGTCTTTCGCTTGCAATCGGGTTGCTCTTCGGCCTGGCCCCGGCGCTGGAGGCTTCGCGGGCCGACCTAAACGAAGAACTGAAAGCCGGCAGCCGGGGAACAGGCAGCTCACCTCGGCGCAACCGCGTTCGCAGCTTGCTGGTCGTTTCCGAAGTCGCCCTGGCCGTTGTGCTTTTGACAGGCGCGGGGTTATTCATCAAGAGCTTCGCGCGATTGCAGCGGGTCAGCGCGGGCTTCGATACAGAGAACCTGCTGCTGGCGCGGCTCTCGCTTTCACAGGCGAAATACTCGAACCTTGATTCGGTGATGACGTTCTACGAGCAGGTGTCGGAGCGAATCAAGAACCTGCCAGGCGTCGAGTCGGTGGGAGCTGCCAACGTGCTGCCCCTCAGCGGGCTGTTTGTACGCACCGACTTCACAATCTCGGGCCGCGCGGCGATGACTTCAAGCGAAGCACCTTCCGCCCAGAACCGATGGGTGAGTCCGGGTTACTTCGGCACGATGCGGATTCCGCTTCTGCAGGGCCGCGACTTCACCGAACAAGACAAGAGCGGCGGCCAGGGAGTGACCGTCATCGATGAGACGCTCGCGCGGCGACATTTCCCCAACCAGAATCCGATCGGCACTCACTTGAAATTCTTCGAGCGCGACTTCGAGATCGTCGGCGTGGTTGGAGCGGTGAAGCACAACGGCCTGGATGACGAGCCGTCGCCGACGCTTTATGGGCCGCTCGACCAGGTTCCAAAGAGCAATCTCGCCTTCCTGACCAGCAACATGAGCCTTGCCATACGCACCGGCGTCCAACCGCTCGCGCTTCAAACCGGTGTTCGGAACGAGGTGCAGGCGGTCGATGGCGAAGTTCCCGCGTCGAGCATGAAAACGATGGAGCAATTCCTATCGACGTCAGTTGCGCCCCGGCGTTTCAACTTGCTCTTGCTTTTGGTTTTCGCAGCAGCGGCGCTGCTGCTCGCGGTAACGGGAATTTATGCGGTGATCTCATACTCGGTCACGCAGCGAACGCACGAGATTGGCGTCCGGCTGGCGCTTGGAGCGGCGCCGCGCGATGTGTTGAGGTTGATAGTCGGGAAAGGCATGGCTCTCGCTCTGGCTGGAGTAGGTGTTGGATTGATCGTCTCCGTGGCGATTACCCGAGTGATGAAGAGCTTATTGTTTGACGTGAGCGCCACCGATCCGGCGACGTTCGCCGCAGTATCGGTAATTCTGGCTGGTGTGGCTTTGGGAGCCTGTTTCGTGCCAGCCCGTAGAGCCTCGCGAGTCGATCCGATGATCGCGCTCAGAAACGAATGAGCCAATTGCGGAATGCGGATTTCGGATTGCGGATTGAGTATCCTCTATCTCCACCCTCAATCCGCAATCCGCAATCCGCAATCCGCAATTCGCAATTTGATAAGAGGTGCTGATGGACACTTTGTTGCAGGACTTTCGCTACGGCATCCGAACCTTGATAAAGAATCCCGGGTTCACTGCTATCGCGGTGCTGACGCTGGCGCTTGGGTTGGGCGCCAACACGGCAATATTCTCGCTAACCGATCAGATACTTCTTCGGCGGCTGCCGGTCGAGAAGCCGGAAGAACTGGTTGTGTTGCGCTCGCCCGGCCCGAAATCGGGGCGCGTGTGGAGCGATGGCGATAACGCAGCCTCGCTTTCGTATCCGTTGTACAAAGAGCTTCGCGATAACAACAACGTCTTTTCGGGACTGCTCGCGCGATTCGCGGTTTCCCTGAGCGTATCCGGCGAAGGCCAGACGGAACGCGCGAGCGGCGAGTTGGTATCGGGAAACTATTTCGAGGTGCTCGGAGTTCGACCTGTGCTGGGCCGCGTCTTTACGCAGGATGATGATCAAGTCGCTGGCGCCGGTCAGGTCATCGTCCTCAGCCACGACTACTGGACTCGGCACTTCGCGGCCGACCCGTCAATTCTCAACAAGACTCTTATCGTGAACGGCCAGGTGATGACGGTCGTTGGAGTGGCGCGAGCCGGGTTCGACGGCGTGCAGGTCGGCCAGAGGCCTGACATCTTTATACCCATCACGATGAAAGCGCAGATGACGCCGAACTGGGACGGGCTAGCTGACCACAAAGACTTCTGGCTGGCGATCATCGGCCGGCTCAAGCCCGGTCTGTCGCGCGAGCAAGCGGAAGAGGCGCTGACTCCGGTCTACCGGCAGATACTCGAAGCCGAGCTTCCGCTGATGGGACGGTTCTCGCCCGAGATGCAGCAGCGCTTTCTGGAAAGGCGAATGCTTCTGCAGTCGGGCTCGCGAGGCAGGCTGGTTGTGCAACGCGATACAACGCAGCCGCTGCTTGTGCTGATGGGGATGGTGGGACTGGTGCTGCTGATTGCCTGCGCGAATGTAGCGAATCTCCTGATGGCTCGCGGCGCGGCGCGACAACGCGAGATCGCAATACGCATGGCGGTAGGCGCAGGGCGATGGCGGCTCGTGCGGCAGTTTCTGGTCGAGAGCCTCACGCTGTCTCTGATCGGGGGAGGAGCCGGGATCCTGGTCGCTTCGTGGACAATCGCCTTGCTGGTTGGCGCGATCCCGGACAGCGTTGGCATTACCGGTCTTTCATCAAAACTCGATCTTCGACTGCTGGCTTTCGCTCTCATTCTGTCGATTGCGACGGGCCTGCTGTTCGGGCTGCTGCCCGCGATAAAGGCGACGCGGCTGAACCTGGAAGCCACTCTGCGCGAGCAAGGCTCGAGCGTTTCGGGCGCGCTGTCGCAAGTGAGGTTCCGCAAGGCACTGGTCGTGTCACAGGTCGTGCTCACTACGGTGTTGCTTGTTGGCGCGGGGTTGTTCGCGCGGAGTCTCAACAATCTCAAGACACTCGATCTTGGCATGCGGCCTGACAATCTGATCGCGTTTTCGGTCGAGCCCGAGTTGAACGGCTACACGCCTGAGCGAACCATCGCGCTGTTTGATCAGCTTCATCAGAATCTCTCTTCGCAAGCCGGCGTTGATGCAGTCAGCGCGGCGGTGATCCCGGTTTTTACCAACAGCAACTCGAGCTCAAACATAACCGTGGAAGGATACGAGGCAGGCGAAGACGAAGAGATGCACCTCGGGCAGAACTGGATCGGACCAGGTTATTTTTCAACGATGGGCATTCCGCTGCTGGGAGGCCGTGAGCTTACCACGTCGGATACATCAAACAGCCCGAAGGTCGCGGTTATCAATGAAGCAATGAAGCGGCGCTTCTTTGCCGACCGAGATCCCATCGGTTTGCGGTTTGCGTTTGGCGCAGGTGACAAGATTGTGCCCGATATCCAAATCGTAGGCGTGGTGAAAGACAGCAAGCACGGTGGGGTTCGCGAGAAAACCCAACCCTTCGCGTATTTCCCATACTCTCAATTCAAGACGGTCGGGAACATCACCTTCTACGTAAAGACAAGGCAGGAAGTGGGGGCGATGGCTTCGTCATTGAGACGCGAGGTACAGCGGGTGGATGGCAATCTGCCGGTGTTCGACCTCAAAACCTTGGAGCGTCAAATCGACGAATCGCTTTTCGGCGACAAGTTCCTGACCTTTCTGTCGATGTGTTTTGCGCTGCTGGCTGCGCTGCTTGCGTCGATCGGGCTGTACGGGGTTATGGCTTACACGGTCACGAGACGGACGCGCGAGATTGGGATTCGCATGGCGCTGGGGGCGACGCGGGGGATCGTGTCGTGGTTGATCTTGAAAGAAGTAGTTGTGCTGGCGGTAGTGGGACTGGTGGTCGGGTTGCCGGCGGCTTACGGGCTTGGCCGGCTGACCGAGTCGCTGCTGTTTGGTGTGAAGGCAAGCGATCCGCTTGTCTTTGTCGGAGCAGGCGTGTTGTTGACCGCGGCAACTCTGCTGGGTGGCTACCTGCCGGCGCGCAAAGCCGCAAGCATCGATCCGCTTGTGGCGCTTAGATGTGAGTGAAGAGAATTTTGGATTTTAGATTTTCGATTTTGGATTTTGGATTGAGCGCGGCGTCCGAGAACGTTAGTCATCGGCACGACTCAGCGCAGAATCCAAAATCCAAAATCTAAAATCCAAAATTGACCAGGGGTAAATAGACCAGGAGTAATTAATGGAAACTTTGTTTCAAGACCTCCGATACGGAGCCAGGATGCTGCTCAAGCAGCCGGGGTTCACGCTGATCGCTGTGATCGCGTTGGCTCTTGGCATCGGCGCCAATACTGCCATCTTCAGCGTGGTCAACGCTGTGCTGCTCACGCCGCTTCCCTTCGCTGAGCCCGACAGGCTGACCATCGTCTATGAGACAAACCTGCAACGCGGCTCGACTCGCTCGCCGGCCTCCTATCCGAACTTCGCCGACTGGAGAGATCAGAACCACGCCTTCGAGCGGATGTCGTCGTACCACCTTGCCGACTTCATACTCACCGGCGAGGGCGACCCGGCGCTGATCCAGGGCGCGGTGGTGAACGCGGATCTGTTTCCACTTCTCGGTGTTGCGCCCATTCTCGGGCGATCGTTCCTTCCCGAGGAAGACAAGCCAGGTGACACCGGCCGCGTCGTGATGCTGAGTCACCGGTTATGGCAGACCCGGTTCAATGCCGATCCAAACATGCCCGGCAGATCTCTGGTTCTTGACGGCAAGCATTACACAGTCGCGGGAGTCATGCCGGCGGGTTTCCAGTTCCCGATCGGGAGCGATCCGGTTGAACTCTGGTCGACGGCCGCCATCGACTTCGAAATGTTCGCACAACGCGGCGCCCACTACATGCAGGTCATCGCGCGGCTCAAGCCGGACGTGACGCTTGCGCAAGCACAGGCCGAGATGGACGGCATCGCCGGCAATCTCGAACAACAATACCCCGACGAGAACTCGCATCGCGGTGTGAACCTCGTTCCGGCGCTCGAGAGCATGGTCGGCGATGTCCGTCCGGCGCTGCTCATATTGCTTGGCGCGGTCGGCTGCGTGTTGTTGATAGGCTGCGCGAACGTTGCGAACCTGTTGCTGGCGCGCGCCACGACGCGTCACAAGGAGATGGCAATTCGCGTGGCGCTCGGCGCAAGTCGATGGCGGGTCGTACGCCAACTTCTAACCGAGAGCGTGTTGCTGTCCATGACAGGCGGCGCGCTTGGCTTGCTTATGGCTATGTGGGGCACGGACGTTCTTGTTTCGCTCAGCAAGAATGATCTTCCTCGCGCCGGGCAGATCGGGTTGGATGGCCGCGTGCTCGGGTTTACGTTCCTGGTTTCGATTCTCACCGGAGTGATCTTTGGGCTGGTCCCGGCGCTCCACTCATCAAAAACCGAGTTGACCGAATCGCTCAAGGAAGGCGGACGCGGCTCGACTGAAGGCGCGCGGCGGAATCGACTGCGAGCGGTGTTGGTTGTTGGTGAAGTTGCGATCGCGATCGTTCTGTTGGCCGGCGCCGGGCTGCTGATCCAGAGCCTGCGGCGCTTGCAGCAAGTCGACCCGGGCTTCAATCCGCGCAACATCCTTACCTTCAGCATCGGATTGCCGTCGGTCAAATACAAACCGGAGCAGCAGATCGATTTCTACCGGGAGCTGATGGTGCGTATCGGTTCATTGCCCGGGGTCAGATCGGCGAGCGCGGGCTACCCGCTGCCAATGGGCGGCGACCGGATGCGCGTAACGTTCGAGACCGAAGGACGCCCTATCGCAAAAGGAGATCTGCCCGCCACCGAGATTCGTACGATCGGTCTCGACTACTTCAAGACGCTTGGTATTCCGGTAACCAACGGCCGCGACTTCACCGAGCGCGACGACAAGAGGGCGCCCGCCGTCGTCATAGTCAATGAAGCCTTCGCAAGGCAGTTCTTCCCCGGTGAAGACCCGATCGGCAAACTCATAAAACCCGGCATAACAGCCGACGACGAGCACCCGACGATGCGCGAGATCGTCGGAGTGGTTGGAAACGTCAAACATTTGCGCTTGAGCGCGGAAGCGGACCCTGAGGCTTACGAACCGCACGCGCAGCTCACATTCGACATGGCGGTGCTGGTAAAGACAGACGCCGATCCGCACAGCATCGCCGGAGCGGTTCAAGGCGAACTCATGGCGATGGACAAGGACTTGCCAGCTTACAACTTCAGAACTCTCGACGAGTACCTGTCGGCATCCGTCGCACAACCGCGCTTCATCACGTTACTGCTGGCTGTGTTCGCAGGGCTGGCGCTGCTGCTCACCGCCGTCGGGTTGTACGGGGTCATGAGCTATTCGGTTAATCAGCGCACGCACGAGATAGGAATTCGGATGGCGCTTGGGGCTGGTCGTGGCGACGTGCTCAAGCTTGTGGTCGGACAGGGCATGGTGCTTACAGCGATCGGTGTTGTCGTGGGTTTGGGCGGGGCATTCTTCTTGACGAAGTTGCTTGAGAGCTTGTTGTTTGGTGTAACCGCCACCGATCCCGCGACGTTTGCAGCAATCGCGTTGCTGTTGGCGGGAGTGGCTCTGGCAGCCTGTTTCGTGCCAGCCCGCCGCGCTGCAAAGGTGGACCCGATGGTTGCGCTCCGGTACGAATGAGCGGATTTTCGATTTTGGATTTTGGATTTTGGATTGAGGAACCTCGGACGCCTTCTCAGTCGAGTTCCGAAATCCAAAATCTAAAATCCAAAATCCAAAATCACCGGAGGGGTGTTCATGGAAACAATGTGGCAGGACATCAAGTACGGCGCGCGCATGCTTCGCCGGAGTCCCGGCTTCACAATCGTTGCGGTGGTTGCTTTGGCGTTGGGCATTGGCGGCAACAGCGCAATCTTCAGCGTGGTCAATGCGGTGCTCTTGCGGCCGCTGCCTTACGCTGAACCTGACCGGATCATGAGAATCTTCGCCACCGCGCCGGATCGCGGACTCGATCAAACCCCGCTCTCATTTCAGCGAGCCACCGCCATCGTCGAGCAGAACCAGCTTTTCGAGCAAGCTGGCGCGTACATCTTCGACACCGCCAACCTCACAGGCATAGAGGAACCTGTGCAGTTGACGGCCATCAAAATGTCGCCGGCAGTGCTCGACGCAGTCAAAGTCAGACCGGCCGTCGGGCGGAATTTCTTACCCGAGGAGAACAAGCCCGGCGGCGCGCAAGTCGTTATCCTCAGTCACGAGTTGTGGCAAAGATTCTTTGGTTCGTCGCCCGACATCATAGGACAAGCGATCGCTCTCGAAGGCGGCAGCTACACCGTTGTCGGCGTGATGCCTCAACGCTTCAACTTCCCCGGAGGACAGATCGATTGTTATTTGCCGCGGCCATTTGAACCGAGTTTCCTGAACCGCGAGACCATCGAACGAGGCGCGGGCTTCATGAGCATGGTTGCCAGATTGAAGCCGGGTACGACGACGCAGCAGGCGCAAGCCGAAGTCGATGGCATCGCCGAGGGCAACAAGATTCCGGATCATCCCGATGCAACCTTCGGCATGCTGGTGAGGCCGCTGCCGGACCTCGTCACGGCGGGTGTGCGGCCTACCTTGTATATTCTGCTTGGCGCGGTTGGGTTTGTTCTGCTTATCGCGTGCGCGAACGTCGCAAACCTTCTGCTGGCCAAAGCAGCCGGGCGGCAGAAAGAGATCGCGGTGCGAGCTGCGCTGGGCGCGAGCCGTGCGCGTTTGATTCGCCAGTTCCTTACTGAAAGCGTTCTGCTGGCGATGATGGCCGGCGCGCTCGGGGTGCTTCTCGCAAGCTGGGGCGTGGACTTACTGGTTTCCGCAGCGACGGGCAACATCCCGCGTTCGGCTGAGATCACCGTGGACGCGCGAGTGCTCGGCTTCACGCTTGTGATTGCTGTTTTGACCGGTGTGGTTTTTGGGCTTGCTCCGGCGCTTCATGCATCAAAGACCGACTTGAATGATGCGCTTAAGGACACGAGCCGAGGCTCGACCGGCGGCGGGCGGCGCGCTCGGATTCGCGGCGGACTTGTCGTCGCCGAAGTCGCGTTATCGGTCGTGCTTTTGATCGGCGCCGGGCTCTTGATAAGAAGCTTTGTGCTTCTGCGAAACGTCGATGCGGGTTTCAACTCCAGCAATCTACTTGTAGCGACCATCAGTCTTCCAACCTCGCGATACGCTCAGCCTGCTCAGCGAGCTGCGTTTTACACGAGGCTCTGCCAGGAGCTGACGGCTCTTCCCGGCGTGGTCTCGGCGGGCGCAACGCTGAGCCTCCCTTTGACCGGCTCCGATTCGCGAACGTTGATCGCAATCGAGGGCAGGCCTGTTCCTCCTTTAGCCGAGCGGCCCATTGTCTCGATGGGAGTTGTCAGTCCCGACTATCTGAAGACGATGGGGATCCCTTTGCTACAAGGGCGCTTCTTCACCGAGCAGGACAAAGAAGACTCGCCGGTCACGGTCATCATCAATCAGAGTTTTGCTCGCCGCTTCTTTCCTGACGAGGACGCGATCGGCAAACGCATTCTCGGGTTCGGGTCATCGCCGCAGTCGCGCGAGATCATCGGCGTGGTCGGAGACATCCGCCACCTGGGACTCGACTCTTCTCCAGCCGAAGCTCTCTACTTCTCGTCGAACCAGCGCCCACAACTTGCGATGGCGGTTGTGGTAAGAACGGCGGGCCCGCCGTTGAGCCTGACTTCGGCTGTACGCAGCAGCGTGCTTTCAATCGATAAGGACCAACCCATCGCAAGCACTCAGACAATGGAACAAATCGTCTCCGGCTCGATATCGGATCGGCGATTCACCTTGCTGTTGCTCGGTCTGTTTGCGGCCGTTGCCCTGGCGCTTGCCGCGATCGGGATCTACAGCGTGATGGCTTACACGGTGACCCAGCGAACGGGAGAGATCGGGTTGCGGATGGCGCTTGGCGCGCAGACTCGCGACGTGCTGAAGCTCGTAGTTGGACAAGGCATGACCATGGCGCTTGTCGGTGTCGCGGTGGGACTCGGGGGAGCATTCGCATTGACGCGAGTGATGGCAAGCCTGCTGTTCACGGTCAGCGCAACCGATCCGCTAACCTTTGTCGCGATCCCACTGCTCCTGACAGGGGTGGCTCTGGCAGCCTGTTTGGTGCCGGCCCGGCGCGCAGCCAAAGTAGACCCGATGGTCGCGTTGAGATACGAGTGATTCGATTTTGACTTTTAGATTTTGGATTTTGGATTCGGTACGAGTGATTCGATTTTGGATTTTAGATTTTGGATTTTGGATTAGGGGACGACAGCGATTTTAGATTTTGGAATTTGGATTCGGGAACGAGTTCGCAGCACGCGCCCTGGGTTGAGAATGCGTTCCCTAATCCAAAATCCAAAATCTAAAATCCAAAATCGCAATGGGACACGGACCAGGGACCAAGGACTAACAAATGAACGAACTCTTACAAGACCTTCGCTATGCAGTTCGGATGCTGCTCTCCAAGCCGTCGTTCACCGTCATTGCAGTTCTCGCTTTGGCGATCGGTATCGGCGCGAACACCGCGATCTTTAGCGTCGTCAACGCCATCCTGCTTCGGCCGCTGCCCTACAAGAACGCCGAGAGAATCTCGATGATCTGGATGGACAACCCCAAACTCGGCGTCGATCAGGATTGGCATTCTTATCCGAACTACATGGACTTCAAGCAGCAGAACCAATCCTATGAAGACATTGCCGCATTCAATGACCGGAGTTTCAATCTCACCGGTGTGGGTGAACCTGTCCGAGTCGTGGGTGTGCACGCAAGCGCAAGCCTGTTTTCGGTGCTGGGCGTCGAGCCCGCACTCGGCCGCGCATTCACGGAGGACGAGGAAGAGCCCGGCAAAGATTTGGTCGTGGTCCTGAGCAACGCGCTATGGCAGAGACGCTTCGGCGGCGACCCCGGCATAGTCGGACAGCCCATCAACATGAACGGCGTCGACCGGAACGTCGTCGGAGTCATGCCCGCAAGCTTTGCCTTCCCTGAGAAACGCACTGAGGTGTGGATTCCGCTTGCGCTGACGCCGCAACGAAAACAGGCGCGCAACGCCATCTCTTACAAAGCGGTCGGGCGGCTCAAACCCGGTGTCACGATACAACAGGCGCGAGCCGATATGGGCGTCATCGCGAAACAACTCGATGATCAGTACTCTCAATCGGGCTATGGCATCAATCTGGTTCCGCTGAACGATCAAGAGACGAGCAAGGTGAGGCCGGCGCTTCTGGTGCTGCTCGGCGCGGTTGCTTTTGTTCTGCTTATCGCCAGCGCGAACGTCGCGAACCTGTTGCTGGCTCGCGCGGCGATGCGGGAAAAGGAGATCGCGATTCGTTTGGCGCTCGGAGCAGGGCGGTCTCGAATCGTTCGACAGTTGTTAACCGAAAGCGCCTTGCTTGCTTTAGTCGGAGGCGGCGCGGGTCTCCTGCTTGCGGTGGTGGGCCTGCGGGCGCTTGTCGCGCTTAGCCCGGCTGACATACCGCGGCTCGATCAAACCTCGATTGACGGCAAGGTGCTGGCGTTCACTCTCGCGGTGTCGCTTCTGACCGGATTCATCTTCGGACTCGTACCCGCATTGCAAGCTTCAAAGCCCGACTTGAACGACTCGCTCAAGGACGGGGGCAGAGGCTCGACCGGCGGAATTCGCGGAGGCCGCATTCGCAGTTTGCTGGTCGTCGCGGAAGTCGCGCTGTCTCTTGTATTGCTGGTCGGCGCGGGGCTTTTGATTCGAAGTTTCATGCGCCTGCAGCAGTTCGATCTGGGCTTCAATCCAGATAGCTTGCTGACGATGAGAGTCCAGCTTCCGGGTACGAAGTATCGAGACGGGAAGCAGGTTGCAAACTTTTATCAGCAACTGCTCCAGCGGCTGGAGGCCGTGCAGGGCGTGCGTTCGGTCGGCGCGATCTCGAGTATGTTCCTGACCGACACGCCCAACTCAACGAACTTCAGTATCGAGGGGCGGCCAGTCCCGGTCGGAGCCGAAGCGATAGAGGTGCCTTTGGATTCGGTGTCTCCCAGCTACTTCCGAGTGATGGGAATCCCGCTGCTCAGCGGGCGGGAGTTCGATGACCGCGACGTCGATGGGGCCACGCTGGTAGTGATAATCAACCAGACCTTCGCGAACCGCTTCTTCCAGGGCGAAGATCCTATCGGCAAACGTTTTGTTTATGGACAACCGGCGCCGGATAATCCCTGGATCACGATTGTCGGTGTCGTCGGTGATATGCGCCGCACGGGATTCGACCGGCCGGTGCGTCCGGAAACCTTTTTGCCCGAGGCTCAAGCCACCGACAACGCTTTGATGATTGTGGCGCGGACGGAGGGCGATCCCGCGAGTTTCGCAGGCGCGTTGCGTAGCGAGGTCTGGGCGATCGACAAAGACCAGTCGGTTTTCAACATCAAGACGATGCAGGAGACGTTGGCGGAGATGATGTCGCAGCGCCGCTTCAACATGCTTTTGCTGGGACTGTTCGCAGCGGTAGCCCTGACGCTGGCGGCGGTTGGTATTTACGGTGTCATCTCTTACTCGGTGACTCAGCGAACTCACGAGATCGGCATTCGAATGGCGCTGGGCGCTGGAAGCTCCGACGTGCTGAAGCTCGTAGTTGGACAAGGGATGGCTCTAGTGATGATTGGCGTAGCCACCGGCCTGATCGCGGCACTTTTGTTGACGCGCCTTATGTCAGCCTTGCTGTACGGCGTAAGCGCGACAGACCCGCTGACGTTTGCGGCGTTGTCGCTGACTCTGACCGGAGTGGCTCTGGTGGCCTGTTTCGTACCAGCCCGCCGCGCAATGAAGGTGGACCCGATGATCGCGCTTCGGTATGAGTAAACCGTCGCAGGACCTTGGTCTGCGAGGCAACAACCTCTCGACCTATTTGGTCCGAAACTCAATCAGCCTGGTGCAATCCACAAGGCGCTCAATGGTCTTCAAGGTAAACACCTTGCCCCGTGTCGCAAACAGCATCTTCTTCATATCTTCCCGCCTAACCCCGAAACCTCGCCCGCCGATGCACGCAATTACTTCGAATCCGGGCTTGCCGGATGCGGCGGCCAATCGACTCAGTTCGCCGAGGTGTTGAACTCGGGTCACCTTATCGCGTGCCGTGCCGTCGTACTCGGTTATCTTAGCCTCGATAACCACTTGCGGATTAAACTCGCTCGGAATCATGAAGTCTGGTGTTTGGTCGAACCCCGGAATCTTCTCCGCACGTTTGGTCTTTCGGGCGCTTATTCCAGCCCGTGAAAGCACTTCTTCAATCGCAGACTCGAGGCCATCGCCAATGATCTCGCTTACGGAATCGCGGTGCCCGGCGAAGGGGCGACCGAGAAAGCGCTCGTAAAGCAACATAGCGTAGGGGACGCCCATCTGCGCGGCGTTCTGGATACCGACTAATCCCGCTTTCGTATCCGCTTTGTTCAATCGATGAAGTTGATTCGGGTCGACGTCTGGCGCGCCTTGCTCGAGCAGACGGCAAGCGACCGCCACTAGCTTGCGAATGCGCGAGGTACTTTCGGGCGTCGAGCGAAGAGGCTCGAGCGGACGCGACCGAATCCTCCTGTCGAGTGTTCGGATAAACCCCTGAGGGATATCCGTTTTCGTTTCCTGCGCTGCTACATAGGCCCACTCGGGAGGTGTAAGCCCAAGAACAGCCCGTAAGACAACGAATGCTATCGGGCACCGTGTAATCGTTTGGCAAATGGCATCATGGTCGAGCTTCGTGAAGCCATTGGTTGCCTGCTTAAGCGCCTCATAACCGCCTTCGAACGTGGGAAACGGCACGAATCCCAGGCCGAGTGGCATCACGAGGAACTCCTATTCGAGGCACGAGAAGACGGAGTCAACGAACTGATCTGGGGACGCTTCAATTTCAGCGAGGTCCGCTTCAAAAGGAAACTTCATTCAAGTCCTTCCCATAAACTCGCCGCGATTCACTTACACGTGCAACCATCTGGCGGCGAGCAAGGTGTGATCGACCTCGTACGCGTTGCAACACTAAGGCCGCGCCACCGAAGCTTTCGATCCAACCCGAAATTGCGCGAAGCTTATCCTCAACTGGCAGTGTAGCGTTCCAGTCACTTCGTAGGTACCACACAGCGAGGCGAGCAAGATGGCCGTAAGCAACGCACCGAGCGTCGCCCTCCGTCGGCTTAACGCCCCCAAGGCTAAGCAGTGCAAGGTCTTCTGAAATCAAAACGACCAGCTCTTCTGCATTTTCGGCAAGCCATTTTCGTCGTAGGCGCCCGGTGCTTCGGCAAACGAAGACCGTGTCGATGATGGAAGAACCGGTCCCGTTGATGTGGATCGATCCGCCCATTTCTGCTGGGCAAGGTAGCGAGGCAGAGCAGGTTAGGCCTGCGTCTAAGATCGCGGTCGCGATTGGAAGGTACGCTTCGAGATCATTGTGGTGGAAAGTGAAGACGAGCGGTGCTCCTTCTTTCAGGGCTGTGGCCATCTGACTGAAAACTCGACTCAGACCTTTCGTGAAATGTGGGAGCCCGCGGCCGGCGGTTTCGTTTCCAGTAAGCTCCCCTGCACATCGTGTGCTGGCGGCGTGAAAGGGGGGGAACTCGGGAACTAACCGCCGAAGCCAGGCATAACAGAAGTCCATAAGCTCGGCGTATTGGACGTTGCCGTAATACGGTGGATCAGTGAAGACCGCATCCAAAGATCTCTTACTCAGACGAACTGCTGCTGAGTCGCGGCATTCAAGGCGAACGTTTCTGGTCTTAGATGATCCGGCACCATTGCTGCGTTCTCCAATCCACTCGCCGACCATTGGCACCTTTACCTTGCGGCCAAGTTGATGCCTAATCTCGAAGGGCCTGTCGCAATAAGCCTTCGCCTTGGCATACTTTTCAATAATATTGAGCCAACCTCCGCTGCCTATCGGCTGCTTAGTCCTAGGGTGAAGCACGCCGAGGAAGTTCGACTCAACCTGTATCAAGCCTACTGGAAAACCATGAACGGAGAATATGTCGAGCGACTTGAGCGCCATCGTGTCGTATCGACAGAGCATGTTCTGATACCGCAGTAGGTCGGATAGGTTCGTCGCAAGCGCCGTACGGATCCGGCTATTCCGTTTGGCGGCAATCGCGCGAGCACTCAACTCCAGGCCCAGGAGTTGGCGCACATTAAACATTTCCCGATAGCGCCGGTATCCCCAGCGGTGAAGCCTGGTAGTCTCGTCGCCCTCGGGAATATCGTCATCAGGGATAAACTTCGGTGTGAGCGCAGCCAAAAGTCTACTCGCCTCCTCGACCCTTTCGAGGTCGGCAGGATCTGGCCTCTTGAAGAATCGGCCTTTGTGCGGCTTCGCACAGTCAGGGTTCGCGTATTCTATGGCAAACAGTCTGTGCTCGAAGGGGACCGTTGGCTTTCCTGGAATGCTATGGGTTTTCTCGCAGTTAGGACAAATAGCCTTTCCTCGCGAAACAACTGCTTCGGTGCGCAAGTGTAGATGGCATATACAGCATCGACCTGGAAGTTTCCGATCTTCAACTTCGTTTAGCTCTCCACACGCGGCACAAACGATGACGTTCGTAGGATGACGGACATCCTCGGATAGCAGGTAGCCGGGAAAGAGATCGAACTTGTCGCCGCAGCCATCGCAGAGGAGCACTTTAACCCAAAGAAAGTACTTTACTGGCGCGTCAGACCGACCATCGACTATGCAGCGTGTCCGATACAAATAGCCAAGTTCCTCCTCCAGCGACGCACGCAGATCAGCCGCGGCCCGCCGGTAGGACGGCAGACTGAGCTGTTCGATTTGCTCACGGACGATCCACCATGCCATCGGGTTGATGTCGAAGCCGATTGTAGCGCAGCCCGTCCGGTTGGCCTCCACGAGTGGTGTTCCTCCTCCCATAAACGGATCAGCTACGCGCTTACCAACAAAGTCGTGGGCACGATAGAATTCCTCAGAGAGCGGGCCTGTTGCGAATTCAGAAAGTAATAGTCCTCGGAACAACGTGCCGGGTCTACGCGCAAACCACTTGTGCACCGCGATCAATGGGCGGTAATTCTGCTGAATCTGCTTCTCCCGTAGGGCAAGGCTCGAAATAAACGGTACGTCGAAGTTGTATTCAATCATGGTCTGGTTTTAACGCGTCTTCGGAAGGCTGGAAGCACGTCGCCATAGCCTTCCCGTTCCCGCACGGTCCAGCCCATCGTACCACGACAGGTTGCCGTCTTGCCGCCTGACCTAGCCGCTCATCTCGAATGCGCGAGCGCTATTCAAGACGTTGGCCGCCATGATTGCCCCGTGCTCGGTGAAGACAAGAGGGAGCTTACGTCGTCCGCCATGCCCAGAACTTGATGTCGCAAATTGCGACATCAAGAATTCAAACTCTGCTTTGGTCAAGCGAAACGCAAAGTCTTCAGGAAAGCGCTCAAGATTCCGCTTCACCTGCTCGTTGAGACGGTTAGTTATCACCCCATATAGCCTAGCGAGATCGCTGTCGAGAATCACCTTCTGATGGCGCACAGTGCGGATGAGTGCCTCGGCTGGGATCAATGCGTCTTCGGCGTTTCGAGCTCTTGCCATATCAAACCTCGTTCAACGCCTATTCTGCCGCCGACTTCACTCCGCATCGGCGCTTCGAACCTAACGTTCGCACGATTAGCGTTGTTTTATTTCTTCCTCGCTCTAGCCAAGTCGTTGACCGGGTCCAAGCGAACACCCACGATTCCCACCGATTATTGGGACGCAGTATCGCACGTGCTCTGCGCAAGCGCCACTACGGAGAAGCAACCAAGTAACCGGACGAGACCCAGAGATCGCCCTCGAAAGAGAGAAGTAGCGACCGGTTTTGGGAACCGCTATCCCGCAAGCGCACACGTCTCGGATTGCAAACGCGCCGCGCATCTTGTCAGGCCTAGTTATCCCAACACTTCGATTGGCCCTCTCAGCGGCACGCCGTTTGGCTAGTGCTTTCGTCGGAGGAGTCTGCCGTCGGCAACTGACGAAGCGAAACTTGCTGCGGCGAGGCACCGGGTCGATCACCCGCGAAGCGGCCGCAGGGACTCGATGGAAAGGGCTTCACAGGGATCTACAAAACGGATTCTGAAAGTTGTTGTGATATACAAACGAGAAGTCGCTTTGGTCTACAAACCAGAAGTCGCTTTGGTCTACGAACCAAGAAGTTGCTATGATCGACAAAGCGGAAATTGCCATGGTCTTCCGACCAGAACCCCGAAACCATTTCGACGTAAGACCCACTAACCCGTAGACCTGCGAATCCGGGGCCCGGAGGAACAATGGGAAATCTGCTTCAAGACATGAGCTACGGCGCGCGGACGCTGATCAAGCATCGCGGCTTAACGATCGTCGCCGTGCTCACACTCGCGCTCGGAATAGGAGCGAACACTGCAATCTTCAGCGTCGTGAACGCGGTGCTGCTGAGACCGCTGCCTTTCGACCAGCCGGAACAACTCGTCATCGCCTTCACCAAAACAACCAAGACTCCCCGAGACTGGGTCACGATTCCCGATCTTCAGGATTGGCGAAAACAGAGTCAGCTCTTCAGCGAGTTCTCCGCATTCGTCGCGCAGAGTGTCAACCTGACCGGGAGAGAAGAACCCGATCGAGTGATCGGCTCGTTCGTCTCCTCGAATTTCTTCAACACGCTCAAGGTCGACGTCGCGCACGGCCGCGGATTCCTGCCGGGCGAAGACGAACCGGGAGCCGAACGAGTCGCGATAGTCAGCTACCCAACGTGGCGCGATCGTTTCGGCGCTGATCCGGGTCTGATCGGGACGGCGCTCACCCTCAACGGCCAGCCCTTCACGGTAGTCGGCATCCTGCCCGAAGGATTTCATTATCAGTGGGCCGATGCAGATGTGTGGATGACGGTTCAGCACTATCCGAACTATTCACTGGACCGGCGCAGAACTACGGCGGCGGTGATCGGCCGGCTCAAACCGGACGCGACCATCAAACAGGCTCAGGCGGAGATGGACACGATTGCCGGCCGGCTCGCCGAGCAATATCCGGACTCTAACGGAGACAGGGCTGTGCAGCTCGCGGGCTTTCAGGATTTTATCGTCGAGAGTCTGCGTCCGTCGTTGCTGGTGCTGCTGGGCGCGGTCGGGTTTGTGCTATTGATCGCTTGCGCCAACGTTGCCAACTTACTGCTGGCTCGCGCGCTGACGCGGCGCAAGGAGATGGCTTTGCGTGCGGCGCTGGGCGCGAGTCGGTTGCGGCTGGTGCGCCAACTGCTCACCGAAACGGTGATGCTTTCGCTGGCTGGAGGCGCGCTGGGTTTGCTTCTGGGTGTATGGGCGACGGACCTGCTGGCCGCCAACAGTCCTTCCGATCTGCCGGCCGGAGTGACGGTCAAACTCGATCTGACCGTGCTGGCGTTCACGCTCGGGGTTTCGATGCTGACCGGTTTGCTGTTCGGGCTTGCGCCGGCGCTGAAGTTCTCGAAGCCCGACCTCTATGAAACGCTCAAAGAAGGCGGCAAGACTTCGGGAGGAGGTTCGGCGCGCAACCGCGCTCGAAGCGTTCTTGTCGTCGCGCAAGTCGCGCTTGCGCTGGTGCTGCTAATCGGATCGGGTTTGATGATCAGAAGCTTTATGAATCTGGTGCGAGTCGCTCCCGGGTTCAATCCTCAAAACCTGCTGACGATGGAGTATCGCGTGCCGCGCAACAAGTATCCCGAAGGCCGACAGCAGTGGAACTTTCATCAACAGGTGGTCGAGCGGGTCCGCGCGCTGCCCGGCGTCGAATCTTCGTCGGTGGTTCTTGCTTTGGCCTACAGCGGCAATGCCGGTTCGATAAACTTCGTCCCGCTTGATCGGCCGGAACCGCCGAAGGGCGAAGAGCCGCGGGCGCAACGCAACAGCGCCGATCAGTACTACTTTGACACGATGCAGATTCCGCTGGTGAGAGGACGAGTCTTCAGTGAGCAGGACCGGGAAGGCACGCCGCCGGTCGTGGTGATCAATCAAACGATGGCGCGGCGCTTCTGGCCGGACGAAGATCCGATCGGCAAACAAATCCGATTGATCGACAGCGGGCCGACCGGCAGCGGCAAAGATGTCGCTGCATCCATTGTGGGCTTGGTCGGCGACGTCAAGCACAACAGCCTGGACGAGGAGAGCGCTTCCCAGATCTATGTGTCGTTTGCGCAGAACCCATTTATCTTCGCGACGCTCGTTGTCAGAACGCAGGGCGAACCGATGAGCATGGCTAATGCAGTTCGAAGCGCAGTCTGGTCGGTGGATAAGGATCAACCGGTGTGGAAGGTTCGCACGGTCGAGTTTCTGATCAACCGCGACCTCGGCCCGCGCCGTTTCATGATGACGCTGCTGGCCGGGTTTGCGGCACTGGCGTTGTTGCTTGCGGCGATCGGAATCTACAGCGTGATCTCTTACTCCGTCACCCAGCGAACGCACGAGATCGGTCTCCGAATGGCGCTTGGCGCGCAGACTCGCGACGTGCTCAAGCTCGTCGTCGGGCAAGGTATGGCGCTGACACTTGTCGGAGTCGGCGCAGGTTTGGCGGCGGCCTATGCGTTGACTCGGTTGATAGGGGGGATGCTGTTTGGCGTCAGTGCTACGGACCCGCTCACGTTCGCGTCCATCTCGTTGCTGCTTGCAGGAGTGGCTCTGGCGGCCTGTTTCGTACCAGCTCGCCGGGCAACAAGGGTAGATCCGATGATCGCGCTCAGGTATGAATAGGTTTGGGGGTTCGGGTTTGGGGTTTGGAGTTCCGAGTTTATGGTTCCGGAACCTGAATCCGAAACCACAAACCCTGAACCCTGAACCAGGAATTAGAGGTTCGCAATGAAAACCAAAACGTGCTCCCTTCTGGCTGCGGTCTTAGCCCTCGCGCCGCTTGCCCAGACTATTAACGCCGAACACCCGAACAAAGAAAACCGCGATGCAGCCCGTCGCCGTCCTTGACGCCAAACGGCTTGGCACCTGTCTTGACGCACTGCGAGATCAACTGAAGATTCCGGTGTCTTGCGCAACGCACTTCCGCCGGACATCAACTTCTGGGGGATCGCAGTTTACGCGAATGAGTGAGAGTTGATCATTGAGGAGTGCGAACTCCATTGAGGCCCGAGGGTCTGGCGCGCGATAGCATTGGCATGTTTGCTTGTATTGCCGGCATGGTAATATGCAAGCGTCTTCTGAGACCAGGAGAACGGCAAAATGGAAACCATTCAACTAACGGTTGACGAGTCTCTGCTGGCGGAGATTGATCGAGTGACGCTCTCGTTGGCGATGACGCGCGCATCTTTTCTCCGGATCGCTTTAGAGCTTGCATTGCGAAACCAGCAAACAATCGCTCGCGAGCAACAGCACGCCCAAGGTTATGCACGCAACACGGCTAAGCCCGGCGAGTTTGACGACTGGGAGCCAGAGCAAGTGTGGAGTGAGCCGTGAACCAGGGTGACGTTTACTGGTACACCTTCCGCGCTCCCGACAAACGCCGGCCAGTGCTGATTCTCACTCGTAGTTCCGCTACTGCCTTCTTAACCGGCATCACCGTCGTTCCTATCACAACCACGATTCGTGGCATTCCCTCAGAGGTTGTCTTAACGGAAGCTGAAGACGGGATGTTTGCCGACTGTGCTGTAAACACCGATAACATTCAAACCATCCAGAAGGTGAACCTCGATGCGTTCATCACACACCTGACCCAAGCGAGAATGCGCGAAGTGCGCGCCGCAATCGAGTTCGCTCTGGGTTTTGACGCATTGCTTTAAGGATTCACGTCTCAGAAACCACTCCGCGCGGACAATCGAAACAAAACAAACTTGTTGACCGTAGATATGCTTCTAGGTAATATGTGGCTATGCGATACATCAAGTCACGAGTGCTCGACCGCGAGCTGAAGAAAGGCAGCGCCGAGTTGCTGATCCTCTCGCTGGTCGAGGACCAGCCGCGGCACGGCTACGACATAAGCAAGCTGATCACCGCGCGTTCGAAAGGCGCGCTCAGCTTCAACGTCGCCTCGCTCTATCCGCTTCTCTACAGGCTTGAGAAGCGGGGCTGGATCCAGGGACGTTGGGTGGAAAAGGCGGGACAGCGGCGGCGGCGTTATTACAAGCTGACCGCTGAAGGCAAAAGGGTGCTGGCGTCTCAGCGGCGCGGCTGGGAGTCGTTTGTTCAGGCGATCAATCGCATCACCGGAGTCGAGCACGCATAAAATTTCCGATTTGCGATTGCCGCGAATTGATTGCCGATTTGCGATTGCCGATTGCCGATTGCTTGGTGCAGTCCCGGTAGGTAAATCAGCCATTGAGAATCGGCAATCGCAAATCAATCGGCAATCGGCAATTGGAAATCGCAAATGCCTGACTGGAAGCAAGAAATCAGAAGGCGCCTCGCGGGCTTGAAGCTCGAAGCGACACGCGAGGCCGAGATCGTCGAGGAGTTGTCGCAGCACCTCGACGACGGCTACGCGGAGTTGCGAGCGAGCGGCAAGTCGGAAGAGGAAGCCACTCGCACGGTGCTTGCGGAGCTCAGCAATAGCGAGGTGCTCGCGCGGGAACTGCGATGTGTCGAGGGCCGGCTTATGCACGAACCCTCAGTTCTCGGAGCAAGGAGAAAGAACATGGCTGGAGATCTTTTGACCGATTTGCGGTACGGCTTTCGAATGCTGGTGAAGAATCCAGGGTTTACGTTTATTGCAGTGATGTCGCTGGCGTTGGGCATCGGCGCTAACACCGCGATCTTCAGCCTGGTCAACGCGACGTTGTTGCGGCAGTTGCCGGTCGCAAGTCCTGAGCGGTTACTCTACGTTTACGACGGCAATCCAGGCGCGGTCTTCTCCTATCCCGCCTACTCCGAGCTGCGCGATCAGAATCAAGCCTTCGACGGACTGATCGCGTGGGGCGGCATTTCAGCGAGCTTGAACAGCGACGAGCAAAGCGAAGGCGCAGACCTGGTGACGGGAGCGATCGTCACCGGCAACTTCTTTGAGACTCTTGGCGTGCGCGCTGCCCTGGGTCGCGTCATCACGCCGGATGACGACCAGACGCCGGGCGCGCACCCGGTCACCGTGATCAGTCACGGTCTCTGGCAGAGTCGCCTGGGCGGCAAGGCCGACATAATCGGCCGGGAACTTGTGCTGAACGGACAGCGGTTCACGGTGATCGGCGTAGTCCCGCCTGAATTTCAAGGCGCCCAGATGGGCGTGAACCGAGACATCTATGTCCCGATGATGATGCAAGCCGTCATGCGGCCGCCGCGCTCCGGGTACTCCGGCGAGATGAATCCTGATCTGCTCAAGGTGCGGACCAACCGATGGCTTTACAGCATCGGCAGACTCAAACCTGGTCTGACAAGCGAGCAGGCGCAAGCCGAACTGACCGTCTTCGCCAGGCAACAGGAGCAAGCGAATCCCGAGAGGGACCGCGACAAAAAGTTCACGACGAGTCCGGTAAGTCTGGGCGATCCCGGCGAGCGAGTGCAGATGATTCCAGTGGCCAGGCTGCTGCTGTCGATCGTAGGCGCAGTGTTGTTGATTGCGTGTGCTAACGTGGCGAACCTCCTTTTGGCGCGCGCGTCGGCGAGGCGCAAAGAGATCGCGGTGCGACTTGCAATCGGCGCGAGCCGGGGGCGGCTGATAAGACAGCTTCTAACGGAAAGCTTGTTGCTCGCGTTCGTGGGCGGCGTCGCGGGATTGCTGCTGGCGTGGCTGACTGTTGACTTGCTGAAGGCGAGCCCGCCTCCTCCGGGCGCACTCCCGGTCACTCCTGATTTCGCAATCGATCTTCGCGTTTTGTTGTTCACTCTCGGGCTGTCGTTGTTGACGGGGATCATCTTTGGGTTGGCTCCAGCGGTGCGCGCGGCCCGGCCTGATCTTGTGCCTGCGCTCAAGGATCAGTTCTCTCCCGATCAGCATGTGCGGCGTTTCAGCGCGCGAAACCTGCTGGTAGTCGGACAGGTGGCGCTGTCGCTGGTGTTGCTGATCGCAGCGGGGTTGTTTCTCCGCAGCCTGAAACAGGCGCAAACGATCGATCCGGGTTTTGACGCGCAGAAGTTGCTGACCGCGCCGCTCAACATCAATCTATTGCGCTACACCAAGCCGCAGGGCCGCGACTTCTATCAGAGAGTGGTCGAGTCGGTCGGCGCCGTTTCGAGCGTCGAGTCGGCGAGTGTCGCGCGCAACCTTCCGCTGAGCGGACGCACCTCGGTCAGCAGCCTCCTGATTGAAGGCCGATCCGGGCCAGACAACCAATTCCGTAGCGAAGGGGGCGGGTTCACGACGGATGACAACTCCATAAGCACGAATACGGTCAGCCTCGATTATTTTGAGACCATGGGCATCAGACTGTTGCGCGGCCGCCTGTTCGAGTCTCAAGACACCGAGGACAAGCCGCGAGTGGTTATCGTCAATGAGGCGTTCGAGCGGCGGCATCTGGGCGGCCAGGATGCGATGGGCAAGCGGCTGACTCTCGGTGGTCCCAAAGGTCCCTGGCATGAAGTAACCGGTGTCGTTCGCGACAGCAAGTACGTGACTCTCGGCGAGACGCCAACTCCGATGGCGTATCTCCCGCTTCAGCAGAATCACGAGACAGGCGTCACTCTCCTTGTGCGAACCGCCGGCGACCCGCCCAGCGTAGCCGCCGCCGTAAGGCAGGAAGTACAGTCGCTGGAAAAGAACCTTCCGATCACCGCCATCAGACCGATGAACGAGTTGGTCGGCGCCTCTTTGTATGCGGCCCGAATGGGCGCGATTGTGGTGGGCGTCTTCGGAGCGCTTGCACTGCTTTTGGCGGCGGTTGGTTTGTACGGAGTGATGTCGTTCTCCGTATCGCGGCGGACGCGCGAGTTCGGCATCCGCGTCGCGCTTGGCGCACAGTCATCCGATGTGTTCAGGCTGGTGATAAGGGACGGAGTCGTGCTGGTGGCTGCAGGCATCGCACTCGGTTTGAGCGCTGCGGCGATGTTGACTCGATTTCTGACCAGCTTTCTATACGGCATCGGCGCCATCGACACACTCACCTTCACGAGCATTCCGGTGGTCCTGATATTTGTAGCTCTGGCGGCTTGTTACGTGCCGGCTCGCCGAGCTATGCGGACTGATCCGATGTTAGCGTTGAGAAACGAATGATGAGATTGCCGATTTTCGATTGTCGATTTCCGATTGGGGATTCCGAGTAATTTGCGATTGACGAATGGCGATTGAGGATTCCAAGAATGAACAAGGAAGAACTCAAATCCAGAACGAAACGATTTGCGCTGCGCGTCATCAGCTTGGTTGAGGCCCTTCCAAAGACAGTCACAGGACGGGCCATCGGCAACCAACTCGTACGCTGCGGGAGTCGGAGCTAATTACCGAGCTTCTTGTCGAGCACGATCGAGGGCGGAATTCATCGCCAAAATTGGTGTCGTGGAGGAGGAAGCTGACGAGAGCGCTTTTTGGATGGAATTGATTATCGAGCGAAGTCTGCTGCCCGCCAGTAAGGTTGAGCCCTTACTGAACGAGGCGAACGAACTAGTGGCTATCATGGCGTCCTCGCGAATATCAGCGAAACGCGCCAAGTAAACCGCGATCGCGAATCGGCAATCGCAAATCGGCAATCGGCAATCGCAAATATGCCTGACTGGAAACAAGAGATCATAAAGCGGTTGGCGGGCTTGACGCTTGAACCTACACGCGAGGCCGAGATCGTCGAAGAGTTGTCGCAGCACCTCGATGACCGCTATCGAGAGCTGCGATCCGGCGGCGTGACACAAGAAGAAGCCCGTCTCGAGGCGCTCGCCGAACTCAGCGACGGCAAGCTGCTGGCGCGCGAGCTGCGACAAGTCGAACACCAGGTAACCGGTGACAACATTGTCTTAGGGGCAGGGAGGAAAAATATGATCGCGGATTTAAGGCAGGACTTGCACTTTGGCCTGCGGATGCTGCGCAGGAACCCCGGGTTTGCTTTGATCGCCATAGTCACGCTCGCGCTGGGCATCGGAGCCAACACCGCGATCTTCAGCGTGGTCAACGGAGTGCTGCTGCGGCCTCTCCCCTACGGCGACCCGGACGGGCTGGTGCAGTTCTGGGAGACGAATCCACTCAAGGGCTGGACGCAGGCTAATGTTGCGCCGGCTAATCTCTTTGACTGGCAGAAACAGAACCAGTCGTTTGAGGGCATCGGCGCGTACTTCGGATCGGACACGAAGGAAGCAGGGCTCTCCAACATGTTCCTGACTGGCGCAGGCGAGCCGGAACGGGTCCGCGGATTGTCGGTCACTGGCGATCTATTTTCCGTGCTCGGAGTGAGCGCGGCTTTCGGGCGAACTTTCACGCCCGAGGAGACATTGGCCGGCAATCATCGGGTGGTCGTGTTGAGCCACGCGTTGTGGCAGCGGCGCTTTGGCGCTGACCCGGAGATCGTCGGCCAGCAGATCCCGCTCAACGGGAACAATCGCACGGTCATTGGAGTCATGCCCGAGAGCTTTTATTTCCCTGCCAAAGAAGTCGAGTTGTGGGTACCGATGGGATGGGAGCAGGCGCGAGTCTCGCAACAGCGCCGGCCTCACTACCTGCGAGCCATCGGGCGATTGAAGCCGGGCGTCTCGATTGAGCAAGCTCGCAGCGACATGACTGCGATCGCCGCCGGTCTCGAAGAACAGTACCCGGACACGAACACAAAGATGGGAGTTGGAGTCGGGCCGCTGCAGGAATGGATCGTCGGCGACAGCCGTCCGGCGTTGCTTGTGTTTCTGGCGGCGGTCGGCTTGGTGTTATTGATCGCCTGCGCAAACGTGTCGAGCTTGCTGCTGGTTCGCGCCGAATCGCGCAGAAAAGAGATCGCCATCAGAGTGGCCCTTGGTGCGGGGCGCGGCCGCATCATCAGGCAACTTCTTTCAGAGACGGCAATGCTGGCTTTGATGGGCGGCGGGCTCGGCGTGCTTCTTGCGATGTGGGCAAGGAAGCTGCTGGTAGCTCTTGGTCCTCGTCAGATTCCGAGGCTCAACGAGATCAATCTCGACGGGACTGCGCTCGGCTTCACGCTGGTAATCACGCTGCTCGCGGCGCTGCTAGCGGGCCTGTTGCCCGCGTGGCAGGTTTCGCGGCACGAACTGACCGACGCGTTGAAAGATGGCCAAAAGGGAGCCGGCGGCTCGCAACGTACGAGGTTGCGAGGAGTGCTGGTCGCGTCGGAGATCGCCCTTTCTTTCATGCTTGTGATTGGCGCCGGTTTGCTGATCAAGAGTTTCGTCCGACTGCTGCAGGTCGACCCGGGAATTGATCCTGACAACGTGCTGACGCTGCGGATCGATCTTCCGGGCAGCAGGTATCCGGAAGATCCCCAGCAGATCGCTTTCTTTGAAGAGGTAGAGCGGCGAATAGCCGTATTGCCGGGAGTCGAATCGGTGGGAGCCACCACGACTCTCGCGCTAGCGGGCTACACGTGGACGGGTGACTCAACGATAGAGGGCCGCGCCGCAGACGACTACCTTCGCGAATTACGCCACAAACAGGTCACCGCCGGCTACTTTCACACGATGAAGATTCCTCTGCTGAGCGGGAGAGAGTATGACGACCGCGACACTGCCGACAGCCCGCGCGTTGCGGTGATCAACGAAGCGTTTGCGCGATGGGCGTTTCCGAACGAGGACGCGGTCGGCAAACGTATCACGTTCTCCAAACCCACCATTCAATCTCCGTGGTACTCGATCATAGGCGTCGTGCGCGGCGAGAAGCAGGACGGATTGGACAAGGAGGTCAAGCCCGAGGTCTTCGAGATTCATCGTCAAAATGGGCAAACGCAGATGGCGATTGTAGTGAGAACGATTGGCGATCCGCTGAACCTGGCGGGCGCAGTCCGCGAGGCGATTCGCGCGGTCGATCCCAACCTGCCGCCTTACGATATCAAGCCAATGACGGAAGTGCTGAGCGCATCGTTTGCGAAGCAGCGCTTCACGGTGACGCTGCTCGGTGTTTTCGCGGGGCTTGCGCTTGGGCTTGCCGCGGTGGGCATCTACGGTGTGATCTCTTACTCGGTGACGCAACGGACTTATGAGATCGGTCTGCGCCGGGCGATGGGCGCGCAGTCCGCGGACGTGCTGAAGCTGGTCGGCGGCCAACTGATGCGGCTGGTGCTGACGGGCATCGGCCTGGGAGTAGCCGCGTCGATAGCATTGACTCGGCTTATCGCGAGCCTGTTGTTCGACGTGAGCGCCACCGATCCGGTTACTTTCTCGGTAGTAGCCGCGTTGCTGATCGCGGTGGCCTTGCTGGCCGGGTGTATTCCGGCGCGCCGAGCATTGAAGGTCGATCCGATGGTCGCACTGCGCCATGAATGATGGGAGATTGCCGATTGCCGATTTCCGATTGACGCACGGTAATACCGATCGGCATTCGGCAATCGACAATCGGAAATCTGCACTATGCTTGATTGGAAAGACGAGATCAGACGGCGGCTGGCGGGGCTGAAGCTCGAGCCCGCGCGCGAGATCGAGATCGTCGAGGAACTCTCGCAGCACCTAGATGACCGCTACGCTGAATTGCTTGCGGGCGGCGCGACCGAGGAGCAAGCCGATCGAGCTTTGTTCGAGGAGTTGAGTCAAAGCGAAGTGCTGGCGCGGGAACTAAAGCGGGTTGAGCTTGAGATCAGAAATGCTCCGGTGGTTTTGGGAGCGCGGAGGAGAGACATGGTTGGAGACCTCTGGCAGGACTCACGATACGCAGTTCGTATGGCGACAAAGAACCGCGGCTTTACGCTGGTCGCGGTGCTCTCGCTCGCGCTGGGGATCGGGGCCAACGCGGCGATTTTCCAGTTGCTGGATGCGGTGCTCTTGCGCACGCTTCCGGTGAGCCGCCCGCAGGAACTTGCTGAAGTTCGGCTCGAAGACATGGAAGGCGCGCGCGGAAGCTTCAATACCTGGAACCCGTCGCTATCAAATCCGATCTGGGAGCAGATACGGAACCAGCAACAAGCATTCTCCGGCATCGTTGCCTGGAACTCGACGGTGTTCAATCTCGCTCCGGGCGGCGAGCCTCGTCTGGCTCAGGGTCTGTGGGTGAGCGGCGACTTCTTCAACGTGCTCGGCGTCAGGCCAATCCTGGGCCGCGTCCTTATGGGCGAGGATGATCAGCGAGGTTGCGGCTCGCCGGTCGCGGTCATAAGTAACTCGTTCTGGCAACGCGAATATGGAGGCGATCCGTCGGTCATCGGCCGCGAGCTGACTCTGGCTGGCCGAACAGTGGAAATCATCGGAGTCACGCCGGCGAGTTTCTTCGGGCTCGAAGTAGGAAAATCTTTCGACATAGCTCTTCCGCTTTGCTCGGAGGCGCTGCTTCTGGGCAAGAACAGCCAGCTTGAAAGCGGCACAACGTGGTGGCTGACGATCATTGGCCGGCTGAAACCGGGCTGGTCGATGGAGCAGGCAACAGCCAGCTTGAAGTCGATCTCTCCGGGCCTTTTTGAAGCGACGCTCCCGGCGAATTACCCATCGGTTAGTGTCAATCAGTACCTCGGCTTTAGGCTCGCAGCTTATCCAGCCGGCTCGGGCATCTCGCAGGTGCGCGAAACATATTCGAGTCCGCTCTGGCTGCTGCTGGCAATTGCCGGGATGGTGCTGTTGATTGCTTGCGCGAACCTGGCTAACTTGATGCTTGCGCGGGCCAGCGCTCGCGAAAGAGAGATCGCGATCCGGCTGGCGATTGGGGCTTCTCGCGGGCGGCTGATCCGTCAATTGATGGCCGAGAGTCTGTTGCTTGCAGTTGTAGGCGCCGGACTGGGTTTGCTCCTGGCTCGCGAGCTGAGCCGGTTTCTTGTTTCGTTTCTCAGCACGGAAGGCAATACCTTGTTTGTCGATCTGGACGTAGATTGGCGCGTGCTGGCTTTCACAGCGGGCGTCGCAATTCTGACCTGCATTGTGTTCGGTTTGACTCCGGCAATTCGAGCGACTCGAATCGCTCCAGCCGCGGTGCTGAAGGCCGGAAGCCGCGGGATGACAGCCAGTCGCGAGGGATTCAGTCTGCGGCGGGCGCTGGTCGCTTTGCAGGTTGCTCTCTCGTTGGTTCTGCTGGTCAGCGCTCTGTTGTTCTCGCGCAGCCTGGGCAAGCTGCTGACCGAGGATACCGGATTCAAGCCGAGCGGCATCCTGCTCGTCGGTGTGAGTCTACGACCGCTCAACCTTCCAGGCGAGCGCCGTCAGGGCTTCAAGGAAGAGGTGCTCGATCGTATCCGGGCGATCCCGGGAGTCGGTTCAGCCGCCGATACCAACGTTGTTCCGCTCAGTGGAAACTCGTGGGGAAACGACGTCTGGGCGGACGGCTCGGATTCGGGACAACGAACGAACTCGAACTTCAGCCGGGTCAGCCCGGACTACTTCAAAACGCTGGGGATCACTTTGCTTACGGGCCGGGACTTCGATCAGCGCGATACGGCTACATCGCCTGCGGTTGCGATAGTCAACGAGACGTTTGCGCGACGGCTTTTGAATGACGCAAACCCGATTGGCATGAGGTTTTGGAGAGAAGCAACTCCGGGCGAGTCGGAGACAGTCTACGAGATCGTCGGCCTGGTGAAGGACACAAAGTACCAGGACCTGCGCCGCGACTTCCCACCGATTGCCTATCTCGCGGTATCGCAGGGACAGTTCGAAAGCCAGTTCGAGCAAGTTCTGATTCGGTCCAATTCGGCCGCGTCCGATCTCGTCTCGCCGGTGAAAGCCGCGGTGGAAGAGATCAATCCGAAGATCGGCGTCGACTTTGAAGTTATGGAAACCGGGATATGGGAATCGCTGCTGCGTGAGCGGTTGATGGCCACGCTCTCCGGCTTCTTCGGTTTTCTCGCCGCGCTGCTGGCGGCGATTGGGTTGTATGGTGTGATCTCTTACGGGGTGGCGGGTCGGACGAGGGAGATTGGAATTCGTATGGCGCTTGGCGCCGAGAGGCGCGACGTACTCTGGCTGATCCTGCGCGAGGCCCTGATGCTTGTCCTGATCGGAGTAGCCGTCGGTCTGCCCGCAGTGTTGGCCGCGACGCGTTTTGTCTCCAGCCTGCTGTTTGGATTAGAGCCGGCCGATCCGGTTGCGCTTTCCGGAGCGGTGCTTCTGATGCTTCTTGTGGCGGCCGTCGCCGGATACATTCCGGCGCGGCGCGCGACGAAAGTCGACCCGATGGTTGCGCTCAGATGCGAGTGAGGAGATTGCCGATTGCCGATTCCGAGTGATTTGCGATTGCTGATTTCAGATTGAAGAAACCAAAATGAACAAAGAAGACCTCAAAGCCAGAACCAAGAAATTTGCGTTGCGCGTCATCAGCTTGGTTGAGGCGCTTCCAAAGACAGTTACCGGACGGGCCATTGGCAACCAACTAGTGCGTAGCGGTACGGGGGTGGGCGCAAACTACCGAGCTTCCTGTCGAGCCCGATCACGAGCGGAGTTCATCGCGAAGATTGGAGTCGTGGAAGAAGAAGCTGATGAGAGCGCTTTCTGGATGGAATTGATCATCGAACGCAGTCTACTCCCTTACAGTAAGGTTCAACCCTTGCTCAACGAAGCGAACGAACTAGTGGCTATCATGGCGGCCTCAAGAATATCAGCGAGACGCGCCAGGCAATAAACAATCGGCAATCGGCAATCGGCAATCGGCAATCGGCAATCGGCAATCGGCAATTAGAAATCGGAAATATGATCGAGTGGAAGCAAGAGATAGGAAAGCGGTTGGCCGACTTGAAACTCGAACCGACTCGCGAAGCCGAGATCGTCGACGAACTCGCGCAGCACCTCGATGACCGCTATTCGGAGTTGCGGGCGGGCGGCGCGACTCAACAGGAAGCTTATCGCGCGGCGCTCACCGATTTGAGTGATGCCGAGTTGCTCGCGTGCGAGCTGCGGCGAGTCGAGTATCAGGTAAACAGCGAGCCCGTAGTCGTGGGAACCAGGAGAAAAAACATGATTGGAGATACTTGGCAGGACTTACGCTTTGGGGTGCGCATGCTGCGCAAGAGTCCCGGCTTCACTTTGGTCGCGGTGTTGTCGTTGACCCTTGGGATCGGGGCGAACACGGCGATCTTCAGCCTTATCAACACCACGCTGCTGCGGCCGTTGCCCATCGCAAACCCGGAGCAACTCGTCGCGCTGAACAACTCAGAGGAGAACCGCAGATTTCCGACATTCTCCTATCCGAACTACAAAGACTTTCGCGATCGGAATGAAGTGTTTTCCGGACTGATCGCCTACCAGTTGGCGCCGATCAGTTTGAGCCACGACGGCATCAATGAAAGGTTGTGGGGCTACGAAGTGACTGGCAATTACTTCGACGTGCTGGGCGTGAACGCAGTGATGGGCCGGCTCATTTCACCCGACGATGACGCCGCAGCGGGTGCAAGCCCGGTAGCGGTCGTGAGCTATAAGAGCTGGAAGCAACGCTTCGGTGGCGAGCCCGGCATCGTTGGCCGTGACGTGATCGTGAATGGCCGAAGCTACACAATCATTGGCGTCGCGCCTCAAGGTTTCTACGGCACCGAAATCATCTCGGCGCCGGACCTGTGGTTTCCGGTGTCTATGCAGGAGCAACTCGAAACCGGCAACAAATGGCTGGACAAGCGCGGAGTTGAAAACCTCTTCGTGCAAGGGCGACTCAAACCCGGGGTCGGTACGGCGCAGGCGCAAGCCGCGCTCAACGACATAGCGCTTCAGCTCGAACGCGAGTATCCGGTTGAGAACGAAGACAAGCGAGTAGCGCTGTCGGCAGCCGGCTTGTTCGGCAATTCGTTTCGCGGACCCGTGCTGGGCTTCGCCGGATTATTGATGGTCGTTGTCGGGTTGGTGTTGTTGCTGGCCTGCACCAACCTGGCAAATCTGCTTTTGGCGCGGGCCGCCGACCGGCGGCGTGAAATCGCGGTGCGTTTGGCGCTTGGAGCGAGCCGCGCGCGGCTGGTTCGGCAACTGCTGACCGAAAGTCTGCTGCTGGCTTGCGGCGGAGGCGCGTTGGGTTTGCTGCTCGCCTTTCGGCTGGTGCAGATGGCTGTGTCTTTCAAAATGCCGATCGACGTTCCGGTTACGATCGATCTTTATATGGACTATCGCGTGTTCATCTTCACGTGTTTGATCTCGCTGGCGACTGGTGTGCTGTTCGGATTGCTGCCGGCCTGGCAAGCGACGCAAACCGATCTGGTGCCGGCCTTGAAGGATGAGTTTTCATTCGGCGCTCGTCGCTCGTGGTTGAAGAATAGCTTGATCGTTTTTCAGGTTGCGTTGTCGCTTGTGCTGTTGATTGGCGGCGGTCTGATGATGCGCGCGTTGCAACAGGCTCAGACGATCAATCTCGGGTTTACTCCGCAGGGCGCGGGTGAAGTGTCTTTCGATTTGCGGCTGCAGGGCTACGACGAGGCGCGTGGCAGGACGTTTCAGAAACAACTGCTGGAGCGCGTGCGCGCGTTGCCGGGCGTTCAGTCTGCCGGCATTGCGGATCTCGCTCCTGTGGATCTTCATTTTTCAAGAGACAGAGTCTTTATTGAAGGCCAGCCGCTCGAGCGACTCGAAAAGGCGCCGGTGGTGATGATAAATCGGACCAGCCCCGGATACTTTCAAGCGATGGACACGCGGCTGGTGGCCGGGCGTGACTTCACCGAGCAGGACGACGACAAGGCGCCGCGCGTCGCGATCATCAACGAAACCTTCGCGCGGCGGTTCTGGCCGGGTGAAGACCCGATCGGAAAACGTTTCAGTCAGGGCGGCCCCGAGTCGCCTAAGCGAGAGGTCATCGGGGTCGTGCAAGATGGCAAGTACGCCGGCTTGAACGAAGACCCGAAGCCATTCGTCTCGCGCCCGATCTGGCAATCTTACTCCGGATCGACGACCGTAATCGTTCGCGGAGCCGGCGATCAGCAACGACTGATCGCTCTGCTTCGCAGTGAGGTGCAACAACTCGATCCGAGCCTCCCGCTCGCGAGCCGGACCCTCATCGAGCGGATGAACCTGCCGATGTTGCCGGCGCGTCTGGCGGCAACCGTCCTGGGCGGCTTCGGATTGGTAGCGCTCGCGCTGGCTGCGATTGGAATCTATGGCGTGATGTCTTATACAGTGGCAAAACGCACACACGAAATCGGCATTCGGATGGCTTTGGGAGCGCAGCGAGCAGATGTGTTGAAGCTGGTGATCGGGCAAGGGCTGACACTGACGCTGATCGGGATGGCGATCGGTTCACTGGCCGCGGTTGCTTTGACGCAAGCTATGAAGGCACTGTTGTTTGGGGTGAGCGCGACTGACCCAGTGACTTACGTTGGTGTCGCGGTGCTGCTGGGCGCCGTAGCGCTTCTGGCATGTTATCTTCCCGCGCGCCGCGCTTCGAGAGTCGATCCGATGGTGGCGCTTCGATGTGAATGAATCGACTTTGGATTTTAGATTTTGGATTTTGGATTGCCCTGAGCCCCTCGCGCATTTCGGGAACCTCCGCGCTTACAATTCCATCGTGATGCCGCGTATAATCCCGCCGCGCCTTTGAGACATCCAGAAGTAGATGCTTTGAGACGACGCAGTTCCAATCCAGGGGCGCGCGTTCGAGTACTTCGGGGGACACACAATCATGAGCAACGTGAAACCGGTACCCGAAGGCGTCCCGGTTGTGATGCCGATGTTGGTGTGCCGCGACGCTTCGGCTGAAATTGACTTCTGCAAGACCACGTTTGGCGCTGTGGAGATGGTGCGCCGGCCGGGGCCGGATGGGACCGTGGCACATGCGGCGCTGACGATCGGCGGGGCCATGATCATGATCGAAGGAGAGTTCCCAACCCTTTCCAGCCGCGCCCCGCAGCCGGACGGCAGCTCGCCGGTCGTGATCTACGTCTATGTCGAAGACGTGGACAAAGTGGTGGAGCGAGCCATGGCCGCCGGAGCAAGAATCCTGATCCCGGTGAAGGACCAGTTCTGGGGCGATCGCACCGGGCGGATTATCGATCCATCGGGACACGTATGGACAATCTCCACTCGCATCGAAGAAACTTCGTCCACCGAGAGGGAAGAACGGTGGTCCAGCATCGTCAAGAGTTGATGGTCGTGATGGTGTCTCGAAGAGTCTCAGAACGATGACTCAGCCGGTTCACACTCAAGTGCGAAGACTGATCGCTTCAGCGCTTGCCGCACTTTTGCTGGCGCCGGCGCTCTTGCAAGCTCAACGGTACACCGGTTCGGATGGACGCTTGCGCGTGGCTCTAGTCAAGCAACCCTTCTCGCCCACGGGAACTTCAGCCGGGCCCAACACGATGGCCAACGGCGGTATCCAGCAAGCTCTCGCCGGCATGGGCGCGGTCGTGCGAGTTTCGGAAGCGGCACTCACGGCGGAAGAGAACACGGAGTATGGCGGGTGGAAACGGCTGGGGATGGCGCTCGGTCACTTCGCCGATATCGTCGCGCAGAACGAACGGGACGGCTACTTCACCGTAGGTCTGCTGGCGACGTGCCCATCAATGCCGGGGCTCGTCGCGGGCTTGCAGCATTCGGGCACAACGCGCGAGCCGCTCAAGGTCGGCATGCTCTGGCTCGATGCGCATCCGGACTTCAACACGCCTGAGACCACGCGCAGCGGATCACTTGGCGGTATGCCGGTAGCTGTCGCGACGGGTCGAGCGCTGCAGCGACTACGACTGGACGCGAAACTGGATCCGCCGCTCTCGGATCAACACATCGTCATGGGCGGCGTGCGCCTCACCGATCCGCTCGAGCAGCATCTGCTTGACCAATCGTTCATCGAGCAGCTCAGCGTTGACGATTTGCGCAGCATGACTCCGGCCGTGTTCGCTCAACTCGATCGTTTGAGCCGCCTCACCGACAAGCTCTACGTGCATATCGATATGGACGTGCTCGATCCGCGCGAGGTGATGGGTCACGGGAACAAAGTCCCGAATGGTCCTTCGAGCCAGCAGTTGGCTGCTTTGTTCGAAGCGATCTTCAAACGCTACCCCAAGGCGTCAGCTATCGGGTTCGCGACTATACCGGCAACCGACGACGGCGGGCTGTCGCTTGCGGCGGTGAATCGAATGATCGCCGGCGCCATGCGAGGAGTGAAGGCCCGCGAGGGACGTCGGTAGCTTCAATATGAAAATCGGTCTATTCGGAATCAACTTCGGTGTAGCCGGCGACGGCGATGCGATGATCACCATCGCGAAGGCCGTCGAAACAGCAGGGCTCGAATCGGTCTGGACCGGTGAGCACGTCGTGCTACCGGACCCGCAAGTGCCGCCTTCGCCCTCCGATCCTCAAACACCGTTTCTCGATCCTGCCGTCGCGCTCAGTCACATCGCTGCGCACACCTCGCGCATCCGGCTCGGGACTGGTGTGATCATCCTGCCCCAGCGCAACCCGGTCGTTCTGGCAAAGGAACTTGCTTCAGTCGATCTAGTCTCAAAGGGGCGGCTGATCTTCGGTTTGGGAGCGGGCTATCTCGAACCCGAGTTCCGCGCGCTCGGAGCGCCTTTCGAAGAGCGGGGCGACGTGACCGACGAAGCTATCAATGCAATCAAAGCGCTTTGGACGATGGAGAAGCCTGCGCACAAGGGCCGCTTCTTTTCCTTCAGTGGCATTGACGCTCAGCCTCGTCCGGTGCAGAAGCCTCACCCACCGATCGTTGTCGGTGGGATGAGCCGGCTCGGAGTGCTTCGCGCGGCGCGGTTTGGAAACGGCTGGTACGGCTTCCTCACGGACATCGACTCGACCGCCGAGCGCATCGAGTGGCTTCGGGTCTTCACCGCAAACGGAATGCGCCCTCCTGAGTTGGGCGAACTCGAGATATCGGTCACTCCTCCCAAGCGTCTGACTCGAGAAGTCGTCGATCGCTATGAAGCGATCGGCGTCCACCGACTCATCCCAGCCTTCAACGGGAACACCCTCGAAGGAGCGCTGCGGTTTGTGGACGAGGTCGGCAAGATCGCCTCGGGATGATCGCGGCCAAGTCCGCTTCAGGTGCGCGTCAGATTTTCGCGCATACCCACCTCGTCAGAGGTGGGTCCGTGATGGTGAAGCCTACAAACGAATGGCTCGGCCGCGCATACCCACCTCGTCAGAGGTGGGTTCTTGATGCTGTAGCCTTTGCGAGCGTGCCGGTCTGATCCGCGCCATCCTGATCCTAGGCCGCAGCATCATGGACCCACCTCTTACGAGGTGGGTATGTAGGTAATCCGAGGGGCAGCCGCGGCGCCCTGTAGGCTGGAGCATCACCGACCCACCTCTGACGAGGTGGGTATGCGCGAAAACCTGACGCGCACCCGTCCGCTTCGCAGCGCTTGCCCGCGACGGCAGACTTGCCTATTCTGAACGAGGTGAAAGTTCGATTTTTCCTCGACGAAACGACAGAGCTTCCCCACATCTACAGTCACGGAGTGAACGAGGAAGAAGTGGAAGACATTCTGACGAGTCCCGGCGAGGATCGGCCGGGACGTGAGGGATCTCGAGTTGCGATCGGCCAAACTTCGGCTGGCCGATACTTGCGAGTGATCTACGTTCGCGACCCTGAACCCGATAGCCTGTTTGTCATTACTGCCTATGAAGTGAGCGGGAAATCGCTTCTGACATATCGCCGAAGACGAAGGAAGAAGCACAGATGAAGCAAAACAAGTATCCGTCTGGATGGAACGAACGCAAGGTCGGCAGGGTTCTGCGACACTACGAGTCGCAAACCGAGAACGAGGCGATCGCAGAAGATGAGGCTGCATTCCAGTTGAAAGACCAAACCGTGATGGTCGTTCCCCGGAAGCTCGTGCCTGAGATCACCAAGCTGATAGCAAAGCGCCGACCGGGATCCGTCCGCGCACCAAAGGCGAAGGGGTCTAAGCGGCTCTCCGTTTGAACCTTTGAGCTGCCTTGCGCAACGCCGGATTTGGCCGCTCGTCCTAATCAAGCGTCAGGAAGAGGTCACCGAGTCGCTCAAAATCTGTTCCGCGCTTGTTGTACGCAGATGAACAAAGGGCGTCGCTCGAGGCTGGGTTACCCAAACAATGCAGACGTGAGATGGAAAATGAGCTTCAGGAAGAATCCATGTGGGCGAGACGCCCGCGCTCCCGGTCTTCTACTTATCCTTTGGGTGGCAGCTTGTGTGGTTGTCTCTCCTGCTCAAGACAAAAACAGTTCCGGCCAGGATAGGCCCGATCTAACTGGTACGTGGGAACGGAATCCGTCCAAGAGCGAAAGCAATTTTGGAGCGGTGCCTGGTTCAGCAAGCCTTACAATATCTCACAAAGAGCCCGAGCTCAGGATAACGCGAAAGGATAGCTACAAGGGGGAGGATTGGACTAATGAGGCGACTTATTATGCCGACGGGCGCGGCGAAAAGAACATACCGCCTTTTCAAACAGCCATATCCATAGGTCCCTCCAATCCAAATGATGTGAAAAACGCTAAGCAATCTGGTGAAATGAAATCAAAGACAAAGTGGGAAGGCAGTAAGCTCATAACTCTCTCTTCCATGGTTTATTCAATCGCAGACCATCGTTTGGATGTTGACATAACTGAAGAGCGAGAGCTTTCCTTAGACGGCAAAACACTGACCATTGTCACTTCAGTGAACGGAAATCCCAGCCTCACGGAGGTGTTCGACCGCGTTCAGTAGGCGTACTGCGCATTGCAATACGCTGCAAAGCGTTGCGTCTTTCTCGAAGCGCCGCTCGTCTTTGGCCTACTCTTTCAATACCTGAAACCTTATCCGCCTCAATCGCACTAACACCGCAGTTCGGGTCAAGAAGGATTGCTATCATGACGTCGATCATTCTAGCGATTGCGATGAGCTTTGCGTTTTCTGTTCCAACCCCGCTGCAAACAACCGATTCTTCAAACCCTTTGCCGACGGTTGAGCAGGTCTTATCAAAATACGTCCAGGCTACAGGCGGAGGCGCGGCTCACCAGAAGCTCACGACACGAGTAGCAAAAGGTGAATGGGAGAACGTCACGAGAGGCGTGAAGATCCCAATCGAGATCTACTCCAAAGCACCAAACAAAAGAGTCGAGATCCTGGACGCTCCTGAAAACCAAGGCTTCACCGGAAGGGGCTACGACGGGGCGGCCGGATGGTCGATGAACATGACTGAGACGGGCTTGCGCCAACTCGAAGGCCCGGAGCTGGCGATGATGCAGCGGGAATCTGATTTCTACCGCGCGATCAAACTGGAGCTGCTCTATCAGCGGTTGTCGGTCTCGGGAAAAGATAGAATCGCCGGCCGCGAGGTCTATGTCGTCGAGGGTCTGCCGGAGAGCGGGAATCCTGAGAAGTTGTACTTCGACGTCGAGACCGGGTTGTTGTCTCGCCGGGATGTGGTCTACGGCAAGACGCCGGTGCAGCACTACTACGAAGACTATAGGGAAGTGGATGGAATCAAGCTGCCGTTTGTCTTGCGCTCCGAAGGACCGGTGCGCGTGATAACTCGACTCACGGAGATCAAACACAACGTCTCGATCGACGACTCAAAATTCAAAAGCCCGCCGGATAACTAGTAGTGCGTAACAGAACACTTCGTTAGGGAAGATGTAGTATCCGCGCAAATCCGTCAGATCAGTGTCATCCGTGGTCTATGCGGCCCTGTCAAAGCCATTCCCCCGAAGACATAGACCACTGATGAAACGGATTCGACGGATTTGCACGGATTTCTTGCCGATGTGATCGGCCTCTCCGGAGGTGGCGCCTAGGCAGGTTCACACAGACAATCCTCGTGCGCTAGTATTGCGGTCTCGCAGCATCGCGCGTGAGGGCTGTTATGAATAGCATTATTCAAGACATTCGTTACGGTGTTCGCACCCTCGCCAAGGCTCGAGGGTTCACGGCTGTGGTCATCATCGTGCTAGCGCTAGGGATCGGAGCTAACACCGCGATCTTTACCGTAGTTAATGCTGTCCTGCTTCGTTCGCTTCCCTACCCCGATGCCGATCAGCTTGTGATGCTGTGGCAGACCAATCCCCGGTTTAAGCTGCTCAGCGACACGCTACCGGTTACGGCCGGCGACTTCGTGGATTGGAAAGAGCAGAACGATGTCTTCGAGCACGTGTCGGCGTTTGGCGCGCGGCGCTTCAACCTGACCGGCGCCGGCGAACCCGAACAGATCGGCGGCGCGAGTGTCTCCGCGAGCTTCTTTCGCTTGATGGGAATTGAACCAACCGCCTCAACACCAGGCGGAGGCGGATATGTGAGCGGGGGGGCGCAATCGAGCGGAGGCATGTTCGCCGGCCGCGCGTTTCGCGACGAAGACGAGAAACTCGGTGCGGACAAAGTCGTCGTCATAAGCTATGCCCTGTGGCAACGACGATTCGGCGGCCAGGTCGATGTGAGCGGCCGGGTCAACGGTGGCAGCCAGCTCGATGTTAGCGGTCACCCGGATGTGATCGGAAAGACGATCACGCTTGATGGCGAAAGCTACACCATCGTCGGCATTGCACCCGAGGGCTTCCAGTTCCCACGAGCCAAAGAGTTGCCTTACTTTGTCGGCGCGGCAACACAGACCGATCTGTGGAGGCCGATGACGTGGTCGAATGATTTCATCAACAAGAAGCGCTCCGACCATCAACTCTGCGTCATCGCAAGACTCAAATCCGAAGTGACTCCGGAACGCGCGCAAACGGTGATGACCGCGATTGCCGCGCGTCTCGAACAGAGCCTTCCCGACAGCAACGAGGGAACCGGCGTGAGAGTCGTTCCGTTAGCCGAGCAAGTCACCGGCAACGTGAGACCGGCGCTGTTGGTGCTGATGTCCGCGGTTGCATTGGTGCTGTTGATAGCGTGCGCGAACATCGCCAACCTGATGCTCGCGCGAGCTTCGGCGCGTCAGAGAGAGTTCGCTATTCGAACCGCGCTTGGAGCGAGCCGCGCGCGAATAGTGCGGCAACTCTTAACCGAAGCGCTGCTGCTTTCGCTGACGAGCGCGATTCTGGGAGCTTTGTTGAGCTTGTGGGGAGTCAAAGCGATGCTCGCGCTTTTTGGCGAGAACCTTCCTCGGGTTCACGAGATCAGCGTCGATTTCAGAGTGCTCGGCTTCGCGGTCGCGACTGCGCTATTGACCAGCGTGTTGTTCGGACTGACGCCGGCGTTGCAAGCTTCGAAGCTCAACTTGAACGAATCGCTCAAAGAAGGCGCTCGCGGAGCGTCGGGAGGCGCGCGTCACAACCGGGTGCGCAGCGCGCTGGTGGTTGCGGAAGTCGCACTGTCGCTCGTTCTGCTGGTCGGCGCGGGGCTGACGATCAAGAGCCTCGCTGGCCTTCTAAAAGTCGATCCAGGCTTTAAGGCTGACAACACGATGACGATGCGAATCGCGCTGCTCGGCTCGAAGTACCCGACGGACCGGCAGATCGCTTTCTTCCAGGAGGTGAATCGTCGGGTCGAGTCGCTGCCCGGTGTGAAGTCGGTCGGGTTGATCTCATCGGCGCCGCTGACCGGAGGCGTGTACGCGGGCGGCTTCTCGATCGAGGGCAAGACTACCGATGATGACGGTCTCACAGCGGACCGGCGAATGATCAGTCCGGAGTATTTCAACGCGATGGGCGTTCCTCTGATCACAGGCCGCCACTTCACCGATCACGACGGGCCGACCTCAACCGGAGTCGCGATAGTGAGCGAGAGCTGGGCGCGGCGGTTTCTTCCTGATGAAGATCCAATCGGCACGCGCATCAAGCTCGGCGGCCGCGACTCGACGAGACCGTGGCTCTCGATTGTGGGAATCGCCGGAGACGTGCGAGACACCGCAGTCGAAAACGACGCGAAGCCTTGCGTGTATCTGCCTTATCCGCAGTTTCCTTCGTCGGCAATGTCAGTCGTGGTGCGCGCGGGGTTTGATCCGAAGCCGCTGATCCCGGCGATCCGCGACGAGGTGTGGGCGATCGACAAAGACCAACCGGTGACCGACATAAAGACGATGGATCAGTATGTCGCCGATTCAGTTTCGCCGCGCCGATTGAACGCGTTGCTGTTGGGCGTCTTCGCGAGTCTCGCGCTGGTTCTCGCTTCGGTCGGGATCTACGGGGTGATGGCTTACTCGGTGACGCAGCGCGTGCACGAGATCGGAATCAGGATGGCTTTGGGCGCGCAGAAGACGGACGTGTTGAGACTGGTGATCGGGCAAGGACTTGTGTTGACGCTGATCGGAATGGCGATTGGCTCATTGGCGGCGGTAGCGCTGACGCGAGCGATGAAGAGTCTGCTGTTCGGAGTGAGCGCGACTGATCCCTTGACTTACGCTGCGGTGGCTGCGGTGCTGGCGGGAGTGGCGCTGCTGGCTTGCTGGCTTCCGGCGCGACGGGCCGCGAAAGTTGATCCGATGGTGGCGCTTCGGTGCGAGTGAAGGGATTGGCGATTGACGATTTGCGATTGACGATTGCCGATTTGCGGTTGGTAGGTCTGTACGTACGACCAATCCGACAATCCCCAATCGGAAATCGACAATCGGTAATCGGAAATGTGATGATTGTCAATTATGTGCGCGGGCAATCGGCAATCGCCAATCGGCAATCGCCAATCGGCAATGAAAAGTGCACGGAGGAACAATGACAAACCAATCACGCGTTGGAGCCGCCATAATCGTAGGGTTCGCCTTAATCGCTGTCGCCTTCGCGGCCACACAAACTCATTCCCATTCGCCAACACCAAAAACAGACAAGAAGGAGAACTTGGTGACGAAGCACGCAAGCGGAACGTTTGATGTGAAGGTGAGTCCTCAGCCGCAGGACGAGAAAGTCGGGGACCCAACCGTCGGCCGGATGTCGCTCGACAAACAGTTCCACGGCGATCTCGAAGGCACGAGCAAGGGACAGATGCTGGTCATGGGCACCGAAGTCCAGGGCTCGGCCGGCTACGTAGCGATGGAGCGAGTAATCGGCACACTGCATGGCCGCAAGGGCACATTCGCCTTGCAGCACATCGGAACTATGACTCGCGGGGCGCCGCAACTGAGCGTCACGGTCGTGCCGGATTCCGGGACAGGTGAGCTGGTGGGACTGGCCGGAAAAATGTCGATCAACATCACCGGCGGCAAGCACCTTTGGGAATTCGAGTACACGCTCCCGAAGTCGCAATGAAATCAAATCGAATGCCCGCGAGGCGTTCAACGTTAAGGAGCATCGGGCCAAGCTCTTGGGTGCATCCGAGTGTGAGCTGCCTTTTGGTGTCTGGAACCGGAGCTTGTCAGGCAGCGTGTTCGGTGGGAAACTCTGGACGACTCTATGACTACAGCTGACCAAATCAAAGAAATCTGCGACAGCATCGCTCGCGAGTTTCACCCGGAGAAGATAATAGTCTTCGGGTCGCACGCTCATGGTGACCCGGGTCCATTTTCGGATCTAGACTTGCTGGTCGTGATGCCATACGAGGGCAGCCCTCTTCAACAAGCCGCCCGCATCATTGGACGTGTCAATCCAGCCATGAGTGTCGATTTGATCGTGCGCACATCGAAGCAGATTCAGGAACGCCTCGAAATCCAAGACACCTTCATACGCGAGATTGTCGAGCGCGGAAAAGTGGCATATGAAGCCCACCACGCTTGAATGGATTGACAAGGTCTAACCTTGAACGATTTTTCCCCGACCTCAACGTGCTTAGCTCGTTCGCCGTTGCGTATCGAGCGGCACAGATGCTGACCGCCATGAACAGCACAGCGGCACCATGACGCGGCGCCCAGCAACTCTCTATCACCGTCGTGCCGGATTCCGGCACCGGTCAGCTCGTTGGGCTAGCCGGCAAAATGACGATGAACATCGTCGACGGAAAGCACTTGGATTATTGCTCAAAAAAAAGAACGAGCAAGTTTAATACTGATTTGACGCACACCAGATCGAAGTCTGATGCCCTTTTCTTATCACATCGCCAGGCCGTAGCCCCTTTGGCTCGGCTGTTCCGACACCGGCTCGCCCTTCACAAACGTGCGCTCGATTCAAACGCAAAGTAGGCGAGGCTCTTTGAAGGTTGGGCTCTATCCCTCGTTTGGCGTAACAGAGCTGTTCACTCGCCCGCAAGAACGGGAGACATATCCAGGTCATCTGCAAGTGCGCGAGCCATTCCGCCCAACCCGACTAAGGCGCCAACGACCTTTTCAAAGCCTCCATCTCTGGTTTAGTCCCACAGTGAGGAGCGGTACGCGCCTCAGAACCGCTGATAGGGGATCGGCGCCGCGTAGTCCTTGGTGAACAGGATCTGGTAAAGAGCCACGTGGGAGTAGAGCGAAGCGGCGATCGCGCAGCCAAGATAGTACTCCCACATGCGCCGGAAGGACTCGTCGTACCGCTGGTGGTCGAGGTGGGGATAGGCGCGGCGGAACTTTTCCAGCCAGGCTTTCATCGTCAGGGTGTAGTGGCGCACAAGGTTCTCGACATCGAGGATGCCTAGCGAGTTCAGCTCGAGCTGCGCGGCCAGGACCGACAGCTTCGGCCACTGGGCACCGGGGAAGATGTGCTTTTGGACGAAGGGGTCGCTGTGGTTCTTGGGGCCGTTGTAGCCGATGAAGTGCACCAGGCCGCGGCCCTGGGGCGTGAGGCTGCGGGCGATCAGCCTTATGCACACCGGGTACTCGTCATTGCGCAAATGCTCCATCATGCCGACCGTGACTATCTTGTCGTAGATGCCGGTGAGGGTTTCGTAGCTCGCGTATTCGACGCGGATTCGGTCCTCAAGGCCCTCCTCAACGATACGCTGGTTTGCCCACTCCGCCTGCTTCTTGCTGATAGTCAGACCCCTGCCGGTGATCCCGTGGCGCCGGGCGGCGTAGATCAGCAGCCCGCCGAATCCGCAGCCCAGATCGGCCACGCGGTCTCCCTGGACAAGCTGCAGCTTGGCGCAGATGCGGCGGTACTTCTGGGTCTGGAGTTCCTCAAGGCTACTGCCGCCGTCCCCGCTCTCGTAGCCGCAAGTGTAGGCCAGGCTCGAGTCAAGGAACGCCTCGTAGAGATCGTTGCCGATGTCGAAGTGCTTATGGATGTTGCCAAACCTGCCGCGGACCCGGTTGACCAGCCGGATCGCCGCCATCTTAAGGGCCATTCCCACGCCCAGCCGCAGCCGCAGCTCATCGTCGAGGTGGTGGCGCAGCAGGACGCCGATGAACCCCGCCACATCGTCCCCGTCGATGCTGAAGTCGCCCCGCATATACGCCTCGCCCAGGGCCAGGTTGCCGTAGGTTAGGACCTGATCGAGGAAGCGCGGATCCGACACCCGCACAAGCACCTCCGGCGGGCCTTCCCGGCTGCCCGCCCGGACGCGCTCACCTTCTACATCAAACTCGATGCTGCCGTCGGTAAGGCATCGGTTGAGTAAGTCGAAAAACGCCTTTCCCTTCATCAGCTTTCCTCTGATGTCCCGCCCCCGTTTTCTCAAACTCTCTGCAGAGGCATTGGCGGCGGGTAGTTCCTGGCGAAGAGGATTTGGTAGAGCGCCCCGGCGGAGGCGAATGCCGCCGCTGCGGCACATTCCAGATAGTACTGCCACATGCGCTTGAAGCGGTCGTCGAACAGATCGGCGTCGAGCTGCGGGCTGTTGCGTTCGAAGTTTCGTGTCCACTCCTTCAGCGTGAAGGCGTAGTGCCGCACCAGGTTCTCGACGTCGAGAACCGCCATGTCGTGGTCTTCGAGCTCGGCCACGAACTCGGACAGCTTCGGCTGGTTCGAGCCGGGGAGGATGTATTTCTGGATGAACGGGTCGTTGTCGTTCTTCGGGCCGGTGCAGCCGATGTACTGGAACAGGCCGATGCCCTTCTCTGTCAGGAGCCGGGAGACGACATCGATGAAGCGCCGGTACTCGCTGCGCCGCAAATGCTCCATCATACCCACGCTGACCAGCTTGTCAAAGCTGCCGGTGAGTTTCTCGTAAGGAAGAAGCTCGATCTCTATGCGGTCGGTGAGGCCCGCGGCTGCGACGTTGGCCGTCGCCCGCTCGCAGTGCCGGCGGCCTAAGGTGATGCCTTTGCCCGAGACGCCGTATGTCTGGGCAGCGTAGATCAGGAGTCCGCCGTAACCGCAACCGATGTCCACAAGCCGCTCCCCCGGTTCAAGCCGCAGCTTGTCGCAGACCCGCTTGAGCTTGTCGAGCTGGAACTGCTCGATCCCCGACTGCCGGTCCGTGACATAGCCGCAGGAATAGACCAACCGGGGATCGAGGAACGTCTCGAAGAGGGAGTCGTCCTCGTTGTCATAGTGCGTGGCAATGTTGCCCCTACGCCCTCGAAGGCGGTTTGTGAGACGGATCCACAACAGGCGCCCGGCCAAGGAAGGGCTCAGCGCTTCAGCCAGATGATGGTCCAGGCGGTTGCGGACCAGGACCGTGAGGAATTCGGTGAGGCTTCCCTCCTCCATCTCGAAGTCTCGGTCCATAAATGCCTCCCCCATGCCGAGGTTTCCGTAGGCGAGGACTCGCTTGAAGAATCGCGGATTACGGATGCGGACCACCGCCGCCGGGGCCGAGTCCTTATTTCCACCCACCCTCACCCGGCGCTCGCCCAGCAAGAACTCCAGCCTAGCGTCGACGACGAAACGGTCGAGCAGCTCAAAGAAGAGTCTCTCCTCCATACCTTGAAATGGCTCGTCTCTCCTTAAAGAAGTTTGTATATCATAACACAGAACGGTTTCGACTCGCTCATAACCATACCGGGGTAATGTGCGAACTATCACTGCCGCGGGCTGCCGAAGGTAGCACGCGCTGCGGCAGGAGACTGCGACAAGATATTCACGCCAGGGGTGCTGAGGTCAACATGCTTACCGCTCGCTCAAGCATGAACCATTTATATAGACATTGCCCCCGGCCGGGGTGCAAACGCCTATGCTACTTTTGGGAAACCGCCTTCCCGTAAGCGAACACCGCGAAGCTCACCAGCCTACTTCCCTCAAATCTAAGACAAGTCATTCATTCACTTAACCGCACGCTTTCCTTGGCACGCTACTTGGCTATTGAGCGCGAGGCATTATCATGGGAACGACTCCACCACGCACTCTTATCGCGGACGATCAGCCAGACGTCCTTGAAGCTTTGCGGCTGCTGCTGAAAGGCGAGGGCTACGAAACCGAAGCGGTCACTTCACCGGGCGATGTGCTCGAAGCCATCAAGGCTCGCAACTTCGATCTGCTGTTGATGGATCTGAACTACGCGCGCGACACGACCTCGGGTCAGGAAGGACTCGACTTGCTCACGCGAGTGCAGGCGATGGATAGCACGCTGCCGGTCGTCGTGATGACCGCGTGGGGAAGCGTTGAAGTCGCAGTCGAGGCGATGCACCGCGGGGTTCGCGACTTTGTCTTGAAGCCTTGGGAGAACAACCGGCTGCTTGACACGTTGCGCACTCAGATCGAGAGCGGCTATGCGACTCGTGAAAAGCTGCGCCTGGGCGCCGAGCAACAACAGGAACTGGAAGACGCGCTCGAGATACAACGGAGGCTGCTGCCGACGGAGCTGCCGCAGATTGAAGGCTTCAGAGTTTCAGCGGCGTGGCGGCCGGCGCGCGTAGTGAGCGGCGACTACTTCGACGCGCTCAAGTTCGACGAGTCGCGGCTGGCTCTGTGTATCGCGGACGTGTCGGGCAAAGGGATGGCTGCGGCATTGCTGATGTCAAACATTCAAGCCGTCGTCAAAGCGGTCGCTTCCAGGAACGTCTCACCGGCCGAGCTGTGCACGCGAGTCAATCGCGTAGTTTCATCGAACACCGCCGATGACAAGTTCATAACGTTCTTCTACTGTCTGCTGGACGCGAAGCGAAAGCGGCTCACCTACTCGAATGCAGGGCACAACCCGGGCCTTGTCGTGCGTAGCAATGGCGAGATGCTGAGGCTCGACCGCGGAGGCACGGTGCTTGGTCCATTCGCGCGGTGCAGGTTTGAGCAAGCCGAGGTTGCAGTCCAGTCGGGCGACCGAGTGCTGCTGTTCACGGACGGCGTGACCGAAGCCAGAAACGAGAGCGGTGACGAGTTCGGCGAGGAGCGATTGATCGGGATGTTGATCGAAAACCGAGGCCTTGACGCCGACGGCTTGCAGCGTTTGTTGATGCAAGCGGTGTTTGATTTCAGCGCGGGTGATTTCAACGACGACGCGACGATGATCGTGTGCTCGGTTGATTGACCTGGAGCGCGGGTTCGAACTTAACCACAGATGAACACAGATGAACACCGATCGGGACAGAGCGGGGCGTCCGCCCGCGTGAGTGAATTCCCGGTTGTCAAAGAAATGATTCGCTGATGCGGCGGTTCAGGCGGCGACCGGTGTTGGTCAGACGTGCCAGTCGAATGTTTTCTCTGCGTAAACTCTGCGCCTCGGCGCCTCCGCGGTTAGTAGGTTTCGACAACTGACTAGCCGCGGAGACGCAAAGACAGAGAGGTTTTCGCAGAGGCGCTCCACTCCAGATCGCAAGGAGAAGTCATGGGAACTCTTGTGCAAGACTTTCGCTACAGCGCGCGGATGCTCCTAAAGCAACCGGGCTTTGCGTTGATCGCCATCGTGACGCTTGCGCTCGGCATCGGAGCCAACACGGCGATATTCAGCGTCGTCAACGGCGTGTTGTTCCGCCCGTTGCCGTATGCCGAGCCAGACCGATTGTACTGGGTGACGATCGATCGGCAGGACCTCGGCAATCGCTTCACGCTTTCCAACGCCGACTTTCTGATTCTCAAGAAACACAACCAGAGCTTTGAGAAGCTGGCGTTGCTGCAAGGCGACCTGATGATCCTGGCCGGCGGACCCGAGCCGCAACGCATTCCCGCACACAAGGTATCTGCCGACTATTTCGCCGCGCTTGGAGCGCAGCCCGAACTGGGCAGGACGTTTTTGCCGGACGAGGATCAGCCGGGCAAGCCGCTTGTCGCCGTCATCAGCCATAGCCTGTGGCAGCGCCATCTCAACTCCGATCCCGAACCAATCGGCCGCACGATCAGCTTGAATGACAAGGTCTACAACGTCATCGGTGTGATGCCTCCCGACTTCAGGTTATTTCGTTCCGTCGATGTCTGGCCGATTCTGCAAGTAAGCACCCCTAAGCGCCATGGTCCGTTTGGTCTGCGAATGGTAGCCAAGCTCAAACCTGGAATTGACGAGCCACAGGTGCGCGCGGAACTCGTCGCACTGCGCGATCAAGCCGAACGCGAGTGGCCCGATCCGGAAAGCAGCAGCGGCCTGAAGTGGTCTTACGAAGCCGAACCGTTGAAAGAAGTCATGACCGGAAACTTGCGGCCGGTGCTTTTGGTGTTGTTGGTTTCAGTCGGGTGCGTGTTGTTGATCGCGACTGCCAACGTGGCCAACCTGCTGCTTGCCCGCGCGTCAACTCGAGAGAGAGAAATGGCGATTCGGGCCGCGCTGGGCGCTTCTCGTTTTCGACTGCTGAGGCAACTGCTCACCGAAAGCGTGCTGCTGGCGGCGGCAGGCGGGGCACTTGGGCTGCTGTTGGCTTCGTATGGCATCGATCTGTTGCTAAAGCTCGAACCCGGCAATCTTCCCCGGATGAATGAAGTCGGGATCGACAAAGGCGTGCTCGTTTTCACGTCGTGCGTTTCGCTGTTGAGCGGCCTTCTGTTCGGGGTTGCGCCGGCGGTGCAAGTCTCGCGCACGAACCTGAACGAGTCGCTCAAAGAAGGCGGCAGGAGCTCGACCGAAACGCGCGGCCGGAAGCGCCTGCGGGGGCTGTTGGTCGTTTCGCAAACGGCGCTGGCGCTGGTGCTGCTTGCGGGTGCCGGGCTGATGATCAAGAGTTTTGTGCGCCTCCAACAAGTGAATCCGGGCTTTAATCCCGAAAGCTTACTGACGGTGCAGGTCTCGCCGCCACCAGCGCGGTACAGCGACGCCCAAAAGAAAGTCGCTTTCCACCGCGAGCTTCTCGAACGCGTCCGGGGCTTGCCCGGCGTGCAATCGGCCGGAACCAGCAGCGACGTTCCGCCGCAGAACGTGAACGACGTTGATACGTTCGAAGTAGAAGGCCAGCCCGTCCCTCCCGATCAGAATCGCCCGCTCGCGGAGAGAATCATTCTCAGCGATGATTACTTCCGTTCAATGGGAATCCCAGTGCTCAACGGACGAGACTTCGAGCGCGCCGACGACAACGATGCGCCTCCGGTCGCCATCATCAATCAGACGATGGCGCGACGTTACTTCTCAGGAGGTGAGGCGGTGGGCGGTCGGCTCCATTTCGGCGACTTTGGCCCCGACGCGACCTGGATCACGATAGTTGGCGTCGTGGGCGACGTGAAGAACAACGGCCTGAGCGCCGAAGACGCACTGACCATCTACCAACCTTTCGAACAGGGTCCGACGGTTCCTATCTGTCTCTTCTTTCGGTCGTCGTCAAATCCTGAGCCGCTGATCGCCGGCGTGAGAGATGTCGTGCAAACCCTCGACAAAGACCTCCCGATCGCAAACATCAAGACCGGCGACCAGCTTCTGTACGAGGCGGTCGGCCAGCCGCGGTTTCATACGTTTCTGATCGCGCTGTTTGCCGCGGTGGCACTGTTGCTCGCGGCGGTGGGCATCTACGGTGTGATCTCGTACACGGTCGCCCAGCGCACGCACGAACTTGGAATCCGCCTGGCAGTAGGCGCGCGTCCACAAGACGTGTTGTTCCTGGTCATCAGGCAGGGAATGATGATGACCCTGGCGGGAACGGCGATCGGGCTTGTCGCGGCATTCGGGCTGACGCGGTTGCTGACCAGCCTGCTGTTTCATGTGAGCGCGACCGATCCGCTGACATTCGGAGGCGTCGCCACGTTGCTTGTAGCTGTGGCGTTTCTGGCTTGTTGGATTCCGGCTCGGCGCGCTACAAAAGTGGACCCGATGATCGCGCTTAGATACGAATGATCCGATTGCGGAATGCGGATTGAGGATTGCGGATTCAGGGCCATCCTCAATCCGCAATCCGAAATCCGCATTCCGCAATTGGAAGAGAGAGGTGGGAATGGAAACACTGTGGCAGGACTTGAAGTTTGGTGTTCGGGCGCTGATCAAGAATCCGGGGTTCGCCGCCGTGGCGGTGATAACTCTCGCTTTGGGAATCGGCGTCAACAGCACGGTCTTCAGCATTGTTAACGCCTACTTGTTTCAACCGCTGCCGGTAAAAGACCCCGATCAACTCGTCGCGCTGGGAACAAAAGACAGCACCTTTGAAGTCCCCTACGAAATGTCCTATCCAAACTACGAAGACATTCGCGACCGCACCGACGTCTTTTCCGATGTCATCGCGTTTCAAAACGCCGTCTTTAATCTTGCGGCCGAAGGTCAGCCCGAACGAACCTATGCCGAGTTTGTCACCGGCAATTACTTTTCAATGCTCGGAGTCGATGCTGTCGCCGGTCGAACCTTCACCGCCGAGGAAGGCCGCGTTCCTGGAGCCGAACCGGTTGTTGTATTGAGCTTCGTTTATTGGCAGAAACGCTTCGGCGGTCAGGAATCGGCGATCGGTCGAACGGTGAAACTCAACAGCATTCCGTTCACGATCATTGGAGTCGCGCCTCAAAGCTTCAAAGGGACTGAGTCGGTGCTGGCTCTCGATCTGTATGTGCCGCTGGGCATGCAAGAGCGGTTTTACCCGAAGTCAGCCGGCCGGTTCGCGCGGCGAGGCGACACTGGACTGCACGTGCTTGCGCGGTCGAAACCGGGTGTCAGTCTCGATCAGGCTCGCGCCGCGGTTGACGTGCTGGCGCGCCAGCTCGAGCAGAAGTACCCGGAGACAAACAAGGGAACAACCTTCGCGCTCGAGCTTGAGACCCACTCGCGGCCGGTCATCTCGATCGCGCAATATGTTCCGCGCATCGCCGGAGTGTTCATGGCACTGGTCGCGTTGGTGTTGCTGATCGCGTGCGCGAACGTGGCCAACTTAATGCTCGCGCGGGCAATGGCGCGACAAAAGGAGATCGCGATCAGACTTGCGTTGGGCGCGAGCCGGGCCCGCATCATTCGGTTGTTGCTCACTGAGAGCATCGTTCTGGCGGTGGCCGGCGGGTTGATCGGGTGGCTGTTGTCCTATTGGGCGATCGACTGGCTTGCGAACATCCGGATCTCGTCCGACGCGCCGGTCAGGTTTGGCATCGAGCCCGACTGGCGAGTACAAGTCTTCTCACTCGGCATAGCGGTGCTGACCGGTTTGATCTCAGGATTCGCACCCGCGCTTCAAACTTCAAACCCGAATCTGAATGAATCGCTAAAGGAAGGTGGCAGAAGCTCCGCCGCTTCGGGGCGTCATCGTATGCGCAGCGTGCTCGTCGTTGGCCAGGTTGCCGTTTCGCTGCTCGTTCTGATCTGTGCCGGGCTTTTTATTCAAAGCGCTAAGAACGCGGAGAAGATGGATATGGGGTTTCGAACTCAGAACCTCTCGATGGCGTCGATGGAACCAGAAGCTCAAGGCTACGATGAAACGCGAGGGCGCCACTTCTTCAAACAACTGATCGATCGCGCCGGGACTCTGCCCGGCGTGCTCAACGCAAGCCTCGCCTCAACTACGCCGCTCGGTTTCAACAACAGCATCCAGGATGTCTACTTCGAGGGCCGGGCAGCCGGACGCGAGGAAGAAGACCGCACAGCCATCTTTTGCAACACTGTCGCGTACGGATATTTTCAGACGATGGGAACGGCGGTTCTTCGGGGACGAGAGTTCACCGAGCGGGACGACGAGCCGTCGCCCAAGGTCGCTATCGTGAACGAGACGATGGCACAGCGCTACTGGCCGAACCAGGAAGCGCTGGGCAAGCGATTCGCGCTCAAGCGTGAAGGTCCTTATCTCGAAGTAGTGGGCGTGGTGCGCGATGGTAAGTACGTCTTTCTGGGCGAAGACCCGCGAACGTTCTTTTACATCCCGTTCGCACAGAACTACAGCGGAGAGATGACGCTCGTTCTGCATAGCGCGGGCGACGACGCGGCGGTGCTGGCCGGCGTCAGACAAGTCGTGCGCGAGCTTGACCCGGATCTTCCGTTATACGACGTGAAGACTATGACTTCGCACCTGCGCGATGGCGTCGCGCTGCTGTTTGTGAGGCTCGGCGCGCGGCTTGCGACCGCATTCGGGTTGCTGGGTCTGGTGCTGGCAGTGGTGGGGGTTTACGGCGTCGTCTCTTATTCAGTCAGCCAGCGCACTCACGAGATTGGTATTCGAATGGCTCTGGGGGCGAGCGCCGGCGACGTGCTGAAGCTGGTGGCAGGACAGGGATTGATGCTGACATCCGCAGGAGTGTTGATCGGGTTGTTTGCTGCGTTGATGGTGACTCGAGTGATGACGAACCTGTTGTACGGCGTTAGCGCAACCGACCCGCTCACATTTGTAGCAATTGCATTGCTGCTGGCGGGAGTGGCTCTGGCAGCCAGTTTCATCCCGGCAAGGCGGGCGCTGAAAGTGGACCCGATGGTCGCGCTGAGATATGAATGAGGATAGAGGATTGAGGATGGGGAATTGAAAATTGAAAATTGAAAATTGAAAATTGAAAATTTGAGGTTGGAGATGTGAGATTGAAAATTCTCCAAACCGGAACCTGGCAGGCTCAATGATGCGGATCGCCGTGCGGGACGACCTGGAGATTTGCAATTTTCATTTTTCAATTTTCATTTTTCAATTTTCAATTCCCCATCCTCCATCCGACATCCTCAATCCTCGTCCCTTGACTCCTCGAACGGGCCGACTCGTCACGCCCAGGAGCAGTTTCGTCACAAATCGCTTCTTTGTGATTTCGCGCTTCTCTAGAGTCGTTCCGTTTGCACAACTACGGGTAGCGTCCTGTTGCGATGGAGGTTCGCTTACGATGAGAAGCCGGCTGATGGGGGTCGAGTCAATGAGGCGGAATGTGTCAAACCTTAGAGTACGGTGGCTGAGCACGGCGCTCGTCATAATCGCCCTGTCTGTGCAGGCCGCACCGAACGACAATCCGCCGAGGACCGCCAGGTACTACCGGCAGCAAGCCACCGCGGCTTATAAGGCGAAGGATTATCCCGCTGCCATCGAGAACTTCAAGAAGGCTGCCGAACTGATTCCCGATCACCCTACAATTCTCTACAACCTGGCATGCATGTACGCGCTCGCCGGAAAAAAGAGCGAGGCTCTCGCTTCGCTCTCCAAAGTCGCCGACATGGGCGTTATCCTACCAGCCGAAAAAGACGGCGATCTCGATTCAATCAAAGATACCGCCGAGTTCAAACTGATTCTCAAGCGGTTCGAAGCCAGCAAGGCGCCAGTCATCCGAAGTTCCGCGGGGTTTTCCATTCACGAAAAAGGGTTGATCACCGAAGGGCTTGCGTATGATCCGGCAAGCGAGACGTTCTTTGTCAGTAGCGTCCACAAACGGAAAATCCTCGCGGTCAGCAAGAGCGGCGAGGTAACGACTTTCGCGTCAGAGCAAGACGGTTTGTTCAGCGTTCTCGGCATGGCCGTCGATGCGAGGCGCCGCCATCTGTGGGTCACAAGCACCGCGTTCCCGCAGATGATCAACTTCAAGAAGGAAGAGGACGGCACTTCAGCGGTGTTCAAGTTCGATCTGCGAACGAAGAAGCTCTTAAAGAAGTATGTGCTCTCGAACGGCGGAAAGAAGCACGCGCTTGGCGACTTGACCATTCAATCCAGCGGCGACGTGTACACGACAGACGGCCTGTCTCCGGCGGTGTATGTGATTCATCAGGGGAAAGACGAGATCGAGTTGTTTCTCGAAGACTCGGGGTTGGGTTCGCCGCAGGGACTGGCGTTTTCTCGAGACGAGCAACACCTATTCATTGCTGACTATTCGACGGGGTTGTTCGACATCGACGTCAAGACAAAGAAGATCGTGCATCTCGCGCCGCTCGCAGGGGCGACGTTGCTCGGGATAGACGGACTCTATTATCACGAAGGCAGCTTGATCGGCGTGCAGAACGGGGTCACGCCTCAGCGCGTGGTTCGAGTCTTATTGAGCAAGGACCTCAAGCGGGCAGACCGGCTTGAAGTCATCGAAGCGAACAACCCGGTCTTTTTGGAACCGTCTCTCGGCGTGATAGTGAAGGACACGTTCTACTTCATCGCCAACAGCCAGTGGCCGTTGGTTGACGAGAACGGCAAACTTGCGGCTGAAGACAAGCTCCAGGAGCCGGTCGTGTTGAAGATCAAGCTTGATTCTCGCTAGCACCTTCGACCTAGCGACAAAGGGCCAAGTAATGAACGCTGCGAGTACGTTCACCGCAGAGCCGCATAGAACGCTGAGATTGCGCAGAGAAACACCTCTGCGAAGTCTCAGCGTTCTCTGCGGCTCTGCGGTGAATCTTCGACCTTCGCGGAAGGCGCGCTGCAAGATAGTGTTGGTTCTCGTCCTGGCGTCACTCACTCTGCCGCTAGCGGATCGGTCGAGCGCTTCGAATCTGTCGTCGAACCCGAGGAAGACTCAAGCGAGCGACGCTGAAATCTTGTCGCTACAAGCGATCTTGCAAACAAAGCTCAAGGCGCTTCACGAAGCTGGCTCGTTCCCCGGTGCGACACTGGGCTTTGTGTTGCCTGACGGAAGATCGGGCTCGGTTTCGGTTGGCCTGGCCGATGTCGAAAACAACCGGCCTCTCAAACCGAAGGATCGAATGCTCGCTGGCAGCATCGGCAAGACTTATGTCTCGGCGGTGATGCTTCAGCTTGTTCAGGGTGGAAGCGTAAACCTCGACACCAGGATCGACCGGTGGTTTGGACACGACGCGTGGTTTCCTCGTCTGCCGAACTCGAAGGACATCACGCTTAGGATGCTGATGAATCATTCGAGCGGAATTCCCGAACACGTGCTCAGCGCTGACTTCATCGCTGCGATGAAGAAGGACCCCGACCGTGTTTGGAAACCCGAAGAACTGCTCGCTTACATCCTCGACGCGAAGCCGCTCTTTCCCGCCGGGAAGGGTTGGTCATACGCGGACACAAACTACATCCTTGTTGGAATGATCTTCGAGCGAGTCACAAACAAGACAGTCTACGGTGAAGTCGCGAGACGAATTCTGAAACCGCTGAAACTCAATGACACGATTCCTTCCGACCGCCGCGTTCTTCCGGGAGTGATCACCGGCTACTCCGCGCCAAACACTCCGTTTGGTTTGAATGGCCGGCTGATAGTCGACGGACAATTCGTCATCAACCCGCAGATGGAATGGACGGGCGGAGGCTTTGCTTCGACTGCCGAGGACCTGGCGCGGTGGGCGAAGTCTTTGTACGAAGGTTCTGAACAAAACGACGCTCGCGCAAATGCTCGACGGTGTCGATGCGAATGAGGGACGCGGTAGCGGCGCTGGAAACAAGTACGGGCTTGCAGTGCAGGTCAGGCAAAGCGAGTGGGGCTTGAGCTACGGGCACGGCGGCTGGTTTCCGGGCTACCTTTCTGAGATGGAGTATTTCCCACAGCGCCGGATAGCGGTTGCGGTTCAGTTCAACACCGACGCCGGCAGCGCGTTGAAGAAAGGACAGCGAGCGTACATAGCCGACGCGATGCGAATAATCGTTGGCGAGCTCGAGAAGAAAAAAGCGGCTTAAGAGGCGAAGCGTTAATACGCAGGCAAACGAAGGCGTTCCTAGTTTGCAATGCTCCTCGATTCGCGCTGAGGGGTTGAAGGCTTGAGCTGGGAGCGTGGGCTTAACCCTGGAAGCGCGGGCGTCTCGCCTGCATTTCCGGGAGCGAGGCCGGCGGCAGGCGAGACGCCTGCGCTCCCAGCGGTCTTCCTGTAGAATTGACGTTGCAATATTCCCGCGCAGCGAGGAGCGAAAGTGGCGCGCCCGTTGCGCTTTCAAGATCAGTAGTACCGCGAAGGGAGCCCCTCGCGTAGCTTTTAGGTTCACGGAGGAACTACTTTGAAAATCAGTAAACTTTTCGGCGGCGCTGTCTTCGCGGCCATTCTCATGATCTCGATGTCGGCGTCGGCGCAAACCAAGCTCCTGCGCTTCCCCGACATTCACGGCGAAAGAGTCGTCTTCACTTATGGCGGCGATCTTTGGATAGCGGCGGCGTCAGGTGGAACATCGACACGGCTCACCGCTCATCCGGGCGTCGAGGTATTTGGCAAGTTCTCACCCGACGGAAAATGGATCGCGTTCACCGGCCAGTACGACGGCGATGAACAGGTCTACGTAGTCTCCGCCGCGGGCGGCGAGCCAAAACAACTCACCTTTTATCCGGCGCGCGGACCGCTGACGCCGCGTTGGGGTTATGACAACCAGGTCTATGGCTGGACCAACGACGGCAAGTCGGTCGTGTTCAAATCGCAGCGCGATTCCTGGACGCTTCCAATGGCGCGGCTCTACACGGTGCCAGCGACGGGCGGGCCGGCGACACCGCTGCCGATGCCGGAAGCCGGCTCGGGCGCGTTCTCACCGGACGGCTCGAAGATGGTCTACTCGCCTCAGTCGCGCGATTTCCGAACAGAGAAGCGATACAGCGGCGGGCAGGCAAATCAGCTTTACATCTTCGACCTCAAGACGCTCGACGCAAGGAAGATCAGCGATAACCCGCGACCGAGCCGCGACCCGATGTGGATCGGCAATACGATTTACTTCAACTCAGATCGAGACGGCCACTTCAATCTGTATGCCTACGACGTGTCCGCCGGCAAGACCTCGCAAGTGACAACTCACAAGCCGTGGGATGTCAGGTGGCCAAGCGCCGCGAGCGACGGCCGCATCGTCTACGAGCTCGATGGCGAGCTTCACATATTTGACACGAAAGCCAGGAAGGACTCCGCAATTTCGATCAACGTACCGGATGACGGGCTCGCGCGCAGGCCGAGCCGAATACAGGTCGCCACCAATATTGAAGATGCCTCGCTCAGCCCGAAGGGCGAACGCGTTCTGTTTTGCGCACGCGGGGACATCTTCACTGCGCCGGTTGAGAAGGGGCCTACCCGCAACCTCACTCACTCATCGGGTGCGCACGACAAATGGCCCCGCTGGTCGCCCGACGGCTCGCGCATCGCCTTCATCTCAGACAAGACCGGCGAGGAAGAAGTGTGGGTCATCGCGCAAGACGGATCGACCCCGGCCGAGCAACTCACCACCGGCGGCAAGGCGTTCCGGTATGCGCCCGAGTGGGCGCCGGACGGTAAACGCATCGCGTTCAGCGACAAGGACGGCAAGGTTCATGTTCTGACGCTTGCCGACAAGAAGCTGACCGAGATCGCCGACTCGAAGCGAGGTCAGATACGCGACTACGCCTGGTCGCCACGCGGCAATCATCTGGCGTTCAGCATGCCGACCGAGACTGGCTTCAACACGGTATACATTTGGAGCGCCGGCGATGGACGGCTTCACAAGGTCAGTGACGAGTCTTTCAACGCCAACAATCCGTCGTGGGACCCGCAAGGCAACTACCTCTACTACTTGAGCGACCGCGAATTCGCGCCGCAGATTTCCTCTTTTGAGTTCAACTACGCGACCAACAGGACAACCGGGATCTTCGCGGTTGCGCTTCGCAAAGACGTGAAGAGTCCCTTCCCGCCCGAGAGCGATGAAGTCACCATAACCAAGGAAGAGGGCGACAAGCCAAAAGAGCCGGACAAGAAGGACGCGGCGGCTCCCAAACCTCCAGCGGACCTGGTCATCGATTTCGACGGACTCGGTTCCCGAGTCGCCAAGGTCCCAGTCGAGGCGAACAACTACCAGGGTTTTGCGGTAAAGACAGGCCACTTGTTGTACAGCGTCGGGTCTGCGTTCTACTACGGACGGCAAGGCGAGCGGCCGCCGTCGCTTCGGATTTACTCGATCAAAGACCGCAAAGAAACTACGCTTGTTGAAGACGCGCGAGGCTGGGCGATGTCAGACGATGGTTCGAAGTTGCTGGTAGCGGGACTCGCAGGGAGCTTCGGCGTTTACGACGCGACGCCCCAGGGCGACAAGAGCCGCAAGCCCGTCTCCACCACCGGACTGGCAGTGGACCGCGTTCCCGCCGAAGAGTGGAACCAGATATTCAACGAAGCGTGGCGTCGCTATCGTGACTTTTTCTACGTGCCCAACATGCACGGCTACGATTGGGAGGCGCTACGCGAGCAGTACAAGCCGCTTCTAAAATATGCCGCGCACCGCTCGGACGTGAACTTCATCATCGGCGAAATGATCTCGGAGCTGACCGTTCAGCACGCGTACGTCGAAGGCGGAGACTTCCAGATTCCGCCGCGTCCGCGAGCCGGACTGCCCGGCGCCAGATTTGAACTCGACGAAAAATCCGGGCGCTTCAAGATAACCAAGATCTTTGCCGGACAAAACGAAGAGGACATCTATCGTTCGCCGCTTACCGAGATCGGCGTGAACGTTTCAGTCGGCGACTATGTCCTCGCGATCAACGGTGAAGAGCTTACGGCTACGGATGATCCTTACCGGCTCCTCAAAAACAAAGCTGACGGTCCGGTGCAGTTGACGGTCAACAAAGAGCCGACGATGACCGGTTCGCGGACGGTTTCGTACCGGCCGATCACCAACGAGAGCGACTTGATGTATCTGGATTGGGTCGCGACGAATCGCCGCAAGGTGTCAGAGATGAGCGGCGGCCGGGTCGGTTACATCCACATACCGGACATGGGAGCGCCGGGAATTCGAGAATTCATCAAGTGGTACTACAGCCAGCTCAGCAAGGAAGGGCTTGTCGTCGATGTGCGGGCGAACGGCGGCGGCAACGTCTCGCAAATGCTGATCGAGCGGTTGCGCCGAAAGGTGCTTGCGCTCAACTACTCCCGAAACGTTGAGGAGGCGAATCCATATCCGGGCGGCGTTTTTAACGGGCCAATGGTCGCTCTTCTAAATGAGAACTCGGCTTCTGATGGCGATATCTTCCCGGCGATGTTCAAAGAAGCGGGGCTCGGTCAACTGATCGGCAAGCGCTCGTGGGGCGGCGTGATCGGCATCGGGAACCGCGGAACCCTGATCGATGGCGGCGCGATCTTTGTGCCCGAGTCGGCTTTCGCAAGCGCTAAAGGTCAATGGGTCATTGAAGGATACGGCGTCGATCCGGATATCGAAGTCGAGAACGATCCGAAGTCGCTGATAGATGGGAAGGACCCGCAACTCGAGCGGGGAGTGGCGGAGATCATGAAGAAGCTGAAAGACAAATCAATGAAGTTTCCGCCTCGGCCCGCAGCGCCGGTGAAAACACCCGACGCCAAGATGCGCCCATAACTTCGGCCGGTTTCTTCTCTGCGGCAGGCTCTGCGTCTCTGCGCCTCCGCGGTTAGTTGATCGCGAACTGCAACTAACCGCAAAGACGCCGAGACGCGGAGGTTTACGCAGAGACAAAACGAAATCCCGCAGCCTTCAACAGTGTGGAACATGAAAGAGGATCGGTAACGAGTTTGAAATTGTGCCTTGGACGGCCTTTGGCCGAATGCGGAACGCCGCTTTCGAAGCGGCATTCCAACCCTGGATAGGAGTGATCGGAAGATGAAACACAAACTGCTCAGAATCGCGGCTCTGGCTTTCGTGACGATTGTCGGTCTGTCGTCGGTGCTGGTGGCACAGGACGGGCAACAGAAACCGAAGCCGAAAGTTGTCTCGTTTGGCAGCGACTCGCCGGAGCGAGGGACCACGCGAGTGGGCTACTGGAACCTGGAAAAAAACATGGGAATCGGTCAGTTCGCGATCGACTACGGCCGCCCGGTCTGGCGCAAGGAGTACGAAGACACGGCCAAGTTCGACGCGATGACCAAAGGCAAGGTGTACCGGCTGGGCAGCAATTTCTGGACGACGCTGGATACGGATATGCCGTTGAAGATCGCGGGCAAGCCGGTCCCGGCCGGATCGTGGTATCTCGGCTTGCACAGGTCGGAAGACGGGGCTACGTGGAGTCTGGCGTTTATCGACCCGGCGAAAGCTCGCGCGCTTCACGTTGACGCAAGCGAACTGGAGCGCGCGCCGGTGGCGTTCAAGATCCCGATGACTACCGAGCAGGCGGGCGAGATGAAAGAGAAGCTGACGATCGATCTCGTTCGGCAAAAAGAGAACCTGAAGGATGTGACCTTGCGAATAGCGTGGGGGAAGATTCAACTCAGCGCGCCAATCGAAGTGCCGGTTCCGGAAGTAAAATAGAGGTTTAGGGTTTCTGGTTTGTGGTTTCTGGTTCTGAGCCTTGAGGCGCGACGAGAACCTGAAACTCACAAACCAGAATCACTAAGCCAGAAACTAAGAACCAGAAACTAAGAACCAGAAACCAGAAACTAGAAACTAGAAACCTATTTCCTATTAACCTTTGTGCCCATCGCGGCTTTCCACAGATCGGGGTAGTCGGTGAACCCGCCGTCGATCTCGAAGCCCACGAATCGCTGAATGTCGTCGATGATGTGCGTGCGCAGCGTCAGGCCGTTCTGCTGCACCTCTTCCATCGGCCGGCGCGCGCTTGCCGTAGTCAATCCTCTGAAGGTCCACGGATGAACCAGCAAACCGGCCTTGTGAAGCGTCTGAACGTCGGCGTCTCCGTTGACCATCCGCATGTCGGGTCCAACGCCCTGGGCATAACTCGCAATCTCCTTCGCAAGCGCGGCGGTAATCTTTCGCGAGTCCTCGCGGCCCGGGGCTTCCATCGGAATGAGCTGAACTCGGGGATAACCCGGAGCGATCTCTTTCACCCGAAGCAGGCTCTCTTTTGAGAAGGATTGAATAAACACGCGGCCGGTGTCGACGCCGCGGGATTTGAGCGCGGCGGCAGTCAGACTTGCGATGTCATGACCAAGCGATTTGTAGAACGGGTAATGCTTCAACTCGATGTATAGCCCCGCGCGCCCTCCGACAAACGCGATGGTTTCTTCGAGGGTCGGCACTCGCTCGGCGGCGTAAGCTGGATTGGCGATGAACGGGTTGGCGCGGTTGAACCACGAGCCCGCATCGAGTTGTTTGATCTCGGCGAGCGTGAAGTCGATTGCGTACCACCCTCGCTTCTTCATGCCTGCGCTCTCGACATCGCGGTCGGTCGCACGGTCGGGGAATACTTCTTTCACGTTGGTTGTGCGCGCAAGATCGGCATCGTGAAGACAGATCAAAACGCCGTCCTTTGTGAGCTGCAGGTCTTGCTCGACGAAGTCCGCGCCTTGTTCGATTGCGAGCTTGTAAGCAGCAATGGTGTGCTCGGGTGCGTAACCTGAAGCGCCTCGATGCGCGATCAAAATGAGTTTCTTGGAAGTCCCCGTCGTGCCGGCCGGGTCAGGATGAATAAGCCCCGCGAGGAAGGCGAGGGACAGCGCGGCCACGACAAATGCGAAGCGTTCGATGACGAGAGGTTGAGGCAAAGGTGATTCTCCTTTCAGCTGTGGGTTCCTGAAGCAAAGATATGACATGATAGCGCGGCGGTTCAACCCGCCGTAGCATAGACTTTAGTCTGTGTGCCCCCGCGAGCTCGAACAATCGCCAATCCACACAGACTAAAGTCTATGCTACTTCTGCCCAACTCAACGCCTCCGCGGCTAACGGATCGCGGCTGCCGAACAAACACACGAGCCATAGCATTCCAGCTCGTGGTATGATCGCGTCACCGTGCCAGTCGGAGTTTCAAATGAAATCAGCAAGGGCAGTCTGCTTCCTTCTCCTGGCCGCTAGCCTGGCCGTTCCCTTCTCTCCCTCGCTCGCCAACAAGGACGACTCGATCTTTGAGCGCATCAGGCAAGAGCACGCGTTCGTCGAAAAGAACCTGCATCGACAGCAAGTGGGACCGGAATCGCTTGCACAAAGCTTGACCGTGAGCGCGCAGCCAATCGACGTGAAGCACTATCGGCTCCAGATCAGGCTCGTGCCCGAAGCGCCTTTGCTGGCCGGGACGGTCACGATCTCCGCTGAGACGACCGCGGAGGCGAACGCGATCAGCATCGACGCCGCGGAGAACCTGACCATCGACGCGGTTCGCTTCGACGGATCGCCGCGAGACTTCAAGAGAAAGAAGAGCAGGATCGATCTCAGCTTTGCGACGCCGCTTTCGGCGCGAACGTCCTTCACGATCGCAATTGACTATCACGGAGCGCCGGTTACGTCGAACATACTCGGCGGAGGGATGCTGGTCGCTCGTCATCCGGCGGGCGGTTTTCCTGTGATGGCAAACCTGAGCGAGCCTTACGCCGCGCCGACGTGGTGGCCGTGCATCGACGACCCGACGGACAAGGCTACAGCGGAGGTTGAAGCGACAGCGCCGGAAGGTTACCTGGTAGCCTCAAACGGTGTGCTGGATAGAACACAGACAAACGCGGACCAGACCGCGACCTTCTTCTGGCGCGAGAGCTTCCCGATCGCGACCTACTTGATCTCGGTGGCTGCGACAAACTACTCGAAGTTCGAAGACACCTACACCGCGATGGACGGAGTGACTCACATGCCGCTGGTCTACTACGTCTATCCCGAGCATCTTGGTCTTGCCCAGCAGAAGTTTGCCGTCACGCGCCGCGCGCTCGAGATCTTCGCACCGTTGTACGGCGAGTATCCGTTTCTGACCGAGAAGTACGGAATGGCCGAGTTTCCGTGGGGCGGCGCGATGGAACACCAGACGATGACCAGCATGGGCTCGAACGTGATTGGTTCGGCTACCAACAACGGCGAGCTGATCATTGCTCACGAACTGGCGCATCACTGGTGGGGCGATCTGGTGACGATGAAGACCTGGGATGACATCTGGCTGAATGAAGGTTTTGCGACTTATTCGGAGGTTCTGTTCTTTGAGCGCTACTCGAATATGGATCCCGGCGAGTTGATGAGCCGAAGCTATGACGACGGCAAAGTGTTTGGCGGTCTGGGGGGCACGGTTACCGCCGAGAACCTCGACAACCCGTTTGACGACCGGGGAGCGATTTACACGAAGGGCGCGTGGGTGCTTCATATGCTGCGGCACATTCTTGGCGACCAGGCGTTCTTCGACTCATTGAAAGACTACCGCCAGCGTCACGCATTCGCGAATGCATCGACAGGCGACTTGCAGCAAGTCTTCGAGGACCATTACGGCTCGACGCTGGATTGGTTTTTTCAGCAATGGATCTACGCGACAGGGCGGCCGTCGTACAAAGTGTCAACGGACATCGAGCCCTCGAACACCTCGACCGGCTACGTCGTGACGGTGACGATCAAGCAGAAACAGTCTCAAGAGATTCCCGGACGCTCGCAATCGGTTTACATCATGCCGCTGGATGTTACCGTTCATTTCGAGGATGGCAGCTCGTACACTGAATCGGTCCGGAACGACGCGCGCAAGCAGAAGTTCGGGATTTCGGTATCGAAGCGCCCGGTTGATGTGGTGATCGACGAAGGCAACTGGGTGCTGAAAAAGCTCAAGTGAGGCTCCGCCCGCACCGGCTCGATCGAGAAGCCTAGCGACTCCCTCGCTGGACAACCCTGACTGTTCCGCTCGGTGTAACTGCCGCGTCGACCCAGCTTCTGATCTCCGGTGGAATCTGCTTGTTGAAGCAGAAACGCCCCGAGAACCGCGTCACCAAGCCTTCATCCGCAAGCAGCTCGAGCGCTTCCCTGAGTTCCTTTCTCCCAACAAGCGGGAGGCCGTTCGCGATCTGGTCAACGCCCAGGACTCGATACGCGTGACTCAGCCCGTAGCCCAGCACTAACAGTTTGACGTATCCCGGCTCGATCCTTGTATCCGACAACCTGGCTACCATTTGAAGCTACCTGCTCTTTCTCGCTCAAAATGACGGCTCACCCCAGGTACACGCGGAACTTGAAGTTGCCCTTACCATGATTGACGAGGTTCATGTCCGCTCTAATGCAAAGCAAAGGCGATTCGCAACAACTGTTTCACTGCAGGTGCGAGGCAATCGAACTTGAAAGCTCCCGCGGCGGGTTGCTAAGATGCTCAGTCGCTCGCTGCAACTCTGAGGCGACCGTGCGGTACCAGCAGGTCTGGGGGATTCAATGCAGGAGTTCATCAAGGTGGCTAACACAACCGACCTGCCGCCCGGGCAGGGGATGGTAGTCGAGATAAACGGCCGCCCGATCGCGCTGTTCAACGTGAACGGCGAGTTCTACGCGCTGGACAACACCTGTATGCATCGCGGAGGGCCGCTGGGGGAAGGCTTCGTCGATCAAAGCAATCTTACCGTCCAGTGCCCGTGGCACGGATGGGTGTACAGTCTTGCTACCGGCGTGTCGCCGATTAATGCGATGGCAAAGGTCGAGAAGTTCGATGTAAAGGTCGAGGGCGACGAAGTCAAAGTTGCTTTGGACTAGCCGCAGGCGAGCCGCATCGCGCTGAGGAGGGGTCAGCTCAATTGAGTTCAAACGAGACGTTCGATGTAACGATCATAGGTTCGGGACCGGGCGGTTACGTGGCCGCGATTCGAGCCGCGCAATTGGGCTTGCGCACGGCAATCGTTGAAAGAGACAAAAACCTCGGCGGCACTTGCCTGCTTCGCGGGTGCATTCCCACCAAAGCGCTGCTCCACACCGCCGATGTTTTCGGCGAGCTCAAACACGCCAAGAGCATCGGCGTTCTCACAAGCGGGGTCACGCTGGATTTCGACCAGGCGCAGAAGAACAAGAACAAGATCGTCTTGAAGGGCGCGAAAGGCGTCGAGTTCCTGATGAAGAAGAACAAGATTCAAGTCTTCAAGGGAACCGCTCACATCGATGGACCGAGCCGCATCACCGTAACGAGCGCGGACGGCGGCGCTCAGAGCGTTCAGACTAAGAACATTATCATCGCGACCGGCTCGGTGCCGCGCTCGCTGCCGAACCTTCCGATCGACGGAAAGCACATAATCACAAGCGACGAGATTCTGGAGCTTGCAGAAATTCCAAAGTCGCTGATCGTGCTCGGCGCGGGAGCCGTTGGCGTCGAGTTCGCTTCGATGTTCGCGCGCTTCGGCTCGGAAACGACGATCATCGAGTTGCTGCCGCGATTGCTCCCGATTGAGGATGAAGACATCAGCGCCGAGCTAGCGAAGTCTTTCAAGAAGCAAGGCATCAAGGTGTTCACAAGCGCTCAGTTTCAGTCTGCAGTGATCGCGGACGGCCTGGTCAAAGTCACTGCGAAGGCTGGAGAAGAAACGCACGAGTTCACGGCGGAGAAGTTTCTTGTCGCGGTGGGTCGCGGAGCTTACACGAACGGTTTAGGGCTGGAGAACACGCGCGTGGAACTCGAGCGCGGCTACATCAAGGTCGACGATCATATGCGGACTGCCGAGCCTAACGTATACGCGATAGGCGATGTGATTCCGACGCCGTGGCTTGCGCACGTGGCGAGCGCCGAAGGCATCCTCGCCGTCGAGACGATTGCCGGCAAGAACCCGCGGCCGATCAACTACGATCGCGTACCAGGCTGCACCTACTGCCAGCCTGAAGTCGCCAGCATCGGACTGACCGAAGCCAAAGCTCGCGAGCGCGGTTACGACGTACAAGTCGGGAAGTTCTCGCTGCCCGTTCTTGCGAAGGCGCAGATTGTCGGCGCGACCGAAGGGATGGTCAAGATCGTGAGCGACAAGAAGTATGACGAGGTGCTCGGCGTTCACATCATCGGTCCAAGCGCGACCGAGCTGATCGTAGAGGGCGGAGCTGCGCTTCAGATGGAAGCTACAGTCGCCGAGATGATCAACATGATTCACGCGCATCCGACGGTGTCAGAAGGCATACACGAAGCTTTTGAAGACGCGCACGGAATGGTGATACACGGGGCTTGATCGTCCCTCGTCATTTGTCATTCGTCCCTGTTCTGAACTTTCACAACGAGGGACCAATGACAAAGGACCAATGACTAATGACTGAGTTAACCAAGACCCAGCAACTCGACCTGCTTTACTTCATGCGGCTGACTCGGGCGCTGGAAGACCGGCTCGACAATCTCTACAAGCAAGGCAAAATCGTCGGCGGTTTGTTCCGAAGTCTCGGGCAGGAGGGCACCGCTGTTGGCTCGGCTTATGCGCTGGACAAGAGTCAGGGCGACATACTCTCTCCGCTGACTCGGGACCTGGGAGCGATGCTTGTGATGGGAGCTTTGCCGCGCGAGGTGTTCGCGAGTTACCTGTGGCGCGCGAGTTCGCTTTCAAAGGGTCGCGATCAGAACATTCACATCACCGATCTCGAGCGGGGCTTTATCGGAACGATAAGCCCGCTGGGCACTCTTGTCGCAGTGATGAACGGCGTGCTGGTTGCAACGCGAATGCAGAAGAAGAAAACCGTTGGGATGGTCTACATCGGGGACGGCGCAACAAGCACCGGCGCGTTTCATGAAGCCGCGAACTTCGCAGCAGTGCAGAACTTGCCGCTTGTGATAATTGGCGAGAACAACGGCTACGCGTACACAACGCCGACCACCAAGCAGATGAGAATCCTGAACCTTGCCGACCGCGCGAAGGCTTACGGGATGCCGAGCGAGATCGTCGACGGCAACGACGTGCTTGCGGTCTACGGCTCGGCCAGGCGAGCGGTCGATCGCGCAAGAGACGGCGGCGGCCCGAGCTTTATCGAGTGCAAGACGTTTCGAATGCGAGGCCACGCGGCGCACGACAATCAGTCTTACGTTGCAAAGGAAACGCTCGAGCAATGGCGCAAGCGGGACCCGATCGCGCATTTCGAAAAGGAACTCAGAGACAAGAAGATCGCCAGCGCTAATGACATCGATCAGGTTACGCAAAGAGTTGATTCGGTGCTCGAAGAAGACCTCGGGTGGGCCGAGGGTCAGCCGGCGCCCGCTCCCGAAGACGCGCTCGGCGGAGTTTACGCTGAAGGATGAGAGGAACAGTGATGCGTGAATCGTGATGCGTGACTGGACAGCGGTGGCTCTCGTACGATCACGAATCACGAATCACGGATCACGGATTACTAATCACTTATGCCGCAATTAACACTGCTCGAAGCAATCAGACAGGGGCTCTGGGAAGAGATGGAGCGCGATCCGCGCGTGTTCATCCTCGGCGAAGACGTCGGCGCTTATGGCGGCGCGTTCAAGATGACCGAGGGCTTCATCGGGCGCTTTGGCGAAGAACGCGTCATCGACACTCCCATCTCCGAGAGCGCGATCGTCGGAGCGGCTTGCGGCGCGGCGATGATGGGAATGCGCCCGGTCGCCGAAATGCAGTTCATCGACTTTATCTCCTGCTGCTTCGACATACTGACCAACTATGCCGCGAAGAGCCGCTATCGCCAGGGGATCGGGATACCGATGGTCGTGCGCGGACCGTGCGGCGGAGGCGTCCACGGCGGACCGTTTCACTCGCAGAACGTCGAGTCCTTTTTCCTGAACACTCCCGGCTTGAAGATGGTCGAGCCTTCCACGCCTTACGACGCGAAGGGCTTGATCAAGGCTGCGATCCGTGACGAGGACCCGGTGTTGTTCTTCGAGCACAAGCTTCTCTATCGCAATCCAAAGATCAAACAGGAAGTGCCCGAGGACGACTACATCGTGCCGATCGGCAAAGCCGCAGTTCGGCGCGAAGGACGCGACTTGTCGATTATCACGTATGGAGCGATGGTCTACACCGCGCTGGACGCCGCGGAGAAGCTGCTTCAGGAAGGCATAGATGTCGAAGTGATCGACTTGAGGACCTTGATGCCGCTTGACCGCGAAGCAATCGCCGAGTCGGTGAAGAAGACCAGCAAGGTGATCATTCTTCATGAAGCGACACGCACCGGAGGGATGGCGGGCGAGTTGACGGCGATCATCAACGAAGACGTGTTCGAATATCTGGACGCTCCGATAACGCGCGTGACGTCTATTGACACGCCGGTGCCGTACGCGCCGCCGCTCGAAGAATTCTTTTTACCGCAGGTGGACGACGTGGTCACGGCCGCGCGCAAGCTGGCAGCATATTGAATTGCGGATTGCAGATTGTGGATTGCGGATTTCAATCCGCATTCCGCAATCCACAATCCGCAATCAGGAGGGTTATGAGCGAAGAAGTGAAGATGCCTCAGATGGGCGAGTCGATCGCCGAGGGCACGATAGTCAAATGGCTGAAGAAAGTCGGCGACTCGGTGAAACGGGACGAGCCGCTCTTCGAGATCTCAACCGACAAAGTTGACGCCGAGATACCCGCGCCTGCCTCGGGTGTGCTGACCGAGATCAAAGCCAAAGAAGGCGAGACCGTTGCCGTCAATTCCGTAGTCGCGGTGATTAACGGCGAAGGCGCCAAGCCCGCGGCTGCAGAACCGGCTGCGGAAGCCGCTTCTGAGACACCACCCGCCCCGGCCGTGACCGAGGAACCGAAGGAAGCTGCTCCCGCCGCGCCAGTTGCAAAAGAGCAACCCAAGGAAGCCGCGCCTCAACCGCCCGCAGCCGAGAAGTCTGCCGCGCCAGCCGCACAAGACCAATCGAAGCAAGCCGCGCCTCAACCGCCAGCAGCCGAAAAGCCTGCCGCGCAGGAGCCCGATGCGCCAACGGCCGATCCTCAACCACCCGCTGAAGCCGGTTCAGTTGAGGAGCTCCGGCAAACACGGTCTTCACCGCTGGTGCGAAAGATCGCCGAAGAACACGACGTAGACATCTCGAATATCAAGGGCACCGGCATAAGCGGCCGGGTCACCAAGAACGATATCCTGAGCTTCATCGAGAACCGGGGCTCCGCGCCAAAAGCCGCTCCGGCCTCCGCCGAAGCGCAGCCCGATGCCGCCGCGCCTGCGGCTCCGGCCCGCGCGCCGCAACCGCTTCGGGTGCCCGCTGCCGCCGAAGGCGAGGTCGGCCCGCCGCCTTTTGCGGAAGGCGACCGCTACGAAATCGAACCGATGTCGCTGATGCGTCGCAAGATCGCCGAGCGAATGGTCGAGAGCCGTCGCATATCGGCCCACGTGACCTCGTTCATGGAAGTCGACTTCACCGCTACCGCCAAAGTTCGCGATGAACTCAAGGGCGAATACCTGAAGCGCGACGGCGTAAAGCTGACCTTCCTGCCGTTCATCATCAAGGCGGTCATCGAGGGCATCAAGAAGTGGCCGATCATCAACGCATCGGTTTGGGGCGATCAAGTCGTCTACAAGAAAGACATCAACATCGGCGTGGCAGTCGCGCTCGATTGGGGATTGATAGTTCCAGTCGTTCGCGAGGCCGACGAGAAATCGCTGTTAGGCATTGCTCGAGCGGTCAACGATCTTGGCGAGCGCGCGAGATCTAAGCATCTCAGACCGGACGAGGTGCAGGGCGGGACTTTCACGATCACGAATCCCGGCGTGTTTGGTGGACTGACCGGAACACCGATAATCAATCAGCCGCAAGTCGCGATCCTCGGAGTCGGCGTCATAAAGAAACGTCCGGTCGTAATAGACGACGCGATCGCGATTCGACAGATTGGGATCCTGGGGCTGAGCTTTGACCATCGAGTCATCGACGGCGCCGTTGCGGATCAGTTCCTCGCTGCGGTGCGCGACGTGATCGAAGCCGCGGAATATACGTCTTAGTTGCGGTTGAGATCGGAGAAGCAAGATGAGCGCGATCACGATCAACATTCCTGAGTCGCTGCACGCCATGCTCAAGGAAGTCGCGGAACGGGACAACAGCACGCCTGAACAGCTAGCCGTTCTCGCAATTGCCGAGAAGATATCCTGTATCTTGACGGTGGAGTATCTGGACGAGCGAGCGCGACGCGCGAAACCTGACCGCTTTGACTTCCTGCTCTCCAAGATACGGGATGTCGAACCCGAGGACCAGGATCGACTTTAGTTTAGTGGGTCGCATTGCAATCAACACTTGGCGGGACAATTCATTCCGCATCAACTACCGGAATCAACCGAGTCTGCGAAGCGAGCTTTCGTGGACTGGTTAGCTATTCAGATGGGCTCGCGCTGCAGGAGCAGGCTGTCGAGAGGCTTCGCTCAGATGAAGCGCCGGAGCAGCTTCTTCTTCTTGAACATCCCCACGTTTTCACGCTCGGACGCGGTGCCGATAGCGCTCACATCCTTGCCGGGAAAGAACAACTTCAATCCCGCTCAATCGAAGTCCACGAAACAGGTCGCGGCGGTGACGTCACATATCACGGGCCGGGTCAGCTTGTCGCTTATCCGATCATCAGCCTGAAACCGGATCGTTGCGACGTGCATCGCTACGTGCGCGACATCGAAGAAGTGCTGATCAGAACGATCGCGGACTTCGGAGTCACCGGCACGCGCATAGCCGGGCTTACAGGTGTGTGGGTCGGCAACGAGAAACTCGCGGCGATCGGAGTGAGGATCGCTCGATGGATCACGAGTCACGGCTTCGCGCTGAACGTCAGCACTGATTTGAACTACTTTCAGATGATCGTGCCGTGCGGGATTTCGGATAGGGGTGTCACTTCCCTTTCCAAGCTGGTTGGTCGTAGTATTGACATTCAGAAAGTTGCTCAATGTGCTGCGTCTCATTTCGGTGAAGTGTTCAGCCGGGAGATGAGCGTCGGGCGAAAGACTCTTGAGAAGGATTCGAAGTGAATGAGGTGAGACTATGAGGCAAGTGATCATCTACCCTGGAGAAGACGGTTACTTTGTCGTTGAGTGTCCAAGCTTGCCCGGATGTGTGAGCCAAGGTGTAACCAAAGAGGAAGCTGTCGCGAATATCAAAGAAGCTATTCAAGGGTACATCGCCGCCTTGGAAGAAGATCACCTGCCCGTCCCTGAAGATCGTTTTGACGCGATGCTGGTTGCGGTATGAAGAGCAACGGCCGTTCGTCCTGAGTGGCAGCGATTGACGAGAGAGGCGATCTGCCAGGTGAAACTTGCCATCCGCTAGGGCTTGCTCATATAGTAGGAGCACCGCATTCAAACAAGGTCCGCTTGCGGTTCCCAAGAAATCTAAGAGGAGGAACCAAAGTGTGACCAAACTACCTAGAGTTTCCGGCCGCGAGTGCATAGGAGCCTTAGAGAAAGTCGGCTTCTACTCGAAGCGCCAGGAAGGGAGTCACGTCATCCTGCGTCGCGATGATCCTTTCGCTCAAACCTCCGTGCCTCTCCACAAAGAACTCGATCGAGGAACGCTGCGGGCCATCATCCGTCAAGCAGGTCTGAGTGTAGATGAGTTCGTTAGCTTGCTTTGATTCCGTCTTTCTTGATTAGAAAGCACGCCGTTCTCACTACTTCCTAGCAAGCTTCAACGCAAGCTCCATTTCCTTGTCTCTTCCTACAATCAAATCCGCAATCGTGTGCTCGACCGGGTGGTCGGGAATCACTCCGTGCGAAGCTCGCTTGTAGCCGCTCACCGCCATGTAATAAGTCATCAGCGGCACGCGCACCGACAGCTTCGTGTTGGGCAAGGTCACCAGCGGCATGAACCCCGAGCTGTTCCCGTAGTAGCCGCCGCCCGACTCTTCTCCGATAAATGTCGCCAGTTTGTGAAAGTGAGCCTGTGACAGGAACTCGGAAGTCGTCGAGAAGCTGCCGCCATCGATCAAGATGAAGACCTTGCCTGCGAAATGCGGCTTGCTTGGCTGCTTGGTTCCCCAGTTCGGATGGCGGATCGCGTGAACTTTTCCGTCCGCGCGTTTCTCGACGAGACCCTCCGGGATCTTCAGGTTGGATGATGTGTACTTCCCGAAGCTGAAAGTCATCGCGTTGATGACCAGGTCGTCGTAATACTTGAAGGGCTCGTTGATCAGGTACGAGACCAGTAATTGGCCCAACTCGTCTTCGCCGCCGCCGTTGCCTCTAAGGTCGATGATCAAGGACTTCGAGCCTTTCGCCTCCATCGCTTCGAAAGACTCCTTGTAAAACTCCCGGATCCCTTTCTTTTTCTCGGCGTCAACAAAGCCGCCGAAGCCCGCGATCCTTATCTGCGCGATCTTGCCATCGTCGGCGAACTTCAGCGTAGCGGCTGGGCCCGATGAGTCGTCTTGCGGGTAGCGCGCCTTCGAAGCCTCGCCCATCTTCGGCAGTTCGATTCCATTTAGACGAACTTTTTGTTGCTGCTTGGAGCCTGGATCCGAGACAACCAGGTCATATGGGCTTTTCAGACCTAACAACCAGATGAGATTGCCAAGGAAGCGGGTGCCGCTTATGCGAACCTCCCGCGAGGTCTGGACATCGCCGTCGGCCCCAACCGCTGCGAGCATGGTGTCGATGATCCTGGAAGCCGGAATGCCGTTGATCGACTGAATCTCTTTACCCGCCAGAGTGCTCTGGGCGGCAGGGTTCGCGAGGTCCGAAAAGTCGCGAAACACATAGGCCCGCTTGTTCAACACCCTAACTCTCAGTGGCAGCAGCAGCGCCGAGTTGTTCAGCTCCTTGCGGATGGAGTCAGGCAGCGAGACGCTTGTGTGGCCGCACTTGATCGCTGCGACCGCGGGCGCCATCACCCGGTAGAACTCGAACGCGTCCATCGGCCGGTCGATCGACTCAAGCGCCGAGTCAAAGACCCGATCGAGATCCGCCTTGCTGGTGTACCGATAAATCCCGCTGTGACCTTCTTCGAGAGCCTGTCGCGCGATTTGAAAGTCTTCGATGAGCTTTTCGCGGGCAAACTTGTCAGGAGCAGGCGGGCTTTGAGCAAACCCAGAAAGAGAAACGGTGACAGCGCAGATGAGAAAGAGTGATAGCCGTGCGGCCGAAGTCGTTTTCATCAGTACCTCCGGTTAAAGGTGTTGCATTGAGCTTATCTTAATCGAGCCGAGACCAGTCCAGCTCCGATTGCGTCCCGTCTAGCGAAGCCGTCAATCGTACGAGCTGCCACGCAAATCTGTTCAGCCTTTAAGTAGGACGCTGCCACCTGCGGTCCATTTGACCCGCGGAGGAGAGGCTCAGTGCATAGTTACGTTGAGCTCGTGTGAGGGGACGCATGAACGAAGAGCGGACACATCGAAAACGGCGGTTACGGAGGGAACCTAATCGCCGCCGAGCTTGATCAGGATGTTGGTCCCGTCCTCGGTCCCGTTGATGACGACAGCGATATCGCCAGAACGCAGGATCGCGTTACCAAACGGCATATTCATGTGCTCGGTCGGTTTGAGCTTGGCGATGTACCATGCGATGACTTTACTGGTTGAGTCCTTCGTCTGCAGATTAAGTATGCCCTTCCCTCGGCCGTTGTTGATGTTCATCGTCTCCTCGGCTCCCGGGTACTTCAGCGATTCGTCGATAACCGACTTACCAACCGCCGGCGGTGGGGGCGGCACTGGAGGATTGGGCGGCAGGGGAGCAATCGCCCCGGCCGGAGGTGGCGGCGGCGTGCTCTCATTGCGCAACGTCACGAAGAGCATGGCGACAAGCAAGAACAGAAGCAGCCCGACCGTTGCTGCCAGCACAACGATCGCCGTGCGGTTTTGAGACCTGGGCGTCAGATCGTTGGTTGAGGGCACTGCCGGCAATGGAGCCGGCGACAGGTACGCCGGCGTAGTCGGAGACTGATTAACGATTTGCGTCGGCGACTGGTATTGGATGTCCGGCTCGAGCTGCCGCGTCGTGAGTTCAGATGGATCAAAAGGCTTCCCGCACGACCGGCAGAACCGCGACGTGTCATCAACTTGAGCTCCGCAATTGGTGCAGGAAACAGTCGCCATACGATGACACAGCTTAATTTGCCGGGGACTGTTCTCGCAAGGTTGAGCCTTGCGGTGGACAAGAACCTTCGGTGCTCGGGCTCTTCGCGTCGGCCAAGTCTCGGCTTGCGAGACTGAGGCTGAGCGTGAGCCGTTTGTTTACGTTTTTAGTTCGTTGATCAAGTCTGACGACCTAAACGATCCCGATTCTTTTTTCTCTCATTGTGTTGTAGTACACTTCCTCATCCGAGGAGTTGAGCCATGTCTACGAAGACGCTGCCCGAAGTGAGAAAGTCCAGACTGCCGTACGGCGACCGGTCTCGCGAAACGGCCTGGATTGCGGAGCACTGGCGCGAATACGCCGGAGAGTGGGTTTTGCTCGATGAGGACCGTTTGATTGCACATGGTGACGATCCGTTGCCATTCAGGGAAAAGGCTCGTGCTGAGGGCATCAATATCTATCTGGTACACCTGCCCAAGAATGACGCGCCCTTCACCGGAGGCTGGCAGTAAACCTAATGCGGCGACAGAAATCCATAGGGTCCGTTGGAAGGGCGGCGCTCGATGCCGCGCAGGCGCGCGCGCGAGTCAATCGCTTCTTGCTGTCTGAGGTTGGAAGTCAGTTCTGCGCCGGTGATCCCGAACTGGACATGCTCCACGAAAAATGGAGCGTTCCAATTCTCCTTGTGACGCCAGGATTTGTAGCTGGTCAAGTGGGCGAAGCGTCAATCAATCTGAACACTGGTGAGTTAGAAGGCCACAGCGGCATGGAATCAATCTACCTCGCAGCCGAAGAACTGAGGAAGCGCAACCATGCCGCTATTAAGGCCGCCTTTATACGCGCAAGAAAAGGATAACTCTTGCCTACCCGCTTGCCTTCGCATGGTACTGGCGGCTTATGGTCTCAATCATACTGAGAAGCGGCTGCGCGGCCTTTGCGGCTGGACTTCGAGCGGTTCTACTTCATCCTCGGGCGTGGTAGCTGCAGCGCGTGCGTTGGGATTCATACACTCTCGCGAAGATTACGAGTTGCGCCTTCACGATCTGCGCGATGCGTTGCGTTTGGGAGTCTTCCCGATAGTCGGTGTTGGCTTGCGAGCATACGGACTGCAAGGCCAGCACGCCCAAGTTGTCGCTTCCGTTACCAGTCGCGGCGTGCGCATGAACGATCCGTTGATGGGGCAGTTAGCAAGCGGGCTCCTTGTCTTTGAGCAAGCCTGGACTGAGAGCGACTTTTTGACAATCATTATTGAGTAGGTCGTTGCTTTATCTTGGCCTTTACGATCAGCAATGAAGTGATGTAGAACCAGTGCTCGCCACGCGGCTTTCAAGCTTGAGCCGCAAACTCAATTCAGTGGAAATTCAGAACGAGAGTTCAACAGCGGAGCGAGTTGTATTCATGAATAAGCGGAAGAGTAGCCTTCTTGCCCAGATAGCCGCAGTTTTGCTGCTCATAGTAGCGGCGACAACCAGCGCGCAAACCAAGATCACAAGTCCAAAAGAGCAACTTGGCTTCAACTTCGGAGACGACTATCAGCTTGCCAACTACGTTCAGCTTGTCGAGTACTGGAAGAGGCTCGACCAGCAGTCTGACCGCATGAGCCTCGTCGAGATCGGCAAGACCGCAGAAGGCCGGACGATGCTCATGGCTATCATCACCTCGCCAGAGAATCACAAGAAGCTCGATCGCTACAAAGAAATCTCACAGCGGTTGGCGACGGCCGAGGGGCTTACTGACGATCAGGCGCGCGCGCTAGCCGCCGAAGGCAAAGCCGTCGTGTGGATCGACGGCGGCTTGCACGCAACTGAGGTCCTCGGCGCGCAGCAACTGATGGAGCTTGTCTATCAGATGGTGAGCATGAACGATCCGGAGACGATGCGGCTTCTTAAGGACGTGATCCTGCTGGCGACTTGTGTGAACCCCGACGGGCTTGATCTGGTTTCGAACTGGTACATGCGCGAGCAGGACCCGTTGCAGCGTTCGACCGCAGGCCTGCCTCGGCTTTATCAGAAGTACATCGGCCACGACAACAACCGCGACTTTTACATGGTCAACCAACCCGAGTCCGAAGCGATCAACCGGATCTTCTATCACGAGTGGTTTCCGCAGATCGTTTACAACCACCATCAGACCGGCCCGGTAGGCACTGTGTTGTTCGCGCCGCCGTTCCGAGATCCGTTCAACTACTACCACGATCCGCTGGTGCCGCTGGGCATCGACCTGGTGGGCGCGGCGATGCACAACCGCTTCGCGGTCGAAGGCAAGCCCGGCGCGACGACGCGGTCAGGCGCGCCTTACTCGACGTGGTGGAATGGCGGGCTGCGCTCGACCACCGGCTTTCACAATATGATCGGGTTGCTGACCGAATCGATCGGCAGCCCCACCCCGATGGAGATCCCGTTTCTCCCAGGCAAGTTGTTGCCCAAGGCCGATCAGGCTTACCCGATCACGCCGCAGAAATGGCACTTCCGGCAGTCTGTCGAGTACTCGATCAGCGCGAATCGCGCCGTGCTTGATGTAGCTTCAAAACACCGCGAGGACTTCCTCTTCAACATCTATCGGATGGGCAAGAACTCGATTGAGCGCGGAGGCCGTGACAACTGGACGATTCATCCCAAGGTGCTTGCCGACGTGAACGCGGCAATCGCCAAAGACACTCCGCCATCGGGTGCCGCGCGCCGCCCCGGCGAACCGCCCGAAGCCGGCGACTCGCCGCAAGCATCTTTTCAACGCGGCGTGCCGGTCAAGTACTTCGACCTGCTTCGCAAACCCGAGAACCGCGATCCTCGCGGCTACATTATCCCTTCAGATCAGCCTGACTTTTTGACTGCGACCAAGTTCATCAACGCTCTGATCAAGAACGGCATCACGATCCATCGCGCCACCGGAGCATTTCAAGTTGCGGCCAAGAGCTATCCGGCAGGCTCATACGTCGTCAAGTGTGCGCAGGCATTTCGGCCTCACATCCTCGACATGTTCGAACCGCAAGATCATCCGGACGACATTCCCTATCCCGGCGGCCCGCCGACTCCGCCTTACGACAGCGCGGGCTACACGCTGGCGTTTCAGATGGGAGTTGTGTTCGACCGTGTTCTCGACGGATTCGACGGGCCGTTTGAAAAAATCACTGGGCTCGTGAAGCCTCCGCCCGGAGCGATCAACAACGTCGCGAATCCAGCCGGATTCCTGCTCAGTCACCAGGTCAACGACTCGATCATTGCGGTGAACAGGCTGCTCGCAGGCGGCGAAGAAGTCTACTGGCTGAAGCAGCCGCTCACCTCCAACGGCAAGTCTTACGGAGCCGGGACGATCTTCATCCCCTCCAAAGCATCAACTCTTCCCAAGCTGAACAAGCTCGCTGCTGAAGTCGGCTTGAGCTTCGATGCTATCTCTGCCAAGCCAGCCGGCGAGGCCTACAAGTTGCGCGCGTTGCGAATCGGGTTGTGGGACCGTTACGGCGGCTCGATGCCCTCGGGATGGGTGCGCTGGCTGCTCGAGCAGTATGAATTTCCCTTCACGGTGGTGTATCCGCGGACGCTTGACTCCGGGGATCTCGCCGGCAAGTTCGACGTGCTGATCTTTGTGGATGGAGGCATTCCCGTTCGTGATGGCGGAGGTCCAGGCGGAAGAGGCGGCGGAGGAGGCTTCGGCGCGATGCCCGCTCCGGAGAGCATGCCTGCTGAGTTCCGCGATCGGCTCGGCAGCGTTACTGTGGCGAAGACTGTTCCGCAATTGCGGCAATTCCTCGAAGCCGGAGGGACAATACTAACAATCGGCAGCTCGACAAGTTTCGCTTACAACGCAGGGCTGCCAATCGCAAACGCGCTGATGGAGAAGCAGCAAGACGGTTCGGAGCGCGCGCTGCCGCGTGAGAAGTTCTATGTTCCGGGATCGGTCCTTCAAGTGCGAGTCGATAACACGAACCCGCTGGCCTACGGCCTGAGCGAGAAGCTCGACGTGTTCTTCGACAACAGCCCGGTGTTCCGGTTGAAGCCTGAAGCTTCGATAAAAGGTTTGAGACCTGTTGCATGGTTCGACAGCGACAAGCCGCTCCGAAGCGGCTGGGCGTGGGGCCAGAAGTACCTTCAAGACGGCGTGGCGGTTGCTGAAGCGCGAGTGGGAAAGGGTAAGCTGTTTCTGTTCGGTCCTGAGATCACCTTCCGCGCACAACCGCATGGGACATTCAAGTTTCTGTTCAATGGGATCTATTGCGGAGGACTTGAATCGGTGACATTGAAGTGAGTTGGAAAGCGGCTGAGATGCTTTCAGGGCTCAAGCCCGACCTTGCGCAATAGTTCGACAAAGCGCGGTTCCCCGTGAAGGCTCTCAAAAGTCGATTCTTGTTTCAGGTTTAACAGCTCAATCTCGTGCGCTTGGTAAGCCTTGTCCAGCCAGTCGAGCGCGTGTTTCCGGTCTCCAAGAGCCGCGTGGATCTGAGCAATCGCGTACGGCACGACCTCTGGCCGTCCAGAGCTTTCTTCCAATATCTTCAGCGCCTCAGCCCTGTTGCCCCAGCTTGCGTGAATCCTCCCGATTCCCGCTCTGAGGTTGACCTGGACTACCGGGTTGTTCCCGATCAGCTCGATTATATTCCGGTATTCTTCTATCGCTTCCTGATACCTGCCGGTTCCTTCATACACCTGAGCCAGCACCGCGTGAGCTGTTGGGAACCCTGGATCCAGGTCGAGTGTCTTCTTAAGCTCTTGCTCGGCTTCTTCGTATTTGTGCGCAAGCACGAAGACCTGGGCGGGGCCCACATTTATGCTCGGCGACACAGGGTCGATCTCCTGCGCACGCCGGGCTTCCCGAATCGCTTCGTCGTGTCTGCCCCTTGTTCCCAGCAGTAGCGCATACCGGTAATGCGCAAAGGGAGAGTTCGGGTTCAGTTCGATTCCGCGTCTGTACTCTGCTTCAGCACCTTTCCAGTTCCAGTCGAGCCATTCGATCCAGCCCAGCGACGCGTGAGCCTCCCCCAGCGAGTCATCCAATCTGAGCGCTTCCATCGCGGCGCTCCTTGCTTCTGCGCTCTTGCCGATATAGCTGTCTGCCAGCCCGGCGTACGCAAGCGCATAGTTTGGGTCCTTCTGGATCGCCTGTTGGAACTGGTCGGCGGCCCTCGGAATGCTGTCCAGCGTCCACTTGCTCAAGTAGGCGCGGCCCTTCAGATAGAGTTGGTATGCTTCGGGATTGTCGGTACCGCGGCGGGCTAGTCGCTCTTTCTCCGAACCTGTAAGTTTTAGTCGCAGCTTCTCTGAGAGCGTCTGCGAGATTCTCTCCTCGAGCCCAAGCAGGTCCGACTCTCGCACTGCGTACTGCCCGCCCCACAAAATCCGGTTGTCCGTTACGTCCACCAGCTCAGCACTTATCGACAGGTTCTCGCCGCGCAGCGCCACTCGTCCACTGAGCACCGCGCGAACCCCCAGTTTCCGTCCCACGGCTTGCGTATCAACAGCGCCGCTCTTGTATTTGAAGCTCGAGGCGCTGGCTATTACTTTCAGACTCTGCAGCCCGGCAAGTTTGCTAATGATGCGTTCAGGAATTCCTTCGCCGAGATACTCGAGTTTCGGATCGGTGCCATCGGTCGCGAATGCCAACACCGCGAGAGAGTCAACGGGACCGACCGGCGTCCGATTGAGCAACACCCCGCCAGACACGGTAATAATCAACAGCGCCGCGGCTGCGAGCAGCCAGCGCACTGTTCGCGCCCGCTGACTCTCGTTTGCGCGAGGACCGCCGATCAATTTTCTCGTTGCAACATCGTCTGCGTCGAGGCCCCTCAAGACGCCGGTCAGATCGCTTGCCATATCTCGCGCCGACTGATACCGACGCCCACGATCTTTTTCGAGGCACTTGCTGACTATGCGCTGAAGCTCTTCCGGGACTTCTGCGAAGCGCGCGAGCGGCGGCGGCTCGTGATCCAGTATTGCGGTAATGTTCTCCGCTGGGCTGTTAGCCGCGAACGGCCGGTGGCCGGTCAACATCTCATAGAGCACCACACCAAAGCTGAAAATGTCGGTGCGCGGATCAAGAGTTTCGTCGCGAAGCTGTTCTGGCGACATGTAGGGGACCGTTCCTGGAACGGTTCCAGGTTGCGTGAGCAAGGTCTGAGTTTGCGCTTCCGACTGCGCGCTCATTTCGCCACGCTCCAGCTTGGCCAGTCCGAAGTCCAAAACCTTAATCTGGCCGTGACGCGTGATCATTATGTTTTGCGGCTTGATGTCGCGGTGGACGATGCCGTGAGAGTGAGCCTCCGAAAGGGCAGCGGCAATCTGAATCGCCTTATCTAGCGATTCGGTCAGTTTCAGAGGACGGCCGTTGATCTCGGCCGCGAGTGTTTCGCCTTCGATGTATTGCATCACGATAAAGCTCTGACCCTGATGCTGGCCGACTTCGTGTATGGCGCAGACGTTCGGGTGATCGAGCTTCGCCGCTGCCTGCGCTTCCCGGATGAGCCTTGCCCTGGCTTGGTCATCGGTCTGTGATTTCAGCGACAGCAGCTTTATTGCGACCTTTCGGTCGAGGGTGTGGTCTTCAGCAAGATAAACCTCGCCCATCCCACCCGCCGCCAGCCGTGCGAGGATTCGGTACGAACCAACCTGCTGGCCAATGAGCTCAATTGCGTGGTCTTCAGCCATCTGCCTTGCCGCAACCCCGATCGCGGGCTCTTCGATGAAGGTCTTCGCCGGCTCATCGTAGCTGAGCAGCGACTCGACTTCGCGGCGCAGCATTGCGTCTCCTGAGCATGCCTCATCCAGAAATGCAGGGCGTTCGGCAGGCTCGCGCTGCAGCGCTGCGTAATAGACACTTTCGATATGCTGCCACCGCTCCGGATTCATCGCTTCTCGCTCAGCTCTCTCAGTAGCCACGATTTTGCCAGCCGCCAATCTCTCATCACCGTGTCTGGTGAAACCCCAAGCACCTCGGCCGTCTCTTCTACGCTCAGTCCGCCGAAAAACCGAAGCTCGACGACCCGGCTCTTGCGATGGTCGACCGCAGCTAGCACCGAAAGCGCTTCGTCCAGCGCGACGAGGTCCGGCTCACGCTCGTGGGCAATCGGCGGCGCTCCTTCCAGCGATACGCGCGTCATCTCTCCCCCGCGCTTCTGGGAGCGGCGCGCGCGCGCGTAGTCGACCAAAACGCGCCTCATCAACTGCGCCGAAATCGCGAAGAAGTGCGCGCGGTTATGCCACTGCACGCGACTGGAGTCAACCAGTCGAAGATAAGCCTCATTGACCAGCGCTGTGGTTTGCAGCGTATGGCCGACTCTCTCGCCGCTTATGTAGCGGTGCGCGAGGCGCCGCAGTTCGTCGTTGACAAGCGGGATCAGCTTGTCGAGCGCAGACTCATCCCCGTCGCTCCAGGCGACCAACAGTTGTGTGACTTGTTCAGCGGGGTGCATTCACGTGTCTTCTCGACCGCCGGATTATACCACTTGCCCTAAAAGTCTTAGGTCGGCTTCAAGTTTTCCGGCATGGTTTACGCCTTCATGAGTGAGCAGGAAACCAAAGGAGTAAGAACATGAGCGAAACCACAGTACAGGAGATACTCAACCTGGAGGAGCAACTGAGACAGGCCGAGATGAGGGTCGACTCCGCGGCCCTAGACGCCTTCTTTGCAGATGAAATTATGGTCACTGCGCCGATGGGCATAGTCGTCGACAAGTCGGCGGTGATGTCTGAAGTGAAGCGGGCCACGAAGGTAACGATCGAGAGGTATGACAAAAAAGACATCAACGTGCGGGCCTTCGATGATACGGCGGTGACCAGTTACCGCGTGAAAGCTAGAGCGCGCTCCGACGAAGGTCAGGTCGATCGCGAGTTCCAAATGAGCAACGTTTGGCTTAAACGACAGGGGCGCTGGCAGGTCGTCGCACGCCATACCGCGGCGATCGAACAACCTAAAGTTGAGCAGCGCACGGCCTGACACTGCGTGTGCTTCGCGCACCAATCGGGAGCACTTGCGCGCAGCCCCTCCTTGAGGTCCAGGTTGGTTGGATCAGATCTTCGGGAGCAGACCTTCCAGTGGTCCAAGCCTCCTCGCACGCTTCCTTGTTCGGCTCGTACTGCTGTGATCTGTTCTGCAACCGCGAGTCGATAACACCGACGCGCTCGGTTACGGGATGGGTGACAAGCTCGACGGTTCTTCGACAACAGCCCGGTGTTCCGGCTCAAACCTGAAGCTTCGACAAAAGAACCTCATCACCCTTGAGGGTTGGAGTATCGCTCTCGGCTGTACTCGGAGCCCGCCTTGTCTTATCCTTCGATTCTGCATCGGGAGAACCCTTATGACCATGAAACGCAGTGCCGGATATGTGCTTGTCATTCTCTTCTGTGTGTTCACCTCTGGCTGCTTCAGCATCGAACAGGAAATCTTCTTGAACGCCGATGGCAGCGGCCAACTGGTCATGTTTATTTCTCTGCCCGATCTTCCGGAGAAGATGACGTCAGCCGAGGCAGGTTCGAAGAAGGACCCCGCTGCTACGATGGCCGACTTCAAGGAAGAACTGACAACCGCGCTTCCTCCGACGATCAAGCTGGTAGAAGCAAAGGATGTAAAACAGAACGGCGTTCAAAGCATCTACGTCGTCTTTCAGTTCAAGCAACTGCGCGACGTGCAACGAGTGCTCGCAAATTTTGGGAAGACGAGCCTCAAAGATAACGACATGGGCTCCGCGCCGCAGTGGACGCTGAGCCTCGTCAAAGAGGCCGGCCAGACACTCTACAACCAAAAGTTCCTCGTCGACGTCGATGCTAAAGCCGAGGCCAAGACGTCAGTAAAAATCAATGGCAAGGAGCAAGTTAAGAAACCCAGCCCGGAAGAGGACAAGGCTTCAAAGGATATGGAAGAGCAGTTGAAGCCGTTGTTGCTTTCGATCGTGCGAATGCGTTTTGTGCTGCACGCTCCGGCTCCGATTACCAGCAGTAATGCGGACATTGTGTTGAACGAGAAGACAGCCGTTTGGAACTGCTCGCTGGCGGCATTCGCAAAACAGAAGAGGCCGATCGAGATGAAGGCGAGCTTCTAGCAGACGATCCATCGGGGCGACACCGACGTGGCGACTGAGGATAGGAGTTCACCACCAAGACACAAAGGCACGAAGCTGCACCAAGGCAGTGAAATGCCTGAGTTGTTGACTTGGTGCTCCCTTCGAGCCTTCGGGGCATAGTGGCGATGAATTGGTTTTCAGCAGCCTGCTAGAGGATTCATAGCTGGATTCGCGATCACTGCGAACCGCTTCCAAACAAGGCTCGCGTCAATTTCAGGGTAGGCCGCGCTTGTTCGCACCTTCTCCTCAAGACTTCTCCGACCAAACAAACGTGCCCGCTCGAAGATCACTCAGCGCTCGCTCGATCTCCTGTTTCGTGTTCATAACGAACGGACCGTATCGGGCGATCGGTTCAAGCAACGGCTTGCCGGAGATCAACAGGAACCGGACCGGCTCCGCGCTGGTTGCGACGCGTACGTAGTCACCGTCTCCCAAAACGACGAGCCTTGTTTGCGCAACTGTTTCGCCCGAGCCGCCGACATCTCCGCCAAACCGCGCGCGGCCGCGGAAGACGTAGGCGAACGCATTGTGGCCACGAGTGATCTGATGCCGGAACTCGGTGTCCGGCGGAACCAGCACGTCCATGTAGACAGGGTCCGCGGCAATTCCGGTAACCGGGCCTGTCGCCGCGCCGACTGAGCCCGCGATGATCCGTATCGTCGAGCCGTCAACTTCGGTCTCCGTGATCTGGTCCGCGCTTAGGCCAAGATAGCGCGGCCTGCTCATCTTGAGTTTGGCGGGCAGATTGACCCAGAGTTGAAACCCATCGATCCCTTCCGGCCGCACTTGCGGCATCTCTTCGTGCAAGATCCCGCCTCCGGCGCTCATCCACTGAAGGTCTCCGGCTCGGATGCTTCCCGAATTGCCAACCGTGTCCCGATGATGGATCTCACCCGTCAGCAGGTAAGTGACCGTTTCGATGCCCCGATGAGGGTGCATAGGAAATCCGGCCTCGTAGTCCGCCGCGTCGCGCGAGGAAAAGTGATCGAGCAAAAGAAACGGATCCAGGTAATTCAAAGTCTCGGTTCCGATACTCCTTCTCAGCCTCACGCCGGCCCCTTCCATCACCTCTTGTGGCTCGACGATCTTGGCAACCTGTCTTGGCAATAAACTCATGGTCATCTCCTCTTGGTGCGTCCATCTCAGTATAGCTTCATCTTCAAGCGGTCTCCCATAGACTAGCGGTTGCGGATGCGCGTCAGCTCTTCGCGTCCGAGTGTGAGCTGACCGCGTAGCGGCCAGCGCAAGTGGCCGGCTTCCTTAGGCTGCCGGCTGCCGTGCGCAAAGAGTCGATGCGCACGCGCCTGCTGTTGGCACGTTGACAGACAAAGTACCGGTTGGGTAAGCTTCTCGACTTGAAGCTGGGCACAGATTCCCGACAGTAAGGTCAATAAGCAATTCGGAGGAATGAGTGGCAAGAGTACAGGTTCACGACAATGAGAGCATCGAGAGCGCAATCCGGCGCTTTAAGCGGCAAGTCGCCCGCGAAGGCATCATCACCGATACGAAGAAGCACGCGTTTTATCTCAAGCCGGGCGAACGCCGCCGCTTGAAATCGCAAGTCGCTCGCCGCCGCGCGCGTAAGAGCCTGCGCAAGCGTGTTACCCACGACGAGTAGAGGTCAGAGATCAGAAATCAGAGGTCAGAAGTAGCATAGACTTTAGTCTGTGTCTGCGACCCCGAGAAGATAGACCTCCACAGACACAGACTAAAGTCTATGCTACTTCTGACCTCTGACCTCTCTCCCTACAACTTTTCCTGGCTGGGCGAGGCGTTCAATCGGTTGAGCGCCTCTTTGATTTGAGATCGACTCTCCTCATCACGCTCGTTTGCAATCGTCTCATTGAGCGCAGCCACAGCCCGCTTGTCTCCGAGGTCTGCAAGCGCGATCGCCGCCGCAACTCTCACCGTCTTGTGGTCGTCTTTCAACGCCTGAATCAGCGGGTCGATGGCCCGACGGTCGCGCAGGTCTCCGAGCGCCGCAGCGACCGCAGCTCGAACGTCCGGCGCCTGATCCCTTATCATCGGCAACAAGACGGGCACTGCCCGAGGGTCTTTGAGCACGCCCAGCCCAAATGCCGCAGCCGAGCTTACGCTCGAATTCGTGTCCTTCAATGCCGCGATCAACGGATCTACAGCTCGTGGGTCAGCCAACAAACCGAGCACTCGCGCCGCCGCGCTTCGGGCAAACGCGACCTCGTCGGACAACATCGCGATCAACGGCTCGACCGCGCGCTTGTCACCAAGCTGGCCGATCGCGTTTGCAGCCGCCGCCCGAAGGTCAGGATCGGGATCCTTAAGCGCTCCGATAAGCGGCTCGACCGCGCGCGGGTCTTCGGTATCGGTAAGCGCTTCGATCGCTTCGCGGCGGTCGGAGGCCGATTGGCTCTTGAGCTTATCGAGAAGACGCGAGAACTCATCGCCCTTCTGAGGCGCCGGGGACTTGGAAACTGGAGATTGAGGAAGTGGCGAAGACCCGCTGGCAGCCGAAGCTCCAAGCGTCAGCAACAACATGAAAGAAACTATGCTCAAACGTAGCTTCATAAACTGGGGGCTCGCGATGGAAGCGTTCTCTTCGTTATTGGCTCCTGAGTGTTCCTCGGTTGAGGTTAGCCAAACCCCGCGATGATTCTCGTCATCGCACCAATTCGCCGAGAAAGCTTTTGCCGGCTTGCAGCTCCAACCCGAAGTTGTCAGCCACGGTTTGCCCGATGTCCGCCAGCGAAGACCTTATCCCCAAATCGACGCCTGCCTGCGAGCGGCGGCCCCACGCAAGGACCGGCACGTACTCGCGCGTGTGATCCGTCGAAACATCTCCAGGGTCGCAGCCGTGATCCGCGCTTATCATCAACAAATCGTCGTCGCGCATCGCCCGCTGTATCTCCGGCAGCCGCACGTCGAACTCTTCAAGCGCCCGAGCGTAGCCCTCGACATCGTTCCGATGACCGTAAAGCATGTCAAAGTCTACAAGGTTGGTGAAGATCAAACCTCGAGGTGTCGTTTCGAGCGCGTGCAACGTCTGATCCACGCTAGCGTTGTTGTTGCCGGCCTTCAACTCTTCGGTCGTGCCTCGATGACAGAAGATAGATCCGATCTTGCCTACCGCCGTCACCGCAAGCCCCGCAGCCTTCACTCGATCCAGCAGCGTGTCTTCGGGTGGATCGATCGCGTAGTCCTGGCGCGCTTCGGTGCGGCGGAAGCTGCCGGGCTCGCCGATGAAGGGCCGAGCGATGACTCGTCCTACTTCATCCTCTCCGACAAGCATTTCCCGTGCTAGCTTGCACCATTCGTAAAGCTGTTCGAGCGGGACAACCTGTTCGTGCGCAGCTATCTGAAACACGCTGTCGGCCGACGTGTAGACGATCGGTCGTCCGGTTCGCACGTGCTCCTCGCCAAGTTCCTTGATGACCTCGGTGCCCGAAGCGGGTTTGTTTCCAAGGACCTTGCGGCCGATCGCGCGCTCGAACGGCTCGATCACTCGCGGCGGAAAACCCTTCGGATAGGTGGGAAACGGGCGGGCGGTGATGATGCCGCTCATCTCCCAGTGACCGGTCGTGGTGTCCTTCCCGCTCGACGACGTAGCCGCCTTCCCAAAGACACCGCTTGGGTTCTCGACTGGATCGACGGGCAAGCGCCTTATGTTGGCGAGCCCGATCTCCTGCAAATTAGGAATCAGAACCTTTCGCGAACCCAGCGCGTGCCCGAGCGTGTCCGAACCTGCGTCTCCGTAGTCAGCCGCGTCGGGCATCTCGCCGATGCCAACGCTGTCGAGCACGACAAGCACGATTCGGTTGAAAGGGCTCTTCGAGGTCATCGATCGATCTCCGGTGCGATTCTAAGTCCGCGCGAACGAATTATCAAACGGCCCTCTTGGGCAGGGCTGCGCGATTCGCCTGTCCGCTCGCAATCATCGAAGAACGTCCGCCAGCGGGAGTTCTCCGGGCGTGGCCTACCGCACAATGAGTGACGGTAGCGTTGACACCCGTCGATGCTCGGCGTAGACTGCCGCCGTTGTCGAGCTTCACTCGGCGGTTTTTGCTCCAATATCAGTCACAATCATGAAGCGCGGAGATGCCCAGCAGCTCCACCGGCTTGAGTCTGGCGAGATCTTGTGAGGAAGGGCGGTCCCTTTCCGGATTCGCGCAGTCGGGCGCGAAGTCGGTCCGTCAAATGTTGTTGGATACACCATCCACAAATCAATTCCGAAGGGCTGGCGGGCAAGTCTCCAGCCGCCGCTCCGTCGGAACAGCTCAAAAGGCGAAAGGAATCGCATATGGCACAAACCTGGATCATTGCAATTGATAGACTGCCAGGGCAGGCACTCGCTAAGTTCAACCCTCAAAGCCAAACGGTGGCAGCCGGCGACATTGTCTACTGGCGAAACAATGACGAGCAGGCAGATCATCAGGTGAAGCCGACCGGTGGCGCAAATGATGCCTGGTGGGATTTCCCGATTTCGCAAAAGCTGCAGGCACAACCGGCTCCGACATCGCAGCAAGCCGTCTCATTCAGCGCAGCCGCAACGGTCACGTATGTCTGCGCCCTACATCCGAACGAGAAGGGCACGATCGTCGTGCAGTAAAGGAGGCACGTATGCCAGAAGCTGATAATTTGAAAACGCAGGAAGCAGAAATCAATGAAACTCCTACAGCGACGAAGGAACAGCGGAACAGGGCCGCTCGCCGGGATTTTTTGGCTCAATCGTTAGCGGCAACTTCCGGTGTTGCCCTTCTGGGAGCGATTCGGCCGTCCCTTTTGGCAGCAGCCACGCAGTCTCCGGTTCCTTGTCCTCCTCCCGGGCCGGCTCTTGTAGCCGTGGGTGAGATCACCAGCAATGGCAAGAAACTCGAGGCCGTTATGAAGGTGACTAATGGGATTCGGAATGTTCCCACCTCGCTTACAGCCAAGACTCCCGCGATGCTGCGATACTTCGACGGCTTCAACCCGGCCAATCCGAGTCAAAAGTGGCCCGTCAACCCGAGCGAACCCGGTCCCGGTCCGACGCTTCGTTGCGCGCTGGGTGACACAGTTCAGATCACGCTTCTCAATCAGGTCAAGGTCCAGGATTTTGGAGGCTCGCTCGATTCGGGCGAAGAAGGCCGCGGCACCGGCTGCGATCAGGCGACCAAGGTCAATGCGGACGGAACGACCGACAAGAACTGGTACCCGTCCATCGACAAGTACCCGGACTGCTTGCACGGATCCAGCAGCGCGAATATCCACTTTCATGGCACGCACGTCACGCCCTCAACCACGGGCGATAACGTCCTGGTTCAGGTTCGGCCCAACCCGAAGGTGACCGAGAACGGCGTCCGCGAGTCGTTCAGGAAGATTTTCCGGGGTTGTGAGCTGAGTCATGAACCGCAAAAGTGGGACGACCTTCCAGTTGAGTGGCGAGAGAATCAGCGAGTGCTTCTCGAGGAGTATGACAACACAGCGCCGTTTCAGGGCGGGCATGGCCTTCCGCTGAATTTGAGGTTGTGGCCTCAGAACCGCGAGTCCATCTCTCAAGGCGTATGGCCACAATGGTACATCGGTTCCTATCCCTACTGCTTCCAGATTCCGAAGTATGAGGAGGATCAAAACCACAAACCCACCGGCGTCAAGATGGGTCAGGCTCCGGGCACGCACTGGTATCACTCGCACAAACATGGCTCGACCGCGATTAACATGTTTAACGGTCTGGCCGGCGCGCTGATCATTACAGACGACAGCCCCGAGGGATACGACGGGAAACTGAAGGGCTTCTATACACAGAAACGCCAAAAGCTCGACGAAGTCGTTCTGGTCTTCCAGCAAATTACCGCAGCGCCCAATCTGCTTAGCGCGGCGCCGGCGGGACCGTCCGCAAAGCTGGTCAACGGTCAGTTCACTCCAACCATCACAATGCGGCCCGGCCAGATTCAGTTGTGGCGCATGATAAACGCCACCGTTCAGGCTTTCGTAAACGTCCAGTTCAACGCGGTTCTCTTAGGCGCTCCGCGCATAAACTTCCGGCAGACCTCGCAGGACGGCGTTCAACTCGCGCAGAAAAACTACGGCGATCCGCAGAACGGCAAGAACGCAATCAACATGGCGCCGGCCAACAGGGTAGATCTGCTCGTGCAAGCACCCGATGCCGAAGGGTGCTACGTGCTCGGCACGACAACCGCGCCGATACTGTACGTCAACGTCAAGGGTGGCGCGATTTCGCCACGGATGGAATTCCCCGACGCCGCCAGTTTTCCAACACAGCCGACCTTTCTCGCTGACATCGACCCGAGCACGATTCGGCTTCGGAGGGAAGTGGTTTACGGTTGGGAGGCCGGCCGAACAGCTCCCGGCCGAAATGCCGCAACTGTGCAGCCCCCTCTGATACCAAACGCGCCGCCTCACTACACGATCGACCGCAAACAGTTTGAAGATCAGATCATTGATCAGGTGATGGTCCTCGACACCGCCGAGGAGTGGACCATAATCAACGACACAACCGGGATCGCGCATCCGTTTCACATTCACGTGAACCCATTCCAGATTGTCGAACTCTTCGATCCGAATACGATGACGGCGCCGCTCAAACTCACGCCGCCGTACGTCTGGTGGGACACGTTTGCAATCCCGAAGGGCAAACTCGTCAACGGGAAGATAGTCCCCGGCTACTTCAAGATGCGCAGCCGCTTCGTCGATTTTACCGGCATGTACGTGCAACACTGCCACATCCTGCCGCACGAAGACCGAGGCATGATGCAGTTGGTCCAGGTCGTCAGCAACCGCACGCTCAATAAGCATCACTGAGACAGAAAAGTTTGGGGATTTGTCTACGCCTGGGAGCGCGGGCGTCCCGCCCGCATCGATAGGGATTCGACAGACTGCGGGCGGGACGCCCGCGCTCCCAGGTAGATCAAACCGGAGATCCTAAGTGCAAAGACGCTTTCACCGTCTCGCGTTCCTCGCCGCGATGCTGCTCTCGATGGGGTTCAGCGCGCCTTCGCCCACGGGCAGCATCAGCGGGGTGGTCAAAGATCCTTCAGGCGCAACCTTGCCCGGCGTCCGGATCAGCTTATTGAGCGCCTCGACCCGAATGCAGAGAGGGGCACTCTCGGACGCAAACGGGGCGTTTCACTTTCAGCAACTCGAGCCCGCGGACTGGTCGCTCTCAGCCGAAGCGCCCGGCTTCAAGCGCGTCACTATCCCAAAAGTCATCGTTCAGGTAGACCAGGTAACCCGCGTTGAAATGGTCCTGCAGGTGGGCGATGTGTCGGAAGTCATAGAAGTCGCGGCCGTCACCCCGCTGCTCGAGACCGACAAGTCCACCTTGAGCACCGTCGTTGACAGTCGAACCATCCATAGCTTGCCCCTTAATGCCCGGCAGTTTCTCGACCTGGCTCTGCTCACGCCCGGCACTGTGCCTGCCGGGCCGGGCACGCAGGGAAGCGGTTTCAACTCGGCAGGCGCGCGCTCGCAATCGAATGTCTACCTGTTAGACGGCATCAGCAACATGGACACGCAGCAGAACGGGCCGCTCAATTCGTTCCGCATCACGGATGCCGTTCAGGAATTCGCGGTGCAGACAAGCGTGCCTCTGCCGGAGTTTGGGCGCGGAAGCGGCGGCCAGGTCAACATCGTCACCAGATCCGGCTCAAACCAATTTCACGGCGCGGCCTTCGAGTACTTCCGCAACACGGTGCTCGACGCCGCGGATTTCTTCACCAACAAACTGGGCGGGCAGAAGAACGTCTTGAATCGCAACCAGTTTGGTTTAACACTCGGCGGACCGCTGGTCAAAAACCGGACCTTCTTCTTCGCTTCTTACGAAGGGTTTCGCCAGGTCGCTCCGGTAGTTCGATCCACGCGTGTGCCCACGCTCGCCGACCGGGCTTCCGTAACCGATCTGATAGCGAAGCGGCTCCTCGACTTCTGGCCGCTGCCGAATGCTTCCGGGACGTTGAACTTTATTGCCAACGTGCGTAACGAAGACGATGACGACACCGGATTCATCCGCATCGATCACAGGCTCGGCGCAAGCGATCAATTGTCCGGCCGGTGGACGGAATATCGAGCTTCGAGTTTTATCGGCGGGCCTACGCCGCTGACCGGCGGCAACCGGGGCGAACCCGTCCAGCGATCCGTCATGCTGAGTGAGGTTCATACGTTCTCGCCCGCGCTGATAAACGAGCTTCGTCTTGGCTACTCGCGGAACGTGATGGAGCGAGCAGTCCAGGATGACGGGCTGAATGCGGCGGAGATATTCACCGACGCCGCCGGCAATCCGTTAACGGGCGTAGTCGATGCCGCGAAGGACCCGCTCAACTCGGGACTGCCGACGATAACGATAGCGGGAGGGTTCGCGGCGCTCGGGACCAATCTCAACTTCCCGCAAGGCCGCGTGTCGAGCACTATAGAACTCTTCGACAACATGTCGCTCAGCGCTCCGTTCGGCTGGTCGAAGCACTTCTGGCGATGGGGCTTTCATATTCGCCGCGAAGATCTGCGCCGCTATCTCAATCGCGCGTCACGCGGCTCATTTAGCTTCGCGACCTTTCCCGACTTCGCGAAGGGACTCGTGCAAAGCTCCAACTTCCGAACAGGGAGCACGCTGGCCTACTGGCGGCGTCATCCGTGGGACTTGTTCTGGCAGGACGAGTTCAAAGTGCGGGAGAACCTGACACTGCATTATGGCGTCCGTTACGAGTACCCGTCGGCGATAGGCGAGATTCGCAACAACGCGACGAATTTCGTTCCCGGAGTCGGGCCCGTGGTGGTGGGCAGCAACCGCAACCTGGATGTCGATCCGGCGTTGAAGGGCCCGGCCGCGCTCATCTTTCGAGAGGCGTCGTTCACTCTTCCGTCAAGCGGCGTCTTCCCGGACAAGAACAACGTCGCGCCGATGTTCGGATTTGCATACACGCCGCGATTCGCTTCGGGTTTGTTCGGCGTGAACGACACCGTCATTCGAGGCGGATTTCGCGTAGCCTACGACGACCTGTTCAACAACGTGCCGTCGAGCATGGCTCTCGGTCCCCCGTACAATCTGCAAGTCAGCCAGACTGCGAATGTCACGCGCCCAGGGAAGTTTCCCTGGGCGATCGGGTTCGATCAAAACGTGCCGCTGATCTCGAACTTCGGGAAACAGGGACCGGGAACTCCGACTGTTGGAGTCCTGAACTTTCAAGGCGTGGACCCGAACTTGAGAAGCGCGTATCTGTATCAGTACAACCTCGGCATCCAGCGCAAGCTGGGCGACGCATTTTCGATCGAGGCCGACTACCAGGGAAGCTCCGGCCGGAGGCTCGGAGTTTTTATAGACGTGAATCAACCAACGGTGATCGTGCGCGATCCTGCCAAACGAGGCCCTCTCGCTCCAAATGAACAGGTGTTTCCGTTCAACCACTTCGGCAACGTGCAGCTCGCGAAGTCAATCGGCAGTTCGAACTATAACGGGCTGGTCTTGCTCGCGAAGTACCAGGACCGCCGCGGCCTCTTTGTGCAAGGCTTCTACACGTTTGGAAAATCGCTCGACTACAACTCATCGTATTTCGGATCGAACAACCTGTTGGGAGAGACGGGAGCGCCAGTCAACTCGAAGAACCTCGGAGTTGAGCACGGCCCATCCGCATTCGACATCCGCCACCGCTTCAATCTTCTCTACGTGATCGAATTGCCGGCAGGTCCGGGGCACCGGCTCTTCGGATGGAACAATAACTTCTCACGGACACTGTTCGGCGGCTGGCAAATTTCTGGAGTAGTGACGCTGCAATCGGGCTACCCATTCACAGTAGTGACAGGCGGGCCGGACTCGAGCGGCTTCAACCAGGCGAGCAATTCCGGCCTCAGCCCCGCCGCCGGTGACCGTCCCGATCTGGTAAAGCCTCTTCCATTACCGCAGGACAACCGCGACCCTGACGAGGCGTTCGATGGGACGTGGTTCAAGCCGGCGCTGGCGGGCCGAGTCGGCAACTCAGGCCGCAATCAATATTCTGGACCGGGTCTGGCGAACTACGACTTTGCGGTCGCGAAGGATTTCCCGCTTGGGGCCAGACTTGGCGAGCAGACTCGCGTTCAGTTCCGCGCAGACTTCTTCAATCTGTTCAATCACACCAATTTCGCGAACCCGGTGAGCGACCTAAGCAACGCGAACTTTGGCAAGATCACACAAACGCTCGGAGCGGCAAGCGCGCCTTCGATCGGCACGACCGGCGGCGCGATCGGCGGACCAAGACTGATCCAGCTCTCGCTGCGAATTCGGTTCTGAGGAGCGGTCCGCACTCTGCGGAGGTTCACTAGTAAAAGGAACTCGATTTTTCTCGGCACCAATTATCATTTTCCGCTGTTTGATTTCCCTCGGGTCTCAAGGAATCTGCATTGTTTTTCTTCGCGTTTCCGTCTATTGGTCTTGAGGGCATCTGAGGACTCTTTTCGTTCGCGATTTCGGCCAGCGGATTTGACTAGTGGGAGCAAATCAAGAGAAGCAGAAAGCGAGGACCAGTCCATGATCGAGCCAGCGCGAGTCGATGCGTGGAACATTTCCAACCTTCGTACGCTATATCTTAGCCCCACTAATGTCTGCAACTACTTTTGCGTTATGTGCTTCAATCAAATGACCAAAACGGATAGAGGCTTCCTGGATTGGGACTTATTTGAACAAATCATCAACGAGTTGGTCGAGATACGCAGGCAAGTTGATTCACAATTCTCTGAATTCCATTTTTATCTGGACGGCGAGCCTTTTCTTCATAAAGAGTACGTCGAGATGCTGAGGTATATTGATCGTTCATTGAGTGGCGTTCGAGTCATCATAAGCACGAATGGCGCTTTGATGACTCCCGATAAGATTGATGATCTACTGCGGCTCAACTCAAATCAGTATATCTACATAATCTCCCTTGATGCATCTAACGAAGAGCTCTACAGAAAGATCAAGCCTCGCAGCGATTTTACGTCTGCTGAGGAGAATGCCAGATACTTCCTCGCAAAAAAGATCGAGAATAACATCAATAATCCGTATGCCGTTTTGCAATTCATAGTGATGTCGATCAACGAACAGAATATGCATGACTTCTATTGGAAATGGGAGCCTCTAATCGGTCCGATGACAAAAGCTGGTTACTGTTTGTGGACAGACAGTTTGCTTCGCGAGAACTCTTCGCATATTTACTGGAAGCGATTTCACCACAGAAGCAACCCTGTGCAAATAGATCATCCGCTATATTCAAACCGCAATGGCCCCTCGATTGTTCATGATGAATATACAAAGGTGTGCGCCTGGCCGTGGAGAGTCCTCGCTATCGGATGGAACGGCGACGCCCATCCTTGCTGTTTCTTTCCAGAGAGTAAAAGTATGTTAGGAACCATCAGAGGCAAAAATATCACCCAGATCTTCGAGGGCATGGAAATCAAGCAGATGCGATGGCATTTTCTGAGAAACAGCGTTGATCAGATACCTGTTTGCAATACTTGTGATCACAAAGCCTGGTGGCATGACAAAGGACTGGAGGATCACCTGGGTATTTGACTTCCTTGGCGAGATATCTCCATTGTCTTCGATAACGGCAGAATGAAAGGCAAACATCCAGCTAAGCCGTTTGGTCCAAACGAGCCGCTCTCCCGGCGGGAAGCGTCTGCACAAGCCCAGCGGGACAAGTTAGAAGGGATCCAGGCCAACCGCATTTTGGAGGAATGGAAAGCAAACGTGCAGTTGTACGTACATCACGATAATCTCAAGCAGGAGCGAATCCGCCACTTCCTGACCATGCAAGGAGCACTCTTTGCTTTCGTTGGCTTATCAACCAAAGAGGCGATCGAGGGCACGCGGCCGATATTGGCAACTATCACTTTTCTTCTCTTCTCCATTGGGATCTCTGTCATCGGAGTTTTGCTTGCCTTTGGCTGGAAGGGTATGGATGAGCGAGCAAGGAAGTTTACACTGTTTGAGCGCCGATGCTTGCGCGAGTTGGAGAATGAGTGGAGGTCGCTCTTCCCGAAGGATCGAAGGGGCCTGTCAACTTATACGGAGCTGGCGGTCATTTTGGAGAAAGGAGGTGAAACATTCCAGAATATCGACGGCGATCGCTGCAGGGATATCAAGCAAACCTATCATGGTGACTACAAGGCGCTAGAGGATCAAAGCGGCACAGCCTCAAGCATGGAAACCCTCATCTGGTTTAAAGTAATTCTATTATTCTGGATTGCGTCTAGTGCCGGGCATATCGCGCTGTTGATAAGCTTTCTGGTGGTACGGCATTTTTGATTCGCAGAGCTTTATGAAGATCAAAACGTTACTCTCTCCTATTCATGATCCTGACGCGCGGTTTCTAAAGCCACTACGAGAAAAACTCGCCATTCTTCTCTCGCTCTATGAACACTTGATCTTTGCTGTTTCCAGCAAGACCTCGACAAAGATAGTTGAGTTTCTTGAATCCTCACCAAACGTCACTGTTGTGTCGAGTAACGGATACGGCTTTGGAGCCAGAAATGCCTTTGGCGCCGCTTTGAACTTCGGAGACCCTTATCATTGGATTGACTCTGATAGAATCCTGCACTGGCTGACGGCTTACCCTGATGAGCTCGCCTTTCTGCTGGAAAACCCACCCAACGAACACTACACCATCCTCGGACGGACGGAGCGCGCGAAGCTGACTCATCCGAAGTCATGGGTATACTGCGAAACCCCGTGCAACAACCTGGCCAGCAAGCGCTTCGGAATCGAGATGGATATCTGCGTCGCGAATGTCTTCTTATCAAGGAATGCCGTTCGATGGATCCTCAAAGACTCCCTTACAAACGACTGGGGCATTTTGACGGAGTGGCCGATTACCGTTATCCGGAATGCCGAAAAGAACGCTCTGAGTTATATCGCAATAGAAGGTAATGAATGGGAAGATCCCGACTATTACGAAGAAGAAATTTCAATTGCTGGAGGGATCGAGCAGTGGAAAACCCAGCGGTATGATTCAGAGGCCGAATGGCTTAAGCGGTTTCAAAACTCGATCGACATAATCTCCCCTCTGTTGAAGCACGCGACAGATAATGAATAGAAGAGCCGTCATTTTTGACCTGGATGGAGTTCTGATCGATAGTATGCCCTTCCACTATCAGGCATGGAGGCAGGCCTTCAGAGAGTTCGATATCACCATCACCCGAGAGGAAATATACGAGAGAGAAGGCGAGAAGAGGGAGACTACCGCTAAAGAGCTTTACACAAAACACGCGGGAAAAGAGCCGGCTCCAAATCTCATAGAGTCTATTATTCACTCGAAGGATAAGGTGTACAGCAGCATATTTAGGGTTCAGTTCATGCACGGTGCCTTGGAATTGCTGAGTCTAGTGGAGAGTAACAAAGGCAAACTTGGCTTGGTTACGGGAGCCACATCGCTGGACGATCTATTTCGAGAACACAAGGGCTTTCTCGCTATGTTCGATGCAATCGTAGATGGCGATGAGCCAGAAAAGGGTAAGCCTGCCCCGGATCCATATCTTTTGGCTCTCCGAAAGCTGGGTCTTTTGCCGCAGAATTGCTATGTTGTCGAAAATGCGCCTTTGGGGATCAGGTCTGCGGTAGCGGCTCACCTAACCTGTCTTGCTGTGAAAGGAACTTCTCCTCTTTCACATAAAATCCTAAAAGAAGCAGGTGCTCGTTCCGTCTATGAGAACATCGAACAACTACGAGACGACCTTTTCAGTTTCTTGGCGTCTGACAACTGAGTTCAGGACAAATCAAAGCTCTGGTCGGCACTCCGATGAACGGATTCTGAATACGCGCGGGCAGATGGTTGTCTAGTCGGACCGGTACTCAGCGGCGAGGTGTCCTGGCTTGCTGCTCACCAGAGTTGGAGTAGACGCCGCGGCGCGAACGTACTTGCAGGCCTGGTTGCGTCGTGTAGACCTTAACCTGGTGAAAAGCCTCATCGTCCGAGGGCCGCTCGGACGAGTACGCGATCACGTACTCGGTGCCGATCTCGCGCACGACTTGATCCCCCACCGATTTCAGTTCGTCAGAAGTGGTTGGCGCCCAACTCGCGCCGCCGGTCTCCTCGGCAAGGCCCTTGAGCGTCACCTCGCCTGCTTCAATCTGTTTGTACCAAAGTCGAAGCGCTTCGATGCGCTTGCGACCGCCGGGGTCGATCATCTCGTACCACGAGAGCGCATTGTATGCCTCTGGCTTGATGGCGGTGAGCAGGATTTCGTTCGGGCAAGCAGCGTAGACTATCGCGCGAGCGCGGTGCAGCGCTGCGAGCGCTTTCTCGAACGCTTGCGGGTTGACTGTTTCAATCCCGTCCCCGACTATCACCACGCTGCGGCGGCCGGCAACCAGCGGCAACAACTCCTCCGCCGCATAAAGCAAACTGTCATAGAATCGCGATCTTATTCCGGGCTTGAATCGAACCAGAAGTGCGTGCCGAAGCGCGGCTTTGTCGGCAGTCCACGGTGAAAGGACCTCGACCGTATCCGCGTAAGTCATGATGGCGGCCCGGTCACCTTCACTCATCGACTCGATCATCTTCAGAGCAATATCGCGATGGGCGTTCACGTCCTTCAGTGTTCGTTTGCCGCCTGCGTCGAGGATGAACAGGACATTTGCCGGTGTCTTCATCACATCATTCACTTGCCGGCGTTTGCCGTCTTCAGTGACGATGAGATCGGACCGCCTGGGTATCGCGGTGAGCTTCCCGTAGTCAGCGCTCACCCGAATCGACAACAGTACTTCTTCAACACGCAACCGGACCGCGTCGCGGTCGCCTTGAGCGCGGGGAACGGTCTGACCTCGCACGCGGCCGCTCTGCGCGAGTGCTTCTGAAGACGCCGCCGCAAAGACCAACAACAAGATTGAAGTCCGGGCTTTCAAGCTATGAGCCATCTCGAATCCTCCCAACTCAATCACACGAAGTGAACGAACACTTCGTTCGACATCAACCGCCCCGCTTCGGTAAGCATCAATCGGCCGCCGTCTAGTTCAATCAGCCGCGCGTCAAAAAGTTCCGGAAACTCGCCGGCGTACCGCTCCAGCACGTCAACTTCATACTCCGCGCGAAACGCTTCGAGGTCAACTCCCTCGGTCAACCGCAATCCCATAAACAGGGCTTCGGAAGCGCGTTCCTCAATCCCCAACTCGCGCCGTTCGGCGATTGCGTGTCCGCTTGCAAGCACTTGTTCGATAAAGCTTTCAGTCTTGAAGATGTTGACCGATCTGGAGCGGCCGTCGTAAGAATGAGCGCCGCAACCCATTCCATAGAACGCCTCACCGGTCCAATATTTCAGGTTATGTTTGGATCTTAACGACCTGGGAGCGCGCGATTCCAAGCCCGCAACCCTGGGAGCGCGGGCGTCCCGCCCGCATGTTTTTGAGATCGAAGTGTCCGCGGATGCGGGCGGGACGACTGCGCTCCCAGGTTGGTGGTCGAGCGATGCAGGCGGGACGCCTGCGCTCTCAGGCAGCCGAGCGAAGTTCGAGATTTCATACTGCTCGTAACCCGATGCTCGCGCAGCTTCGCAGGTTAACCGATACATTTCCGCCGCGAGATCATCGTCGGGCGCCGGCCGCTGACCCCGATTGATCTGAGAGAACAACTGCGTGCCTTCCTTCACCTCGAGCAAATAAAGCGACAGGTGTTCGGGCTGAAGCTCCAGGGCTTCGCGTAAGTTCGCCTCCCAGTCCGCCAGCGATTGTTCGGGCAGACCGGCTATCAAGTCGAGGCTTATGTTGGCGAATCCGGCTTCGCGAAGCACGTTGAGCGTCCGACGCGCGGCATCGGCCGTGTGAGTGCGGCTCAGCGAAACCAGCTCGCGATCGATGAACGACTGCACGCCGACGCTCGCGCGGTTTATCCCGGCGTTTAGCCAGGTTTCGAGCTTCGGGCGGGCAAGCGTCGCGGGATTGATCTCGATGGTAACCTCAGCGTCTCGGCTGACCTCGAACGCAGCGCGGCAGGCTTCGACCAGGCCGGCTAGTAGCTCCGCTTCGACTATTGAAGGCGTTCCGCCGCCAAAATAAATCGTGTCGATCTGAACGCGATCGCCAGCCTCTCGAGCGTGCTCCTGCTCCGCAAGGGTTCGCCCCCACCACACAATCTCGTTCTTCACCGCGTCGATGTACCGGCTTGCAAGCGATTCAAAGTAGTCTGTCGTGTTGAAATTGCAGTAAGTGCACTTGCGTTCGCAAAAAGGTATGTGAATGTAGATGCCGGCTTGAGCCACGGCGGGATTATAACTCATCGACACCGCGCATCCAGCGACTGTCGCGCGAAGTCCAACCGGTCTCGGCTGATTCCCTTGCGTCGCGGCGCCTTTTCGGCTGAGCTGGCCGCGTAGCGGATCGATAGCAACGAGGCGAAGCGTCTTCGCGTGGCCGCATAGCGGTTACCTGAATCCCTCCATTTATGAGACAGCGTGGCGCGCTTCTGAAATCTACGTATCGAAGGGTAGCCGCTACGCGGCCCGGCTGATGCTGGTCGCTCGGAAACTATCGATAGGAGACCGCTACGCGGCCACGACCCCGGAATACCGTGCGCGAAATCTGAAGCGCACACCGTCGCAACTTGACTATGGCAGATAGACCGGAGGCAGTGCTATCCTTCGGGTCTGTCAGCTTGCCCCGCACGCATTTATCCCAGTTGAAATGAGAAGACGAATCGCCCGCGGAAGGATGATTCGACGGAGACCCGCGGAAGGATGATTCGCCGGAGAATAGATGAGCCATTCTTTTAATCTCGCCGGTCAGCGCATAGTCGTGACGGGCGGCGCGGGATTCGTTGGTTCAAACGTCGTCCGCCGATTGCTTTCTGAGAGAGCGCGGGTCGTAGTGCTTGACGACTTCTACACGGGCGACGACCACAACCTGCCGAGCGACGATTCCAACCTGGCAGTCGTTCGAGGCAGCGTGACCGACTTTGATCTCACGCGCGACGTGATGAAGGGTGCGAGCCTCGTTTTTCACCTGGCGGCTAGAAACATCATCGTATCGACCAGAAACCCGCGCGAAGACTACGAGGTGAACATCGGCGGGACGCTCAATGTGCTGATGGCGGCCCGCGAGTTGAACATACCGCGCGTGGTTTATTCCTCATCGACTTCGGTCTATGGAAACCCTCGCTACCTGCCGATCAACGAAGACGACGCAACGAACATGCTCAGCCCGTATGCGGTCTCGAAATTCGCCGGCGAGAATTACTGCAAGGCATTTTACGAAAGCTACGGCTTGTCGTCGTCGGTTGTGCGCTACTCGAACGTGTACGGTACGGCGCAGCGGCCCGACAATCCTTACTGCGGAGTCGTCGCGAAGTTCTTCGAGTCGGCGATGTCCGGCGCGGGTTTGCGAATTCACGGAGACGGTGAGCAGACCCGCGACTTTACTTATGTGAACGACGTGGTCGAGGCGACGCTGCTTGCGGGAGTCAGCCCGAAGGCGGATGGGCAGGTCTATAACGTCGGCACCGGCCGCGAGGTCAGCGTCAACCAGCTCGCGCGGTTGATCATCGAGATAACCGCCGCCGGTGTCGAGCCCGAGTACATCGATCGCCGCGACATAGATAACATCCGCCGCCGCGTTGTGAACATCGAGAAGATTCGCCGCGAGCTCCGATGGCTGCCCTCTTGTACTGTCGAGCAAGGGCTTCGCCTTACGTATCAATGGTTGAAAGAGACTTCAAGCTAGCCGTTAGCGAAAGCAAAGCGCGCAACGCAGCGGTGAGAACGCAAGCTCGTCCGCGCGTGCTGTGTGTCGCTCCCGCATGGAACGAAGGCGAGCGCATCGCCCGAGTGGTAAGCGCGGTTCCCGCCGATCACGTCGAGACGACAGTCGTCGTGGATGACGGCTCGACTGATGAAACCGCGGGCTACGCGGAGCGTGCCGGAGCCACGGTTATTCGGGCGGGTGTGAATCGCGGAGTGGGCGCAGCGATCCGCAGCGGGATCGACTTCGCGATCGAGCACGGCTACGAGATAGTCGTCGTAGTTTCCGGCGGAGGCAAGACTCCTCCCGAACAGATTCCGCGGCTGCTGGAACCGATCATTCGAGGGAACGCCGAGCTTGCGCAAGGCTCGCGCTATCTGGTGGGCGGCGAGTTCCTGCGAATGCCGCTTCGGCGCAGGCTTGGCACTCGCGCGTACACGCTTCTGTTCTCGCTCTTCTGCCGACATCGCGTGACTGACGCCTCGAGCGGGTTTCGAGCGATCAAAGTTTCACTTTTTGACGACAAGCAAATCGATCTCTGGCAAGACTGGCTCGACCGGTACGAGCTTGAACCCTACCTTCTGTTCAAGGCTCTTCGATTGGGTCACAAGGTAGTCGAAGTGCCGGTAACAATCGAGTACCCGCAGACCGACGGAATCGCCTACACCAAGATGCGGGCGATTACGGACTGGTGGAAGATCTTCAGGCCGATCCTCTTCCTGGGGCTCGGACTCAAGCGCTGAATCACTACAACGTCCCAATGAGCTCACCGCTCAGATATAGCGCACCTGGTTCTGCATCTCGTCGGCCGTCACTTGATTGAGAATGACGAGTAGCCGTCTAACGATTTCGTGAGGCGGTCGCCTTACCGCTATGATGATTCCAAAATGGGCCTTGCCCTCTGCAAAATACGACAGAGCCAGAGTCTCGAAGTCTGCTCGGTTGTGGGTCACGAGCGCCCTCTGCTTGGCGATGGCGTACGCCATCTGCTGGATATCGTCCATATGGAGTTGAGCTTCTTCTAAGGCGGTTGTTGCGGAAAACCCATGTCCACGCAATAGGTCTGCGACTAGAACATCCACGTCCTCGTCGAGATAAAGTTCGACGAAGATGCTGCTCACAGTTCTTGCACCAGCGGATCGATTAAATCGTCTGGGATCCGATTGCGTTCGATATGCGCGTTGATCTCGTCTTGATGGTCGCTGTAGTAGCTGAGCGCGTCAAACACCTGAGCGAGCGTCAGGTGAGGGAGCCGGCTCGGGATTTCATCCGGATTCACTCCAAGCCGCCAAGTCTCGACGATGGCCCTGACTGGTGTTCGAGTCCCTCGAATAATCGGCTCACCGCTAAGGATGTTGTCTTCGCGTACAACATAGATGTGCTCCGTTGTCGTGACCATACTCGAAAAGTACGACGTCGAGCGGACGAAGGTCAAGAAGGCGCGGTGTCCTAGCCTAGTCGAGTGCTTGGAGCACCGCGCTCGCCGTGCTATCGTTTTGCCTTGCAACCTGTCGTTCCTTTATCACTCCGCTGAGCCGTCTCAAGCGCGAGGCCAAATCGTGGACAACATCGAACGGGCCCGCGAGGCCCTTCAAAAACACTTCGGCTTCGCTGACTTCCGCGAAGGTCAGGCTGACGTCATCGACGCCGTTCTCGCCGGCCGCAATGCCGTCGTCATCATGCCGACCGGCGGCGGTAAATCGCTCTGTTACCAACTTCCTGCGCTCATGATTGAAGGCGTGACGCTCGTAGTCTCACCGCTAATCGCGCTCATGAAAGACCAGGTCGATCAGCTCACGGCGCGAGGCATCGCGACGACGTTTATCAACAGCTCGTTGGGCTACGCCGAAACAAACAAACGCTTGAGCGAGATCAGACGCGGAGTCTACAAGCTCGTTTACATCGCGCCTGAACGTTTCAGGAGTCTTGCTTTCATGGACTCGATCGGCGAGGTCAAGGTGAGCTTGTTCGCGGTCGATGAAGCGCATTGCATCTCGCATTGGGGTCACGACTTCCGGCCCGACTATCTGCGGCTTAAACAAGCCGTCGAGCGACTCGGCCGGCCGCAAGTCATCGCGCTGACCGCAACAGCCACTCCACACGTGAGAGCGGACATAAGTGAGCAGCTCGGCCTTGTCGACCCTTATGTCGCAGTCGCCGGGTTTGATCGCCCGAACCTCGCATTGCGAGTCGCGCACGTCGCCGGCGAGAAAGACAAACTCGAAACAATCAAGCGAATAGTCAGCAAAGCAGGCGGCTCGGGCATCATCTATGCCGCGACCCGCAAAGCTGTCGAGCAAGTCACTGCCAGGCTAAAGATGGCCGGCTTCATGGTCGAGGCCTATCACGCAGGGATGGATGAGCGCGATCGCACTCGCACCCAGGAAGGTTTCATGCGCGGCAAGTGGCAAGCCATCGTCGCAACCAACGCGTTCGGCATGGGTATCGACAAGCCTGACATTCGTTTTGTCGTGCACTATCACCTGCCGGGCTCGATCGAAGCCTACTACCAGGAGGTCGGACGCGCGGGCCGCGATGGCGAGACTTCCGAGTGCGTGCTCTTGTTCAACTACGCCGACACTCGCTTTCACGAGTTCTTTATCGAGGGCAGCCATCCGCCGCCGGAGTTGATCAAGCGCGTTTATCAGGAGATCGCGCAGCTCAGCACGGAAGTCGGCGGCGAGAAGATCGAGATGTCGGCTCGCGAGCTCGCCAATCGGGCGGGCTTGAAGAACGACATGTCGGTCTACTCGGCGCTGACTGCCCTCGAAAAGGCGGGTCACATCGAACGCGGCCGGGGCAACGACCGCACGGTTATCGCCTGGATGAAAGTCTCAATCGACGCGGCGTTGGCGGCAGTGCCCGACGACTCACAGGAAGGTGTGCTGCTTCGCGAGCTGATCTTCAACCGAAGCGTGAATGAGCGCGAGCGGACGGAACTCGAGTTGAGCTTGATAGCCGCGCAGCTCGCCTTGACCGAAGTGCAGGTAAGGCGGGCTCTCGGGGGACTCTCGGCTCGTGGGTTAATCTCGCATCGCAATGCTTATCTCGGCCGCGGAATCAAGCTGCTGGATGAACCGCCTGCGCGCGTGCTGAGGGTAGACTTGAAGGAGCTGGCAACGCGTGCCGCCGCCGAGCAATGGAAGCTCCGAAAAATGATCGATTTCGCCTACAATAAGGGCTGCTTGCGGCGATTCATCTTGAATTACTTCGGCGACCGTAAGAGAATTGAGCACTGCGGCACCTGCTCGCAGTGCGCGCCCGAAGCCGCGTTTGAAACGGAGAGCCGGCGAAACAAAAAGCAATTAGCCGCTTCGGGAACGTTGACGATCGCGGGCGCCGGGCGTTCGGCTCGCTCGGCGAAGTTGCCCGAGGCTACCGAGCTTGACCACTTCATCATCGACCAGGCGCTCACCGGGGACGAGCTTCGCGCAGATCTCAAGCGGCGCGCAGAAGTGAAGCGCACCTTTAATCCGGAGATCGTTGAGCCGGAACCGAATGGCTCTCGCGCACTCAACGAAGCCGAAACAATCGTGGTAAGGAAAGTGTTGAGCTGCGTTGCGCGGGTCAACGGGCGATTCGGGAAAGGGACAATCGCGGCGGTGCTTCGCGGGTCAAGCTCAAAGCAAGTGCTCGAGCATCACCTCGACAAGCTTTCGACTTACGGCTTGCTGCGCGCGATGACACAGGACGACATCACGACTTTCATAAAAGCGCTTATGCAGGCCGGATGTATCGAGGCTGGCCGAGGCGTTTATCCAACCGTGAGCCTCACCGATTTCGGCCGTGAGGTGATGACGGCCCGCGCGGAAGTCATGCTCGAGTTGAGTTGAGTAACAAGCTGACGCTTCGCCCACTCTTCGCGCGTCGGCTCTGCCCATCTGCGGTGAGCCTGACCTCCGCATGTTAAGTCTGTAATTTTTGACCTCGGAGATTGAATGGAAACCAATGCTTCCGGTGTTCTTCAAGTAAACGAAAAGGGCTTCGGCTTTTTGCGGCAGGCCGACAAAGATTTCCGGCCCAGCGAAAAAGACGTTTTCGTTCCGCGAAATCTTATTCAGCGATACAAACTTCGCGAAGGCGTCCAGGTTGAAGGCGTGGCCGCAGCCGGGCAGGATTCACGGGGCCGTAGCCAGGCCGATCAGCTCGCTGAAATCGACAAGGTCAACGGTCTCAATCCCGGCGACTACGCACGGGTGCCCGAGTTCACCAGCCTCACAAGTGTCGATCCAACCGAACTGCTCGAGTTGTCAAAGGGCAGCAACAATATTTCGATGCGGGTGCTCGACCTGATCGCTCCGATCGGCAAGGGCCAGCGCGGCTTGATCGTCGCTCCGCCCAAGACCGGCAAGACCACGCTGATCGAAGAAATCGCCGAAGCCGTCGCCGACAACCATCCCGAGATTCACCTCTTCGTGTTGCTCGTAGACGAGCGGCCCGAAGAAGTGACTCACCTGAAGCGGCGAGTCCGAGGTGAAGTCATCGCGTCTTCAGCCGACCAGAACGCCGATCTTCACCTGCAAGTCTCGAAGCTTGTGAGCGAACGCGTAAAGCGGATGGTCGAATGCGGCGAGGACGTGGTGATGCTGCTGGACTCGATTACGCGGCTTGCCCGTGCTTCGAATCGAGAGACCACCAGGCGGGGGCGCACGATGTCGGGCGGCGTCGACTCGCGCGCGCTGGAGTTCCCGCGCAAGTTTTTTGGCGCGGCTCGCAAGCCGGAAGAGGGCGGCTCGCTGACGATCATCGGTACGGCTTTGATCGACACCGGCAGCCAGATGGACGACGTGATCTTTCAGGAGTTCAAGGGCACGGGCAATCTCGAGATAGTTCTGGATCGCAAGCTTGCCGAGCGCCGAATCTTTCCCGCGATCGACATCTCGAAGTCGGGCACTCGCAAAGAGGAGAAACTGTTTGATGCTGAGACGATGCCGTTGATAAACCTGGTTCGTCGCGCGCTCGCGGGCAAGAAATCGATCGAAGCCATGGAGCTTCTTTTGAAAGGCCTGGGCGAGACGAAGACCAACCTCGAGTTCCTGGCCAAACTGAAGCAGAACAGTCGGTAGCGCGCAGCGGACAATTCTGCGAAAAGCCTTAACCAACACGCCGCCGAAGCAAAAGGACGAGGATGATCTCTTCAGGGAGAAGGTGAAGCGACTAGAGATTGGACGGTAAAACACTTTGCAGAATCGGCCAAGCCTGAACGAGCTATCGGAAAGAACCCGGAAATGGTATACAAAAGCTTATGAGCAAAGAGCGATTCGCGGAGCGGCAAGTGGACGTGCGCAACGCGACGCAACGGTTGATTGAAGCAGTTGACCAACCTGAAAGCGACATCGTCCGCGACGCAGTCATCCAGCGCTTCGAGTTCTCCTTCGAATTGGTCTGGAAAACGTTGAAGCTGTATCTCGAACGCCAGGGACACGAATGTGGCGGCCCTCGTCCGACGCTCAAGAAAGCCTTCGCCGAACGTCTTATAAGCACGCCCGAGGATGGGGATGTTTGGCTGCAGATGCTCGAGGATCGCAATCTCACTACCCATGCCTATGAAGAGGAATTGGCTATTCGGATCTATCAGCACATCGTCGCTAGTTACGCGCAGCTTCTGAAAAAGATGGCCGACAAGATTCAAGCGTTCACGTGGGACTAGAATTATGAAGTCTATTGCTCTTCGAGACAAAGACATCGAGGCATTGTGTGGCGCGCTCTCGCGATTTCCCTCCGTCCAGGAAGTGCGAGTGTTCGGCTCCCGCGCGACTGGCAGCGCCCGCCGGGCCTCCGATCTCGACCTCGCGATCTCTGCTCCAAACGCGACAGCAGAAGAATGGGCCGACCTCTTTGAGGCGCTAGAACAGGCGCCGATCATCTATGAACTGGATCTCGTTCGCCTGGATCAGACCGCCAATGCCCGGTTGCTAGAAAAGATCGAGCGCGAAGGCATAACGGTTTATCCGGAAGAGCTGAGGCCGTGACCCCCAATCTGGCTAGTTGTTTTTGATGTCGTTTCGTTGGCGACAGTGGTGCCCGGCGCAGGTCAGTTGCTCACTTCCCGAACACTAGAATCACAAAAGTATTTGGGATCATCGTCGGCCGGGGATTCGGGCGCTCGGGCGTTGGCGCAGGCGGCGGACCGAACTGAGCTGTCGCCAGATACACGTTGTGAGTCTTTGCGTCCAAAGCCATCGTGCGAGCGCCTCGCTGCGTCGGCACGTTCTCGACCACCGAGAACTTGTCCGCGGAATCCTCACGAACGACCGTCAGCGTGCCTTCTCCGTTTGAGCTAAAGGCGAGATTGGTTTCAGGGTCGAAACCCGCCGCATCCGTACCGCCACCGATTGGAAGGTCGGCGATGACCTTCCCGGTGTTCGCATCCATCACCGTCATTTTCTTGTTGCCGCAAACCGAAAACAGCCGCATGTGTTTCCGGTCAATGGCCAGGCCGGAAGGGTCTTCGCCCGGGGCTACGGACCAATGCGCCTTGGCAACGAGCTTTTTGGAATCGATAGCGACCACCTCGCTCTTATCGTCGAGGTTGACGAAGACCATGCCCTTTCCGTCGGCGACGCCGAATTCCGGATGTCCGCCAAGCGCAATCAGTCCCGCCACCTCGCCGGTCTTCGCTTCGATCGCCGTCACGTCTGAGCTTCCGCGATTGAAGGCGAAGACACGATGTGTCGCGGGATCATAGAGGATGCAGTCGGGATTTGTGCCAACTTTGACCTTGCTCAGCGGCTTGAGAGTTTTCAGGTCAAATATGGTCACCGAGCCGTCGCGGCCGTTGCTGGTGAAGCCTCGCCCGAGGTCGTCGGCAATGGCGATGCCGTGCACCCCGGGCGTGTCCGCAATCTCGCCAACCGGCTTGCCGGTGTCAGAGTCAAAGACCATCACTCTCGTGGAGCGCGAGACATAGAGTCGTCGCGCTGCGCTGTCTACTGTGAGGTAGTCCCATCCGCCTTCGCCTCCTACGTCGATTCTCTTAAGCAGATGGTAGCCCGCGCCCGGCGGCGCAGAACTTTTCTGAGCCTCGATTGTGTTGATTGAAGCCGCACCAAAAAGCGCGAACATCGCGAATGAACAACATGAAACCAGAGCCTGTCGCATAAGTGTCCCTCCCTTGAACTGCCTCAGTGTTGAGCCTTTCAGTTCCACATCGTGAAGTCTGTCCGATGCGTCTCGTCCGGCTGCTCACTTCGGGTCGATGATCTCGACTCGTTCGATGCGGTCGCCGCGGGCGATACGGTTCACCACGTCCATTCCCTCGACTACCTGGCCAAACACAGTGTAGCCGCCATCCAGGTGCGGCTGCGGCGAGTGCGTGATGAAGAACTGACTTCCGCCGGTGTCCTTGCCCGAAAGCGCCATTCCTACCGCGCCAGTCCCATACTGCTTGAGGTTGATCTCGCAGCGAATCTGATAGCCAGGTCCGCCCTCCATATCGCCGCGCGGGTCGCCTCCCTGTATCACAAAGTTTGGAACTACCCGCATGAAAGTAAGACCGTTATAAAATCCGGATCGAGAGAGCTGGATGAAATTATCCACCGTCATCGGCGCGTCTTCAGCGTAAAGCTCGATGCGAATGTCGCCCTTCTTCGTGTGAATGACTGCGATAGGATTGCGGGCCGCCTCGCTGAGCTGCGCCATTCGTTGCCAGTAGACGCGGTCGTGTCCGGTCTTGACGCCACCGATTCGAAGAGGCTTGTCGGTAACCGCGCCGGCGCCCGACTCGAGCAAAAGCTGGGCCGCCTTCAACCTCACGACGTAGTCCTCTTCGCGAGACTCGTCGGACAGCACGAACACGTTCATCGGCCGCTTAAGCCTGGCGGCGGCTTCTAGAATTGCAACTCGCGCGTCGTTCATCTTGTCCAGGAGCGCTGCCTTGTAAGCGGCTTCCAGAGCCTTGCCCACCACCTCGGATGCATCGCCAAGCTCGCCCAACAGAGTCGCCGCCGTCGCGCGAACAATCACGTCTTCGGCCCTCAAGTGCTCGAGCAAAATACCCGAAACCCCTTCGGCTTTCGCAGCCGACAGCGCTTTCAGAATGTCGGGCAAGGCTCGCGGGTCGGGCTTGCCGTAAGTCCTACCGGCCAGCAGATCCAACAAGACTGACTTCGCGCGCGGGGAGGCGAGCTGGCCGAGTCCCTGCGCGTAGGCCGTCATTGCCTTCCAGTCGCCGCCGGGGAGCTTGACCGAGTCGGGCGTTTCAAAGAATTGTGCTTCGCCGAATTTGCCGGCCGCGATTTCGGCTTCGGGGCTGGAACCAAGCTTGCCTTCGACAAATCGAAATGCCTTCAGGAACTCGAGCGCGCGCGGGTTCTTAATGTTACCGAGGGCGGTTGCGATCAACAACAGCGAGGTCTGTTGAGGCGGCACTCCATTCTTGTCACGGTCAAACGAACGATAAGCCGCAAGCTGCGCGTTGCCCAGCGACACCAGCGGCTCAACCGCGCGAGGATCGGCAATCGTTCCGAGAGCACTGATGGCATTGGCTGCGACCCGCGAGTCTTCGTCGGCGAGCAGGCGAATCAGCGGCTCGATGGCTTGAGCCGCCTTCGCAACGCCGAGCGCGCGAGCCGCGCTCGCGCGGGCGAGCGGGTTCTTGTCGGCAAGCAAGGACAGAAGCTCGGGCGCCGCCGGGGCTATCCCATCGCGAATTCGAGCAAGCGCGTTTGCGGCTTGCCATCGAAGATCGGGGTCCCACGATCGAAGCTGTGCGGCGATGGCTTCAATCGTCGACGGCTGCCGAAGCCTGAGCAACGCCGTCAAGGCAAACGCCCCCTTGAGCTTTGCCTCTTCAGATGGCTGAGCATCAGTTGGAGGAAGCTGGCTTGCGATCGCGTCCGCAATGCCCGCAACGCCATACTTGCCGAGCGCAGCAGCAGACAAGGTGTTTGAACCGATCTTCCCGAGAGCTTCGATGGCGCGGGCGCGCACAACCTCGGACTTCTCGGTTGCAGGATCAAGCCGCTCGATCAAAGCGCCCACCGCATGGTGGTTTTCGATCTCGCCGAGCGAGAACGCGGCAAGCGCCCGAAACTCGGGGTTTCGGTTCTCGGCGTTCTTGTCGCCGGTGAGAACCTCAATCAGCGCCCCGAGCATCTTGGGGTAACCGATTCGTCCGAGGGCGAGAATCGTGCGGCGCCGAGCTCCGCCGTGCGGCGGCAAAAGCATGTCGGTCAACTCGCTGTTCACCGTTCGTTCGTCCTCGCACTGGATGATCTTTGGGTAGAGGATCCGCTGGGTGCGGTCGCGCTTGAGGGTTGGCTTGCGGCTGGTTACCGTCGTGGGTGGCGCCTGGGCAAACACCAGCGAGAAAAGTAGCAAGACGATAACGACGACACTAAGAGTCCGAGGCTTCATAATGAGGCTTTTCCGAGCCGCCCGAGATCAAGCGCGAGATGGCGAAGCGGCCCCAACGCATTCTAACATGCGTGAGTCGACCTTCTCTTCTTAGACCGTCCCTCTGTCTGGTACGTCGACGACCCGTGGGCGAAGCCAGACTTCGATTTCATCCACCTGCCGCATATCTGCTTCGACAGCAAGAACAAGCTCGATGACCTCACGTATCGGCGTCTCAATGATTTTCCCATTCCTTTTCAGGAACTCATTGGTTAATGCCGTTGCGGTCCTCTTGTTGCCGGCAACCCAAGGGTGGTTCTTGATCAGCCCGTAGCAGAGGGTTGCCGCCTGTCTTACCAAGTCGGCGTCTTCGTAGGCTCTGGCTTGCTTAGGTCGGGTGAGCGCTGACTCAACTAACGCACGATCAAACACGCCGTACAGACCCTCGCGGGAAAGACGCATCAGCAAAATGTGAATCAGTACAGCTTCGGGATAAGACAGATAGGTCATCTTGTCTTCCTTCAGTTCTTCAGACTCTTCTAGCATCTTCACTCCATCTGAGGCTCTTAGAAAGCTGCTGATGAAAGGAAGTTGGTGGGATTACTTCAGGTAGGCCAAGCAACACTTCACTCCAATCCCGCCTGGATGTCACGCAAAATAGTTCTGCCGCGTCACCTTTTAGCGGAAGATGAAGCAAAGGATTCGGCTGCTGGTGAATCCGGCGATACAGGTCGCATAGGCGACGCTGCGGCTTATGCGTGTGTATGTTGCTGAGGCCAACCCTGATCGAGTTGATGAGCTGTTCAGTCGCCAAGGCGTTTCATCTCGTCGAACGCGTCCTTGAATTGCTCATAGGTGTGTCGAACTGATTCGACCAGTTCTTTAGACGGCGGCGGTAGCATCTCGACTTCTAAACGCCCATCCTTCGCGTGCAGGATCGCTATCGACCCTTCGGCCACGCCAAGCTCATGAGCTATCTCATTCGGAACGTCCACCACCCAGCCCAGGTCTGTTTTTTGGGGTGTAGTCGTACTGCTCATTTCTCGCTAGTCCTTTTCGGTCCTTCAAGGCTTGGCCAATAATACTATGTTTCCTACTTCGGTTCTAGATCGAATCACTCCTTGGCGACCTCGACCAGATTGTCGTAAAAGGTCGCGCCCGCGCCGATGTCGGTCAACGCTTGAGAGACCGTTTGATTCACGTTGGCTCTTCCGGGGCTCAGCTTGTTCCACCAGATCGAAAGCGCAACCGCGACGCCCGGCTTCACGCGATCGGAGATTCGTGCAAGAAGCCGGCACGAGCCTCGATCGTTCCACACCCGAACCATCTCGCCGTCAGCGATGCCGCGATCCGCGGCGTCTTCGGCGTTGAGCTGAATGAACGGCTGGCGCTCGGCTTTGATAAACGACTTCAGGTGCGAGAAAGTCGTGTTCAAGAATGAATTAGCCGGAGGGCTCAGGAGTTGAAGCGGGTAGCGCGCCGCAAGCTCGGGCGCCGAGTCGCGCGACTCGCGCGGCGGGATATAGGCCGGAACAGGATCGAGCCCCATTTGCTCCAAAGTTTCTGAATAGAACTCGCACTTGCCCGACGGCGTCGTGTATCCGCCCTCCGCGAAAGGCGCGAACGTCTCAGGCAAGTTGAGCCGCGCCCAACCATCTCGTTTCAAGCGATCGAGCGTGATTCCATCGAACGGCTCATAGTCACTTGCCAGCGCCTGCCTGATGATGTCGTCATCCGAGTCATTGAAGCAGTCGTCTTCGAAGGCCATCCTCGCGGCCAGCAACCGAAACACTTCAGCGTTTGGCTTTGCCTCGCCAAGTGGCGCGATTGCCGGCTCGTTGTATACGAGATAGTAGTGGCCGTACGGCTTGACCATATCCCGATGCTCGAGCTGCGTCGTTGCGGGCAACAGGATGTCGGCGTAGTCGGCTGTGTCGGTTTGAAACTGCTCGTGTACGACTGTGAACAGGTCCTCACGCTTGAAGCCTTCGATGACGCGAGCTTGATCGGGCGCGATCGCGGCGGGGTTCGAGTTGTAAACATAGATAGCGCGCACCGGCGGCTGGGCGGCACTGAGAGCTTCGCCAATTCGAGACATGTTGATCGTTCGGGGATTGCCGCGAGTCAAGTCCGGCCGCTCGAGGGCCCGGTTGTCGAAGTGAAAGATCCCGCTTGTCGAAAGCAGCACGCCTCCGCCGGCGTCGCGCCACGCGCCTACAAGCGCAGGCAGGCACGCTATCGCGCGAACGGCCATCCCTCCGCCTGCGTGCCGCTGCAATCCGTAGTTTACGCGGATGACGGCGGGACGCGTCTTTGCGTACTCGCGCGCAAGGCGAACGACCACTTCTTCCTCGATGCCGCAGATCGAAGCCGCGCGCGAAGCCGGAAACTCAGCCGCACGCTCACGCAGTTTGTCGAAGCCCAGAGTGTGACGTTCGATGTAGTCGCGGTCTTCGAGGCCTTCGCTGATGATCACGTTCATCATCGCCAACGCCAGCGCCGCGTCGGTTCCGGGGCGAAGCTGAATGACCTGATGACACTGGTCCATCGTGTGATTGCGATAGGGGTCGATGCCTATCAACGTGGCGCCGTTTTCAAGCGCGCGTTTGATCTCCGGCCAGAGATGGATATTGGAAGAGAGAGTGTTCGTTCCCCACAGCAGGATGAGCCGGGCGCGATGAAAGTTTTCAACGTCAGTGCCGATCTTGCTACCAAGGGTGTGGTTCATCGCTTCGCCGCCGGCGGCTGAGCAGATCGTGCGCAAGAGCTTGCTTGCGCCGAGGCGATTGAAGAACCGGCGATCCATGCTTCCGCTGTTGACGATTCCCATCGTTCCGCCGTAGCTGAAAGGCAGGATCGCTTCGGGCCCGTCCGGCGAGTCGGCGATCTCGCGGAAGCGATTCGCAATCGTGTCTAAGGCCTCGTCCCACGAGATGCGCTCAAAGCGCCCTTCGCCTTTCGCGCCGGCACGTTTCATCGGATAAAGCACGCGGTCCGGGTTGTAGACGCGTTCGAGATAGCGGGTGACCTTGGTGCAGAGAAAGCCCTGAGTCGGCGGATGAGCGGGATCGCCCGAGACTTTAACGGCGCGGCCGTCGCTGACTTCGACGAGCATCGCGCAAGTATCCGGGCAATCGTGCGGACAAGCGGCGTGAATGACCTTAAGCTCTTGCATTGTTATTTGATCTCGCTACAAGAGAATAGACCACTAATGACGCTGATTCAACGAACCGGCACGGATCTGATCCGCGAGCAAGTCGCATCGGTTTCATCCGTGTTCCATTCGGTCGGTCGCCATAGTATCCTGCAACGCATGAAACTCTGGGGAGGCAGATTCAAAGGTGAGGCTGATGCCGGATTCGCGCGGTTCAACTCGTCTTTCGCTTTCGATCGACGCCTGATTGACGCTGACATCGAAGCGAGCCTGGCGTACGCCGAAGCGCTCGCAGCCGCCGGCGTGTTGACCGACGTTGAAGCCGCAAGGATCAGCGAAGGCCTGCGCGAGATTCAAAGACACACTGGCAACGAATCCGGTTATCTCGACAGCCGCGATGCCGAAGACGTGCACAGTTTCGTCGAAGCTGAGCTTGTAGCTGCTATAGGCGACACGGGCTACAAGCTTCACACCGGACGCAGCCGCAATGATCAAGTTGCGACCGACCTGAGGCTCTTTCTCCGAGGCGAGATCGACTCCACCCTCGGGTCGATTCGTGAGGTTCAGCGAGTTCTTGTCGAGCTTGCCGAAGCCAATCCGGATTGCGTCATCCCGGGCTACACCCACCTGCAGCGCGCCCAGCCGATTCTGTTCGCGCATTACTTGCTTGCTTACTTCGAGATGCTGAAGCGCGACCGAGGGCGTTTCCTGGAGGTTCGTTCCCGCGTCAATCAATTGCCGCTTGGAGCCGGCGCGCTCGCAGGCACGGGTTTCCCGCTGGATCGCGAAATGGTAGCGCGACGATTGGGCTTTGATGGCCTGTGCGAGAACAGCGTCGATGCGGTTAGCGACCGGGACTTTGTGATCGAGTTCATCGGCGCCGGCGCGATCGCGATGGTGCATCTTAGCCGGCTGGCTGAAGACTTGATCATCTACACAACTGCAGAGTTTGGCTTTGTTGAACTGTCTGACGCGGTTTCCACCGGCTCGTCGCTGATGCCTCAAAAGAAGAACCCCGACTCGCTCGAACTGATTCGCGGCAAGGCCGGGCGGGTGTTTGGCCATCACACGGCAATGCTTGCGACGATGAAGGGTTTGCCGCTCGCCTACAACAAAGACATGCAGGAAGACAAGGAAGCGTTGTTCGATACGATCGACACATTGAGCGGTTCGCTTGGAGTGATGGCGGTTGTTCTGAGAAGCGTGAAAGTAAACAGCGCGCGCACGCGCGAAGCCGCGACGGTCGGTTATCTGAACGCGACCGACCTTGCGGATTACCTTGTGCGGAAGGGCCTCGAGTTCCGAAAGGCTCACGAACTGGTCGGGCAAGTTGTGATGTATGCGATCGAGCGATGCAAACCGCTCGAGGATATCCCGTTGGAAGAATTCCGTAAGTTTTCTGCGTTGTTTGGCAACGACCTGTTCGCGGCGCTGAGCCTTGAGTCGTCGCTTACAGGCAAATCCGCGTTGGGAGGAACTTCACCCAAACGAGTGAGCGAGGCATTGGCTAAGGCTCGAGATGAAATAGACCACGGATGACGCGGGTTTGACGGATTCTCACGGAAACAGATTATGGCTTGAAGCAGAGGCATTGGCAGAGATAGACCACGGATAACACGGGTTTGACGGATTCTCACGGATCCAGACTATGACTTTGAGGCACGAAGACCTGACCGGTCAGATCATCAAGGCATTCTATAAAGTCTATAACGAGTTGGGCTATGGATTCCTCGAGAAGGTCTATGAGAACGCCCTCGCGCTGGAGTTGGAATCCGTGGGTCCGCGAGTCGGACGGCAGCGGCCAATCAAGGTCTATTACCTCGGCCGACAGGTTGGCGACTACTATGCGGATCTCATAGTCGAAGACCTAGTCATCATCGAACTCAAATGTGCTGATGCGCTGTGTGAAGCCAACGAAGCACAATTGCTGAACTATCTGAAAGCAACGGACATCGAGGTGGGCCTATTGCTGAACTTCGGTCCGAAGCCCGCGTTTCGCCGGAAGATCTTCACCAACGATAAGAAGCGTCATCGAGATTTACCCGCGACGCCGCATGAAGAATCCGTGTAAATCAGTCAAATCAGCCTCATCCGTGGTCTATCTGGCCCTCCGACGATGTAGTCAACGGAGTCAACGGAGAGTTCAAGGGAATTCGGGCTCTGCCAGCTTGCACAGGCAGACTGAGTCATGGTGAGCTTCGCATGATGTCTGACAGCGAAACGAAACCTGACTGGAAACACAACGGAGTTCGCATCGTTCACGCAGGTGAACTCGACACGAACACGCCTCAAACGCCCGGGATGAATCGCGCGGCTGCCATCACACACGCGCGCGCCGGCGCCGCCAAACTCTGGGCGGGCACTGTCACCATCCACCCAAACGCAAAGACCGGCGCGCATCATCACGGCGACCTCGAGAGCGTCATCTATGTTGTGAAAGGCCGCGCCCGCATGCGTTGGGGCGATCATCTCGAGTTCACTGCTGAAGCCGGCCCCGGCGACTTCATCTACGTCCCGCCTTACGTTCCTCACCAGGAGATCAACGCAAGCCGAGATGAACCGCTCGAATGCGTGCTGGTGCGAAGCGGGCAGGAACCGATCGTTGTCAACCTCGACATTCCCGCCGCCGAACCGCCCGAGGAAGTACGTTGGGTCGATGACGTGCACCCGGCCGAGGACTAGCAGTCCAATGTCCAAAGTCCAATGTCCAACTTTACATTGGACCTTGGACCCTGGGGTTGCCTACTTATCCAACGCAACGCTGACGATCGGCACGTCCCAGTGCGCGAGCAGTATCTCGAACCTCCGCTGCTCTTCGCGGCGAAACGTCTCCTGATCGGGATAGAGCTGTTTGATGATCGCTTCTTCGCCGCTCGAATCGTTAGCCACGGCCGCGTTCTTGAACACGATCGTCACCCGGTAGTCCCAACGCCCGTCTTCGGTCGCGTGATATCTTGGCTTCGCAGCCGTGACGCTGAGTATCCGTCCGCTTTCCATTTGTTTCTTGAGCACCGGGAAATGATTCTTCTTGAACAAGGCGATGAACTCGTCTGCATAGCCCCACTTCGCTTTGTAGTAGTACTCAGCTACAAACGGCTCCTCTTTGGCTTGAGGTGTTTGCGCCGCGCTGTTGGTGCAAGTGAACGCACATAGGCTAAGCGTTGCCAGCAGCATCGCCGTGACTCTCCATGTTCGCATCATGACCATTCCTCCAGGAAGGGAGCTTCCGAGCAGCGGGTGCCGCCGGTTTCCAATCTACGTTGTGATCATCGTGCCGGCGCCTTCGTCGGTGAAGACTTCGTGCAACAGGGCATTGCGTCGCGAGCCGTTTATGATGTGCGCGCTGCGAACGCCTCGGCGAATCAGGTGAGCAATCGCTGCAATCTTCGGTAACATACCCGACGAGACGACTCTCTCGCGAACCAGGCGTTCGGCTTCTTCGACCGACACACGCGACATTCTCGACGACGGATCGTCGCGGTCGCGAAGGATTCCATCCACGTCGGTCAGCAAGATCAACTTCTCAGCTTGAAGACGCACGGCGATCTCGGCGGCGATCGTGTCGGCGTTGATGTTGTAGACGTTGCCCTGCTCGTCCGCGCCAAGCGACGAGATCACCGGGATGTAGCCGTTGTCGAGCAGCAACCGCAGGAGCCGCGCGTTGATCTCGACGATGTCGCCGACGTGGCCGAAGTCCACCGTCTCGACTTCACCGGTCTCCTGATTCAGCACCTTTTGAATCTCGCGGCGCCGAGCGTGAATGGTATTTCCATCCAGCCCCGAGAGCCCGACCGTCTCGGCGCCCGAGCGGCGAAGCGCTGACACTATGTCTGTGTTGATCTGGCCTGCGAAGACCATCTTCGCTACTTCAAGCGTCTCGGCGTCGGTGACGCGGCGGCCGTTGACGATGCGCTGCGAGATGCCGAGCCGTTCGGCTACTGTCGTGAGCTGCTTCCCTCCCCCGTGAACGACGGCGATGTGAATGCCGACTTGCTGGCAAAGCGTCATCTCCTCGGCAAGCGAGTTGAGCTGGTCTTGATCTTCGGCGACCTTGCCCGATAGCTTGACCACGAAGACGTTGTTCTTGAAGCGCTGAATATACGGCAGCGCCTCGCGGAGCAGATCGAGTTTTTCGTTGATCATTGCCGTGACCCGTGACCCGTGATTCGTGATTCGTGATGCGTGATGCGTGATTCGTGATTCGTCATCCGTGATTCGTGATCGGATGTTCGTCCGAATAGAACGAATCACGCATCACGAATCACGAATCACGCATCACTAAAGAATCGACGCCAACACTGCCTTCTGCACATACAAGCGGTTCTCGGCTTCGTCGATCGCCGCGTTCTGCGGACCGTCCAGTACGCCGTCGGTGACAATGACGTTCCGCCGCACGGGCAGGCAGTGCATAAACCAGCCTTGATCTGTTGAAGCCATCACTTGCTCGTCGATGCGCCAGTGCTTGTACTGTTGCCGAATCTTGATGTCCTCTTCCACTCGGCCGTAGAACTGCTTTGCACCCCAGCTCTTCGCATAGACAATGCGCGCACCCTCGCAAGCCTCGCGAAAATCGCGCGACATTCGAACTCGCCCGCCGCTTGCCGTTGCCCCGGCGTGTATCTCGTCCATCGCTTCGTCTGCCAGTTCGTATTCCGGCGGGCACGCGATAGTCAGATCGAGCCCGAACTGCGCGGCGATAAGCGCGAACGAATTTGGCACCGCCATCGGAAGCGGCTTGGGATGACAGGCCCACGACAAGACGACGCGCTGGCCATCAAGCGAGCCCAGCTTTTCGCGAATGGTCATTGCGTCGGCGAGCGCTTGAAACGGATGATGCCGCGCCGATTCGAGGTTGAAGACTGGAACATTGCTGTGCTCTGCAAAGCCTCTGATGATCGGTTCGCGCATCTCCTCGTCGAAGTTCTGCATCTCGGGGAACGCGCGCACTCCAATCGCCGAGACGTAGCGCGACAAGACGCGCGCCGCTTCTTTGATATGTTCGGTTTTGTCGGAGTCCATCACGACACCCTCTCGATGCTCGAGGCTCCAGGTGCCTTTGCCTACGTCGAGAGTCACTGCGTTTCCGCCAAGCTCATAGATCGCGATGTCCATCGAGGCACGAGTGCGCAACGATGGATTGAAGAAAACAAGCGCGACGCTCTTTCCTTGAAGCGGCCGTTCGCGATAGTCACCGGCTTTGATTGAGGAGGCGAGATCGATCAGCGAAGTCAGCTCGTCCGCCGTGAAATCAGCGGTGCTCAGAAAGTCTTTTCCTCTCAGATTCATGAGTTTCTAGAGCTCATCGACCACGGATTGAGCGGATTGAACGGGTTCACACGGATCAGATCTGTGCGAACCCGTCGAATCCGTCTCATCCGTGGTCTATTTGTCGCAACGCTTCCAAAAACAAATCAATCTCAGGCCGGCGAAGCGTCAGCGGCGGAAGCAGCCTCAGCACGCTCGTATCATCCGCAAGTCCCGTGATTATTCGCCGCTCGAGCAAACCCTGCTGATAAGGCTTCGCGCTCTCACCCTTGAACTTGATGCCGATGAGATACCCGAGACCCCGAACCTCTTCGACCATCTCGAGCTCACCAAGCGCGCCAAACAGATACTCCGAATTCAGCCTGACGTTCTCGAGGAGGCCCTCGTCTCGAATCACATCGGCCGTCGCGCAAAGCGCGGCACACGCCAGCGGCCCGCCCCCGAACGTCGTTCCCAGATCGCCCGTCTTGATCTCACCGGCAATCATCTCGGTCATCAACACCGCCCCCATCGGAACCCCGCTCGCGATGCCTTTCGCGAGCGTAACCATATCGGGAGTGACTCCGAACCGGCCCGCGAAAAAGTACTCGCCCGTGCGGCCCATCCCGGTTTGCACTTCGTCGTAGATCAGCACCGCGCCGGCCTGGTCGCAGAGCTCACGCAAGGATTGATAGAACTCAGGCGCGCCCATCCGCACGCCGCCCATCGACTGAATCGGTTCGAGAATGACTGCCGCGGTCTCTTCATCGATCAACTTCTCGACGGCTTCAATCTCGCCGAACGGCGCGTAGACGTGGCCGCCCAACATCGGAAGAATCCCTTCTCGATACTTCGCAAGCCCGGTCGCCGCAAGCGACCCCGGTGTTCGTCCGTGAAAGCTGCCTTCGAACGATATGACTTTCTCGCGCCCGGTCAGCTTGCGCGCGATCTTGAGCGCGTTCTCGTTAGCCTCAGTCCCCGAGTTGCAAAAGAACGTCTTGCTGAGAAGCGGCGGCGCAATTTCAACCAACCGCTTCGCGGCACGGGCTCGCGTGTCGTTGTAAACCAGATTCGAATAGAAGATGAGCCTGCCCGCTTGTTGAGCGATCGCGCGAACGACTCGCGGATGCGAATGTCCGGTCGAGACTACGGCGTGCCCTCCATAGAGATCGAGGTAGCGTTCTCCGGCGCTAGTGTAGACCCAGACGTCTTGGCCGCTCTCGATCACGAACGGAAACTTCTTGTAAGTCGCGACCTGATACTGCTCTTCGAGATCGATGAGGTTTTCGAGTTGTGGTTGTGTCGTCAATCTACTTTCCTCTGGGTTCTGGGCCCCCTGTTCCCCACGCAACGTTGAGTATCAGCCGCGCCTTCTGGCTTTGGCTGAATGCTCTTCGTTAAAGCGGTACGGCGGGGGTCTCAAGTGGGCCAGATCATTATGAAGTATTCTACGCGGCGGTAGAATTCCAAGAGCCAGACACAGCGCGGCCAACCGTTCTGTGACCACAACCGAGAAAACGCAAACACGTCTCCGATGCGCTTCGTTTGTGTGTTCAAGAGGGCGTCGATAAATCCTTCTACCGCTTGTCTTTTGTTTGGGTCCAATCCCGTCAACCTCGATACGTGCAAGGGTCGGACGGCGTGATCATCGGGTACGCGTTGACGAGTCTCGCTAAAGAACAAGCCCTTGACGATTCGGACAGCAACTCGATCCATCCTGTGTCCAGCCGCCGCGTGTAACGTGCCAGTACCCCACAGGCCAGAGGGCGACAAGCGGTCGGCTCGCGCGGTGTCATTCCAGAATGACGTTGAGAAGCCCTTGGCTTCAGGTCTAACCAACGATCGGAGCACAGACGGGAACACGGCATCTCTCGCGGGCTGCCCCTTTGCGTTTTCGACGACAGTCAAACACAACCGAAAATACTCGTCGTCCTTTGAAGCGCCGCCATTACAGGAATCACAGCTCGGCACGCTTATCAGATTTGCGGGACGTGGTTTTGGAAAGAGATTCTGCGGCGGTATATGATCCTCCGTCAACGGACCCACGTTGCCGCAGTAGACGCACTCGCCAATCCGACGTTTCTTTTGCTTACGCATAATGGGCTATTGCCTAACTCGCTGCCCACGCTCCGCCCGATAGGCGCTACGCCAACTCGACTTTGAGCTTTTTGCCCAACGCGGACGCCGCCCGCTCAAGCGTGGATATGGTCACGGATCGATTGCCTGGATCCAAGAGTCGCTCCAGAGCTGCCGGACTCGTTTTCATCCGGCTCGCCATCTCCGCTTTGGTCACTTTGCGGCGCTTCATCTCTTGGGCAATCTGGAAAGCAATGACCCGCTTAACGGCAGTGGCTTGCGCCAAGTCCAAGAGTTGCTCCTCCCGGAGGAAGTCATTGAACTTGCTGCCGAGATGTTGCTTCTTCATAGCCTTACTCCTCACGCAAGTGTGCCAAACGTTGTCGCACCGTATTCAACTCGCCGGTTGGAGTTCTCCGCGATTTCTTGATGAAGCCATTCAACAATACCATCGTCTGGCTCCCGACGCCGCTCGCAGCTACGGATTACTACCCGGAAGCATCAAGCCGGTGCGCTCCTCGATGCCAAACATCAGATTCATGTTTTGCACGGCTTGGCCGGCCGCGCCTTTTACCAGGTTGTCGATTGCGACGAAGACGATCACCGTGTTTCCGCTTGCAGCCCAGCCGATGTCCGCGAAGTTCGTGTTCTTCACCCAGTTGATGTCAGGCGAGCTCTCAACGAGTCGAACAAAGAATTCATCGCCGTAAAACTCTTTCAACAAGCCGCCGACGCTGTCGCGGGTCATCGGCTCAGCGGTGGTGATGTAGATCGAAGCAAAGATTCCCCGCACAGCCGGAATCGAGTGAGCCTGAAACACTATCGACGAACGCGAAAACCACTCCGAGCTTACTGAGGCAAGCAATTGTTCGACTTCGGGCTGGTGCTGATGCTCGAAGGTCTTGTAAGCGTAGAAGCTGTTTGCGCGTTTGGGATGATGCGTGTTCGCGGCTGCCTTTGCTCCCGAGCCTGACGAGCCGGTCTTCAAGTCAGCGATGACTTTCCCGGTAGCAAGCCCCGACTCGACGAACGGGTACAAACCAAGCTCGAGCGCGGTCGCGAAGCAGCCCGGATTCGCTATGCGAGTAGCTTCTTTGATTTGGCTTCGATTGACCTCGGTCAACCCGTAGACGAACTCGCGCTGTTCTTTCATCGCCGTGTGCTCGAACCCGTAGAATTGCTTGAACACGTCGGCGTCACTCAAGCGAAAGTCTCCTGACAGATCGATGACCCTAACCGAAGCAGGAAGCTCGGGCACAAGCTTCATCGCTTGTCCGTGAGGCAGCGCGAGAAAAACACAATCGAGTTGGCCGAGTTCGCGCGAGTCGGGCGCGGCTTCGAACGTCAGGTCGGTCAGATGCGCGAGGTTGGGGTGCACGACGTCGACTCGTTTGCCCGCCTGCTCACCCGCGGTGACGAGCTTTAGTTCGACGTCGGGATGAAACAGCAGGATGCGAAGCAGCTCGCTCCCGCCGTAGCCCGATCCTCCGAGTATGCCGACCTTGATCATCTTGTTCCTGACGTAGCATAGACTTTATGGTCTGTGGCGGCCCGGCTGTTCGTTGACGCGGAGCTCACACAGACTGAAGTCTATGCTCCTTCGCCGACCACTCCTTTAGTCTGACCGTGATGAGACCTGCCAGTTGCTCTCCCCCGTTCACCGCGTTCGCGGCGTCCAGTCCAAGCTCGCGCTTCACATACTCAGCGCCCATCGCCGAGTCAGTCACCGGGCCCGATACAACATCGATCTTCATCCCGCGAGCCGCGAGCAACTCGCGTCCGCCCCACGCGCCCACAAAATCGTTAGCACAAAACACCAGCGCCGCAGTGGCCCCCATAATCTCGGCGTCGCCGAAGATCGTGTCCACGCCGTACCCGCCGAGCAGACCGTCGCCCAGTTCGATCACGATGCAATCGGGCTCGGACTCGGCAAGCTTCGAGATCACTCCCTTCGCGACCGGCGAAAGGTCCGCAAGCCCAACCGTCGACGGGAGCCCGCAATCCAAAAAGCTCATCGTCTTTATCGCGCCGTGGTCTTCCATGTTCAGCGTGTCTCGCAAGCACGCAACGCCCGAAAGCTTCGCCGCCGCGACGCGATGACCCGCCCGCGTGAGGTGCTTGATGATCTCGGTCGCCGCATACGTCTTGCCCGAATTCATGCACGTGCCCGCAACCAGGACAAGAGGCGCGGTGACTTCCAGCGTATCGAGCATCGGTACTGCGTTCTCGTCGATGTTCAAGATTCGTCCGTCGCTCACCGGCATCCCGATGACTTCGACTTCGATCGCATTGTTCAAGCTGTGATGGTGCCCGAGACACGTTCCTATCAGCCCGCCCAGGTTGAGCAGGTGAAGCCGGTCGCCGGCCTTGACGCTTTCAGGCACATCTCCGACAAAGCCCCTGAGCGCGCGACGATAACCGAGCACACCCGCGATGATGTCGCCGGGATTGATCTTGGCCATTCGGCCGGTCACCAGCTCGAGCGTGTTATAGGTCGCGTTGTCGGTCAGCGTGCGGACTACGATCACGTTGCCTGCGCGAGCTTCGCACGTTGTCGTGATTTCGAGTTCGTGCAGCAACCCAAGGTTGACCGTCGATGAAGCGATCTTATCAACGCGCACGAGGCGAAGCTCGGCGCCGGGTGTTTGATTGGAGACCAGAAGCTTCGACGTATTGAGTCCGGTTGTGTATGCGTTCAATTCAAGCCTCCTTCGCGGTTCGGCGTGAGTATCTTGCGGTCCGCAATCCCAGAGGGATTGAATGTTTGTAGTAACGAATCGCGCGGCGCGGCTGACTCCGTAGGAGTCAAATGTTCCGCGGAATTACCATTGACCGAACCACCTGAACATTTCACTCCTACGGAGTGAGCACCTTACTGCCCTCGTTACTATAAACATTTCACTCCTACGGAGTGCTAAGGCCGCCCATCTACTCCTTCTCTTTTGTCATCTTTCGCATTCTCAAACGTAGCGCGTTGAGCTTGATGAAACCCTCGGCGTCGCGCTGGTTGTACACCGTGTCACGCTCGAAAGTCGCAAACGCTTCAGAGTAAAGCGAGCACGGCGAGCGCCGCCCCACAACCGAGCAGTTTCCTTTGTAGAGCTTCAAACGCGCCGTGCCCGTCACGTTCTTCTGTGTTTCATCAATCAACGCGCGGATTGCCTCAAACTCCGGCGTGTACCAGAAGCCGTAATAGATCATCTCGGCGATGCGCGAGTTCAGCGAATCTTTCAAATGCGCGACTTCTCGATCGAGCGTGAGCGACTCGACCGCTCGATGCGCGGCTTGCAGAATCGTAACGCCGGGAGTCTCGTAGACGCCGCGCGACTTCATCCCGACGAACCGATTCTCAACTAAGTCGATCCGCCCGATACCGTGCTCGCCGCCGATTCGGTTCACGCGGTCCAGCAAATTCGCGGGCGACAAGTTCTCTCCGTCCACGGCTACCGGCACTCCGGCTTCGAAAAAGATCTCGATGTACTGAGCCTTGTCGGGCGCCGTTTCGGGCGAGCGAGTGAGGAGAAAAATGTCGGGCGGCGGTTCGGCCCACGGGTCTTCAAGTATCCCGCCCTCGTAGCTGACGTGCATCAGGTTGCGGTCCATCGAGTACGGCTTTTCCCTGGTGGCCGTGATCGGAATCTTGAACTGCTCGGCATAAGCAATCAAATCGGACCGCGACTTGAAGGACCACTCCCGCCAGGGCGCGATCACCTTGATGTTCGGTTCGAGCGCGTAGTAGGTCAGCTCGAAGCGAACCTGGTCGTTTCCCTTTCCGGTAGCTCCGTGCGCGACTGCGCGCGCACCTTCCTTGCGAGCGATCTCGATCTGCTTCTTCGCGATCAACGGTCGTGCCAGAGAAGTGCCCATCAGATACACGCCTTCGTACACCGCGTTGGCTTTCAAAGCCGTAAACACAAAGTCACGCACAAACTCTTCGCGCAGGTCTTCGATGTAGAGCTTCGAGGCCCCGGTCGCGAAAGCTTTCTCTTCGAGGCCGCCAAGTTCTTCAGCCTGGCCCACGTCGGCCGCAAAGCAGATGACCTCCGCGTCATAAGTTTCCTTCAGCCACCTGAGAATGACCGACGTGTCGAGCCCGCCTGAATACGCGAGCACAACCTTGTCAATTTTTTCCGATCCGGATTGCATCAATGAGTTCTCCAATATCTCAACGTGTCCAAACCGCGCGAGCGGTCGATCGGTTGCGCCGCGTGCGCGAGCCTGGCCGGCGGGCCGCGGGCGCCGCGAACAGTTCGACCAGTTTCTTCAACACCGTCTTCTGCGCGGCCGCGTTCTTGACCGCGATCAGAATCGTGTCGTCTCCGGCCACCGTTCCAACTATTCCGTCTATCTTCGCGCGGTCGATGGTCAGCGCCGCCGGCTGAGCAAGCCCGACCTCAGTCTTAACGACAATCAAGTTATCGCCGGCGGTATCGACTTCGGTTACCGGCCCGCCCGCGTCAAGCGCCCCCTGGGGCGCGGCGTAGTAGCCCTTCACCTTGGTCAGCCCTAGCTTCTCGATGTCGCGCGAAACGCTCGACTGGGTCGCTGCGATCCCCCGCCGCGCAAGCTCCGCCGCAAGCGCCTGCTGTGTCGCGATCCGTTTCGAGCTGACGATATCGAGTATGTGCTGTTGCTTCGTTTGATTCATAGTTTAAGCATAAGTTATCGAGTATGCGCTGATTATGTTGAAAATCACGCATAATCTAGCACAAGGGTTTGAGTATGGTCAAACCAGTTTTGTTGTCCGACCCGGGCGGGGTTTTTGATATACTTCCGCGGCGAACGAGAAACTCGAGGTAGTGACTATGAAGCAATCGGTGATGCTGGCCCAGTTGAACGAGCAGGTGGAGTATCTGCGCGGGTTGCTCGCCGGGCTCGAAGAGTGGCAGCTCGCCAGACCCCCGGCCCCCGGCAAGATGTCCCTCAAGCAGACCGCGGTGCATCTCGCGCACACCAACGAATTCTTTGCCGAACGTGTCGAGCAGATGCTGGAGCTTGACGAGCCGCCGATCAGGATCATCGATGCGGCTCTCGAAGACCTGGAGTCATACAAGACAGTCGATCTCGAGAAGGTCGCGGAAGAGTTCGCTCGAGGGCGCAAGCGATTGATCGAAAGGCTTGGCAAGTTGTACCCTCAAGACTGGGCGAGGCGCGGCAATCATCCGGAGTATCAAAACTACGATGTGCAGATGGCGGTAGAGCATCTGCTGCTCCACGAAGCTCACCACCTGTACGGCATGGAGCAGTTGCGCGCCGCTCTCGATAGATGGGATCAGCGCTGAGTTACGATCGTGGTTTCGCCTGATTGGTTGGTTCTCGCGTCTGCGAGGAGAAGAAACTTCCTTGCCGCTTACGCCTGACGTTTGCGTTCGCCTGAAGCCCTTAAAATCCCTTGTCTCGAAAGGCCAATAGATAGATCGCTGCGCCGACGATCGGGAAGAGCAGTATCAGTATCAGCAACACTGCCTTGCTGGTTGTGTCGCGGTTTGACTTCAGCACATCGCTGATTGCGAATATGTCGAGGATGATCGCCACCGCGGTCCAAAGTGTAAAAAACATGACTTCAGTCTCCTTTCGATTGCGCTTGAGCTTGCCTGAAGTTACGAGGTCGTCTGACTGAAAGTTCAACTTTAGCCCAATATAACTACACCTTCAAAAATCATCCCCGCTACTCTGCGGCGAGCCTTTGCCGCTTCCGCATTTCTTATGCTCGCGTCGCTGATGACTCTGCCGGGCGCCCTTCCTAACGCGACCGCCGGCCGAGCAAGACCGTGCAAAGTAACATTAGACTACGGCGTAAGGGGATTGACGCTTTACTTGAACTTCATTGACGGATCGCCAAACAGAACCCACGTGCGTCGGACATCGATATCACCAATTGCCTTTTTGGCTTTCACCGCCGCCTCGCCGAGGGTCAGGACTTTGCCGGTAATCGGGTCACCATTGAAGATCAGACGGTAGAACTCCTGGTTGGTGAGCGCCTGGTCAAATGGTCCGCACTGACCCGTTGAAGCCCACACCACCGCCGCTCCTCCGTTGGGCGTTTTCAGCACGGCTTCAGCAAGGCTCGGGAGAAACGGGTCGTTGAAGTAACCATTCAAACACGTCATCAGCACGAACAGCGACAGGTGTCTGTCGTTGGTCAACGATGGCGCGTCACCGTTTTGTAGGATGTTACCGCGCCATTGATCGACGTTTCCGTGGCCCGTGTAGTTCACGATGCGCCGGCCCTGGTTGATCGCCGCCAATATCTGACTCTTCGCGATCGAGTCATTGCCGATCTGGCCGCGGTTCACTATCTCGGCTTTGACGCTGGCGGGCAACAGTGGAAGCAATTCGTTGCTCGCGCCTTCGAAGTCATAAATGTCAGGCGTGTCGGCCACTAACAGAACAGAGTCGGCTCTCGTCGACTTCTCGTATAAAAACACCTTCTGCACAAGCAAAGCAGTCTCTTGCGCGGTTCGCACCGGGAAGCGCCCCATCGCAATCTCGGGAATTCCGTCCAGGTCAAAGTCCGCGAACCAGTCGTCGGACGATGTCTCCATGAAAACAGTGTCGATCAGCTTCGACGGGACGAAATCGATGTCGCCACCGCCCAGGTAGTTCCTCGCGTCCCAGCTCGCGTCGCCGGCCAGCAGCACGAAGCGGGGCTTCTTCTTCCAGGTCGTCGTAGTGTACTGCAGGAAGTCCTTCAGCGCTTGCGGTGTGCGGTGGCCAAAGCTGAACTCGTCGTACACGTCCTCGATGTCGACGACGGAGACCGAAAGTCCCTGGCTCTGGCGATACTGCTTAAGCGGATCCATGCTGCTCAGGAAGGCCGCGTATCCAACTATCACAAGGTCCGCCCCCCGCGAAGGAACGCGCCAGCTCGAGATCTGATTGGGCTTGAGGCTCGCCGGGCTCTTAATCTGGTCGCTCGACAGCGCAAGCAAGGTTCGCGGCCCCGTCCCCGGCACCGTCAACGCAACACTAAAGTCCGCACCGCCGCTGACCGCTCCGCTCAACTCCTGAACCGAGCCGGGTTCCGTGACATCAAACACGCGTATCTGTGAGTTGGTGAATCCGCCAATGCTCAACGGCTGCCCGCCCTGCGCTGTCAGGCTAAGCCTGTTTCCGTCCGCGTTGAACGTGTGACGGTAGGTGATGCGAACATAGTCAACCAGGTTCACATCGCTTGCACCGTTCTGCCTTATCAACGTGACGACGTTCGCGCCTTCAACCAGCATCGAGTGCGCGACCGGGAAGCTAAGCGTGCCTTCGTCCAGATAGTCGAAGTTCACCTGTCCGAGGAAGACGCCATTCAAAAGCACGCTGACGGTGTGAGATACAAAAGTGACGCCCTGAATCGCGACCGCGACGATCGCGTTTTCACTCGAGGCGGTGTCCACGTGCTCCAGCGTGAGCGTTTCGTTCGCCGGACTGCCCGCGATAACCGAGCCAAAGAAGTTTTCCTCATCTCCGTTCAACAGAGCCGAAAAGTAAATTATGCGTCGCTTGCTCTCCACCGTATAAGCGAAGCTCCCGGACGGAGATCCGCTTCCGCTTGCTGAGATCTGGCCGATTCGAAGTCCCGGCAGTGTTCCGGCAACAAGCCAGTAAACTCGCGTATCTGTCGAAGTCACATCCAAGCCGATGCCGTAGAATTCCACCCAATCCGAAGCGTCGAAAGAGCCGTCGCCTTCGCCTGCAACCGTGATTGCCTGCTGCTGTCCGTCCACATAAAGCTGAAGGAGGTGCGGGTCAACGCTTGGAGTTAAGCCGGCTGCAACGAGCTGCGGTTGAGTGACTCGATAGATCCCTTCCTGCTTGACGGCAATCTTCACGGCTGGCTGCGAAGCAAGATTCGTGAGAGGAAACACCGGCGCGGAAACGCTTTGAGGCAGGCTCGCCGTTCGCCCGACGGGTCTAGTTACGCCGTCCTGTCCGCGCGGGTTCCCGATGGCGCTGAGCGTCGCTGCGAGACTCTCGGACGGCGGTGGGCCTCCGACCATCTCGAAACCAACGGGCCCGTGCCATTTGCTCTCGCCGTGCAAGTCTACTTCTTCAAGAAAGTAAGTGGTCCCCTTTCCGGCTTTCGCGCTATCCCACCAACCGTAAGTCCTCCCTGTGCTGAGCGGGGCTACCTGGCCGGTCCTCAAAGCCGAGCCGGCGACGATTTCAGAATTCAGTTTGATCCGCTTGCCTCGGTCATCGCGATAGAGGTTGAACCCTAGATTGTCAATCTCTCTTGAAGTCTCCCACTGCAGGAACTGACCGCGATCATACCCCTTGACCACAAACGTCGTGAGGTCGGCCTGAGTTGGACTGGCCGCAACCTTTGCCCACCATGTCGCCCAACGCCCGGATCCGTCACCACATCCCCCCGACGACGTGGCGGCGTATTCTTGTATGGTCCACATATCGAAATCGTTGACCGGGTCCACACAAGTATTACTGTAGTCGCCCCATCGATTGTGTCCGCCGCCAAAGGTCTTCACGTAGCAGCTCTCTCCCGCTTTGAACACTCTGTCATCCCGGAGTGTCCCCAACGGATCGGAGTGCGCTCGGAAGGAATAGTTCGCGCTGGGAACCTGAGTCGCGGAGAATCGCGAGTACCCGATCAGCACGTCGTTGTCTTTGTTGACTGCGATGCTTGGGTAAGCGTACGACTTAGCGCCCGTGGGATCATCGATGCGACCCATCTGCGTGACTGCACCTGCGGTCGTAAGCTGCCACCATTGCACGGACGAGCGATTCGGAGACCCACCAGCAGGAAGCAATATCTGCTGACATCCCCAGATCGCGCCGTTTCTGAAAACAACTGAACGCCAGCGAGGCTCGTCGTGAGCAACATTCGCAGCGCCCAGTTGAGGCAGCATATCCGGATCGGCTTGCGAGCCGAACGTCCAGCCTCCCAGTGTACTGACGACGGCAGGCCCAATGTTCATCGCCTCCGATCCGACCGGACCGGTGAGCGTATAGATCCGAGCAGTGCCGCTCGAACTGGTGTCGTGATTGACGAAGTATTCAGTCTCGGTCGTGTTGTCCATTGTCACCGCGGGCTGAATAGTGCCGCCGTCGTTGAGCGGGCGGTCAAAAAACTTAAAGGTCCCAACTGGCGTTGTGTTCGCGTAGAGATTCGATTTGACGCAGACCAGGGTTCTTGCGTTAGAGAAGGGTCCGCCCAACACGGGATACATATTCACGCTTACCACAATCCAGTTCTTGTTGAACCCCATGCTTGGGAAGTCCGCCCACTTTGTGTTCGCGGAATCTACGTCGAGCTTGAACAAGTTCCAGGTCCCAGTCGGGTTGTTTGTCTGAGACACCGCTACACATATTGCAGAGTTGGCCGTGAAGTAGTCGACAATGATCGTTTGCATCCACCGATTGCTGAACGGATCGTAAAGCACTCTTGGGTCGCTGATCGTCCCAATTCCCAGCGGCGACCAGAAAGCGAACGTGGAGAGAGTGGAGATCACCGCTCCGCTCTTGTTCTGGATCAGCATCTGTGGGTTGAGAGCGGTCATCAGATGATTAGGGCCAGCCGCCCCGTGAACGTCAGGGGGTATGAAAGTGGTGTCGTCGATAAGCCCCTGGAATTGCGCAAGCGGAGACGGCGACGGAACCGAAGGGGCGGGCGGCAAAAGCTTCGGCTCAACGGCCGGCGGACCCGATCCTTCCATCTTCCCGTGCGTCTCCGGTACTGGTTCCACTTCGTGCCGTTTGGGCAGCTTCGGGACCGGCGGGTTCGTAGCTTCACGAGCGGCCAGCTCCAGGAAATTCACAACCGCGGTTTTCGTCGGCGATACGACTGAGCCCGGAATTTGTACGGGTGGTTTTACTTCCTGAAGACCGTTGCCTTTCTGCGAACTGGCGTCGGCGCTCGCCCAAGGCCTTATGCAGAGCGTAAGACAAAGCGCTGAGGCAAGCGCGATCGCCCCGAACAGAGTCATCCGGCGGAAGCGAGATGAGGACAGGTTGCGAACCGATCCCGTGAGGGCGTCGTCGTTCGTCGATGTGTTGGCCTTTACCACTAGTAACTTCCTAACCTAACTCGCTCCGCAGTTGAATCATCGAACGACTTGCCTGACTCCAGTCGCAATCTCGACAATGCTCCCGCGAGTTCGATACTTACTGCGCCGCGTTCAGCGTTTTGAACGGCTTTAGGAACAGGTTCTCAAGGTCCTAGCCGGCTGGCCCGCCGCGCCGGAAGATCGACTCTCCCATCTCTGAGCGCCGGGCATTAATGACGCCGCCATTCTATGAAGAAAGGCCAAACAGTGTCAACGAGGGCGATGGGTCAGCTTTTGAGTCCCTGGGAGCGCAGGCATCCCTGCCTGCAAGCTTTCGCACAACGCCAAGTAGCAGGCACGGATAACTGCGCTCCCAGGGAAGTTACGGTTGAGCTTGCTCCGTCTGCCGCCTAAGGGTGAGAGGCAAGCTTAAGCGATGCGAGAAGGTCGTTTCACGACCGCTGCGAGAGGCGTGGGGACTCAAACAAACACGACTCGATCTGAGAGCGTGAAGTTGATCAAAGAGCAGATCGTGATCGCGAGAAGGTTGGCCGCGTTGGGGTTGAGCTTCAATAGGCCGGCGAACACGAACATCAGGACCAGGTTAGCGACGATTGACATTGCTCCGTTGGTCAGAGTGAACCGCAAGAGCATGATCGCCCAGCGCGGTTGGGGCCGGTCACGCCATGTCCACTTTCTATGCCAGACGAAGTTGTGAAGCACCGAGGCTTCTACAGCGAGCGCCGTCGCTGCCAGATAATGGAGTCCGCTGACGCGCAGCAGGAGCGCGAGGGTGACGGCTTGCACGGCCACGCCTCCGGCGCCGACAGCGCTGAACTTCGCAAACCGCTGCAGCAGCGCGCGCCAACCGTGAGGCACAACGCGCGATTCGTGATTAGTGATGCGTGATGGGTGATTCGTGACGCGTGATTCGTGCCCGCTCAACAACGGCCCAGATTGCTGACTCGCTATCATCACTCTTTTGCCTTCCAAAATGACGATGAACCTTGTACGGGCGTCCCTCCGCGGGCGCCCCTTGTTGCAAGGTGTGGCTCGCACAGCTCATCGAGAGGGGCGCCCGCGGAGGGACGCCCATACAAGATCCGACTACTGACCTCTTACCTCTGACCTCTGACCTCTGACCTCTGACCTCTGACTTCTGACTTCTGACTTCTGACTTCTGACTTCTGGCCTCTGACTTCTGACTTCTGACCTCTGACCTCTGACTTCCGACCTCTCACACTTTCTCTGCCCGATAAAGCGTCATCGTGTTTCCGATCGCCGAGACGATTACCACCATGCCCAGCAGCGCCATCGCAACGATCGCTCCCACATCAAAGAAGAGGTGTCGTTCGCCGAACACGCGAACGGTTGGCCCAACCATCGCCTTGATGTTTCCGATCGCCAGCAGGATTCTCAGCTCAGTGGGCCCGAACTTGTAGAACGACATCTTGAATGTGCCAAGCGTGTAAGTCGCCAGGTACACGTCGATCGAAAGCAGGAAATAGACGACGAGCACGCCGAGCGCGACCGTCAGGCTCATGTATCCCGACGCTGCAAGCCCGCACATCAGAAAGAAGATCCCGAATGCATCGGCCATGTGGTCAACGTAGAAGCCGTAACGCGGCCTCAGCTTGTTGCGCGCGCGCGCCAGTGTCCCGTCCAGGCTGTCGCCGAACCAGTTGACCGCAAGCATCAGGTTCACCAGAAGCAACGCTCCCGGCCACCACCGCGCCGCCCAGTAGCACAAGCCCGCGACAAACATCGCCGCGAATCCGAGCAGGGTCAGATGGTCTGAGTTCACCCGGGCCGGCATTCTCTGCGCGAGCCACGCGAGGCACTTGCGTTCGACGCGCGTGAGCAGGCTTTGCTGGAATCGAACTGCGTTCTTGAATTCAGGATTGACCTTCACCGGCACGGCTGCTTCGGTTGATGCACTCATCATAGTCCCCTCGACAAGTTCTTTGCCGCGGCATAAGCATCCAGCGGCGACAGCAACACAATCATCAGCCAGAGCGGAAACGACAGCAGCGCGGCTACCGCTGTGGAGAAGAGCGAGCTGCGCGGCCTTGAAACAGGTCCGGTCGATAGCGTCGCCAAGACCGCGCTCACCAGTGGACCCGAGACTCGGTGCAAGCTGTTTGTCGATGCAAGCTGGCCAAGCTCCGTGGTTAGATAGCGCGACGGTTCATACAACGCGATCGGCGGCGAGTCCAGAGCCGCGCTGAGGCTTACAGTCATCGCGCCCTGCAACTCGCCGCACCATCGGCAGAACTTGTCGCGATCCAGAATTCCCTCTGCGCAACTCTCGCAAGCTTTGATCGCCGCCGTTCTAATGTCATCTGTTCCGGTCATAACAACCTCGTGCCTGGGCCTCGAATCGAGAACCCACACATCGTAGGTGCAACCGCCAGGCCAGAAGCGAAACACTGCCGAGTTGTCGGAAATGCAGTGGAAACGCGAGGAATGAAGATCAGCAGGCGAGGGCGGGCGCAGCAAACGGCGGACAAGTGCAGTCAAACCTGGCGGGTTCGAAGAGGAGAGTCGGACGTAGCGGAGCGCTGGCGAGTCGATGACACCAGGACTGAGATGCAATCCCACCAACGCAGTTGGTGGATCGTTCACACTCAGCCTACAAAAGGACAGTCGCACCCCCGTCCCCAAATCCCACCAACGCAGTTGGTGGATCGTTCACACCTGGCCTGCGATGGCACGGCCATCGCGCCGTTGCTCTAATCCTTCACCTCAGTCGCTCAATCGCGGATACCCGACCTGCGAAGGCGAGGTCATTGACTCTTTAGGCTGAGTATGAACGATCCACCAACTGCGTTGGTGGGATTCGGGACTGGGCGCGTGAGCCTGTCCTTTGTAGGCTGAGTATGAACTGACCACCAACTGCGTTGGTGGGATTATCGGCCGGTGAGACGTTTGGCCTTTTCAGCATCCTGCCGGGTTCACGCCTCCGGTTGGCATGAAGCGCTTAACGACTTCGATGGAGCAACGCTGAGCGACGTCACAATAAGGACGGCGCGATCCTCTCCGCGGCTTCAATCGAGGTGAGCACTTGATGCACCTCGAAGTCGACGAGATCACTCCAATTGGCGATCCATTGATCGAGAAGCGCTCGATCGTCCGTCTCCATGAGCTGGAAGCAATGTTCGAGCCGTTGATCAACCCAGCTCGACAAGTACGCCAGCCCGTCCGGAAGCATCCGGCCGTGCTCGCGAAACCTGCGATAGACGGGAGCCGCGTCTCCGTGCTTGTAGTGCTCGACCACCATGTAGAGCGCCTTAGCCATTCATTGAAACTCCTTTTTTGACCTCAACCACATTCTGCCTCTCTTAGCGTCAAACGACACCACCGCACTGCGCGAACCTCGGTTTTGCTGCCTAAGACGCCGACAAAAAAGAGCCGAGATCGCGTGGACCTCGGCTCTCTCGAATTACCGGAAACCAGCAATCGCTACTTGAGCTTCATGCTGGGATCACCAAGCAGTATCCACGTTCGTCGCACGTCGCCGTTAGTGACCGCGGCCTTCGCGCGCGCGGTTGCTTCGCCAATTGTCGTTGGAGTTCCATTGAAGATCATGCGATAAGCTTGCTGATTGAGAACCGATTGAATGTCTGGCGTGGTCATTCCCGATGATCCCCAGACCGCCACTGCTCCCCCAGTGGCTTTCAGCAAGCTTTCGGCGAGACTGTCCAGCGCTGCGTCCTGAAAGTAGCCGTTCAAGCAGGTCATCATCACAAACATCGACAACTCACCGGCGTTAGTAAGCCCGGCGGCGTCCGCCGAAGTCAGGATGTTGCCTCGCCATTGATTCGCCGAGCCGTGACCGGCGTAGTTGACGATGATCTGCCCGCGATTGATCGCGTCGATCAGTCTCGCCTTTGCCGACGCATCGTCCAGGTTGGCGCGCTCGACGGTCTCGATTCGGATGTTGCGTGGAATCAAGCCTCTCAGCATGTTGCTCGCGCTCTCGAAGTCGAAGGTGTCGTTGTGATCGGACACCAACAACAACGTGCCCGCAGACCGCTGCTCGTCGTAGCCGGCGATCTTGGTTGCAAGGCGCAACGCTTCGGCCGCCGAACGCACCGGCAAGCGGCCAATCGCCATGTCCGGCAAACCGTCGCGGTTGAAATCGACCAGCCAGTCGTCGGAAGCCGTCTCCAAGTACTGCGTGTCAATCAGTTTGGTCGGCACGAGGTCCGAGTCGCCGAACCCCAGATAGTTCTTCGGATCGAAGCTGGCATCGCCAGCCAGCATCACGAAGCGCGGCGCTTTCTTCCAGTTGGCAGCGGCATACGCAAGGAAGTCTTTCACCGCTTGCGGCGTCTTCTGTCCGTAGCTGAACTCGTCGTAGACATCCTCAATGTCCACGACCGCTACCGAGTATCCCTGCTTCTGCCTCAATGACACCAGCGAGCTGAGCGATGCGAAGAACTCGCGCGGACTGAGTATCACAAGGCTCGCGCCGTTGACAGGCTGGCGCCACGACGATGGGTTGTTGGGCGCAAGGCTTACAGGTTTCGACATATCGCCCGCAATCGCCAACAGAGTGCGCGACTCCGCGCTTTGAAGGTTGAGGGACACTGCATAGCCGCCGCTCTTTTGCTGTTGGACCTTCCCGATCATCTCCTGCACCGCTGCGGGATTGGTAATATCGAGGACGCGAATGGCAGGGCTGCTGAAGCCGTCAACCGTGACCATCTGTTTCCCGGCGACGGTGAACCGGAGCGCGTTGCCTTCAGCCGTGTAGCGATGCGGGTATGTCAGCCGAATATAGCCAACGAGACTGATATCGCTCGGTCCACCTCCCGAAGTGAGACGCAAGGCATTGGGTCCTTCCCTCAACAGCGAGGGCTGAACATTGAACAGTCCGACGCCTTCCGACTGGCCGTTGAAGGAAATCATGCCCGCGTACGAACCGTTCAACTCGACCGTAACATTGTGCGCGGCGGTACTGACGCCTTGGAGCGCTACTTCCAGCGTCGCGCCGTCGCTCGATTGTGTTTCGACGTGGGACAGAGAAAGCGATTGATCCACCGGGTCGCGCGCGATGACCGAACCAAAGAAGTTCTCCTTATCGCCGTTGCGCAACGAGGAGAAGTAGATGGTGCGTTCACGGCGTTCAACTGCGTAGGGGAAGCTTCCGCCAGTCGCATCCGAGCCCGCAGCATCGCTCTGATCGATGCGTTTGCCCGGTTGATCGCTGGCCGTGAGCCAGTACGTGCGCAAGTTCGTGTAAGGCGAATCCACTCCGATTCCGTAGAACTCGATGGCCGAGAGCCGGCCATCCTTTTCGGTGACAACGTTGATAGGTTGCTCCTGCCCGTCCACTAGAAGCTGGAGCAGGCGCGGGTCACCGCGCAAATCAAGGCCGGCTGCCACCAGCTCGGACTGTGAGACTCGATACCACCCCTCCCGTTGTACTGAAATCTTGACGGCTGATTGACGGGCGATAGTCGCCTGACTCGCCAGTCCGGTGATAGTCATCGGTACCTGCGTGGCTCTCAGCTCGAGCGGCAAGGTCGCGCCGTCCGCCCCGCCAGTGAGTTCGCCTATCAACTTCGACTCCAGTTCGACTTGCGCGGAAGATGGTTTCTTGACCTGTCCGGTTGTCGCGCGCACAGGTCCATACCAAACGCTGAAGCCGTTGAGATCGATCGACTCAAGCCAGTACACCGAGTCGGCATTGCCGCCCTGCGAGTCTCGCCACACGTAAGACCGGCCCGCGCCCAGTACTGTCCTGGCGCCGACTAGGAGGGCCGAGCCGGCGACGAAGTCGGGCGTGACTCGAACGCGTTTGCCAGCGTCTTCGCGGTAGATGTGAAAGCCGAGGTTGGCGACCTCGTACCCGGTCTGCCATCTAAGGAGCACGCCGCCGTTGGGACTGTTGGCAGTCGCGGCATGACCCTCGGCTGCAAACCAGTTCAGCGTGACGTCGGTCGGCGCGGTGTCGGTGAAGCAAACTGTTACATCATTGACGGTTGGCGTTACCGTGTTGTCGGTCGTGGACAGGTAAGCTTTGTACTTCAGATAGCGATTGCCGTTGAACTGAGAGAGCGACGCGCCGCTGATGGTAAAGAAGGTCCCGGCGGTGCTGTCCGGGCCGACGAAGTTGAACGGGCCGGACGCGCTATTGCTGGCCGCCACCTGGAACTGGAGGGTGGTGTTTGCCGGGACGGTGGCATTCCACGAGAGCGTCGTCCAATTGGGTGTGAACGTGGCGGCCGGGTTGGCATCCTTTAGTGAGGAGACCTGCGTACCCGACGCGGCGAACCCGGTATTCATGAAGGTGACGAAGCCGACGTCCGTCGTCTGTCCGGTCCAGGTTCCGCCGCTGTTGGCCGATGTGACCCGGCGACCGTTTGCATAGGGACTGCCCGTGCTCACCACGTAAGCGTAGGTCCCTGCGGAGGGGTTCGACACGGCGCGCAGCACCAATGAATATCTCGTCCCGGCAGTCAGTGTCGGCGGAGTCGTGAAGTTCGCAGGGAAAAAGCCTCCGGCGCCGCTTGAGAATCCGGGAATCGTCGCGGTTGCCAGGTCGGCGCCCGTCGGCAGGTCGCCGCTGGTGTTCCGGATCGAGACCGTGATGTTCGGGATCGTGCCGGTGCAGCCGCTACAGAACAGATCGATGTCGGCCCTCGTCAACTGGCCGGTGACTGCGGGCTGGAAAGTCTGGCCGAACCAGGCCGTGCTGGTGAAGCCAAAGCCGCTCGAGGTGACCGACAAGTTCTGCTGGTCGACGTTCGCGGCATTCAACAGAGTGACGTTGCCGGGGCTGCCATTCTGGTCAACGGTTGTCGGCACGCCAGTCTGGAAGTCGCTCTGCGAGGTGTCTGTCAGACAGGCGGCGATCGGCGCGGTGTCCAGTGTGAAGTTTTTCGTCGTCGTCGTGGCGTCGGCCACTATCACGGGCATGCTCGTGCTGGAGTTTTTGCCCGGAAAACTGGCGCTGATGCTTGGGTACGTGCCAGCCGGGATGCTCAGAAACTGGTAGAAGCCGCTTCCGTTGGTCGTCGTCGTCCGGCTCCCGAAAGCTATTGTTGCGCCGCTGATCGGAGCCCCGCCAGTTGTGGCAATCACCGTTCCCGAAACCGTGCCGCCGGCTCCGACCGGGGTGCATGACGGGTATGTGAACGACCCAACCCGGGTTTGCCAGTTGTTCCCGGTGGCGATGTAGTACTCGTTAGTAAACCAGAAAGTGCACCCGTCCGGGGCGAGCGACATCGCGCTGTAGTCGCCCCACCGGTTGCTCGTGTTCTGGGAACCGGTCCCCGCGACAAGCGATGTCTCGGTCTGGGGAAGTGTGTTCACCGGGTCGGTGGACAGGCGTCCCGCGTAACGGATTGCCGGGAATAGCGCGGCGCTCGAGGCGCTGTAGCCCAGCATCATGTTCCCTGCACGGTCCACTGCCAAGCTGGGCATGTACCGGTTCGTCGTGTCAGGGGCGTGTGTCGCCGCCTGCACCGTGGCCGCCGCGACAGTGCCACCCGTCACGGTCGTCTGATAGTAGCGAACTGCCGATACTCCGGCAGTGGTCGGGTTGCGTATGGTGTGGCTATTCCACAGCGACTCGACCCCGCCGATGTTCGCGTACTGGCTCTGCATCATCAGGCGGCGGCCCAGCGTGTCGTTGTTGTTGCCGCCCTGTGCGGGCACGGTGCTCGGCGCGTCGATCCAGCTTGCTGGTGCGATTACGATGTCCGGGCCTGTGAAGGTTGAAAGTGAAATCCTGTCCCAGTCCACGTGAAACTTGTAGATGGAGACCGCGTTGGTGAACTGCCAGACCACGCTAAAGTAGTTAGGGGTGCCTGCCGGGGGAGTGCCCGCCTGGAGCCGGGCGTTGGCGGGAATAAGAGTGAATTCAGCCGTCGGAGGTTTGAACGAGACGACCTGAACAGTCGGAGTGTTGGCGTACATCTGAGCCTTGTTGAACGCCCATACACGCGTCCCCTGAAACCCCCCTCCAGCGGGGAAGGCGAACATGTTTGCCGACATGTAGATGCCGTCCGGCCAGATGCCGAACTTCGGGTAGTCGTTCAGGCTATCGGTCAGGTTAATCGAGTAGAAATTCCATCCGCCCACGACCGGGTCGCCTGTCTTGGAGACCGCGAAGCACTGGAAGGCGCCCGGCGGATTGATAACATTGTTTGAGCCGTCGAGTTGGAACGCGAAGTCCGTGATGACCCAGCGATCCTCAAACGTGTCGTAAAGGATGACCGGGTCGCCGAAGTTATCGGTGTCGCACAGGTTGCCAAAGTTTCCCTGGCTCATAAAGGTGTCGAAGGTGAACGCGGCCAACTGGGCGCTGTCCGATTTGCGGTAGATGCCAATCGACGTATTGACGGCCTGGATGTAGTGGAGGGGGCCGACGTCACCAACGGTGTCCGGCGGACGGCCCGCGCCCCAGTTGGCGAAGTCGAGGCCGAGGAAGTTGGAGATCGGCGAAGGGGCGGGGGCTAATGGCGCCGGCGCCAAGCCCGATCCACTTGGAGGCTCTTTGGAGATTCCCGCGGGTCGTTCAAAAACACGCGGTGTTACCTCCGGGTCTTCGCGCTCAGGCCGGTCCCGTTTCCTGGGCGGGGTCTGGGCGAGATCGCGAAGGTCGCCGTTGAACGAGTGAGCCTGCACCAGACGCGATTCGATGGGCTTGAGGTTGACGGTCGCTGAGATTGGGGCTGCTGCACCAACCGCATTCTCCTGCTTGGCCGCGGCCGAACCTCCCTCTTTTGCCGGCGCTTTTGCAATAGCTAGACCTGCCGTAGGGGCAGGAATGAGTTTTCCATCAGCGACTACGGATACTATTTCGCCGCTATCGCTGCTCAAAGTTATCTCGCCGCCGGTACCCCCCACGGATGCGAGCTTCTCTGCCGGCAATTTCCTTTCCGGCAGATGTCCTGAATCAACGCGCTCTGCTGCGGCCCCTGAGACTGGACGCGCTATCTGCTCAACTGAACTTCGTTCCGATCGCCCTTGCTGCGCATCAGGTGAAACCGCGGATGATTGCGATGTTGCCTCCGGCGATTCAGGTGGCGCTAGCCTTTTGGTTGGTTCCGACTTGGGGAGGATTGAGAATACCGGGTTCCTCTCCGAGGTCGAAGGCGGCGGCAGCGGCGAGATGCGGAAGACGCCTTGGCCTGCTGCGAGTGTGTTCGCCGGGTTCTGAGCTGGCGCGCGGGGTAATTGCGCGAGACCTTTGCGTTCCAGCTGCTTTAGCTTCGACGTCCTTGCCAACTCGCGTATTCGCGAGCCGAGGAGGTTAGCCCGCGCCCTGTTTCCGGCGACGGATTTCTGTGCGTTATCGCTGGACATGTGTGGAGTGCGAGCGCCCAAGCGGGCGGCTGTTGCCTCTTGCGAGCTAAGCGGGCCCGCAGGCGCGTCCGGTGATGTTTGCGCTGTGCTGCTTCCTGCCGTAGAAATCGCAGCTTCTTGCCCGGCAACAGGCGGGTGAGAGGACCTTTTTATGAAGACCAGGCTGATGCCTGTTGCGAAGATGACAAGGCATACCGATACAAGGAGAGCGCGTGAGAAATTACTCTTTCGACGACTCGGCTCAGCCGGTGCGTCGGTGACCTTCGGGCTGTTTTGGTACTCATTGATGCTTTCTCCTTTGGTGCTCGCCATCCAGGTCTGCAGGTATATTGAAGGGACTGGTTTCGATTCGAACCGGGGGGCTTTCATTGCGCCATCAGCCATCTTCAGCGAACGACGTGTTCTGCTTCCGACTTACTGCCCGCCATACTAGTCCACCTTTGACTTTGACATCAAGGGTGTCGCGAAAAAATGCGGAAGTGGAGGGTACCGCGCCGGTCGGTGCGATTAGAGGTGTTGAAGACCGCTTCTGACTTCGAAGCGAACTTTCATCTCTCAGCCAGCGACCACGTCGAGATAACGCTCATCGCGGCGCTGGTGGCGAGGCTTCTGGCGCAGGCTCCTCGCCTGCAGTCTTAGCGCCTGGGAGCGCGGGCGTCTCGCCCCCAGTCGCTTAGCGCTCTAGCAACCTTCGTCGAAGGTGCGGCCCGGAACGGCCGCGCTCCCAGGAGGATCACTTCTTCTTAAGACTCGCGAAAACCTCAGCAACGCGGCGGCGATGCTCCTCCGACTCGAGGCAGCGAAGAAACGTGCTGCCTATCTCATCGAGCGCGCTACTGGTGTCAAGATCTATCAACTCGCGAGTCAGCCGCTTCGTCTCGAACAACGCACCGCGCGGCTTCGACGCGAGCACCCGCGCCAACTCCATCGCGCGCGGCATCAACTCTTCGCGCGGGTAGAGGTGATTCACCAGACCGATCCGGTAGGCCTCTTCCCCGTTGATGTTCTGCCCGGTCATCGCAAGCTCTTTCGCGCGTGCCAAGCCGATCGATTTGTAGAGCGGGTGAACGATCTGCGTGAGACCGATGTTGATCTCCGCCTGTCCGAAGAGAGCTTCGGGAGCCGCAAGCCTTATGTCGCAGAACGCCGCGAGATCGAACCCACCCGCGATTGCCGGGCCGTTCACCGCCGCGATCACCGGCTGAGGGAGCGACCATATTTGTTGAAAGATTGCGGTCGCGGAGCGCAGGTATTCGATCTTCTCTTGGATCGTCCAACTGACCATCAAGCTCAAATCGAGTCCGGCGCAAAAGCTCCGGCCTGCTCCGGTCAGCAGTACGACATTCAAGGTGGTGTCGCCTTCAGCGGCTCTGAGAGCGGACGACAACTCCTTAACCAGGTCCGGGTGCAGCGAGTTGCTTTTCTCCGGGCGGTTGAGCGTCAGAGTAAGGATCGAGCCTTCGCGCTCGGCTAGCACGAACGGCTGCGGATTGACTGCTGTCATTAATTCTCCTTTTCTCGGCGGAGCGTGTGAGCGGCTTCGGCGAAATGATAACGCACGTCGCGAAAGAGCGAAAACGAACCCTCGCAACGATGAACCGGAGTTGGTAAGTTGACAGTCTGATGAGCACGGCCTAGCATTCCTACTCGCTGCTCGGAAGCTTGACCTTCAATGTTCTTGCCGGCAGCGCACTAGCCCGACCGGAGAGAACATGGCAACCATCAGAGCTTTTCAAGCGCAGCGCCCACCCAAAGCGACGGCCGCCCAAGTCGCAGCCGTACCCTACGACGTAGTCAGCACAGCCGAGGCACGCGAGCTTGCGGCGCAAAACCCGCTCAGCTTTCTGCATGTGTCGCGCCCCGAGATAGACTTGCCTGACGGAACCGATGTCCACTCGGACGCGGTCTATGACAAAGCCAGGGTGAACTTCGAGAAGCTGAAGATCGCCGCGCCGTTGTCAGTCGAGGAGACGCCGAGCCTTTATGTTTATCGCCTTCGGATGGGCGAACATCAGCAGACCGGCATTGCGGCTTGCTGCTCGATTGACGAGTACGACGCCGACATCGTCCGCAAGCACGAGCGCACCCGAAAAGACAAAGAGGACGACCGCACGCGGCACATGGTCACCCTTCGCGCACAGACCGGGCCGGTGTTTGTGACTTACCGCGGGCGAACGCAAATCGATGAGATAGTGGCTCGCGTGCAAACTGAAGAGCCCCTCTATGACTTCGCGGCGGCGGACGGTGTCGCTCATGCGATCTGGCGAGTCGGCCAGGCTGAGACTCAGCGTTTGATAGAGGAGTTCGCCTCGGTCCCGCTCATTTACATCGCCGACGGGCATCATCGCGCTGCAAGCGCCGCCCGCGCTCGCGCGGAACTCAAATCGGAAAACACGGCGCACACGGGTCAGGAGGACTACAACTTCTTTCTGACGGTTCTCTTCCCTGCAGACCAGTTGCGAATTCTTCCATACAATCGCGTCGTCAAGGAGCTGAACGGGAGGTCCCCGGCGCAGTTTCTCAAAGCGGTCTCTTCGCAGTTCGAGGTAAGCGCCGCCACGTCGGCTTCGCCTTTGCAGAAGGGCGAGATATGCATGTATCTCGACGGGCGATGGCACAGCTTGAAGCTCCCGGCCGGAACGACGACGCCGATCGACCCGATCTCGTCGCTGGACGCGAGCACGCTTCAAGAACGGGTGCTCGAGCCGCTGCTCGGCATTACGGACCTGCGCACTGACAAGCGAATCGATTTCATCGGCGGCGTTCGCGGGACCAAAGCACTGGAGGATTTGGTGAATGACGGCCAGGCTGCAGCCGCGTTCTCGATGTACCCGGTGACGATTGAAGAGCTGATGGCGATATCGGACGCGAAAGAGGTAATGCCGCCCAAGTCCACCTGGTTCGAGCCCAAACTTCGCGACGGCTTGTTGAGTCATTTGATCTGAAAGGTCTTCCGATCAATGAGGTTCACGAAGGTTTCTCTGGAGAGACTCGATGAGTGAAGGTACCCCAGGCGCTCGCTTGGTTTTCATAAGCCATAGCAGCCGAGACACTTGGATCGCCAGGCAGATAGCTCGTCACATCTCTAACGCCGGGGCGACACCATTCCTCGACGAGGCGGACGTGGAGGTAGGCGAAGACTTCGAACAGAACATTTTGTCTTTCCTCGATCGTGCCCACGAACTCGTCGTGCTCTTGACGCCCTGGTCGCTTGATCGCCCTTACGTTTGGGCCGAGCTTGGTGCCGCGTGGAGCAGAAGGATCCCGATAATAGGGATTCTGGTCGGCATGACCGCGACCGAGTTACAATTGCGCGAGGGAATTCCGCTATTCCTTAAGAAGAGAGACTTGCTGGATATCAATCAGATTGGTCTATACTTTCAACAGCTCGGGTTTCGAGTCGGCGGACTTTACCCTGACTCCGGAGGATCAGATCAATGAACGCACCGAAAATATTCATTTCCTACTCCCACTCCGACCAAGCCTGGGCTCGCGAGTTTGCCAAGAGCATGGTCGACAACGGTATTGACGTCTGGTCCGACCAAAACACATTGCGGGCCGGAGCATCTTATAGCGATGTTCTCGAAGAGGGTTTGAGAAAAAGCGACGCTGTTGTTCTCCTCGTCACTCGTGAAAGCCTTGGACGGCCAAACCTACTCTTCGAGTTGGGAGCTGCATTCGGCCTCAACAAGAAGATCATACCGATCGTCTCTGAAGACGTTGACACAACGTCGTTGCCAGTTCCACTAAGTCGCAAGTTCCTGCGGAGAAGATCCCCCGCGGAAACCGCAGGTGAATTGGCGGCAGAAATCGCGTTTCTTTACGGCGACGCTGCCTGATCGCTATCGTCTTTCGCGTGTCCTTTAGCCTGCCGGACTTCAAGATTACAAACCGAAACTGGATCCATGAAGATACTGATCGCCGACAAGTTTGAAGAAACCGCGCAAGCCGAGTTGAAAGCCGCCGGCTTTGAAGTCGTCTACGAACCCGACGCGAAAGGCGACGCACTCAAACAAGCCGTCGCATCCAGCGGCGCCGACGTCCTGGTAGTTCGAGGCAACAAGGTCACCGGAGACGTGCTCGAGGCCGGCCGGATGAGCCTTGTCGTGCGAGCGGGCGCGGGCTACAACACGATCGATGTGAAGACGGCATCGGCGCGCGGCATCTATGTTGCGAACTGCCCGGGTAAGAACTCGATTGCGGTCGCCGAGCTTGCGTTCGGGTTGATACTCGCGCTAGACCGCCGAATTCCTGCGGGCGCCTCAGATCTGAAAGAAGGGCGTTGGAACAAGAAAGAGTACAGCAAGGCTCGCGGGTTGTTCGGGCGCACGCTTGGCTTGATCGGCGTCGGCAGCATCGGCAAGGAGATGATCACTCGCGCGCGCGCCTTCGGAATGCCGGTCGTTGCGTGGAGCCGCTCACTTACGTCTAACCGAGCCGAGCAGCTTGGAATCGAGATGAAGCAATCGCCGCTTGAAGTTGCGATGTCGTGTGATGTGATGAGCGTTCACGTCGCGCTGACCGCCGAGACTCGAACCCTGATCGACGAGAAACTGCTGGAAGCGATGAAGCCCGGATCGTACTTCATCAACACCTCGCGCGCCGAGGTGGTCGATCAGGCCGCGCTTGAACAATCGGTTCGGGAGCGCGGCCTGCGGGCGGGACTCGACGTCTTCGCGGGCGAGCCTTCCGGCGGCACGGGCTCCGTTGAAGACGCGATATTCAAACTCGACGGGGTCATCGGCACTCATCACATCGGGGCTTCGACGGATCAGGCTCAACAAGCGATTGCCGACGAGACGCTCCGAATCATTCGTGAGTACCGGGACACTGGCCGTGCGCCGAATGTTGTCAATGTGGCTAAGAAGTCACCTGCTACTCATTTGCTGGTCGTTCGGCATTTCGACCGGGTGGGCGTGCTAGCCGACGTGTTTGACCAGCTCAAAGCGGCCGGCATTAACGTGCAGGAGACCGAAAACATCGTGTTTGAAGGCGCGGTCGCGGCAGTCGCTCGCATTCATCTCGACCAGTCACCTTCCGAAAGAGTGCTCGAAGCGATAAGGGCAAAGTCGAATGACATCATTGAAGTTAGTCTGTTGAGCATTTGATAACGACTTCGGATTTTGGATTTTAGATTTTGGGGTTTGGATTTCGACAACGGGAACCTTCCCAAAACGGCGCAGCCTCGCAATCCAAAATCCAAAATCTAAAATCCAAAATCGACCGAGGGGGACTTATGACTGAGCGAATCTACAACTTTTCCGCGGGACCAGCCGTGTTACCGTTGGCGGTTCTCGAAGAAGCGCAGCAGAATTTGCTAGCGCTTCCCGGCGTTGGAATGTCAGTGCTCGAAATAAGTCATCGATCAAAACCGTTCGATGAAATAATTCTCGGCGCGGAAGCCGACATCCGCAAGCTCGCAGGCATCTCCGACGACTATCATGTGCTGTTCCTGCAAGGCGGCGCGTCGCTGCAGTTTTCGATGGTGCCGATGAACATTCTCCCCGCCGGCGGCAAAGCTGACTACATCATCACCGGCTCGTGGGCTCAGAAGGCGATGAAAGAGGCTAAGCGAGTCGGCACTGTGAACGTTGCCGCGACGACCGAGCCAGAGAACTTTGACCGCATACCAAAACAGGAAGAACTGAAGCTAGATCCGGGAGCGGCATACGTTCACTTCACGACCAACAACACGATTCACGGGACCGAATGGAAGTACGATCCGGCGACCGGCGCGGTGCCGCTCGTCGCCGATGCATCCTCGGACATCTTCAGCCGACCCATAGACGTGAACAAGTACGCGCTGATTTACGCCGGCGCGCAGAAGAACCTCGCCCCCGCTGGCGTTACTCTTTTGATCATTCGCAAAGACATGCTCGAACGCAGCCCGAAAGACCTGCACACGATGCTCAACTACAACACTCACGCGAAGGAGAGATCGCTGTACAACACGCCGCCGGTGTTTGCGATATACGTGATGCGGCTGGTGCTGAAGTGGCTGGTGGAGCAAGGCGGGCTCGAAGTCGTACAACGTCGCAATGAAGAGAAGGCGAAGACGCTCTATGACGCGATCGACTCCTCTCAGTTCTATCGCGGTCACGCAAAGGCGGACAGCCGCTCGCTTATGAACGTGACCTTCCGGCTTCCAAGCGAAGAGCTAGAAAAGCAGTTCGTCAGCGAAGCGACGAAGTCAGGACTCGACGGGCTGAAGGGCCATCGTTCAATCGGTGGAATTCGCGCTTCGATCTACAACGCGTTTCCAAAGCAGGGCGTCGACGCGCTGGCCGCGTTCATGAGCGAATTCGAGCGCGCTCACGGCTAGGTCTCTCGACGCTAAAGCGTCGCGAGGGGCACCATAGCAACGCGCCCGAATCCAATGCGGGCGGGCTCTTCGAGTTCGAACCCGTCTGACTTCCCTCGAATAGACTATCGCGCTCGGCGCAGCTCCGGAGCCGGCCTTGGAGCGGGCTCGGTTTGGAGTTTGTGCTTGAACTGAGTTTCATCAGGCCTCATAATGCGAACACCGGCGGTCGTGGGTTATCAAATGAGTTGGAGACGCAAATGAGCAACGACACGACGCAAAATCTGCCGAACGGTCCTTCCTTCGAGGAGCGAGTCTTCGCGAGGTTTGATTCCCTGGATAACAGCACGGCACGGGGCCATGAGAGAATAGAAGCACGCCTGGAGAAAATTGAAGAGCGCCAGGAGCGACTGGAAGCGGGCCAGCAGAAACTGGAAGCTCGCCTTGAACGAATAGAATCTCGTCAGGAGATAACTGAATCTCGCGTTGAGCGAATGGAGACGCGATTGGATGGGATCGATCAGCGGCTCGAGGCGCTTGAGAATAAGGCTTACGACACAAAACCAATCTGGGAGCGGGCGCTTGCTGAAATCCTCGAACTGCGCGAAAACGTCCACACTCTCGACCGCAAGTTTAACGTCCTCACCCGGGATTCGATTGCGCTGAGATCTGACCAGAGCCGCCTCGAAGATCGAATGGACAAGCTTGATGCTGAACGCGCGTGAGGATGTTCGCGGGGTCTGAACTCTTTTTAGCAGGGTCACTCAGAAGTCAAAGCGTTGCTACAATCCAACTGCGTATCCTGAGGTTCACTCGGCGCTTCTCCGGTAACTTCAAACTCGATGCCTACCAGGTGGTCGCCTCCCGGGTCTGGCACCGCGTGACGAACGAGTCCACGGATAATGTAGAGTCCTTTGCTCAACTGGGCGGGCCGCAGCCTGACCGGCATCGGCAGCGTGGCGCGCAACAAAGTCGCGGGATTCACTGAGTGTCCAAGCCTAACCAGGGCGCCAGCTCTGCTGACGTTCACTGTCTCTGCGAACTCGCGCCAGCCTCCATCTTCCGAAGTCACGAGGACCGGCAGGCTCATCGGGAGTCGCGCGATGTTCCTTCTGTTGAATGTGCTAATCGGTTTGGCGAAGAACTCGAATCCCGGCGCCAGGTCCGGGTTGTGCTCGAACGAAGGACTTTCATCGCTTGAAGGCGAGTCGATCATCAGGCCGAACTCGAGTTCGTCGTCGAGGTACCCAATTGCGTCCATCTTGCGTGACTCGCGAATCCGGGCAAGCTGGAGGCATTCATTGGCAGCAAGCTCCGCAAGGCCCGCTCGCAAATAAACATCTTTAAGCTTTGACCGAGCCGGCACGTTGTCCGGCGCGAAGCTGAGTATTTCCCTAAGTATGGCGACAGCTTCGTCGAAGCCGCCGCGAATCGCCAACACCTCCGCCCGAAAGATCTGCTTGATGACAAATTCGTCTTCGGAGAGTTCGTGGTGATCGAGCGCCGGGGAAATCTCCAGGGCTTCGGCAGGTTCGATTTGAGGAGAGGCAACCGGCGTGTTGAGGTCGGCTATTCGATCGAAGACCTCAACCGGGCGCTGGGGCTCTGCGTCGTTGTGGTATGAGTTCGCGAAGCGGCGCTGCCACTCGAGCGCCTCAGCCGTACGGCCCAATCTCTCGTGCAGTTCGACAAGCTTCACCAACGCTTCCGCCGAACCGGGGTCGAGCCTGACAATCTTTTTGAGCATGCCAAGAGCGCGGGGCAAAAAGCCGCCGGCACAGTATTGGTCGGCTATGACCGAGAACACCGCTGCCGCTTCTACGGTCCTGCCGGCGCGCACGTAGAGGTCGCCCAGCGAGTTGGCCGCCGACAGGTCGCTCGGGTTCCGCTCGACAACCCTCTCGAACCTGGCGATCGCGGCCGCCACCTTGGCTCGCCGCATGAACTTCCCCGCAGCTTGCAAAGCCTTTGTCCTACTTAGAAACATCGCTCCTCCAATCCCTATTCAGAATCGACACGCAATTGAGCTTCGAGGGGCGCCGCGCCTTCCCACGGGTTCGGTTTCAGCAACCTTGCTGAATCGTGCAGGGCCGTCAAGTACGTCCCGGCAACAACCAGGACTGCAACAACAAATGAGGGCAGTAACGCGATAATAATGCCTCTAACCACTCTTGTCTCCACTCTGCTTCAACCTCAGCCAACGCAATTTGCCACGGCCTGCCTCGGAGAGCACCCCGTCATCACTGTATGGGGGGCTGTTTACGTCAGCCGAGGCGCCTCCTTCACTTCAATCAATAGTCTCAACACTTTGATATGGGAGAAGGGAGGCACTCAAGTTGGTGGGGAGCCAGGCAGGTTTTGTTTACCTTGCCGTCGTTTAGGGGGCTCGACGGCCTTTTCCTGGCTCCGACCCTTGGTGTCCGCACCGATCAGAATTCCAAAGTGCCCGGCCCTGACACCGGGCTTAGTATGAGGATTCGAGCTGTTTTTGCTTCCCTCTCCAGGCAATTAGATGAACAATGACGGGGGCGTTCCAGAAGAACTGCACCGCGAGCCGGCCAGCCACTGGCGGGCTGTTTCTTGTATCACCAGCCCGGCGGCTCGCGTATCAGTCACTTCAAGCTCAAGTTCATTCACGAGGAGAGTTTCATGCCTGGCCGAAAACAGTTAACTGCATTTGTCACTCTGCTGGCCATCGTAGGTGCGCTCGCGTTCAGCCCCGCCAACGCCAAGACGAACGGCCGCCGCGATCAGATCAAAGCCGAAGATTTGAAGACGTGGCTGACTTATCTAGCCTCCGACGAGTTTGAAGGTCGCGCCACCTACACCGAAGGTCTGGGACTCGCGGCTGCGTACATCGCGGGGCAGCTAAAGTCTTGGGGCATCAAGCCCGGCGGACCGAATGGTTCTTACTACCAGCGAGTCGCGGTGCTGGGCATTAAGACCAACAACCGCTCGACCGTTACAGTTGAAGCTAACGGCCAGATCCGAACGTTCAAGCACAAAGAAGGCATTTCATTTCCCGCCAACGCTGGCGGCAAGCGCTCGGTTACCGCAAACGAAGTCGAGTTCGTGGGCTATGGGTTGAACCTGGCGGCCGCCAATCACAACGACTACGCTGGAAGACAGGTCAAAGGCAAAATCGCGGTGTACCTCGGTTCGATTCCGCCAAAAGGCGCCGACGCCCGTCAGACCTTCAGAGCGATGCGCGGACGGTCGCGGCACGCCACCGAACAGCAAGACGCCATCGCGACCATCGGCCCGGTACTCCCGACTCGTGGCGGACAGGGGGGAGGGCCCAATGCCGGAGATATCGGCCGTGACCGCGGTGAGGGCGGCGAGCGCGGTCAAGGTCAGGGCGGGTTGGGCGCCTTGCCTGAACCGGATTTCACGACGACTCAACGGCTCGACACACCGATTGCGCCAAGTGTCTCGGCTCAGGATGAGTTCTTCGAGTTTCTGTTCGCCGGCGCAGAAATGAAGTATGCCGAGTTGAAAGAAAAGGCTTCGAAGGGAGAGGCTCTGCCGCAGTTTCCGCTCAAGAACGTGCGGATCACGTTCAACATCGACGTCGATTATCAGACGGTTCGAACCCAGTACACGCGCAACGTGATCGGAGTAGTCGACGGCAGCGATCCGAAACTCAAAGACACCTACGTCGCCTTCGGCGCCCACTACGATCATGTTGGCTACGCGGAAGGCGAGGTCACCGATTCCGCCGGAGGCCCGCGCCGAACGGGAGCGCGAGGCCGGGTGACCGAGGGCGCGATTGCGGATCGAATCTGGAACGGCGCGGACGACGACGGCTCGGGCACGGTGGCGATGCTGGGAATCGCGAAAGCGTTCGCGGGCTCTGCCAAACCCCGGCGCTCGGTCCTTTTTATCTGGCACGCGGGAGAAGAGCGAGGCTTGCTCGGCTCACGCTACTACGCTGACTATCCGACTATCCCAATCGACAAGATCGTCGCTCAAGTCAATATGGACATGGTCGGCCGCAACCAGGACAACAAGCCCGAAGAAGCAAGCACGGTGTACGTCGTAGGCTCCGACCGAATCAGCACCGAGTTTCACAACCTCACCGTGGATGCGAACGCCGCGATCGAGAAACCGCTCAAGCTTGACTACCAGATGAACGACCCAGCCGATCTCGAGCAGATCTACTATCGAAGCGATCACTACAGCTACGCGGCGAAGGGAATTCCGATCGTATTTCTAACGACGGGCTTGCATCCGGACTATCACGCCAATACCGACAGCGCCGAAAAGATCAACTATGAAAAGCTGGCGCGCATCGGCCAGTACGCTTATGAGATTGGTGTTCGAACGGCGAATCTCGATCATCCGCCGGCTCGCGACAACCGTGGCCCTCGCGTTGGGAAAGGAAGCGTGGGCAAGATTGCGCTCTAGTAAGATTAGCTCTTCTGCAGGCGGAGCGACTGAATCTCTCGAGCAAGCGCGTCCAGCTTTGCGAGCAACTCGTCGTGCCTGATCAGTTCGGGGGTGCGCTTCTTTCCGATGAAGGAGAATGAGCCGCCCGGCTCGAGCATCGCGCGCTCGACTTCTTCAAGCGACGCGAATCCCTGTTTGCGCGCGGCCCCTTCAAGCTCTGACTTTGTGATTAGCTCCTTCTTCAACCTGTCCTCTCTGATCTTCCCGTTTGCGATCAACAAATCCTCATTGCCTTCAACGAGGTGGTCGAGCTTTTCGTGCTTGTAGAAGAACCGCACCACGATGTAGTTCAACAACACCAAAGTAGTGGCTCCAATCACACCGCCCGCTACAGAGTTGTCGCTGCCGATGATCGCGTTCTGAACGGTGTTTGAGAGCGTGAGCAGGACGATCAGGTCAAAGTTGTTCAACTGAGCGAGTTCACGCTTTCCCGCGAGGCGCAACAGGACAACGAGGGAAACGTAGACGATGATCGGGCGCACGATCTTTTCGAGAATGGAGATGTCCGGATGAAGAATATTGCTCCAAAAGTTGGGGTCCATCGGTCGCTCCTTTTAATAAGTGAGTGAGTTCTGCCGGGAGAAGGCTTGATGCTATCAACCGCGTTGGTCCAAGGCAATATGGCGTCTACACCTGGCAGCAGGGACAAAAGTGAGCGGTGCGGCCGCTAAGCTTTTTGCGTTCGATCGAGGCGCCGCAACGTTTGCAGCCCGCGCCGCGCCAGTCGCGCGAGACAAGAAAGTCCGCCGGGAACTCCTCTTCGGCTGCTGTTTCAATGGCACGCCTGAGCACGCGGCGAGTCTCCCGGTGAATGCGCCGCAGTTCTTCTTCACGGAGACTTGACGCCCGGCGATCGGGCCTGACTCGCGATGCGAACAGTATCTCGTCGGCGTAGATGTTGCCGACGCCTGCGATTTTTCTTTGATCCATCAACATCGGTTTGATGTAACGCGCCGGGCTCTCTTCGCAAAGACGCGTGATGTAGGCGAGGCTGAAGTGTCTGCCGCCAGGCTCGGGACCCATATCTCGAAGCGCAGCTATTTCACTCACGGCATCGACGAGCATCACGCGGCAGATTTTTCGCGGGCAAGTGAACGCCAGCCGCCAGCCGCTCATCAGGATAAACTCGATGCGAGTGTACTCCGGCCGCTCGCGCCAGGACTGGTAGAAATGCAGGTCGCCGCCCATCCCGAAATGCAGGACGAGCATGCGGCCGTCATCGAGAGTGACAATCAGGTATTTGCCGCGCCTGCAAGCTTCAACAAACCGGCGTCCCCGAAGCTTGCGAGCGAAGACTCGAGCGGTTTCGGACTTGATCAGGTTTGGCGCCGTGACCAGCACCCGCTCGACTTGTTGGCCGAGCGCAGTGCTCCGAAAATAGATAAGTCGTGTTTCGACTTCTGGAAGCTCAGGCATAGGGCGGAAGCAGTCAGTAGTCAGTAGTCAGTAGTCAGTAGTCAGTAGTCAGTAGTCAGTAGTCAG
>JBBPIE010000001.1:0-11481 GCA_038040485.1 Candidatus Onstottus arcticum
CGCCTCGGAAGCAGCGGTTCAGTTCAACAGGTTTTATCCACAATGCCCCAAGTTCCCTTCTCAGTCAGGTCCTCACGGGCATTGCGGATAAAACCCTGTACGTTGGGCACAATAAATAGCGACAGGCACAATAATAGCCTATTGACAGCCTTTCGTGCTCCCGTCTAGAATAACGGCTGAGTCACACAGCTCAAACCCCACCGCACTTACCTCAGCCGTTATTCTAGACGGGAGCAAAGGCAACCTCTAAAACAAGCTTTCCGCGTGTATGTGGTTCGCGTCCGAATGCATCTAATCAATGCAGAGCTAAAGGGCGACCAATGAGCACGGATTTGATGAAAACCCTATATAAACGGCTTGCGGAAGTCGGAGTTGACTCCAATTTTCTGGCCAACAAGGTGTTACCTGATTGGTGGGATGATGCCATAGCGCAGAATCCGTCAGGCTATGCGCAGGCCATCACTTTGCTCTCCCGAAACCTCGGAATAGAATTAGAGTCGCTGCAACGCAATTCATCCCAAATTATCTGGAAAGAGTTGGGCCGTGCCAAATTTAAGAGATCCGAGAAGGTAACTGATGCCCAGCTATTGTGGGCCAGTCGTTTATCAATACGAGCTGCACAGCTCGCTTGCATCGCTACGGATTCGCCAACCGTTCAAGTTCCAACATCCGCGAAAGAAATACGCGAACTGATACTCAAAACGGGCGCCAGCGCCGTGACCCTCAATGCCTTACTGGACTATTGTTGGGAGACTGGCATACCGGTACTTCATATATCCAAGTTTCCCAAGAAGACACGAAAAATGGATGGTCTATCTGTGCGAATACAAGGACGACCGGTCATCATTATTTCGAGGGAGATGAAATACTCGGCTTGGCTCTTGTTCATCTTGGCCCATGAATTAGGTCACATCGCACGTCATCATTTAGATAATTTCGACTTTCTTGTTGATGAAAAGGTAGCGAAAGAAAGCCCCGACGAGGAAGAGAGGGTCGCAACCGATTTTGCGGTCGAGCTTCTCACGGGACACCCTGAACTTCGCTACACGGCTACGTATCGGATCGACGCTGAAGCCCTCGCCCAGGCAGCCTACGACAAGTATCAACGCTATCAAGTTGACCCTGGAGTCGTGGCGTTGAACTATGCTTGGAGCCAAAAGTTTATGCCGATAGGAATGGCCGCCCTTAGATTGATCGAGCCGAATGCCCATGCCGTCGATACCATTCGCGAGAAAATGTTAAGTCGGTTGAATTGGGAGCTTTTGCCCGAGGAAAGCGGAGAATTCCTGCGCCGAGTAACAGATACGGACCAAGATTGATATGTTTGGCCGATAACGACGTTATCTTCAAGTTGGCGGCCTGCGATCTCCTAGATCGAGCGCTCCACGTTCTTGGCCTGTTCCGCGATGATGTCTTTGTCCTTAACACCATAAAGTATCAGCTTCAAAAACAAAGAAGCCGAACAAAACTAGAAGCTAAGTACGGTCCTGAAGGTGTCAAGCGTGCGCTGGAATTCGTTCTATCTGTCCATGAAATAGAGTCTGAGCCTGATCCAAATGATCTTGCGACTCTCGTTGCAATCGAAGACATAGATTCAGGCGAGGCAGTGATTTTCGCGACCACGACGAGTTCGGCTGACAGTATCTTACTGATGGGCGATAAGCGCGCCCTCACCGCCCTCTGTTCGGCTGACTCATGCTCCAGCATTTGCGCGCGCCTTAATGGTCGCATATTCTGCTTTGAGCAAGTAATCAGCTTGCTCTGCGCGGCTGATTTTGATGGCGCAAAGGCGAACATCGTGAGTGCGTTGAGTTGTGACATCGTTTTGCAAATTGCCTTCGCGGGCCAATTGGACGCGACACTGGAGGACGTGAACGACGGACTAAATAGCTATATAGCCGACCTCCGAAGCAAGACCGGAGAATTGCTTATCATCTAAGCCCAAGCTTCAAACTGACCCACTAGCGCCATAAGCACTGTTATGATCTTGACAATGGTAGAAGGAGGGCCAACTAGGTTGACCAAAGCTCGTATTTTTTTCCTTAGTCTTGTGGCTAGTTTGACTCTGGCATCGTGGGAACCCCCGTTCATAGACTGCACCGCAGCTTGTCAACAAGCGCTTGTTGGATGCCTGAAGGGCAGTGAAGATACTCGGCCGTACACAGGCTGTGTAGACGCCTTTGAGCAATGCGCCGAGGATTTAGTCTCAATATGCCCCTACAAAGCCAAGAACGGCATTGTGAGCGTCGAGCTAACAGACGGCAACACGGGACAGGTGCAGACCATCAATATCCCAACCAACGGTAAGGGCACGGTTAGGATCAACACCCACTGAGATCGCCCGAAGAGGGCAGCAACTTTCCAACTTAGGAATATCACACTACCAGTGGTTCGGCTGACCGCTACCCTTTTTGTGCAGCCGGTCGCTTTCTTGTGCAGATTGCCTTTATTGTGCAAAGCCACAAGCCCGCTAAGGCTTCACCTTAACTTGCAGCTTGCAAGCTACTGACCGCTATGCTACCGTGCTCTCGGTTGCAGGACGACCGTCCCAAGTGCGAGTCCAGAATCTCAGCGCCCCCCACAGGATTCTAGAAGCAAGTCCTCACCGAGGTTTTTCACGTGCGACAGAATCTAAAAACACGCGCAGTCGAGTTGGAGCGGCGAATCAGAGAACGCGCCGAGGTGGTCAAGCAGGTTTTGAGAGAGTACCGCGAGACTCAACGAGCCGCCGCCAGCCGTGGGGCGCAGCGTCAGGGCGCGAGGTTGCTCAAGAAAAAACTCGATGTCGAACGCGCAAACGCCGAGTACATCCAACTGCAAAAGGAACTCGATCAGCTTCGAACACGGATGCAGGCCGGAAAGTGATCGACGTTTGGACTGGATCTTACCGTCAATTCTCAGCGTAGTCTCTGCGTCTCGGCGGCTCTGCGGTTAGGTGGCTTCGAAAACTACTATTCCGATGATTCCGCTCACCGCTTACCCTGACGAGCTGCATTCCGCAAATCGTCTCTCGCAGCGCGAAGCAACTCGGCGTTCCTGGTTAGGGCGCTCTCAAGGATGCGAGCTTGCTCTCCGGCGACTTTCCAATCGCGCTTCTCCACCGCCTCAGTCAATCCCGGCAACTCGAGATGCGCATACGTGTACCTGGCCGCGTAGAGAATGTGCTTGAACCACGACCGCCCCGGAATGCCTTCCGCGTTTAGCCAGTTCCGCTCAACCGTCATCATCTGACTCGCAAGCTTGTCGTCAGCGGTGACCTCCCTGCTGCGAGATCGCAGAATCCTGTCGACTTCCAGAGCCAGCAGCCTTCCAGCGGATTCGAACTCTCCGACGCTTTTGGCAAGTCTTGCAAAATCCAAACCGCTCGCCGCGCGATTGTTTTTTCGAAGCTCGCCGATGAACTGCCGAATGTTGTCCGCATAGAACGCAAAGTCAAACGGCAACACGTTCGCGTTCGCAAGCCGCAACGCGAGCACGCCCCACACCTGCGCGCACAGTGTGTGATAGCGATAGCCCGGGTCGCCAAATTGATTCATCCAATAAAAGTCGTCGTACATTGAATGGTAAACGCCGTACGGACCGTCGAACTGCAAGCCCACAGTCGGAATTCCCAGATGGTTCAGGAACACCGTGTGATCCGACCCGCTTCCGATTCGTGTGTCCACAAGATCGCGGTCGGTAATCGGTCTCTTCTTCTCGCGCTGCAACGAGAGCTTCCACTCTTGATAAAGAGCCTTACCAGAAGGCGCGGTGAGCGACTTGCTCAACTCGACGATCAGCGGCGCGAGAGATGCAACTGCGCTCGGGCGAAAGTTCGGACCCGAGGTCGAGGAATCGACGTTGATGTAAGCAACGCCCTTCGCCTTTAGTTCATCAGCGAACTGTTCGCCCCATTCAGTCGAGCCGGTGAGCCCGACTTCTTCGCCGTCCCAACTGCACACAACGATCGTCCGCTTCGGCCGCGCGCCTTGCTTCTTGAGCTCGCCAAGCGCGCGAGTCATCTCAATCATCGAAGCGGTCCCGCTCGACGGATCGACTCCGCCAAACTCCCAGGCGTCGCGGTGATTGCCAAGAACAATCCATTCATCCGGGAACTCCGAACCGCGTATTCGAGCTTCGACGACATAGTTCGGCTTGATGCTGTTGTCCATATCGACTTTGACGTGAGCTTTCACCGCGCCGCCGCCGAACCGGTACCTGATCGGGAGCCCGCCTTGCCAATCTTTTGGCGCTTCGGGGCCGTCCATGTTTTCGAGCAAGTGCTTTGCGTCACGCCACGACATCGGCAACGCGATGATCTTCGGAACCGAGATCGCTTCTTCAATCGGAATCCTCTTCGCGCCTTCGACCGAAGCCCAGCCGGGAGTAAGCGGATCGCCAGGCACCATGAAGTCGTAGGTGATCGCGCCGCGTTGGATGTGACTCTCGGGACCCCACGGTCCGTCGGGAAAAACCTTGCCGCGTTTGAAGCCGTCTTCTTGCGGATCGGAATAGACGATCATCGCCGCCGCGCCTTCGCGCTCGGCGGTCAGCGCTTTGAAGCCGCGGTAGCTGTACGGGTTCGAGTAGCGCACCAGAACGATCTTGCCTTTGACGTCGATGCCGTTCTTGCGCAGAAGCGCGTAGTCGTCCGGGTTGCCGCTATGCGCGTAGACAACCGGCGCCGTCACTTCGCCCGAAGCCGAGAGCCCGGTGTAAGCCGATTGCACTCGCGGGTTCTTAGTGTCCGGATCCACGTCGTAAGCGTCTTCGCGAAGACTGGCTTTGTAATGAACAGGACTGATCATCTCGCAGGAGACTTCTCGCGGGAAGGTGTTCAACACGTCGTAGCGGCGAATCGTCACGTCTTCCCAGCCCTGCTGCTTCCAGAGATCCGCGATATAACGAGCTAACTCGTTGTTGCGTTCCGAGCCCGCAGGATGCGGTTCAGCGGTCAGGTAGCGATGATGCTTGCGAGCCTCTTCAGGCGAAGGAATAGCCTTGAACTTCGCTTCGATCTGCCGCTGAGTCTTCGTTCCTTCAAGCGAGAACCCCGACATTCGCGCTTGAGCGAGTCCGTCGATAGGTAAGCTCGCAAGCACCGCCACCATCGCTAGCGAAGCCATCTTCCGCCGCCGACAGCCGCTTATGGCCGTTGTGATTTTCATGTTTCGTATTGTCACGGTTTTGCTTTGGGAGTTCCACTGGAAAGCGAGCCTCGCGCCTAACCTCGCGCTGAATTCGGTGAGCTGCTTAAACAACTGTAGCAGTTTGCCTTAAGAGGTAGTTGGAGCGGAAGCGCATTCAGTATCACCGGCGCTGATTTCTTGCCGCGCTAGCTCAGATAGGCGGTCCCAGTGTTGTTCGGTAGTCGCATTGAAGCGGGTTGTCCATTCTTGTTCATCTTTAAGTTCCGCTAAGATGCGTGAGGCAATGGCATCCTGCTCCTCGGCGGGCAGTTCCCCAATCTCGGTGATAGCTTGCTCGAGTAATTCGGTCATGCCTTCTGTCCTTCAGTCCAATACTGGTTGGGATAAATCGACCACGCAAGTTGTGGTAAGGGCCATTGTTCTAACCCGACGCTCAGCCATCGCCGTTAACCGATCGGTTTGGACGACTTTGTTAGCCGAAAATACGATACCGTAAGCCTTACGCCATAACATCATAGGTTGGCCCGGATCCGGCAGAGGACATTAGCGCGTGGCCACTTTGTTCCTCAACCGCTCCACCAATTCTCTTGTCTCCGACAAATCCTTGTTCCGCACCCGTTCGCAAAACGCTAGTGCCTGTTGTGCCAGGGGCAGAGCAAGGTCAAGGTGTCCTTCCGCTTCGTGTACGCGTGCGAGACCGTCTTGAGCACTTGCGATCACTGGTTGCATCCCAATGTCACGAGCCAACGTTAATGCCTTCTCACAACACTCGCGCGCTTCCCTCCAATGTTCGCGGGCGACCGCGAGTTTGCCAAGGTTGTCAAGCGCCACTGCTATCGCATTTTTATAATCTCCCCTTTCATCTATTGCTAATGCCTCGCGCATGTACGATTCCGCCGCGTCGTAGGCTTTGCGTTCTATTTCCAGGTTGCCCAAACTGGTCAGAACTTTCGAAATATCCCTGTCCAACTTTAAGTCACGGTAAATCGCCAGCGCATCGTGAAACAATCGGTCAGCCGCATCGTAATCTTTCCGCAGTTTTGACACCAGTCCGCGGAAGTGCATGACATCTGCTTCTGTCTCTTTGCTGCCACTGGGCGCCCACGCTTCGCCGGCACGGTCTATCCAGCGCGCTGCCTCGTCGGCGTTGCAACGCTCTTGGTGAATCCAAGCAGCACTATACGCATTCCAGCCCGCAGCGCCTCGATTGTTTAGCGAGAGCGCTGATTCGTATCCCCGCGCACTTAACTGAACTAGCTCGTCCCAGTGGCCGCTGTAAATGAGGAATTGCGCTAACGCGGTCGCCAAATCCTCCAGCATCTGCGCCGTGTCTTTGTCGGCAGCCTCGGTGTCTTGCACCGATGCGGTCTGCCACAGCCAGTCAGCCGCAGCGTCGAGATTCGCCCACTCGGTTTGTAGGAGATCGAATATTTTATAACTTTGACTCTGTGTGCTGTGTCGCTTGGCATAATCAAGCCAATACTTGGCAAATCGCATACCCGTCTCGCGCGCGATTTGCATGTCCGCCAGCAGTTCGTCGCGCACGAAGTTTCGCGTGAGCGGGTGCAGGGCATAACGTTCCTCGCCCGCCAGCACGTCAACCAGCGAGAGCGCGCTCAGCCGGTCAATAGTCGTCTCCAGCGCATTTCGTGATTGTGCGGCAACTTCCATCCAGGCCTCGAACGCAGCGGACGGCATAAATAGTGAGAGCGCGCGAAGTGCGGCTTCGTCATTGGTCGTCAACTCCTGGCGCGCCTCTTGAAAGATGAATTTCTGCAAATCGGAGTCACGATTGCCACGCAGCAATTCCAGCGCGCCGTCAAAGGTGAGCGCGGCGCGCACGCGCATTAATCCAAGCGTGTGCACGAGCGCGAGCGGCGAACCTTTCGTTTCATCGTACAGTTCTTGCCAGCGCGCCTCGCTCGCGCGCCGCAGTTTGTTCGCCAGCTGCGGATCGCGCGCCATTTCGCTGTCGATGATGCCGCGGGCGGCTTCCCATTCCAGTTTCTCCAGCCGCAGCCATACAGCGCCTTCGCCGCCACGCCGCCGGCTCGTGATGAGTGCCTTGCACCCCTGCGGTAGCTCGCGCAGGAAATCGGCCATTGCCTCCTGCTCTTCTTTCGTCAGCGTTTCAAGGTTGTCGTAGATGAGGAGGGCGCGCGTCGACCGTAGCGCGTCGAGCAGGGCGCGTCGTTTACCGTCACCTGCCAGCTGTAGGATACCTGTCTGTCCCAGGACGCGTGCGGTCTCGTTTAAAAATTCGTCGAGCGTACGCGCCGCAGGGGTCAACTCGCGGATGCCGCTCGGCGCGAGGATATTCTGCTTGGCGCTGACAAAGATTGACGCGTCGAACAAGCCTTTTTCCTTGCAGCGATAAGCCGCCTCGACCGCTAATGCGGACTTGCCGATGCCGCCGATGCCGTCCACGAGCACGCCCCACGTGCGATCTTCGGGGGTGAGGGCGCGCAGCGCGGTATTCATGTCTTTGTCACGCCCAAAGAATGGCGCGCGGCGCGGCAGATTGTCGGGAATCTTGGGCGCGAACGCCTGAAGGACCTCGGGCGCAAGCGGTTTGCCTCTGATCTGCTCTCCGTAATCGAGCAAAAGTCTCTGCAAATTATCGAGCAGCAATTTCTCGAACGCGTCCGTCGTATCGAATGGTTGGTACAACCCGGGGTGCTCACCCTTTACCCCGTCGAACTGCGCGAAGAACTCTTTGACGCGCCTGAATTGGTCGGGGTCGAGCGCCTCAGCTGGGATAGCGCGTGTGCAGCGGTACATCATGATGCGCGGCTTACCAAACTGCTTCCACACGCGATGCGCGGTCTTAAATTCCTCCTCCGTGCCCGCAAGGTATTCTTTTTGTGTTTGCGGTTCTTTGCCGCCCGGCGGCGTGCCAAAGCGATGCCATAGGATACCGATGAACACATCCCATGCCGTTGGCTTGAGTTGGTCGAGTATGACTTGCTCTGGACGCCCCATGTCTGGTACAACCGCGCGCCAGTCAACCACGTCGAGCACGATGTCGAGGTTGTCAGCCAGTGGCTTCAGCATGTCAGCAACCGTCTGGACCTTGCCGCGCTCGGTGGTCATGTCGGATGGTGATGCGGCAAAGATTCTTAATTTCTTCATCGTCTACCTGCACCCATATGTTCTCGCTTCAATGGGCTCCTCCCGGCATTGAAGAACTGAGACAGGTGCTCGGGGTGGGCGGACCCGCGGAGGAGCAACGCGCCAATTAGCGATAACCATGGGGTTCTGCTTGTGGCGGCGGCCTAACGCCATGGATGAGACGCGCCGCTTTTTTGGCATTGGCTCCAACTTTTTGTTCGGCTTCTACCGCGCGCTCACCGCCGCACGGAACTCGAACACGTCGACGGCCACCTGGGTCGCCGGTTTGCGCCGTGACCGAGCAAGCTTCTCCATCGACTTGTACACGCCCGCATCGAAATAGCGCTCGCCACATTGCCGGCAGATCCCGGCCGGCACGCTTCGGATCATTGTCAACTTCTTACCCCAGCGGAAGTCCACGTCAATGTTCCGCTGCTCAATCGTGCCCCGCCAAAAGTAACACGTCTCCACCATGAATTCACCTCCTGCGCGTCCGCAAGTCGGGACTCCCGTTCGGCAGAGTCCGGCCACCTAGTGACCGAGTTGCGCCAGCGGGAAGTTAGGCTCGATATCGATCGGCACGTCGCTCAGCTTGTCCAGCGCCTTCTGCATCACCGGTCGGATCACACCGTACTTATCGAGCATCGCTTTCGCCTTGTCGTAAGAGCCTTCCGCCTGAAGCGTGAGTATCTCCGTGGTCAGCTTGCGCACTGCGTCCTTTATCTTCGCCGAGTCAATGCTGAAAGTGCCCGCGGCTTCATCGACCCTGATCGCGCCTTCGTCCATTAGATAGTTGAACTGCATCGCCTGCCCTTTGCCGTGCGCTTCGGTGATTCCGAATCGAACCGATCTGAACGAGCTTGTAAGATAAGTCGTGTACAGATCGCGCTCCATCGCACGGTCGACGACGCCCTTGTCGATCAAGTATTGCAGCGCCCAAAGACTGGTGATGTCTGCTTTGGCTTCTTCGATAGCCGAGTAAAGCTCCTTCAGTTCTTTTCTGACCGCGGTGTCGCGCCCGCCGACCTTGATGTTGTGAGGCCCGAGCCCGTGCATCAGCTCATGCGCGAGGATCTGGCTGAAGAAAGCTTCGAACGAGATCTGTGAGTGTTGCGCGGGGTCGATGAGTATCTTCGAGATGGGCACGAGAACTTTGCTGGACTTAGCCTCCTGAACATTCTTGAGCATGATCCGCTTCGAGCCCTTCTCCTTCACGACTTTCTCATCGTTGGGCAGATTGTAAGCAGCGGTCTGAACTCCGCGATTGCCGTCGCCGGAACAGAACACGTTATCGACAACTCGAATCGGCGAAGCTGCGCCAAGCTTCGGGTTGCGATACTTCTTATCGATCGGCAAGTTGTCTTCCAGTTCTTGCAAATAACCGCTGTACCTGGCGAGCTTGTCAGTCTCGGCCGCGTCGCGCACGGTGATGAATGCTTCGAACGCGGCCTTGTAGCCGAACAGCTCGTCCTCGTAAGTCTCGTACGGCCCGATCGTCACATCGAGGGGCGCGTCCAGGTCCATCCACGCGACGTCGCTCGCGTAGTAATCGTCGGTGAGAAACGCTTCAGCCCGCTTGATAAGAAAGTTCTTGAGCGTCGCGTTGCCGGTCAGCTCGGCTGCTTCCTTCAAGAGCTTCGCCGCGGGTTCGAGGAACTCGCGATACTCTTCGTGATAGGGAACGATCTTGAGCTTGCCGTCCGGTGCCCGTCTGATCACTGTGAAGAAGCCGGTCGCTCGCTGTTTGTCTTGCTCTGAAAGCCCGGCGCACCACGAGGTGAATTCGTCTTTGGTCATGTCGTCGGGATAGAAGCCGGCTTGCGGCGGCTTCTCGTGAGGAACGCCATCGATAAACGGCTTGTTCTCGTCGGGGCGAGACCACGGGCCTTTGTTGAGCATGAAATAGTGCAGCCGCTCTTTGCCTTCGGGAGTTGAGTCGGCCTCGAGTTTCTTGAGCAGCGCTTCGTTGCCGCTCCACACCTGACGCAGGTAAATCGGGTCAAGCAGCCGCGCGGCTTCGATAAGCTTGTCGAGCGCCTTGCGATCGTTTTCCGACAAATGAGAAACGTCTGCTGTGATTTCAGTCGGAGCAAACCGCCGGATCTTCGCGGCAAGCGGCGACTCGGTCTTCTTCGATTCGGACATCTTTGTTTCGTCCTTTTGCGGTGAACAACCAACGATCGCAACGGCCAGCGCCATCGCGAGCGCGCAAAACGTGGTCAATGATTTCATCTGAGTCATCCCCTCAGTCTTCGCGTGAGCTTCGCCTTCTTCTGCGTCCAGTATCGCTCGGTTACCTTGATGGGAGTGCCGCTGTTGATACCTTCGAGAAGAAGAGTCTCAAGGCGTTTCTCGGAGTTACGGTTTCGATATTCACGAGCAGACCGCAAACCTGTGGCGCTCTTCTGAACGGCCTGCCGGTTCTTATCCACGCCCGCATTATGCCGAGACTCGCAATCGTTGCCAAGCGCCACGACTCGAGCGATGGCCGGCCTCCGCGTCGCCGAACCGATCACGCGCGCCACCGATTAGTTCGAGTTCCTCGAAAGCTCAATTCTTGACAACCTCAGATTCCCCCACTTAGACTCACGCCAGTTCAGCACTCATACTTGGTTTTGTTGCAAGTCGCGCGCTTCACTGAACGAGTTAACGCTACTCAGCAAACGTTGAGGCGGGTAGCTCCGGCGCAACGCCGGGGCTGTTGCGCTTCCATCCCGATCTTCTCAGACCCGGCCAACGGGCAGGAGGATATGGCCATGAAGACTCTCGGCTCCATAATCAAGGAATCACATCGCGATTTGTATTCCGTCTCGGCAGACGACAGCGTTCACAATGCCGCGCGCTACATGACTGAGCGTCACATCGGCGCGGTGACCGTGGTCGATGGCGAGCGCGTGATCGGCCTGTTCTCCGAGCGCGACTTGATGAACCGAATCGTCGCCGAAGGCCGCGACCCGCGAGCAGTTGCCGTGCGCGAAGTAATGACCACCGACCTCACCACCGCGAGCCCAAACGAAAGCTACGAGGAAGGCTTGCGCAAGATGCAGCATGCGCGTTGCCGTCATTTGCCGATCCTTGAAGGGGACAACTTCATCGGGCTGATCTCGCTGCGCGACTTGTTGATGGTCGATGCCGATGAGAAGGCTGAAGAGATCCGCATGCTGAACACATACATTCACTACGTTCCGCCGGGTCTTTCCGGCCGGGGATGAGGATGGAGGATCGAGAATAGAGGATTGAA
>JBBPIE010000001.1:11581-95426 GCA_038040485.1 Candidatus Onstottus arcticum
GATAGAGGATTGAAGATAGAGGATTGAAGATAGAGGATTGAAGATAGAGGATTGAAGATAGAGGATTGAGGATCGAGGAAGGGCATCGAGGAGAGCATCCAAGGATAGACACTCGAGGATAGAAAATCAGAGAGTGGAGGTCGAAGACCGACACCTCAATCCTCAATCCTCCATCCTCAATCCTCCATCCTCTATCCTCTATCCTCAATCCTCTATCCTCGATTCCTCACGGGTTATTGCATGGACTTAGAGCGTCAGGCCAAATTCAAAATCCAGCGCGTTGCTGTCCCCAAGCAAGACTCCCGAGAGAGAATTCACAACTGGGGCGAAGCCTTTCTCGGCTATTCGCCTGAAGGCGCGGTGGTCGAAGCCTCGCGGTGTCTTCAATGCGAGCACGAGCCCTGCGTCGTCGCTTGCCCGGTCGGCAATGATATTCCCGGCGCTTTGTGGTTGATCGAACACGGCGACTTCATTGGCGGAGCGAACAAGTTTCGCGAGACAAACAACGAACCTGAAATCTGCGGGCGCATCTGTCCTCAGGAAAAACTCTGCGAAGGCGCTTGCGTCGTCGGCTATCGCAACCCGCCCGTTTTCATCGGCAAGCTCGAAGCCTTCTGCACCGACTATCAACGCAACACCGAAGGCTATCCCAAGCGCGAGAAACTTCCACCGACCGGCATGCGAGCTGCCATCGTAGGCGCGGGACCTGCGGGGCTGGCGGTCGCGGAGGAACTGACCGTGTGCGGGCACGACTGCACGGTCTACGAAGCATGGCCGAAGCCCGGCGGCCTGCTGCTCTACGGAATTCCGAACTTCAAACTCGACAAACAAATCGTCTACGACTACCTGAATCACCTCGAAGGGATTGGCGTGAAATTCATTTGCAACGTGAGGGTAGGAGCGACGGTCGGCGTTGACGACTTGCTGAGCAAGCACGGTTTCGACGCGGTCTTCCTGGGCTACGGCGCGCCGATCAATGGCGAGATCGGCGTCGAAGGAGAGAAGCTCAAGAACATCTATCAAGCGACCGAGTATTTGGTTCGCGGCAATCTCCCGTTCGAGGACTTGCCCGAGAGCTTGCGCGCGCAGCCGCACGTCGGTCGTCACACTGTGGTGGTTGGAGGCGGCGACACCTCGATGGACTGCGTTAGAACGGCGCAGCGGCTCGCGCCCGACTCGCAAGTGACGCTCGTCTATCGCCGCACCGAGTCCGAGATGCAAGGGCGCGCCGAAGAACGCGTGCACGCCTTTGAAGAAGGCGTGATCTTCAACTACCTGACGACCCCGACTCGCTTTTTCGGCGACTCTGAAGACAAAGTCATCGGGATGGAGTTGATCCGAATGGAACTTGGCCCGCCCGACAACTCGGGCCGCCGCAAACCGATCCCGAAGAAAGGCTCGGAGTTCACAATCGAGTGCGATACCGTCGTGCTTGCAATTGGCTATTGGCCCGATACCGAGATCGGCGAAGCAACGCCGGGACTCGAAACTCACAAGTTCGGCTTGGTCAAGGTTGAAACGGAAGAGACCGGCCGTACTTCAAGGCGCGGAGTCTTTGCGGCAGGCGACAACGTTCGAGGTGCCGACCTTGTTGTCACTGCGATAGCCGCTGCACGCAACGCCGCTCGCACGATGGACGCTTACCTTCGAGATAAGGTGCTCGCGCGTAACTTGAACTCAGCGGAGCCCAGCCGACTTTCTGAATCAACCAACGACGTCGCAGCCGATTGAGCCCCGCCGTCTGCTCGTGTGAGCGCTGCTGCCTATTCGTTTACGGTTGAGGCTCAGCGAGCAGCCGCGTCAGCGCGACTGAGACAGGTGCCCCGAAAGAAATTCAGAATCCTATTGACATTTTCATCGGAGCGATGTAACAAAGAAGTTGTGAGCACCGACGATCCCACCAAAGACCTGCCGGACGAAACCGGAAGAACGACTCAGCCGACTATTACAGCCGTGTTCGAACTCCTTCGCGAACTAAAGCAGAGCGTGGATGCGACCAACGCTCGACTTGATACGACCAACGCGCGACTTGATGAAATGGACTCGCGACACGCCCGTGACTTGGCGAGTCTTAATGCTCGACTGGATGCGCTGACTGAAGAAGTGAGGTCCGGATTCATAAAGCTGGAAGATAAGATAGACCAAATCAGTTTGCACTCTGAAGCGGAATATCACGACCTCCGTACGCGAATGCGCAATCTGGAATCCAAGGCTTCGTGACTCGGTTGCATAGCGAGCCTCTTTCCTCCACATTGCCCGGCCGGGCGCCAACAGCAATCTCAGGTCAGCCTTACAATCATCCCGCTACGTTTGTCCTTATTGCTTTGGCAAGTGCCAATTGCGTGCTATATTAACCCGCAGCTTCGACAAGCTCGACGGGTGACTTGAGACCCGCAAGCAGGCGTAGCACCAGATTATCCTCACCGGACTAATACGCGACTCCGGACCGTTCCATTGAGAGTCGAGAGTCTTAAACACTCTTTTGGGGGAATTGTATGAGCGCATCCCTGGGAACCGCACAACAGTATCTAGACAAAGGGCTGGTCTTTTACAACAAAGGCTGGCTGGATGAAGCGATCAGCAGCTATCGCATGGCTATTCAAATGCGCGAGGGAAACTTCCCCCGCGCTCACTATCAACTCGCACGCGCGCTGCTGGACGCCGGCGACATCGGCGGTGCGATCGAAGCCTTCCGCACCTCGATTCAACAGCAACCCGAAAACCCCGAAGCTTACTACAGCCTCGGTCTCACGCTGGCGCGGCGCGGCGAGTACGCAGAAGCCATCGAAGCCTATCGCAAAGCGATCGAACAGCGAGGCGGCAATCATCCGTGGGCCTGTCACAACCTTGGCGTCGCGCTCTTGCGCCGCGGCGACTTCGACGAAGCAATCACCTCCTTCAACCTTGCGATCGAGCAGCGCAACGGCGACTTCCCGAAGGCGTGGCACAACCTCGGATTGGCGCTTGCGCGGCGCGGCGATCTCGAACAGGCTGCAGCGGCCTTTCGCAAGGCGCTCGACCAGCGGCAAGGCAATTACCCAGACACTCAGTTTGAGCTGGGCCGCGTGCTACTGGAGAAGGGCGACCCGGCCGCCGCCGCCCAGGCGATGCAGTCCGCCATACAGCAGCGCCGTTCCGCGTTTCCGCAAGCTCACTTCGAATTAAGCCGCGCGCTGTTTGCGTTGGGCCAGCTCGAGGAGTCGATCACCGAAGCACACGCGGCCATCGATCAGCAGCCCGCATATCCTGAAGCTCACTACGCGCTGGGCAGGGCGCTCGCGCGGCGCGGAGACCTCACAGAAGCCATCGATTGCTTTCGAACCGCCATCACTCAACGTGATAACTTCCCCTGGGCCTATCACAATCTCGGGGTGGCGCTCGCGAGACTTGGCAACCTCGCCGAAGCCGTCGAAGCGTACCGCAAAGCGGTCGAGCAAAATCCGCGATTCCCTCGCGCCCACTATGACCTGGGGCTCGCGCTTCACAGCATGGGTGAGACCGACGAGGCTACGCAGCAGTTCAGCACGGCCATCGAGCTGCGAGGCGGCAGCTACCCCGACGCGCACTATGAGCTCGGGTGCATCTATGGAGGGCAGGAGCAACTCGATCTCGCCGCCGCGTCGTTCAAGACGGCGATAGCGCAGAACGAGAATTTTCCCGAAGCTCATCACGAACTGGGACAGGTGCTTTACGCGAGCGGCAAACCGGAGGAATCAGTCACGGCTTATCGCGCTGCCATCGCCCAGCGCGGCGGCGATTTCGCGCGCGCACACCACAACCTCGGGCTCGCGCTCGCGGACCTCGGAGTGCTTGACGAAGCCACCCAGCATTTTCGTGAAGCGATCGACCAGCAGCCCATTTTTCCGCGCGCCTATCGCAACCTGGGCCGTACGCTTTACCGCTCGGGCGATCTCGATGGCTCGATACTGGCGTTGCGCACAGCGCTCGATCAGCGCGATGGCGAGTTCGCCGAAGCGTATCACGATCTCGGACTCGCTTACTTCAGCAAGGGTCAACTCGACGAATCGGTCGGCGCGCAGAAGAAAGCGATCGAACAGACGAAAGGATTCGCCGAAGCGCATTTCTGGCTGGGTGCCGCCTACAACGCGAAGGGCGAAGTGCCAAAGGCCATCGAAGCCTACACCAGCGCAATCCAAGATCGGAGCGGCCCTTACCCTGAGGCGCACTATAGTCTGGGGCTGGCGCGCGCACGCAACAACGAACTGGGTCACGCAATCGCCGCGTTCCGCGCCGCGCTCTCCGAGAACGAGAACTTCCCTGCCGCTCACTACAGCCTCGGCTCTGCGTTGCTCGAAAGCGGCGCAGTCGATGAGTCGATAAAGGAACTGAGCCGCGCGCTCGCACTGAACGACAACCTGCCGTGGGCGCACAATCGGCTGGGCGCAGCGCAGTACCAGGCCGGCCGCCTCGAGGAATCAATCGTCGAGTTGCGCCGCGCCATCCAGCAGCAGCCGGTCTTCCCCGAAGCTCATTTGAATCTGGCTCGCTCGCTCTTCGACTCAGGCGACTTGAACGGAACTGTCGAGACTTGCGAGAAGCTGATCGCCGAACACGGCAACGAGTTTCCCGAGGCTCATCACCTGCTCGGCCGCGCGCTTTACTTGCTTGGCGATCTCGACGGCTCGGTCGACTCGCTTGGCAAAGCGCTCTCCGCGGATGGTTCAAAGGCCGAAGTGCACCGCGATCTTGGCCGGGTGCTTTACGACCTGGGCGATCTGGACGGCGCGATCGGTTCATTTCGGGCGGCCATCAAGCATCGGTCCGATTACGCGCTGGCCCATCACGACCTTGGCCTCGCGTTGTACGAAGGAGGCGAGCTTGAAGACGCGGCGGCAAGTCTTCGACGCGCGACTGACGTGACCGGGGAGAGCTTCCCGGCGGCGTGGCAGAACCTTGGCGTCACGCTCTACGATCTGGGTGAGATCGACGAAGCGGTCACGGCTTATCAAACCGCGATCGACCAACGAAAAGGCCGCTACGCCGAAGCTCATTACAACCTCGGAAATGCTCTATACGCACGCGGCGAGATCGAAGAGTCGGTGCGGTCTTACGAGACGGCCATCGAACAGCAGCACGGAAATTTCCCCGACGCGCAGAGGAATCTTGGGAACGCGCTTGCGCGGCTGGGCGATCTGGACAGGGCAACCGAGTCGATCAAGCGGGCGATCACTCAAGGCGACACGGGCGCCGACGCTCATCACGATCTGGGTTTGATTCTGCATGGACGCGGACAGCTCGAGGAGGCAATTCGCGAGTTTGAGATTGCGCTCGATCTGCGCGGCGGCGTCGACGCCGAAGCTCATCGCAACCTTGGCCGTGCGCTCTACGAGATCGGGACGCTCGACCGGGCGCGCGCCGAGTTTGAGACTGCGATCAAGCAGCGCGAGGGAGATGCCGGGACGCGCGCGCGCGGCCAGGCGACGATCAAGACGGAGGAGTTGGCGTCATCGGAGGCAGGCGAGAGCGAGCCGGCCGCGGCTTCCACGCTTCGTCTCCGAGTGCCGCCGTCTCCGCCCGCGTTCCCCGAAGCTCATCTCGATTTGGGGCGAGTACTCTACGACCTCGGTGAAAGCGATCCTGCTATCGCCGAGTTCCGCACTGCGATCGCACAACGCGACCTGTTCCCGCGCGCGCACTACGAGTTGGGGCGGGCGCTCACGCGGGCGGGCCAGCAAGCCGAGGCGATGACCGAGTTGAAGAAAGCAATCGAGCAACAGGGCGCGGTGTTTGCCGAAGCCTATTTTCACATGGGCTTGCTGCTCTCGCGGCAAGGTGATCCGGAGTCTGCGTTGGATGCTTATCAGACCGCGGTCAAGCAGTCGGGCGGAATTTATCCCGAAGCTTTCTATCACATGGGGCTGGACCGGGTGCGCAGCCGCAACCCGGAGGCGGCTGTGAAAGCCTATCGCACGGCGATCGAGCAACGCGGCGGCTACTACCCCGAAGCGCATCAGGACCTGGGTCGAGTGTTGTATTCGATAGGCGAGCTTGAAGCGGCAAACGAGGAGTACTCGATAGCGGTTCGACAACGCGCGCCTTACCACGCCGAGACTCAGTCGAATCAGATTGCGCGCGCCGCGGCTTCAGACGGAGCAAACTCGCGCCGAGGCGGAACGATTACAGAAGAATTGGGCGCTGCATTGCGCCAGGCTCCGGCAGCCGCCGACGCCGGCAACATCGTTGAGACGCTGGCCGAGAATCAGGGCACGAGAGAGCTGTCATCGTTTAGCTCGCCGAAGGAATGATCCACAACCTTGCTGGCGAACTCCTGGGAGCGCAGGCATCCCTGCCTGCTCCCGGGTGTTGAGGGAATTCCTGACGAGGAGTAGGCAGGATGCCTACGCTCCCAGGAGTTCGCGCGCAACACCTCATCACTCGAGGCCGCCGCTACTTCTTCTTTCCGCTCCAGGTTCCTTCGCCAAGTTCGCCGAGAGCTACTGTCCCTTTCATGGTGTCCTTGCCGGTTATCTTCCCCTTGTAAACAACTGTCATGCTCTGGCCCTGGGCGCTGATGTTCATAGAGAAGTTCACGTCGTCGCCTTTGACTGTTCCATTGAGCGGCGCTTCTCCAAACTGACCTTTGTAAGTGCCGGTCAGGTTCTCGCCGTCTTGCTTGAAGGTGAAGCCCGGACTGCCCGACCCGCCCGACGTCTCGACCGTGAAGTCCCACGCGCCGCTGATGTTTGTTGCGCCCGAGCTTTGGGCCGCTGGCGGCGCAGCCGCTGGGGCTGATGCGCCCGCAGCGTCTTCTTTGTGAGGCACGGCTGACCAGGTACCGGTCGCGAGACCTCCGAAGTCCACGTCGCCGCCCATCGAGTCCTTCGCGACCTTGCCCTTGTATGTGAAGAGCATATCCTGACCTTGAATAGGCCTGGTCATGGTGAAGGTTATCTCGTCACCTTTGACGGCGATACTGTCCAGCGGACGCTCGCCTCGCGGCGACTTCATCATAGCGGTGAGCTTATCGCCATCCTTCTTGATGACCAGCATAGACGTGTTCTTGCCTTGTGGTGAATCGACCGTGATGTCCCAACTTCCGGTGACGCTCGCGCCTTGAAAGCCAAGCGGTCGCGCAGCCGCCACCGACAATACCAAAACCGTTAGAACAAATGTTACGCCGAGGATTCTCTTCATCATCATCTCCTTGTTTTCCGGGCCGCGCGAAAAGTCCCGCGAGCCAAAGTTTATTGTTGGTCTTCGTGGTGGTACTTCTGCAGCTTTCTATAAAGTGTCTTTCTTCCGATGCCGAGGATCTGCGCCGCGCGTGAGCGGTCGCCACGCGTGTAACCCAGCGTCTGCATGATCATCCGCTTCTCTGCTTCGCCGATCGTCGAGCCGACTTCCAGCTCAATGCTCTTGCTGGTTTCCGCGCCGCGAACCGCGTGAGGCAAGTCCTCCAGGCCGATCATACGGCCTTGCGCGACGATGACCGCGCGCTCCATCGCATTTTCGAGCTCGCGCACGTTGCCCGGCCAGTCGTAGCGTCGAAGCCACGTGAGCGCTTTGCGGTTGATGCCGGTGATGTTTTTGTTAGAGCGCTTCTTGTAGATTTCCAGGAAGTGCGTCGCAAGCAGCGGGATGTCCTCTTGTCGTTCGCGAAGCGGCGGAAGCATTATCGGATAAACATTGAGTCTGTAAAACAAGTCTTGTCTGAAGCGACCCTCCCGCACACCCTTCTCCAAATCCGCGTTCGAAGCCGCGATGACCCTCACGTCCGTCTTGATCACTTCGTTGCCGCCCACGCGAGTGATCTCGCCGTTCTGCAAAACACGCAACAGACGGATTTGAGCCGAAAGCGACATCTCGCCCACCTCGTCCAGAAACAGCGTACCCCCGTTTGCTTCCTCGAATTTTCCGATCCGCCGTGCGCGAGCGTCGGTGAACGCGCCTTTCTCGTGCCCGAACAACTCGGACTCGAGGAGCGTCTCGGGGATCGCGCCGCAATTGATCTTGATGTACGGCCCTCCGGCGCGAGTGGACCGCGACTGAATCAGGTCGGCCATCATCTCTTTGCCCGAGCCCGACTCCCCCTGGAGCAGAACCGTCGTGTAGCTCTCGGCGACATACATTGCGGTCTTTAAGCAGCGCATGATGTTGTCGCTCTTGCCGACAAAGCCGCTGTCGCTGTGCTCGCTGTGCGCGTGTTCGAGTTCGCGCCTCAGTCTCAAAACTTCAGCCGAAAGCCTTGCCTTCGAAATCGCAATCGCGAGCTGGTCGGCGATGCCCGACGCAAGCGCGGTCACTTCGTTGGCGAAGCTCTGCTGAGGCTCGGACCACAGGGCGATCAGCGCGCCGAATATCTTGTCGTCGATAAGGATGGGCACGATGATAGCCGCACCCGCCGAGAAGACGTCCGTCAGGAATGCTCGCGCGTATTCGTGCTGGCCCGCGCCCAGTATCTTGAGCATCTGGCCGCGTCCGACGGTCTTTGGCAGCAGTTCGAGGATCGGGAACTTCAACGACGGGCGCTTGAGAATATCGGAGGCGCTGCCGGTAGCAGTTCTCAAGTTGCTGAAGTGGATCTCGCTGTTGTTCGCGTCCAGTATCGCAAGGCACGCGGCCTGGGTTCGAAGCAGATCGAGCGACCGGTCCAGTATTCGTTCGGTCACTTCGGTGAAGTCCGAGCCGGTGTTGATGTCGTTGGCGATCTCGAGTAGCGCCTTGGTTATGCGCGCTTCTCGCTCCTTCTCGGTGTAGATGTGAGTGTAGCGATAGCCGATCGCGATTTGCTGGGCCAGGTTTTTGACGAAGCTCACTTCCTCTTCGTTCCAGCGGTACGTGCGGCGGCAATGATGAAGCCCGATCATCCCGAGCAATTGAAGGTTGAAGGTCACCGGCACGATCAACACCGATTTGCTGCCGAGTTGCTCGACAAGCTTGAGCACAACCGGTGGAAGATCCGAAGAGGCGGTGTCTTCGATGACCTGCGGGCTGTACAGGTCCATGCTCTCCTGCAAGCGATCGAGGTCGGCGCGCAATTCCGTGCCCATAAGCGACGGTAAATCTTCGCCGTTGTCAGCCCGGTACTCGTGAGTGATGCGCAGGACGCCTTCGGGCCCGAGCGTCATCACGTCGCAGCGATCGACTTCCATCATCTTGCCCAATTCGGTGACCGTCGCCTGAAGGAAGTGATCGAGGTTTATGACGGAAAAAGTCTCCGAGCCGATGCGGCTGAGGATCGCTTCGCGCGCCTCATACATCTTGAGCTTGCGTTCGAGGGCGAGCCCGTCCGTGGCGGGTCTGGTTCTAGCTTCTGGAACCATGCTTTTGTTACCTGGTGAGCGTGATGGACTGGGTTTCTCCGCCGTCAGGATTTCGAAGCTTGATGCTGACTGGTTTGCCCGACGGCAACGCGGACTTGGGAACGCGGGCGAGGAACCTGTCGCTACCCTTAGCCTTGGCCGGGTAGCCCGTCCTTCCGACAACGGCCGTTGCGCCTTTTTCCATCCCAGTGCCGTACAGGAAAAGTTTCTCGCCTCCGCCCTTGTACGTGACCCCGGTCAACTCTGGGTGGCTAAACGTTATTACGGCTTTCAACGCGCTATCCGCGTTCAAGCGGCCGCCCGTTATCACGTAAGGACTAAGCGCGGCCAGCACGTCGACGCCTGCGAGGATTCTGCGCTTCAAGAGAATCGCGTTGTCGTCCGGGTACTTCGACTTGACCAGTGCGGCCACTCCCGAGACAAGTGCGGCTGACACTGAAGTCCCATCGGCTCGCGAGTACCAGTCAGCCGGATTGCTAGAGGTTGAGCAACCCGGGCAAGCTCCGCGGGCGGTAGTTGTAAGCACTGAAACGCCGGGCGCCGCGAGGTCAACCGTGTGCGGGCCAAATCCAGACTTTATGGGAAACTGGAAGAACGGTGTATGCCACACTTCGTCGTTATAGTCGGATGCGGCCACGACAATCTGGTTGGGCATCTGGTAGGAGGCCGGATAAATCTTGCTGAAATCGAGATTGAAGCCTTCGTTGCCGGCTATGCAGACAAGCAAAACGCCAGCGTCGTTTGTGGCGCTGACTGCGTCCTTCAGCGCAAGAGCGGACTCTTGCGGTACGTCATCCGGCGTCAAAAGCGTCCTCCAGCTTGCGTTGATTATCGAGGCGCCTGCTGCGATCGCATAAACCAACGACCGCGCGGCATCGGCCACCGTCGCGTCGTAATCCTCGGGGTCCGTTCCAAGCTTCTTAAAAAAGCGAACCGGCAGAATTTTTGACTGTGAAATTCCCGCGATGCCGACGTTGTTGTTGATCTCAGCCGCGATCAGTCCAGCCATCTGGGTCCCGTGGCCGACGATGTCGCTGACGTCCGCGTTCCCATCCCCTACGCTGTAACCATGTACGTCGTCGACGAATCCGTTCTTATCGTCGTCGACGCCGTTGGCGGGAATCTCGCCGGGATTCGTGTAGATGTTTCGCGCCAGATCAGGGTGAGAAATGTCTACGCCCGTGTCACTGACAGCGACGATGACGCTGGAGCTTCCAACCGTGGTATCCCACGCCGAATAAGCCTTGATGTCTGCATTAGGCGTCGCGAGGAAGTCACCTATTACCTGGCCCTGGTTCAGCAACGACCACTGACTTGCGAAGTCCGGGTCATTAGGCAGGAGAATGGAAGGCTTGATTCGATAGTTGGGTTCGGCGTACTCGACGTCCTCGCGTAACCTCAGATCCTCGATGATCAACCCCAGATCGGCGCCCGGGTCGAAACTGAGTACGAACACCCGGTCCAGCCCGCGGCCGGAGATGATCTGACCGATGCTGTTGTCGGCGACGAACGACAGCAACGGCTCAGGAGCTCGGTCGCTCACCAGTTGATGGTTCTCGCTTGCGAGGGTTTTGACGCGGGCCAGTCGCTCGGCTTGATCGGGCGAACTCAACGCACTCGCGCCTCGCTTGAGCTTGACGACGACTTCGCCTGGCGCATAAGCGCGGGGGTCGAGGCGGTGCTTTCCCGCAGATACCCGCGCCCGAGGCGCGACGGAAATCAGACACAGGAGCACAGCAAGAGTGAGGATTTGAAGTCTACGCATATCTGGTTAACCCGGTCCCTTGCTTATAACCCAAAGGTGCTGCTTTTTCAATAGCTTTCGCGAGGTAGCGCCCGCAGTCTCACCGCGTCGCCGGGCATATTGTCCGTCGTGTGCGCCGCTCTAATGCCACGACACTGAGGTCGAGACGGGAGGTAGCGTAGGCTGTCCAGACTGCGGAGGACTCGCCCGTGCGCGACGTCTCCAAGTTGCTCGCCGGCTCCACGAGTCGGATAATGGAATGGACGCGAACCAAAACAGGTGCTGTCCGACAAATCTACGTTTGTCGAGGTGCCGAGTCCGGTACGTGAATGGCCGGGCGACGAGGTGGAGTTTCTCGAACTTTTTTCCAAGGAGCTATGAGATGAAACAATGCAGGACGTTCCGAAATTCGATTCTTGTGCTGAGCGCGTTGCTTATGGTCTTCGATCTCGCTCTCGCCGCAAACCCGCAGAGAGATCGCGACCGCGGCCGTGATCGTGACGGGGGCGGCCGGTGGGAGTATCTCGGGCAAGCGCATGTGGACGGCAGATCGGATCACGACAGAATCATGGTGAATTCAGGCCAGTCCTTAAGGTCAATGCTGCTCGAGGTCCAGGGTGGCGCTGTTGAGTTCAACCGCGTTGTTGTCCATTTCGAGAACGGCGGCGACCACGAAGTGCAGGTGCGCGACAATGTCCGCTCCGGCGGCAGGACGCGCGCCATCGACCTTCCCGGCGACCGGCGCAGAATTCGAAGCGTCGAGCTCTGGTATGAGAAAGGGAATTGGAGGCGCCGGCCAACCGTGAAGCTCTACGGACGGCGCTAGACAGTTCTGTTTGCTCGTGTGGTTTTACAGCGTGCAGGTTAACAAAGTCTTCTGAATAGCCCCGGCGTGCTCGGCTGCCTCTGCGGTGAGTTCTTCACCGGGGAGAAGCCGAGTTCTCCGGCGGTGCGACTGCTACTTTGTAAACTCAACTGCGACCGCATCGCCCGCAAACTTGCCACCTGCAATCGGCTTGAAGTGAATAAAGGCTCCCAGGTTGATTGGGCCACATCCGATGCTAGGATTGAGTTGCGGGTCCTGCGTAAGGAACTGAAGCTTCGTTGGATCGCTCACCGAAAACCGCAGCAGCTTGTCTCCCGCTTTGACCGCCAGCACCATGCCGGCGCCCTTGCACTCGATCGCGGCGAGAGTGCCGGCCATGACTTCTGTCCCATCGAGCTTGAGCGCAGGTCGTGAAGAAGCCCTGTCCCGATCTGCTTTGCCGGTTCCTGATTCCGCATGATCCGCCGTCTCTTCGCCCTTCCGCTTCAACCGAGGCCGCTCCTTAAGCTCGGGCTCGGAAGCCGTATCCCCGGTTGAATACTTGTCAGCGTTCGTATCGCGCCGCGTGTAGCTGTCGATCATGCTCATGATCGATTGAGCCTGCTCTTTGATTCGCGGTTCGTCGTCAGCTCCAACAAGCGGCTCAAGGGTCTTTTTCGCTCCGGCGTAATCCTGCATTCGCAGTTGAAGCTCCGCGAGGTTCAGCGCGACGTGTTTGTTCTGCGGCGAGAGCTTAAGGGCCGTCTTCATAACCTCGAGTCCCTCGCCGATGTTTTCACCGGAGACAAGATAAACGAAGCCCAACAGGTTATAGGCAGGCCCGAACCCGGGCATCAGTTTGATCGCGGTCTTCAGCTCGGCGATCATCGTTCTGGCGATGTCGGACTGGATGAGCGAGATTCCCTCGCGGCTCCCCTTCTGCTCGCGCTGCATCGATTCCGCGTAGTAATAATGCACGAGATGGTTTTGCGACCCGAGCGCAGCCGCTTTTCGAAAGTGTTCCCTTGCGTCGTCGTACTTGTCGCGCCGCATCGCTATGAAGCCGCGGCCCTCGTAGGGTCCAGCGAGCCCGGCATCAAGGGCCGCCGCCTGATTAAAGTAAGTCTCCGCATCTTCAAGGCGGTTGATGCGCATCAACAGGTTGCCGAGGTTGTATTGGACTTCGGCATCGGACAACGCGCGAACCGACACGTCCTTTTCGCCCTCCGTCGACTTCAGCGTGTAAATCATCCCGGGGTAGGAACGATTCCCGACGTACCGCCGGAGTTCTTTCTCCATCTCGGCGAACCCGATCTTGAATGCTTCGTTGAAGGCTTTCTCGACGTTCATTCCGCTGCTCAACAGCCCCAAAAACTGTGTTAGCTGCGGCTGCCGCGCGTGGTTGTTGCCGAACATCAGATAATGAGCAAGCGCCCAGGACTCGGCATAGAAGACTCCCTGCTTGTCGCGCTCGTTGTATCCGGGCGAGTCGTGCCGCACGCTGAACAGAGTCTGAAACGGAACGAACTTCTCGCGAAGCAGCCACACGTGGCCTGACAGCGGCTTTCCGATCGTGACCTCGTTCTTCTTCACGTCAAAGGTTGAGTAAAACTCCGCCAATCCTTCGCTCATCCACAGCGGAAAGGGGACTGAAGCATAGGCCGTCAGCAGGTGAGTGTACTCATGAAAGATCACTGACATCGGGTACTCTTCATCGGCATTCAAGTCGAGCGCTATGACGTTTTCATCTTCACTTTGCTGAAAGAAACCTGAGACGTTGGCGGGCTTCCCGTTGTAAAGCGGCTTGAACGGTTTGAACGCGCCGTCGTTCTTGAAGACGACTACCGTGATCGGAACGGGAGTGACGTTCGAGGTGTTAGTCAGCTTCGAGATAATCAACCGAAACTGTTCGAGCTTCAACGCGAGTTCGCGCGTGTCACCCTCGTCGGCATTACCCACGATGTTGAAGTTCTTCGTCCGAAGATTGAGCCATTTGTCCTTCGCCGGCGCCGTTGACGCGGCCAGGAGCACGAGCGCACACGCGACGAACGAGTGAGAGAGACGGTGTTTCATAAGCTTCACTCCGGGAACTGGTTTGAGAGGAACCCACGAAACCGGCGCCTGACTGTTTCAGCCGTGGTTCTCCAGCGGCAACTCGCGGACAACAATCAAGGCACTTTGTTCTGAAAGCACTACGGCGGCGGCAGTCGCAATTCTTACGGAACGGCCGCGCGCGGTCAATCGATTGTGCCGCCTTGGGAGACGGGAGGCGGCGCTACAGGGACGCAAGGGCGCTCTCGATCTCGTCCCTTGTGACTTGACGCTGTAGCAACAGCGGAGGCGCGGCGCGCTCGCGGCACTCGTCGGGCGTGAGCGGGCATCGCTCGCAGGTGCCGTCGATATCCAAACTTGTAATCCGAGGGTCCTTTGCAAATTTGACAACTCGCTGGAAGTTATCGTCGCAGCGGAAACCGAGCGAGACCGAAGACGTCGCCGACGGGTTTAGCGTGAGGCGCCGCGCCATCGCAATGCACAAGAACCGCGCGTCGCTTTCGACGAAGCGCGAAAGCTGAGCATCGACTATCGGCTCATCATCGCCTGCGCCCCCATTTACCCGCTTGCCTCGAAGCCGATCGAGAATCCTTATCGCAAGCCAGCGGCGGCAATAGTGTTCGTCCACGCCCGTCCCGGCTGGGATCAACACATGCGACATGTTCAGGTGTTTGACGAGCCGGTACTCGCTGCCTTCGTGATTGAAGCGCAGAAAGTGGAGCTTGATCCCAAAGTACTGAGGAAGCACTTCGGTAAGGCGGTACATGAAAATCTCGGGCGTCACTTCGTACTTGTCGAGAAAGCCGCGAAAGGCTTCGGGCTGCCAGCGACCGAGAGCGAAAAACTTCTTGACGTCGGCAAGCAAGCGTTCGCGATTGATCAGCAGCGCCCCCGCGAAGTACGACGCCTTGAAGTCGTTGAGCACTTGCTCAAACGAGTCGACGCGCTCGGGCGCGCTGGTCATCGCACGCTCTTTCAGTCCCAGCGCCTGGTAGCCTATCTCGCGAGCAAGAATGAACTTCTTTTGAAGCTCGTTGAGCGCCGGATTGATCAGCAGTTTCGGCGGCGTCTTCGACCGGGTGACCAGCACGGACCGGAAGTGCCGAAGCTCCGGACGTTCGCTCAGCTTTGCGTCGTCGAGGCAATAACCGAACCGTCCTTCGATTGTTGTTCGAAGGTCTCCGTAGGCGGGAGTCGGATCGGCCTTGATCTTCGCTTCGCGGGTGAACGCGTCGACCGCCAGTTCGATCTCGGGGAAGTAGTTCTCGTTCAGCTCCTGATAGGACCTGAGCGCCGCGCGGTAGAAGTGTTCGACCCCGATATTGTACTGCTCGGCTATTCCAAGCAGTGCGCTGACCAGCGCGCTAGCCTCTGCTGGCTGGCGGGTCATCAGTTCAACAACCTGGCTCGGCGATATGCCAAACAGGTGATACGGAAAATTGTGCAGCAACGGCGAAGCGAGAAAATCTGCAAGCGGGCTCAGTTCTTGATCCAGCCGTATTGAGACAAGATCGTCGTAGCTGCGTCCAAGGGCCTCAGCAAGCCGCTCGATCTTCTCCGCCTTAGGGTACTTCTTGCCGTGTTCGATCTCGGTGAGGTACGGCGTCGAGAGCTTCGCGCGAACGCCCAGGTCGGTCAGCGACAGACCGGCCTGCTCGCGGTACTGACGGAGCTTCATTCCAAAGATGACTTTGTGGTTCACGGCCATCAGATCCCGTTGCGCACTGCGGTGCGGCCGGCGCTGCGTCAGTGAGAAGCCTCGCTTGCTTGAACCTCAAGCTAGCAACTGGTCTTTCAAAAGTCAACGTAGCGGCCAGTCGCGCGAGCCTGCAGCGACGACCAACAAGCCGTTCGCTCGGGCAAACAGTCGATTTGAAGATTGCAGGCGCCTGAACAGACGCAGCATGGAAAGATCGCCGAAAGCGACGGCGACGTAAGCACTCTAAGCGCTGGCCCCGTCCCCGGTGTCGGGCTCACAAACGACCTTAAGAATCGAGTCCAGCAGGTCTTCGTTGACTTCCTCGGCGTAGACGGATCTGGTGATCGTCGCCTGTTTCTCGGTAAAGTCCATCGACCTGATTTCTTCCGCGGTCGGCTTCTTGAACGTGCCGCCTTTAGACTGAGACTCGGTCCTCCTCTTCCAGTCATGAAGACTGACTATGCTTGCCGAGTGATTCGCAGCTATCGGGGTGGCTTCGACCTGCTGCGGATAGTCGCCGGGCCAGGAGACTATCCGAGCCAGCGAGTCACTTGGCAGCGAGGGAGCCCGGGGAACTGGAGGAACCGTCACAATTGACCGGGAAGCGCCTCGGAGCTTGACCTCGATATCTGCAAGCGTCTCGGTCCACTCGGGATACGCGGGCGCGAGTGGCGACGCGAGGATCATTTGCGACACCCGCCGCGCTTCTTCAAGCCGTCCCACCTCGCCCAGTTCTACCGCGAGACTGTTCAAGTAGTCGGGGTAGGCAACCGCATCCATGCGTCCGGCGGTACGGGCGAGCGGATACAATGCCTGCAAGCCAGCTAAGGCTCCCTGGTGATCGCCGTGATTGCCTGTTACCACCGCGGTGCCTTTGTTTACCCACAGCGCCGTAACCAAATCAGCCGCCTTGTCTCGAGTCATGAGCTGCATTGCTTCCTGGAGGAAAAACAGCGCTGCCTTGCGATCCGACGAGGTTATGGAACCTGCACCGAGCGCCAGCAGGGCCTTGACTCGATAACGCCCCGAAGCTTCGTCGGCAAGGCGTTCGAACAGTCTAGCCTTAATCGCGTTTTCCGTGCCGCCGCTCATGCCCAACGTCTGGTAGAACAGCCCAACACTCCGGTACTCGTGCGCCAAAGGCAGATCCATCAAAGCCAGTCCCGCCAAACGTACGATATCCAACTGGCGGCGAGCGTATGCTTGTTCGGCGGTCGATACAAGCTCGGTGGCCAAACGCCTCGCCGTCTCTGTTGTATGGATTGCCCTAACCAGACCTGCCGCGCGTTGGTGATACAATCCGCCGAACCTGAAGATCCCTTCCGGGTCAGCAAACAATCTCGAGGTGCATGAATCGGTGATCGAACGACCGATGTTGGCGGCTGTCTGCATATTGACGTTCCCGACCTGATTCAACCAAACTTTGGAAGGCCTACTTCTCCGGACCCCCTTGGCATCGGCTGCCGACGCGCCAATGCTGACCCGGGCGTTATCCTTCTTGATGCGGTTGCGAGCCTGACTCAGCCGATTCCAAAATCCAGAGTCTGCCTCAATCTGCGTACTAGTCCACGTGATTCATGTCGGACAAGGGCATGTGATTCCTCTCGACGCGGCGCATTCTACTATACTTATGTCTCGGTTGCACTAAAAAACACACACGCCAAAGGCGTCGTTGGTTGTGCAGTCTCTCAACTCACTCGAATCGCATTCAGTAACGACGAATGCCACGCGAAAATTCTATGCCGGGCAGCAACACCCCGATGAGCTGACTTACAATCTTGCGCCGCAAGCACCCTGCCGAAGCCGGAATCGCTCATGCCGCTGGCAAAGCGACAGCAAGCGGTCCTCCCCGAATGCTGGAAGAAGCCCTCGCCGCGTTTAACTTTTTGACTGAGAAATGAGGCTCGCCGCCTGCAACCGTGACGCACTAGGATCCGTCGGTTTCGGCTTTTCCTCGATTCCCAAAGTCACGGGCCGAGGCTTACTCCAATCGATTGGCCTTGAACGACCCATTGGAAGTGTCGAACAGCGCGGGGTTGTGATCGTTGGCCGTATCCCACATGACAATCACGTTGCCGTTATTGATCTTCGTTCCGCTGCTCTTGATCTTTCCCGTCAGGATCAAAGTCGCACACGGACCGTCTCCGGCGCACGGAAGCTCATAGGTCACCGATACCTTCTTGGCAACTTGCCGCCACGCGCCGCCGACCGTGTGACCTTCGGCGTCGGTGATCGTAGACCTTCCGTGCAAGCTGCCGTCACGCGGACTCGCCTCAATTGTCACTGTGAAAGTTCGGTTGTTGCCGACGTTCGGAGACTCGGGGATCGTTATCGTGAGCGTCCAACGGCCATCGAACTTCTTCGCGGCAAACGCAGAAGTAACCGACGCGAGCACCACCACGAGCGTAACCAAAGCCAGCCGCTGTCGTTTCAGAGTTGAGACCATCCGCGTTGTCTTTCTCTCTCCGATACCGCTCACTTTGAGCCGCTCGCCGAGCCTGTGGAACCGGGCGTGACCAGATCGCCTCTGAAAGAAAAGGTCCACGTATCGAAGCCCGTCGGGCTGCGCTCATCCTCCACATCAAAGAAGGCGGTCATCGTTCCTCTGATCCGATCGTCGCGCACAAACTCGCCGCGCATTACGATCGATCCACAAGGCCCGTTGGAATCCGGGCACCACAGTTGAAACGTCGTGCTGAATCGGTTCCCGTCTACGCGCCACACACCCAGTGGTTGGACGTTGGGCCCTGCGTCTTCGCGCAGCACAACGCCGGTGCGAAGTTCGCCGTCCTGCTCGAAGAACATGTCTCGATCGGGAAATCCAAGCGTGTTGCCGCGCGGCGAGGTCGTCTCCCCGTTGATCGGAGTCGAGGTAACGATCCACTCGCCTGCCAGCGTCCGCTCGCTCTGCATTCGAGCCTTGGTAGTCACCAACGATGAAGCCGCGACACCCAGAACTATCACCAGCAACGCGGCAAATCTTGTGGCTTTCATGGTATTGCTCCCAGAGCCTTAATAAGATACCAGCGCGCCTATCACAGTCAAGGCTCAACAATTGAGGTATCAGCCGTTCCAGATTCGAACTGCTCGCGGCATCGGGACGCCGGCCTCGGTTCGCCCCGGCTCCTGACTTTATCAAAACCCCAAATCACGGCATAATGCTCCGGCCGCCATCAAGGCCTCAACTGAACTACTGTGAGTGTTTGCATTCGGCGGCGAGAGTTCATCGGCACAGAGACCACCATGAATGCGTTCAAAGATAAAGTTGCGATTGTGACGGGCGCGGCGTCTGGAATCGGGCGCTCTCTCTGCCAAGAATTGAGCCGGCATGGCGCGATGCTCGTCGTTGCAGACATAAACGCTCAAGGCGCCAGCCAACTCGCCTCAGACCTCGTACGAAGCGGCGGCCGGGCAACGGCTGCGCACCTCGACGTTTCCCGCATTGAAGAAGTTCAAGCTGTGATAGACAAAACAGTTTCCGAGTACGGCCGTTTGGACTACATGTTCAACAACGCGGGCATAGGAGTGGCCGGCGAAGTGCGGGACCTCGACATAGATCACTGGCGCCGGATCGTCGACATCAACGTTTGGGGTGTGATTTGCGGAACGACTTCCGCTTATTCGGTGATGGTCAAACAAGGCTTTGGCCACATCGTCAACACCGCGTCCCTTGCGGGCCTGATTGGGTATCCGACGATGACCCCGTACTCCACAACCAAGTTCGCGGTGGTGGGGCTTTCCACGTCATTGCGCGCGGAGGCGAAAGGGCTCGGGGTCAAGGTGACTGCCGTTTGTCCGGGCTTTGTTCAAACAGGTATCTTTGCCTCGGCCGAAACAGTTCGCGTCACCATGGAAGACTTGCTGGCGAAGCTGCCGTTCAAGCCGATAGACGCCACAAAGGCTGCGCAGATCATTCTGCGAGGCGTCGCGCGAAACAAAGCCATCGTCGTCTTTCCTCTGTACGGCCGCGTGGTCTGGTGGTTGAGACGATTACATTGGGCTCTGGGCAATCCGCTCGACGCAAAGACGGTTCGCGACTTTCGAAAGTCACGCGCCGAAACGCAGGACAAAACGCAAATAGTTTAGTCAAGAAGGAGAATTGAAATGACGGCGACGGTTAATCGGCAATGGCGGCTTGCGGCTCGGCCCTCAGGCTCAATCAAGAAGTCGGACTTCGAGTGGGTCGAGCAGCCGGTTCCATCTTTGAACGAAGGCGAGGTGCTGGTTAGAAACATCCTCTTGTCGCTTGATCCGACAAACCGCATATGGATGCAAGAGACCGACAGTTATCTTCCGGCGGTCGGCATCGGTGAAGTGATGCGCGGGGGAACCATCGGCGTGATCGAGAAATCGCGCAACGTCAATTTCCAGGAAGGCGCCCGCGTGCAAGGACTGCTCGGGTGGCAAGACTACGCGGTGAGCGACGGCACGGGCCTGACCCCACTGCCCAACAACCCGGCGATCCCGTTGACCGCGTTCTTCGGGTTGTTTGGTCACATCGGAATCACCGCTTATTTCGGGCTGCTGGACGTGGGTAAACCACAAGCCGGTGAAACGCTGGTCGTGTCGGCGGCGGCCGGGGCAACCGGCTCATTGGTTGGCCAGATTGGAAAGATAAAAGGCTGTCGAGTAGTCGGGATAGCTGGCACCGAGGAGAAATGCCGCTGGCTTACAGACGAGCTTGGGTTCGACGCGGCCATCAACTATAAGTCTGAATCCGTTCTCGAGGCCTTGAAGCGGCATTGCCCCGCGGGCATCGACGTCTACTTCGACAACGTCGGCGGCGAAATACTGGATGCTGCGCTGAGCCTCATCAACCAAAGAGCGCGCGTCGTTCTTTGCGGTTTGATCTCGCAGTACAATGCCGTCGACCCGGTGCCAGGTCCTTACAACTTCAGCAACATTCTGATCAAACGCGCTCGCATAGAAGGGTTCATAGTGATCGACTACATGAACCGGGCGCAGGAGGCGATGGCTGATTTGGGCAAGTGGCTCGCCGAAGGCAAGATCAAATACCGAGTCGATGTTGTCGAAGGGCTCGAGCGGGCGCCGGAAGCGCTCGGCAAGCTGTTCGACGGATCGAATGTGGGTAAACTTGTGGTCCAGTTGTAACACGTGATTCGAATGTTTTCTCTGCGCAAACCTCTGCGTCTCTGTGTCTCTGTGGTTAGTGAGTGCTCCGCATCTTGGCAGATCCGCGAAACCAACTAACCACAGAGACACAGAGACACAGAGACAAACGCAGAGAAGACTGGACACCGCCGCTTTGCCTCGGGTTCTTGTAACCAACCCGATCCGGGATACGTTATTTGGACTGGTTACGGCAAGCCCAGTAGCGTCCTGCCGGCCATCATTAATCTAAAGCTTAGCTTCTGGAGGATAGTTGAATGAAATCAAGAAGTGCATTTGCCGCAGTCGCGTTTCTACTGATGTTCGTGTTTTCGGTATCGGCCGAGACCCCCGCAACGCCTAAAGTGTCGATCAAGGCTCTCGAACATTCTTTCGGTTCAGTCAAAGCTGGAACTCCTCTCACCTACTCGTTCGAGATCAAGAACGAAGGAAAGGTCGATTTGGAGATCAAAAGCGTAAGCCCGTCGTGCGGCTGCACGACCAGCAAGTACGACAAAGTGATCGCCCCTGGCAAGACCGGCTCCGTGACTCTCGAGGTCGCGAAGACCGACGGCTACAAAGGCGAAGTCTCCAAAACGGCCAGCGTCACCACGAACGATCCAGACCATCAGACCTTCACGCTCACCCTGCGAGCCAGCTTCACCGAGTAGAGCAGCAGCTCAAAACAACCAACAAACCAGGACGGTCACTTTGCGGCGCTCGCGCGGCAAAGTGACCGCGCCGTCGGCCGGTTAAGGGAGCCGGTGCTCTCCGCGGGCTGCAAACCCGTTGGGGACATTGTTACAAATGTCCCGGTCGGTTCAACTCCGAACCCGGTCTTTACCCGCCAACGGCCGCGTGGCTGGGCTCATGACCTTGCGGAAGAGTGATTCCTCCTGTCTTTCCGGCGCCCCTCAGAATTTGCTCACGCTCGCGTCGGTGCCTGTAGTATGATGAGCGCGCAATGTCACATCCAGCACCATCCCGACTAGCAAGATTGTGCGCGCTCTGTGCGGCGCTTTTCTTGTTAGTCGCTGCCGTCTCGGCGCCGATCGCGCTCGCAAGCCGGTCGGCCGATATGTGCGGTATGGCCTGCTGCGTTAACGAGGGCACCTGCTGTTGCAGCCCTCGCCACGCCAGCGTCAAGGGTCAGACCTCGGATGACAAGCCTCACATCGGCGAATTCGGGGTGTCGGCTTCGTGTCCTCAAGGCTGCACTTCTCTGGTCCGGTCCTCGAATCTGTTTCTGCGCCATCCCCGCCGCGAGGCCGTGCATCACGATCTGATCGGCGAACCCGCTCTGCTTTATCTCGAACAGGCCGCGCCCATCCGCGACCTTGTCATTTCAGCTTCCTCGACTCCTCGAGCACCACCCTCTTCCTCGACTTTCTGAAAGCCTTTCCCGAGCGCCGTAGTTCCTGATCATGCGCAGTGGCGCACCGTCCGCTTGCGGCCAAACTTTGAGCCGCCGCGCGGTGTGGCGTCGTCCAGTAGAACGAAAGCGCCTGCCAATCACCGTCTTTCTGAATGAATTGAGGAGGAGATCATGCGATCAAGGAGAGCAAACCATCTGCTCGCCGTGTCGGTGCTGCTGGCCGTTAGCCTGGGCAGCACGCTCCCGGCATTCGCGCAGCAATCTGTTTCAGCGGCAACGCTGAGCGGGCGCGTCGAGGACACAAGCGGGGCCGCGATCAGCGGAGCCACAATCGCAATCACCAACATCGACAAGAATCAGACAAACTCGTCCATCAGCGACGAGCACGGCCGTTACAGCTTCCTTTATCTGCCGGTTGGCAGCTACCACTTCAAAGTCGAGCACACGGGATTCGCCTCCCTCACCAGAGAGTTGACTCTCTCGGTCGGCCAGGCTTTCGATCTGCCCGTCCGGCTAGGCGTCGCGGGCGTGACCGAGACAGCAACCATCTCTGCCGCCGCGCCGGTCGTCGAAACGGTGCGCACTCAAGTCTCCGAGACGGTCTTGTCGCGCGAGGTTGATAGTCTGCCGCTTAACGGACGCAACTACCTTGACCTTGCCGCGCTCACTCCGGCGGTGTCGCGCGCCAATCCGGTCGCCAATCAGCGGTTCGCGGAAACTTCCGCCGTGCCGGGTACGCAAATATCCGTTGCCGGGCAGCGTAACATCAACAACGGGTTCATACTCGACGGGCTGTCGGCCAATGACGACGCGGCCGACCTGCCGGCTACTTTCTTTAGCCAGGAAGTGATTCGCGAATTCCAGGTGATCACTTCCGGTGGGATTGCCGAATTCGGCCGCGCTTCGGCTGGAATCATCAATGTCGTCACTCAATCTGGTACGAATGCCTGGCGGGGGCGCGCCTATGGTTTCCTTCGAAGTCAGAAGTTCGACGCGCGCAACACCCTAGCGCCCGCCAAGGACCCGTTGACTCAGGGGCAGTACGGCGCTTCGTTCGGAGGGCCGATCAAACGCGACCGGACATTTCTGTTCGGGAACTTCGAGCAGACTCGCTTGAACAACGCAGTCGTAGTGACAATCCTGCCGGCGAACGTGACGGCGATCAACACCGTCCTCGATCAAATCAATTACACAGGTCCGCGCATCAGCACTGGGCTGGTTCCGACCGGCTACAACACCAGCAACTTTTTGGTCCGCGCCGATCACCACATCAACCCGGACAATCTGCTCACCGCGCGTTACAGCATATACGACATCACCAGCTTCAACGCGCGGGGCGTAGGAGGATTAAGCGCCGCAAGCCGGGGAACAGCGCTGGAGAATCGGGATCAAACGATTGCCTTGGGCGACGTGGCTACGCTGTCTGCTCGGACCGCAAACGAGGCACGCTTTCAGTTCACGCGGAGCCGGCTTGGGGCGCCCGCCAACGACCTGGTTGGTCCGGCGATATCCATTTCCGGAGTAGCCAATCTCGGCACCTCTACTTCCTCGCCGATTGGACGTGATCTTGATCTGTACGAACTATCCGACAACATCACAACCGTTCGGGGCGGGCACTCGCTCAAATTCGGAGCGGACTTTCTGTACAACCGTCTGAACATTACCTTCCCCGGCGCGTTGCAGGGCGCTTACACCTTCTCTTCGCTCGCACTCTTCCAGACAAGCCGTTACGTCACGTTTCAGCAAGCCTTCGGCGTGCCTAGCTTGTTTCAATCGAACCCGAACATCGGCTTCTTCGCGCAGGATGAATGGCGCGTGCGGCCGGACCTGACCGTCAACGTTGGTGTTCGCTACGATGTGCAGTTCCTGCCTGATCCGATCAAAGCGGACACGAACAATATCGCACCGCGGCTCGGTCTGGCCTATGCGCCGGGAGACCGCAAGATGGTGATCCGCGGGAGCTATGGCATCTACTACGACCGCATCCCGCTGCGTGCGACCTCGAACGCGTTGCAGCGCGACGGCACGAAGTACAAAGTCGCCTCGTTCTCGTTTGGCCAACCGGGTGCTCCAGTCTTTCCCAGCGTGGCGACGGCGTTCCCGGCGGGTTTCCTGCCAAGCATCACGACCATCGATCCGAATATCGAAGTCGCCTACGCGCAACAGGCGAGCCTGCAGATCGAGCGCGAGTTGTCCTCAAGCACGTCGCTTGCTGTCGGCTACCTGCACACGCGCGGGCTGCATTTGATTCTCTCGCGCAACGTAAACGTGCCGCGGTTCCCGGCGTCAGCGGGCGTGCCGAATCTGGGTCGTCCGAATCCGAACTTCGCCAACATGGGCCGCTTCGAGAGTTCGGGAGATTCTTACTACAACGGGCTGACGGTTTCGCTTAACCGGCGCTTCTCGCGATGGGCCGGAGCGCGCGTCTCCTATACGTTCTCGAAGGCGCTGGACGACACAGGCAACGCCTTCTTCTTCACGCCGCAGGACAATTCGAATCTGAGGGATGATCGCGGCCGCAGCGACAACGACCAGCGTCATCGACTGACCTTGAGCGGCACGCTCGCGGCGCCGGAAACGAAAAGCGAGACAGGATGGCGCCGCGCCATCGAAGGTTTCCAGTTTAGCTACATCTTCACCTACGGCTCGCCGTTACCCTTCAATATTCAGACAGGCGCCGATCGCAACTTCGACACCAGCGTCAACGATCGTCCGGTCGGGGTGGGGCGGAACGCCGGTGAGGGCTTCGACTTCGCTTCGTTCGATGTGCGGCTGAGCCGCCGCATCCGCTTCACCGAACGCTTCGGTGCAGAAGTGATCGCCGAGGCCTTCAATGTGTTCAACCGGGCGAACCTGCAATTGCCGAACAATGTCTTCGGCACGGGAACGACACCGTTGCCGGCCTTTGGAAGGGCTACCGGTGCAAGCGACCCAAGGCAGCTTCAGTTCGGATTGAGATTGTCGTTTTAGCGAAGTGCAACGAGCAAATTGCAGCTTGTACGGGCGGCCCTCCGTGGCCGCCCCTCGATCCGGTGATATCCTCATCACGCGAGTGAGGGCTGCCACGGAGTAACCATGCCCGTTTTGCGGGCCAATGCCTGGCTAGCAACCACTCCCGTAAGCTGTTGATTTCATTAAGCAGCTTACGGTGGTTGCTAAGGAGAGCCGCCCGTACGGGTGTTCAATCAGGACGTACAAAGCATATGAAACTGTTCCTGCTGTTACTGGCACTTATTCTCTCCGCACCCTGCGTCTTAGCTCAGACGCATCAACACGGTTCTATGCCGGCAGGCGACGGCAATTTCAACCCGTTTGTAGTTTCGGATAATCGTGGCGGGTTCTATCTCGCTTTCATCCAACGCTCGAACGGCGCGTGTAACGTGATGCTTCGGCATTCGACCGACGGTAGAGTCTTCTCCGAGCCGGTTAGGGTGAACTCGCGGGAGTCGGACGCGACGGTGCGCAACGAGAACCCGCCGAAGCTCGCCGTTTCCCCCACTGGCGATGTTTATGTCTGCTGGGCCAACGAACGAGGGAAATGGAAAGGCGATATTCGCTTCGCCCGTTCGACTGATGACGGCAAGACTTTTTCTCCAGCCATCACGCTGAACTCAGACGCGAGCGCTCCGCCGGCGGGCCACGCTTTTCAATCGATCGCAGTCGACCGAAACGGCAGAGCTTATGTCACGTGGATCGACGAACGTAACAAGAAACCAGGTGACCGCGGCGCCGAAATCTGGATGAGTACTTCCGAAGATCGAGGAAAAACGTTCTCTCGTGATCGCCGCATCCTCTCCGACGTGTGCGAGTGCTGCCGCACAAACATTCAGATCGACTCCGCCGGAAAGCTCTTCCTCTCTTACCGCACGGTTCCGAAGGCGGGGGCGATGTACCGGGACATTATCGTCGCGCGCTCGGCGGACGCTGGCAGAAGCTTTGAGACAACGACAGTGAGCGCGGACGGATGGGACATCAATGCTTGCCCTGTCTCCGGCCCGGCGTTGTGCCTGGACTCTCGCGATCAAGTCCACGTTGTTTGGTTTACAGGCGGCGGCGACCGGCCCGGTCTCTACTACTCCACATCCGGCGATCACGGGGCATCTTACTCGCCGCGCAAACTGCTCGATCCGGATCAGAGACTCGGCAAACACGCCCAGGCGGTCGCTCAGCCAGGCGGCAAGATTCTGGTAGCTTGGGACGATCAACTCGACGGACCGGTGACTTTCTTTGGGGTCCTCGATCCGCGCACAGGTTTGAAGCGCCGCAGCCCGGCCCACGCACGGCTTTCCTTCCCGACGCTGGCCGCCAACAAAGAATTTGCAATCGTCGCGGGACTCGCGGGCGCGGGTGAGGTGATGTTCGTTCTCGAACCTCTCGCGGGTGACTCGTCGCCGCGAAAGTAGATTGAGGAATGCGCCGCTCACGTGGTTAGGGCTTCAGGTTGATCTCTAGTTCCTAGACAGATCGGAGCTGAAACGCTCTTGCCGCTTCCCAAACTGCCGATGTCTTCGGTTAGTATGTCCGCGTGCGAAATCACCTCCAAGGAGAGAACTTCATGAAAAGACTCGTCGCGATAATCGCGTTACTCGTCTTCACCTCAGCTTCGGCATGTTTCGGCGGCCCCGCCTCGGGACCCTCGCAGGGCGAACGCGGACACCCTGTCCTGCAGTTGGCCGGCAACAAGATCGAAGTCGACCACGGGCGGCCTGGTTTGCGCGGGCGGAAACCGGAAGCGATGATCCAGCCGGGCCAAGTCTGGCGAATGGGCGCGGACGATCCCACGACTCTTTCAACGCAAGCGAGTCTGAAGTTCGGCGACAAGGTCATACCGCCGGGCAAGTACATCCTCCAGGCGAAGCTCGTCGAACCGGAGAAGTGGCTTCTGCTGATCCAATCAGAATCCGGGTCGGCTGTTGCTGAGATCCCTTTTAGTTTGCAGAAGCTTGATAAACCAGTTGAGCTTCTGACGATCACTCTCGAGAAAAAAGACAAAGGCGGCCGACTGGTCTTGCAATGGGGCACGCTTGCGCTGGCGACAGAGTTTCAACTCGCGTGACCGGCGCGAACGCGGAAGTCGGCGAACAGTCAGGCAACTTTCAGAGGTGATGTTTACGACTTTCCGTCAGGTGAACAACAGTTCACCTCTCCCTAGTTCTCGCTGCCGCGAGTTCAGGCTTGCTCGCCGAGGCCGCGCTTCTGATCGCAGGCACTTCGAGGACCTGGATTTGACTGGGCGGAAACTCCACTGACCTCACGAGCGCCGCAACCATTTCTTCGAGCGTGACCAGTCCCAGACGCTGGGCCGTCTCCCGCGTTCCCGGCAGCCGCTCGAACAACCAGTACATCGGGATCAGCGCGTATGGCCAGCGGTGGCCCGGTCCGAGCACGTACCACGGCCGAAGTATCGTAGCATCGAGTCCACTGTCGCGAATCATCTGCTCGCCTTCAGCCCGGGCTGCCTGATAAGCCTTCATCACCGGAGACGGCTGTGCAACGCTCACGTAGACGAAGTGCTTCACGCCGGCACCGGCCGCCGCAGAGACCGAAGCCCGGACCGACGCCAGGTCAATTGATCGAAACTCGGCGGCTTTCGCAGGCGACGGGTGCGGCACGCCTACGAGCTGAACAAAAGTATCCGAAGGCTGAACGTGCTCGGCAAAGGATGAAGCATCCAGCGCGTCGCCGATAACCGCCTCGCAACCACGAGCCAGGTTTGCTTCGGAGCTTCGGCGAACAAGCGCTCGAACCAGGTGACCGCGCTCCAGCAACCGAGGTATCAACATCCGGCCGATGTAGCCGGTTCCGCCAGTGATGAAAATATTCCGGGCTGTCATACGGCTGATGATACGGGCGCGATGCCTTGGGCGGATTCAAGATCAGGCTCCTGCGGAGGTAGCCTTGAGTGGCGTTGCGGAATCTGCTATTTGTTGCGCGGATGAGAAGCAACACTGAGAGCCGGAATTCCGGCTCCGGTTCTGTGCAAGCCCCGAAGCTGTCTTTCACCCCCCGTCTTTCGATCGGTTGCGCGCGCGGAACCGCCGCGCCCGAATAAATCGTTGAACCACAGAAAGTCGATACCAGTTATGGCGGCTCCGTTTTTTCGTGGTCTTCTCAAAAGAGTGGTGCTGATGGGATCACTAGGTTCTATCGGACTCTTGCTCGTAGTGTCGATTCTCGCCACAAGCACCCAAATAGCGATGTACGGGTTCCCGGTGAAGCTTCTCGTTTCGTTGGTTCTCGCGCTCGGGGTAGCTGTGGGTTCTCGCTACGCGATTCGAAAGCGAAATGGAACGGTAACCAAATGGGACTGTTCCTGGTGGATAGGCGGGCTCGCCGTCGCAGCAGTCTTTCTACTTGCAAACCAACTTATCGTCCGCGGAATTGCGGTTGGGATCTGGGATGCGGAGGGCGAACTATTTCCATTTCAGGTTGTGGTAGCCGACTTTGTGCGATCCGGCCGGTTTGTTCATTGGGACCCCTGGTCAGACGCCGGGCTGCCACTTGCAAGTGATCCGAGCGTTGGCGCCTTCTCGCCATTGAACCTCGCGGTTGGACTGCTGACCGGGGGAACCTCTCTTGGGTTTAGAATCTACTGGCTATTCGTGTGGTCGCTCGGTGGTTTTGGGATTCTCATGCTGGCGAGGCAGCTCAAGGCTCCGGCGTGGGGAGGCGCGGTAGTCGCAGTTGGCTTTCTCTTCTGCGGAGTGTACACCGGCAATGCAGAGCATACCTCCTGCGTTGTGGCGTTCTCGTTTGTGCCTCTAATCATTTGGCGACTGGACCGCGCGTTGGTTTCGCGAACCCCGTGGCCCGCCGCCGAGGCTGGGGCGCTCTGGGGGCTGTCAGCGTTGTCGGGCTATCCCGCTCAGACCATCATAACCGGATTCTTCTGCGTGTTGTGGGCGGTGGGCCGTCTAGCTTTTCCTGAAGGCAGCAAAGGCAACGACACGTCCGTCGGCGAGATTTCTAGTGCGCCGTACGCAATGCGCGCTCGATTCCTATTCCTGCTGGCAGTCCTTGCGATCGTGCTCGTAGTCGGCCTCGCCGTACTTTCTCCAACCTACTACACCTTCTTTGCTGAAGGCGCCGGGACCACTGCTCGTTCAGGCCCGTTGAGCCGCGACGTCGCAATACTGAGTAACGCGCTCCACCCCGGAGCCCTCTCCACTCTCGCCAGCCCATACCTCGCGGCGCTGAAGGCGGACAACCAACTCCAGGGCAATGCGCAGATGTGGCCAGGCATAGACCTATCGATGTGCAGCATCTACTCGGGCGGGATTGTAGTGGTCTTCGCGCTATTGTCGATCCTTGCCCGCCCGCGGGACCGGTGGCGATTGTGGTTGGTCGTCCTTGCCGGCTTTAGTCTGGCTTGCGCCGTGGGTGGCTGGCTTCCATTGCGAGGATGGCTTTACGACTGGATCTATCCTACGCGCTTCTTTCGACACCCTGCTCTTTTCGGTCTTTACTTCGTGTTTACGATTTCGGCCATGGCCCTCGTTGGCACAAGCGACCTCCAAGCGGCGATTAGAAATGGCGGCGCATCTCCAGTCTGGCGACGCTTCAAGATCGCTTCGATTGTGTGCGCGACCTCCGCGTTGGCCGCTTTCCTTGCAGTAGTAGGTTCCTTCGGCGCCGAACGCTCCATAAGCTTCAGGCAGGCACCCGGTATGTGGCTGATTGTTTCGGGCGTTTGGCTGGCGATTCTCGGATTGGCGATGCTTTCAGGCTCCTGGCCGGATTCAGTCAGGCTGAGTTACTTACCCGCGATCCTTCTGGCAATCGCAGCCGGTGACGCAGTTCTCACGAATGCAGTATCGCAGGCAAATATGGTTTCCACCGACCCTAAGGATGTGGCACGTTGGCAGAGCCTCGATGCCCGGCACTCTGCGATCATAGATCTCAACGCCAATGGGTTGATGCGAGAGGAGAATCCATGCGTCTCGAGTAACATTGCTGAGGCTCGACCCAGAGCCAACCCGCACGCCGCCGTTCCGTGCCCCTTTAGCGACCAGTTGATCACTAAGATCCCGGTCCTCGAATCCTATTCAACTCTCAGCAATCCGTTTCTTCTTCGTACTGCCAGGCACCCAATCCTGAAAGAAACGGCAATCGGAAACGAGCGAATATGGTTCGCCGCGGATGCGCTCCAGGTGCCGGCCACGGAAGACTTCTTCTCGGCGTTCGAGCGGAGGGCCGAGGCCCTTCACGCGCCGCCTCTTGTGATTCACTCACTCAACGACCTGACAAGACCAACCGGCGAGGCCGGCAAGAGCAGGAATCGCACAGATGATCTAGCCCGAATTGCGGAGCTTCCCGCCTGTGACCGAATACAAGTCCGGGTCGCGAAGTATGATCCCGAAGAGCTCGCGTTCAACTGCAATTGTCCCGCCGACGGATGGCTACTGGTGACAGATCGATGGGGACCAAGCTGGAGGGGAGAGGTCAATAACCAACCGACAGAAGTCTACGGAGCCAATTTCATTTTTCGAGCGATTCGAGTGCGGGCCGGGGAGAACAGCATTCGGTTTACCTATCATCCGCCCTTATTCCCATGGCTGCTCATTCTGAGTTGGACTACCTTGGGAGGGATTGTTGTTTGGTCGGTATTTCGTGCCGTTAAGCAAATCAAGAACTAGTGGCGTGTAACAGACATTTCGCTAGTGAGGTATCCGCGCAAATCGGTCTGATCAGTGTCATCCGTGGTCGATGCGGCACTAGCAAATTGATTCCTCCGAACGCATAGACCACTGATGACACGGATTCGACGGATTTGCACGGATTTCTTGCCGATTTCATCGCTAGCGAAATCTCCGGTACAACTCACTAGTCGGGCCGCTGTGGCCCTTCCCTCCGAAGCCGAGAAAGATCAGCAGCTAGATAGAACTGTGATTGGATGGCTTTCTAACTTCGCTTCTGCCGGTAAAGCTTGAGATCAGCTACGCCGGTCATCGCCTCGACGTTCAACGATCCGCCGAGAAAGGCATTGATCTGCTCAGCGTGAGGTCTGGGATCGTTCATCACGTCGTTGTAGCTGACGTACAGCACTTCGATGTTGGGTTGAGCTGCAAGCCACGCCTCGACTTGCGCGACGTGCTTATCAAACATCGCCGCCATCTTCTCGTCGGGTACGGAGTCGGTGCGCTCGCCGCGGCGAACAAGCATCTGCCGCTGAGACGCCAATATCTCGGGCATCGCGCGCCGCATGAAGATGACTTTGTAGTTGTAAGAAGACGGGAGGTGTTTGAGCAGCGCCGAGATGAGCTTCACCGCGCGGCCTCGCGCGTCTTCGAGCCATGCCTTATCTTGCTCGATTTGCTTCACGCGCTCGAACTCGAAGTAGCCCTTCGGATTGTCCTCGTCCGCCGTCCGCAGGTTGTCGGTCAGCGGTTCGACGCCGCCCGCCGCGAGCATCTTCATCATCATCGAAGTGCCCGAGCGCGGCAGTCCCGACACGATCGTTATTGTTTGATTTTCCATCGGCTAAGTCTGGAGATTTCGAAGCTTCGGCGCAAGTCGTGAATTATGGTATTTCAGGCGGGTAACGCGAAAGGGAAGGTTCTGTTTACGTCAAGAGTCCGTTGCATTCATAGCCCGCAGCCGCAGCACAACAGTTGTTAAGACAAGCTGAAGCTTCGGTATACGAGCAACTTTCCCCATGACCCGTGCAGTCCCATCCTCCGCCGGGACGGCAGGTCACGCCGCACGAGCACACACACGAAAAAGGGGGTTTTCTCAGAAGATTTGGGTTCGGGCGCAGACCTGAACGGGCGTTCCCAAAGAATCCGACGCGCAAGAAGCGCGCGTCGGATTCAGTCGAGGGGCGGGTCGAGTCTCTTATCACCCATTTGCTCCCGTCCTCAAGCTCAACCTGTGCCAGTTTCAGAGTGAATTCAGAGGAATCACCCACAAGCCATACCTTCTCCGAATCCCAATCTATAGGAGTTTCGGAGAACGCCTTGACCCACCTGCTCGCGCTTACGAAGTATGCACCGTGAGGTGCGATATCCACTCCACTTGCCTTAAAGAAGTAGAGTGTCTTTGTCTCCAGTTTTTCAAAGAACAGGGTAAAAGATGTCACTCGCCGATCCGAGTGATTCACGAGTTTTACGTCTGGAAAAGATGTTACCTTGTCCGAAGGAGTGCTCAGACCTACCAAATCTCGATACTCGGTATTTGAAAGCTCCTTCGAACTGGATTCTGTTATAGCTAGCGGCACCCCCTCCAGGTTCTCAAAAGGAATTGCCACGGATGTCGACCGCTTAACCCTTTCGATCAACCGCGCTTTCTTTTGACCTATTCCGGCCGCTGCCGGCGTCGAGCCGGAATCACTCTGTGCGGCTGCTGCCACCGAGAAGAAGACGAGACAAAGGAGCACTGATAATACAACTATCGTTCGGCTTCGATCCTTGAAATGGTCCATGAGTTTCCTCCTTACTAGCTGGATTTCTTTTTCACGCTGAACACACCGTGCGATCGCGGCGCCACCTCCGTAGCGACACAAACCACTCATTGAGTGTGCGTTGTATCATCCCTCCTAGATTCTCGTCAAGTACCTTGGATCTAGTTTTCTTAATCCATCATCCAAGACCGCGAACGCCCTTATCTGTTCAATAACCCGCGAACTCTTCAGCGTGAATGCCGGCTTCGTTTACGCCAGCTTCGGCGAGAGTCTTTCCAATAGCGGTCACCAATCCTTGCGGGCCCGCGACATAATAAACCGGAGTTGTCAGATCGTCTATGAATCGAGACAGCATCTCTGCGTTGATGTGGCCGGTCTCGCCGGTCCACGCCACTCTTGAACCGACTGCGGAAGTCATCGTCGGAATGAACCGATAATTCCGATTTGCTTTTTCCAGTTCTCCAAGTTCATCGAGAAAAGCCGCGTCCTCAGGACGCCGGTTGGAATAAAACAGATCAACCCTATGACCGAGACCTCGATGCGCGGCGTCGAGCGCGAGGCCGCGAAATGGGGTGATCCCGATGCCGCCGGTCAAAAACACAGCAGGCCGCGCAGGGTCATCGTGCAAAGTCATCCGGCCATAAGGCCCCTTCGCCTCGACTTCCGAACCGGGCGGCAGTGCCTTCAACACCCGCTTGAAAGCCGTGTCGCGCATCCGCGTCGCAATCATCAACTCTGTCTCGTGAGGAGCGCTGGCAATCGAAAACGTCCGGCCGTCACCTTCGGCATCCGTCTCCGGCGGATCGATCAACGTGAATCGCAAGAACTGACCGGCCTTGAACTGAAAGCCCTCGGGCTTCTCGAAGTAAAACGCGACGGTGCCTTCTGCTACTTCTTCAGCGCGAGTGAGTCTCACTTTGTGTGTGGCCATAAGGTCCCTCGTCGGTGGAGTTGAACTGACGATCCAGCCTTTACTACGGGACGCCGGCTCGGGCGGATTGCCGGAATGCCGCGACCGCTGAATCCCTGGCGCGAGCAGAAGCGGCCTGCGTAGGTGTGGTGTGAGTGGTACGGCAGACTCTCTGCGGTTAGCCGGCATCGAAACTGGTTAACCGCCAGTGGCGCCGAGACGCGGAGGCTTCGCAGAGAATTGACGATAGTCACACGATTGCCTCGCAGACCGGAATCAACCAAACTCGTATAAATCCGCCGTATCGACTTGACTAGTACCATCTGAAATCGTGTAGTCTGTCGGACATGGAAATGTTAAAGCCTCAGGAGGCGGCCAGGTTGATCGGTGTCAGCTACCCGACTCTGAAGAGCTGGATATACAAAGGCACCGTGCATTCGGTCTTGACTCCCGGCGGCCATCATCGAATCCCGCGAAGCGAAATCGACCGGCTGACCCAATCCACGAAGGCGCGTGTTACTCCGAAAGGCAAGCAGTCGCCGCTTGGGGCGATCAGCGGACGCAACAAGCTCCTGGGCACTGTGACCGAAGTGAAGTTCGAGGGGCTGCTTGCGCAAGTCACGATCAGCCTGGGCACTCAGTCGATTACTTCGATCATTACTCGCGATGCTTGCGAGGAGCTTGGCTTGAAGAAGGGCGCTCGAGCCTATGCGCTCATCAAGGCAACTGAAGTAATGGTTATCAGGGGGTGACGTCAATGTCTATGGCTGCGCGCTTCCGCGGTTAGTTAACGTCGAGATCCTGCTAACCGCAGAGTCGCCGAGACGCAAAGACATCCCGCAGAGAAGAGGTAATCGAATGTCACTCAAACTCTATCGTTTCCTGCTCGTACCCGCAGCCGCCAGCTCGCTGCTCCTACTGCTGTCGTGCAGTGCAAGCAAGAACGCGGTGCTAACCGTCTCGGCTGCGTCCGACCTCACTCCTGCATTTCAGGAGCTGGGCAAACTCTTCGAGCAGCAGAACGGGACGAAAGTAGTTTTCAACTTCGGCTCGACTGGCCAACTCACGCAGCAGATCGAACAAGGCGCGCCGGTTGATTTGTTTGCGGCGGCTAACGTTTCATTCATCGCCGGGCTTGAACAGAAAGGCCTGATCATTCCCGAAACGAAAGCGCTGTATGCGCAGGGTAGATTAACGATCTGGACTCGCAAGGACAGCTTGCTTCGGCTCGACCGAGTTGAAGATCTGGCCGGACCGGAAGTAAAACGCGTAGCAATCGCAAACCCCGAACACGCGCCGTACGGTATGGCCGCCCGCGAAGCGCTTAAACGCGCAGGAGTCTGGGAAGCCGTGTCGCCGAAACTTGTCTTCGGCGAGAACATAAGTCAGACGTTCCAGTTCGCCGAGAGCGGCAATGTGGACGCGGCGATCGTTGCTTTGTCGCTGAGCATCAACAGCGACGGACTTTGGAAATTGATTCCGCCCGAGTTGCACGATCCGCTCAATCAAACCCTAGCCGTAATCAAAGGCGCGAAGAATGAAGCGGCCGCCCGCAAGTTCGCGGAGTTCATCAACGCGCCCGAAGGCCGCAGGGTCATGCGCCGTTACGGCTTCGTGCTGCCGGGCGAGGAGGCCGCGCCGTGAACTGGCACGCGGTTACGCTTTCATTGCAGGTGACGGCAGTCGCGACTCTGCTGTTGTTCGTGATCGGCCTGGCATTGGCCTACTTGCTGGCTCGCCGCCGAGTGCCGGGCCGAATCGTCCTCGAAACGCTGATTAACCTTCCGCTTGTGCTGCCTCCAAGCGTGATCGGTTACTACTTGCTGCTTGGGATTGGCAGCGGCAGCCCGCTTGTTGAATGGTTTGATATCAGGCTGGTGTTCACGTGGAAGGCGGCGGTCATAGCCTCGACGGTTGTGGGCCTGCCGCTGATGGTTCAAGCGGCGCGAGCAGCGATCGCCAGTGTGGATCCGGCGCTGGAACAAGCCGCGCGAACGCTCGGTTCTTCGGAGCTTGAGATCCTTTGGAGAGTGACTCTGCCGCTGGCTCGTCGTGGCATCGTTGCTGGATTGATACTCGGGTCGGCTCGCGCGCTCGGCGAGTTCGGCGCGACGTTGATGGTTGCCGGCAACATTCCCGGCCAGACTCAAACTCTGCCGCTCGCTATCTACGATGCGGTTCAGGGCAGGCAGTACGATCTCGCCGGACAGATGGTGTTGATCATGACCGCGCTGGGTTTTGCGGGCCTCTGGTGGGCAAGACGCCTGGAACAAAACTCGGGCCGGCGACGCTCCCGAATTGCTGCTTAGACCTCCCGATGCTATCCCCAAGACTCACCGTCAACATAAAGAGGCGCCTTGGTGCGTTCGACCTGAATATCGAGTTCAGCGCGGGCAGCGAGATCCTCGTTCTGTTTGGTCCGTCGGGCGCGGGCAAGACTCAAACGCTCAATGCTATCGCCGGGCTTTCGAAGCCTGACTCGGGAGAGATCACACTCGACGGCGAGGCATTCTTTCGCAAGAAACCGGACGCCGCTTCCACCGACGTCCCTGCGCGTGTGCGGCGCGTTGGCTACGTCTTTCAACAGTACGCGTTGTTCCCACACTTGACCGCGCTCCAGAACGTCGCTTATTCGCTTTGGCGCAAGCCGGATGCTCGTTCTCGTGCGCTGGCGCTGCTCGAACGAATGCGTTTGAGCGATCACGCCAACCGGTATCCGGATGAGATGTCGGGTGGACAGCAGCAGCGAGTTGCAATCGCGCGGGCGCTGGCCGCCGAACCTCGAGTGCTTCTTCTGGACGAGCCGTTCTCCGCGCTTGACGCCACAATTCGCGAGCGGCTTCACGAAGACTTGCGCTCAGTGCAAGCCGAGTCGGAACTGGTTGTGCTTTACGTGACCCACAATTTGGACGACGCGCTTTCGGTTGGGCACCGGCTTGCGGTGGTGTTAAATGGGCGCGTCGAACAGATCGGATCGGTCGCGGACGTCTACCTTCGGCCCGCGAGCAGTGCAGCGATGGAAGTGCTGGGAATCTCAAACCGGCTCGCGGCCTCGGTTCAGCAGATCAATTCCGACGAGATGGTTCTGAGCTGGGACGGCCTGAGCCTGCGTGCCTTGCCGTTCCCGATCCCGGCGGGCGCGTCGCTGCTTGCTTATCTGCTTCCCGACCAAATCAAGCTGCAAGAACCAGGCGATCAGTCATCGCCCAGCGGCCACAATCAATTTCGCGGCCGAATCACCAGCGCTCAATTTGGCCGAAGCTTTCGCGTAGTGAAAGTCGCGTTGCCCAACGGCCGCATTATCGAAGCACATCTCCCGCTTTCGAGCCCGCAGACCTCCCTCGAAGCCTTAGCTGAAGTAGACGTTGAAATCCCGCGGCAGGCAATCGTTGTTGTTCGTCCAGCGTAGAAGAACGAAGCTCTCCACGAATAACGCGAATCATCGCTAAGCATTCCTTAGTGCAGCTTTGTGTGTTTGTGTCTTCATGGCGACTCTTCATTCTTCAGCAGCTTGTTAAACGGTTTTGAGTTGTCGTTCACGCGGCCCTAATGGAGAATTGTTTCGAATGACAGTCAACGGTTCTGGTATTCGCGGCAACGCAGCGCGCGCGTTTTTGATCCTCGCAATCCTGGCCTCGCTCGGGCTTGCTTGCGGCGGGCGCGCGGCCGGCCCCGAGCAGCGCTATCCGATAAAAGGCAAAGTGGTGAACGTTGACAAGCGCGGGGCGGCAGTTACCGTAGCCCACGAAGCGATACCCGGATACATGGACGCGATGACCATGCCGTTCAAGCTGAAAGACTCATTTTGGTTCGACGTGATCGTAGACGGAGACCGCCTGCAAGCGACACTTGTTGTTTCAAGCACGCGTTCGTGGCTCGAAGAAGTTGTGGTCGTTCACGAAGCGGCAGACCCATCAGGCGCGGCGACTTCGCTCGAGCCAAAGTCCGGAGATGAAGTTCCCGACTTCGCTCTCATCAACCAGGACGGTAAGCGAATCACCCTTCGGCAGTATCGCGGCCGCGCGCTGTTGCTCACGTTTATCTACACGCGCTGCCCGCTTCCCGACTACTGTCCGTTGATGACCGAGCACTTCGGCGACATTGAAAAGGCACTGGCTGCCGAGCCCGCGCTGTATGCGAACACTCATCTGCTCAGCATCACGGTTGACCCGGAATACGATACGCCGCAAGTCCTGCGGAAGTACGCGGAAAAAGAACTGACGGCCCACGCAGACCGCGGCCGGCAAGCATTCGCGCACTGGGAACTTGCGACGGGGAGCAAGGAACAAGTGAAGTCGGCCGCTACTTACTTTGGCATGCAGTACTGGCAGGAAGGCGATCAAATCATTCACTCGCTTCGCACTGCATTGATCGGGCCTGATGGAAAACTGATAAAGCTCTACCCGGGCAATGAATGGAAGCCGCAGGATATTCTCGGAGAGTTGCACGGAATTGCGGGCCTCAGTGAGAAGGCCGTTGAGACTCACAAATCCGCCGATACGAAACCGCCAGCGTCGGCGTCGGCGTCGCAGGAAAGAACGGAGCCTAATGTCTATCGCGGCATCGGCGTAGTCGAAGAGGTCAATAAGGAAGCGGCTACCGTGCAGATCAATCACGAAGACATCAAGGACTTGATGCCGGCGATGAGCATGCCGTTCAAAGTCAGAAGCGGTTCGCTATTGGGCACTCTCGCGGTTGGCGATCACGTGGAGTTTCGAGTGACCGGCGATTCGGTCATCATCTCAATCAAAAAGCGCTAGTCGACCGCTCAACGTTTATCGCGATCAAAACGCTTCGGCCGGCTGCTTCTTGCGTGGCGCCACGTTTGGCTTCAAGCCCTCGATGAAATCTCGATCCTTGGTTCCCGCGTGGCAAACCATGCACGACTGCTGACCACGCTCCTCGAGGTCGGACACCAGCGCATAGGTCAGCCCGCGGTCGGTCCACGTGATGACTTTCAAGCCGTCGAGGCTGTCGCAATGAAACGTGATGCCCCGCGACTGGATTCCCTCGCCGCCCGCAGCCGTCGCTACGGTGTCGCTCGTGACAACCAAACTGATCGGCTGCTTGCTCATCTGATAAGCAACATACGCCGCGTAGTCATTCTTGAAGCCGACCAATCGCGCGCCTTCGAGGCGATACAGCTTCTCCTGGCCGGACGATTCCTGGTAGGTCGGAAGCTCCACTTTGAAGGGAACCTTCCCTGCGAACCATCCGGATATCGCTTCGGGTGAGGCGGATGCGATCTCGACCGGAAGCTGTCCTCGCAAGTGTCTGACGTGAGTGTCAACAGCCATCAAGGCAAATTCCGAGGGTGGATTGATCTTCCGTTCGCGCTGTCCTGCATACCACACGCCAACGGCAAGGACAAAAGCAACCGCAACCATCACTGCGGCAACCTGGCGGCGCGCACTCAGGTGAAACGTTTCGTGCGTCGCGCGGTGGATCGATTTCTGAACGCGCCGGCGCAGTTCAGTGGGCGCCGAGTGAGGAGGCCGAGCACGATCGAGAATCGCTTCCGCGCTCATTCGAAGCTCGGCCGGCGCGAGATAAAGCGGACGCGACTGGCGAACCGCTTCAAGAAAGCTCCGCTCGCTCGCAACCAGATCAGCGCACGCCTTGCAGGATTTCAAGTGCTCTTCAACTCCCGAAAGCTCGCCGTTGCGAAGCTCGTCATCGAGATAAAAAGCCATCCTCGTTCTAATGTCGTCACATTGATTCATGCTTCTTTTGCCCGAGCCGATCTGCCGGCGTCCGCGCGCCATCCCACGAGCAACAACCGCAGCCGCTCTCTTGCCCGTCCCAACCGGCTCATAACCGTTCCAGCCGGGCACCCGACTATTCCGGCGATCTGCTGATAGCTAAAGCCCTCGAGATCGCGAAGCACGACCACTTCGCGATAGCGGTGCGGAAGCGCGTCGATCGCTGCGCGCACGTCCTCACGCTTGAGCTTGCTGATAAACGCGACGTGCGGATCGTTTGTCACGCTCGAGAACCACTCGCTGCTCGCTTCGTCCTCCGCGTCCAGCTCAACGAATCTCGGCCCGCTCCGCGAGTGGCGTAGCTGGTTGAGCCAAACGTTCCGCATGATCGCAAACAGCCAGCTCTTCAAATTGCTGTCGGGCATCAACTGCCCAAAAGCGCGAACGGCTCGCAGGTAAGTCTCTTGCACGAGGTCCTGGGCTTCGGCTGGGTCGCGGGTCAGCGTCATAGCGAAGCCGTACAGCGCATCGATATGATCGAGCGCCGCATCCTTGAAATCATTCTTGACGCTTTTGCCGCTTTCGCCGCCGCTCATGCTTCGCATGCTTGCTGTCTCGTCTGCTGCCTCGGGCCGCCGCTTAGAATAACACGCCGCCCGCCAGATTATTCCACTCTCTGGTGGCGTGTAACTGACATTTCGCGAGTGAAGGTGTGGTATCCGTGCAAATCCGTCGGATCAGTGTCATCCGTGGTCTATAAGGGACTAGCAAAGCGATTTCTCCGAGAGCATAGACCGCGGATTGAACGGATTTGACGGATTTGGCACGGGTTTCTTGTCAATTTGATCGCTAGCGAAATGGCTGATACAAGTCACTGGAAATTCTTTCGCGCTACACGGAATAAAGGGCAGCGTCGCGTGTTATTCCTTTTGAAGCCACTCGCGTTCGCCATGCTCGGTCATAGAGCGGACCGCGCGGATTCCCTGAGTATCAGATTTCTCGCTGATTGCTTCAATGGCTAGCGCTGCATCGTCGGTGTAACGGAGGACAAATAATGGATCGCAGAAGAATCAAAATCGCGCTTGTCTTGAGCTTTGTCGCAACCTCTCTAATCTCGGTTGCCGCGCAGGACATGCAAAAGAATGGGACCAGCTATGCTCCGGTGGACATCAAAGAATCCTTCGGGTCGATCATGGCGCGCATGAAAGCCGCGAAAACAGGCGTCATGAAGCGACAGATGGACTTGCTGGCCGAGCGGTACGACCTTTCGAAAAAAGTGACGACGGATGTCACCATGTCACGCGGCAAGCCGATTCCTGTCGGCCCTGCGGCGAGGCTCGGGTCCGGTCTCACATGGGAAAGACTCGCCGCGATGTCGCCCGAAGAGATCAAGTCGAGCGGGGTGTTCCCAAAAGGATTCATGCCGTTGCCGCACCCGAATCATCCGGAAGGCGGAATGATCTTCCCCAAGTTCATGATTGACGAACTGGTGAAGATGGGCGAAGGCAACCGGCTCGAGCGGTTTGATCTGGATTTCGATTTGCCCGACCACTTTCTGGCCGAGTTCCCGCCGGCTATCTTCCTGACCACTCGCCCCGACCTCGGCGACGTGTCGCAAGGCAAGCTGGTCACGCTGGACAATTTTTACGAGCTCTTCAACGGCATCCTGAATCCTAAACAGATTGAGGGATTGCGCCTGTTGCTGACGCAGTTTCCTCAACAGCAGTTTAATGTCACCGAAGACCGCCGGTCGGAGAAGCCAAGCCGAGGCGTGGCCTGCTTCGATTGTCACGCAAACGGTCACACCAACGGAGCGTCGCATCTGGCAGGCGACGTGCGCCCTCAGCAAAACCGGCGTCGAATTGAGACGCCTTCGCTGCGAGGAGTCAACATCCAGCGGCTGTTCGGCTCGCAGCGGGCGCTGAAGTCCGTCGAGGACTTCACGGAGTTCGAGCAGCGCGCAGCCTACTTCGACGGCGATCCGGTTATCGCGACCAAGAAGGGCGTCAACGTGCTCGATCGCGGCAGCGCGGTCCACGACATGTCGGAGTTTCAGGAGCTCCTCGATTTTCCGCCGGCGCCCAAGCTCAACCTGTACGGCAGGCTCGATGCTTCGAAGTCCACTCAGTCGGAGCTTCGAGGGGAGGCGCTGTTCTTCGGCAAGGGCAACTGCGCTTCGTGCCACACTCCGCCTTTCTATACCGATGGGCTGATGCACGATCTGAAAGTGGATCGTTTCTACAAGCCGCAGATGATTAATGGTGTCCTGGCAACTATGCAGGGCCCGATCAAGACTTTCCCGTTGCGAGGGCTTAAGGACTCGCCGCCGTACCTGCACGACGGGCGGTTGCTGACACTCGAAGACTCGGTCGAGTTCTTCAACATCGTGCTCGGCCTCAAGCTGACGCCGGAAGAAAAGAAGGATATGGTCGCCTTCTTGCGAGTGTTGTAACGAAGATTCATTACGCTCGACCAGGCGAGCACTACAAAGGACGCGGGGAGCGGACGATGCCGCTGGCGGAAGGGGATGCGTCAGCCGCGACAAAAGCTCCGCTCCCGCGTGGTTCGTAGTACCGTCTTTAGGCGGAAGTTCGTAACTGAAAGCTGCAACAGTATCCTTACAAACTTCCGCCTAAAGGCGGTACTACGAACACTCATCATCACTCAAGCGATCGTCTCGCCGCTCACAAACTCAACAGCTTTTTGATCTCGTCCTTGTTTGCCGTCGCTCGCAGCGGGCGATTGGCAAAGCGTCCGGTGATCGCGCGCCGATCGTCGCCAGCGCCAATACCGAGTTTGCCGGTGTGATAGTCGACTGTGTAGTTCGGGTCTTTGAGCAGATTGCCTGTCAGCACCGCGACAACATCGCTGTCGGGCGCAATGACTCCGGCGCTGACTAAGAGTTTGATCCCCGCAAGCGTCGCCGCTGAAGCCGGTTCACATCCAATCCCATCGAGTCCGATCATCGCCTTAGCATCGGCGATCTGCTGCTCGCTCACCCGCTCGACCACCCCGGCGGTCCAGGAAAGCGCACGCAGCGCTTTCCTCCACGAAACCGGATTGCCGATCTTGATCGCAGTCGCCAGCGTAGAAGCCTTGTCCATCGGCTCGAGTTGCGCACGCTTTGACGCGAACAAGTCATAGAACGGCGCGGCGCCTTCCGCTTGAATCACCGCGAGCCGAGGCAGCCGATCAATAAAGCCGAGCTCCGCCAGCTCGTGAAGCGCCTTGCCGAACGCCGACACATTGCCGAGGTTGCCGCCCGGCAACACAATCCAATCCGGCGCCCGCCACGAGCACTGCTCGATCATCTCGATGACGATCGTTTTCTGGCCCTCGAGCCGGAACGGATTGATCGAGTTCAAAAGGTACAGGTCAGTTTCACCGGCGACTTCGCGAACGACTCGCATCGCGTCGTCGAAGTTGCCCTCAAGCTCGATGACCGCGGCGCCGTACTCGAGAGCCTGGGAGAGCTTGCCCCAGGCGATTTCGCCCGCGGGTATGAACACGACGGCGCGCATCCCGGCTCGCGCCGCGTAAGCCGCCATCGACGCCGATGTGTTCCCGGTGGAAGCGCAAGCCACCGCCGTCGCTCCGATGCGCACAGCTTGAGTTACGCCGGTCGTCATCCCGTTATCTTTGAACGAACCGGTCGGGTTCATCCCCTGATGCTTGAAGCGAAGCGACGCGATCTCCGCATACTGAGCCGAAAGCGGCGCTGTGTAAATCGGGGTGTTGCCTTCGGCGAGCGTAACAACTTTAGCTGAATCGCTGACGAACGGCAGAAGCTCGCGAAAACGCCACACTCCACTGCGGTCCAGGTCAATCTCCGTCGCCTTGCGTTCCTTGAAGAGCGCCTTCATCTCCCCAGCAGTGCCTTGCAGGTGAAAGTCATATGCGACGTCGAGCAGGCCGCCACACGATGGACACGTGTAGAGCCGCTCGTTGATCGTGTAGTCGCGGCCGCACGCTTCCTCGATACACCGAAGGAATCCTCTCGAGTTGGCTTGATTCATCGCGGGAAGGTTAGTTCAGCCACGGGCTCAAATCAAATGGTAGCAAGGAGTCGGCTATTCCCTGCCTTTACGGCGATGCCTCGACACGCGCGGCCGCGCGCCAGAACCGGATGGTCGTATCATAGCCGCCGCTCACCAGCGTGTCGCCGTCCGGCGAGAAAGCCACCGAAGAAATCTCACCGGCGTGGCCCTGAAGCGCGATGACCTCCTGATGCGTGGATGTGTCCCACAACCTGACGAAGCCATCATTGCTTCCCGCCGCCAATCTGCGGCTGTCGGGCGAGAATGCGACAGCGTTGACGTGTTCGGCGTGTCCGGCCAGGCGCGCTATCAAGGCGCCGGTCTTGACGTCCCACAATCGCACCGTACCATCGGCTGCTCCGATCGCTAGCATCAGTCCGTTGGGCGAAAAAGCCATCGACGCTATGCCTCTTACGTTGCCGGTGATAGCCATTGGCGCCCGTCCGGTCAGGGTTGCAGTGCCGTCGAGGCTTCCCGTCGCCACTGTCAGGCCATCGGGCGCAAATGCCACCGCTGATATCCGCACACGGTGCGTTGGCAAGGTAAGTACGAGCTCGCCGGTCCCTGCGTCCCAGAGCTTGGCCGTCGCGTCGTAACTGCCCGTCGCCAGCAGTCGGCCATCTGGGGAGAACATCAGCGATGAAACTCTTGCGGAGTGGGCGTTGAAGGTTGCAAGCAGTCGCTGGCTGGCCGTGTTCCAGAGCTTCACGATGCCGTTAGTGTCGCCAGTCGCGAGCGTTTCACCGTCGGGTGAAAATGCGGCAGTCCAGACGCCGGCAGAATGACCCTCAAATGTTGCGATCAACTTACCGTTGCTGGCGTCCAGCAGTTTCACAATGCGGCTCCCGAGCGCGGCAACTGCAGGTCGGGAGCGACTTGGCGAAAACACAACGGCCTGCGAGTCCGATGTCTTCAAGAAGGCGGGTTCCAAGGCGGAACCGATATCCCACAGTCTGGCGGTCAGGTCGCTGCTTGCGGTGGCCAGCGTTTTGCAGTCCCGCGAGAAGGCTACCGAGAAGATCGTGCCTTCGTGTCCCTTGAACGTTCGAAGCGCCGCTCCCGTTGCCGCGTCCCATACCCTTGCCGTGAAGTCCTCGCTCCCGGTAGCCATCGTTTCGCCGTCGGGCGACACGGCAACCGATCGGATTCTGCCCGAGTGCCCTTGCAGCACAGCGGTCTCCTCCCCGGTCCTCGCATCAACCACGACGACCGTGTTTCCGACGATCAAAAACAGAGACCGTCCGTCGGGCGAGAATTGAATTGGGCCGGCTCCTTTTCTTCCGGCGAATTCGCGCAGCTTGTTGCCGGTCGTTGAGTCGTACATTGTCACCGCTCGCGGCTGCTGGGCGTCACAAGCCAGCATCTTTCCGTCAGGTGAAAACGCGAGGTACCTCACCGACCAGCCCGGCGAGCCGACAGAAACGCGGGTAAGTTCCAAACCGGTGGCAATCTCCCACACCCTTGCCGTTCCGTCGTCTGCGCCGCTCGCCAGCCTCTTTCCATCGGACGAGAACGAGAGATGGCGAACCGTGTCGGCATGTCCGTTGAGAGTGGTGATCAGTCGCCAGGTCTTGGCGTCCCAAAGTCTCAGCGCTCCGTGGTCCCCGGCAGTAGCCAATAAGCTTCCATCGGGCGAGAACTCTACATCCCAGATGAATTCGTCGGAGGCTCTGAGCTTAGCCAGCTTGCCATTCGTATCGGCATTCCACAAAGTCACGAAGCCGTGGTCATCTCCGGTAGCCACCACACTTGCGTCCGGCGAAAGGGCGACAGCCCACACCTGGATGTCGTTTTGGAAAGCGGCCAACTCACCGGTGTCGTGAATGAGCCGCCACAAGTAATACCACTCGAAGCCACGAAGGTCCTCTTCGCCTTCGCGAGGTACGTGGCGCTCCACGAATTCGCGAACACGCGCGACGTTGTTCACTTCCCAGGCCTGCGCCGCCATATGCATGTCGCCCGCGTACTGCAGGCGTCGTCTCTCAACCGCCAGCTGCCGGGCGAGGTTTGCCTGACGCGTCGTGGCTAAGATTCCCCCCAGCAGAGTCAACAAGATAAGCACTGCCACAGCCGCGCCCGTTTTGTAGCGCCGGATGAGTTTGCCCGCGCGATAGACGAAAGTTCCCTTGCGAGCGAGCACGGGCCGGCCTTCAAGGTGGCGGCGTATGTCCTCGCTCAGTTGTTCGACGGTGCGATAACGCTGCTGCGGGTCTTTGCGCAGAGCCATAAGCGCAATGTCATTCAAGTCGCCGCGCAATCGAGCGCGCAGTTTGTCCGGCCTGCCCTCGCGCGTGCGGCTCACGGTTTCGGGCGAGATGGTCACTGGAGTCGTTCCGTCGCCTGGCCGGGTTTCGACTCTGCTGATTGCGCGGCTGGGTGGTTCAGGCTCCTGTTCACAAATTACGCGCAGGATCTCAGGCAGCGAGCGGTCTTTGAAGCGATAGGGATAATGCCCGGTCAAAAGCTCATACAGCACGATGCCGAGCGAGTAAACGTCGCTGGCGGTCGTGACTGTTTCGCTCTGAATCTGTTCGGGGCTGGCGTATTCCGGCGTCATCACGTGCAACCCGCTGGTTGTTTTGGAATCCCCGCGGTCTGAGCCTGCATCGAGCAGCTTGGCGATACCAAAGTCCAGCAGTTTCACCTCGCCCTCAGCGCTAACGAGAATGTTGCCCGGCTTGATGTCGCGGTGAATGACCAGACTCTGATGTGCGCATTGCACCGCCGCGCACACGATGCGAAAGAGCTTCAGCCGGTCGGTTATCGAAAGCTTGCGCTCGTCGCAGTACAGGGTGATCGGTGTGCCCGCGACGTATTCCATCACGAGGTAAGCGACGCCGTGCTCGGTAGTGCCGCCATCCAGCAATCGAGCGATGTTGGGGTGATCGAGGTTGGCGAGAATTTGCCGCTCGCGGCGGAAACGCCGCAGCAGGTCTTTGCTGTGCGGGCCGGCCTGAACTACTTTGATGGCAACTTGCTTCTGAAACTGATCGTCGTCGCGGGCGGCGAGGTAAACCACACCCATGCCGCCGCGGCCGATCTCGCGCAACAACCGGTAAGGGCCGAGGGACTGACCGGCTAGTGAAGCGAAGTAGGCGCCTGAATTTTCACTGGCTGAAAGAAGCGGCGACTCGATGAAACCGCCGGCCTGATGGCTTGCGTCAAGCAACGACTCGATTTCGCCGCGCAAATCGGAATCATCGGCGCAGGCTTCGTCGAGAAATGCTGCGCGCTGCGGCGGCTCAACCAGGAGCGTTTCATCGAACAGCTTATCTATTCTCTGCCATCGTTCTGGCGTCATCCATTCCTTGGTTGCTCAGTTCGCGAAAGAGCCATGCCTTTGCCTTCAGCCATTCGCGCTTTACGGTGATGTCCGAAATCTCCAACGCTTCAGCGGCCTCTTCGACGCTGAGTCCGACGAAATAGCGAAGCTCGACTATTCGAGCCTTGCGCGGATCAATCGCTGCAAGCCTTTCAAGCGCTTCATTGAGCGCGAGCAAATCGCAGGATTGCTCAGGCGTGACGGCCGACCATTCATGGAGCGTGACTTGATGGTCGCCGTTTCGTTTGGCGTAGCCGCGCGACCGCGCGTGGTCAATCAGTAGGTGGCGCATGATGCGCGCGGCTACGGCAAAGAAGTGCCCGCGGTCCTGCCAATTGGTTTCTTGTTGACCCAGCAGGCGGATGTAGGTTTCGTTGACCAGCGCGGCGGTTTGCAGCGTGTGGCCCTGCCTCTCGCGGCTCAAGTAGCGTTTCGCCACTCGCCGCAGGTCGCCATAGACAAACGTTATCAGCTTATCAAGCGCTAATTCTTTTCCGCTGCGCCAATCGAAGAGAAGCTGGGTGATTCCTTGAGTCGCAGTTGTCATAAATCCTTTCTGCTCTTCGCAGCTCTTCTTACATCAGAGAATACGGTTCCTTCGTACGCTGCGGATTAGTTCTGAGCAGACTCATCGGAAAGTGCTGAGGGACTCGCTGGAAGGCCTCCTCAATTCTAATAGACGTTAAGCCGGTGTCGGACAATGCAAACTCCTTTCGAGACTCGGCGAGAGGGTTTAGGGATTGCGCGACCTGAAATGCCTGCTGATCCTTCAAAGCCTCGGAAATCGTGCCTTTGCCTTCGGATGATACGGATTTGTCATGGTTATCGCTTATAGCAGTGAAGGCCGAATCGGATCGCCACGGAGGTGGTGAGCTTGAAAGCCGGCCTCTCAGTTCGAGTTTAGCCAGCAAGGAGAAATATCATGAGAAACCTAAGAATGAGACGCAAGAGTTTGATTCTGACAATCCTGGCCCTGAGCCTGACGTTAACTCCGGCGATGTCCGCGCAGCAACGAAGCGCGGTAAGCGCACCGGCGGACTCAATTCAAGAAAACCGGCAAGCAGTTCCAGTAGAAGGAAAGTGCCAGAACTATTCGGAGTACCTCGGAGGGAAAGCAGACGGCTTTGCCGCGCCGCTCGATGCTACGCAGTTGAGTCCGGCGTTGCAGGCGTATTTTACTTCGCATGGCGTGACGCCTACGGGTACTACGAAGCCGGGCCAGTACGATGAGACCGGTCAAGACAAGTGGGTCGGCCAGAGTTTCTTCATCAAGTGCTGCAAGGTGTGCCGCGCCGAATTGGAGATACGAGTAAAGAACTTGGGAGGGATGGCGTCCAATGACGCGCTCATTGTTGGCCAGGCGCCTTTCACTCCAAGCCAGAATATCCTTGCGAGTGGTCACATCTGGGACAGTACGCGCCCGGCGTGGGCAGGCGGCACGACGTCTCCCAAGACGATGACAATTCCCTTGTCACCCGCAGCGCTGAATAGCTACATCTTCAATTCTCGGGAGTGCAATGTACCGATAGACATTCTGGTACAGGACGACACCGCGGTCGATTACATCAAGCTGAAGATATGGACCTACTAGAAGCGGATCTGATGAAACAAATAACAAATCCTAAGGTGCGATGAGCACGATGCTGGCTGGACCGGAGCGATCCGGTTCAGCCAGCCTCTATCTTTCTCTGTTGTTGGAAGAGCTGGGACGAGTTGTAGTGATCAGTTGCAAGCCGACCAACGATCTCGACGAAAAGCTGGACGCGCCGAGCGACTTACAAGTATGCCCTGCAAGAGGGCTTCTGGTCGCCCTACTCAACCGGCGCATTTTGTTCCCAGAGCTTTTGCCATGCTTCGCTCGGTTCGACAAGCTTCAACCCGACGCTGTGTTGACCCGCGTCGCGCCAGACGGCTTGAACCAAAGCAGTGGTCTCGAGATCAACGGACGGGACCGACAACTTCACGAGCGTACCAGGTTCGAGGTCTCGCGCGGTGTGCAAGCGAAGTCCCGACGGGCTGATCTCTTCGATCGTCATCTCGTCGGTGAAGGCGTCGAGGTGCGAAGTGTTGCCTTCGACTCGCGCCTTGATTGAGACCTTAACCCGCGGCTCGGTGCGACGGTCTTCGTCGCGTTCCTCGACCTCGCTCGCTTCCGCAACCAAATCGTCATAGCACGGTGCGCAAACCTGGCGATAGCCGAGATGAGCCACACGAGCCAGTTCCGGCAGGTTGGCGATACTAACTAAGTGGCTTGTTCGTTCGTTGCATCGGTCGCATATGCCCGACATACGAAAAACGCTCCTTTAAGTTTGGCGAGACTTCGTGGGTGCAGGAGAGACTGTGGTATTCGACGTCATCGGATCAGCCTTGTCCAGGATGGGGCCAGTATAAGCACAATCGCTTTTCGACTCAACAGGAATCTCGCGGTCGCGTGAGATGTCAGTGGGGGAGATGAATAACCTCCGGACCTCCCTTTTGGCGAGGGCTCTGATGACCATTCTCTAGTGTGAGGTGATTGACAAGAACGCGACTGCGCTCTTAGATTTCATACACCAATGAAGACATTCATAGCAGTGGCAGCGTTGACTATCCTGTTTGCGGCTATGATGGCTCGCGCACAGCAATCGCCGCTCGCGCCGCCCGTTGTTCCCAAGCCCGCCGTCACCAGCAGGTCCACGACATTGAAGGTGGGTGACAAGGCTCCCGACTTTGCGCTTCCAAACGGTGACGGCAAGCTTGTCGTACTCTCCGAGTACACGCAGCGATCGCCGGTCCTGTTGGTTTTTTATCGAGGCTTCTGGTGAGCCGCATGCACACAGCAACTCACCAGGCTGGCTGAGGACTACAACAACTTCAAACGTGCCGGAGCGGAAGTGATCGCGATTAGCGTGGACCAGCAGTCCTTCGCATGGTCGATGGGCCAGACCACCGGAGCTAAGTTTCAGATCCTATCCGACGCGGACAAAGCGGTCATCACATCCTACGGGATCCTGAACGCCGCGGAGCAAGGCGGCATCGCTCATCCGGCGATCTTCATCGTGGATCGAGAAGGCAAGATCAGGTTCATGCACGTGGGCAAGGACCCGCAAGACCGCCCTCCCGATGAAACGATTCTTGAAGAAGTGAAGAAGCTCGCAGCCGCAAAGTAACACGGCTTTCTCGATTCTTTGTCAGCTCACGTCTCTCGGGTGAACAATGGTGAGGTCGGGATGGCCTTTGAAGTCGTCCACGTTGAACGTCAGCAGATGTGTGATGCCATGTGCTCGCATGATGGCCACGAGGCGTGCGTCGTGGACCCTCTTACCCTTTACCTCGTGGGACCTTACAATCTGGAACCAGTGCGCGAAGACCTCAGGCCTGTCAACCAGCATGGGGAATTGATCTAAGAGTCGTGTCACCTCTTCGTCGACCAGTTGCACGCTCCAGCCCAGACCGTTAACGTCGGTAGGCCGAGTAGCTACCGACCAAAACTCAATCAGGACCTGCGGAGTAACAACAAGGTCTTCTCCGTGCCCAGCCAACGACGATATCGCGGATATCGCAATGGTGTGATCGTCTGCCTCTTCTTGCACTGCTCTCAGCAGAACGTTTGTGTCTAGCAGGTATCGCGCGGTCACTCGTAGATGTTCTCCCTGCGGAGCGCAGCGTCCGGTAGCGGGGGAGCCGGGGGTCGCTTCTTATCAGCCCATCGGCGGAATGCATCGGCTCGCTCCTGAGGTGTAGCGGTGGCCCAGAACGGTCGAGCGTTGACCTCGGGGCGCAGCGTTAAAGTGTCTCCCTCAACTTCGACGACGTATCGGGTGTGAGGTTTAGGCTCACCCAGCAACTCGGGAGAGAGATGGATTGCCCCTTCCTCGTTTGTCTCAACTATTCGGCTCATAGCACTCTTCCCGTGGCAGATTCTAGCACATACACACACACGACCAACCTGTTGCGAACTTTGATAAGGATTGAGCGTTCCGTCCTGATGCGACGCTGTCAAACCACGCACCCGTATCCACAAAGATCATGGCGTAGTCTTCTCACCGTATAGGATCTTATCGTGGTCCCTTCCCGAGAAGGGCTGGCCATCCCCCTCAACGGGCAGAGAGGCGATCGCTGAGAGTATTTCGGCGGGTGTCCTGTTCTCGCCGGAAGGTTCACTTGTCGTGATCGTAACTTCGACGGTCGTTCCGTCGGCGAGCGCTATTGGTTCCTTCAGCCTAAGAACGCCGCTTTCATAAACGGCCTCGATGGTTGTTGTCATACGTCCTACCTTTTCCCCACGATTATTACTCTATTCGAGGCTCATCCTCAGGCTTTCAGCTTTGCGAAATCAGCTGCCTCAACACGTACGGCAGTATCCCGCCGTGCTGGTAGTAATCAACCTCGATCGGCGTGTCGATTCGCAGCGTCACCGGCGCCTCTTCGGTTTCTCCGGTTGCCCTGTGAATCACAAGCGTCAAATCCTGGCGAGGCAAGATCCCTTCTTCAAACCCGGTTAGGTCATACGTCTCACTGCCATCCAGGCGCAGCGTCTGCGCGCTCGTGCCTTCTTTGAACTGACAAGGCAGCACGCCCATCCCCACAAGATTCGACCGGTGTATCCGCTCGAAGCTTTGAGCCACCACAGCGCGCACGCCAAGTAACCGGGTCCCCTTCGCAGCCCAATCGCGCGAACTGCCCGTCCCGTACTCCTGCCCCGCGAACACCATCAACGGAACATCGGAAGCCTGGTACTTTATCGCGGCGTCGTAGATGCTCATTGCCTCGCCTTGCGGTTGATGAACGGTCACGCCGCCTTCCACGCCGGGCACCATCAGGTTCTTGATGCGAACGTTAGCGAACGTGCCGCGAGTCATCACCCGATCGTTGCCGCGCCGCGCGCCGTAGCTGTTGAAGTCCTCAACCAACACGCCCTTCTCTTGAAGATACAAACCCGCCGGCGAGGTTGGCTTGATCGCGCCCGCAGGCGAGATGTGATCGGTCGTCACCGAATCGCCGAAGATCGCAAGCGCTCGCGCACCCTTGATGGCACTCACTCCGCCCGGCTGCATCGAGAAGCCATTGAAGTACGGAGGCTCTTGAATGTAAGTCGACTCTGCGTCCCACTCGTACACATCGCCGCCCGTTGTTGGAATCTCGTTCCACATCGGGTTTGCTTCGATGAAGTTGCTATAGAGGTTGCGATAGGTTTCGGCATCAAAGGCCGCCTTCATTTGCTCGCGGATCTCGTCGGTGGCGGGCCAGATGTCGCGCAGATAAACGTCGCTTCCGTCTCGGCCCTTGCCGAGCGGTTCTTCGGAGAGATTGATATCAACGCGGCCGGCAAGCGCGAAGGCTACCACCAGCGGCGGGCTCATCAGGAAGTTCGCCTTGATGCTCTGATGCACGCGAGCTTCGAAGTTGCGGTTGCCGCTCAGCACGCTTGCTGCGACGAGGTCGTACTTGCTTATGGCTTCTTCCAGGCCGGGATCGAGCGGGCCGGAGTTGCCGATGCAGGTCGTGCAGCCGTACCCGACCAGATTGAAGCCGAGATGATCCAGATAAGGTTGGAGCCCGGTCCTGGCCAGATAGTCGGTGACTGCGCGAGAGCCCGGAGCAAGCGAAGTTTTGACCGTGCGGTTAACGCTCAAGCCTTTCTCGACTGCCTTCTTGGCAAGCAATCCGGCGGCGAGCATCACGCTCGGGTTCGAGGTGTTCGTGCAAGAGGTGATTGCGGCTATCAGCACCGCTCCGTGGCCGAGATCGACTTGGGCACCCGGCATCCCGATCGCTTCGCCTACCTCAACGCGGTCTGGCGTCGGCCGGTTGTTAATCATCTCGGTCTCGCTAACAACGCTCGTGTTTTTTTCGCTGGTGGTACCGTGCAACGGAACAGGAGTAGTCTCGGTCTCCTGCTCGCCGCCACCGGTGAGCGTGGCATTCTGCTGCGCGCCAATAACGGCCGCGAAGGTTTTCCCGATTTCATCGCTGGATTTATTGTAGCCGTTCTCGCCCATCGGCTTTTGAAGAAGCTCTACGAACTTACCCTTCAGCTCCGAAAGGCTGATGCGATCCTGCGGGCGCTTCGGGCCCGACACGCTGGGCTGAACCGAGTTCAGGTTCAACTCGAGCAACGTGCTGTACTCACACTCACCCTTGCTCGGGATTCCAAACATGCCCTGGGCCTTGAAGTAACTTCGGACCAACTCGACCTGTTCCTCCGACCGGCCGGTCGCCTTGTAGTAAGCGCAGGTCTCTTCATCGACTGGGAAGAGACCCATCGTCGCGCCGTACTCCGGCGACATGTTCGCGATAGTCGCGCGGTCGGTCGCCGACAGCGACGCTGCGCCTTCTCCGTGATACTCGACAAACTTGCCGACCACTCTTGCTTTGCGCAGCATCTCGGTCACGGTCAGCACGAGATCGGTCGCTGTCACGCCGTCGTCGAGCTTGCCGGTCATCGCTACGCCGACCACGTCGGGTGTAAGAAAGTAAACCGGCTGACCAAGCATTCCAGCTTCGGCTTCGATTCCGCCGACACCCCAGCCCACAACGCCGAGCCCGTTGATCATCGTCGTGTGCGAATCCGTTCCGACCAGTGTGTCGGGATAAAACACGCCTTCTTTTTCCTGAACGCCTTTGGCCAGATATTCGAGGTTGACTTGATGACAGATGCCGATGCCGGGCGGCACAACCGTAAAGCCCTGGAAAGCGTGCATTCCCCACTTCAAAAACTGGTAGCGGTGACGGTTGCGCTTGAACTCCATCTCCATGTTCAGCCGCAGCGCGTCGGGCGTGCTCGCGAAATCGACTTGCACGGAGTGATCGATGACCAGATCGACGGGCACCAGCGGCTCGATGATCTCCGTGTTCTTGCCGAGCCGCGCGACCGCCGACCTCATGGCTGCAAGGTCGACCAACAGCGGAACGCCGGTGAAGTCTTGGAGCAGGATTCGCGCAACGACAAACGGAATCTCTTCGGTGCGTTCGGCGACAGGTTTCCACGAGGCTAACTGATGCACGTTCGCTTCGGTGATCCGTTTGCCGTCATAGTTGCGCAGCACGGATTCCAGGACGATGCGAATGCTGACCGGCAGCTTTGCGATGGACCCGATTCCTTGTTTTTCAAGCTCGGGCAGCGAGTAGAACTTGCCCGAGCGGCTTCCTGCGGTGAAGGTTTGCAGCGAGTTGAAGAGGTTGTGTGTCATAAGCTTTTGCAAACTCGTGTGCGTCTCGTTGTGGTGCGAGTGGCCAGTTCAGGCTTCAAGATACGGTGCGAAAACTGAGCTTCAGTTTAAAGATGCGGGTTATTGCTCGTCAAGGAAAGCAAGGCAGGCGATGTCTTGCGCTCTCTGCGTCCGGCTCTGCGTCTCTGTGTCTCTGCGGTTAGGTGAACTCGCGGCGTTACAACCCTCGAGACCACCTAACCGCAGAGACACAGAGACGCAGAGCCGGACGCAGAGAAACCTTCCATTCAGAAACGCCGCTCACTCCCTCTCCGGAGCCGAGCGAAGATGAACGTCTCGTTGAGGGAAGGGTATCTCTATGTTGCGCTCTCGAAACACGCGGGCGATCGCGAAGTTTATCTTGCTTCGAATCTGCGGGTGCTTGTGAGGTTCGTTTATCCAGACCCGAATCTCAAGGTTGAGCGAAGAGTCTCCAAACTCTCCGAAGTGGACCCTGGGGTCGGGCGCAGCCAGTACTTCTTCTACTGAACGAGCAGCTTCGACTAAGGCTTCGGACACTTTGTCCAAATCGCTTCCGTACGCAACGCCCACCGGTATGTTTAGCCGCACTATTTGTGTGGGATACGAATAGTTCACGAATTCATTTTGGACGAGCTTCGAGTTTGGAACGATTACCGCCATATTCTCGTTCGTCAGAATCGTCGTTGAACGAAGGCTTATGTTCTCTACGCGGCCCTCGATGCCATCCTTAAGCTTAAGCCGGTCTCCAACGCGAATGGGCCGTTCGAACAGCAGTATGAAACCAGACACGATGTCCGAGGCGATGTACTGAAGACCAAAGCCGATGCCAACGGAAAGAAAGCCAAGTATCACGGCAACGCTGGTCAGATCCACGCTTAAGCCGATCTTCAGACCGTACAGCACACCTAGCACGATGATCGCGTAGTGCACCAGCCGGAGCAGCGTGTACCGGAGTCCGGCCTCTATGTGCATCATCGGCAGAACGCGCTTGTCCAAAAATCGCCTGGCATAGCGCGACACCAGCGCTGCGACGAATATGACAAGCGCGAGCAACAATAGGCTCAGAATAGAAACTCGGAACTCCGCCTGATTTACGAAAGGATAGTTCAGTATCCTGATCACTCGCGCGAGCACCGAATCTCCGAGCGAATTCGGGGGTGCTCCTTCTTGGACTATCAATGCTAAGCCTCCCAAGCGCCGACCTCCTGAGTAACAAATTCTTTTGCGAGGAGAGGCAGCCGATGCGTGCCTCTGATGAACCGAAACAAGCCTCTTATTGAGCTAATATGCACCCGTGTTCTGATCTGCTTCAAGCCGGAGATGATATCGACGCGCACGCCTGTTTGATCTCCGCTGTGGGCGGCCTCTTAACTTAGCCGGGACGCCGCAGTCCAAATCAAACTAAGACACCGCCCCGCTGTGGTATCCTTCGCCATCGAAACTCCGGATTTCTATGAACACCGGGGCGAAAGAGAGGAATATGCCAGGAAGAACTCTGTCACTATTGCTCGGTCTCGTTTTGGTTTCTTGCACAGTCTCCGTGCAGCCAGCCTCCGGCGCCAACAGCAAGCCAGGCGAAGCGAGACTCATCCAGAAGGTAAGGTCGTCGGTATTGAAGCTGGGTGTCGGGCCGGATGCCCGCATCGAGGTGAAGTTGCGAGACAGGACAAGGCTCAGCGGATTCGTCAGCCAAGCCGGTCCGGACTCGCTTGGGATAGCCAGCGAAACAACTGGCGCGATCACGGGCGTGTCGTACGCTGATGTGACGCAGGTCAAGGGTCACAACCTTTCGACCGGGGCGAAGATCGGCATAGGCATAGCAATCGGCTTTGCGGTCGTTGCGCTCATTATCTATCTGAACACCGGCGGCAGATAGGGTCACCTCGCACTGAAGGTGATGGACCCTTCCGGTCGTGACTCCTCGGGCGGCGTCCAGTGCGAAGCATTCTTGGGCGAGGAGAGCGACCAACTCGGCGGCTGAACGGCTCGAAGCTGAACACTCGTTTGTGGGCTTGCGACTCAGAACCGCATCTTCACAACGGCGGTGTAAAACGCCCATCCGCCGCGGTCCATCCGCCGTCGACCACCAACACACTTCCGGTAACATAGCTCGACGCATCCGAAGCGAGATAGACCACTGGCCCCACCATCTCGTCGACACTCGCCCAGCGATTGAACACGCTCTTAGCCGCGTAAGCGTCGTACCAGTCGGGCCGGTCCTTGATCTGGCTGGTGAGCGGAGTGTCGACGACTCCCGGCGCGATCGCGTTCACTCGCACACCGGACGGTCCAAGCTCGGTCGCGAGCGCCCGCACGAGCTGCACGATCCCCGCTTTCGTCGCCGCGTAGACGCCCTGCCCCGCCTCGACCACCTGCGATCGAATCGACGAGAAGGCGATTATGCTCCCGCGCCGTTGTTCGGCCATTATCCGTCCTGCCTGGCGCAGCACCCGAAACGTTCCTTTGAGGTTCAGCTCGACTACTCGGTCGAATTCATCGTCGCGGTAATTGTTGAGCGGCTTGCGAACATTGGTGCCTGGCGTAGTAACCACGACATCGATCCTTCCATCCTCTCCGACAACGCCCTGCAACAACTCGCTGACGCTTTGAGTGCTGGTGACATCCACTGTCAACGCGCGTCCGCGTTCTTTGCCGAGTTCGCCCGCTGTGAGCAGCGCTGCATCGCGGTTCACGTCAGCGCAGACGACAAAGGCGCCGTGCGCTGCAAGCCCTTTCGCGGCAGCTTGTCCGATTCCCGATCCCGCGCCGATGACAACCGCGATCCGCCCCTCGAGCCGAAATAGTTGTTCGTAGTTCATATCTTCGATTTTAGATTTTGGATTTTGGATTTTGGATTGGGGATACCTGCGTTCCTTTGTGGGTCCAGACGGTGACTGCGAGCATGACGACTGCGCCGGCTGCGAAGCCAAACACTGGGCCCGGAACGTACCACCAGCCCAGATCTCTCGTCATCAACCAGGAAGCTGCGACCACCGCGACCGACGCGAACATCGAAGCTATCGCTGCCCGCGAAGTCACTCGCTTCGAGTATAGCCCGGCTATCAACGGCAACAACAACGCCGCGGTTAATAGCGTGTAGAAGATCGTCAGCGCCGAGATTACCGTTGGCAGTAACATCGCCACCAACGCACCCACAACACCGCACGTCACTGCCGAGCCTCGCGCAACTCGCATCAACTGCGCGTCGTCCGCTTGCCGATTGATGAACCCTTTGTACAAGTCTTTGCTCAGCGAAGTGCTGAGCATGAACAACACGGCATCGGCGGCGCTCAACTCCGCCGAGAAGATCGCGCCCAACAGCAACGCACCCAGCCAGAGCGGCAACGCCTGGGTCAACAATGTCGGAAGCGCCAGCTCGTGATTCGCCAGATCGGGGAAGCGGCTGCGCGCGATGACTCCGATCAGCACCGGCACAATCGCATAAGCCAGCAGGCCTGCCGCGTTCAGCCCGACTCCCGCGCGCACCGCTCGCTCATCGCGCGCGCCAAAGATCTTTTGCAGCAATCCCGGCGAGATCACAAACGACGGCGCGAGTATCACGATGTAGCGCAACACGGCAGGCCAGCCTTTGCCGATGAATCCAAAGTACCCCTCCCTCTGGTCGGCCGGAATGACGGACGCGACTGTCGCTTGCAGTTCTTGATAGCCGTGACCCGCGTTCAGCAAGTAAGTCAACGCTACGGCAAAGCCGGCGAGCTTTACGGCCAGTTGAACCACGTTCACACGCGCAGCAGCGTGCAAACCACCCAACGTGAAGTAAGCCGTGATCACCGCGCCGCCTATCAGGCAGCCAACGGGTTTGCTCAACCCGCTCACCACGTTCAAGATCCACGCGACCGCGATCAACTGGCCCGCAAGAATCGAAAGCGAGCCCGCCCACAGAAGCAAAGCTACAAGACCGCGTACGCTTCGGTTGTAGCGGAACTCGAGATAGTCGCCGACCGTGTAGAGGTTTCGCTCGCGGGCTATGCGCCAGATCTTCGGCCCAACTGTGAACGCGAGAATCAACGACCCGATGCCCGCCGATCCGACCCACCACCACGCCGAGAGCCCGTCTCGATAACCGAGCCCGGTCGCTCCAACAGTCGAGCCGGCCCCGATATTCGCAGCGAGCAAAGTCGAGAAGATCAGTCCCGCGCCTAGCCCTCGACCCGCGACAAAGAAATCGCTCGAGCCCCGCACACGCCGCGAAACGAAGGCTCCAAGCGCGATCATTAGTGCTGCGTAGAGGATTAAGATGGAGAGAAGGATCATCAGGTCTGAGCCTGTGAGCCGCAGGAAACTAAATTCTACCTTCGTACAAGTCGGCTATCGGGAAGCAGAGGCCATAGTCATCCCACAACAGATCTCCGTGCTCCAACCTGAAGCACGCAAACTTCGTCGGATCAAGATATGCGCGTATCATTGGGTTTCGCGAGCCCTGCAGGAAAGGCTCGAAGTCAATCACGCGTTCCAGCCCGTCGCTGAAGCGCAGCTTCACTTCATAGTCCGAAACGCGTTCCGCTCCAACGATGTCCACGACCGCGCCGTCCGACAGAATTACTTGATCCTCTGCGTAATCTGTTTCGACTCTATCGGCCTGTGGAGTATGAAGTAGTCTATCCATTTCTGAACAATCTCATCGGCGAAATGTCCGGTCAAGGTCCGAAAGTTATTCATCTCTGCTCTAGACAGGGGCCTTCTGCCTCTGACTGTGGAATATACGATTTCCTTGACCCTTCCATTCACGATAACGAGTTCGGCCTTGCCTTCTCTACCCTGGCACTTGCCGTGTACGTGAATCGGCTCATGCTCATTCGAGTAGAACAAGACAATCAATCCGAAGTATTCATATAGCTTCGGCATCAGGCGTCCTTAGTACTGGCCGTAGAATACAGTCGGTCGCCTCATCTACCGCCAAGCTGCTTAAGTCTCTTTTCTTCACCAGTCTTGTACGGTCGCACTACTTCCACTGTTATGCGCCACCAGGCGAGAGCCACAGTTACGAGGCCCGTTACGAACCTCGGAATCCCGAAAATCCATTCCAGGATGTACCCAGCGATGATTCCTATGACAAAGAACCCACCAAAGATGAGACATACTCCAAGCACTGCCTGCTTGTATGCCTTGTTGTGTGCGCGTATCAGTTCAGTTTCTCTGGCCGCCGCTCGAATCGCATCGGTTCGTATCCGCTCAGCCTCTTCCGCAACGCTCCTTCGTTCGCGTACGACTCTTGACGCGGCGGCTTCCCTTTCGGCCTTGACCTTTTCTCGAGCAAGGGCATCGACCCAGTAGGCACTCCCAACCTCGCCGTGACAGAGTGGGCAGCGTGAAGCACCCAACTTGAGTGATCGATACAAGCAGTGAGGGCAATCGTAGTCGCCAGGATTGGCCTTGGCATACGCAGCCTCTGAGACGGCATTTTTTAGCTCCCACTCAGCATGTATGCGATCCTGCTCAGCAACCTGGCAGGCAGGACAACCACGATTGAAGTAGTCGTCGAAACGTCCATGGGTTTGGCAATAGCTCATATCTAGCTCATCGCATAAGAGGATCAGACCCGGGCGATTGCGGTCTAACTAGAGTTCCGCTGCGCTCGGAAGGCCCGGCAATCCCTTTGCTGCGCGCACCGCACGGACGATCGCTCGGGACATCGCTTCCGCTGCAAGCGCCCCTATCAACGTCACATTAGCCGGCTTTGACGACTTGCCAGTCGCGAGCGCGAAGATCGTGTCGCCATCCGCAGCCGTGTGAACCGGATTGATCGCGCGAGCCAGTCCGTCGTGAGCCATCTGCGCGACTTTTGTAGCTTGAGCCTTGGTCAACACCGCATCGGTCGCGACCACTCCGATCGTCGTCGCCGTGCCCGCGAGCATTGGGGGCAAGGGCTCGCCTTTGAGGATCGCTGCCATCGAGTTCAGCAGCGACTTGCCGTCTCTTGTTCGAGCGCCGGCAATGGCTTTGCCAGTCGAAGGATCGACGATGTCTCCAACCGCGTTTACCGCGACGATCGCTCCGACCGTCACTCCTGATGCCAGCTTGATCGAAGAAGTGCCGATGCCGCTTTTCATCGCGCGCGACATGCCAAACAGTTTTCCTACAGTCGCGCCTGCGCCAGCACCGACGTTTCCTTCGGCAGGCGTGTTTGACGAAGCAGCTTTGCAAGCTTTGTATCCGGCTTCGGCGTCGGGCCGGATCTTTGGGTCTCCCACTCCTAGGTCGAACAGGATCGCTGCCGGCACGATCGGCACCTTCGCTACGCCTACGTTGTAGCCGATGCCACGCTCTTCGAGATAGCGGACTACGCCAGTAGCTGCATCCAACCCAAACGCGCTCCCACCGGCGAGTACGATCGCGTGAACCGCTTGAACCGTGTTGACCGGATCGAGCAGGTCGGTCTCGCGAGTCCCCGGCGCCGCGCCTCGAACATCGACGCCTGCTACCGCGCTGTCTTCCACAAGGATCACCGTGCACCCGGTCGGGCGTCGGGAATCGGTGAAGTGACCGACTTTGATTCCGGCCACGTCGGTGATTGCCGGCGTTTCAGTAGCGGTAAATCCGACCTCATCGATAAACACACGTGTGATGGCGGCATTGGCCATGCCATGGTCAATGATGGTCGCGCCGGCAGCAGCCCCAGCCCCGAATAGAATCTCTCGGCGTGTCGATCTGGTCACTACTCAAGCCTCCACTTGCTCCCTGAGAGAGGAGGTTGTTACGCGGCGCCGCACGGGAAGGTTGTTCGGAGGGTCGCTAGGATTGAATCGCCGCACGACGTTCCAACCAGCGTTTGAACGAAGCCTGACTTTCGCCCGAAGGCTTGCCGAGCAACAAGTTCTCCACGCTGATATCTTCGTCAAGGTCGGGCCAGTGAATGCCTTCTTTATCGCCGATGAAGCGCCAGTTACTTCGCTCCGCGTCGGTTCCATGCATCAGTCGCGGATACCAAGCGAGCGGCGCTGAGATCGTGCGCCCATCGCTGAGATCGACAGACAGACAGTCGTCCGTCACCTGAACATCCAGCGCCTTCGCCTCAACCACTAAAGAACTCATTCCAACTCTCCAGCAAAGCTACTCGATTCTCCTCGACAAGCTTCTGAATACGATTGATTTCAGTTCTACTAAAGCCGCCGCTGTTTTGCAATCTAACCGGGTCGATCCAAAATTTAGCAATGTGCGCGTCGCGCTCAACGTGAACGTGCGGCGGCTCGTCTCGATCTCCAGCGTAGAAGAACATCCGGTAAGCACCTGTCCTCAGAACTGTGGGCATAGCCGAACTCTCTCACCGGCGACCCAATTCTCTGGTAACTACGTCACCAGAGCCCACGTGCTCAGGTCACTCGCAAACTCATCGACTCTCGAATCGGACTCAGTTCACGTAACGCCGAGCAGCCGCATTGCGCCGAGCGCCATTGCTTTCGTAGCCTGCTTCAAGTGCTCGATCTCGCAATACTCATCCGGCTGATGAGCCATATTCAAGATGCCCGGTCCGTAGGCTATGCACTGCTCGATCCCAGCAATCCGAGCGAAGTGCTTTTGATCGTAAGTGCCCGGACTTGCGATCAGCGGGATATCGCAATCGAGCCTTTCGCGTAATACTTCGCGCATGGTCGAGACGAGCTTCGAAGCCGGGTCGGTCATCGTAGGATGCACGATCATCAAGTCTTTCAGATCGTAGCTCAAGCTCGCGTCGTCAGAGCGCAGCTTCTCGACTAGATCGACGAACTCCGCGCGCACGCTGTCGAGATCTTCTTCGATAAGAAAGCGCCTATCAAAGATCGCGCGGCAAGTATCGGCTACGCATGGAGTCTGGGGCGCGTCAGGCTGTTGTCCGCCGAAGATCGAGTTCACGTTGATCGTAGCGCTGCGCGCGCCTTCGGGTTCAACCGGCATTCGAGTCCGCCGGCTCGCGAGCTTCGGCTTGAGTTCTCGCTCGACTCGCGCAATCAGCCTCGCCATCCGATCGATCGCGCTCTCACCGAGAAAAGGCATGCTGCCGTGAGCGATCCGCCCGCGCATCAGAACTTCGAACCAATACACTCCTCGGTGACCGAGACAGATACGATCGTAGTCGAGCGGCTCGGTGATGATTACGTAGTCCACAAGATCGGGTCTGATATAGCCGTGCTCCGAAAGAAAGGCGACTCCCGCGAATCCCCCGCTCTCTTCGTCGACCGTCGCGCTCTGCTCGATTGACCCCGCAAGCTTAACTCCCGCGCGGCGTATCGCTTCGATGGCGAAGATCGAAGCCGCAATGCCCGCCTTCTGATCCGTCACTCCGCGGCCGTAGACTCGACCGTCGCGTTCGACCGCCGCGAACGGATCGATAGTCCAGCCGTCGCCGGGTGGAACCACGTCGATGTGGCCGTTGAAGTGAAGAGTTGGATGAAAGCTCTCGCCCGGCAGCCGAGCGAGCACATTGACGCGCGGGTTTTCTGGCGTGCACTCCGGGCGGCCGGTTGCTTCGACGTAGTTCACGTCGTAGCCAAACTCGGCCAGCTTGCCGCCGATCACTTTCGCGCAGTCAGTGTAGTTCTCACCGGGCGGGTTTGTGGTTGGAATGCGAACGATCTGCTTGAGGAACTCAACCATTTCACCGGCGAGTTCGTCTATTTGATCGACAACGGCTCTTTCGGGCGAGATAAGCATAGACTACGCAGACAGCCCCGATCGCAAAGCCTTCTCGACCGCGTCGCAGAACATGTCGATCTCGCCGATCGTCGTGTAGACGTTAGGCGTGACGCGAACGCCTTTGAACTCTTCGTGCTCGATTGGCGCAACGAGGATTCGATGACGCTCCCACAAGTGCGGGACGAGCCTGCCGTGATCCATTCCTTCGATCGAGAACAGCGCGAGGCCGCACGATTGCTGAGCGTCGTAAGGCGTCAGCACACGCACGCCCTTCTGAGCTTCAAGTCTGCGAGCCCACCGATCTTTCAGATAGCGAAGCCGGGCTGCTTTGCGCTCGGGGCCGATGCCTTCGTGGAAGGTCAGCGCTTCGGCGATCGCGTTGTGATTGGCCGCTGGGTGAGTGCCGATCTCCTCGAACTTGCGGATGTCGCTGTCCTGCTTTTTCTCGGCAGCCATCAACGGCCAAAGCTTGCCGATCTTCGACTTTCGCACGTAGAGAAAGCCTGTGCCGTGCGGCGCTAGCAGCCACTTGTGCAAACTCGTGCCGTAGTAGTCACAGTCGAGGTCGGCGTGTTTGAAGGGGAAGTGAGCGAATGCATGCGCTCCGTCCACGATGACCTCGATGCCGCGCTCGCGCCCGAGCTGGCAGATGCGCTTCACCGGAAAGATCTGACCGGTCAGGTTAGTGATGTGACAAACTTGAATCACACGGGTGCGCGGGGTGATGGCTTTCTCGAATCGCGAAACCAGATCGTCCATCGAAGGCGGCGGAACAGGAAATGAAATAAAGTTGAGCTTGATGCCTTCACGGCGTTCGCGCTGCCGCCACGAAGTCAGCATTCGCGGGTAGTCCTGATTTGTCGTGAGCACTTCATCGCCCGGTTTGAGGTCGAGTCCGAAGATGCAGATCTCGAGGGCTTCGCTTGCGTTGCGAGTGATCGCCATTTCCTCCGGGTCGCAACCAAAGCTGGCCGCCAGCCGCTGGCGCACCGCTTCTATCTGAGGCTCCAGAATGCGCCACATCGTGTACACGGGCGCTTCGTTGGAGTAGGCGAGGTGTCGGGCCATTGCTTCCTGAACGACTCGCGGTGAAGGGCTGACGCCGCCGTTGTTCAGATTGATGATCGAGCGATCGACTGAGAAGGATTGCTGGATCTCGCGCCAGAAACTCTCGTCGGCGGCAAGCTTCTCAGGTGAGTCGCTGACCGCTCGCGTGGCAGCAAGTACGCGCTCGATTCCGCTTTCGCTGATTGAAGCGAGCGCGCTTGCAGCAGTCACGCCCCCGACCGATCTCAAGAACGTTCTTCGTGTGAACATCGGTTTCCTCCTCCGACTACAAGAGCTTCTTGAACTCGTCTACGGTAAGCCCGACTTCCCGAATAACTGCTCGTAGCGTTCCCTTTGCGACCTCGCTGTGGTCAGGCACCGTGACCCTCCGATGAGGATGAACAATCTGGCGAAGTATTATGTGACTTCCTCGCTGCCTGTCTCGTTCGTAGCCGATTTGACTCAGGGCCTTGACCACCTCGCGACCAGAAATACGAGGCAACTGACTCACATCGTTACCTCCACGACCTCCTCTGTTATCGGAGGCGGCACAGGCTCGTTGTGTGCCTCGAGGCTTTCAAGATATCCGCCGATAGCCTCCTTGATGTTTTCAATCGCTTCGTCTCGCGTGAGACCTTGAGAGACGCAACCCGGCAAAGCAGGCACCTCAGCTACGAAAACACCATCCTCATCTTGCTCTACCAAGACACGATACTTCATTTGGCTTACCTCACGTTGATCGTTTCTGGACCGCCGCACTAGCGGCGCATTCGCTTCTTTGGATCGGCTGGATTCTACCATGCGAGAACGTTCTTCAACGAAACAGGTCGAGCTCAGGCGCACGGATCAACTCCCGGCCCGAAGCTTCGCGCGCGTCGTAGTCGAAGCCCCGAACGATTGCCACCGGCACTCCGTCCTTTTTCTTCATCACAAGCTCTGCCGCGGACGCGATCTCATCGGCCACGGCGATAACCGTCACTCGAAGCGGACGGCCCTGCGAGTCGGTCTCGCCACGATAATCAATCAATGGCGCGAGGCCGGCGACGCCGATGGCGACGTTGACCAGCCCTTCGCGCCACGGGCGGCCGAAGGTGTCCGAGACGATCACCGCCACGCTTACGCCGAAGCTTGCTTCGAGCGTCTCCCGAATTTCCCGAGCCGAGGCGTCCGGGTCTTCGGGCAGCAGCAGCGCCGTTCCCTCTTCTACGTTCGAGGCATCGACTCCCGCGTTCGCGCATACGAATCCGTGATGAGTCTCCGAGATCAAGACGCCGCGCTCCATTCGCACAATGCGCTTTGATTCTCGGAGCACGATTTCAACCAGGCGCGGGTCTTTGTCGTGAGCTTCGGCCCATTCGCGGGCACGCGGCGATGGCTCGATCGAATCGAGTCGAACGGCGCGGCCTTCGGATTTCGAGACGATTTTCTGAGCGACGACGAAGATGTCGCGGTTAAGGACTTCTGTTTTCGCGCCGCGAACAGCTTGAGTGATAAGCGCACCGAGGTCATCGCCGGATTTGATTTCCGGTAGGTCAGCGACGCCGATGATTGCGATGCTCGGTTGAGGCATTGACTCCCTTGAGTCGAACCCGGCTCACTCACAGTCGGGAGGGCGAATTTCGGTCGTATGCTAACTTCAATCTCTGCGTCGTCTCAGCGCCTCGCAGAGAGAACACCACCTGGGACACTAGCCGAAGCTCCTGTTATTCGCGCGTAGCGGGGCCAAGCCCGACTTCCCCACCAACAATCGTCGCGCGCTCGCCGATCCCCAATTCCGCAATCAACGAGCGCGTCTCACCGCCGGCGCCGAGTTGAAGAAGCAGCCTCAAGTCCCCGGGCTCGTCGATGTCGAGCGCGATTCTTTCGTTGTTGACTACCTCACAGACTACGCCGACTCGCGCCGCTTCTTCTTTGTGCAACACGAGCGAGTTCGGCCCGAACCTCGACGGGAACAGTTGCGGCGGCGTGCGAATGATCGCGTTGGTGCCCGTGCCTTCGCGCGACGGAACCAGAACAGCCCCCGGGGTTTGAAGCTCAATTGAGAGCAGATCATCTATGTCTCGAGCTTCAACCCGCGGGATGTCGGCCGGCAGCCGCATCACTGTATCGAAGCCTCGTTGGGCGAGCAGGCTCGATGCCCAGTCAATAGAAGCGCTCTCTGATTGCTGAGCTTCTTCGACCAACACTTCCCAGCCAAGGCTTCGGGCGCGATCGATCGCGGGCCTGAAGCTCGACACAAGAACAACACGATCCGCCCTGGTCGTCGCACAGACCGCGCGGCTCACGTCTTCGAACATCGCCCACGCAAGCCGCGCCCGTTCTCCCTGTGACAGCAGTTCCGCGAGACGAGTCTTTGCGTTCGCGGTGTCTTTGACTGGGATGAGAAGCGCTTTCATAACAACGTCGCCAGCGACTAGTACTCAGTCACGCTCAGGTTGAGGACCTGTACGGGCGTCCCTCCGTGGGCGCCCCTCCCCACAAAGGAACAAAGGTCGCGACCGAGGGGCGCCCACGGAGGGACGCCCGTACAGGTGTTCATCAGAATCAGCGTGATTGAGCACAAGGTGCCATGCGTGCTCATGTTTTTTGAAGTGCACTCACACATCGTGAATCAGCATGCACGCGTCTAGGACGCACTGCGCAAGGCCTTCTTTATCGTCGAGCGTGTTCATGACCGTGTCGGTGCTAAACACTTGCATCCCGAGCGCACGGATATCGAGCGCAAGCTCCGAATCGGTTTCATCCAGGATAAAGATGTCGAGGAAGTCCTGGTACATCGCGGCGACTCCACGGGCAGAGACTTCGTGCCCAAGCTCCCGAAGCATTTCGGCCGCCGGGCCTTTCAAAGCGCGGCCTCCAATTATCGGCGTGATTGCTACGCACGTCGCGTTAGTCCGGCGCAGCGCATCACGCACGCCGGGCACTGCGAGTATCGGGCCGATGCTGATCATCGGATTGCTCGGGCAGACGATCACGGCGTCAGCGTCGAGGATCGCGTCCAACACTCCTGAAGCCGGCTGCGACGCCTCGATCCCCTCGAAGCGAATCTGCCTCACGCGAGGTTCGCACCTCCTTCGAACGAAGTACTCCTGAAAGTGCATCTCGCCTTCGTCGGTGATGACGCGCGTCGGCGTGTACGCGTCGGACATCGGGAGTATCCTGGAGCGCACTCTTAGCGACCGGCGAATCTGATCGGTGACTTCGGTTAGCGACTGACCCTGGCGAAGCTGATTCGTGCGATAGACGTGAGTTGCAAGGTCGCGGTCGCCCAGATTAAACCACGCAGCATCGCCGTATCGAGCAAGCCAGCTCAATAACTCAAAGGTGTCGTCCACCAAGCCCCAGCCGGTTTCTTGATTGACCACGCCGCCGAGCGTGTAGGTGACAGTGTCGATGTCGGGACAGATTCGAAGCCCGAACAACTCGATGTCGTCGCCGGTGTTGGCGATGACAGTTATGTCTTCAGGATCCATCACACCCGCAAGTCCCAAAAGAAACTTCGAGGCTCCGATCCCACCCGCCAGGGCTGCTACTTTCATAGTCCATGTGGGGGCGTGCCTCCGTGCGCGCCCCTTGCAACGAATCACACGCGAGACAATCCCAACGAGGGGCGCGCACGGGGAGGCACGCCCCTACAAGCTAAAGGCCAACGACTCGATATCGTGCAGTTTTCACTTTGTAGCGGCGGTTGATCCCTATTGCCAGCACCGTCATCCGCTCGAGAGCTCGCGCGCTATACAACGTTCCTGCATCGATCGGCCGAAACCCTTCGATGAACTTGATAGCATCCATCACACGCGTCTTCGCTTCCTTTGAGTCGCTTGCGACAAACGAGTCGCAGTCCAAAGCTTCGTGCGCTTCGGCGAGTAAATGAGCGGGTTCAGTCTTGAACGCGGCGACGAGCGGGATGTTATCCGGCAGGAGCGCTTGCAGGTGCTCGCTCGCCGAGCCTTCAGGCAAGTCGACGTAGCGCACTCTTCCTTGCTCGAACGAAACCGGGACAGTGATGTCGATAAGTATCGCGCCTGCGCGAAAGTCCGCACGGTGAGTTTGAAGAGTCGAAGCCGCGTGCGCGAACGGAACCGTAAGCAGCACGAACTCGGAACCGGCTATGGCATCCTGATTGGTTGCGAAGCCAATTCGCTCGCCGCCTATGATGGCGTTCAGCTCTTCAGCCGACGCTTTGGCTTTTTCTATTGCTCGCGACCCGATCGTTACTCGAGCGCCGGCCAACGCCCACCTGAGCGCGAGTCCCCTTCCTTCTTCCCCGGTCCCCCCGATCAGTCCTACCTTCAATTCACTGATGTTCATTCGGTTCAAGCCCGCCCTTTTCATCAAGACTGGTCAAGGTTGCCATCTGACCGGGTGAGTGTCAACGCGGGGTTTTGGAGACGGACTGTTAGAGAGGGAAGCTTCAGCAGGCATGGATGCCTGCGCTCCCAGGATCAACGTGTTTGAACGGCCATCACTTGATCCAGGTCAACGGGAACCATGTCGAGGCTATCGCGACTTGCGACGCAGTCGAGAGTTGCGGCGCGGAACAACTCAGCGAAGCTGCTGCCGTCGCCGGGACTTGTAGCGGAGCCGAGGCTGACAGAAACGCCGCCCACAAACGCGAGTTCTTCGATGCCTTCGCGAATCCGCCGCCGCACATCGCTTACATCGTGCTGCCCGCTCTCGGGCAGAAGCACAACAAACGTATCGTCGTTCTGACGAGCAACCAGATCGGTTTCGCGCACCTGCTGTCTGATCAGTCTGCCGAGTTGGCTAAGCGAGTTCTCACCAACCATCACAGCCCCGTCGAGCTTGGTCACGCCGACCACGACCAGCGAAAGCGGCAAGCCGAGCCGCTGGCTGCGCGAGCGTTCGCGCTCGAACTGCGAGGAGAGAGCGCGGACGCTGCTGAGTCCGGTCACCGGATCGGTGAACGCGGACTGCTGAGCGTGCTCGAAGGCTAGCGCGTTGTGTACGGCGTCCGACGCGGGTTGCGACGCCGACTCCATCAACTGGATGTGCTCACTGCCGTAGGCGGCGATCTCAGTCGAATAGAGGGCGATCGCGCCGAGCGCTTCACCGTTCTTGACCAGCGGATAGACGATCACTCCCTTGTACTCGCCGGCGGTTTCGGAGCCCAGAAAGGCCAGGTCAAGCACCGGATTGGTGTTGAACATCGGCCTTTGGTTTGTGATGACCCAACCCGTTATCCCTGCTTCGGCAGGCATTCTTCGCTTCAAGAACCTCTCGGCATTCAGGCCGGAGGCGTGAACGATCTCGAACTCGGATCTGGTCGCATCGAATAGCGAGATCACACAGGTGGTAAACGGTATTAGCTTCGACAGGCGGTTGGCGAGTATCGCAACCGTGTCTTCGACCGACAAGATGCTCGACAGAGTTCGTGACATCTCGTAAAGCGCGGTGACTCGTTGATTAGTTTCGGCTATGGAGTTTAATGCGGCGGTGGCGCGGTCGAGCTGAGGAGCAGTCTCGAGGCCGGCGGCCGGCTTCGCATTCGTCATCGCCGCAGTCGACTTGCTGCGCTTACCGCTGGGCGAGGCCTTAAAGCTCGCAGCCTCAACTTCAAGCTCATCCGCCATTCCAAGAAAGATCTCGACCAGCTTCGGATCGAAGAATGTGCCGGCGTTCTGCTTGATGTAACTCAGAGCTTCTTCGCGAGTCATTCCGGTTTTATAAGGCCGGTCCGAGCGTAGCGCATCGTAGTTGTCTACAAGCGTCAGGATCCGCGCGGTGATGGGTATCGCCTCACCGCTCAAGCCATCGGGGTAGCCGCGGCCGTCCCAACGCTCGTGGTGGTGCCGCACGATAGGAACGACTGGATATCGAAAGTCGACGTTCGAGAGCATGTCCGCGCCGATAATCGTGTGCATCTTCATCTGCTCGAACTCGTGCTCGGTGAGCTTGCCCGGCTTATTCAGGATGTAAGCCGGCACTCCGATCTTGCCGATGTCGTGCAGCAGCGCGCCGGCCTTCACCGCCTCAATCTCCAGCTCGGACAGACCCACCCGCTCTCCCATCCTTCGAGCAAACAGCTTGACCCGCTGAATGTGGTCGTGAGTAACGTCATCCTTTGCGTCGATCGCCATTGCCAGCATCTCGAGAATCGAATCGTAGATGCTCGTAAGCTCCTTGTAATGACTCTCCTGCTCGCCAAGCTTATCGTGATACGTTTGGAAGGTGTAATAGATGATGATAGGGATCGGCAGCACCAGGACCAGCAGCACCGCCGTCGTCACTAGCCCCTTGTTGACGAACGCGTAGTTGACCATGCCGGCGATCGTTGCGCACGCAAGATAGGTCAATGGCTCCCAGGGCAGCGTGTCGCGCACCACCTGGCCTTTCTTTCTTCCCCGTGCGGCTGCCATTGCCGCCAAAACTAAGATATGAAGCAGGTAATGCGCGAAGGCGAGAGCGATGAGCGGCAAAGCAAATGCGAGCACCGCCTGACCCAGTCCTTCGGTTAGGCGGTGTTCTGCAAGAAAACCTGACAGCGCGTAGTAGAGCTTGCCGGCCACGAAGAACGAAAGGATCATGTTCGAAAGATTGAAGAGTTGGAGGCTCGGCTTGACCTTCAATCGTCTGACCACCACCAGCATCTCAACTACGGCGAGCAGAGTCCCGTGATACGGGCCAAGCATCACCACTCCGAGAAACATCAGACCTTCGGAAACCGATACCCCGGTGCTGGTGCCGGGAAAACTGATCGGATGCCGTGCCGACGTAAGAGCGATGACCAGCGCCAGTGCCGCCCCGACCAGCATCAACCCAGGCGCATCGGTCACAACCTCTACAACAGAGACCGCCAGCAACGCCGCCGCGACGAGGCTCAAACCAGCGAGCAGAACGACACCCTTTGGGCCGTAGCGCTTGAGGTCGGTCTTGATAGGTTCGATTGAAACCATTTTCTTTGTTACCGCGGTCAACTCGCTGGCGCTCGAGGTCCGCTCCATCTACGCCGCGACGCCGGGCCCACTTCCCCGCCCCGCTCGCCGCCGCACTATGTTAGCTGCGAGGGCAAGTCTGACTAGTTTCCCGTTTCCCAGATCGTTCCATAGCAGTTTCGTCGATTGCTCATCATGTCTCCTTTACTATAGCGCCGTTGATTCCCGACTAACGGGCCGCCGCATTCCTGGATTCATCTTCTGAAATGCACCGGCCTAATTTGGGTTTGATACCAGCGCTCTGATACAAGCAGCGAGTGAATATACAAGCTGGATGCCAGCAAGTCCGGAGGGAGCCATCGTGACGTTAACTCCCCCTTTAAGTGTGGTTTAGTCTTGGCGGGGAACCAGCGGCGAACCCCCAGCGGTCAAGCGGTTCGGTCAGGCTGATTAGCTGGATTCGGTCAGATTGATGGCGGTTGGTTGGGAACGGAAGACCTCTGGAGCATCGGATTCTGGATGTGTCGTGCTAACACTGGTCCGATCAAGCTTGCGCTGACATCGTCCTTGCCTCACCGGCCCGGGACCTCGAGGTCAACAACGATCGGGTCGTGGTCCGAGACCGCCCGGCCCTGGTGTAAGAGGCCGGCAAGGGTCTGCGCCGCAATGCTGGTCACTCCGGATTCCGTGTCTATCGCTTCGCCGTTGCGAAGCGCCTTCAGCCCGCGGGCCGCAAGCCAATCCAGACGAAACTCGAGCAGCAAGCCCTCCGGTGGAACGCGCCTTCTCACCCACCATTTCATCGGAAGAGGGAGCCGGCTTGTATCATCGAGCGCCGACACGATGCTCCGGCTGGTTGGCTGCCGATCGTTCAGACCGCCGGTCTCGTAGCCAAAGCGGGCGAACTCACCGAAGGCCGGCTCGGTGCGCCCAGGATTCAGCAAGCGGTTCGCAAGCCCCTGAGGACTGCTGCCAAGAATCAACGCGGTGTTCTTCATCGCCCGAAGCTGCCCTCCGCGCGCAAACGTGTGAGTGTTCAGGTCGCCGCCGGCAACAATCCCGGCTGCACGCGCACCGTGAGCCTTGACGCGCAAGTCGACTGCTTCAAGCAGCCCGCGCAATTGTCTGGCGCGACAGCGAGGCGAGTTGACGACATCAAGATGCGTGGTCGCCGCGATAAGCGTGGCTCCCGCTATCTCGAGGTCGATCGAGATGCCGATGCGTCCTCCAACTCTTTTTTCAGCGCTCTCGAAGTTGTTCTCACAGCGCGGCAACCGTACCACTTCCGGGTTCGAGAAGGAGTGCCGCGTCAGTATTGCGTTGCCGTGCAGCGCCGCGGTGTTCTCACCTTGCAGCTTCACCTCGTGACCGGTGCCTTTGGTCAACTCGAGGTACTCGACGCCGTACACCGCGTGAGCTTCGAGCGCCTGGCTCAATTCAAGTGCGACGTTGACGTTACCGGATCGAACCATTCCGTGGTCAAGCTCGTTGAGCAGCAACAGGTCCGCAAACCGAAGCACTTCGTGTGTATTCAAAGCTTCGATTATGCCGTCGAGGCGCGAGCCGCGCTCTATGTTCCACTCGACTACCCTGAGAAAGGATCGGAGACGCGGGCGAGCTCCCGGGGAAATGTAAACGCGAGGCTCGTCAAGCAGCTTGCGTAGCTCCGCCTGGTGCGCGAGATAAAACTTCGAGCGGCAAAGCTCTTCGAAAGTGCCATACCTCCGGAGCTCTCCGGCCAGTTCCTGGTTATTTGCAGCGGCGTTCTCAGTAAAGATCGATGTCATGTCGCGTTGAAAATGCTGATCGACAACTTAGCACGAACGTGACAGGAGCCGCGAGCAACCAAAGCCGATGACGCGCACTCTAAGCGCCTGCGCGGTCAGATCGTTTTTTGTTATGCTCGCCGGGAACGCAGGCCGGCCTCGCCTGCGAGGCTTCCGCAGTTCAGAGCTTTCTTGTCTTGGAGTGTTGATGATGGAAGACGTCGCCGCGCCAGCCACCAGGCAGGCTTACACACAGATTGAGTTTTACGCGTTCTGCGTTCTGAGCTTCGCAGGAAAGTCTATGTTATTGATCAGGCTGCCATATCGAGAGTGGCCTGTGAACACCGTGTACACCTGCTCGCTCCTCTTGTTCTTCTATTTGTATTTCAGATTTCGACAGAAACTGGCGGCGCCGCCATTTATTGTTTTTTCGCTTGCCGCGGCTGTGGCAGTCGACATATTGGGCAACAAGCTCGGTCTGTACGGAAAACCCTTCGGGCCGTTGAGAGACTACGATGAGTTTGCGCACTTCGCGGGTTCGGGTTTCTCGGCGATCGCCGCGTATTGGCTGCTGAGGGCCGGAGTGAAACGAATGGGGTTCGCATTGTCCGGGCGTCTTCTCGCATTTCTATCAACGACGATAGCCTTCACCTACTGCGGCTGGTACGAGATTCTGGAGTTATGGGACGAGGTGTTTTACGGCGATTTCCCTCGCATCCACACGTGGGACGACTCGGCGAACGATTTGTTCTACGACTTTCTTGGGGTGATCGTGTTCATCGCCGCGGCAGCTTTGTTCCTTGCGCTGAAGAAGCGCCGCGCGGCGAATGGCAATGATCTGGTTCGCGTTGGTTTGAGAAACATGTTCTCAACATTGCCCAAAGACCTGCTCGCTGTCTTCGTCACGACCACTGCGTTTGGACTTTGCTCGTGGTTTGAGATCTTCAGGATGTTCGATCAGCGATGGAGCGGCAGAATGCACCTGGTGAGTAACCGCGACACTGCGATCCGGCTTCAGTGGGAACTTGCGGTGTGCGTCGCGGTCTCGCTTGTGTTCGTCGCCGCATCGAAGATATCGAGCTTGCGGAAGGCTCCGGCAGTCTGAGGAAGTGGCTCGCGTAGCGGACGGGCGGAGGGAGAGGCAGCCCCCCGACAGCAAAAGATCAAAGCATGGCAGACGTGACCACTCGACCTTGGAAGCCACTGCGAGGCTTGTTCACTTTCTTGCTACTCCAGGAAATGTTCGAGAGGTTCTTCGGGCCTCGCGCTTAGATTGTTAGCCTTTATTATTCGCGCGCAGGAGTTCCATCGAAGTATTGCATCGTCGTTCCCAGCGGGACGCTTCGCTTCAGCCTTCTCGAACCACTGCATCGCCTCGCGGAACCAATCGTAAGCGGCATACTCCGACCCAGGAGTACCCTTGTTGAGCCGGGCTTTCGCGCGCCGCTCCCACAAGATGCCGGTGTAGTAGATCCGCTCGTATTCATTCTTAAGCCGCGCCAACACGTCTTCAATCCGCGTGTCGCCAACCGCATAGCCTTTTTCGAAGCGTTCGGTCATCGCCAGAAAAAGCGTGACCAGAGCTTGCTGATTGTCAGGATCAATCAGCAGCACATCCAGACAGATGCTCTCGGCCGCACCGGGTTCGTTGAGCAGCCGATAACGCACCGCCCTTTCGAGCGCCGGCGGAATCGCGTCCGGGTGAAGTGGCTTGAGGTCGAACATCGTTACTCCTTGTACGGGCGTCCCTCTGTGGGCGCCCCTCGTCGCGGGCAGCACGTTTCGGCGTAACGAAGCGGCGCCCACGGAGGGACGCCCGTACAGTTTACGTTCCCTGTTTGTCCGGCGCGCGAGACCGGAACAACCGAACAAGCTTCGCAAGCGGATCAAAGAACTCACCCACGACTCGCTCCTTCAACGGGATGATAGCGTTGTCGGTTATAGTGATGCTTTCAGGGCAGACCTTCGTGCAGCACTTGGTTATGTTGCACAGGCCGATGCCGTGGTCCGCCTTCAAGTCTTCGAGCCGGTTCTCAGTATCGAGCGGGTGCATCTCCAACGCCGCCACGTAAACCAAAAACCTCGGGCCGATGAACTCGGAATGCATTGAATGCTCTCGAAGGACGTGGCACACATCCTGACACAAGAAGCACTCGATGCACTTGCGAAACTCCTGGACTCGATCAATGTCTTCCTGCTTCATCCGCCAGGTGCCATCGGCCGCGTCAGGCGCGCGAGGCTTGAACTTCTTGATTCGCTTCTTCACCTCGTAGTTCCACGAGACATCGGTGATCAAATCTTTGACTCGCGGAAACGCTTTCATCGGCTCCACCGTGACCGGCTGTTCGAGCGGAAGCTCGCTCAGCCGCGTCATGCACATAAGCCTCGGCATGCCGTTGACTTCGGCGGAACACGAGCCGCACTTGCCGGCCTTGCAGTTCCAGCGCATCGCAAGGTCGTTGGCTTGCTCGGCCTGGATCTGGCGTACCGCGTCCAGCACCACCATGCCCGGCACGACTTCAATCGTGTGGTCTGCGAACTCGCCGCCGTTTGCGTCGCCTCGCCAGATTCTGAACGCCGCGGTAGTCATCAGCCCATCTCCTCAATCACCTGCTTCAACTCCGCTCGCATCTCCGGAATCGGTTCGCGAGCCACCTGCATCGATCCGTCATCTGCCCTTCGCACCGCGACGTTTACCTTTCCAAAGGCAGCGTCTTTTGCCGGATAATCATCACGAAACTGCGCTCCTCGACTCTCTTTTCGCTCGATTGCAGACCGCGTGACCGCTTCGGAGACCGTGAGTAGATTGCGAAGATCAAGCGCAGTGTGCCAGCCGGGATTGTACTCGCGGTTGCCAGTGACGCTGACCCGCGACGCCCGCTCCCGGAGACGCTTGATCCCGGAAAGCGCCCGCTGCATCTCGTCTTCAATGCGCACGATGCCGACCAGTTCCTGCATCATCTCTTGCAAGTCGAGCTGGATCTTGTACGGCCCCTCTTCCCTCGAAGCCGCACGATCAAACGGCGCAAGAGCCTCGCGAGCCGCTTCCTCGATTTGCCCGTTGTCGATCTGACCCTGACCGTGATCGCGAGCGAACTTAGCCGCGTACTCGCCCGCGCGTTTGCCGAACACCAGCAGATCCGAGAGCGAGTTCCCCCCCAGCCGGTTCGCTCCGTTGATGCCGGCCGCGCACTCACCTGCAGCGAACAGACCGGGCACGTTCGACATCTGCGAGTCCGCGTCGACTCGAATCCCGCCCATGATGTAGTGAGTAGTCGGGCCCACTTCCATCGGCTCTCGCGTGATATCGATGTCCGCGAGCTGCTTGAACTGGTGATACATACTCGGAAGCTTGCGCTTGATGTGCTCTTCGGCTTTTGGCAAGCGCGTCTTGATCCACGAGATGTCGAGGAACACGCCGCCGTGCGGGCTTCCGCGTCCTTCTTTGACTTCACGAACGATGCAGCGAGCTACGTGATCGCGCGTCAGCAGCTCGGGCGGACGGCGCGCGGTCCTGTCGCCTTGCGTGTAGCGCCATCCTTCTTCTTCGCTGTCGGCTGTCTGCGTTTTGTAGTTGTCGGGAATGTCGTCGAACATGAACCGCCGGTTCACCCTGTTCATCAAGACGCCGCCTTCGCCGCGAACTCCTTCGGTGACAAGAATCCCTTCAACGCTTGGCGGCCAAACCATGCCGGTCGGGTGAAACTGAACGAACTCCATGTCGATCAGCTCAGCTCCGGCGTGATACGCGAGCGAGTGCCCGTCGCCGGTGTACTCCCAACTGTTGCTCGTGATTCTGAACGCGCGGCCGATCCCGCCGGTCGCAAGCACCACCGCTTTCGCTTTGAACAATCGAAAGCGCCCGCGCTCGCGATCGTAGCCAAACGCACCCACAACACGCTCGCCGTCCTTGAGCAGCGTCAACACCGTGCATTCCATGTGCACGTCGATGCCTTGATGAATCCCGTGATCCTGAAGCGTGCGAATCATCTCGAGACCCGTGCGGTCGCCGACGTGCGCAAGCCTCGGGTATTTGTGTCCGCCGAAGTTGCGCTGAAGTATTCGCCCATCCGGAGTGCGGTCGAACACCGCGCCCCACGCTTCAAGCTCGCGAACGCGGTCGGGCGCTTCTTTGGCGTGAAGCTCGGCCATCCGCCAGTTGTTGACGTATTGACCTCCGCGCATCGTGTCTGAGAAGTGGACCTTCCAGTTGTCGCGCTCATCGACGTTGGCCAGCGCCGCCGCGATGCCGCCTTCCGCCATCACGGTGTGAGCTTTTCCAAGAAGAGACTTGCAAACAAGCCCGACTGATACGCCCGCCGCCGAAGCTTCGATGGCGGCTCGCAACCCCGCGCCTCCTGCTCCGATCACCAACACGTCGTGCTCAACCGTCTGGTAGTCGGCCATCAGAACAGCCTCCAATCAGACCAGATTCCCATCGAGCACAGGCGAACAAAGATGTCGGAGAGCATGACCCAGAACAGACTCATCCACGCCCACAGCATGTGCTTGCGGTTGAGACAGCTCACGCAGCGATAGGTTTGCTGGCGAATCGGCATCTTCGAGAGTTGATCGCAGCCGCCTCCAACCAGATGACGCAGCGAGTGACAACTAAACGTGTACCCTCCAAGCAAAATCGCATTCACCGTCAGGATGATCGTACCCAGCCCAACTCCAAACGACACTTGACCCGCTGCATTCGTGAACCACATAGCCTTCCAGGCGTCGTGAGACAAAAACACAAGGAAGATAAGCGCAAGATAGAGAAAGTACCGGTGCAAGTTTTGAAGGATAAGCGGGAACGAACGTTCTCCCAGATAGCGCTTGCGCGGTTCGCCTACGGCGCAAGCTGGCGGGTCGGCCCAGAACGACTTGTAGTAAGCGCCTCGATAGTAATAGCAAGTCAGACGAAACCCGCCCGGCGCCCAGAGAATCAGCAACGCCGGCGAGAACGGCAACCACCCGGGCCACCAGTTAGGTTTCGCGCCGAACCAGCCATGAACGGCATCGCCAAAAAGCTCGGGCGAATACATCGGCGAGAGGTAAGCACCGAAACGATAGTGATCGCCCTGAAACGCCGCCCAGGTTGAGTAGACTACAAACGCTGACAAGGCGAGAAAGACAAGCAGCGGCTGCAGCCACCACGCGCCGGTGCGTGTGGTTTGGCCGAAAGCGTTTGGTTTCAGCGTGACATTAGTCGAAGCCATAGCGCGTGATCAGCACCTCCTGGCGCGCGTAGTAGAACGAGGCGTGGAACCGCGGGCGATGAATGCGTCCGATGCAGGGTTGAATGGATGGAGTACAGACCCGAATGGATTGATTCCATCAAGAGTTATGAGAAGTAACGCGCAATTTGAGAGTGAATGGTGAATTACGGGATATTCTTTAGGCAGGGTCGCAACTGACACGCGGCAACCTTTACCATGGCGTCAGTTTTTAAGTCAATATGCCCGCCGGTTTGCCAACGGGTCGCTAGCCTTCCCGCCAATGTTTCGGGTGCCGCGGTAAGTTCTATCAGCGTCGATTAAGGCGGCCATATTCCCGACCAATCAAAAGCGCGGGAGAGGCAACCTCGTGGCTAATACCTGACTACGAGGTTATGTCAATCCTCTCACCCTTGTAGGCAGCTACAAGTAACCTATAGAGCTGCCGCAGACTGAACTTTGAGTGACGGGACATCGAGGCATCTACTATCTTGTCGAGATACGCAGGAAGCTGGTCGTTCGTCATCTCCATCGTACTGCGGAGTTTCCCGTTGTTTGTGTGCACATCCATCTCGACTCTTTCACTAACTCTAACGGCGTCGGCTTTCATCATGTTTCATCCCTCCAACTGCTCTCCGCCAGCCATCTCCTACCAATTCGTGTGCCATCGCCACTCAATAGATGGTTGAGTCCAAAGTGGCGTTGCATTTCACTCATATTTCGAGGAGAGGTACGGATTGCACTTCACGGGTCTCGCTTCTTTGTCCGTCTAGCTCAGAGCCCCAGAGACTCAGGGAGAGCCCGTTTGGGGGAAATCCTGCTACAATCCTCCACAGGTTGGGTAATATCTCACAACCTGCAATCTTAATCAACTCAGCGCGTCCGGGCATAAGGAAAAGGCCACGCCCATTGCCCGAGCATATGCATTGGCGACATGGGCATCGTGGTCATCAAAGCCGTCACGATGCTTGGAATCAAGGTTCAAGACTCCGATCGTGCCATTCGGTCCAGTAATTGGGATGCTCAGAATTGAGGAGTAAACCTCATATTTCTTCTTCGAGACGGCCACGTAGATATCCGGTCTGAAGCCAAAGTCGGGGGGCTTGACAGACCTGATGTCATCGCCTCGATATTCAGGCAACTTCATAGTGATCCCATGCCGATACCTAACCGCCGGGATATAAACTATCGTCGTTTCGGCGAAGCTGAGGCCCGCCCCGCCATCTCCTGGTTCGGGACAAAAGCTGGGATCATACTCTGTCTCCGACGGGTACTTATATCGAATAATCAATGTGCCGTCGAACGCCGGCAACATGATGTTCACATTCGTGAGGAGCTTTTCCTTAAAGGTCTCGTGAACAATCACGAGGAGTCGGCGCACGAAATCCACCACGGCCTGGCGTTTCTCGTCTCCAGTCTCGAAGGCAACTTGCCCAAGAGAATCAAAGAGGGGTTCCATTCCTTTTACGAACGTGAGGCCCTCTCGTTTTGTCAACCACTCCTTCCAGCGGTGAAGAAACACTAGTATCGCTGCGACGAGAAGGACCCATCGTACGCTACCATCAAGTAACTTCACGACGGCTTCGTGTCCCAAAGTCAAGAGAACTACGTCTAGCACTAGAAAGGACGCTGCAATCAGTAAGACGAACTTTGACAAGACGTGGACGAACGACGCGACTGAATGCTTTACGCCCCACCAAAACACATAAAATGCGCAGATGACTCTCCAGAAATCAGAGGCGACCTGCTTGGTCAAAGACCGAAAGAGTGTTTTCGAGCGCTGTTCCGTTGCCAAGTGGGGCACCTTAGATACAGTGGTATCAAATACTCAAATCGCGTGCGAGCCTAGTACACCAGGCAGCGGTTGTCAAGTGGAGCCTAGCGTAAACTTTGGAAAAAACTAAATGGGCGTTGTCGTCTGTCGCACCATCGCCAGGGTACCGTCGCTCGGTTGCGCTTGATACATCTGGCTGGGATTAACCGACGGCGCTAAGAATTGGCTTCCATCCAGTTCTTGCCTACACCCACATCGACAACCAGCGGAACGGACATCTCGTGGACGGATTCCATCTCTGCTTTGACCACTTCCTTCGTGCGTTCGATTTCGTTCTCGGGTACCTCGAGCAGCAATTCGTCGTGCACTTGAAGGATCATCCGAGCGCCGAGCTTCTCTCTTCGCAATCGCTCGTGAACTTTGATCATCGCGATCTTTACCAGATCGGCAGCCGTGCCTTGAATCGGAGCGTTGATCGCTTCGCGTTCGGCTCGCGCTCGAAGGTTGTGATTGCGATTGTTGATGTCCGGGATCGGACGAATGCGGCCGAAGATGGTCTTCACCACTCCCGTCTCGCGAACTTCGGCGGGCGTTTCTTCCATGTAGCGCCGCACTCCGGTGTAAGTCTTGTAGTAGTCTTCAATCGTTTTCTTCGCTTCGGCGCGAGTCAGCCCGGTGCGTTGTGCAAGCCCGAACGGACCGATCACGTACGGGATCGCGAAGTTCACGATCTTAGAGACTCGCCGGTACTGCGATTCCTCTGCCTTGGTCTTCGCTCCGAACACGTCGCGCGCGGTCCGGGCGTGAATGTCTTCGTTGTTCTTGAACGCCTCGGTCATCGCCGGATCGCCGGTGATGTGAGCGAACACCCGCAACTCGATCTGCGAGTAGTCCGCCGACAAGAGCGAGTAGCCGGGCGACGCTACGAAGGCGGCTCGAATGCGGCGGCCCATCTCGGATCGAATCGGGATGTTCTGCAAGTTCGGGTTTGTTGAAGACAAGCGGCCAGTTGCCGAAACGGCTTGATTCAAAGTTGTGTGCACGCGGCCGGTACGCGAGTCGATGATCTTCGGCAGCGCATCGACATAAGTGTTCTTCAGCTTGGCAAGCTCCCGATACTCGATGATCAATTTCGGCAGCTCGTATTTGGTCGCGAGTTCTTCGAGCACGTCAAATGAAGTCGAGATTTTGCCGGTCTTTGTTTTGCGGCCGACTTCGAAGTTCAGCCTCTCGAAGATGTCGCCGAGCTGAGCAGGTGAGTTGATGTTGAACTCTTGACCGGCCAGCGTGTAGATCTCAGAAGTGAGGCGTTGAAGCTCGTGTTCCATCTCGCGCCCGGCTTTGTCGAGCGCGGCGGTATCGATGCGCACGCCGATGCGTTCCATATCGAAAAGAATCTCGACGAGCGGGAGCTCGATCTCGCGATAGACTCGGTCGAGGTCGGCTTCTCCGAGCTTCGCGCGCAACGGCTTCGCCAGCCGCAGAGTAAAATCGGCCGTCTGAAGCGCGCGCGCATCGTCTTCGCTGAAGCCGTCGATTGAGTCGGCCATCTCGACGCCAAGCTGTTCTCGCGCGAAATCCCTCACCTTATAGTTCATTCGGTTCGGGTCGAGCAGGTACGCCGCGAGCAACGTATCGTCTTCGACGCCCTCGATGCGAACTTCCGGCGTGAACTCCTGAATGCAACCGTCGGCGGCGGCCTGATTGGTTCGAAACAACGGCGCGGTGTCGGCTTCGCAAACGTAGCGGTCGAAAGCGGTCAGCACGCCCTTCCAATCGTGCACACACTTCTGGACCAATCCGTTCTCAAAGATTTCTTTCACCGATTTGAGAGGGTCAGCCTTCGCCTCAAAGCCTTCGAGGTCGATAAGCGCGGCCTGCCCGGTCCCGGTCGAGATCGCAACGCCGTAGAGCGAGCCGGCCCGCTCGGCCACCGCCAGCGCAAGGCGATCAGTTGCCCACACAGATTCAACAAAGCGCTCAAGCGCGGCGCGAGTCGTGATGCGCGAGTAATTCACCGGCGTCGATTTAACGGCAGTGCCCGCGCCAGCCTCGCGAGCTTCGGCGGCGTCCGCGAACTCGCGAGACAACTGCGCAAAATCCAACTCGGAGAACAACTCGTAAGCCGCGCGGCGATCGGGCTGTTCGTAGATCAACTTGTCGAGCTCGAGCTTGATCGGCATCTCGCAAGCAATCGTCACAAGCTCGCGCGACTGGCGAATCAGATCGGCGTTGTTCTGAAGGCTCTCTCGATAAGTCTTGCGAGAGATCTCAGTCGCATGAGCGATCGCGTTCTCGATCGAGCCGTACTGCTGAATGATCTGTTTCGCGCCTTTCTCGCCCACGCCCGGCGCGCCGGGAATGTTGTCCGAGGTGTCACCCCACAAGCCGAGCAACTCGATGATCTGATCGGGCCGGACGCCGAATTTCGCTTCAACCCCGGCCGCGTCCATCACCTTCATATCGCCGGTCCGTTCGGTTCGCAGCAGAGTCACGTGATCGGTCACAAGCTGCGACATATCCTTGTCGTTGGTGACGATCACGACGTCCAGCCCCGCTTCTTCAGCCTGGCGTGAGAGCGTGCCGATGATGTCGTCGGCTTCGTAGCGAGGCTCGATCGTGGTTGGGATTCGCAGGGCTTCGCAAACGCGGGTGATGTAGGGAAGCTGCGGCGACAAGTCGTCAGGCATCGTTTGCCGCGTAGCCTTGTAAGCTTCAAACGCCTCGTGACGAAAGGTCGGCCCCGAAGAATCGAGCGCGACGCCGAGATAGTCCGGCTTGTATTCGTTGATCAGCTTCCGAAGCATCATCGTGAAGCCGTAGATCGCGTTTGTGGGAAACCCTTTTGAATTCGAAAGACTGGGCAGCGCATAAAACGCGCGGTAGACTTGCGACATTCCATCGACCAGGAACAGCCGCTTGCGTTTTGACGGAGGCATCGCGGCCATACTACGGGCCGCAATTTCTGAGTGTCAAGGAACGCTGCCTCGCATATTGCTCATTGCAGACCGCTGAAGTAGAATGCCTGCCGTGATTGACTTGAACATCGAGAGGGATTGAAAGGAGACAGTATCCATGCACATTATCGGAATGATTATTGTTGGGCTCATCGCCGGCGCGCTTGCTCGGTTGCTTATGCCCGGCAAAGACCCGATGGGCATCATCATGACCATCATCCTGGGAATCGCCGGCTCGTTTGTCGGCGGATTCATAGCGAGCCTGATCTGGAAGAATGAGACCGGTGACTTCCGTCCAGGCGGGTTGTTGCTTTCGGTTCTGGGAGCGATCCTGTTGCTATTTCTGTGGCGAATGATGCGGCGCAACTAGCCGCTCGAGCAACAAACGCTTTGCCAGTCGGCGCACGGTTGTGCTCCTGTACGGGCGGCTCTCCGTGGCCGCCCCTTCCCAGCCCATAGAGTGATGGGTGCGCAAGAGGGGCGGCCACGGAGGGCCGCCCTTACAGGCGTCTCCGCAACGGCGCGTTGCCGATACGACGGGCCGCGGCGGCTGATCGACTCGTTGACGTTGCCGCCCGTTGGCGCTAACGTTGAGTTTGATTGTTCCGGCGTTCGAGCTCTTACCAGCGGTGCAATAGTTCACGAAGATTCGGAGCCAAAGTGGTCAACCAAGACAGCTTCTGGTGACCAGACCTCTAGCACATATGTGGGATGACAGGAGTCAATGAAATGAGAAAGACATTTGTATTATTCTTCGCAACAGCAGCACTGTTGGCTGGCGCGCTCGCGGCGGCAGGTTCGGTGGCGGCGTCCGCGCAGAAGAAAGCTTCACGAGCGCCGGTAAAGAAAGCGCCGGCTCAGCCGCAGACGGTTTACGCGCAGGGCTATCAGAAAGGCTACGGGAACGGGTTTGCGCAGGGTCAGTCGGATTGGAGCAAAGGAGTCCCGAACGACTTCAAGCGCTCGGACTCATATCAGCGCCGGGACCAGTCGTTGGCTCCGCAGTTTGCGACCTCGGAAGAGTACCGACAGGGCTACGATCTCGGGTTCGAGCTGGGCTACCTGGATGCGTATTACGGGCGAGCACGCAACAACGCAGTTCCCGGAAACGCGGCGGTGCTTGCCAAAGCGGCGGCGCTTGCCGATGCGCAGCGGGCGCGCGAGCAGCAGCAGGCGAACGACGCTTCGCGCGAGCGGCGCGACGCCTCGCTCGATCGGCGCGACGAATCGCGAGACCGGCGAGATGACTCCGCCGACAATCGGCCTCGCGGCGATCGACCGAGACGCGACAGAGATCAGGTTCCGGTGAACGTCCCCGGCGACCTCGACATGAAGCTGCGGTTATCCTCGAAGATCGACACAAAGACCGCCCGCGTCGGCGACAACTTCACAGCGGTGGTTGTTGATCCTTCGGACTATGAGGGAGCGACGGTCGTTGGCCACATCTCGAAGCTCAACCGCTCCGGCCGGGTGACCGGTAAGACCGAGCTGGCGTTCGAGTTCGACACGATCACACTTGCGGACGGCCGTCAGGCGCCGTTCTCGGCCGACCTGCAGAGGGTCTATGAATCGGAGCACGTCAAGAAGGTCGATGAAGAAGGCAACGTCGAAACGAGCAGCCGGACTAAAGACTCGCAGGTGCGAGGCGGAGTTGGCGCGGCGGCCGGCGCGATACTTGGCGGAATAGCGGGCGGCGGAAAGGGCGCGGTTCTTGGCGCCATCATCGGAGGCGCCGCCGGCGTCGGGACCGTCGCCATCGAAGGCAACAAGGACTTGATCCTCGAAGACGGCACCGAGATGCTCGTCAAGACAGCCCGGGCCAGAAATCGATAGACCTCGTTTTCAGCATCTTCGCTCAGAAGAACGGGCGGTAAGGCGGCGACATCATTTCGCCAGTCTTACCGCCCGTTTCTATGTCGCCGCCTGATCAACTCTTTGCACAACCTCTGACGTTGCGCAC
>JBBPIE010000001.1:95526-450606 GCA_038040485.1 Candidatus Onstottus arcticum
CCGTTTCTATGTCGCCGCCTGATCAACTCTTTGCACAACCTCTGACGTTGCGCACGCTGCCAGCTTGCGATCAGACAACGCGGAACGCACCGAAGAATCGCAAGCTGGCAGCGTGCGCGACGTCAGAGTTGCGCACAGAAGACCATTAGTCCGACGCCATCTTCCAGCTTGCCGGCCTAATTCCCATCCAGGTAGGGACGCGATTGCACGATAAATAGCCGGCCACCCGCATAGACCCATTCGATGTCCTGGTCACGCCCGCCAAACACCTTCTTGATCTGAAGCGCCGCGCGCGCAAGCCGTATTGCCATCTGGTCGGTTAGCACCGCTCGCTGCTCCTCGATCTTTACTTCTTTCACCCCGCCTCGCTCATCAAACGCGAGCATCGTGTCTTCGTCCGAGCGAGTCAGCACTTGAACCGTCCCTGAGCGCGGGCGATAGATGACTTGTTCAGCGACGCGCCTTCCTTCAACGACTTTCATTCCAAGCCCGCGCTTGGCGTTGATGTAAACCGCTCCCCGATCGGCCGGATCGAACGGATCAGTCGTGATCACGACACCGGCGCTGTCGGCGGCGATTCCCTCCTGGATCAGCACCGCCGGGTAAACGCCGAAGTGATTCATGCCGAAACTCTCGCGCGCTTCGTACGCCTCGTAATTCCAAACCGAAGCCCAGACGGTCTTGATCGCTTCAAGCAGTTGCCCGTCGCTGCGAACGTTGGGGACAGTCGTGTACAGACCCGCGCCGCTGAAGTTCAAAAGGTCTTCGGCGTTAGTCGAGCTCCGCGCAAACAGGCTCTTTCCAGCGAATTCACGATGAACCTTGGCAATAAGTTTCGACTTGAACTCGTCGTCGTGCGTGCCCGACTGAATCAACTGACGAATCTCCGCAAGCCGCATCTTGCGATACTTCGGATCGTGAACAAAACGATCTTCCTCGACGGCTGATGCTATGCGCTCTTCCAGTCTGTTCAGGCGAATGAACTCCTGGTAAGCGTGAAACGGGATCGCAAACCCCGCCGGCACGGCAAGCCCCGGCAGCCGCGCACGCATAAGCTCGCCCAGGTTGGCCGACTTCGCGCCGAAGCGAATCGCGTCCCGCGCCCGCTGGTTCTTGAGGTCGGTCAATCCGTCGAAGTTCAGATCCGCGCGAGGCGTGACCAGGTCGCTACGCTTGACCCACTGTCGATTGCGTTCCTCGACTTCGCTCGGGCTGGCCGGGGTGAGGCGATACTCGTTCTCGCCGACTTCGAGGCGAACGTACTTGCCTTCCAGGGTCTTAAAAAGCGTATCGGCGTTCTTGATGTGCGCGTTCGGAATGCCCCACGATTTGGCCAGCATGTTGACGTGCGACAGCGGCGAGGCCGGCTCGGTGGTAATTATTCCCGAGAGCGGTGTCAGTTGAACGGGCACTTCTTTGAAGATCACAATTTGATTGCGATCGATCACCGTCTCGGGAGTTACCTGGTCGAGTATTCGGAGCTGTCCGATGCCCGCGCCCAAATTCAACGGCTGGTATTGCTGGCCGGCTGCGAGCTCGCTTGCGGTCACTACGAGAACTCCGCTGCTGGCGTGCACTTGTCTGGCCAGGTCTTCTTGCGCTAGTGAGTTTGGCTTGAAGAAGAGTAGTTGGAAAAAACTGTTGGCCAAAGCCGCGTAGCACTCGACCAGCAGCTCTCCGTTAAGCTTGTCGCCTTCCCAGAACTCAAACGTGAACTTGCTGGACGCCGTTTGAAACGCAATCGTACCCAGAATAAAACGCCGGTTCGCGTTCAAATAGTTGTTCTGATAGAAGGCCTGCCCTCGCTCAAGCGAGAGATAGGTCGCGTTTGCAAAGTCCTTGTGAAACCTGTATGCGTTCGAGTTCACGTAGTAGACGCGGTCGCGCGCACGCCGGTCTATCACAAACATCATGTGAGGCAACGCGTAGAATCGTCCGCGATAATAGATCCGCGCCAGGCGGTCGAAATCGGCGCGCGACTCAATCCGCTCAAGCGAACGAACCAACTTGGCCGAACCGTCGCTGGACTTCGCCGTCTTCGTTGATGGTGCGCGGCTTCGAGTGCCGGGAGCCTGATCCGCTTGAGCCGGCGCGCGAAATGGGGATGACACAGAACCAATCGCGAGGCAAAGAATCGCTGAGAGAAGAGCTGGCGTGTTCATGATTGGTCGTCAGTGAGCGCCCGATGATTCTAACACCGTTTGAATTCGGCCGGCCGGCGTTGAAACGTTGGTAGTGTCCTAAAGTTGTGTTGCCCGTTTGTCGGCTCATCGACCAACCGCCAAGACGCCAAGAGCGCCAAGATTCTCAACGGATTCTTGGTCTGACCTTGGCGTTCTTGGCGTCTTGGCGGTTTTCCAATCGAGCAACAGACAAATAGGACACTACCGAAACGTTCGGTAGTGATGTTCCCGGTTCGAGTGTTTTCCTCCGCGCAATCTTTGCGGCTCCGCGCCTCTGCGGTTAGCAGGGCTTCGACGCCAACTAACCGCAGAATCGCGGAGCCGCAGAGACAAACGCTGAGAATTGAAGTTAGGACACGACGAAAACACGCCGCCTTTACAAGCCAACTGCAGGTGTGAGATTGTTGCCTGCGCTCGAAGCCAGTGAGCGTGGCTTAGAGCAATCAAGCGACAATCAGGCGGGGTCCCCGATGAGCATAGTTGACGGGCTCAAGAAGTCCGTGGCTTCCAGCACTCACAAGATCGCAGCTATCTGCGGAACCAGGCGCTACAGTTTCATCGAGCTGAACGAACGCGTCGACCGGCTCTCGAGCGCGCTCATCGGATTGGGCGTCGAGCGAGGCGATCGCGTCGCGGTTCTCGCGCTCAACTGCCACCGTTTCTTTGAGCTCTACTACGCCATCGCCCAGATAGGCGCCGTCGTCGTCCCGATCAACTTTCGCATCCCGCCCAGGGAGATCAAGTACATTCTCGATCACTCGGGCTCGCGCGCGATTGCCGTGGACGCGGCGCTAACGCCATCGCTTGAGGCCATCCGCTCGCAACTCGAGACAGTCCAGCAGTTCATCTCGATCGCCGATCAACCCGCTCCCGGCTATCTCGCTTATGAAGAGTTGATCGCGGCTAACTCTCCTCTGGTTGATGCGCCGAAGATCGAGGACGACGAACTGCTCGGATTGTTTTACACCTCGGGCACAACCGGCGAGCCGAAGGGCGTGATGCTGACGCACAGAAACATGCTCTCGAACATCGAGCACTCGGAAAGCGTGTTCGACTATCTACCAACAGACATCTATCTCCACTCGGCGCCGATGTTTCATCTAGCTGACGGGGCAGCGGTTTTCTCGAACACAGCGCGCGGCGCGACTCAGGCTTTCGTCCCGCGGTTCGAGCCAAAGCACGTTCTCGAAACCATATCGAGCGAGCGCATCACGCTGGCGTTGTTTGTGCCGACGATGATCAACTTTCTGCTCCAGGAGCCAAACATCGACTCATACGATCTGTCATCGCTCAGGCATATGACTTACGGAGCATCACCGATCGCGCCGGAAACTCTCAAGCGCGCGATGAAGGTCTTCGGCTGTGACTTCGGCCAGGGCTACGGGCTGACCGAAGCTTCGCCGCTTCTGACTGTGCTGACTGCTGAAGATCATGCCGCCGTGAACGAGAAGAGCGAGCGGCGGCTTGCGTCTTGCGGCAAGCCCGTCAAAGGCGTCGATGTGCGAGTCGTCTCGTTCGAGGGGAGCGATGTGAAGCCGGGCGAAGTCGGCGAGATCATCGCTCGCGGGCCGAATATTATGCTTGGCTACTGGAAGCGGCCGGCCGACACCGAACAGGCAATAGTTGATGGCTGGCTTCACACCGGTGATCTGGCGACTGTCGATGAAGACGGGTACATCTACCTGGTCGATCGCAAGAAAGACATGATCGTAACCGGCGGCGAGAACGTCTACTCAACCGAAGTCGAAGCGGCGCTGTACGAACACCCGGCGATCAAGGAAGCCGCGGTAATTCCGGTGCCCGATGCGGACTGGGGTGAGGCGGTGCATGCTTGCGTGACGTTATGCGACGGCGCACGACTGGAGCCCGAAGAACTGATTGAGTTTTGCCGCGAGCGACTGGCAAACTACAAGCTCCCGCGCTCGGTGGAAATCATCGAAGGCGAGCTGCCCAAGGGTGGCACTGGTAAGATTTTGAAGAAACAACTGCGCGAGAAACACTGGCAAGGCCGGTCGCGGCTTATCAGCTAACCGAAAAAGGGAAAGGAACCACAGATGAACAGCGATGCAGTCAGTAGTCAGTAGTCAGTAGTCCGTAGTTGGCAGTCTGGCCGAGTCTCCTGGGTCGAACTACTAACTACTAACTACTAACTACTAACTACTGACTACGGACTACGGACTACTGACTTCATCTGTGGTTGCGTACGAATGAACCAAACTCTTACACCAATCAGATTCAAACAACGCGCGGTCTCACAATTTCCAAACAAAGTCGGGATCGTCGACGGAGACAAGCGCTTCACCTATCGCGAGTATGGCGAGCGCTGCGATCGTCTGACCAACGCGCTGATCGGACTGGGCGTCGGGCGCGGAGAGCGAGTCGCCTGGTTTGGCTATAACTCGCACGAATTGCTGGAAGCCTACTACGGCGTCGTTCAGATGGGCTCAGTGCTGCTCCCGCTGAACATCAGGCTCACTCCCGACGAGATCGGCTACATCCTGGACAACTCGGAAACAGTCGCGCTCTTTTACAACGCTGACTTCCAGCCGCTGGTCGATGCCCTTCGCCCGAAGTGCGCAACGGTGAAGAACTTCATCGAGATCGAGAGCCAGTACGAACCGCTGCTTGCGGCTGCTGAAGCCGGTTTCACGCCACCTCAAGATATCCAGGACGATGATCTCGCCGAGCTGTTCTACACCTCCGGAACGACAGCAAACCCGAAAGGCGTGATGATGACCCACCGCGTTCTTTACATGCACGCGATGCAGGTCATCGGCGGGCTCGGGGTCAAGGAGTCGATAGTTCAGCTTCACACGATACCGCTTTTTCATGTGAACGGTTGGGGCACGCCTCACACGCTAACCTGCATGGGCGCGCGGCACGTGTTGACCAGGCGGTTTGATCCGACCGAAGTGCTGGAACTGATTCAGCGCGAGCGAGTGACAAACTTCGCGATGGTGCCGACCATGGCAACCGCGTTGATTCATCATCCAAAGCTCAAAGAGTACGATCTATCGAGTCTGGACTATGTGGCGATCGGCGGCGCGGCTGCCGCAATGGAGCTTATCCGCGACGTCGAGCAAGCGCTCGGTTGCGGATGCTACGGGGGCTACGGCCTGACCGAGACGACTCCGGTGCTGACTCAGTCGTTCATCAAGCACCATCTGGAAGGCTTGCCCGACGAAGAGCGCTGGCGGCGCCAGGCGATGGCGGGTTATCCGATGCCGGGCGTCGAACTCGACATCTTTGACACGGACGACAAACCGGTCCCGCACGATGGAGAGAGCGTCGGCGAAGTGGTGGTGCGAGCGGACAACGTTATGCACGGCTACTGGAAGCAGCCCGAGGACACGGCTAACGTGATGCGAGGCGGCTGGCTTCACACCGGCGATATGGCGATCATCGATAAAGAGGGTTACTTGCTGATCGTCGACCGAAAAAAGGACATCATCATATCGGGCGGCGAGAACATCGCTTCGATTGAAGTCGAGAAAGCGGTCTTCTCACATCCTTGTGTTCTTGAGTGCGCGGTGATCGCCGTGCCCGACGAGCGATGGGGCGAAGTGCCAAAGGCGCTGGTCGTGTTGAAGCCCGGCGAGTCGGCAACCGAAAAAGACATCATCGATCATTGCCGAACGAAGCTCCCCGGGTTCAAGGTGCCGAAGTCGATCGACTTCTTCGACGTGCTTCCCAAAGGCGGAACCGGGAAGATCCTGAAGAAGGAACTGCGCGAGAAGTATTGGTCGGGTTACGACAAGCGCGTCCACTAGGTGAGAGCCCGCCACAAAGACACTAAGGCTCAAAGCAACACAAAGTCTTTGTGTTCCCCTAGTGGCTTTGTGTCTTAGTGGCGAACAAGTGGATCGTGAACTATGGAACAACCTCGAAGATCTGATCGCCCTCTTCGCGAAGTCGTAAGAGCGACGACGATCATCGATGCCCCCCGGCTATCGAAGCTGCTGGGCGTGACGGTCACTATAGCAACCGAGACCTTCCAGCACACCGGCAGCTTCAAGTTTCGCGCGGCTTACAACGTCGCCTCACGAGTGAACGAGAAGAAGATCATCGCTGCGTCGTCCGGAAACTTCGGACAAGCGATGGCATATGCCTGCTCGCTGCTCGGCAAGTCCTGCACCATCGTGATGCCTGCGACTTCAGCCGACGTGAAAATAGCCGCGGTACTCGAGTACGGTGGTCAGGTCGACTTGATAGACGTGAATCAAAAGAGCCGAGCGGCTCGAGTCGCTGAGCTTGCCGCTGAAAGTCCCGATGCTTATGTGGCGAGCGCCTTCGACGATCCGCTGGTTATCGAGGGGAACGCGAGCCTTGGCGAAGAAATCGCCGGGCTTTCGCGCGCTATCGATATCGTTGTCGCTCCGATCGGAGGCGGCGGGCTCACGTCGGGAATCATAAACGGCATTCGTGCTTCGAGGCGCGACATTCAAGTCGTCGCCGCCGAACCGCTGCTGGCTAACGATGCCGCGCGATCGCTGCAAGCCGGCCGCATAGTAACAAACGACGCCGAGCCTCAGACGATTGCCGACGGAGCTCGCACCGTGAGCGTTGGCCAACACAACTGGACAGTGCTGAAAGACGGACTGGCTGGAATCGTCGAAGTGCCCGAAGACAACATCAAAGAAGGAGTGCGTTTGTTGTTCTCGCTTGCGAACCTGAAGGCGGAGCCGACCGGCGCGCTTTCGATCGGCGCGTTGCTGACCGATCCTGACCGCTTCCGCGATCGTTCTGTGTGCTGCGTGGTGAGCGGCGGCAACGTAGACCCGCAAGTCTACAAAGAGCTTCTGGGTTAGCGATTGAGTGGCGCAAGCTTCCGCTTGTGCAAATCGAGTTTCGACGTTTCGCCGTAGGAATCCCACCAACTTCAGGTCGTGGATCACTCCGAAGGAATGAAATGTTTATGGGACACGAGTGGCTGTCGGCCTCACTCCGTAGGAGTGAAATGTCGTCATTTGCTAGAGGAGACTTCACTGTATGAGCGGCGAATCCCGACATACAACTCCTGACGGAGTTGGGTTGTTGTTAGAGCGGGCAGAACGTGGAAGGCATCGCTGGCTATAAACATTCCACTCCTACGGAGTGGTGGAACACGCTTCAGCTTGCTCGATGATCCGTAAACGAAAACCGGGCGTGCCATTTCAAATCCGCTATCTCTCCGGCGCTAGCGCCTTGCATTTGCGGCGCTCTTCGCGGGCCGCCGTCATCCGAGCCCGCCGGTCAACGCCCTTCAAGTACTTCGCACCTTTCATCGTCTCGTTGTACTTTTGCCTGCACAGTTTCAATGCAGCTCTTCGTTCCGGACTTTCAGCGCGAGCGGGCAGCGGCGCGATGTTCATGCCGAACAGGATCATGACTAAAAGGAACGCGGGCATCAGTCTTCTGCTCATCGTGTGTTCTCCTTGCCGGGTTGGCCAACCGCCATTAAAGAACAAAGGCCCGGCGATGACAACACCACCGAGCCGATAAGTTGATTTGGAGCGCGGATGAGTTTCGAAAGAGTTCACGCGCCCGAGAGCGGCGATTTGCCGCCGCGCCTCAGAAGATTCTGCGTTTCACGGTTCTGTTCTTGTAGAGCCAGATGCCCGTTGCGGTGCCTGCGCCCACGAGCGCTCCTACAACAGCGCCCTTCTTGCCTTTGACGACAGCGCCGGTCGCCGCGCCCGCGCCTGCGCCGATGCCGATCACCGTAGCTGCGCCGCCCGGACCGGGCATCCATCGTTGTTTGTACTGGTAGTTCAGAATGCCAGGACCGTCGAAAAGAGTGATTCGACTGTCGCCGACCCTGACGCCGTTCTTGTCGCGTCTGACTATGCCTCCGTACTCACCCCTTTGCTGGGCAAACGCCGCCGCGGGCAGCGCCAGCACCATCAGAGAGAGAATGAGCAAGAGGTTTGCCAACTTGCTTCGCATTAGGTTCCTCCGGAGTGTTGATTGACTGGTTCGTGTTGAAGCTTCGTAGGCCTGATGATTGAGAGCGGCTGACGGGTTGCCTCAGCCAAGCCATCCGATTTGAAGCATAACCGGCTCGCACTTGTTTGGAGCGGCCGACTTTCGGAACCCCTCGATCAAGTAGTGTTCTGATTCGAGTATTCTCTCCGCGCAAAACTCCGCGGCTCCGCGTTCCTGCGGTTAGTTAGCTTCGAGACCCTGCTAACCGCGGAGCCGCCGAGGCGCAGAGACAACGCAGAGTTGAAGTTAGGACACCACTCTCGACTAGTTTCTCTTGCGAGTCGTCTCGCGAGCGGCCGCTGCAGCAGCGGCCTCCTCGCGTTCGGCGGGCGTCTTGTGTTCAAGCCGGTAGAAATCCAGCATCACGTCGGTCTGGCCGCGAAGGTCGCGTTCGAGCCTCTCGAGCGCTACCCTCACGACGTCGCGATGATGCACCTTGCGACGGGCGGGGATCTGGCTGACCTCGAGCCATATCTTGTGAAGCAGGCCGAGGTCCTCCTCGGTCAAACGCGGCGCGTGCGCTCCGAGGTAGAAGATCTGATCGCGGTCCCCAGGCGCGGCTATCTTGAAGCGCACCTGCCGCCGAGGCATTTCGGGCAGCCGCTCCCACGCCCGGCCTAGCTGCTGCGATTGTTCCTGCCCGGTCATTTTGGCGGAGAGCCCTGCGACTATCTCGGCGGCGTCCAAACGCAGCACGGTCTGAGCTACGGCATCGAAGACGTTGTTCGAAGGAACAACCAGAAGGTTCACCGGTTTGCCATGCTTTTCGGCGAGTGCGACGACTTTCGTAAACAACCGCTGCTCGTAGTCCGTGAATACCGTCGCGTCATACAAGTCGCGCTCTCCGGCGTCCGGACCCTGCATCAGCCTGACGGTCATCACCACGATGTCCCGCTCGTCGGTATCGGTCTCTGCTAACACACGATCGAGATGCGAGAGTGTGTTCGTGTCTCGCACGGTCACAAGCACGCTGCCCGGCCGCGCGTGGAGGCTTTCAAGACTTACCTCCTGCTGGTAGCTGAGCTTGAACTGATCGAGCGACGCTCTCGAATGATCGAGCTTGCGATGATTGATCCGCTCGGAAATCGTGAACAGCGTAAAGAAGACAATCGTGAAGGCCACCCCGGCGACAGTCGCCACCTCTTTGGTAAGCAGATTGATCCCGGCGACCGAAAACAACAGGACTGTGATTATTCCGAGCGCGACCGGGATCTCGTTACCGGCGAGGTTGATGTTCAGCGGCACCTTCCACTCGCGAGGGGATCTGTCCTTGAAGCGCAGCACCAGAACTGCCAGCCCCTTGAAAGCAAATGACCAGATGACGCCAAACGCGTAGGCCTCGCCGAGAGCGTAGGTGTTTCCGCGCGAGGCTATGATCGCCACGAGTTGCAGCACCACGATCAGGTTGATCATTCGAAACGTCGTGCCGTACTTCTTGTGAGGGGCCCGGAACCAATCGGTCAGGACGCCATCTTCAGAGACCCGATTGAGCACACCGTTGGACCCGATGATCGAGGTGTTGATCGCGCCGGCAAGCATCAGAAACCCTACAATCACGATGAACCCCTGGAACAAGAGCTTCAGCGGCATCGGCCCGGCGAGATAGATCGAGACGCCGCTGATCAGGTTATCCAAATAGCTCGTTCGCACGCTGTCAGGGATGATCGCGTAGGCGAAGAAGGAGACGAGCGACGTAAATAGCAGCGAGTACACAAAGATCACCAAGCCGGCTCGCATCAGATTCTTGTGCTTGGGGTATTCGAGCTCGCGGTTCACCTGGGCGAGCGACTCTTCGCCCGACATCGCGAGGAACGAATGACCAAAGGCAATCAGAATTCCTATCAACCCGAGCAGCGCCCCTGCGTTCGGGGCCATTCCGTATCGCGGCTCAGCCTCTGCCTTTTCCGGCGCGGCAGAATCGGCGGGCGGCGCCTCGGTTGGCAGCTCTCGCAAAGCCTTCGGTGCGACTTGCGGCAGCCAGCCGACGGCATCGCGATTGAACGAAAGACTCTGCGGCACTGGCGCGGGCGGCAATCGCTGCTTGTCCGGCTGGGTCAGAATCGTGAAACCCGCCCAAAGAATCAGCATCACCACCATCGCGGTGGTCACGTACATGATCTTCAACGCGTCGCCGGAAGACTCGTGAATGCCTTTTGTGTTGCGCCACCAAAAATAGATCGTGATCAAGGCAGCGATCGCCGCGGCTATGAGGTTAACTGTGGAAGGCTCGGGGCTCCACGGATGACCAAGATAAGTTGAAGTATGCGCAGCGAGGCCGACGATGTACTGTCCTGCCGATACGCCGGAGATCGGGCCTGTCAGAATGTAGTCGAACATCAGGGCCGAAACGGAAAGCTTCGCCAGGTTCCCGCCCATCGCTTCCTTGACGACCCGATAGACACCGCCGCGCGTGAACATCGCGCACGACTCAACATAGATGGCCCGCACAGCATAGGAAAACAGCATCACGCCCAGAATGAACCACGGCGCCGAACGGCCTACAGCTTTCTCGGCGATGCCGCCGACGTAGAAAGCAGACGACCCGAGGTCGTTCAACACGATCGCCGCCGCTCGCCAGAACGAGATGAACGAAAGCATCACGGTTGTGGCGACTACGACCCTGACGCGCGTTTGACTCTGACCGCCGGGCGGCGGCGTGTGGGTCTCTATTTCCATGAGCGATTGGTTTTCTCCACTCTGACGCGAGGCGGGGTCTCCTCGTCCGCGCTTCCCCGAACCGGTTCAATTGCGGCCGATCTAAATCGGGAGGCGAACGCGAGCAGCTTTCCCTTCAATGCCACGTCATAGCTCCCGCAGCCGGGACATCGGTAGGAATAAAGATAGATATCGCTGTGGCTGATGCGGACCAAACCGGTCGAGAGTTCCGGGCCAACACCTTCCCAGACGCACTCGCGGCAGAGGAAACGCTTTGCTGCGATGTTGATTTCGCGGCCGACAGATAACATAGGTTGCGAGAGAGGCTTCTTAAGGTCGGCCGCCACTACCGAGGGCGATCTGCGACCGACAGAATCTCAGAAGTTATCGTAGCGCTGCGAACGTAAGGATGGTGTAAAAGGTCTATAAAGATTTCGTAAGGATTGGAGCCAGTGATGAGGAGGCGGCTTTCATTAACACCTCGATTCATCGAGGTGTTTGATTTGGCGGCCCTGACTGTAACTGTTTCAACAGTTTCTTTGGTGCGCCCGATAAACCGTTGAAACGGTTCCGTGTGGAGCGCGCACGCTGACCCCCAACTAAAGTTGGGGGTTAATAAGAACATCATCTAAGTAGGCAACTAATCCAATGTCAATAGCGCCCTTCGGCCAAGTCCCGGCACTAATCACACCCGTAGCGACGCACGCGCATCACATCGTGGGATTCTCACCCCGGACTACTCATCTCGAAGCGGGACGACCTGAACGGTTGCACCTCGAACTTCGTTCAGAAAGCGATTGATCACCGAGCCGTGCAACAAAATGTCCCATCGCGACCGCGCCGATTGGCCAAAGACCACGTGAGTAACACCCTCGCGGCACGCAAACTGGATAAGCGCGTCCGCCACACGCCGGGCTTTGAGCTTCACGATGTTGGCTCCCAACTCCTCGGCGAGTCTGATGTTCGCCATCAGCGACGCGTGGTCTGCGGGATCGATGCGGCCGAGTTCGTCGCGCGGCGTCTCGACATAAACGGCATACCAGTCCGATGCAAGCCGACCGGCTATGCGCGAACCTGTTCGCAACAGCTTCTTGGCGCTGCCACGTGACGCCATGCAGACCATCACCTTTTCGGGAATCGCCGCCTGCTCCAAACCTTCACGCTCGCGATAGTCGTGTGCCTTTTCGGCCTGATCTTCGGCTACCTGTCGCAAAGCCAGCTCCCGAAGCGCGGACAGATTGCCCTTGCGGAAGAAGTTGGCAAGCGCTTGCTCGATCTTCTCAACCTTGTAGATCTTTCCCTGGCGAAGGCGTGTGCGCAAAGTATCGACCGACACATCGACGTTTACAACTTCGTCTGCGCGACGCAGGAAGTAGTCGGGTATCGCTTCGCGCACCCGCACTCCGGTGATTCGCGCAATCGTGTCGTTTAGCGATTCAATATGCTGGACGTTCACCGCCGTGATCACAGCGATCCCGGCCTCGAGAACATCGAGCACATCTTCATATCGCTTTCGGTTCTTAGAGCCGGGCGCGTTTGTGTGCGCAAGCTCATCGACGATGACGATCTGGGGCTTGCGCGCGATCACGGCATCGACGTCCATCTCTTCGAGCGTGACGCCACGGTACTCGATCCGGTGGAGCGGCACGCGCTCGATGTCGCGAATCAACGCTTCGGTTTCGGCGCGGCCGTGAGGCTCGACGAACCCGATGACGATGTCGAGGCCCTGTTTCTTGAGCTGGTGGGCATCTTCGAGCATTTGGTAGGTCTTACCCACTCCTGGCGCGGCCCCGATGTAGATGCGCAGCCGTGCGCGTCGTGCTTGCTGTTGGCTGGCAAGCAGCGATTCAGGTTTCGGTCGTGCATCGATAACCTGGCTCATCGTCCTTCCTAAACTCTCCTGAGGACCTGTACGGGCGGGCCTCCGTGCCCGCCCCTTGATGCGCTCTCTACGATGATCGCGGTGCGCACTCTCCGTCTTGATGATCAGAGGGTGCAACGAGGGGCGGGCACGGAGGCCCGCCCGTACATGCGAGCGAGACGCCTGCGCTCCCAGGCATCATGCTCGTCTTACACCAGACGGCCCGCCGACCGGAAGCGAGAACGTGAACGTCGAGCCTTCGCCCGCGCGGCTTTCGACGCTGACTTGTCCGCCCTGAGCTTCGACCAGCCGTTTTACGAGCGCAAGCCCCAGACCGGTACCTCCCGACTTGCCGCCAACCTGAACGAACCGCCCGAACAAGACCGGCAATTGATCTTCGGCTATGCCCTCGCCGGTGTCACGCACGCTGAACAGAACGCGGCCGACTCGCTCAGCGGCTTCAATAGTCACCTGTCCGTCGCGCGGCGTGTGACGTATCGCATTCGACAACAAGTTCTGAACGATCCGTCCTACTGCTTTTCGATCCGCGATAACCCAAGGCAGATCGGGCCAGACTTTGTTCTCTAGCTTGATATGCCGGCTCTGGGCCGCGAACTGAAACCGTTCGAGCGACTCGCGCGCGAGTTCAACGGGCCGCAGCCGCTCGGTCGCCAGCTTGAGCGCGCCGGATTCTATCTCGGCAAGCTCGAGCAGATCGCGCATAAGCTCATCGAGCCGTTCGGCGTTCTCGCGCGCATCTTCCAGCATCGAGGTCTGCTGCTGGTTCAACTCGCCCGCGCCGCCTTCGATCACCGCGTGCAGCGCGAGCTGTAACGAGCGAAGGGGCTCTTTGAGCTTCGCCGAAGCAACCGAGATAAACTCAGTCTTCAGCTTGTCCAACTCCGCAAGAGCAGTAATGTCTTCAAGCACCGTGACCGCGCCGAGCAGGTGACCGTCCGAGTCGCGCATCGGTGTCGCTCGCAAGCGGAAACTGCGTTCTGCCCCGCCGACCCGGACTGGAACCAGAGCTGCGGAGTCCTCGGCGGCGACGGGACGTTGCATCGCGACCGCATCGCGAACCGCCCGCAGTATCAGATCGCCTCCTTCGACTCCGGACAACGTCAGCTCGCCGCCGTGACCGTTTTCGGCCGGCCCGCCAAACAATAGGCGGCCGGCGTGGTTGATTTTGATCAGCCGTCCTTGCGCGTCAGTCACAATCACCGGCTCGTAGATTGAGTCGATCACCGCGTCCGATTTCTTTTGTTCGACAAGCAGCCGCCCGTAGTCCGAGCGGCGAAGATCGCGTAGGCGCGCGGCCATTCGATTGAACTCAGCAGCGAGCACGCCTATCTCGTCCCGCGACGAAGTGTCGATGTACTGGTCGAGGTCGCCCTCGCCGATCAGCCTCGCCTTCTCGGTGAGAGCGGTGACCGGTGTCACGACGTACTTTGTAAATTGCCACGCGAAAATCAACGCCAGCGTCAAAGCAAGCGCGGCCATCACCGCGGTCGATATCTCGGCGCGTTTGGAAACCGTGATCGCGCTGTCGTTGGCCCTCAGCATCGCTTGTTGGTTCAAGTGCAGCAGGTCATCGATTCTGTTCTTCAGCGCCAGAAACTCCGGACCCAGCCGGTTGAAGTAATCGGCGGACAGCTCAGCCGCCGCCTTCTGCCTGGACGAGGTGAGAAAGCGATTGAGGTCAGCCCGGTAAGTTCGGTACCTGGCTTCAATATCAGCGATGATCTCGGCTTCGCCTGCCTCGGTCAGGTTGCTGGCCGCGATCTGGTACTCCTGATCGAACTTTGCTGAGTTCTCGTCGAACTGTTGGCGTGCTTGTTCGGTGTGGCTGGCGATAAAGAACATCGCGGACGAGTCCTGGCGTTCGAGCGCTTCCTTCATGTTCTCGGCGGCAACGATGCTCTTGTAGTTGTTGATCAGGATGACGTCGATAGCGCGGCCGAGATGGACGAGGTGATAAATGCTCCACGCGCTTACCGCGAAGATCACGACGATCAACAGGCCGTAGCTGAACGCGAGTTTTCTTCTGAAGCTGTTCATTTCAAGAAGGGGAATTAACCACAGATGAACACAGATGAACACGGATATAAAGGAGAGAACGAGTCGGCAGCCGGCTCTCTTCCTTATCGGTGTTCATCTGTGTTCATCTGTGGCTGCCTTCCCAGTCCAAACCGAGAACCAGTCGGCGGCCCGACTCTCTTCTTTTTCTCATCGGTGTTCATCTGTGTTCATCTGTGGTTGCTTCCTTCGTCCAAAGCAAGATTCAGCTCGAGCACGTTTACCCGCGGCTCGCCCAACAAGCCGAACTGTCTGCCTTCCGAATGCTCTCTTATCAGCTTGCGCACTTGATCCGTGCTCATCCCTCGTTCTCGCGCAACCCGAGGAACTTGAAACTCAGCCGCCGCCGGGGTGATATGCGGATCGAGCCCCGACGCGGAAGCCGTCACCATGTCGATCGGTATCGGCGAGCCGGGATTCTCTTCTCGCAATGATTCCGCGGCCTTCTTGATGTTGTCCTTGAGCTTCTGGCTGGTCGGCCCAAGATTCGTTCCGGCCGAAGCCGTTGGGTCGTAGCCGCTTCCCGCCGCCGAAGGCCGCGAATGAAAATAGCCGGGCCCGGTGAATGGCTGGCCGATCAAGCTCGACCCAATGACCTTGCCATCTTTTTCTATCAGGCTGCCGCCCGCCTTCGCGGGGAACATCACCTGCGCAAGCCCGGTGACAACCAGAGGGTAAATGATTCCGAGAAGCACCGTAAGCACGATGGTCATTGTGATTGCAGGGTATATCTGTTTCAGCATGTTCATATCTTTGTCCTTCAGGCGCTATCACGCCAGACCGATCGCGGTGATGATCAAGTCGATGATCTTGATCCCGATGAACGGTATGACGATTCCCCCGAACCCGTAGATCCACAGGTTACGCCTGAGCACCGCTGCCGCGCCCATCGGGCGATACTTTATGCCTCGCAGAGCAAGCGGGATCAGCGCAACGATTATCAGCGCATTGAAGATGACGGCGGACAGAATCGCAGATTCGGGAGTAGCCAGCCGCATGACGTTGAGCGCAGCAAGCGGCCCGCTCTTCGCGCCGTCGAGCATGTAAAGCGTCGAAAACATCGCCGGGATGATCGCGAAGTACTTCGCTACGTCATTGGCGATCGAGAAGGTCGTCAGAGCGCCTCGCGTCATCAGCAACTGTTTTCCGATCTCGACGATCTCGATCAGCTTTGTCGGGTTCGAATCGAGATCAACCATGTTACCGGCTTCTTTGGCCGCCATCGTGCCGGTGTTCATGGCGACGCCCACATCGGCCTGCGCGAGCGCCGGAGCATCGTTGGTTCCATCGCCAGTCATCGCCACAAGCTTGCCTTCGCTTTGCTCCCGCTTGATCAGCGACATCTTGTCTTCGGGCTTCGCCTCGGCGAGGAAGTCATCAACGCCGGCCTCGCGTGCGATGGCTGCCGCGGTCAGCGGGTTGTCGCCGGTTATCATGACTGTCTTGATGCCCATCCTTCTGAGCTGATCGAAGCGCTCTTTCATCCCACCTTTGACTATGTCCTTCAGGTGGATGATGCCCAGCGCGCGGCCGTGATCCGCGACTGCCAGCGGCGTGCCACCCGACCTCGCAATACGCTCGACGGTCTCTTTCATTTCAGGAGGCTCCACGCCACCCTGCGTGATTATGAATTGCGCGATTGCGTCAACCGCGCCTTTGCGGATCAAGCGGCCATCAATGTCTACGCCGGACATTCGAGTCTGAGCAGTGAACGGAATGAAGTGCGCTTCGTGAGATGACAGCTCACGGCCACGCAAGCTGTATTTGGACTTCGCAAGCACCACGATCGAGCGCCCCTCGGGCGTCTCATCCGACAGGCTCGAAAGCTGCGCCGCATCGGCAAGGTCTCGTTCGGAAACACCATTCATCGCGATGAACTCGACGGCTTGCCGATTGCCAAGAGTGATCGTCCCCGTCTTGTCGAGCAGCAGTGTGTTGACATCGCCCGCTGCCTCGACCGCACGGCCAGACATCGCCAGCACGTTGTGTTGAATCAACCGGTCCATTCCCGCGATGCCGATCGCTGAGAGCAGGCCCCCGATCGTGGTCGGGATCAAACAGACAAGCAACGCCACAAGCACCGTGATCGTCGGCGGCGACGCCGGAGCGAATCCGGCCGCGGGATCCGAAGCGTTCACGCTGTAGATCGCATAGGGCAAAAGCGTGACGACCGCGAGCAGGAATATGATCGTCAGTCCCGCGAGCAGGATGTTCAGCGCGATCTCGTTCGGGGTCTTTTGACGCTCTGCGCCTTCGACCAGCGCGATCATTCGATCGAGGAATGTCTCCCCCGGGTTCGATGTGATTCGCACCTTGATCCAGTCGGAGATGACTTTCGTGCCGCCAGTGACCGCAGAGCGGTCGCCACCCGACTCGCGAATCACTGGCGCGCTCTCGCCTGTGATTGCGGATTCATCGACTGATGCGACGCCTTCGATGACCTCGCCGTCGCCAGGTATGAACTCACCGGCGCGTACGAGCACGACGTCTTCTTTGCGAAGCTTCGGGGCGGGAACTTGCTCGGTCTTCGCCGCCTCGACCCCAGGGCTAACATCTCCGATGATGCGATTGGCGATTGCCTCGGTCTTAGCCTTGCGCAACGTATCGGCCTGCGCTTTGCCTCGGCCTTCAGCCATAGCTTCGGCGAAGTTCGCAAACAACACTGTGAACCACAGCCATAGCGTCACCTGCACGGTGAAAAGCAAGTTGCCCGTCTGGCCCTGCGCGATGTCGCGAATGATAAGCAGCGTTGTGAGGATGCTGCCGATCTCTACGACAAACATAACCGGGTTCTTCGCCACCTGTCGCGGGTTCAGCTTTACGAACGCGTCCTTGATGGCTCGTCTGACGATCGACGAATCAAACAATTGTGTCTTTTGTGCTCTCTCTGACATAAACCCTCTATCGATTTTGGATTTTAGATTTTGGATTTTGGATTGAGCGACGACGCGCATTTGACTGGGGGTTGATTCCGCACGACCCGGTTCCCAATCCAAAATCCAAAATCTAAAATCCAAAATCTCAGAACATCGTCCCTGATTGCATCAAGTAGTGCTCCACTATCGGCCCGAGCGACAGCACCGGGAAAAACGTCAGCGCGCCGACGATGAGGATCACGCCGATCAGCAGCATTACGAACAGCGGCGTGTACACCGGGAATGTGCCCGCCGAGGGCGGCACTATTTTCTTGGCCGCCAGACTGCCCGCGATCGCCATCATCGGGATGATCATCAAGAACCGCCCGATCAGCATCGCCAGCCCCAGCGTCGTGTTGTACCAGTAGTTGTTGACCGTAATCCCGCCGAAGGCCGAACCGTTGTTTCCCGTCGCCGACGTGTACGCGTAAACGATCTCCGAGAGACCGTGCGGCCCATTGTTGCCGACCTTCGAGGCGCCGTATGCAGCAACGCTCGACCAAGCTGAAAAGCAGAGGATCGAGAGAGCGAAGACCAGCACATAGAGCATCGCCATCTTCACGTCTTTCGCCTCGATCTTCTTGCCCAGATATTCAGGGGTCCGGCCCACCATCAAGCCGGCGATGAACACCGTCAGCACAATCATCACCAGCATCCCGTACATGCCGGCCCCAACTCCGCCGAAGATGATCTCGCCCAGCATGATGTTGAGCAGCGGAATCATTCCGCCAATCGGAGTGAACGAGTCGTGCCACGAGTTGATCGCGCCGCACGAAGCATCGGTTGTGATTGTCGCAAACAGCGCAGAGTTGGCGACGCCGAAGCGGACTTCTTTCCCTTCCATGTTGCCGCCCGCTTGCTCGGCGCCTCTTGTTTCCGTGGCAGCCTGCGTCACCCCATACTGGTCGAAGTTCGGATTGCCGCGGGCCTCGAAGTAATACGCAACCAGAAAGCCGCCGAGAAACAGAATCGTCATCGCCGCGAAAACCGCCCATCCGTGTCTTTGATTGCCGGTCATTCTCCCGAGCGTGTAAGTCAGACCAGACCCGATCGCGAAGATCGCGAGCATTTCGAGAAAGTTTGTCAGCGGGGTTGGGCTCTCAAAGGGATGCGCCGAATTCGCGTTAAAGAACCCGCCGCCGTTGGTGCCCAGTTCCTTGATGATCTCCTGGGAAGCAACAGGCCCCTGAGCGATAGTCTGGTCTGTCCGGATCTCGGTCTTTTCTTCTCCGGTGTCGGCGTCGGTTTTTGTGATCTGCTGCGGTTCGACCAGCGTGGCTTGTGTGTAAGGCTTGAAGTTCTGAACGACGCCTTGCGACACCAGCGCTAATGCTCCGATTGTGCACAGCGGCAACAGCACATAAAGCGAGCCGCGGGTAAGATCGACCCAGAAGTTGCCGATCGTCTTTGCCTCGCGGCGCGCGATTCCGCGAATAAACGCGATTGCCAGAGCTATACCGGTGGCCGCGGATACGAAGTTGTGGAACGCCAGCCCGGCCATCTGAACGAAGTAGCTCATCGTCGACTCGCCGGAGTAGGCTTGCCAGTTTGTGTTGGTCGCAAAGCTGACCGCCGTGTTGAAGGCGAGATCGGGGTTCACGCCGCTGAATTGCTGCGGATTTAGTGGCAGATAATACTGCAGCCGCTGAAGCGCGTAGAGGACGAGCAGCCCCGCAACGCTGAACATCAACATCGCCGCTGTGTAAGTAGTCCAGTGTTGCTCGCTCGAAGCATCGACTCGGCACAAGCGATAAATAAGGCGCTCGATTGGCCCAACAACCCGGCCCATGAAGGTCTTCTCGCCGGAGAAGACTCTGGTTATATAGACGCCCAGCGGCTTGGTTATTGCCAGGAGCACCAGAAAGTAAACCGCGAGTTGTAAGAATCCGTTGAAAGTCATAGTTTGGTTTCTGGTCTCTGGTTTCTAGTTTCTGGTTTCTAATCTCGGGCTTCTCTCGTTTTGGTTCTCCGCGAACGCGAACCGGAAACCAGAAACCAGAAACCAGAAACTATTTTCAAAACTTCTCCGGTTTGAGCAGCGCGTACATCAGATACCCAAGCAGCAGCAAGGCGATGATCGCGCTCACTATGTATTCCGTGTTCATTAGTTCCTCCGATTACACGCGTTCGCAAAAGCGCAGGTACCAGAACGACAAGCCAAAGAAAACGATGACCAGCGCGATGAATATCAGGTCTAACATTTCAATCCCCCAATGAGAAAGTTCGTTGCACGGTCTTCAGGCGGAAGTTCGTACTAGGTTTCCGGCGAAGCGCTACGAACTTCCGCCTGAAGACCGTACTACGAACTGTGGAGGGTATAGTCTCAGACAACGAAACGACTCCCTTACCCTTTACCACGCACCTTCCTTCCGCCCGACCCACCAAATCAATCCGAGCGTCGCAGTATTCTGATCCTTCTTGAGAAGCCCGGGAGTGTCGGTCAAGAAGAATGGCCGATTTGAAAAATCCCGACGCCATTCGCCGCGCACCAGGAAGCCATCCGCAAGCTTGAAGTCGGCCGTTAACGTGGTTTCCTTCAGGGCTTGGGTCACTCCGCTGAACAGCCCTCCGCGATCCGAAAGATACTCGCCGCGTCCGGTGAGCGCGAACTTCGGCGCGAACTGATATCGAGCATAGACTGCGCCTCCGGATATATGCGACGGAGCAGAGGAATCTTGCACGCGGTTCACAACGTAGTCCGCTTCGCCGACCAGGGTCAGCTTGTCGGTCACGCTCCAACTCGCATAAGTATCGAGAATGTGCAGCCGCCCATTTGGGACAGGCCGGATCACGTTGGTCGAAAGCCCGGGCTGCGTCGGCAAGCTCGCAAAGCCGGGGTTGAGCTCAGGCACCGTGTCGCGCTGCTCCTGACCAAAGTAGTAGTTGACCTGCCAGCTCACTTTCTTCGTCGGCGTCAGAATTAGAGCCAGGTGTTGCGACTTGAACCCGTTGAAGTCCTCGGACTGCTGAACGCCGTTCATCACGTGGTACATCACGGTCAACTTGTCGTTGACCGGATACTTCGCGCGGAAGCCAAAATGATAGAAAGGCAAAAAGTTGAAATAGTACGACCGCGAGTAGTTGAAATTGTCCTTCGTGTAGTTCGTCTCGTAGCCCAGGCTGCTGGCGAACTTCCCGAAGTCGACGGTCAGACCTTTCCCGATTGGCGCGACATAAGTCCCGTACGCCTGCCAGATTGGCCGGTATACTTGCGGACGCAGCTCGTTTGCGGCATTTCCTTGAACGGTTTCGGTTGCCTGTCCATATTGCAGATCAAGGCGCACCCCGAAGCGGCGTCCAGCTTCGATGTTGGGCGCGCGTTCGATTACAACCGCCGCTTGATTCAAACTGAAGCTGTTGCTCATCACGTCGTAGGCGCGTAGCAGGTTGATGCGGCCGATCGGCTTGTTTGCGTTATATCCATAGTAACCATCAAGCGTGACGTTGAACGTCGTGTCGCGCAGGAAGTCCAACACGCCGCGGTCTTCCTTGCTGATCTGCGGTGGTTCGGGAGCGGCCTGAGTGGTCCCCCTCGTTAAGGTTCCAACGGCGGGATGAGCCGCAATCGGCGCAGTTGTTGAAGCAGGCGGCGACGGCTCAGCGGCCGGTTTAACTTCGCGGCGGGATTCAAGCTCCGCGAGTCTTTGCTCGAGCTTGTCAATTCGCTCCACCAACAACCGCTCACGCTCGCTAAGCTCCGAGGCGTTGTTGCTGTCGGAAGAACTGCTCTTCACGGCTGCAGAAGCCGCGCCGGTTGTACCAGGAGCGGCGGCGACTACTTGCTTGGTCCCATTGCCGTCCATCTGTTGGGCGATTGAATCGCCGGCAAGCAATGCCGAGAAGATGACTGCGACTATAAAACGACTGATCAGTTTCACATTGACCTCCGAATCGTCACTTATTGACGGCCTAGTTTTTGCCTGAGCCGCGACCTCAAATGATTGCGCAAGGCGAATCTTTGATAAGCGGTCCTGCTGAAACTGGGTTCGCTCACAGAGTTCTGTCCTCTCGATCGAGAGGCTGCTTCGTGCTCGCGCTCTGCATCGAGTCGCGTGTTAGTTGTGACAGCGTGGCGAAACCACGTCATGGCCATTTCTCCTTCGAAGTCAGCAAGTGCATCCACTCGCATCTGCTCGCGCGCTGTCTGAAAAGTTCTCAGCGAGCTTTACGAACACTCCAAGTTTGATCTTGCAAAGAGTCTTGTCTCCGTCATGCGCCTGACATTGGATTACTGAGACTTCGTCCTCTTCAGCAATGCCGGCGTCCTCAACAGCTTTCTTGATTTCTGACCAGGTCATCGTATTCACCTCCTGTGAAACGGATCATCCCTCCAACAACTCTCACGAACGTAGCCAAGAGCGCCTGGTTTGGCGGGGGTCGGCCAAGCGAGGCTTTGACGAACCGGCTCGCTCGCCGAGTTCCGGACTCCAAAACAGCCAGGCGTCATCCTTGCCAGAAGTCCTGCGCGGATCATGATCCTGCGCCCGATCCTGTTCGGGTTCATTGGCCCGACTTAGCTGAGCGCCGTAACGCATACTGTGGCGGCCAATCTTACCGATCAGGTGATACAACGCGATCAAGCAAAAGGTCAGAACAAATACTCCGCTTATGCCGACGAGCTGATTCTCTTGCATCACGCCCTCCCAGCGCCTCTTCGAAAACCGCGTCTGATCGCGGTCCAAATCCTGAGGCATCATCAGGCTAGCACCCGGCGCGTAAGGATGGTGTTAAAGGTTGATAAAGAGTTCGTAAGGATTTGTTGGCGCACTAAACCCCGGCTTAAAGGAGACTCTGCGGCTTAGCGCGAATGAGCACTCAGGCAGGAGCGGTCAGGTGAGCTTTATTCGCCGGGGTTGAATCGATAGCCGATCCATGGCTCTGTCAGAATGTAGCGAGGCGCCGCTGAGCCGGGCTCGATCTTCTTCCGTACCTGGCCGACAAACACGCGCAGGTACTCGGTCTGCTCGACGTAGTTGCCGCCCCACACCGCCGCAAGCAGTGTCCGATGCGTGAGCACTTTTCCCGGATGGCGGATAAAGTAGACCAGCAGATCGTACTCTTTCGGCGTCAGGTGAACCTGCCGATTCGCGACCGTAACGGTGCGAGCTTCCAGGTCAACGCGAAAGTCTCCGGCTTCCAGCAAGGTGGAAGCAGCATCTTCGGTTGGCTTCTCGCTTGCCCGCCGCAGCGCCGCGCGAATCCGGGCAAGCAACTCGTCCATGCCAAACGGTTTGGTGACATAGTCGTCCGCGCCAGCGTCGAGCGCTTCGACTTTGGTCTTCTCCTCGCCTTTCACCGAGAGCACGACTATCGGAACCGGCGAGAGTTTGCGCAGACGGTGGCACAGCTCGATGCCGTTGAGATTGGGCATCGACAGGTCGGTGATCACGAGGTCGGGTGAGAAATCGCCAAATGTCTCGAGCGCCGACTCGCCATCCGCGGCGCTTCGCACGTTGTAGCCGTGGCTAGTCAAGCTCGTTCGCAGCACGCGTGTGATTTGCGGTTCGTCGTCGACGATAAGGATTCGCTGCTTCTCGTTCATTGACGTTCGGTCACCGGCGCGATCGGGCCGCGTTTTCGTGATCCTCAGACGATCTCGCCGGACTTCAGTTCCGTGCGCGGGGAGCCTTCTTCGTCATCGCCGGTAGGAAGCTCGAGTGCCACGCGGGCGCCGCGTCCCGTATGCGTATCTTCGATCCAGATGCGGCCGCCGTGAGCTTCCACGATTCCGCGCGCGATCGCAAGCCCCATCCCCGTGCCTGAGGGCCGCGCACCGGAATCGCCGTCCCGTATCGCGCGGAAGAATTTATCGAACACTCGCTCGCGCAGTTCGGTTGCGACTCCCGGCCCTTCGTCTTCAACGGTCAGCCGGGTCATGCCGTCCGACTGGCCGGCGTTGACCGCGATCCGCGTTCCGGCAGGCGAGTATTTCGCCGCATTGTCCACGAGAGTATAGACGACCTCCGCGACCGCCTTGGCGTCGACACGCACGACGGGCAGATCCTTTTCAATTGAGACTTCGACTTCGTGTCTGCGAGTGAGAGGCTTGGCGCGTTCGAGGGCGGCCGCGATGATCTCTTCAACGGCGCCCCATCGACGACGAAGCTCGAGTTCTCCGGCCTCGATGCGCGCGAGCTCGACGAGACCTTCCACGAAACGGTTAAGCCGGTCGGCTTCTTCGTCGATTACTTCAAGCATTTCGCGCCGGCCGCCGGCATCGAGCTTAGCCGTGCCGTCCGCTCGCGCGCGTAACTCGTCAAGCAGAGTCGTGACCGATGCTTTGATCGAAGTGAGCGGCGTGCGAATATCGTGCGTCACTGCGTCGAGCAGTGCGGTCTTCAATTTTTCGCTGCGTCTCAACGCTTCAGCCTCGCTCGCCCGCTCGAAGGCGTCGCGAAGCTCGGTGTACAGCCGCTCGATCTCGCGTTGTCCGGCTTCTGCTTCTTCCGCGCGTCTTCTCGCTCGGGCTGAAAGCTCGCCCGCCGTGACTGCGGTGATCAGAAAAGCGATGAGCGCGATCCAGTTCTCCGGGTCGGCGATCGCAAGCGTCCCCACCGGTGGAAGGAAGAAGAAGTTGAAGCAGAACGCTCCGGCGACCGCCGCAGCAACGGCGGGTCGAGAACTGAACTTCGCCGCAATGAAGAGGATAATTAGCAGAAAGGCTAGAGCGACAGTCGTAGTGTTGACGTGAGCGCCAAAAAGCTTGAGCACTCCTGTAGCTGCGCCGATGGACAACACGGCTACGACGTATTCACCCGCTGCATGAAGCGACCGCGGTCTCATATGTCCCAACTTTCAGTCAAGACAGCATAGAGCGCGAAGAGCAACTCAGCAACGCCGCTCACTGCTGAGCGCATACCCTCGAATCTTGATTCGGATCTCTGCATCCGCGAGCTTGTGTAGCTTTCGCGCTTTCAAGAACCTGTTTGTGCCGCTCGGATCGCAGATGATAGGGTGAATGTTGTGATATGTTCACCAATCACAATGGCCCGGCAGATGACCTTGTGGGCAGCAGGGCAGCACTGGAATCAACATGAAAAGAAGTGACATCGTTAGAGCGTGGGGACGGATTCTGGGTGGACGTTACCCATCATTGTCAATTGAGATTACGCGCGAGTGTCCGCTTCGCTGTCCAGGTTGCTACGCTTACGAGCCTGAACACCTGCACCAGCTTGGACCGCTCAGAACACTCTCTGACTATAAAGGCGAGGCGCTGATCGATGGCGTTGTAGCGCTCGCCCGCCGTTATCGCCCCGTACACATTTCCATCGTTGGCGGCGAGCCGCTTGTACGTTTTCGTGAGCTGGACATTCTGCTGCCACGGCTGAGCAAGATGGGAATAGCGGTACAGATTGTGACCAGCGCTGTCCGCGATATCCCGAAGGCTTGGAGTCAAATTGAGAATCTGTTCCTTGTCGTCTCGATCGATGGGCTTCAGCCGGAACATGACATCCGGAGGGCGCCAGCGACTTATGAGCGAATATTGCAGAGCATCGCCGGCCATCAGATCTCGGTCCACTCTACCGTCACGGGTCAGATGGCGGGCCGCCCGGGGTACTTTGAAGAGTTTGTACACTTCTGGTCGAGCAGGCCTGAAGTAAAGCAGATTTTTTTCAGCTTGTTTACTCCTCAGGTTGGCGCCGAAGGAGATGAGATTCTGACCCCGAACGCGCGTGAAGAGGTATTGCAAGAGCTCGCAGGATTACGTCGCAAGTTTCCAAAGCTGTCGCTGCCTGACTCGGTGATTAAAGGCTATCGTAATCCTCCGAAATCACCCGATCAGTGCATATTCTCTCGCACCACGTTGAACATCACCGCTGATCTAAAAGGACGCATTACGCCTTGTCAGTTCGGTGGCAACCCTGACTGTTCACAGTGCGGATGCATGGCGTCGGCCGGATTGAACGCAGTGGGCGATTATCGTCTGCTTGGGTTCTTACCTGTGCGATCACTCTTCAACGTGTCCGACCAAATCGGCAGAATGACGGGCAGCTTTCGAAGCGCAGATTGACAAGCGTTTCTCAGACCACACCTACGATCGAGGTAACGACAGCGCGCGAACCAAACTTCGACGCGAGGCTACTATTGGCCCGGGTTCTTCTGCGAGCGAGCCCAGTCTCGAACCTCTCGCAGCCAGACTGTACTCTCTAGCTTTTGACTCTGGTTCAGGAACTCAGTTGCGATCTCACAACTGAGCGATGGGAAAGTCAGACTACATTCTGTCTCGATGTAACTCCCGGAGTCGAGTTGGAAGAACGTCACCCTTGTTCCGTCGAAGCGCCATACTTCTGGTATTCCCACCGCGGCAAAGATGGGAAACCGGTTGAGCGATTCGCGAGTGATGTCCACCTCGATTGTTAGATCGGGCGCAGGGTCTTCGTTGAGGTCGATCTCTTCCTTGCCGCGGATTGCAGCCGCGTGCTGGATATAGAAACAGGAGTCGGGCTCGAACCCTTTTTGCAGGTCTTCCCGCTTAATAGTAGTTGACCCGAGGCGCGCTATGTTGAAGTTCCATTCTTCAGCAAGTACTTCCACGAGGGCCGCCAGGGTTCGATTGGGCATTTCGTGACGGGACGAGAGTACCATGATCTCGAGCACTCCCCCATCATAGGTGAATCGCGTGCCGTTCCTCTCGCCGTGCTCCGCGAGAAGCCGCTCGTAGGTCTCCCAACTCACTCTATCGAGGATCACGAGTCTTTCGGGTGGGCATGCAACTGTAGCCATGATGTTGCTCCTGGTATCCCCACGATTTCCACGATTCTAACGCGGCCGGCGCTCAACGGCCATCGATGTATTCACTCCAACCTACCTCCGCGAAACACCTAATCTCCTCGAATGCCCGGGCGACCATTCGCGATGATTCGCGTTATTCGCGGACAGCTTTGCTTCTTAACAAAGCCCCGAGATAGTCGCGATTCATTTTCCCAATAAAATCGAGGCTGATTTCTTTCGGGCACACCGCTTCACACGAACCCATCACCGTGCAGTTGCCAAAGCCCTCGTCGTCCATCGCCTTGACCATGTTCAGCACCCGGCGGTCCTTCTCGACCTTACCCTGGGGCAGCAAGTTCAAATGCGAAACCTTCGCGGAGACAAACAACATCGCCGAAGCGTTCTTGCAAGCCGCCACACAAGCGCCGCAGCCGATGCAAGCCGCCGCGTCCATCGCAAGGTCGGAGTCCGGTTTGGGAATTGGGATCGCGTTGCCGTCGGGTGCGCCTCCGGTCGCAGCCGAGGTGTAGCCGCCTGCCTGAATAATTCGGTCTAACGCGTTGCGATCGACTACAAGGTCTTTGATCACCGGAAAGGGCCGCGCGCGCCAGGGCTCAATCGTGATCTGGTCGCCGTCCTTGAACGTCCGCATATGAAGCTGGCAAGCGGTAGTCGCGCGAAGGGGGCCGTGCGCCGTGCCGTTGATCACCAGTCCACACGAGCCGCAGATGCCTTCGCGGCAGTCGTGATCGAAAGCGATCGGGTCCTCGCCTCGTCTGATCAGCCCTTCGTTCACCACGTCCAGCATCTCGAGGAAGGACATATCGGGCGAGACCTCATCGGCCTTGTACTCGACAAACTTCCCCCGTGTTGTCGAGTTCTTCTGCCGCCAAACTTTCAGCGTGAGTTTCATGTGTCCTTCGACTCCTTAGCCTGAGCCGTGATTCGTGAGCCGTGATTCATGATTCGTGAGCCGTGATGCGTGATGCGTGAGCCGTGATGCGTGATGCGTGAGCCGTGATCGGGCGCGAAAACTTGACGCAAGCAGATAGTCACGAATCACGAATCACGGCTCACGCATCACGAATCACGAATCACGGCTCACGCATCACGCATCACGCATCACTCCTCACCCGCATCACTCCTACTTGTAACTCCTTTGCGTCATGTGGACCTCTTCGTAGACCAGAGGCTCCTTGTGCAACACCGGAGGGCGCCCGACGCCTTGATACTCCCACGCGCCTACGTAAGAGAAGTGCTCGTCGTCGCGCAGCGCTTCGCCGTCGTCAGTTTGAAACTCTTCGCGGAAATGCCCGCCGCAAGACTCTCGCCGATGAAGCGCGTCGTAGCACAGCAACTCACCGAACTCGAGAAAGTCGGCTACGCGGCCGGCGTACTCCAGCGATTGGTTGAGCTCCTTTGAGTCCCCCAGCACGTTGACGTTCTCCCAGAACTCGGCGCGAAGCTCGGGAATTCTTTCAAGCGCTTCCTTCAAGCCCGCTTCGTTGCGAGCCATCCCGCACTTGTCCCACATCAGCTTGCCAAGCTCGCGATGAAACTCGGTGACGGTTTTTCGGCCTTTGATCGACAGAAACGTCTTTGTGCGCTCGGCGACTTCTTCTTCTATCTTCTTGAACTCTGCGTTCGAGGTCGAAGGCTTAGGTTGTTTGACCGACGCGAAGTAATCGCCGATCGTGTACGGCAACACGAAGTAGCCGTCGGCCAGCCCTTGCATCAACGCACTTGCGCCAAGACGGTTCGCGCCGTGGTCCGAGAAGTTCGCTTCGCCCAACACGTAGAGACCCTGGACGTTGCTCATCAAGTTGTAGTCCACCCACAACCCGCCCATCGTGTAATGCACCGCCGGGTAGATGCGCATCGGCCGTCTGTAAGCGTTCTCGCCGGTTATGCGCTCGTACATATCGAACAAATTGGCGTAGCGCTCGCGGATCGTGGACTCGCCCAGCCGCCTGATCGCGTCCGCGAAGTCGAGATAGACCCCGCGCCCGCCCGGGCCGACTCCCCGCCCTTCGTCGCAAACTTCTTTCGCAGCGCGCGATGAGATGTCGCGAGGCGCGAGATTACCGTAGCTCGGATATTTGCGCTCGAGATAGTAGTCGCGGTCTTCTTCGGGGATTTGGTCGGGCTGGCGGTTGTCGCCTTTGTGCTTTGGCACCCAGACGCGCCCGTCGTTCCGTAACGACTCCGACATTAGTGTCAGCTTCGACTGATGCTCGCCAGTCACCGGTATGCAAGTCGGATGAATCTGCGTGTAGCACGGGTTCGCGAACAACGCGCCTCGCTTGTAAGCGCGATAGATCGCAGTGACGTTGCAGCCCTTCGCGTTGGTCGAAAGATAAAAGACATTGCCGTAGCCGCCTGTCGCAAGCACCACAGCATCGCCCGCGTGCGATGAGATTTCTCCAGTCACCAGATCGCGAACGACGATTCCCTTCGCGTGTCCGTCGATCAAAGCCACATCGAGCATCTCGGTGCGCGGATACATTTTCACGCCGCCCGCATGAATCTCCTTCGACAGAGCTTGATAAGCGCCGAGCAGGAGCTGCTGACCCGTTTGCCCGCGAGCGTAAAAAGTCCGCGAGACTTGCGCGCCGCCAAACGACCTGTTCGCCAGATAACCCGAGTACTCGCGCGCGAACGGGACTCCCTGGGCTACGCACTGGTCGATGATGTTGACGCTGACTTCGGCCAGCCGGTAGACGTTGCCTTCACGCGCGCGAAAGTCTCCGCCCTTGATCGTGTCGTAGAACAACCGGTAAACGCTGTCGCCGTCGTTGCGATAGTTCTTGGCCGCGTTGATGCCGCCCTGCGCCGCGATCGAGTGCGCGCGCCGCGGACTGTCCTGAAAGCAGAAACACTTGACGTTATAGCCAAGCTCCGACAACGACGCCGCAGCCGAAGCGCCCGCCAATCCCGAGCCTACGACGATCACGTCGAACTTGCGTTTGTTAGCCGGGTTTATCAGCTTGGTGTCGCGGCGATGCTTGCTCCACTTGTCGGCGAGCGGCCCGGCTGGAATCTTCGCTTCGAGTTTCATAGTCACTAGAAGTCCTGGGAGCGCAGGCATCCCTGCCTGCTGCTGATGATTATTTCACCACCCCCGCCAGTATCGAGATGGGAATCGAACAGTTCCCGATGAAAACGATCAGCGCCGATACACGAGCAAACATTGTGACGGCCCGGAGATTGGACTTGGACCTGATGCCCAGCGATTGGAACATACTCGAAAGCCCGTGGCTCAAGTGCAGACAGAGCAGTCCCATCGAGATCAGGTAGAACGCTGAGATCCACGGGTTGCTAAACCCCAGCACGACCATCTTGTAAACATCGTGCTGCGAGTTGAGGTCTTCGAGCCGCATGAACTCGGGATTGGTGACTCCGAACGTGAAGTGCATCAGGTGATAGATGACGAACGCGAAGACGACCAGCCCGCTTACGAGAATCGTCCGCGAAGCAAAGCTTGCGATGGGTTTGCCTTCCTTGTAGCTTTCGGGGCGCGCCGTTCGGTTCTCGGCGGCCAGTTGAACAGCGGATGTGATGTGCAAGATTGCAAGCACCAGCAATTCCGCTCGTGCCGTCCAGAGCAACACGGGCTTAGACTTGAGAAGCGCGCCATAAGCATTCATCGGCTCCGGCCCAAGATAGACTTGCAGGTTGCCGAGCATATGAACGATCACAAACAGGAACAGCAGAAACCCGCTGATCGCCATAATGTATTTTTTGCCGAGTGAAGAACGGTAGACGCGCGAGAGGTTCATCAAAACGATCCCTGAGCCGTGGACTCCAGTACATTCCAGCGTGTGGATTTGTTAGAAGTTGACAATAGCAAGCAGCCGCCGAGATGTAAAATTCAAAAGATTCACGTTGGTCATAGGAACAGCTTGAAGCAGGCAGCGCTCTCGCTCAACGAAAGAGTCATTGCGAAAGCTCGGGTTTGCCAATATCATTTCGCAAAAGGAGACGATGGACCGTGAGCAACCTGACCACAACACCGAAGCGCTTCGCCCTGGACAAAGCCAAGATCAAACGGGCTCAAAAGCTGCTCGGAACGAAGACCGACTCAGAAACCATCGATCGTGCGCTGGATGAGGTCATCTCCGAACGTAAGCGGAGCGCGCGCGCCTGGGCTGCAACAGAGCGCTTCATAAAGAGTGGGGTCGAGATCAAGGATGTTTTCGGACGGCTAACCGACTCAAAGGTGTGACTGCCATGTCTGGCATCGTCTTCGATACGTCCGTTTACATCTCGGCTCTCAGACAAGGTGACGAAGCGATCCTGAGTTTGCGCCGCGCGGCTAGGGCGAGCGATCAAAAGACCCACCCTCTATGGCTCAGCGCAGTTGTTCTCCGGCTCTCCATTGTTGGCGTCAGCGAGGTGATGAGTTAGGATTTCTTTGAGCTGATTGAAATGAAGAACCCAGGCCGACGGAGGTATGCCGATGACTGTGACTATCACCGTTCCAGCCGACCTCTCCCGTTCAGGCCTCAAGAAGCGCTATACCGTTCTGACTGACGAACGAGCCGACCGGCTGATTGACATTCTTCTCTACAGAGGGAAGCTCTTTCGCCAAGTAAGACGTCACTACGAATATCCGCGCGATCCACACGATGAGGCTTATTTGAATCTCGCGATAGAAGCTCATGCGGATTTCCTGGTGACTCGTGACAATGACCTGCTCGATCTGATGAAATGGGAGACGGAAGATGGTCGTGAATTTCAAAAGCGATTTCGCGGTTTGAAGATCGTTGATCCTATCGGTTTTCTTAAGGTGATCGAACAGCGGATACCGTAGCCGCCATCAGCCTCTCATTTCAGACAAGTGGTCAGGAGGGTCCACTCCTATCCAGGATCGCTGCCTTACCTTGTCTTCCTGCCAGAACCACGGAGGATCATGGAATCAAACCCTCGAGAACCATCATTCCAAGCGGCTCAACTTGATGACGTTATGAGGGAGGCTACGTTAGCCTTAATGGCAGTAGCTGATGGTCACTGGTTCGCCTCGGGGACAGCAACGATAATTGGGCCTAGATTGGCGGTCACCGCCAAACACGTGGTTGAGGACTATGAACAACGTTTTGGCAAATGCTCTGTGCTTGCGGCCAATGTCCTTGAAGGAGGTAAAGAGGGTGCTCTTTGGTCTGTGAGTAATTGCTACTCATCCCCCTTCACCGATATCGCTCTTTTGTTCTTGTCTCCTGTAAAAGGATCGGAAAAGGCTGAGAATTATGAATGGGCTGTATGCCCGATGATGAACTTAGAACCGCCTGAAGTGGGTTCGGGTGTCTGGGGATTTGGCTATCCTAATTCCGAGGTAAATCACCTAAGTTCAGAAAACGAGGAACAGCCTTCTCCTACCATGAAGATAAAATGGAGTGATCGGCCTAGCATAACCACAGGCACAGTGATCGAAGTCTATTTCGTAAGCCGCGATATCAGTAAGATGCCTTTCCCAGGATTTCAGACCGACGCCAGATTTGACGGGGGCATGAGCGGCGGACCAGTGTTTAACGAAAATGGAGAATTATGTGGAATCATAGGGTCCGGCTATGCGCCCTATGAACAAGGCGATAGATGGGCTTCATTTGTGTCTAGCCTATGGCCACTCATGGCACTACAACTGAAAGTACCTATCCCAGGCAATGAAGCAATAGACACTTATCTCCTGGCTGACTTAGCCAACGCCAAGTACATTCGAACTCTGAATCTGAATAAGGTCACTATTGAACTTAATGGAGATGGCTCTGTAAACCGAGTTGGATTCAGGAAATGAATCTGCTCGCTGCCACGAGGTCCCGCGCCGCCGACTGATCCTCTGCTAAAATAGGCCGGTGCCGGAGCTGCCTGACATAGTCGCTTACATCCAAGCGCTCGAACCCAGGATATTCAACCAACCGATCCAAGGCATTCGTCTTTCAAGTCCTTTTCTGCTTCGTTCAGTCGTTCCACCCTTAAGCGAGGCTTCAGGAAAACAAGTCATCAATCTTCGCCGACTCGTAAAGCGCATCGTATTTGGGCTTGAAGACGATCTCTTCCTGATCATTCACTTGATGATCGCCGGGCGGTTTCACTGGAAGGAGAAACCGGCCAAGCCCAGTCGGCAGACGATTAGCTCCATAGGAGCGACCTGTCTGTGGCTTGTGCTCACGTAATGGTGTTGGTGCGCCAGGCGAAAACTTGGTCGCTCCTTACGAAGCTGCGCATCTATGATTGTCTCTGGTCGGAATCTCTCAGTTGTCTCGTTGTGTGCTCAGTCACGCTGGAAGGTGAAGGCGTGAATTCAGAAGAATCTCTTGGAGTCAGGGACATAGGTTGCGACTCGTTCTCAAAAGCGCCGGGCTTTGCTGGCGCCTGGCCGGAACTCCTTACGAACAACCCGTTGATCAGAAGTCCCAGGCCCACGACAAAGGGAATCACTCCAGCAATCCACAGGCGGCTGAGGATCGGCGCCGCGTTCGCGCCAATATTGCCGCCCATGATGATTCCCTCCATCAAGACATACAAGAAGACGGCCAGACCCACGCCGACGCTAGCAGTGATTACCCCTGCCTTAATCTCTTTGTGGCTTTGCGTTGATCCGGGCGCAATCCCGCGCTGCCGCTCGAGTTCTTCTTTGCGTTTTTCACGCTCGCTCCCGGAGAGCATCATCTCCGCGACCCACGTCTTGCCCCAATCAAACTTCCCGCCCGTGTCATGGGTAGTCTCCCGAATCGCGACGGCCTGGCGCACAGCGAACAGATTCCCGCCGCATGACTTGCAGAATTTCACGTCGTCGCTTTGATTACTGCCGCATTGCGGACAAAACATAAGTCACTCCGTTAGCAGGTTTCCCTCGCAGGTCTTTCGAAGGTACGAGGATTATAGACTCGATGTTCTTATTGTTGAATGCCGAGTCCTGTTCATTCTCTCTGCTAGAATACCGCGGTGCCGGAACTGCCTGACATCGTCGCTTATCTCGAAGCCCTCGAACCCAGAATTCTCAACCAGCCAATTTTTGACATTCGCCTCTCGAGTCCGTTTCTCCTTCGTTCGGTCGATCCACCCTTAAGCGAGGCTTCAGGAAAACGAGTCACCAATCTCCGACGGCTTGGAAAGCGGATCGTGTTTGGACTTGAAGACGATCTCTTCCTGGTCATTCACTTGATGATTGCTGGGAGGTTTCATTGGAAGGAAAAACCGGTGAAGCCCAATCGCCAGACTCTGGCTACTTTTGTCTTTTCCACGGGAGCGTTGACTCTGACCGAAGCCGGCTCGAAGAAGCGCGCCTCGATGTACTTTGTCCGAGGAGAATCGGCCTTAGCTGCACACGACCCCGGAGGTCTCGAAGTGCTCGAAGCTGATCTCGAAAGTTTCAAAGCTCGATTGACCGCCGAGAATCACACGCTCAAGCGCTCGCTGACTGATCCGCATTTCTTCAGTGGTATTGGCAACGCTTATTCAGACGAGATCCTGCACGCAGCGGGACTCTCACCGCTCAAGTTGACCCGGCGGCTTGATGATTCCGAAGCTCGCCGCCTGCATGAAGCGACGAAGGAGAAGCTGCGGTTTTGGATGGAGAAGCTGTGCCTGGAGGCGAAGCAGAACTTCCCCGAGAAGGTTACAGCTTTCAGACCGGAGATGTCCGTGCACGGCCGCTATGGAAAGCCTTGCCCGAAGTGCGGCACTGCGGTGCAGCGGATTGTGTATGCGGCGAACGAAGCGAACTACTGTCCGATTTGTCAGACTGGAGGGCGGCTTCTGGCAGATCGCGCCCTGTCGCAGCTCCTGAAAGAAGACTGGCCGCGCACACTCGAGGAACTGGAGCAGCGGCGTTCGGATAATTGAACGGGATTGCTCGTTTCTGCTAATCTGATCCTATGAGCACAAAGGCCGCCACAATAACCAAGGGCGCGGCAACTGCGATCAGCAGAATTGGCCGGCGACGACAGGTGGTCATTCCTGAAGAGATATGCGAAGCGCTAGGCTTACACGAGGGAGGCCTTGTTGAGATCACCCGCGCTGGGAAGTCAGCCGTCATCAAGCCGATTCGTGAGGTTGATGCTGATGACACGCTGAACTTAAAAGAAGCCGCCTTAGTCAGGAGCGGCGAGCGCCAGATTGCAACGGGAGAATCGCTGACACTAGATGAACTTGAACGCAGCTTGGACCGTCAGGCTCGCAAGAGACGCCGCAAAACAGCTTGAGAGCCTCCCGACGGACCGCCAACACCGAATCAGAAAAGCCTTACGGGAAATGGCTGCTCAGCCTCTTCGCGGAGACGTCATACCGCTGAAGGGTAAACAATGGAAAGGGCGTTATCGTAAGCGCGTGGGTCAGTATCGGATCATTTTCACACTGGATCATTCCCGCAATGAAATCGAAGTTTCGGCAATTCTAATTCGGAGTGAAAAAACTTACGGTTAAAGCCTTATGGATTTGACGCGACACTTGCTTGCGCGTCATCGGTTGATGATCCGATAATAAGGCTCGGGCGCGATTCTCCATTCGCCTTTTACTCGCCGCAGTAGAAACACCATCTCGAACGGACCAAAGAGCCCGACCATCACCGTTTCATCTCCCGCAGCGCTCTTCTTAACAAGCCTGCCCGACAGCAACGGATAGACTTCGCCGGCTTCGGCTTCCACCAAAGGCATCTCGATCGCAAGCGAGGGCAGCACGTCAGAAGGCTCGGGCACTCGGGGCGCGCCTTCAAACACAATGTTAATGTCGGCGCCGGGAACAAGAAACTCGCTGACGGCGCCGCGATTCAGACGCAGCAGCTTCAGCAAGAAGGTCTTTATCAGCAACTCCCTCTCGTCCGGTCTTTCCTTCTCATCGCGCAGTGACATCTCTCGAAGCTTGAGCCACCAGCGCACGTCAACAAGCCAGCGGCCTTCCTTCTTAACGAGGCTTATCACAGTGAGGTTGCCTTCGAAGGCGGTCTGGTAGCGCGTCGTGGTGCCATCCGGATAAGCGCCGTCAGGTCCCGCCTCAACAATCTTTCCAAGTTGCCGAAACGGTTGAAGCTTTTTGAGCCGAAGCGATTTAGTTTCAGTCTCAATCTCCTCGAGTCTTTCTTTCGCAACAGCCTCGGTACTCAATAGCACGCTTGCGCCGGCGCGCGGGAAAACCAAATTGTTGAACTGAGCCATGTCGTGCCCGTAGGCCGCGCGCAGGAACGCCTTCGCGACAGCTTCCGGGTTATCGGATGTCGCCGAGGAGACGGGGAGCGCCAACGTTGATGTCAGGAATAGTACGGCGGCGAGATTAGTCATCAGTCGCGTCATCGAACCGCGGGGTAAGGGCTCCGCTACCGTCAGTCTCACTGGCTCGAGCCTGCGAACTGCGCGGCGCATCATCGATTCATAGATTAAAGTCCGCTGTACCGCGAGCAAGCTTGCGCGCGAGCGCGACCCCGACGCCGATGATCCGCTCCGAAGCCTCAAGCGGCCGAAGACCATACGGAGTCTGGAGATAGCCGAGCGTCGAGAGGATACCCAGTCTGACGTGGCCCTCTTGTTCGATCATCACGATGTCGCCGTCCGCCCCCACGGAGCTTGCGGTGCACAAGACGATGTCGCCCTCCAGCAAGCCCCTTTCCGGCCACGAGTTCTTCACTATCAAGCACTCGTAGTCCGCCTCCGGAACGTCGAGCACCTGGACCAGCAAGTCATTGCCGGAAGCGTACACCTGCAATCGGCGATTCTCGTTCGGGTGGATGTTCTCGTCGTTTTCCATCACAAATTCCGGCGATCCTGGAATCAAATCGGTCTATTTAGAATAAAGTCTTGTCAAATTCCACTGCGACTGACAATTGAATAGGGCCACTTGTCTAATGTCAATCTCGCGATCGGGCACGTGCGTGTTGCGGGCGTGCGTCCGGCTCGTTAAGCTCAGTCATCCGTACGTCCTCTCAAAGCGCGTGCAGTAGGCGGCAGAGAGAAGAGTTGGGTTAGCGGTCGAAGGAGTCGCGATCAAGGAAGCTTCGAGACGGGTTTGGCGAACATCATGCGGCCACGACGTATTTGGGCGCGCGGCCGAGCTCGCATATTACTTCCTGCTCGCGCTGTTCCCGCTGCTGATCTTCCTGGCTAGCGTGATTGGATTTCTTCCAGGCGCGTACGACAACCTTCTCGAAACTCTCGCGAGAGTGGCGCCCGCGGACGCGATGAGACTGATACGTGAGACGGTGGCCGACATTGTTATCCACCGCAACAGCGGGTTGCTGTCGCTTGGGCTGGTTGGCTCGCTCTGGGCAGCATCCAGCGGAGTCGCCTCGCTAATGGATGCCCTCAACACCGCTTATGGTGTGACGGAGACCAGATCGTTCTGGAAGCGCCGGCGGATAGCGATCGGACTGACCGTGGCCTTCGCGCTACTGGTTCTTAACGGATCGCTCCTGATCATGTCCGCTCACCTGCTTGGTGGATGGCTTTTGAGCGCGTTTGAACTCAGCGGGGCGGTCGAGGTCCTCACGCGAATAGCAGGTTATCTCACGGGTCTGGCGTTGCTGCTTGGCGGGATTGCTCTACTCTACCGCTTCGGTGCGGATCTCAAACGCGAGAAGAGGCGAGTCGCGCCGGGCGCCCTGTTCGCGGCGATTGGCATCGTCGCCGGCTCGCTTCTGTTTTCCTTGTATCTCCGCGTGGCGCCGAGCGCGAGCGCAACCTACGGCGCTCTCGGCGGTGTAGTAACGCTACTCTTGTGGTTATACCTGTTGGGACTTGTGCTTCTGATAGGAGGTGAGATCAATTCAGAAGTTGAAAGCTTGTGATGCGATGTGAAGGTGTTCTCACCTGTCAGGGTTCACACATCATTCGATTCTACTTGCCCGCGCCTTTTGTGAGCGGGCGCGAAAGCAGCTCCGCGTTCTCTCGATACAACTGGAGATCATCCTTTAAGTTCTCACTCGTCGCGAACAACCAGAGAGGGTACAGGTCAAGCAGTATTGCTTGCGCGCGGTCGAGAAAAGCTCGGCGAGACAGCCGGGGATCGTTGAACGTGAAGTGCTCGCCTACGACGAAACTCTCGAGATCCACCCAGCGACGCGACGTCCCGGGGAGCGGCCACTTCGTCACCTTGCCGCCTTCTTCGCCTGCAAGCTCCGAATAGGAGTCCGGTATTCCGCGATCATCCAGATAGCGCTGAAACAAGCGAGTATTCTGTTTGATGGCTTGTTGGATTGGGCCGGTCTTGAGTGGGTTGTGGCCTCCCGGGTAAAAACCAATCGACACGCCTCTGGAAAAGATACCCGCGTAGAGCAACGCTCCACTCGACCATTTGTCGCCGCGCCGCGGGAAGCTCACATAGATGTAGGGGCGATACGGCGGCCGGTTCTTATGAAAGCGCATGTCGTTGCTGATCCTGCTCACGGTGCGCCCGACTCGCGGCTCGGTCTCCAGATCCTGATTGAGCATTCGCATTATCGGCCCAAGCTCTCCAACGAACGCTTTCACAGGCCCAAGCACTTCGGATTCGTACTCTTTGCGGTGTTCGTCGAACCACGGCTTGTTGTTATTCGTTGAGAGCCCGGACAGGAAACGGAACAGTTGGGGCGAAAAACCTTCAAAGCGAACGGCCTTCATAATCGCCTTCTCCTCAGTCAGCCGTGAGGTTACGGGCTGAGCTTAAGTGGCCGAAAAGTCCCCTGTCAACCGACCACCTTTAGACCCCGGACCAGGCGCGCTCGCCAGAATCCCGCGCTCACTCTTGTCTCTTACCGGACTGGTTAGGAAGCGCGTTGAACGGTAGAATGCGGCTATGCGTCAGCCGTCTTACGTTGCGCTGCTCGAGTCGGGCGAGTTCGAAGAGCGAGTCGTGAGCTTGATGGACCTGCTTCGGGTCTGCCGGATCTGCCCGCGCGACTGCGATATCAATCGGCTCAACAACGAAGTGGCGGCATGCTACTCGGGGCTTCTGCCGATCGTTTCGGCTTACACTGCGCACTTTGGCGAAGAACCGGCGCTGGTCGGCACAAACGGAGCGGGGAATGTTTTTCTCGGGTTGTGCAATCTCCGCTGCGTCTACTGCCAGAACTACCAGATCAGTCAGACCTTCAAAGAGCAGCGCAAGAACGAGGTCTCATTCGAGCGGCTGGCAGAGATGTTCCTCGAGCTTCAAGAGCAAGGCTGCCACAACATCAACTGGGTTTCGCCCACCCACTTTGCGCCGCAGTTGGCGAAGTCGCTGCTGATTGCGGCCAGGCGCGGACTTCGGCTGCCGGTCGTTTATAACACCAACGCTTACGATTCTGTTGACGTGCTGAAGCTGCTCGATGGAATCGTTGATGTTTATCTCCCGGACCTCAAGTACAGCGACGATGAAGCCGGCCGCGAGTACTCGAAGGTTACCGAGTACGTGCGTCATTCGCGGGCGGCGATCAAGGAGATGCATCGGCAGATGGGCGACGGGCTCGAGTACGACGAGAACGGTTTGCTGAAGCGAGGGTTGATCGTCCGGCTGCTTGTGCTACCCAACGACATCGCCGGCATCCAGGAATCGCTTCGATGGATACGCGACGAGCTGTCGCCACAGGTCGCAGTCAGCTTGATGGCGCAGTACTTCCCGACAAACAAGGTTGGGCTCGAACGATACCCGTTGATCTCACGCAAGATTCGATGGAGCGAATGGCTGACGGCGATCGGGCAGATGGAATCGCTTGGAATGGACGAAGGCTGGATGCAGGACTTCGACTCGGCGGCAGAGTACTATCGCCCTGACTTCGGCGACGCCAGGGTGCCGTTCAAAGACATCGAAGATTTTACAACTCGCTAAAGCGCAGTCCCCCCATCTACCTTGGCCTCGGTTGCACTGGGCCGCCAGCCTGCAGCCAGGCGTTCCAGCCGCCCTTCAAGACCAGTACCCTCTTGAAACCGTTGGACAAGAGCGCTCGTGCGGCGATAGCCGCCGCTTCGTCGTTCGGACAAGCGCAGTAGGTTATGACTTCCTTGTCGCGGGGAAGCTCTCTGAGCCGATGCGCGACTCTACGAACCTTTGTGTGGAGCGCACCTTTGATTGTCTTTTCGCTTTGCGCGTACGCACTCGGCGCGCGCACATCGACGATAGCGACAGCGTCGTTTTGCGCAATCTTCGCCTTCAGTTCATCGGGGCTGATGAACCCGACCGGACGAAGCGTCTCCTGTTTGGCAGGGGGCTTTATCCCCGAGACGTCGACTTTCTGACGCGCAAGGGTCGTAGTTGCGAAGGCGGCCAAAACCACCGCCAGAACACCTGTCCATTTTTTGACTCTCATAAGATCACCCGTAGAGGAATCGCGCGCAGGAGCTGATTCTGCCACACGGGGCTCAGGCTTGCCGTAAGCCCTTAGGGACGTAGCGCGACTCAGCGTCGCGCGGGAACACACAATCGCATCTCGATTGCTCGAGCACGCGAGCTATTTCATAGCAGATACCGGTACGTGACCCGCCATCGGTGCGTTTTCGGGCTTGTAGTTTTTCCGGTCGTACCAGCCGTAGACACCGCCCGCAAAATGGAGAAACCCCGATTGACCAATAAGCGTCTCCTGAATCAAATCCCCGTAGATCGTCGGAAACGGTTTTGTCCCCCTGTAAGCCTTGACCGCACCCTTTCGCGGCAACGTTCGAAGGTCAGTGCCGACCGCATCTCTGAGTAAGTGCGTCTGTGTGGCATCGGGGTCACGCCACCCCAGAGGGCCAGACCCGTGGATGATCGCGAGCAATACATCGCTTTGTTCAAAGCGAACGGTCTGTCCAGCCGCCGGGTTGTGGGAAGGCTTTGCGGCGGAGGCCAGTAACTTTGATTTCGGCAATACCTCGCGCAACGGCTCACGTGCTATCCAGTTTGGGAACTCCCGATTGAGTTCTGAAAGCTTCCCCTCCGCCGGTCTTATGATGACGGCTAGATCTTGCGAGAGGTCGCCATTGAAATCGCCTAATAGAAAACCGGGCTTGCGGCTTGCGTCGAATACTACAGCGTCTTTGAAAATACGTGTGACGGCTGCCTGAACTTCTTCGGGCTTGCCGGGTGGCACGTCTTGCATTTCCTTGGGCTGCGGTGGCGGAGCCTCGATTTTCTGAGCCACTGGCACCTGCTCGGCCACGCTCGGCGGCGCGGGCGGCTTTGCACATCCGGATAAGGCCAATGTCCCAATTAGAAATATCAACCAAGATCCTAGATCGGCTTTTGCCGTTAACATCTTCTCACCTCAACGCGAAAGCAGAGACCCGTCAGGCAGGCGCCTGACGAGTCTCTGAAGACTACGGGGAATCAGCGCATACAGCACTACAGCGACAAAACGAACGCGATGAGTTGGTTCTTCTGGGTGGTGTTCAGCGCGTTGTTGAAGTTGTTCCTTGACGTTGCTCCCTGCCCTCCATGAACCTGAATGCTGTCGAAGATGGTCATCGTGTTACCCTGCATCATGAAGCGGTTTTTGGTGCGTACGCCCCACAGCGCTATCGTGGTTGTCGCGAACCGGTCGTTGACTCCGGCTTCACCGCCTATTCCGGCGCTCGTTCCAATGTTGTGCAGCGCGAAGTCGCTGAACGGACGGATGATCTTGTTGCCTAGCGCCACCGGTACGATGAACGCTCCGCCGTTGATTATCGTGCCCGCCGGCGCGGACGTGAATTGCGGCGTGTGGCAGACTGCACAGCCAATCGAGGTAAAGAGCGTCTGCCCGGCGGTGACGTCAGAATTGATCGGTCCGCGGCCAGGAACTCTCAAAGCCCTCATAAAATCGGTGAAGGCGTTGACGTCGTCTCCGTCTTCATCCTCCGGGTCGGGCACCCCATCAAACGGCGCCGCTGACTGACCCAGAATGTTATTCTCGTTGGGCTGCAGCGGGCTGGTTATGCCCATCTCGTTCAAATATGCATCCGCTGAGAAGGACTTCAGGCTGGCGTGTTGGGATTTGTGGCCAAAGCGGCCAATGCGCGTCTGTCCTGGCGCCTCCAGAACAGCCACAGTCCGGAGCTGGCCGCGCTGGGCTGACGGTTGCGCGTTTACATTGTCGATAAGCGTCTGGTTTGCGATGGCTTCGACAAAGCCGTCGCCGAGTACCGTTCGGGTCGACCGGAATTCGTGGAGGTTCAACCCTGTGTTGGCATGTTCCTGAGCACCCGGCGCAATGGCCCGGTCCTGAAGCAGCGTTTGTCCACCCGGCGGGGCCACAAAACCGCCAAAGATATCGGTGCCGCCGGCCCTGAACTCATTGATCTGACTGATGTGACCGGTGACAGGGGCCTGGTGGCAACTTACGCACGCGACATCGTTGTAGGTAGGCCCAAGTCCTTCGTCTACCTCTTCACGCTCCTCGAAAATAGCCTTGTTGTCCCGGAACGAGCGGCCTGGAACTGCCGGGTTTGTGCATTCGTCGATGGGACTGCCAAGAGGCCCGAGATTGTTGAAGAGATCGGTGTCGGCCAGGCGAGCATCCATCTGGGTTGCTAAAGCGGCTACTGCAGCTTGACCTTCGACGGTTCTCGTAAAAGCGAAAGGCAAAACGAGCACCGCCGCGAAGATAAGCAAAACGGAAATCTTGAGAAATCTCATGTCTTAACTTCCTCCTTAGGCGCCTGGAACATCGTTCATCCAAGCCGGGTTGGCCATCTCTTCTAGCAACCGAGTGGGCGGGTTACCCACAGGTAGAGAGTTGCGAGATCCAGATGGTTAAGTCTAACCGGCCTTCTTGTTGGCCGGACTCCTCCTTACCCCTGATAACTTGCTTGAAACTTGCCTAAAAAGCTGAGCAAAAGACGCGGACTGCCTCCAAGTGTGGCTTGCCTTTCAATGCCGATCCGAAGGTGTCACCTTGGAAGTCGCGTCACTCTAAAACAGCCAGCGAGCAATGTCAAGAAAATTCATGTGGCGGCCCTTACTCCAAGAGGTCGCCCTCTGACGCAGTATCCCGAACGCGGCGGAACGACCACTCCTCGTCGCAGATCGCATCCCCACCTCGCACATGTTGCTCTTGTGGAGCCAGCTCTGAAATCTCAGTAACCCCAAAACAGTACCCATCGCTAACACGACAGCAAAAAGTAAACTAAAGCGGAAGGGTTGGGGTAAGGAAATCTTTACTATTGTCCGCTCTCGTGATCGAGATTGAGTCGGGAATGGTGCGAAGAGATAGGGTGTCAGAATGCAAACGGTCAACGAAAGAAAATGCATACAAAAACAGCAAGTCATGGTAGAATCTCGACTATGAAATGCCCAAAGTGCTTTAACCCCCTCCGACGGGTAGCCTCCACCGAGGACTCGGTGTGGTTTACGTGCCCGTTGGGCCACAGATTCCATTCAGAAACAGGAAGCGGGATCAGCGACTCCGAAGGTCACCGCTACGCTGTTTCGGAGTGATTAAAGCGGCTACTCCCGGGCTTCGCTGCTCGGGAGTAGTCGAGGGACCTTCCTAAAGCTCATCTAGGAGAGAAGTACACTCCCCGTTCACGCCCGTCCGACCGCGCCCAATTCGGCCACCCCTGAACGCTTGGTCCCAAGGTCACTACCTTTTGTCGCTTTGATCGGGTTGCGAAAGCAGAATGAGCTTGAATTCAGTTTTTCTTCTTGTTAGTCTTTGCGCCAGGTTGATTAGTCGAGAATCCTGTTAGTCGGCGAGAGGGGATAAATAGATTCGCCGCTTTGGGGATTCAGATTTAGGAATCGAGAAGTTGGAATGAATGGGAGTGCAGGCGATCGCCGCTCTTGGTACACCGGACGTGTACCCTGGCGGAAAAAGGCTCCCATGTCAGTGATTGTCCTACACGACGTTGGACCCCCTTTGGAGGATGACTGAATGGAAAGGCGAGCGTCACAAGAGAGTCTGGTTGAATTGATAGACAGCGGGCAGTTCCTGGTTGCCGAAGAGATATTCTCGGAACGAAGAACCGACGACCCGATGGAGATGGTCATTCGCTCGGAAGTGGCGATGTACTTTGACAGGCTGGACGATGCGGCGGCTCTTCTTGAGGAAGTTACCCCGCGGGCAACGGACATCAACGTGGCCGCACGGCTTTCACGGGCAAAGGGCCGGCTGGCCTTGTGGCGCGCCGACGAAGCGAATGCTGCTTCGCAACTCCAAACCGCCTATCATTTCTATGTGTTCCTCAACGAGTCGTTCGGCATAAGCAAATCGCTTTTGAACCTCGCCCGACTTGCGTTGCAGCGAGGACATCTCGAGGACGCGGAGGCAAAGCTGGAAGCAGCCCAAAGCGGAGTGAAGGGTCGAACAAGCAAGCGAACCGAGTATCTCAGAGGACTCATTGCGAGCGAGCAAGCGAATCTCGCAACCGACCTCGGCGAGATTGAGCAGGCCACCGGGTATTATTCAGAAGCGATGCGGATGCTCAAGGCAAACGAGCGCGGACGCTACTACGGGCGGGCGCTGGTTGGAATGGCGGACCTGAAGTGCGCCGCAGGAGAATTTCAAGTCTCGCTCGAAGTCTACAAAGAAGCGAACACCGTCTTTGAGCGTTACGATCTGAAGAGTGAAGTCGCCCGCTGCCAGTTGAAGCTCGCGCAGGCTTTGATCAGGTTGACACGTTTCGAACGCGCAGAGAAGCTCGCTGAGGAGAGCCGCGACCTCCGCCGTGGCGATCCCGTTGGCGAAAGCGCAGCCTTGTCGACGCTCGTAGCGATTGCGCTTCAACAGAATGATGTGGCCGAAGCCGCCACTCGAGCGACCTCAGCGGTCGAGCTCGCCGATCGATGCATCTCGTCACCCGATTGCGTGCTTGCTCGCGTTCGCGCCAGAATCGCGCTCGGACAGGTACGGCTCGCCGAACGCGATTTCAAACAAGCCGCAGAAGTCTTGAGCGAAGCTGCGGAACTTGCTCGTAACTCGAATGGATCTTCAGCAAGCCGGCGTCTCGAACTTGAAGCGATCATCTACCTTGCCGAAGCCTTCCATAGCACCGACACACGAGCTGGCCGCACAGAGTTGACCCGAATAAGCGAGCTTCTCAACCATATCGAGGACTCGTGGCTTGCCGAGGAGTTCAACCGCGTGTCGGCTAAATACGAGGAGCAGATAGTCTTCACCGAGGACAACCGGCTGGTGTTCGATGGGAATCAGCTACCTCGCTGGCAAGAGGCAAAGAAGACGCTTGAAGGTTTTCTGCTGCGCAACGCGCTTCGGCAAACTAACAACAGCCTTACGCGAGCAGCACGAAAGCTTGGCGTCTCAAAAGTACACGTGCACAACCTGAAAAAGAAGCACGGCCTCTAAGAGTCAACACCTCAGTTCTGCGCCAAGCAAAGCGCCCCCAACGCTCGAGTTAGCGTGGCAATGCGGAACCAAGCGCGATTACGGCCGTGCGAAGGCGTTTGTGCTTCTGCAGTCTGTTCAGGTATTCCGATTCATTCGCGCTCAGCTTTGCGCGCACGATTGCCGCTATCGCCTTTTTCTCATCGTTGTGCCACTGTCCGAGACCCGGAATCAGCGCCAGCACCAGCGCTAGATCCTCGAAGCCTCGCCGCGCCTTTGCGCTGATACTCCCGTCCCGCAGATCGAGCGTACGCGCCACTTCCCTACTTGATGCTGCCCGAATCCTCGCCGCATCGCCGTCGAACTTGCGAGCCATTCGCCGCGCGACCGCCAGCCCGAGGTTTCGAATGTGAAACCGGTCCCAATCGCCGCGAACACACCCCGGCGCTTCATACAGGGCTGTGCCCGACGACAATCGAGCAAGCATCCGAGCCGACGTTCGATACTCGCGGCTGCCAGCGATCTTTCGCTCCTCAGACTTCGTGAGAGCTTCAAGCTCCGGGCGGGTGGGCCGGAATCCCAGCTTGCGATAAAACCAGAAGGCGCCCGATTCGAGCGCTTCTTCATTGTTGAAGCCAAGCTGATACGGATCCACCGAAACGCATCTCGCACCGGCCACAACATTCAGAGCCCGTAACACCTTGGCGTAAACCCACGCGGTCTCGCCGTCGCGAAATGTGTAGAAAGTATTGAAGCCCAGCTCCATGCGCTCGAACAGGGTTATGCCTTCGATGTAGTTGATCGGCACTCCGTTCTTCAGTGTAAAGCCGCAGTGGTATCCGCGAAGCGGCAAGCGGCGCTCGATCGGCAAGCCCCACAGGAAAATCTCCACCCCTCGCCCCGCTTCCGCCCGCACCACTGTCGACGGGTCGCCGTAAGCGATGCCGTACAACTCGCGATATCTGACGCAGGTCGTGTCTCGGCACATGTCGAGAATCGTTTTCCCGCGGCTCAGTGAGAGCTTCTCGAACGGCAGCGGCAAGTCCATTTCCTTGTCGAGCGACACTTCGCTGCGCCGAATGAGCGGCCCGCGGTGATAGAACATCTTTCTCGATGCGCGGATGTTCCTGGAGCGCGAGGTCAGTGAGTCGCCCATTTCCCACCTAATCCACAACTCGAGCGAATCATAGAACGTGGATTTTTCTTTTTCGGAAAGCGGCGACTTCTGCAAACATTCAATCAGCCACGCCATGTCGCTTGTTCTGCCCCGCTTCGCTGATCGAATCCAGGTCAGGTATGGGGTATTCGCTTCGGTGAGAGAGTCCTCGTCGAGAAGCGGTATCAACCGGGGCAAGTTCGTGCCGAGCCTCTCTTTCCGCTCGAGTCTCTCCCAATCAATTTCGACGCTCGCGCGATGACGCTCCGCGAGCCAGCGCGCGATCCCGTAGCTGTACATGCCGTGAAGCGTCGTGCCCGCAATCCCGGAGTTCTCGATGTAGTCGAACGGAGTCATGTCCTCGCCCGCCGCACGAAGCCGCTCGACTCGTTCACCAAACGACGAGAGCAAGCTATCCACAAGCCGCAGAACCGCCCGGCTCTGCGGGTAAGCACGAATGAAGAGAAGTGCTTCGTGAAATCGAATGAGCGGGTCTGAATCCTGAAAGCGACGCCGCGCAAGTGAGTCTAGAAGCCTCTCGAGGCGCACTGCGTTATCGCCGCCAAAGCGGCGCTTCGATTCTTCAAGCTCGCGCAGAAGCCGGTCGAGCGAGTCGGAGGGCATAGTTTCGGGTCTCTGGTTTCTGGTTTCTGGTTTCTGGTTCAGGGTTTAGGGTTTGTAACGGAGAGAATCCGGCAACATCAAATCAAGAACCAGAAACCAGAAACCAGAAACCAGAAACGGCCTAGAGCAGATATCGCCGCCTCACCATATCGAGCGCAGCCGTCGAAGCTCGCCACCGAATCAGATGACGATCTCCCATCAAGTTCAACCGCCGGTTCGTGTTTGTCACGTCATCCGCAAGCCCAACGTAAACCGTGCCGACTGGAACTGCATCTGTCCCTCCACCTGGGCCCGCGACTCCGGTAACGCTCACGCCAATCGTCGCACCCGTGCGTTCCTTTATGCCTCGCGCCATCGCCTCCGCAACCGCGCCGCTGACCGGGCCGTGCCGCTCGACCAACTCGGCGGCAACTCCCAAGAGCGCCGTCTTTGCTTCGTTGCTGTAGCTCACGATGCTGCCGAGGAAGTAGCCGCTCGACCCGGCGACGCCTGTGATGCGCTCGGCGATCAACCCGCCGGTGCAGCTTTCGGCGGTCGCGATCGTGTACTCGGTAAGCCGGAGCCGGTTGCCAATTACTTCTTCAAGCGATTCACCTCGCGTCGAGTAGCAGTGCTCTCCCAACTTGTCTTCAAGCTTGTAAGCCAACTCGCCCGCAAGCTCAGCCGCAAGCTCGGACGTCGAAGCAGTCGCTTCAAGATGTACTTCGATCTCAGAGTCGGTGAACAAGATCGTGGTAGTCGGGTTGGTGTATTCGCTGTAGATTGGCGCGATCAGATCGTCCAATGCCGACTCGCCCAGACCCGTGACCTTCAGCAGGCGTTTCGCCATGCGGACTCCACGCGACATCCTCGTGAGCTCGGACATCACGTAGTTGTCGAACATCGGCTGGTTTTCGCGCGGCGGACCGGGCAACAACACCACAAGTTTGCCACCCTCATCCATCTTGAGGCCCGGTGCGGTGCCGTTTGGGTTGGGCAGCGCTTTTGCGCCGTTCGGGATCAATGCCTGGCGTTCGTTGTTCGGGGTCATCTGATAGCCGCGGCTCGCAAACCGCTCGCGTATCGCGGCGAGTATCTCGTAGTCGAGAGTGAGCTGGCGGCCGGTCACTCGGGCAAACACTTTGCGGGTGACATCGTCTTCGGTTGGCCCGAGCCCTCCGGTCGAGATGACGATGTCCGATCGCCCGAGAGCGTCGCGCACCGTCTGTTCGATGTTCGCCTCAGAGTCGCCGACCACAGTCTTGAGCTGAACCGCGATGCCGATCGAGTTGAGCCGCTCAGTGAGCCAGAGCGAATTGGTATCCGTGCGGTGCGGCGTTAGAAGCTCGGACCCGATGGCGATGATTTCCGCTTTTAGCATTTGGGCACGCGGCTGCGCTCCCTCTTTAGACTTCAAGCCTTAGCCGGCCGTTTCCACCGCTCGCAACCTGAAGGCTGAACTCTGAACATCACAGAACTAAATCGCTGGGCGATACAAGCCCTGTTCGCTGATGTATCGCTCTACCCCTTCCGGCACCAGCCCGGCAATCGAAAGACCTTCAGCGAGCCGCGCGCGAACCTCAGTCGCCGAACGCTTGCCAAGGTCCGAAGGAAAATCGAGAAACAAGATTCGCCCGGTGATCTCCGGAGGCACGTGCCCGATTAGCGCGCGCCCTTGATCAGGACCTGAACCCGCACGCGAGGCTACGATGAGCCGGCTGCGGGAGAGCAGATGTCGTAGTGCTTCGCTGCGATTAGTGAAACTGCGGTGATAACGTTTGGTGTATCGATCGTCGCGATCAAGCACGCGCTCGAATGTATCGAAGCCGACGACAAAGTGCAAATCCGTTCCCGGCGCGCAGACTCGCTCGAGCGCTTCCAGCATGTCCACGTAGAAGGCGTGCGACGACAAACCGATCAAGACCCGTGAATCACCGGCAAAAGCCAGTTGAAGCATCGCAAGGCGGTCTTCGAGCGGGCAATCGTAAGCCGTCTTGTCGGCGTTGGTCACGCCCGCGAGTGCGAGCGTTTCATCAAGCGAAAAGGCTTCGGCCGCGCGACGGATCAACTCGACATGAGCGTTTGTCACTGGATTGAAGGACGCGGCAAGAACGCCCAACCGCAAGCCAGGTTGTTGGGCTTGCGGGACCATCTCGACGCGCGGCTCGTCCGCAGCGGAGATTCGGCCGATGGATTCTTTGAGCAGAATCGATTCCATGTGTAGGGGCAGGGCTTGTCCCTGCCCGGATGGCCGACAGGCCATGACGATCATTGCTCCGCGATTCGGGCAGGGACAAGCCCAGCCCCTACATTCAAATCAACTTCCAGAGAACAGTCAGCGTCACGATCACCGCCGCATAAACACCGGCAAGCGCGTCGTCACTCATAACGCCCCAGCCGCCCGGTAAGGCTTCGAGCTTTCGGATCGGATATGGTTTGAAGATGTCGAACAGACGAAACAGCACGAAAGCGGCGATCACTCCCGCAGCCGAAGGCGAAGCGGCAAGCGGTGTCAAAGCGATGAGTTGCCCGCTGATTTCATCAATCACGATTTGACTCGGGTCTTTGACGCCGCTTATCTCGCAGAACCGGTTCGACGCCCAGACGCCGATGGTGAATATCGCGACGTTGACGAGCGCGAGCACAACGAAAGGCGAACTCGCCGAAAGCGAGAGCTTGCTGCTGAGAGCAATGAACGCGAGAAAAAGCGCAACGCCTTCGATAGCGCCAAGCGTCCCTGGGGCTACCGGCGCAAAGCCCGCTCCGAAGCCGGTCGCAATTGCGTAGGCAAGGCGGTCCGGTGCGCTGAGTTTTTCTCTGTTGATGGTTGCCGGCCGAGTCATTGAGTGGAACGCCTGGTGTTAAGCGCTTGTATGGGCGGCCCTCCGTGGCCGCCCCTTCTCGAAAGTGCGCAACCTGGTTGCGCGTCGAGGGGCGGCCACAGAGAGGGCCGCCCCTCCAAGAACCGACGGAGGGCCGCCCGTACAAGTCGGCTAAACGATGCGTCCGACCAGGTCGTAGTCTTGAGCTTCGGTTATCTCGACAGTAACGAAATCGCCCGGCCGCGGTTCCTCACCGTCAGCGACGTCGTTGATTAACACCGATCCGTCTATCTCGGGAGCTTGAGTTTCCATTCGTCCTTCAAGCAGCAAGTCGCTCTCTTTCGATCTTCCCTCGAGCAATACTCTCACGCGCTGGCCGATCAGATTGCGATTCTTCCGTCGGGAGATTTTCAATTGCTCTTTCATCAGTCGAGCGCCCCGTCGCGCGGCAACCGCCGGATCGATCTTCTCGTCAAGCTCGAAGGCCGGCGCATTTTCCTCGTCGGAATAGGTGAACGCGCCGACTCGGTCGAACTGCGCAGTCTTCACGAACTCAATCAACTCCTCAAAATCTTCTTCGCGCTCGCCCGGAAAACCGGTGATGAACGTCGTGCGAATTGCGACTCCCGGCACGCGATTCCTGATGCGTTCGATCAATCGCTCGTAAGATTCGCGGTTTCCGCCGCGGCGCATCCGCTGAAGCACCCGCCGACTCGCGTGCTGAAGCGGGATGTCAAAGTACTTGCAGACGTTCGGGCGCGCGGCCATCACTCGGAGTAGTTCGTCGGTGATTGCCGTTGGATAGCAGTACATAAACCGCACCCACTCGACTCCGGGCACACCGGCTATCGAATCGACAAGCCGCGCCAGTCCGTCGTTGAGAGCAAGGTCCGAACCGTACGTCGTCGTGTCCTGCGAGATCAGCACGAACTCCTTCACGCCTTGCGCGGCGAGCATTTCGACTTCGCGGATGATCGATTCGGGAGAGCGCGAGCGAAACACGCCGCGAAGCTTAGGGATGATGCAAAACGCGCAGGTGTGATCGCAGCCTTCGGCGATCTTTACGTAGGACGTGTAGGGCGCAGTCGCCCGCAGCCGCGGAGTTGTTTCGTCGTAAAGGTAAAGCTCCGGGGCTGATGCGCCGTCGCTGTAGACCGGAAGTGATCGCCGGCCGTTTGTCGCGGCCGCCGCTTCGATCTCTTTGAGCTGATTCACGCCGATCAGCGCGTCGATCTCGGGAATTTCGCGTTGAAGCTCGTCGCGATAGCGCTCGACCAAACACCCGGCAACGATCAGCCGCTTAAGACTACCCGTCTGCTTGAGCTGAGCCATCTCGAGGATCGTGTCGACCGACTCCTGTCGCGCCGAGTCGATAAACCCGCAGGTGTTGACCACCAGCACTTCGGCCGCCTGAGAATCGGTCGTGATCTCGTAGCCCTGGCGCGCAAGCATGCCCATCATCACCTCGCTATCGACGAGGTTCTTGGGGCAGCCAAGGCTTACCATCGCTACTTTCTTGGTCTCAGGCACTCTCAGTCATCTCCGTTGCTCGATGCGGAAACAGCAATGTTAGCGGATGAGGGCTGTCTTTTACTAGCCGAAGGGGAATCAGTCGAGGATCAGTCAGTAGCTGCGACCGTGAGGGAGAGCTCTCCCTGACGGTCGAGCTGCTGACACGGCCTCGTCGCCTTCTACTTGGGGGCCTGGTAACTCGTGCGGCTGGCGCGGACGATTGCGCCGGACTTCTTGCACTCGACCCGAATTTGATGAACGCGGCCATCGAGGCGGTTTTTCTCCGGAGGATAGAACGCAATCGTGTAGCTCGATCGAATCTCTTCCGCTATTGCTTTGAACACCGGGCTGAAGTCTTTCGTGTCGGCCGAAAAATCAGCGCCGCCGGTCTCCGGAACGATTCGAGACACATCCAGCAAAGTCATGCTTCGCTTGTTGTCGCCCAGTCCCGGCATGTAAGAAGGCAGCGTGATCGAATAGACCGTCACCTCCGCATCGTTAGCCCGGCGGATCAAGTCCTGTTGGTCCGTCGTGTCCACGTTGTCGAACCCGTCGGTTATCACTATGACTACGCGTCTAAGCCTTCGCCCGCTTCGATACCTCGGCGCGCGCTTCAGCATCGAGACTGCTCGATCGATCGACGCGAAAATCCTCGTCGAGCCTTCCGCCGGGCCGATTCGCCTGAAGGCCTGGCTCAGCTTGATCACGTCGCTGGTGAAGTCCTGAAGCACCCGAATCTCGTTGTTGAAAGCGATGACGGAGAAGACCGATTCGGGCCTCGCGAGTTTGGTGAAGGTCTCCATAGCTTCGCGCTGCTTGGCGATCTCTTCGGGCTTGATGCTGCCGGAAATGTCGATGGCGAAGACAACCGCGAGCGGGCGAGTAAGCGCCGCTTCCTCGCTTGCTTGGAAGACGTCGATTTGGCGCGGCTCGTTGTCTTCGAACAAGGCGAAGTCTTCGGCTGCGAGCTTGCGCAGAAAGTTGCCGTCCTTGTCAGTCACGGTGACGTCGACGGCGACGAGATCGGTTTGAAGTTTGATCGGCTTGTCGCCTTGTTGCGCGGGAGCGGGCGCGAGCAGAATCAGCAGCGCGATGATTGCAGATACGGCTCTTGCGCGCGACGGGAGCTTGAGTTCGGGCGGTGACTTCAATGCTTGACTCCGAAGGGATCGCGCTCGACTGTAAGAGTTTGCGAGCGCCACGAAGAGGCTAGCACGAGCCTGCAAGTCTAGCGAGTTCATGCGTGCGTCTCGTCTTAACCGCCATGTAGGGTGGTGGCCCTCCGTGGCCACCCCTCGACTAGACCCACTGCAAACGGGCGCACGCGGACGTGAGAAGGGGTGGCCACGGAGGGCCACCTACATGGCTCGGGTCGCAGACTCGCTGACTCACATGTTAGACTGGGTCGCTCTACAACAGGAGGATTCACGTGCCGGTCAGCGAGAGATTGCTCGAGATACTTGCGTGCCCACTCTGCAAAGTCAAAGTCGAGTTGAAACCAGACGGCAGCGGCTTGAAGTGCACTCAGTGCAAGCGGGTTTATCCTATCCGCGACGACATTCCGGTGATGCTTGTCGACGAGGCGGCGATTGAAGAGTGAACCGATCGCCACAAGATTTCGCCGGCGCCAGGCCGCTGATCGACTGGTCGAAGGTTAATCGTGTGTTGCTCGTCCGGTTGCGCTCGATCGGCGACACCGTGCTGATGACCCCATGCCTCCAAGCGCTGAACGACTGGCGACCCGACATTGAAATCGGACTCGTAACAGAACCGTTGGCCGCCCCGGTTCTCGATGGACATCTGACAGTCGAGCACGTCTTTGTAGCTGGCCCCTCTGTTCCTTCAAGATTGCGTCTTGTTTCGCGGTTGCGCCACCAGGGTTTTGACGTCGCGTTCAACCTCCACGGAGGAACGACCGCCTTGATGCTGACAGCGATGTCCGGCGCGAGACATACGGTCGGATATCGAGGCCGGCGTGGTTCATGGTTGTTGAGCGACCGAGCTCCCGCCCCAAACGTGATACTAGGCCGCGAACGCGTTCACAGCGTCGAACAACAACTCGCGCTTTTGCAGTGGGCGGGTGTGCCGCTGACCGGACGGCTACGGTTGAGCCTCGCCGTCGATTCAACCAGCGCCGCAAGCTTGCGGTCAAAACTGACAACAACAGGTATTCCGGCAGCGGCGCTCGCTTCGTCACGATTCGCAATTGTGGCGCCGGGCGCCGCGTTTGATTCAAAGCGATGGAGCAGTCGCGGTTTTGCCTCGGTCATAGATCACCTGGCAGTGCGCTGGCAGCTTGAAAGCATAGTCATTGCCGGGCCCGGCCAGGAACAAGTAGCGCGTGAAGTTGCAGAGACTTCGCGTTCCGGCGCGAGGGTCTTGTCGGGGATTAGTATCGGGGAGTTGAAGGCTCTCGTTCAGGCTTTTGGCCGCGTCTTTGTCGGCAACGATAGCGGGCCGATGCACATCGCAGCCGCCTTCAATTGTCCGATTGTCGCAGTCTTCGGATCGTCGAATCCGGATGTTTGGCATCCGTGGACGGATGCGGCTTATCGCGTTCTCGGAGGCGAGCGGGGTGTTCCGGACTCGGGCGTTCGCAGCGCGATCGACCGCATAGAAGTCGAGAAAGTGATCGCGGCCCTCGATGATGTCCTGGAGCCCGCGGCGGCCGAGAGCTACTTCCTAAAACGATTATGAGCACATTGACTCGCGAACGCGCTCAGACCTTGACTGCCGCTTTCGACGGCAAACGCATCGTCGTGCTTGGCGACTTGATGCTGGATGAGTTTATCTGGGGCCGGGTCCGCCGCATCTCGCCCGAAGCTCCGGTGCCGGTGGTCGAAGTCGAACGGCAGACACTTGCGCTTGGCGGCGCGGGCAACGTCGTTTCGAATCTCGTCGCGCTGGGAGCGTCACCCTCACCGCTGGGCGTTGTCGGTGATGATATCGACGCTGAACGGCTGCGCTACGCGTTTCGCGGTTTGCAAGTCGGCGTGGATGGGTTGGTGGCCGACGGTTCTCGCCCGACGACAGTCAAGACTCGGATCATTGCTCACAACCAGCAAGTCGTGCGAGCCGACCGCGAAAGCCGCGCGCCGATCGCCGAAGAGATCGAGGACCAAGTGGCGGCCCGATTCGAAAGCGAGATCGAATCGTCCGATGCCGTCGTGGTCTCCGACTACAATAAAGGCTTGCTCACTGCCCGGCTGCTCGGAAGAACGCTCGAGGCTGCCCGCGCGCGCGGACTGATCGTTTGTCTCGATCCGAAGCTCCGGAACTTCACGCATTATCAGCCGGTCACCGTCATCACTCCGAACAATCAGGAAGCGGCTGAAGCAGCGGGAATCCCGATCGAAGACGAAGCAAGTTTGACGGAGGCCGGCCGCAAGCTTCTCTTGTCCATCGACTGCCGGGCGGTGCTGGTCACTCGCGGCGAAGAGGGGATGAGCCTGTTCACGGACGGGGGCCGGGTCACGCATATCCCGACCGTCGCGCGAGAGGTATACGACGTGACGGGCGCCGGCGATACGGTGATTGCGACGCTGGCGCTCGCGCTCGCGGCTGGAGCTTCGCTCGAGGAAGCGGCGGTGTTGGCAAACCACGCGGCGGGTGTGGTGGTTGCGAAGGTGGGCACGGCTTCAGTGACTCGCGAGGAGTTGCTAGCGACGATTTGAGTCGTTGTTGGCCGTTCTTTTGGACGCATCTCTGAATTTAGCCGTATTACACCGTCGCTTGACAAGAATCTGCCAGCCACATAGCCTTGCCGAAGGTAGGTAGAAGAAAAAAGGTTGGCTATGCAGAACCGCAAAGTAAAACCAAGAGTGCGAAACAGCGCAGCTCAGGTAGATGCGGAGTACGAGCGCTTACTCACTCAGATATTCGCCGAATGCGCTGAGGAGGATGTTGCGCTCGCAAACGCAGGTTTAGGTGACTACGTTCGTTTGCTCGAACACGAGGACGAGAAAGATGCCGAGCCAACTCTTCAAACGCGGTGAGGTGTATTGGGGAAATCTCGATCCACAAAAAGGATCTGAACAGGCCGGTCGCCGGCCTGTTGTCGTTTTGCAAAACAATCTACTAAATCGCGTCGGCAACACGGTCGTTGTTGTGCCCCTGACGCATACCACCCGATTTGCGCATCTTCCATGTTGCTTACTAGTTCCAAAAGGCGACTGCGATCTAACCGCTGATCGCGATGCGGTGGCGCTCTGTCACCAGATTAGAGTTTTGGACAAAAGAGGTCTTGGCGCTTACATTACTACTCTTCCCTCACCGATAATGACTCTACTTGAGGACCGAGTGCGGTACACGCTCGACTTATAGCTTGAGAAGAACAAATCACCGCTTACCACCGATGCTGGAGCCAACAGAGTATCCTCCAACAAAGTATTCCCTTGACGCAAGCGCCGGGACATAGTTTGATATGTCTTGCGTTGCCTCCTGCCTCTCAGTCTGAATTGAATTAACAATCCAGCGAACAAATGGAGTCTTAAAGAATGAGCGCGGAACTATTGAGCAAGATAATCGAGCGGCGCGCCGTAGTCGGCGTTATCGGCCTCGGTTACGTGGGATTGCCCCTTGCAGTCGAGTTTGGACGCGCCGGTCTCCGAGTCATCGGCTTCGATTTGGATGAGCAGCGAATAGAGTCGATCACCTCAGGAGTCTCTTACATCCCCGACGTGCCGACCGAGATGGTCAAGACGCTGGTCGAGCGCGAAAAGCTTTCGGCCACCACCGATTTCTCGCAGCTAAAAGAAACCGACGCAGTGATCATTTGCGTTCCGACTCCTCTTCGCAAGACCAAAGAGCCCGACATCTCGTTTATCCTCGCTGCTTCGCAACAGGTTCACGCATATCTGCACTCGCCGCAGCTCGTGGTGCTGGAATCGACTACCTATCCGGGCACAACCGATGAAGTGCTGCTTCCGATGTTGGAAGAAACCGGGCTCAAGCTCGACAGCGACTTCTATCTGGCGTTTTCGCCCGAGCGCGTGGACCCGGGCAACCCGCAGTTTCAAACTCACAACATTCCGAAAGTCGTAGGCGGCGTGACTTCGATGTCCACCGAAATAGCGGCGGCGCTTTACCAGACCATCGTCGAGCGCGTGCACAAGGTGTCGAGCGCCCGAGTCGCCGAGACGACCAAGCTTCTCGAAAACACTTTTCGCTCAGTCAACATCGGACTGGTGAACGAGATGGCGCAGCTTTGCTATCACCTTGGCATTGATTCCTGGGAAGTGATAGAAGCTGCTGCCACCAAGCCGTTCGGGTTCATGGCGTTCTATCCGGGTCCGGGAATCGGCGGGCACTGCATTCCTCTCGACCCTCATTACCTTTCGTGGAAAGCGCGGCTGCACGGCTTCGAAGCGCGCTTCATAAGCCTTGCCGAAGAAGTGAATTCGCACATGCCTCAGCATGTCGTTCAGCTAGTGCAGGACAGCCTGAACGAGCAAAGCAAATCGCTGAAAGGCGCGCGTGTGCTGGTTATCGGCGTGGCTTACAAGCGCGACATCAATGACGTTCGCGAATCGCCGGCGATTGGCATCGTCGACCAGTTGCAGCGCAAAGGCGCTTCGGTGAGTTATCACGACCCGTTCGTTCCTGAGATGAAGCTTGATGGCAAGGGCTCGCTCACTGGTGTTGACCTCACGGACGAAGCACTCGAAGGATGCGACTGCGCGGTGATAGTGACCGATCACTCAAAGGTAGACTACGCACGCGTGTTGAAGCTTGCACCGCTGGTGATTGATACACGCAACGTGACTCGAAAGCTCGGAATGCCCGAGCACGAGGCCAAGATAGTCAGACTGTAGCCCCCGCAAACGCATCCAAGTTTCCGAACTTGTTGCGAGCGCGGGCGTTAACCAGGGGGTACCCGGCGAAGTGGGGCCGGAGTTCAAGTTCCAGTGATAGCCGGGGACCGAATCCTCACGGTCCCTGTTCCATAGAGGCAGACCAGCGGCAATTGTGCTATTCTGTATACGGTTTCAGGCGCCCCAGTTCATAGTCCTAAGATCACAGTTGCCCCTGTCGCGCTGGCGCAAGTTGGCCAGGGCGAGTCGGAAACCATCAAAGTACAAAATCGAAGCTGAGTAATTGGAAATAAGGCAGGTCATGAAAAGAAAGCTTTATGTAGTTGCGTTACTAGTGCTGGCGCTTGCCATGCAGGCGTCGAACGGGTTGCTGGGCACGACTCGAGCGCAGGTTCGGGTCCGCGATGACGGCCAGCCGGCCCGCAAGTCGCAGCAGTCCACGGGACGAGCAAGGGCGATCGTCGAGCTTGAAAGCGCTCCGGTTGCGGCGCATGAACGAGCAGCAGTTGGTCTGCCCCGGAGAAGCATCGACTTTGAAGCGCCGAGGGCAAGGGCTTATGAATCGCGGCTGGAAGGCGAGCAGCAAGACTTCATGACGCGCGCAGCGCTGGTTTCGCCGGGCATTCGAGTGAGGGCGAAGCTTCGAAGGCTTGCCAACGCGGTATCCGTTGAGGCCGGCGCGAGTGAGGTTGCGGCGCTTGCGAGTCTGCCGGGCGTAAAGCGAGTACAGATCGCCCGCGAGTATCACTCCACACTCGATACGAGCGTGCCGCTGATCAACGCGCCGGCAGTGTGGAACAATGCGGCCGGACCATCAGCCAAGGGTGAGGGGATGAAGATTGCGATTCTCGACACGGGGATCGACATAACCAACGCGTTGTTCTCCGGCGCTGGCTTCATTGCACCTGCCGGATTCCCACGCGCAAACCACGGCAACCTGGTGTTCACCAACAACAAGGTCATCGTCGCGAAGTCATTCCTCGACGAGTCGACGTCGGCGCAGGACGAGTTCGGGCACGGGTCGAACGTAGCTGGGATCGCGGCCGGAAACTCCGGAACAGTATCGCCGCTCGCCGCGCTTTCCGGAGTTGCACCGCGCGCTTTCCTCGGAAACTATCGAGTGCTGGACGAAGAGGGCAACGGTTTTGAAGACCAGATTGCGTTGGCTCTCGATGAAGCTCTGTCCGACGGATTCGACGTAGCGAACCTGAGTCTTGGCGGGCCGGCCGACGACACGATTGGCTTTCTGGATCAAGCAGTTGAGGATGCGGTGAGTGGGGGAATGATCGTTGTCTGCTCGGCGGGCAACGAAGGGGCCGGCGGCGAGGATGATGACATGACAATCGGATCGCCGGGCATCGCGCCTTCGGCGATCACCGTTGCCGCTTCTTCAAACGCTCACATTGTTGGGCCGGTCATCACGGTCGATCAACCGGCGCCGGTCGCGGAGACTCTGCTGAAGATAGGCTCGTCAACCGGCAACTCGGTCGTAGTGGGAGACACCCTTACTCAGGTGCCTTATGCCTACGTGGACCCGCAGCGCCGGGCATGCGGCGGGAGCCAGATTGGCTCACTGACAGGAAACGTTGCGCTAATCGAACGCGGCGGAACAAAGCCAAACGGGAGCGCGTGTGGCTTCGCGGATAAGGTCAATGCAGCGAGCGCGGCGGGCGCCCGGGCGGCGATCATCTTTAACAAGGACGTATCAGAGGGAGCAGACGGCGGCGAGAGTATCCTCAACATGGAGGTTAGCGGCACGACCATTCCTTCGGTGTTCATCGCACGAAGCGCGGGTCTGGCGCTTCGAGATTTTCTGGCTGCGAATCCGAGTGCGCTTCTGACCATCAAGCCGCTAGGAACCGGGAGCTTTACGGCGGACGTGTTAGCTGATTTCAGCTCGCGTGGTCCGTCCACGATCCTGGGCTTGAAGCCGGACATAACCGCGCCGGGAGTCATCATTTACTCGGCCGCGATTACGGACCCGAACGGGGCCGTCACAGACCCAAGCGGATTCGCAGCGGTGAGCGGCACTAGCCAGGCTGCACCCCACATCGCAGGCGGCGCCGCGTTGATCAAGCAGCTCAACCCCAACTTCACTCCGGTGCAGGTCAAATCGGTTTTGATGAGTTCCGCTTTGGCCGACGTGTTCGACACCGTCAACAAAACCACGCGAGTCCCTGTGCTGGCACAGGGCGCGGGGCGCGTGGATTTGGCTCGCGCTGCCGCGGTCAAAGCGAGCTGTTCTCCGGCCAGCGTGAGCTTTGGAATCGTCAAGCGAAAGAACAAGCTGACGCTCACTGCCGCTCTGACCTTCACTAATGTCGGCGGCAACCAAAACACGTTCAACCTGAGCACGCTGCAGCTCGATACAGAGTCGCCTCTCGTAGTGTCGGTGTCCTCGCCGGCGATGACTCTCGCCGCAGGCCAGACGGGTACGGTGGAGCTTTCGGTCTTTTTGAAGAAGAAGAACAAAGCTGAGAAGCGTGACTACACGGGCTACGTGAACGTCACGGACTCGCTCGGCCTGACCGTTCACGTTCCTTACTGGGTGCGCTACAAGTAGACGAAGCGAGGGCGCGAAGGGGATAGGGAGACAGGGCGAAGGGGAGACGGGGTGAAGGCATCTCGTCTCCCCTTCGCCGCGTCTCCCCCTCGCCCCCTCTCCCCTTCGCCCCTTCGCCCCTTCGCCCCTTCGCCGAGTCACTCCTCAATCACGGCTTCTTCCGCCTCTGCTTCTCCTTTTCCCTCTCAAGCTCTCGCTGTTTTCGAAGTTCTTCTTCCATCTCGAGAATCGAAGGGGGAGGCGGCGCAAACGTTAGTTCCTCGCGATAAGTCGCGTAAACCGGCTTGCCGTTGAGCAGCGCAGGCGAGAAGCGATACTGGCGGAACGCGTCGATCGCGCGTTCGTCAATAATCGCATCCAGCGAGCGCATCACTCGCACGTTCACGATCTTCCCTTCGGGTGTGACGACGCCGCCCAACAACACCGAGCCTCGGATTGCGCGGACGGCCTCGAACTTTGGCGCCACCCGCTCGAGCGGAACCGGCAGCGTGAACCGATCGTTTTCCGTCATCTTCAACGCAGCCCCGAACTCATCGACTGGATGCGACAATTCCTGGGGCCGGTTGCGCAGGTTTGCAAGCGGGACGATCTCCGGCGTTACCGACATCAGCAGCGTCCGTTCGATTGGCACGCTTTCCTGGCGCCCGCCTGCTCCGATGTAGCTTTTTACGCCGAACATTCCTTTTCCGCCGCGAAGCAATACCGTCTCGAAGTTGTCCAACTCGACGCCCTTCAGGTCAAGCAGTGGTTGGTTCGCGTAGCGAACCTGCACGTCCAGTTTCATGAATCCCCGAACCACTTCGCGCGGAGTCACCGAGAAAACCATGTACTCCGGACCGAGCAAGACCGCGTCGCTGAAAGTATCGCCCGAGCGCAGACCGACTTCGCGCACGTGGCGCATCGCAAGTTCTTCGAGCTTGTGCTTGTCCTTCACATAGGCGCTCTCTTCTTGCGCGCTCGAAGCGGTGCTTGCAAGACGCGTGACTTCTTGCATCGCAGGCGAGCGAGCCGCATCGTATTGGTACGCGGCAAACGTAAAGTTGACTGCGTACTCGCGGCCGCCGGATCGCACGCCGCCCGACCCGCTTTGACCAGGCGCCGGCGAAGAACAAGTCAGAAACAGCGCAATAGCCGAGAGCGCGCAGAACGCCTTCCGCGAGCCTTGCGGTTTACTTTCCTTGAGCAAAGGAAGGGTCACTAAACGGCGCGAACGCGCCAGGACTAACCGCGAGTTTGAAACCCAACGGAACCAGTAGCTCATATGATTAACCCCCGTCGCGCTCGCCATCGCGCTCGCCGGCGCGCTCAGTCAGCATTTGCCGATAAGCTTCGCTTTTGCCAATTCCGCGTGCGCGAGCGACTCGCTTGAGCGCGGTTTTCTTGTCAACGCGTTCAACGCGCATCAGTTCTTCGACGTCTTCAATCACCGGGCGGCTTGCGTGGACTTCCCCTGTGCGTGTCGCGGCCGGCGGACCGAATAACAACACTATCTCGCCGCGTGTGCCTTCGGGAAGCTCGATCTCCGTCAGGTCGCCCCTGATGAATTCCTCGTGAATCTTTGTCAGCTCGCGCGCAACCACGACCCGCCGTTCGCCGAGCATCTCGCGCGCGTCGGCAAGCGCTTGTTTGATGCGATGAGGAGCTTCATAAAAAACAATCGTCATCGGCAGCGTCCCAAGCTCCGCGAGCCTCGCGCGGCGCGCCGTACGTTTGGACGGCAGAAACCCGGCGAAGATGAACTGATCGGTTGGAAGCCCTGAAGCTGCAACCGCCGCAATAAATGCCGACGCTCCGGGGATCGGCACTACGGGGATTCCTCGCTCGATCGCTTCCTGAACCACGCGAAGGCCCGGGTCGGAAACCAGCGGCGTGCCTGCGTCCGAGACCAACGCGATATTCGCGCCCGATTCGAGCCTGGCTATAAGCTCGCTCGTGCGCTCGCGCTCGTTGTGTTCGTGGTAGCTAACCGTCGGCCTGGAAATCTGATGGTGAGAGAGGAGCTTCCTCGTGTGGCGTGTGTCTTCACAGGCAATGAGATCCGCTTCCTTGAGGATGCGAAGCGCTCGAAGCGTGATGTCTTCGAGATTCCCTATCGGAGTTGCAACTATGAAAAGCGTTCCTGACATGATCAAGCCCTTTAGTCCGGACGCTTCGATTATAGGCAGTCAAGGGGGCCGCGTATAATCGCTTTCAGTGTATTCGCGGAGATTAGCGTTATTCGTGGATGAAGTGGCCGCCAACCTGAATAGTTCGGCTACTGGCACTCTCGCCGCTCGCGTATAATCGAATGCGGGCAATCGTGGAAATTCGTGTTATTCGCGGAGGCGATATGCTCATATACAAGGAGGAGGTCTACTCCATAGTCGGCGCGGCGATGGAAGTCTACAATACCCTGGGTGCAGGGTTTCTAGAACCCGTGTACCAGGAGGCTTTCGAGATCGAACTTGGGTCACGGGGCATCCCGTTCGGAGCCAAAAGGGAACTAAGAATAGCCTACAAAGAGCGCATACTCAGCAAGTCTTACGTGGCCGATCTGATTGTCTTCGAGAAGATCATCGTGGAGGTCAAAGCTCTAACAAATCTAACGTCTCGCGAAGAAGCTCAACTGCTCAACTATCTCAAAGCAACTGGCCACCAGGTCGGCGTGCTCATCAACTTCGGCTCTGATCGTAAACTGGACTGGAAGCGTATGGTATTCACAAAGCTGTCCACGAATAACGCGAATCATCGCGAATTTTCCGGGGACATTGGCGAAGATTAGTGTTGTTCGCGGAGCAAGGCATGAAGTTTGACAGTCCAAACACTCTACACTATAGTGTGCCAGGCCGTTATTATAGCGCTATTCATAGTGGCCACGCTGAGCCACGGGGTTTTGAATGTTCAGACTCGAAAAACTTGAGATCATCGGATTTAAGTCTTTTGCCGACCGCACAACTCTCGTCTTTGGCGAAGGGATTACCGGCGTCGTAGGCCCGAACGGCTGCGGCAAAAGCAACATCGCCGAAGCCATCTCGTGGGTGCTGGGCGAACAGTCCGCCAAGAATCTGCGCGGCGGCAAGATGGAAGACGTCATCTTCAACGGCACCCGTGACCGCAAGCCCACTGGCCTCGCCGAAGTGTTGCTCACGATGGTAGCTATCGAAGACATCGCTGCTCGCGACGCCCAGGAGCCGGACGGCGACGACGAACTTGAGTTCGACGAAGCGCTCTCCAGCGCCCAGCGCGCCGCCGATGCCGCGCGCTCGCTAGTCGAGGAGCTTGCGCCGCCTGAGGAAGAAACAGCCGAGCTTCCGGAAGCCACGGCATCCGAAGCCGGCGAAACAACCGAACCGCTGGCGCAGCCCGACGACGTTGATTGCGCACTCTCTGATCAGGCAGGCGCAACCGAGCCAGCCACTGACGATCAATCGGCGGAAGTGCGAGGCGATTCCTCCCTCTCTCAACTTGAAGTCGAGCCCGTCGCCGGTGAGACAGACGCGCAAACCGATCGCGAGGAAAAGAAGAAGCGTCGCTCGCCGCGCCCGCCCAAGCGCCGCACGATTGCAATATCGGCGGGTGAGCGCGTCACCGTCGGCCGCAGGCTTTACCGCACGGGCGACAGCGACTACCTCATGAACGGCCGGCCTTGCTTGTTGCGCGACGTTCAGGATCTGTTCGCTGGAACCGGACTGGGCGGCGCGCACTACGCGATCATCGAACAAGGCCGCATCGGGCAGATACTCTCTTCAAAGCCGCTCGACCGCCGCGGCCTGATCGAAGAAGCTGCGGGCATCACTAAGTTCAAATCTCGCAAGCGCGCCACCGAACTCAAGCTCGATTCGGCCAAGCTGAACCTCACCCGGCTCAACGACATCATCAGCGAAGTCGAGCGGCAAGTGAACAGCCTCAAGCGGCAAGCGCAGAAGGCGCGCCGCTATCGCCGCCTCCGCGAAGAGATGCGCTCGCTGATGAAGGTGGTGTTCACCGCCGACCACTACCGGCTCAGTGAAGCCAACGAGCGAGTTGCACGCGAGCTTCAAGAAGCCGGGCGCAACCAGACCGAGCTTGACACCCAACTCACCGAGCGTGAAACCGAGCATCGCGGTGTTTCGGGTCACGCGCGCTCGGCGGAAGACCAGCTTGCGGGTCTGCGCGAGCAGGCGGCGGCGCTCGAGCTTGAAGCGGACCGGGCGCGCAATCGCCGCGCGTTCGAGGAACAACAGATCAAGGAACTCGGCGCGCGGATCGAAGAACTCAATCGCGATCAACAAGCTTTTGACTCGCGGCTCGAGTTACTGGACGAAGAAGCGAAGCGCCGCGGCGAAAGTCTCAGCGCGCTCGAGACTGAACTTGCGGCCGCGCAAGCCGGGCTGCTGACCTGCGACGGCGAATACCAGGAAGAGCTTTCGCGATTGCGCGCAGCCGAAGTCGAGATCGAAGCGATGCGCCAGCGAATGGTCTGGGAGATCGGCGCAACCGAACGGCTCCGGAACCTGGGCGCGAGCGTTCAGGATTCGTTTAAACGGCTCGAACTGAGGCAAACAACCCTGCAGGCTGAGTTCGAACGCGCGACGGCCCGGCGCGACGAAGCCGCAACGGAGCACTCGCGCGTCCAGAGCGAATCCGACGACGGCCGCCGCCGCCTCGACGAACTTACTGCAAGAATCGCGGAGCGCGCTGCTGAAGTGATCACGCTACGCGACCAGCGCGCCGCGCTTCGCGCCGAGCTCGAGAAGACACAGGCCGAGCGGGTTGCTGCTCAGCACAGGCTTGCGTCGCTCGAAGATCTCGACCGACACCGCGCCTACTACACCGACGCGGTTCAACAAGTGCTGTCGCCCGAACAAGCCACGCGCATAAACGCGCTTGGCACTCTGGCCGATTTCGTCGAGGTCGATAAGCCATACGAGGCGCTCGTCGAAAGCCTGTTTGGACGCGAGCTGCAATCCGTCCTCGTTCCCACCATCGATGATGCGCTTGCCGGCGTCGATTACATCAAGAGCGAAGAACTGGGTCGCGGCGCGTTCCTTGTGGTTGGCCTGCACGGGGGCGAGGAAGACGCTTCGGATTCGGACGGTCGCCCAGACGACGAAGGCAGAGAGCCAAGCGACGACTCGCGAACCGAATGGTCGCAACAACCGGTCTTCGAAGTTGACGACAGAGGCCGCGTCTTCGACTCCGCGTCCGAGCCCGTGCCTATGCAGTTTCATCTCGAAGTGCTGCGCGCGATTGACCTGCTGGGGTTGAGGCCGGAAATCAAGAACGTAGTCGAACACGCTTTCCCGGAGAAATGCGGCGCGGCGGTCGTGCCGGATCTCGAAGCCGCGCTTCACCTCTCAATCGAGAACCAGTCGCGAATCTACGTCACGTCGGACGGCGAAATGGTAGTCAACGGGCGTTTGATCGTCACCGGCGCACAGGCCGGCCAGCGCGGGACTTCGCTTCTAGGGTTGAAGCGCGAGATCAAGGAGCTGCGAATTCAGAGTGAGACGCTTGGCCTCGAGCAAGAGCGGTTGAGCGGCGAGATGGACGACGCCGAGCGGAAGCTTGCGGGGATGGAAGGCGAGGCCGCCGCGCTCGACGGCGAGCTTCGCGAACACGAGAAGACCGCTGCCGCGCGAAGCTCCCAGCTCGAAGGGTTGGCACGGGATCTCGAACGCGCCGAGCAGCACGTGCGAGTCGTCGGGCTCGAGTTAGAGCAAACTGCCGATGAGCGGCGCGAGCAAGAAACACGTGACGAGCAGATCGCGGCGGAGCTCGCGGCTGCCGAAGCTTCCCGACTGAGCGTGCAGGCATCGCTCGCGGAATCTCAGTTGTCTCTCTCTGAGATGCGGGCGGGCGCGGAGCAGATCTCCGAGCGATTGTCCTCAGCGAGGGCTTCGGCTGCGGCGCTTGGCGAGCGATTGCAAGCGGCGCGCGCTGAGATGCGGCGAATCGAAAGTGAGACTGAGGAGTTGAACTCGCGGATTAACCGCAACCGCCTCGAGATGTACGAGAGCCACGGCCGCATCGAGGAACTGACCGTCTCGCAGACCGAAGCGGCGGGCGCACTGGCGCGCTTCGAGGCCGAGCGCGCGTCGCTCGATGAAAGCATCGACGCCGCGAGCAAGGAACTTCAAACGGCGCGCGCAAGGACCGACGAGCTCGAGACGATGCTCAGCGAGATGCGCCAGGCCGTTTCGGCGGCGCACGACCGGCGAAGCCAGTTCGAAATCGAACGTGCGAGAATCGAATCCGAGGCCGAGCATCTCGCGCGCACCTGCCTATCCGAGCTTGCGATGTCACTCGAAGACGTGGTGACCAGCGTTGAGATCAGTGGTCAGTGGCCGGAAGGCGGAGGCCAGAGGTCAGAAGTCGGAGATCAGAAGTCAGAAGTCGGCAGTCAGGTCCCGGATCATTTGGCAGAGACTGATGGGGAGCAGACCGATCTGACCTCTGACCTCCGACCTCTGACCTCTGATTCCGCGCGCAGCCGCCTCGACGAGTTGCGCCGAAAGATAGACGAGATCGGGCCGGTCAATATGATGGCGCTCGAGGAGCTGGAGGAGTCCGAGCAGCGGTTCAAGTTCCTGAGCGAACAACGACGCGACATACTTGACTCGATCCGAATGACCGAGGAAGCGCTCACCGAGATTCGGCGGAGGTCGCGCGAGCGATTCCGCCACGCGTTCGCGCACATCAATGAAAACTTCCAGCGGATGTTCGTCGAGTTGTTTGGCGGCGGGCGCGGCGAGATGATTTTGATCGACCAAGACGACGTGCTCGAGTCGGGCATCGATCTGATCGCGCAGCCGCCCGGTAAGCGATTACAAAACGTGTTGCTCTTGTCGGGCGGTGAGAAAGCGATGGCGGCGATCGCGCTTGTGCTTGCGATCTTCCAGTACCGGCCTTCGCCGTTCTGCATACTCGACGAAGTCGATGCGCCGCTTGATGAGGTCAACGTCGGCCGGTTCTCGGACAAAGTGATAGAGATGAGCCGCGACACGCAGTTTCTGGTCATCACTCACAACAAACGCACTATGGAAGCCGCGCGAGCGCTTTACGGCGTCACTATGCAAGAGCCCGGCGTATCGAAACTCGTCTCGGTCAAGTTCGAGTAGGGAAATCTCAAACAGGGATGGTCGCACGCACGAGGAGGCCCGGATCACGGGGCGTCTTGTGCGCGCGGCCATCCCTGTTTAAGCTCTGTAGTTGGGATATGAGTGCAACCCCGCTTTCATTTCGACTTCTGCTGCTGCTGATGGCCGCCGCAAGCCTCGCCAGTCCGACGGCGGCGCAAAACGGTGACGCCGGGACAGGACCAGCGGGCTTGAGCTTGGCATACAAGTTTGAGAACGCACGCTTCTATATTCCGTTGTTGGAGATCGACCTGGCGCGGGACGGCGCCGGCGAGTTGCGCTTCAAACGCGGCGAATCCGACGAGGTCGTCGATCTAAAATTCAGACTCCTGCCGTCAACGCTGGCCCGAGTTCGCCAGTTGTGCGCAGCGACCCAGTTTCTGACGTCGGACGCCGGCTATCAAGATAAGAAGGACTTTTCGCATCTAGGCTGGATCAGCATTTCGGCGAGGCAAGGCGCGCTTTCCCGGTCCGTCCGTTTCAACTACACGACGAACGCCGAGATTCGCGAGTTGGCCGACATCTTTCGGGCTATCGCGACTCAGGAGATCCATGTGTTTGACATGGAGACGGCACAGCGGTATCAACCGCTCGATCTGCCTGGGCGGCTGGAAGCGGTTGAAAACGATTTGCGGCTGGAGCGGCTGGCCGAGCCCGAAAGGATGCTTGTGCCGCTTAGCGAGATCGCCGGCGACGACACGCAAGCGTTGATCGCGCGCAATCACGCGAGCCGAATCATCGACGCCATCAAGAAGGGTAAGTTCAAAGCGCCGGTGAAGAAATAGTGGTCAGTCAGTAGTCCGTAGTCCGTTGTCAGTAGTCCGTAGCTACGGATCATCGAGCATAGACGGACTCGTGACTACAGCCGCTGAGTGCGAGTTACGAACTGCTAACTGCGAGCTACTGACTAAGGACTACTGACTACTGACTACGTGCCATGTTCATACCGAGAGGAAGAGTCATTCACGAGAACCTGGCGACGAGCTACGTGCTTGTAGAAGCGCTGGTCGCCGACTTGTCTGAGGGCGGCTTCACCGGAGTGGTAGAAGTACTCCTGCGCGATACCGACAGTCACGTCATCATTTCGCGCGGCGAAGTGACGGCTACCGTTGAAACCCGGCTCAATGCTGAAAGCGGAGCCCGAGCGGTCCTCACGCCTGCGGTTGCCGAGCTTGCAGCGCGGGCGAAACTCGAACGCGGCCGCGTCTCCGTTTTCAGCTATCCTATGGCCACCTGCAGCGCGATCTCTGGACGAATAAACTCTCAACCGCTCTACACGAAGCTGAGCTCCGAATTTGCGGACCTCGAAAGGATGCTCTCCAAACTCGGGCGCGAACCCGACAAGCAGTGGTTTATCGAAATCGAATCGGCAAGCGGGCTATGCGCGCTGATCCACCTTAACGGCGAACGCTGTCTGGTGATGAGCTCCGACGTTGACCGTCGCGAGGCGGAAGCTAACAGCGCTGATTTGATGCAGAACTCGGAGGTTCGAGGACTCATCGACGACTTCAACCGGGCGGGAGGCACGTTCGATGTGTTCTTCAAGGAATTGGAAGCGCCAGCGCGCGCGACTGAGTCGTCGCCAACCCTGCATCAGTGGATTGAACCGCCGGGACTCGCTCGCGAAGGCGTGACCGCCGTTGCGCCCACCTCCGGCAAAGAAGACCACCCGGCAGTGGCCGAGTCTCAAGACGAAGTAGCCCAGGCGGTGCTGGATGCCAAAACCGCCTATGACTCGCTGTCAGTTGCGGATTCACCTTTCAGCGCCATCGACGAACGGGAAGCTGAAGTCGAGTCACCGCCCGATCCGTTGCCACCAAGTCCCGCGGAGTTGGAAGAAGCAAGGCTCGCGGTGCTCGGGCTGGCTCGCGAATCGGAGTTCGGAAACGATCCGTTCAACGACGAAGCTTCCGAACAGTTTTCATCGGACGAGACGCAATACTCCTCGTTCACGTTCGACTCGCCAGAGGCGGCGGCTGACGAGAGTCAAGAAGGCGATCTATTGGCTGTCGGTTACGACTTCAAGACTTCGGACGACTTGCAGCGGGCCAGCGAGGCCGAAGTAATGGCCGAAGTGAAGCGGCTGATGGCTGAGATCGCAAGGACAATCGAAGAGGCTATCGAGTCCGTCGAACAGCGAAGCACGTTTCCGATACACCTTCGCGCCGGGCAGTTGAAAGTAGCGGACCGCTATCCATTTCTCGATCCGTTCGGACCCGAGTTCGAATACCTGGCTGGCGAGATCGTCTTCGTCGGGCACGTAAGTCCGGCTGAGTTTGTCGAAGGGCTGACCGAAGCGCTAAAGCTCGCGGTTGACGGAGTGGCTCAAGTCAGCGCGCAGCCTGCGCGGGTCCGCGGGCGTGTCGCGGACGTTCTGCGAAGACTGCTGAACCGGCAGCAAACGGAGTTTGAAGCGTATGGGTTGGATGAGTCGGTCCGTGAAATCCTGGATGCATGACCTCCCTTGAAACTCGGCTCAAGACGATCCTCTCAGGTACTCAACTGCCTCTTCGAAAGCTCGCTGCTCATCGCCAAACCGATTGATCCACTTCACATCAGGCCACGAGCGCCACCATGAAAGCTGACGCTTGGCATAGTGGCGTGTGTCGAGCTTCATCTGATTCAACGCGTCTTCGCGTGATCGCTTTCCCTCCAGGTACTCCACCACCCTTCGGTATCCATGAGCCCCGAACGCCTTTGCCGATGCGGGCACGCCTGACGCGATCAGCGATTCAACCTCTTCGACAAGTCCGCCGGCAAACATGCGCTCGGCCCGGGCGTTGATCCTCGCATACAGCTCGTCGCGCGGCGGGTTGAGTGCGATCACCCGAATGCGCGCGGCGAATTCCGGAGGAGCAGGACCGCCGGTTCTCACTTCCGAAATTCTCTGCCCGGTTTGAAAAAAGACTTCCAGAGCACGCATCGTTCGAGACCAATCTCGAGGGCTGATTGTCTTTGCTGCCTCGGCGTCCACGCGGCTGAGGATGTGGTGCAAGTGTTCCGTGCCTCGCTTGTCGCGAAGCGCAATGAGCCTGTTGCGAAACGCGGTGTTTGTTTCCGGCCCTTCAAACAGCGGGCGCATCAAGGCGCGCAAGTAGAAGCCGGTGCCGCCAACCAAAACCGCGGACCGGCCGCGCGTTTCGATCTCGCTCACAGTCCGCGCAGCAACCCGCGCGTACTCGCCGGCTGTGAAGTTCTGGGCGGGCTCGGCAATATCGATCAAGTGATGAGGCACCCCGCGGCGCTCGGCAAGCGGCACCTTCGCAGTGGCGACGTAGATTCCTCGATAGACCTGAACTGAATCGAGGTTGACGATTTCGCCCGAGGAGACCAGCGCAAGCAGCAGACCTAGCTCGCTCTTGCCCGAGGCGGTCGGACCAACGATCGCCGGAATCAATCGCGCCGGACCATCATCGCTTTTCACGCGGCGATGTTAGCAACCGACCCGAGGAGTAACAAGCGAACGAGCTGCAAACGTTGCCGGCAGATGGGTCTCCGGTGGCGGTTCCGACCAAAGCTTGGATTTTGCGCTACGTTCTTCTTGACACTGATTGGTGGTTGCGCTAGGATGCGGCCCACCTCGCAACAACTAAACATTCACTCAGAGCAGTCGGGAAAAGGCTTGAGCAGCACGCATTCAAAGCTTGGTAAAGCCACAATATCGAAGCTCGCAAGGGCGGAGCTTCCGGGTTGCGGTCTTGCGTTCTACGCTTCGCTCCCGGCGTCGAAACGCCTGGGGCAGCGGCTGACAACGGCACCGAATGCAAATTCACTGAGGTGAATGAGGCTCAGCGCGGCAACACTTGGAGGAGGATTCTCAGGATGTCAACATCACAGGGAAAGGTGAAATGGTTTAGCAATGCCAAGGGCTATGGCTTCATCGAGCAGCCGGGAGGGGCCGACGTATTCGTCCACTACTCGGCGATTCAAGACGAAGGCTACAAGTCTTTGAAGCAAGGCGAGACGGTGGAGTACGAAGTAGTCGAGGGCCCCAAGGGACCTCAGGCCGAAGCCGTGAAGCGGCTCTGAGCATAATCAGGCGCATCTATTACGCTCGCAAAGGCCCCGCCCTGAGAAAGCGGGGCTTTTTTGTCACGAAACTGTCTCACTCCGCGGCCGCCGCGCGCGCCGAGAATTTCACCCGGCCATTTTGGACGCCTACTACAAAGTCAACTGCGCTCGTCGCCAAATGACTCTTGATGTTGTAAGCGCGTGAGGTGAGGAACTGAGTGAACACCTCGAGGCTTAGCGCGCCGATTCGTTCGCCGCACTCGCGCTTGGCCGCGATCAAATGATCGTAAAGCTCGCTGACCTTCTCCGGTTCCTGCAGCGGGTCGTAGCAGCGTATAACCGTGGTGTGCTCGCGAAGCGCTGTGTGAGCTTCCACCGTAGGCGGCCGCCCGCTCTCCTCGCGCTCTTGAGTCTGCCGCCGCCACAGCTCGCGCATCACGTTGTAACGCGCGACCAGACCGTTGTATCTGAACCGCTGGCCAAAAGACGTTCCGCGCATGTCGTAGACGCGCTTGATGCTGGTTTCGACGCGACCCTTCGTTTCATACGGCGGGCGAATAGTTCCACCGTTGAAGAAGATGTCGTACTCGACCTTCAGCCGGCGAATCTCGTGTTCGAGGCGATCCAAATCCAGATCAATTGGATTAATTGCTTTAGCATCCATACGGGTGAGTCTCGATTCGAGGACTTATTTTAGGGCCGTGGGGGATGTGTTAGAATGTACGGCAGGCACTCAGAGGTGTCAACAGAAATCACATGCACAACGAACTGCTTAGATCGCTGCCCTCGATTGAGCGGCTGCTTGCCGGTGAAGCTGCCGAGCGGCTCTCAGCAGCGTTGAACCGCGGCATCGTGCGCGACTTGTTACGCGAGATCCTGGAGCAGATGCGGCACGAGATCGAAGTCCAAAGTCCAAAGTCCAAAGTCCAGAGTCCAGAGTCCGGCGTGACGGATCAGACGTTGGACTTTGGACTTTGGACTTTGGACCTTCCTTCCGAGATCGAGCGGCGGCTTGAAGCGCGCGCGGCGGGTCTGACCACTCCTTCGCTGCGCCGGGTGATCAACGCAACCGGTGTCATAATCCACACAAACCTGGGGCGCGCTCCGCTTGCAAAAGCAGCGATCGAGGCGCTGGCCGGCGTGGCTTCTCGCTACTCAAACCTTGAATACGACCTCTCCCGAGGCGAGCGAGGGCATCGCGAGTCGCATTGTCAGGAGCTGCTGGCACGCCTTGCAGGAAGCGATGCTGCCATCGTCGCCAACAACAACGCGGCAGCCGTGATGCTTGTGCTGAATACGCTTGCGGAAGGCGGCGAAGCGATTGTCTCGCGCGGCGAGCTGATCGAGATCGGCGGGAGCTTTCGAATTCCCGACGTGATCGAAAAAAGCGGCGCGCGATTGCGCGAAGTCGGAACGACCAACAGAACACGCATCGCCGATTATGAGCGCGCCATCAACGAGCGGACGAAACTCGTTCTGCGAGTGCATCCTTCGAACTACAAGATCACTGGCTTCACCGAACGGCCCTCGGTTCACGAGATCGCCGAGCTCGCGCGGCGCGCCGGAATTCCATCTTTCGAAGATCTCGGCTCGGGGTGTTTGATCGATCTTTCGCGTTACGGAGTTACCGGCGAGCCTGTTGTCCGGAATTCGCTCGACGCTGGAATCTCGGTAGTCTCGTTCAGCGGCGACAAGATGCTGGGCGGCCCGCAAGCGGGAATCATCGCCGGCTCGCGCGAGATCATCGATCGCGTGCGTAAGAACGCGTTGATGCGGGCACTTCGAGTTGACAAGATGACTTACGCCGCGCTCGAGGCGACCCTGAGGCTCTATGAGCGCGGCGCCGCGGAATCGGAAGTGCCCGTCATCCGCGCGATCGCCGCCTCGCGGGACGAGGTCGCAGACCGAGCCGCCAGCTTCAGCATTCTGGTCGAGGCCAGAACCAACGGGCGGGTCAAAGCCTCATGCGAAGACGGCGAGTCAGTCATTGGAGGCGGCTCAGCACCTGACGCGAAGCTTCAAACCGTTCTAGTCTCGCTCGAACACAGCGAGGCGTCGGCGGCCTCGCTGGAAGCGCGGCTTCGATGCAACCCGGTTCCGATCATCGCACGCACCGAGCGCGGCCGCGTGTTGATCGACTTGCGCACGGTGGCTGCCGATGAGGAGAAGACGATTCTGGATGCGCTGGCCGCAATCGGCGAACCCGTGCCGGTGACTGCGGCATCAGCAGAGATGTAGAGAGGAACAACCCCTTTGGCAAAGATGAGTCTGTTGTTGTTTGCTTTGATTCAAGCACAAGAGCCGCGCCGGCTTTCAAAGACCGTAGTAGTCGTTGTGGTTTTTGTTTTTCTGGCTGGTGTGTCGCTGCTTGTTTACTTTTTCCGCCGCTACAAGAAAACCGAGAAGGAAGCTCAGGACGAATGGGATCGGCCGGAGCAGAGCTTGTTCGCGGCCCCTGCACTGCCGGCGGATCGAGAACAGCCGCATTCGGCAGCAACGGCTGCGAGCGCTCACGATGAAATTCCTGAACCGGTTGGCGAGCCAATGCACGACCCGTCTCTGGCCTTGGCGATTGATCCTCAGCCACCGGTTGAGACGCAGCCGTCTACCGCGGGGGTCGACAACGATGTGACGACACCGATCATCGCCGCCGCGCCAATCGATGAGATTTCTCAACCTGCAACCCAGGTACTTTCAAGCCCGAGTCGCGAACCAGAAAGCGACGCTGCGATTGAGGCGATTTCCTTCGATGATGATGATCTGTGGGCAGGGCTCGAGGCGGCTGAGCAGGAGAGTCCGGCATCCACGCAACTACTGGGAGTCGAAGCAGCACCGGCGGAACCACTCGCGGAGATTCAAATCCCAACCGAGATCGCCGAGCCCGCGAAGCTCCAGTCCCAAACGTCCCAAACCGAACTGCTCGGAGCTGCACGCGTCGATGCGCCAGCGCCGCGCGAGCCCTTCGAGCCGCCCAGCATCACGCGCATCGTTCATCGTGAGCCCTGGGAGCCGCCGCACATCGAGCCGCTCAAGCCGCGCGTGCAATCGCCCCCAACGCTCGCGGAGCCAACCGCTGCGAACACCCAGTTGCTCGCGTCGCCGCCGGCCTTGCACCAGCCGCCGCCCGCGTCTGCTGAAATTGTCGCTGCATCCGGAACATCGCTAGCAGAAACAGAAGCTCCTTTAGTTGCTCCGGCCGGCGCGCGCGCGATGAGAATTCCTGCCGGCTCGATCTTAGGTCTTCCGGCTGAGCGATCGCACGCGCCGCTGGTGCTTGGAGAGCCGGCGAGGCCAAGGGATGAGATAGGAATCGGCGCTCTCTCGAACTACGGAAAGAGCGCCGAAAGCGGCGGGCACGCGGGCACAATCGCGCTGGGAGTAGTGATCTTGCTGGTAGGTGGAGCGATCGCGTCGTATCTGCTCGTGCCGTCGGTCAAAACACGAGCTAACGAGGTAGTAGCGCGCATTCGCGGAATCGATCCGAACCCACCTCCAGCGATCGACCAACCAAAGGCGAGAATCTTCCTGGCGCGTGGCGAGGCTGTTAAGAACACCGTCAAGGCGCGGGGCGCGGTCGACAACGTCTCCGAAGAAACGCTGAACGACTTGTCGGTGGAAGTGTCGATCGAGCGGTGGAACGGAGCGCCTCCCGAAATCCGAAAGATCGCAGTCAAGCCTGCTCAGCTCATCCCGAACCAGCGCGGTGTTTTTGAGTTTGAGTACGACGGCAACCGGGCTACGGGTTTTAGCGGCTACCGGCCCGTGCGGCTGGTTTCAGGGGAAGCCGAGATCAAATTCTCGACGCCCGCAAAAACGGGGTAAAGCGGAATCCGGCGAGTCAGATCACTGCGGTACGGGCTCCGGAGCCCTCCCGCTATCCCCTGACTTAATTACTGTTGCGGCGGATTTGGGTTGCGCTTATAATACGACCCGCTGAGCTTAACCCCCTCAAAGTTCTCAAAGATGCCCTCGTAGTTCGACGCAAGCCCGACTTCCTGCGTGACTCGTGCTGTGTCGGGCGTTTCCCTTCGGTCGCGATAAGCGTCGCGGCCGTCCCCGCGTGATTCCTGAACCAAGCTGACAAGCTTTGCGAGGCAAGCGCTAATGTCACCGAGCATCGATCAACTCCTCACCATTGCGTGCAGTAAGGGCGCGTCTGATCTTCACATCAAAGCGGGAAGCTTTCCTTTCATGCGGATCAACGGCGAGCTTCAGCCGATGGTCGAAGCTCAAAGGTTGTCGGGCGAAGACACGCTCAACATGGCCTTCTCGATCATGAACAATCGCCAGAAGCAACGCTTCGGTGAGAACTCGGAAATCGATATCGCATACGGGGTTTCCGGGCTCGGCCGCTTTCGCTGCAACATCTTCCAACAGCGCGGAACGGTCGGCATGGTGTTGAGGGTCATCCCTACGACAGTCCGGACCACCGAAGAGTTGCGGCTGCCAACAGTCATCGAAAAGATAGCCGACGAGAATCGCGGGCTGGTGCTGGTCACCGGCTCGACCGGATCAGGCAAGTCAACCACGCTCGCGGCGATGATCGACTACATGAACCGTGCACGGACCGGCCACATAGTCACGATCGAAGACCCGATCGAGTTTCTTCATCGCGACAAAAAGTCTTATGTGAATCAGCGAGAGGTTGACGTCGACACCCGAAGCTTCTCGGAAGCCTTGCGAGGAGCATTGCGGCAAGACCCCGACATCATCCTGGTTGGCGAGATGCGCGACTACGAGACAATAGAAACCGCGATGACCGCCGCCGAGACGGGACATCTGGTGCTGTCGACTTTGCACACGCTCGACGCGACCGAGACGATCAACCGAATAGTTTCGGTCTTCCCGCCGCATCAACAGCGCGCGATTCGTTTGCAGCTCGCCGGAGTTCTCAAATCGGTTATCTCGATGCGGCTCGTTCGCGCAGCCGAAGCCATACAGGGCCGCGTCCCCGCGGTCGAAGTGATGATCGTGACCCCTTATATTCGCGATTGCATTATTCATCCGGAAAAAACCGCGATGATTCGCGACGCGATCGCGCAAGGAACCTCGCAGTACGGTATGCAGACCTTCGATCAGTCGTTGTTTGATCTGTACACTCGCGGGTTGATAACATACGAAGAGGCACTCAACGGAGCGACCAACCCCGACGAGTTCCGATTGCGAGTATCCGGCGTGAGGTCGGCGGCCGACCAGGGACGCGACGACATGGAGCGCGCTCGAAGGAAGACCGGCCCGCTTGATGCCACCAAGCCCGAGACTAAACAGTTCGTCAATTGGCTTTTAGAAGGAACAGAACAAGTGACAAGGTAGGCCGCCGAGACGTGGAGGCCGGCACCGCTTCTCGCGCGCGCGGCGAAACGGAACCGCCGGGCAAACCCGGAGATCGGGAAGCGGAAAAAGTCACTGCTGCCGCGTTGAAACTGCTCGCCGCGCGTCCGCGAACTGAAATGCAACTGCGCGAGCGACTGATGCAAAAGCCCTGGGCGAATCGAAGGCTGATCGATGATTGCATTCGCCGTTTGAAAGAAATGGGCTATGTTGACGACGGCCGCTTCGCCGAGAGTTACGCAAGCCATCGGCTGAGCATGAGGCCAATCGGACGAGCCAGGCTTGCGCGCGAGCTTGCACTCAAGAAGGTCGACCGGACAACGATCAATCGCGCGCTCGACCAGGCGTTTGGCGAAACCGGGGAGGATGGCCTGATTGATCGGGCGATCCAAAAACGCATTCGCACTCACGGCAGCCCTGCGGACCGCCGGGATGAAAAGCGAATGTTCGACCATCTGGCCCGGCTCGGCTTTGAGTTCGATTTGATAATGCGCAAGCTGGATGCCCTTAGACGACAAGCCACAATGACGAATGATCCTTAATCGTCCTTCGTCATTCATCACTTCGAAGTGGGATTCGGATGGGGCACGGTCGAGACAGGCGCAACGCCACACGCGTAAGCTACGTTTGCGCGCTTGAATGTGAAGACGAAGCCGCCGGCTCCGCTTGCGAGACGACACGCATCTCCGACTTAAGCCTATCCGGCGCGTTCGTCGATTCGACGACCTCCTTCGCGCCGGGCACCTTACTCACTCTCACCTTCCAGGCCGGCAAAACCCAAATCCGTACTGGCGCCGAAGTGCGCTACTCCATTCCGCAAAACGGCATGGGAGTCCGATTTCTAGGCCTGACGCCCGAGCACTCCGTCGCGATCGAGTGCCTGATCGGAGGAGAACCCCGATCTACTCCCGCCGATGAGTTGCCGCACCGTTCGGACGCTCGCCCGGGGCAGCCCGATAAGAAACTGTTCCTCGGGAGCTTTACCGTCATAAGCCTGTTTGATGTGATTCAGATGATCGAGAACTCGCGGCTCACCGGAGTTCTGACCGTCTCGCTTACATCGGTAAAGGGCGACGTTCACTTCGATGAAGGCGAGATAATCGGAGCCGCAACCGAAGGCGAGACAGGCTCGGAAGCTCTGAGCAAACTACTGAATGCGGTCGAAGGCACATTCGAGTTCAGGAAATCCGCCGCCCACCTCGAACGCACCATCCATGCTGCGAGCAACATCGCTCTCCTGCTAGACCTCCTGCGCGCCACGGACGAGCAGTCCGCTCTTCGCTAATACACATAGATCCCTTGGGCGCCCGGCGGCGCTCCGCGACCCTCCCAGGCTCACAGACTAAAGTCTATGCCACTCTCTCGCCCGCGTTTGCTATAATTCAGTTTTCAAATCTGAACGGAAAAGACGACTGATATGACTGGACCTGAAATAAGACAGAAGTTTCTCGACTACTTTGCCGAGCGCGGACACCGCATCGTCAAGAGTTCGCCGCTGTTGCTTCCCAACGACCCGACACTGCTTTTCGCAAACGCCGGTATGAATCAGTTCAAAGAAACGTTTCTCGGGCTCGAGACTCGTGACTACAAGCGCGCTTGCTCGTCGCAGAAGTGTATTCGCGCGGGTGGAAAGCACAACGACCTCGACGAGGTAGGCCGCACCACGCGGCATCACACGTTCTTCGAGATGCTCGGGAATTTTTCCTTCGGCGACTACTTCAAAAAGGAAGCGATCTATTTCGCATGGGATCTCTTGGTGAATGAGTTCAAGCTCGAACCGGCGCGGATGTGGTTCTCGGTTTTTGAAGGAGATGCAGAGGTCGGCGCCGATGAGGAAGCGATCAGGTACTGGCAACAAGTAGGCGCGCGGCCCGAGCGCATTCTTCGCTTTGGACGCAAGGACAACTTTTGGCAGATGGGCGAGACCGGGCCTTGCGGGCCGTGCTCGGAGATTCATTACTACCAGGGCCCGAACCCCGAAGACCCCGAGTTCAACAGGCCCGAGCTGGTCAACGGGCCCGACGATACGACGATGGAGATCTGGAACCTGGTCTTCATGCAGTTCAATCGATCCAGGATTTCAGACAGCGAGTACAAGCTCGATCCACTGCCTGCTCCTTCCGTTGACACTGGCGCGGGACTCGAACGCGTCACCGCGGTCATTCAGAAGGTCGGATCGAACTACGACACCGATCTGATTAAACCGATCATCGACTTCATCGCCGGGCTGTCCGGCAAGCAGTACGTCTACGAATCGCCGGAAGGAATGTCGATGCGGGTGATCGCCGATCATGCTCGCGCGACCGCGTTCTCGATCGCCGACGGCATCGCGCCGGGCAACGTGGGCAGGAACTACGTTCTGCGAAAGATCATGCGCCGCGCGATCTATCACGGCGCAAAGGAACTTGGGCTAAAGCCTCCGTTCCTTTACCGCGTGACCGAGTTCGTCATTGAATTGATGGCTGACGCGTATCCCGAGCTTGTCGCGTCGCGGCGTCTGATCGATCAGACGGTGAGAAGCGAGGAGCAACGCTTCGCGCGGATACTCAACGTCGGTGAACCGCGCCTCGCGGAGTTGTTCGCGCGCTTCGCACCGGCCGCGCCGCCGATGATCGAGCTTGCGCGAACATATGATACGTATGGTGTGCCGCGCGATTTGATCCGCGTCGTTCTGGACCAGCACGGAACAGCGATCAGTGAAGAAGAATTCAACGAGCAGTTCGAGGCGGCGCTTCGAGAGCTTCAGCAGCAAACAGCTCCCTCCATGGCCGAAGCGGCCGGGGCGCGACGCTCGCGCGAGGTCTACAGCAAAGCGACCGAGTCGCTGCATCGAACCGACTTCACCGGCTATCGCGAGACCGACAGCGCCGAAGCGCGCGTCCTCGCAATCATAGTCGGTGACAAGCAAACCAAGGCACTCGAAGCTGGCGAGACCGGCGAAGTCATCCTGGATCGCACTCCGTTCTACGCCGAAGCCGGCGGTCAGATCGGCGACACCGGTATGTTCGAGGGCGAAGGCTCGCTTACAACGGTCGAAGACACATACTCTCCAACGGCCGGCTATCACGTGCACAAGACCAAAGTCGAGCGCGGCGTTCTCCGCGTTGGCGATACGGTTTATGCGCGGGTTGACGTCGAGCGTCGGCGGCGCATCCGCGCCAATCACACCGGGACTCACTTGCTGCATGCCGCGCTGCGCGAGGTACTCGGGCCTCACGTCAAACAAGCCGGCTCGCTTGTAGCGCCCGACCGCTTGCGATTCGACTTCACTCATTATGCGCCTCTCACTGAAGACGAGATCGCCGACATCGAGCGACTGGTGAACAACGAAGTGCTGCAGAACCGCGCAGTCGAGACCGAGATACAGCCGCTCGAAGAAGCGCTCAAGTCCGGAGCGATGGCGTTGTTCGGAGAGAAGTACGCTTCGGACGTTCGAGTCGTGAGCGTGCCGGGATTCTCAACCGAGCTGTGCGGCGGCACTCACGTTCGGGCGACCGGCGACATCGGGCCTTTCAAGATTACAAGCGACCAATCGATCGCGGCGGGCGTGAGAAGGCTTGAAGCTCTGACGGCTGATGGTGCAATCGCGCGGCTTCAGACGGATGAACACATCATCAAGCAACTGACCGAGCGCTTCAAAACAAAGACGGAAGACATTCCGGCGCAGGTCGATAAGCTTGTCGATCAGGTTCGCCGCTACGAGCGCGAGATCAAGGAGTTGAAACTCAAGCTTGCCCAGGCCGGCAGCAGTGTTGGACTAAAGGGCGAGCTAAAGGGCACGGTGTTGACTCCAGCGGATAGGGCCCGGAAGGTGCTCGACTGTCTCGTGCTAGCAGAGAGAGTTTCGGATCTCGACCCCGGTAGTATGCGTCAATTTGCCGATGCGCTGGCTCAGAGGCTCAAGTCAGGCGTCGCAATACTGGGCCAGGAAAGCGACGGGAAAGCGTCGCTTGTGGTTCGCGTGACCGACGACCTGACGACACGGCTTAATGCGGGTCAAATCGTGCGCGAGATTGCTAAGGTTATCGGCGGCAAAGGCGGCGGCCGCGCAGACATGGCAACTGGCGGCGGGGCCCAACCGGAGAAGCTGGACGAAGCGCTTGAAGCGAGTTACTCGACGGTAGAACGAATGCTGGAAGTAGCAGGGTGAGGTTGCCGGACCGCCTGAACGGTTTCACCAAAACGAGCCGTGAGACGCTGAACGTTCGGGTTCATCTACGAGTTTGCGTATCACGCCTTGCTGATTAGCCGTAGATCCAACCGTGCTCCGTGCGCCTTTCTGGACTTGAAGTCCGTAACCCAGGATCGGATGGTATCCATGATTTGAACCTCCTCTGACCGTTCCTCGATTTTGTCTGACTGTTGCTCAGTTTTGTTTTGTTTGGCGCGTGATGCGCCCGGTTTGGTCAATCGTACGTTCATCATTGCACTCATTCCTATTTAGTTTGGTTGTTTCCAACCGTTGGAACCGAGACTCGATAAGACTCGCGCGTTGTGTTTTCGAAATGCCCCTGCGCGAAGTCAATGCGCTGCAAGTCCCCCCATCCCTTAGACTGCTACCTTGCGGTGCGCCACTAAGCGAAACGCGCCGTTGATGGCAAGGTGAAGGAGGATGTACACGACGAGCGCGAATAGGTACGACATACGAAATTGATGAACCCCGGCCGTGGGCGTTCCGACTATCCGCTCGAAGGGCGCGAGCAGAGGCCGCGTAAGAAAGCCGATAAACTGAACGAATCCGTTGCCGGCGCGCGCGCCCATCAGGCCTAACAAGAACCCCAGGGCAATCAGCCCGTAGATGAGGTAGAAGACGTAATCCACCACCTGTGAAACTCGCGCTGCTGTTCTGCCGCGCTCCAGTTCGCGTTCCGTCGCAACCGCTTCGTGCACAGACTTCTGCTTTAGACTCGTGAGCCACTTCGGCCACGTCGGCTGCTTCAGATGGCTCGACTCGGGCAGATTCCCGCTTGATGCGAGCATTCACATCGTTATCAACCTGAGCCTTGACCTCCTGATGCGAAGCCAGCCGACGCTCTTCGTCCAGCAACACGTTGTTCTTATCAACACCTTCGCTCATGCGATCTCCTTCGTATCTGCGACTCATCACACGGCAACCAACTACGGCTTCACTGTTCTTTTTATTGCTTTCCTGGTGCCGCGGCCGACGTGCCGTGCTGCGTGACCGATGCGTTTGCCAAAGCAAAAACCGCGAACCAGGATCCAAGCATGTCAGAAATAATTCGTAACGCGCTGCCCGACGCCCGGCATAGCAAACCGGTGCTGTTCCCAAACTCGCGATTCCCGTGGTTCATCCAGCAGTTTTGCAACGCTGCATTCAAAGTCTTCGTCTGATGAAACATAAAGCAGCGGCCTAATGCCCTTTGCCGCGCGTGCGAAGAGCATCTCCTCGCAAAGGTCGAGCACATTCGAATCCATTATTTCCTGGGCCATCTCATCCCCTTTCGCTTAGCTTCCTTAGACCGGAAGCTCTGGCGATTGTATCGGATTAGGTCATCGTTCCTGCCCGGCCGTACCGAAAACAGCCAACACAATCGATAAAGCAGCCTCGCAGAAAAGAACGGCAATATCCGTGCCTTCCCCCGACAGCACCGTGCTCAACGATTGAGAGTTACGTGGTCTCCGATGAATGGAGTGTTTTTGGGGAGAAGGCAATGGCCCCTCTGTGCCTTCTCCCCAGCATTCAAAACTTTCGCGCAAGCGTCTTGGGTGGACGCCGCGGGAAGGCTCTTGTTCCAGGTTGCGCGAACATCACTCTGGGGGTGATGCTGCCGAAAACTGCATATCTTATACCCTTCAAAGACTCACAGGTCTGTTCAATATTAGACAATTCCCTAAAAAAACCTGATTCGTTTCGGCGGAGACTCAGGAGCCAATCTGCAATCTCTCTCTTTCGGCGCCTCGATCCTACTGAATACAAGCAATTCTTTTCGAAACCCTCCAGTATTGAACGTTGAGCTTTGATTCTTCAGCTTTAACACTTCTAATGATAAGCCTCAGCATCAACCATAAAGAAAGCTGCCATAAAGGATCACACACTCACTGACTTTAAGTAGGCATTGGGGTCGTGATGCATCGCGCCTTGCGGAAGCCACTCCCAGAGCGGCCCAAGATCTCTTCGCGCGAGGTCCAGATAGAATTGCGGAAGCTCGCTTGTCTCCTGCTCGAAATAGCTTCGGAACTGCCGGTCCGCGTCCAGCCGCCGGCGCACTTCAGTGTGGTATTTGATCCTGCCGAACCCTTCAGACGAAACCGCCCGCACAACATTCATCCATCGGGGAATTGTGGACTTGTTCGCTCTTACCCGGTTGAAGATCGCGCGCTTTGAATAGGTGTATTTCACCAGACCGATCACCTGCTCGTAGAAACCCGGCCAGGAATAGTTCTTCGGCTTCACGTTCATGGCTTGATTGTTGTTGAGGAACTGGAACGGAAAAGGCAAAACGCGATTGGCGCGCTGGTATTCCAGGTTGAGCGGCGCAGCCTGTCCAAAGGCGGAGAGGAGCGAATAACCCGGAAACGCTCCGGGCGCAAGATCCACAAATCGCTTCGTCAACTCGAATGGTTCCGATCCTTCCTCCGAGTCGAGTCCCAGCACGAAGTTTGTCTGAATGTAGGGCATATATCTCAGAATCATGTTGACGTGTTCCGCGACTTGCCTGACCTTGTCCGTACCCTTCAACTTCCCGGTCTTCGATTTGTCGCCGACGTCATACCACGACTCGACGCCGGGCAGCAGAGCTTTGAATCCATTTCGCTTGAGCCGTTTCAGATGAGGCTCTGACAGCAGCGACAGGCTGCTTTCGGCGATGAAGTCGATGCTGTCAGGAGGTGCGGCGTCTTCGATCGCATCCATCACGTTGTTGAACCGGACTCCGAAGTTTGGATCGTGCCAGCCTACAAGCGGCCGCTTGAACTTCCCCAACAGAAATCGCAGGTCCTCCTTGATCACGTCGAAGTCCAGCGGTTGATATGGTATGACCGAGTCGATGCAGAAGCTGCAAGTGTAGGGACACCCCAGGCTTCCGATCATCGGGACCATCTTTATGAATGGCGCTTTTCGAAGAGTCGGTTCGATGAACTTCCAGCGCTCGCGCACACCGGGGAGTTCCTCAGGCTGCCGACTGGCCGCCAATCGCACTCCGAGCGGCCTGTGTCTGGAGCAGTCCTGCAAGACATCGCAAACCGTCTTCTTGTCGGTGAAGCCCAGAACGTAGTCGAAATACTTGAGCGCGTCCTCGGGGTAGCAGCGGGCGTGAGGGCCGCCGATGACGGTGACCGCGCCCCTGGAGCGGAACAGATTGCTGAGCGCGTAGGCCAGTTGCGCGGCTTCGGTGAACGCGCCTATGAAGACGAGGTCTACATTCTCCGGCAACTCTTCGACCAGATTCTCAAACCCCGTGTAGCACACCAGAGTGACCTCGTGTCCCTGTTGCTCGCACCACACGGCGATGACCTGCGGCATGATGGCGGCGAAGTTGGCGTTCATCACGCGCGCGAACATCGCCCGAGTGGGTCCTTTGGAGACGAGATCGATGATTCCTATGCGAAGCTTTCGAGTCATAGAAGTATTCCCACAGTGGGGACTTGGTTGTTGACGGCCTGTGCTTGTCTTTTGAATTTCAAGTACCGGGCAAGCACCTGTTCGTTGAGTGGGGCCAATATATCGGCTGACCTGGGGCCTGTCAATGGTGGCACGCCGGGGGTTGTGTCCTAGGAACCGCCAAGCCGCAAAGGCCGCCAAGATCATCCATAAGAACTTATCGAACTCTTGGCGTCCTTGGCGGCTTGGCGGTTAGTCGTTTCGCTGCCGAAACAGATCAACACGAATCTAGGACAGTACCAGGCCGGAAGGTGAACAAACCGATTCAGTTCCAGATAGAAAAACGAGGCTCGCAAGCTGAAGCTTGCGAGCCTCGTCGTTTGCGAGAGGATGCGCAATGACTCGCGCTTTAGAACGTGAACTTCACGGCAAGCTGCACTTGTCTGGGGTCCCCGACTCCCTGTCTCAGGAAGCCGTCGAAGTTGAACAGCCCCGGAGTGGTCAGCGGGTTCACGTTGTTGTCGTTGTTAAACGTGTTGAACATTTCGAACGTAGGCGTCAGCGCCATTCGCTCTCCTAACTTGAACGGCCGCAGCAAGCGCCAGTCAAACGAAAAGTACTTGTTGTCCTTGCGATCGGTGTTGCGATTGGTCGCAGTGCGGGCGCCGGGCGTGATTGGTTGAGCCGACCGAGCCTGAATCCGTCCGCTGACCTGGAAGCTGTGTCCCAGCTCGGCGTACGAGTAGAGGTTGAACTTGTGACGGATGTCGCGATCCGACAAGGCATAGTCAAGCGATAGGTTGTTGATATCGAACGCGCGGTCCGTGAACGGATCGCGCTCATTCGAGTCGTCGTCCAGATCCTTTGAAACGACGTAGTTGCCTTCGAGTTGAAAGCGATCGCTGAATCGTTTCCGGATCCCGATTGTGAACCCGCGATAGAGCGACTTGCCCGGGCTGCCTGTAACCATCACTTCGCCCAGGTCAGGACCGAAGATCGGGTTTCCGCTTCCGTCAAGCTTGCGATTGAAGTTCAGGAAGCGGGTCAGGTGGACGCCTTTTGCATGCGTGAAGTCGAGATAGAAAGCCCAGTTCGGAGCGATCTCCTGTTCATAGGCTACGTTGGTTGTGTAGATCCGCGGGTTGGCATAGTCCCGGCTGAAGACGCGAACTCCGCTAAAGCATGGGAACGGGTTTGAACCGCAGCTCTGTGCAGTAGGCACGACCACTCCCGGCCAGGTCGGCAGGATTGTCGGATTTGCAAATAGGCCGCCGGCGATGGTTTGCTGCTGAACGCCGTTCGTCGTGATCGAACCGACCTGCGACAGCATATTCTGCCGGGCGCTGTAGATTCCCCAACTGGCTCGCAGCACCGACTTGCCGGCCCCTCTCAAATCCCAGGCGAATCCAACCCGAGGCTGAAACATCTTCTTCTGATTGGGCAGCGTTCCATCGGACGGGAACCTGGGATCATTCAAGAATTTGCCATACGCGGTCTGAGCAGGCGCGACACTCGGGTCCGGGAATATCTGGGCTTCCCATCTTAGCCCGTAGTTCAAAGTGAAGTTCGGCTTAATTTGCCACTTGTCCTGAACGAACAGTGCGTATTCTTCGTTGTCGATCGTCGACGCGCCGGCGGCGTCGGTCGCTGGCCCGGACGGCCCCGCGCCCTGCAAGTAGAGCAGGAGGTGTGCGCCATTTGCACTTGGACCAAACCCGGGGCCAAGCCCTGGTGACGCGTAGCGCAAGAAGCCGGTCACGCTGTCGAACAGATAGCGTCCTTGGAAGAACCCGCGGAAGATCTGATCGTTGAGTGTGTGCAGCCATTCGCCGCCGAACTTGTAGGTGTGCGTGCCCGAGACGATCGCGAAACTGTCTCTGAGTTGCGTGCGCCAGATCAACTCGTCCACGTTGGGTCCCAGAAAGAACGGATTGCCGAAACGGAAGTCAGGCGCGAATCCAATGCCGGTGTCGGCCCCGAGGTTCGACGGAGTGGCCGAGCGCGGACGCGATTCTCGCGCGTATGTGAAGTGCGCCTCGTTGAGCTTCGTCGGTGAAAACGAGCTGAACAGGTTCAGGTTGAACACGTTGATTTTCGACGGACCCTCGGTCCCGTTCGCCGAAGTACCGTAGGTTGCAACGTCAAAGGTCTGGTTCTCATTCTTCGAATAGTTGAAGTTGTGAGACGCGGTAAGCTTGTTGGTGGTGGAAAGCTCCCAGTCGAGCTTGCTCAGCACTCCCCCGTTCCGGATCGGGTGCTTGACTGGCAGGCCTTCGTTCTGGCTCAGCCTCGCCGAAAAGAAGTTTATGAGAGCGACGCGCTGACAGTCGGCGTTGCTGTCTATCAGCGCTTCGTTTCCGGTAATCGTAGGAGCGGAAACCGGACACGGGGTGCCAATTGCCTCGCTCAAATTGGCGCGGGTCAGATTGGAAATAATTCCCTCGGCCGCGACGAAGAAGAACACCTTGTCCTTGCGAATGGGCCCGCCGATGGTTCCTCCGAACTGCTCGCGGTGAAAGTCGGTGAGCGACTTGCCGTCCGACGTATTGGCGCTCAAGCTTTCCAGGCGCTGAAAGTAAAAGAGGCTGCCGTGAAAACTGTTGGTGCCCGACTTCGTGATCACATTGACGATGCCGCCTGCAGTGCGTCCAAACTCCGCGCTGGCACCGGTTGCGATTACCTGGAACTCCTTGACGGCATCGAGCGGAATGTCCATCGCGGCTCGCTGGCCCCCGGCTTGTTCGCCAAAGAACCCGTTGTTGTAGTCGCCGCCGTCCAGGCTGATGTTGTTGAATATCCCGCGCTGCCCGGCGAAGTTGATCTCGTCACCGTCGGGTCCTTGAGTTATGCTTACTCCCGGTGTCAGAGTGAGCAGGTCTTCGAACTTCCTTCCGAGAATCGGCAAGTTACTGACCGCTCGTTCGTTGAGCGTCGTGCTGGACTCAGTCTTGACCGTGTCGATTGTGGGCGCGGCGGTGATGGTTATCTTCTCTTCCAGCCGCGAGACTTTCATGTTCAGGCTTAGACTAATGGTCTGGCCGACAGTGAGATCGAGATTCTCCTGAACCAAAGTAGCGAAACCTTGCTTCGAGACCGTCAACAGATACCGGCCAGGTTGCAGTTGGAGAAACACGAACCGGCCCGACGAGTCGCTGGGGAGGCTGCGGGTGAAGTTCGTGTCCGGGTTTTTGACTTCAACGTTTGCCGCGGGTAACACCGCGCTGGATTCATCCAGCACCGTTCCCTGAATTACTCCGGTGGTTGTCTGAGTCTGCGCTCTCGCGCCGATACCAAGTGCAAGAAGCAAAACCAGGCAAAAGGTGCCTCGCCAAAACGATCTGTCCATCCTTGTTATCCCTCCAATTGTCAAAGGTAAGAAGCGACGCCCAATGGGCTGTCGTTTCTATAAAACAGAGCGGCTTCAAAGTCAACAAATAGTATGCGAAGCGCTGCATGACTTCTTGCAAAACACACGTTTTCCTTCGGTTGGCGACCGATAGTTACTCTTTTCGCGCGCAGACAACGCCTGCTCCACGTTGTGTCAGATTGCGCTCGACCATCACGTCGTGGCTGCTCCCAGTGAGTGCGGCTCAAGCCGGACACGGAAAAGAGCGCCCCCGATTGTTGCCGCGAAGGATGGCAGGCTCCAATGATTCTCGCTTTCATCGCAATATTAGTTGTGCTGGCGGCCGCCGCTTCCGTGATGTATCTCCTGAAGCGCAACAATCCTGATCCCAGGTGCGCTCCCGCGCTCGAACCGCCGGTGCAACGGGGGTTGTTCGATCATTCCGTCAAGAACGCCGAGCAAACGGAACTCCTGGCAGCAGACGAGGCTTTCGAGCGCCGGGCGGCATTGACGAAACGCGCCGCTGCCGGCGAGGCTGCGGCACTGCTCGACGCTCACGAGTTGAACGATGCGAAGCTCTGCCGCGAAGTGCTTGACGCGCTGGTGGAGCAAGCTGCGACTCGGCGGGAAACTCTAAGCGCGCTCGTATCGCTGGTTGCTTCAAGCAACGGCCTGCGAGCGAACATCCGAATGGCCGAGCTTGTGATCGAAGCGTGGAAGAACGAGCCAACCAGTCGCGGGACTGCTGATACCCTGCACATAGCGGCGCTGTCCGATGATGCGACAACCTATCAAGCAGCGGTTGAGCTGGTCAGTGAGTACTCGCGCAGCGGAAGGCTCCCCCAGGTATCCGCCGCCGATTTGATCGCTCTCGCCGAGAGCCAGTACTGGGTGCTTTCTTCGGAAGCGAGGAGTTCGGGCGCGGGCTTTGCCTTGAAGCAAAGACTCGCCCGTGTTCGCCGTGAACTGACCGCGGCGACATCCACACGGTAAGTGTGCGGCTCTAAGAGTCAGCCATCGAGGTTCACCATGCCAAACAGTTTCTCACCTTTTCTTCCCTTTGTTATCGCGGGCTTTGTCGCGCTGGTCGTGCTGGTTATCGTACTGCGCCGAATACTAGTCAACGTAGGCGCGCGAGAAATCGCCATCAAGGAGCGCCGGTATATCGGCGCAAAGATGCCGCCCGGGCGAGTCGTCGCCACTGAAGGCGAGGTCGGCATTCAGGCCAACGTGCTCAAACCGGGCTTGCACTTGATCAGATGGCCGGTCGAGCGTGTGGTTCGCAAGGTTCCGCTGATCGAGATCGGCTCGGACGAGATGGGTCTGATCGAAGCGGTAGACGGCGACCCGATGCCTCCTGGCAGAATCTTCGCGCCCGATCGCGCGCAGAACGCGCATAACAACTTTCAGGACCCGATCGCGTTCATCAAGGAGGGCGGCGTCAAAGGCATTCAGCTTCGCACACTGCCGCCAGGCTTGTGGCCGATTCATCCCTACCTGTTTCGTGTTTCGATCGCCAAGACGACGGTGATCCCGCAAGGTAGAGTCGGCATCGTCAGCAGCGCCGATGGCGCGCCGCTCGATCCCGGACGACTGCTCGCTAAAGCGATCGGGACTCATATGAACTTTCAGGACTCCGAACAGTTCATCGCTTCGGGCGGCCAAAAGGGGCCACAGGTCGAGATACTCACTCCGGGAACGTATCGTATCCTGACCGATTCGACTCCGATCGACGGCGGCAATGAACGAAAGCCCGGGCTGTTCACGATGCGGCTTTATGACGCGACTGTGATCAGCGAGAACACGATCGGACTGGTCGAAGCGTTGGACGGCGCGCCACTCGATCCGCGGGACTACGTCGCCACTCCGGTGGAGGGCCACGACAACTTCCAGGACGCCAATGAGTTCATCAAGAGCGGCGGACAGCGCGGCCCTCAAAAGGACATCCTTCTGCCAGGCACGTACTACATCAACCCGTTGCTCTTTAAAGTCATTCCCGAGACGGCGAAAGAGGTGAAGCCGGGCGAGGTGGCAGTCATTGTCTCAAACGTCGGCAAGGACCCGTCGGATGAGGTGCGCCGCGCGATGGCTCAGAAGGTTCGCGAGCGGCTCGACCGCGAAGAGCACGCGCACGTCACTCAAGTTGCGGCGCGTTTGGACAAGCTTGATACGGAGACGCGCACCGTCGAGGAGATCGAAGAGGATCTGACGCTTTCCGATCCCGCTGATCGCCGGCTCGATGAAGGCGCGCACGAAGCTTACGTGGTACCCGCCGGCTATCGCGGGATCCAGGAGACGGTGGTCGGACCCGGCCGCTACTACGTAAACACGCTCGCGATCACGCCGATTGTAATACCTACGACGAATCAGACGGTCGAGTGGACAACCGGCGAAGTCGCAAACACGTTCAACCCGTTCGAGGTGATTTCGAAGGACGGCTTCACTATGCAGCTCGAAGTGCGCGTGGTTTTTCGAGTCAAGCCGAAGGACGCGCCGTTCATGGTGGCGAAGATCGGCTCGATCGAGAAGCTGATCCAAAACGTGATGCATCCGCTCATCGACTCGATCTTCCGCAACCAGGCTTCCGAGTCGTCTGCGATGGCTTACCTTCAAAACCGTCACGAAGAACAGGAGCGCGCCGAAGCACGAGTGCGCGCGCACCTGCTCAAGTATCACGTCGATGTGGTCAACGTGCTGATCTGCCACATACGCCTGCCTGAAGAGCTGATGAAGACTCAAACCGAGAAGATCCTGGCTGAGCAGAAACAAAGCATGTTCGACGCGCAGCGCGAGGCTGAGGAGAAGAGGATTCAGCTCGAGAAGACCAAGGCTCACGCCGACAATCAGCGCGACTTGATGGTAGCGACCGTGGGCGTCGAGATCGCCGGCAAGCGAGCCGAACAGCGTAAAGCTGAAGGCGAAGGCGAAGCTCACTACATTCTCGCCACCGGCAAAGCCGAAGCCGAGAAGGTTCGCTTGATGGGTGAAGCGCAGGGCGTGGCTTACTCCGAGCAGGTGAACGCGATTGGTCCGCAAGGAGTCGCGCTCATCGAGACGCTCAAGGTCATCGGCGAAAAAGGCGTCCGCATCACGCCCGACGTAATGGCATCCGGTGGTTCGGGCGACGGCGCGAGCGGCATTGGCACGCTTCTGCTGTTGAATTTGTTCCGCGACCGGTTGAGCCTGACACCGGGGACTGACAACGGCGCGCCCGCGAAGCAGAAGTAACCGCGGCCGGAAAGGGCCGCGCTCTCAGGAACCGTTCGGCGGCTTGCTTCGTGCAGGCCGCCGAGCATCATCTCTTAGAAACTCGCTTCGCCAGCGCTCCGATCCCCTCGATTTCAAATTTATTGCTTAACCTCACCGCTCGCGATTATAATTGCCTGTCTCCGAATCCTTTCGCAGTAGAAACTCTGACTGTATTCGATCAGCCTCACTGAGCCACACGCAACCCGTTGCGCCGGCTTTGACAATCGCGAGATAGAGGTAAGCAGATGAAGAAGGTCTTGTCATTCGGGATTCTCGTGACCCTGCTCTCGGCGTGGGCAGTGCCGAGTTATCCCGTTTACTCCCAACCCCGGCAGCCGGGCGACCAGTACGTCGATGATCAGATACTCGTCAAGTTCAAAGCCGACGCTGATCTTGCCTCCGACGCCGAAGAACTAGCCGACGAGATCTTTCAAGTGCGCGGCGCACACGCCGAAGCGCTATCAGCACGTGGCCGGAGTTCTCAACTGGTTCACTTGAATGGAAGGCTGTCCGTTGACGAAGCCGTTCAGCGCGCCAAAGCCGATCCGCGGGTCGAATACGCTGAACCCAACTACCTCGTGCAAACCGGCCAGACGATACCCAACGACCCGTCATTCAGTCAGATGTGGGGCCTTTCCAATGCCGGATGTCCCGGCTGCGTGGCTGTCCACATCGACGCGACCAGAGCGTGGGACATTTCTAAAGGAAGCGACGACGTTGTGGCAGTGGTTTTGGACACGGGAGTGGACATCGCGCACGAGGACCTCGCGCCGAACGTCTGGGTTAACCCTCGCGAGATCGCGGGCAACGGCGTGGACGATGACGGCAACGGTTTCGTGGATGACGTGAACGGTTGGAATTTCCGTGACAAGACAAACCAGGTCTTCATATCGTCGAGCGAGGACCTTCACGGCACTCATGTGGCAGGCACGATCGGAGCTCTCGGGAACAACGGGAAAGGTGTCACCGGAGTGGCGTGGCATGTGAAGCTGATGTCTCTGAAGTTTTTGGGTGGGCCCGAGGGTAAGGGCTCGACTGGAAACGCGATCAAGGGAATCAACTACGCGATCGATCAGCGCAATCGAGGCATCAATGTAACAGTCATCAACGCGAGCTGGGGCGGCTCGGGCAGTTCGCAATCGCTGCAGGACGCGATAACGGCAGCCGGAAACGCGGGCATCCTGTTTGTGTGCTCGGCTGGCAACAACGGCACCGACGTGGCCGAGGATCCGGAGTTCCCTTCGGGATTTGGCGCGCTGCCAACGTGCCTGTCAGTGGCGGCGATGGATTTTTTTGACAACCTGGCTTTGTTTTCAAGCTTCGGGCATTCCGCGGTTGGAGTCGCGGCACCCGGTCTTAGCATCCTCAGCACGTCGCCTCGGAACCAGTTTTCACCCAACGGGGGATACGCAACGTTGAGCGGCACATCGATGTCAGCGCCTCACGTCACAGGAATAGCGGTGCTGTTGTGGTCGCTCGAACCGTCGCTGTCGCCCGCCGAAGTAAAGCAGCGCATCGTTTCTACTTCGGAACCGATACCGGCTCTCGCGTCCAGGGTCGCGAACTCCGGCCGGGCAAACGCTTTTTACGCTTTAACAAGGCGAACAGCGCCGCCTCGAAGCCCGATTATTACCAGAGTGGATTTCACAAAGAAGTTTGTAACTCTGGATGGGCTCGGCTTCGTGAACGGCGCGACGGTCATCGAGGTCAACGGCGTGGCACTTCCCACGGTTGAGTACGAGGCTTCGTATACACTTTCAAACGGGACGTTTACGCGGATATCATCGAAGCTCGGCACGAAACCGATGAAAAAGACCTTCCCGAAAGGTCAGTTTGTTGGGGTCACGGTCTTCAACCCGGCTACCGGCGAGCGCTCAGTGCAGTTCACAACAGCGAGATTCTAGCGCCGCAAGCTTGAGTCCGTGCCTTTGCGTGTTGACCTCTAAGCCTTATCCCAACGGGATTCCATCTCCTAGCCCAAGGTTGCCGTACTCGGCTACCTTGGGTTGGCTGATCGCGATGCGTTCAAACCCCAACGGGGTTGCGGCACTCGCAGCCAGGATGATGAACAATTAGACCATGGCAGTTCTACCTGCTACCGTCGGCTGCAACGTCTTCGAGGTTGGCACACGACCGACCCGACCTCGGGACCGGCACCGTCACCCAAGGTAGCCGAGTACGGCAACCTTGGGCTGCGAGTCGCAACCCCTTCGGGGTAGGCTTGTCCGCCTGAGCGCCGTGCCAATAGAATACCCTCGCGATCAAAGCCATGAAACAATACCTCGACTTGATGAAACACGTTCTCGATCACGGCGCGACCAGGCAAGATCGAACCGGAACGGGAACGCTGTCAGTCTTCGGTTATCAAACGAGGTTCGACCTCGCCGAGGGCTTCCCGCTTCTTACCACCAAGAAGCTGCACGTCAAGTCGATCATCTACGAGTTGCTCTGGTTCTTGAGAGGCGATACGAATGTCCGCTACCTGAAAGAGCACGGCGTGAACATCTGGAATGAGTGGGCCGATGAGCAGGGCGAACTGGGGCCCGTGTACGGCTCGCAGTGGAGGTCGTGGCGCACCGCGGAGCGCGGATCGATCGACCAGATCACCGAAGTGATCGGCCAGATCAAGACTAACCCAAACTCACGCAGGTTGATGGTCACGGCGTGGAACCCGGGCGAACTCTCCGAGATGAAGCTGCCGCCTTGCCACGCGCTCTTTCAGTTCTACGTCTCCCAGGGGAAGCTTTCGTGTCAGCTCTATCAACGCTCGGCCGACGTGTTTCTTGGCGTGCCGTTCAACATCGCGTCTTACGCGCTGCTGACTATGATGGTAGCTCGAGTGTGCGATCTCGAACCGGGAGAGTTTGTGCACACCTTCGGGGACGTTCACCTTTACTCGAATCACATCGAGCAGGCAAGGGAGCAGCTCACTCGTGAGCCTTTCGAGCTTCCGAAGATGAAGATCAATCCGGAGGTCCGGTCGATCTTCGAGTTCGACTATGCGGATTTCGAGCTTGTGGGCTACCGGGCTCATCCTCACATCAAAGCCGAGGTCGCGGTGTGATCATCTCATTGATCGTTGCAATGGACGAGAAGCGCGGAATCGGCAAAGCGGGCACGCTGCCCTGGCGGCTGTCTTCGGACCTGAAGCGGTTTCGCGAGCTGACGATGGGTCATCACATCATCGTCGGCCGCAAGACTTTTGAATCGATCGGCAAGCCGCTGCCCGGCAGGCACACGATAGTCGTCACCCGAAGCGAGGCTCGCTATCCCGAAGGTTGCCTGGTCGCGCTTTCGGTCGAAGCTGCAATTCAACTCGCTCGCGAACGAGGCGAGACCGAAGCGTTCATCTGCGGAGGCGCGGCGATCTACTGCGGCGCGCTTGCTGTTGCTGATCGGTTGTATGTAACCGTGGTGCAGGCTTCGGTTGACGCCGACGTGTTCTTTCCGCATATCGATGACGCAGCCTGGGTCGAGAAGGAAAGCGAAAGCCACAACGCTGACGAGAAGAATCAATACCCATTCACGTTCAAGCTGCTAGAGAAGAAGGAGTGATCGCTGGTGGGAGCGCGCAGTCCCGGCAGCTGCTCGTACTTAGTCGATGATCGAACTCAAGATAAAACTGCTTGATCCCGATGGTACGTTGCCGCGCTATCAGCACGAAGGCGACGCGGGCCTCGACTTGTCGAGCCGTGTTGACCTGACGCTTCAGCCGGGCGATCGAGCTACGGTTCCGACGGGCATCGCGGTGGCGATACCGGGCGGCTACGCGGGGTTTGTGTTGCCTCGCAGCGGGCTTGCAGCGCGCCACGGAATCGCGCTGGTGAACTCGCCCGGGTTGATCGATGCTGGTTATCGTGGCGAGGTAGCCATCGTCATGATCAACACCGACAAGAACGAAGCGTTTCACATCAAGTGCGGCGACCGCATCGCCCAGTTGGTACTGCAACAAGTCGTTGAAGCTACGACCGTCGAAGTCGAAGAGCTGGATGAAACGTCGCGCGGCTCGGGCGGCTTCGGAAGCACCGGCACTTCGAAAGGGCGTGAGTGATTTCCCTCTGGCGCCTGGTTGGCAAGCAATTTTGGATTTTAGATTTTGGATTTTGGATTAGCGGAATGGCCTGTTTCACAGGCCCTCGGTTCAAAGCATCAAGCCAGGAGAGGAGACGAAATGGGTTGGAATGATGAGGAAGACAATAACATCTACAAAGTCGTGATGAACCACGAAGAGCAGTATTCAATTTGGCCTGCCGATCGAGAGAACCCGCTTGGCTGGACGGACGTCGGCAAGGTTGGGCCAAAAGCCGAATGCCTGGACTACATAAAAGAGGTGTGGACCGACATGCGGCCGCTCAGCCTGAGAAAAAAGATGGAAGAAGACGCGAAACGCTAAAGGAGATGCGCGATCAGTGCCGGCTAGGCGAGCGCGGGCTGTAACCCGTGTGTTTGCGGCCGTGATAACGCAAGGCACGGGTCTTTCCTGGCGACACCGCCAACATACTGTGGGCTCCATCCGAGAGTCTGGTAGAATGACGCCGAGGTAACCAGGCTATGGAAGCATTAAGCGCCAAGGAAGTATACGAACTTCACGTGAAACGGCTGCCACCAGAGGAGCGCAAGCGATTGGCGGAGATGATTACCCGCGCGATAGAACCACCGACTCATCAAGGCGAACGCAGCCTCCTGGAACTAGAAGGGCTCGGCGCCGAACTCTGGGAAGGAGTCGACGCCCAGGAATACGTCAATGAACTGAGAAAAGAATGGGACCACCGCCCGTAATCAAGCTCGACGACGCTCTTGAGGGTGTTACAAGGCTCGGCTTTGACACGTCGCCCTTCATCTACTTTGTTGAACGTAACCCTAAGTATCTGGATCTGGTCCGCGAGGTTATTCGCAGAGTTGATCTTGGGGAAATTGAGGGCCTGAGTTCGGTCGTTACCCTCACCGAGGTACTCACCAAGCCCAAGCAATCCGGCAATGCCGTCATCGAAGCCGAGTACAGTTCCTTGCTGCTCACCAGTCGAAACTTCGCGCTCTTGCCAATCAGCATCGGAGTTGCTGAGATCGCTGCAGATTTGCGCGCGCGATACAGCATACGCACACCGGACGCTCTGCAGATCGCCGCAACTCTGAGCGTGGGCTGCCAGGCGTTCCTCACAAACGATGCCGCGTTACGGCGTGTAAACGACCTCAGGATTCTGGTCTTGGACCAACTGGAATTGTGAATCTACACCTTCGCCAACGTGAGTCCATTCTGGTCTTGATACTTCCCGCCTCGGTCGCTGTAGCTCGTTTCGCAATCTTCGTCCGATTCGAAAAACAGTATCTGAATAAAGCCTTCTTCCGCGTACAGCCTCACCGGTAGGTTCGCAGCATTGTACAACTCCACGACTAACCTTCCGCACCAGTTTGCTTCCAGCGGCGTTGTGTTTGCCATCAACCCGCATCGCGCGTAGGTGCTCTTTCCTATCGCAAGCGCAGTCACTCTCCGCGGAATCTGGAAGCGCTCGATGGTGACTCCCAGTGCGTAAGAGTGGGGAGGCAGCAGCCAGTAATCCGAACCGTCTTCCGCGCGGCGGATCGGAACATCCAACAAGCTGTTCGGATCAAAGTTCTTGGGGTCGATCTCAGTGCCGGTCACGGGCGAGAAGACCTTGAACTCGTCGCGCGCCAGGCGGCAGTCATAACCGTAGCTCGACAGCCCGCAGCTTATGATGCGGCGATCCTCGACCGTCCGAACGAGCTTCTCCTCGAACGGGTTGATCAGCTTCTGCTCGCGGCACATCTGCTTGATCCAAGTGTCTGACTTGATGGACATCGGGCCTCCGGTGAGTGGTAATCGAGCGAGGAATCTAACGGGCTGCGATGAGGCAAGTCAAACGGCCTTCAAACCAAGCCGGGCAGTGCTTTTCGAGCAAACCCGTTTTGGCTAAGATGCTTGCATGCCTGAGCGCTTACCCGAGAACGTACGCCAACTGCTCGAAGCACAGGTAGAGCTGTACGCAGGCAAACGATTTCTGATCCTCGAGTCCGGGGAGCGCGAGTTCACCTACCGCGAGTTTGACGACCAGGTCAATCGAGCCGCGAATGTGCTCATCGAGCTTGGCGCGGTAAAAGGCGATCGGGTGAGCTTGCTCCTGACCAATCGCCCCGAGTATCTGATCTTCTATTTCGCTTGCTTCAAGATCGGCGCCTGGGCGGGTCCGGTGAACTCTCTGCTCAAGCCCAACGAGATCCAGTTCATCGTCGCCAACTCAGAAGCAAAGATCGTGGTCACCGAGTCGTCGCTTTCTCCGGGGATCGAGCAAGCACGCGCGAACATAGACTCGCTCCGTCACGTGCTGGTCATCGACCAGGATAGTAGTCAGTGGTCAGTGGCGGAACAGTCCGAAGGTTCAGGGTTCAGGGTTCAGGGTTCCGAATCAGACCCGGAACTCGGAACGCGAGACTCGGAACCGCGCGCCGACGACGAAGCCGTCATCATCTACACCTCGGGCACTACCGGCAAGCCAAAGGGCGTGCTGCTAACGCACGGGAACTTGCTCTCAAACGCACAGCAGATTGCCGAATGGCTTCGGCTCACGGAAGAAGACCGCTCGCTGATGATAATGCCGCTGTTTCATGTCAACGCGCTGATGACCACGTGTCTGGCCGCGATGTGGGTCGGCGGGAGCGTCGTGCTGGCGCCGCGCTTTAGCGCCTCGCGTCACTGGGAGACAGTCACGCGACACGGGGTTACCTACTTCGGTTCGGTCGCGACGATGTTGTCGTTGCTCAACCAGACTTATCCCGAGGGCGTGCCCTCAGGAGTGAACATCAGCCGCTTGCGATTCGCGCTCTGCGGTTCCGCGCCCGTTCCGGTCGAGGTGCTGAAAACTTTCGAGTCGCTGTTTCAGTGTCCGGTGATCGAAGGGTACGGCTTGTCGGAATCGACCTGCCGCTCGACGTTCAACCCGCCGGACGAGCGTCGCCGAATTGGGTCAGTCGGACTGCCGATCGGCAACGAAGCCAAAGTCTTTGACGAAAACGATCGCGAGCTTGGCGTGGGTGAGGTCGGCGAGATCGTTCTACGCGGACCGAACATCATGAAGGGCTACTACCGGAACGAGGACGCGAACGCCGAAGCGTTTCGTTCGGGCTGGTTTCACACCGGCGACCTCGGCTGTTGCGATGAGGACGGGTTCTTTTTCGTGGTGGACCGTAAGAGCGACATGATCATTCGCGGCGGCGAGAACATATACCCGCGCGAGATCGACGAAGTGCTCTACCAACATTCGAAGGTGCAAGACGCTGCAACGATCGGAGTGAAAGACGGTCTGTACGGGGAAGAAGTAAAGTCGTTCATAGTGTTGCGCGAAGGCGAGGAGGCCGGCGAAGGAGAGATTCTTGATTTTTGCCGCGAGCGGCTCGCAGATTTCAAATGTCCAAAATCGATAGAGTTTCTTGACGAGATTCCGAAGGGCCCAACGGGTAAGCTTCTAAAGCGGGAACTCGCGTCGAGGAAACCATGATCCGTGACCGGGGTTTGATCCGGCAGCCGTCGCCTCCCAATCCCCCGAGCGCAGGTCCCGAATCACTGGTCACTTCATCTGCAGCCAGATAAGGCGCCCAACCCCGAACGCAAGGGCAATGCACGCGAAGAACAGCGCGCCGCAAGCGACCCCCTCCGCGATACGCAGACTCCTCGTGCCTGTAAGCTGAGGATGCCGAGTCTCGACTCGCTCGAGAGAGGTCGCGATCCATATGGAACCGCCGCACCAAAAGGCGATCCCTATTGCGAAACCACAGACTGTCGGTACCAGGTACAAGCGTGTTCTCCCCCGCCGACTGAACGGTAGAACTCTCTTAAGGTCAGCCCTTGGCAAGCAAGCGGAGCTGTTTTGGTGTCATCAGCCACACCAGCTCACCGCGAAACGCCGGAACTGTCTCAACGACGTTGATGCTGCAGACGCTTCCCTTCCTGAGGTTCATCGCAAAGCGCCCGCTGCCCTGCACCATCCGCGCCGCCAGTTCGCCCAGGTACGGCTCGTGCCCGACTAAGGCCGCTGACTCAACGCCGGTGTGGCTCTTGATCTCAGCGAACAACTCGTCGGCAGAACCGCCTGGCGCAAGCCCGCCAGTTTGGATGATCTCCTTCTTGCTAAGCCCAACCGCCTCGGCAACCAACTCAGCCGTCTCGACCGCGCGCACGAGCGGACTGGTGAGCAGCAAGTCCAACTGGACTCCGAGCTTCCTCAAGCCGCGAGCAGCCTCACGCATGCGGTCGCGGCCCTCGGTCGTGAGCGTGCGCTTCTCGTCGGTGAAGTCGTTCTTCAATCCGAGCTGCTGAGCTACGCCGTGTCTGATCAGATAAAGTTCCATTGAGAATTGCGCCTCGCGCCGCGCGTGGTGATTATAGGACATCGTCTCGGAAGCAGTCTACGCACAGTTCCGCGGGAGCACAGGCAAAGGTGATTTTTTGGATTTTAGATTTTAGATTTTGGATTTTGGATTTTGGATTGCGCCGCTGCCCTTGTAGCTCTTGGTGGCAAGCTCGAGCTATTCCAAAATCCAAAATCCAAAATCCAAAATGACCTTCGCCTCCCAGGGACTACCGGCAAGTAGGGCTTCTTGTTCGCTGAACGCGGCCAAGGTAGACTCGCCTTTGAGCGCAAGCTTGGTCATCGGGCAATGATATTCAACTCGAAACCGTTTTATCTGGGCCGCGTCCTGGGCATACCGATCCGGGCACACTACAGTTGGCTGCCCGTCTTCCCGTTCTATGCGTGGGCGATCGCGTCGGGGTTGCTGCCTCGCGAGGCGCCCGGCCGCAGCACCTTTGAGTACTGGGCGCTCGGGCTTCTGACGACGATGCTGTTGTTTGTTTCAGTGCTCGCGCACGAGCTTGCGCACGCATTAATGGCAAGAGCGGAAGGGCTCGGCACCGGCAACATAACGCTCTATATGTTTGGAGGGCTCGCATCGCTGAACGGGCAGCCGGCCTCGCCTTCATCTGAGTTCAAGATCGCCATCGTCGGTCCGGCTGCCAGCTTCCTGATCGGCGGCGTTTTCTTTTTGACCGTCGAACTACTCCTTCACGGTACAACCCATCGAGCGCTTGGGCAGGTGCTTCGGCACCTGGGTCTGGTGAACTGGTTTCTGGCGGGCTTCAACATATTGCCCGGCCTGCCGCTTGACGGCGGACGAGTGCTTCGCGCGGCGCTGTGGCGGTACAACAAGAATTTTCGAGTGGCAACCCAGATCGCGGTGCGCTCGGGGCTGATGATTGCAATAACGCTTGTGGTGTTTGGCGTCTACTTTTTTTTGAAAGTACCCGATTACGGGATCACCGGGATTTGGTGCGCGATCGTCGGGTTGATAATCGCCTTGATGCTGGGCACAACCGAGGGCCGCAGCCGCGGCGTCTGGCGCGTGAAACGCGGAACCGTCGAGGATGTGATGATCCAGGACGTGGTTCAGATTCCGCCGTCGATGAAGATCAATGACTTCATTGACAAGGTGCTCAATAACAATCACCACACGAGTTTTCCGGTGGTCGACAACAGACGACTTCACGGGTTGTTGCTGCTGGAAGAGTTAAAGAAAGTGCCGCGCGAGGAGTGGCCCCAGCTTGAAGCCCGTGACGTGATGCGCCCGGTTGACCCTTCGATGTTTGTGAACTGGAACGCGACGATTGATCAGGCGCAGTCTATGCTGGCGGCCAATGGCCTCGAGCGCGCGGTAGTATTAGACTCGAATGGATTCATTGTGGGCTATATCAGCTTGCAGGATGTCGCCAAGGTGCAGGGCGGTAGGCCCAGCTAGCAGGAAGTCAATCTGGTGTGTTCTCGAAGGCGCAAACTAGTATACTGTACGCGCGCAACGTGGGTGCGTCGGAGACGCTCGATTGAACAAGACCTTTAGCCCTTTGGAATGGCTGAACATTATTGGCAGCGTTGCGTCCATCGTCGGAATTGCTCTTTCAGTTTACGTGATCTACAATCTTCGTCAAATTCGAAGGTCGTATATGTTCACAGCGAGAGCCCCCGACCTGCTTAAGCGACTTAAGGCGCACTCGTCCCAAGTAAAGAAACTGTTAATCGACTTCGACAATTCAAGAGATGAAATCGAGGCAGAGTTGGCGCTGTGCTCGGCCGTTCTAGGCTCTCTCTTGAACAAGGTTAGTCGGAATGAACGTAAAACCATCTTGAATGTTATTCAGTTGATCGCTGAGAATAGAACTTTGGGCGAGCAGTCCAAGGATCAAGTTTGGATGGTATACAAAAGACTTGTGGGAGTCGGTGAAACGTTGCGGAACCTGCAAAAGGATAAGCTATGGGAGAAGTAAATGACATCCGAAAAAGAAAAACTCATTGAAGTAATCGTAAAGTTAATAAGGGAAACGCAAGAAGGCAAAATCCGATGGGACATTAAGGAACCGCCTGCCTCATTGAAGTTAGATGTCGATGCCGCAGTCGATTTGGCCTATGAAACGGAGTACAAAGGCAAACGACTTCGATTGTACAAAGAGAACTACGTGGTCGAGCGAGGTCTCATTCAGCGAGATCCCATCTTGGATAACCTGCTCGGGACAAAATATCCCCACTGGGCAGCCAATATTATGTTGGAGATCACGGACGAGAAGGGAAAAACGTTATGGACTTTTCCGGACGTAAACGGCCTGGACGATCTATTGGATTCCGTGGAGTATCAAGCCGCAGGAGTAAGCGATTTCCTTGATGAAATTGTGAGTGATAAGGTCTCTTGAAGCATTGAGTCATTTGACTGCGTCGCTGCCTTTTGGCAAGCCCGCGCGCAGCTTCCTTAAGTAGGCATTCAAACCCGCATACAACGAAGCCGCAACGCGCTCGCGGAATTCAACTGTTTGCAGCAGAGCTTCGTCTTTCGGGTTCGAGAGGAAGGAAACCTCAGCGAGCACGCTTGGCATCGACGCGCCGAGCAGCACGACGAACGGCGCGTGCTTTACGCCGCGATTGGCAGCAGTTCGAGGTGATTGAGCGCCAATGCCTCGCACCAATCCTGATTGAATGTACCGCGCAAGCTCACGGGACTCGGCTACGCGATTGCCCATGGTCGTAACGCTGGCGACTACCGGTTGAGCACGATCGGCGGTCTTCGCGCTCGCAAGAGTCGCGTTCTCGCGAGCCGCTGTCTGCAAGTCCTCGGCTGGAACGCGGTCCGGGCTGACAAAATAGGTTTCCACTCCAGAAGCAATGCGCGATTGGCTCGCGTTGGCGTGGATCGATATGAACAGATCTGCGCGCCGCGAGTTCGCAATCGCAGTGCGCTCCTCGAGCGCGACAAATCGATCCGCGTCCCGCGTGAGAATCACTTCGACCTCCGGGTAACTGTGTTTGATGTAACCCCTCAGCCTTCGTGCTACGTCCAGCACGAGGTCCTTCTCGCGCATGCCGCCTGAGCTGATTGTACCGGTGTCGTGTCCGCCGTGGCCGGGGTCGATCACGATACGATGGATCGAAGCTACGGCGGCTTTGGCGTCGATTTTCGCGCCCAGCGCCTTTGCGAGGACGTCTGCCGGGTTAGCAGCGGGCGGCGCGCTGCGAGCTGTCGCGAGCGTGACTATCGGCTCCTGGATCTCGGGTAATGAAATCAGCGGGTTCCGATCGGCTGCGCTCAGTTTGCCCGCGCGAGCCTGCTCGTCTGAAGAGTGCGCGTTCGCAGATCGCGACTCGCTCGATTCCGATGCGTGAGCAATCCCGCCCGCTCGAAGATCGATCACGATGCGTTCCGGATCCGAAAGACGAAAGGCCGAGTAGTCGAACGCCGTGCTCAGGTCGATGTCGATCTGAATCCCCGTTGCTGTGCCCTGCGAGACTCTAACTCGTCTCAACAATCCCGACTCGCCGACTATGAATCTGCGGCCGTACAGCGAGCGCGCGACCGTCGATTCATCAAGCTCAAAGCTCACTCGATTCGCCTCGCGGCGCGCGATGAACTTCGATGCATCCGACAGGTCGAGCACGACCCGCGCATAGTCCGGTCCGCTGAAGCTCCGGACGTTGGTGAGTCGCGAAGGCCCAATCGTTGCGGCGTCTCCCGCGCCGACCCCCGGAGCTACAACAACGTCGACCGGTCTGCGTGCGAGTTCGGCTTCGAATCGCGCGACAACCGCCCGCGCTTCCCGGCCCAAAACAGAGGCGGGGAAATGGGCCGCCAGCTCTCGATAAGCGCCAGCGGCTCCATCCAGGTCCTGAAGGTTCTGTTCGTAGATTTGCGCTATGCTGATCAACGCGTCGCCGACAAACGCGCTGTTCGAGTGCTCATCGATCACGTTGCGATAGGTTTCAATCGACTGCTGATACAAAGCGGAATCGCCGGACACATCGGCCATTTCGCGCAAGAGTTCCGCGCGACGGGCAAGCGACTCTGCGGAAAAGTACATCTCCGTGTTGAGCCTTATCACTTGCCCATAGGCGTCGAGCACGCGGCGATAGTCGGCGGCGCTTCGCTGCTCGGGCGGCCGGTTATGCAGGTCGCTGCTTAGCGTGCCGGCATACTGGAAGAGTTCTTCGGCAAGAGATCGCGAGATGTGGGAAGGAGAACTCTCAGGATCGGCGGCGTTCAACACGGGGCGGACCGCCAGACAGAAAACCAGCGCGAAGACAACGCCGTTGAATATCACCTTGTCGCGCACCTGTCGTCGCATAGCTTCTGACTTTCGCTGGGGACGGTCGGGGCATTGAGTCTATTCAACAAGGGAGCGCAAAGCAACAGTCACTGTTGGCGTACCACGGCCAGGTCGGGGTCCTCGCGCCGGCCGCCATACCAGACTTCCAAAGCGTCGCGGCTTCTTAGCGCCTTCGGTCCGGTGAGCAGAATACCTCCAAAGAACCGGAGGACGTCCCTGCCGGAGTACATTCGAAGTTTTCTGCCGGACGTCGTGACGGACTCGCGAAGAACAACAAAACGGCCTTGTCGCTTCAACGAGCGGCTCATTGTGACCTCTTCTGATGCGAAGAGCGTTTCGTCGAAGCCGCCTGCCGCTTCGAAAGCGCGACGCGTGCAGAAAAGAAAACAGCCGCACGCAATACCGAGAGCGCGGAAGATCCGTACCATTACAGGGTGGACACGCTCTGCGTACTTTGGAACCTTGCCGTCGAATTTGACCGCTGAGCCGCCCCCGCTCGCTCCGTCGTCCATTGCTTCGATCGCAGCTCGAACGACCGCCTCGCAGACCACAGTATCGGCATCGACGAAGACCAGTTTGTCGCCCGTTGCTTCTCGCGCGCCGGCGTTGCGAGTGGCGGCTATCTGCCGGAGTTCGACTCTGACCACTCGAGCCCCGTGAGCCCTGGCAATCTCAGTCGTTAGGTCGGACGAAGCATCGTCCGCGACCACGATCTCATAAGCTTCACCAAGCGTTTGAGCGACTCGGTTCAAGGCCTCGAGCGTGCGGCCGATAAGCGCTTCTTCGTTGTAAGCTGGGACGATGAATGAAATCATTCGAGTCACTTAGTAGTTATTCGACAGACGCCCGTTCGCAAACGTCTCGGCGCTTGGAGCAACCGCGACCGCGGCGATTCGAGGCGAGCCGGCAGCCCTACTCCTTGCGCGATCATAGCGCGCCGAGATGCTCTTCACGTAGTTCTGCGTCTCGCGATAACGCGGCACTCGATAGCCCGAGTTCATCACCGCGTGCTCGCCTGCGTTGTACCCGGCAAGCATCAGTTCGACGTCTCCGTTGAAAGTGTCTGACAAGAATCTCAGATACTTCGCCCCGCCTTCGATATTCTGCGCAACGTCGTAAATGTTTGTCACGCCGAACCGGGCTGCGGTCGCAGGCATCAGCTGCATCAGTCCTGTTGCTCCCTTGTACGAACGCGCGCGCGGGTTGAATCCAGACTCCTGACGCATAACCGCAACCATTAGATTGGGATCTATTCCATTGCGAGTTGCCGACTTCGCGATGAGCTCGTTGTACTTGGGATTGCCCGTGGTGTTCATCTCCGGTGCGACGCTCGAGCTTGGCGTGCCGGGCATGAAGATCGGTGGTTGAACGACGATTGGTCCCTGTGCCGTGGTCGCGGCCGCCGAGGACGGAGCTTTGCTCCCGTTCTTTAAGCCAGCGGCTGGACCGCGAGCCGGGTCAGCAACGGGTTTCTGAACTGGGATTGCGATCTCGTGGACGATCATCGCCGGCGTGCGCAAAAGCTGAGATGTATCTGCGATTGAATCGGCGTTAATCGAAATTCTGGCTTCCTGCCCCTGAGCTTCGCCTGCTGCCAGCAGCAACGCAAAGGCGGTCAGACTTATGACTGATTTCATCAACGATCATTCCTCGGGCCCCATCCACATGCGGAGGCCGCACTGATTGTATTAAACGTGAGTTGAATCAATGGGGGGAGTCGTTTCAACTTCACTTCGGTAGCCAGACTTTCTCAGGAACGAAGCTTCGAGCGACGACCTCAAGAGAAGCATTCGTCGCCAGTTGCGCAGCGTTCCAAAGACCTTGGCTTTGCGACCCAGGATCACTCCTGGTGTGCCCTTATCGGCTTCGTTCAAAACAACTTAAGTGCATAGCCAGTGTAGTCTGCGGGGTCAGGGGAGTCAATAGTTAGTATTTGCAGCGGTGTTCCCGTCGCGCGATAGAATTAGTTGCTTGATGTTGGCTTCTTTGCGCTAGGCTGAGGCGGGGTTCAGCTTGACACTCAATCTCGGCCTCCGCTATTTTGAGGGGTCTCATTGTTCGCAAAAAAGCTAACAAAGGCAGTTCCTCGAAGGCCAGCGTAGCTCAGTTGGTAGAGCATCGGTTTCGTAAACCGGAGGTCAAGGGTTCGAGTCCCTTCGCTGGCTCCATAGGATCAAGACTTTCAAATCAACGCCCTAGTTCTTGTAGTCCCCGGCTGCTTCCTCCCGGTTACCTTAAGAGTCGCGCCATCGAAGCACGCCTCAGCGCGTTGAGCGGATCCAACTCAACGGACCGCCGACCCCGTACCAGGGTTTCCTCAAAATGGCCGAGCATGGCCGCCATTGGCATCGAAACTGCCGCCATCACCGGTGTCAGCCAGGCGCTGCGTTGAACCAGGTCGAGAAGGCTCCACTGGTTATCACCACAAGTTGGAGATTTCCCGCTACGGGAATGATCTAAGCCTGAATTCCTCAGACCGAGGTCTGCCGCGGGGACGTGCTGGTAGCTGTAACCAAGAGACCTTTGTTGCCAACTGGTGGTTTGCAAAAGTTCAGTCTTAATCTATATCGGAAGCGTCGAGGATCGCCTCGGCATCAATGGTTATTTCTACGGTGTCGCCTACGACGATGCCGCCTTTGTCCATCTTGTCGTTCCAACTTACCCCGAAGTCGTGCCGATTGATTGTGGTCTTGGCGACGAAGCCGGCGCGTGTCTTGGGTCCTTTGTCGACCCCGTCTTCCCACCAGGGCGTTTGCCATTGCCCGAGGTAGTGAACCTCCAGCGTAACAGGCCGTGCAACTCCGCGAATCGTAAGATTACCGGTCACTTGGTAGTCTACCTCGCCTATAACAATTACCTGATTGCCGTAGAAACTGATCTCGGGAAAACTCTCTACGTCGAGAAAGTCCGCGCTGCGGAGGTGCGCGTCCCGCGCTGGCTCGCCGGTCCAGATCTTGCGCGCATCGATGACGACTTCGAAGGAAGAGCCGGCAGGGCTTTTCGGATCGAAGTTGAGCGTGCCGTGCACGTCTTTAAAATGTCCACGCACATGAGTGACCATCATGTGCCGAGCGCAGAATTCGGCGGCGGTATGTCCCGGTTCAAAAGTCCATTTAGCCATCGTTACTACCTCCCGTGAATATTAGTAGTGCTCAATTCCGCAAAGTCTTCAAGGCGCCGCCCCAGGCGATGACCTGGTCAAGCATGGCGTTGACAGACTTCTCTTGCTGGGGAGCCGGCTTGAAGACGCTAAAGTTCTCGAAGTCTGTGAAGAGTGAAAGCCCGACCTGCGCGCGCACATCGGCGACCTGCAACTCGCCCATCACCAGACGCAGATTCTCAACCGCGCGAGTCCCCGATGCGCCGCCGTAGCCAACGAACCCGGCCGCTTTGTTGGTCCACTCATTGTAGAGATAATCAATCGCATTCTTGAGCGCGCCCGAAGTCCCGTGGTTGTACTCGGGCGTCACGAAGACGTAGGCGTCGAAGGACCCGATCTTGGCGGACCAATCTTTCGTGTGCTGATGGGAGTACTGGCCCATCATCGGCGACATCGGCTCGTCGAGGAAAGGCAGGTTGTAGTCTTTGATGTCCACGAGTTCAAACTCGGCGTCGCTACGCTTTTGCGCGATTTCGTAAACCCATTTGGCCACGGTCTCCGCCTTGCGACCGGGCCGCGTGCTTCCGATGATGATGGCAATCCTTATCATGAATTCGTCCCGTGCTGTTTCCGTTACCAAAACTCTACCTTTAACGCACCCCGGCTAAAAGATTCATCGTTCGCTGCCGTCGTCCCCACGCGACGAGGCCAGTGACAACTAAAAGAATAATCGCCATCAATGGGCTTCCTCCGACGATGAACAGGTGCGTCACAACAGCCCCGGCCATCACCCCGGCGAGTAAGAGTGCGCCCAATCCGCTCGTGCGCGGGATCAAAAGCAGAATCGCGCCCGCGACTTCCAGCGCCCCGGTCAGGTAGCGGAACCACTGCCCGACTCCGATGGTCTCGAACAGCCCGACCATTTGCTCATTTCCCGACAGTTTCGAGAACCCCGCCATCAGGAACATCCCGGCGGCGGCGATCTGCAAAATCCACAGTACAACGTTCATGATCTTCCCGGTCGAACTCGAACCCGACCGCGTGCCTTCTATTGTTGCCTCTTCCTCTGCCATACCTTAACCACTCCTTCCATCTTCGATCATTCAAGAGTTAGTCGCGCCCATCCTGCCCTGACGGTAATCCTCAATCGCCTGACGGATTTCCGCCTGCGTGTTCATCACAAACGGTCCGGAGCGCGCGGCGTCGCTGCCACCCTTAATCTTTTTCTCTTTCCATCCATTCGCAAATATATGCAGCGCAGTTCTCAAGCTCCACGCCATCCGCTTCGCAACGCACGAAAAAGCACACTACGTCGCGATCGACCACGCCAACGTCTTTCAAATCTAAAACGATGTCGCGGTAGTCCGTTTGGAGTTCAAAGAGTCTCCTCAACTCGGCTATCGCCTGTGTTTCGATTCGGCCACTTAGGAGGAATACTGTGAATCTCCCTCGCACTGTACTCTCAATCCTAAAAGTCATTGATCAGCCACAATGCAGTCGCGGCTGTGCCGCATTGCATTCCTTCCATCCGAGCATCGATCACGAGTATCGCAAACCGCGTACCCAATTGGATTTCACTGAAAACAGGGCTCGAACATGAAATTGGAGTGACAGAATGTTAGGAAGTGCCAGAATTCTGGGAGTTCAACGAGGGGACTTATCGGATGGTGTGTTTCTTCGTATTGAGTTGTTTGATTTTCAAATCTAGCGTCGACCGCGGAATTCCAAGCTTGGCAGCCGCACCAGTTGGCCCGGCAACTTTTCCGTTGCTTTCCGTAAGAGCCGCGTCGATGAGTTCTTTTCATAGTTCTGGAGGGTCTTTGTGAGAGAACCTTGAAAATATGTCGCCGGTAGGCACGAGCGCGACTCCCTGCCAGCACATCCGCGTCAAGAGGTCTCTCCCCTCGGCGTCGATGAACGTCACATTCGCTAAGTTCACCCTGACGGCGCTGCCCGGTCTCTCCGCAACGGCGGTCTGCCAGCATTCCTCCAGTACTATCACCCAAGGGTCCTACCAGTTTTCCCGCGACGGTGAAATTCGTCGCTTCAGTCGCGTACTGTGTGTCGATCCCAGAATGCAAGCTATTGCTGATAGTCGGCTTCCCGCGCGTCGATTTCCTTCTTCGGAAACGGCGAGAACCTCTGGACGAACTTCTTAAAGCGGCTAAAACGATCCGCGTATTTTATTCCCACCACTCTATTGAATATCGCCGGGACGTTCGTGGAAAGGTACATCGGGCTCGTAGTTGGATTCTAGAAGCCCTGCCTGCCTGCCGGATGGATCGTATCGATCCTTGGAGTGTTAGTCTTACTGGCGCTATATCACCTGCTTTTTGTCCGCCGGCGTGCGTAGCATGTCTTTTGACTTACTCTAGTGGCGCATCCATCGGATTCACAACGAAAAGCTGTTCTCTGTGCGGAGGCTCAGCGGCAGGCTTACCCATTTTCGCTGCCGCGTTCTCTATCTCGGCATTAACCTTGCCACCGACGAGAATGGCTGCGCCCGTCAGGTAGAACCACAACATCAGGATGATCACTGCTCCCAGGGATCCATAGGTCACGCTGTATCTGTCGAAGTAATACAGATAGATGCGAAAGCAGAAGGTCACCAGCAGCCAAAGGACGGCGCCTACAGCCGAGCCTGGTGTGATCCAATGCCACTTCCGATGATGGCGGTCCGGCGCAAAGTAGTAGATCAGAGCGAAGGCAAGTAGCAGGAAGGCGATCACGATTGGCCACTGTAGGATGTGCGAAGCCAGCCTGAAGGCTTCACCGAAACCGAAACGCTTAGACACTGCTTTACCGATCTCACCGCCGTAGAGTACCAGTGCGAGGGCCGAGATAATCAGCACGGCGAGCGTGATAGTAAGACCGACCGCGGAGAGACGCATCCTCCAAAACGAGCGCGTTTCCTTCACCCCATACGCGGCGTTCAGAGTCTCGGTGATAGCTCCCGTTCCATAAGAAGCGAACCACAGGGCCGCCAGTAATCCAAATGAAAGCTTGCTGCCGTCAGCGTCTTTGTGGATCTCGTCAATGATAGTGTAGATGAGTTGTGAACCCGAGCGAGGCACGACACGTCCGAGGTAGATGAAGAGGTTCTTGCGCAGTTCTGTTCCCGCCTCTGCGAGATAGCCGAGCATTGCCGTAAGAAAGATGAGCAACGGAAACAGTGCGAGCAGGAAGTAGTAGGAGAGAGCCGCCGCGCGGGTGAAGAGGTCGCCCTCATAAATCTCCAGCCAGATGCGCCGACCCAACTCTCGTCGTGTTAATCCGCCGAGCTTCCAAATGGATGCATCAACACTCTGTTCTTCCGTATGCATTCATTTCGAACCTAACATCGAGAGAATTCCTTCACAAGACGCGGCAATAGGGTAGCAGGCAACGCGGTAGTTTATTTGAACCATCTGTTTTGAGAGCGGGAATTTCAAACTGAACCGCTCCCCGCAACGCAACGTCATAGTTTGCCTTTAACTCCGAGCGTGGGTATGCTGTTTGTCTTGGCGCTTGTGACAATCCATCCGAAGGCAAGCGGCCTATGCCGAGGAAGATTCTTGTCGTTGACGATAACCTCGACACACGCGAACTAACTCACCTGACCACTGAAGGATTTACAGTAGTGTCGCAGCCGACGGGCGTGAAGGTTTGTATATGGCCGGCGCTGAGACTCCCGATCTGATAATCACCGACATCAGCATGCCTGAACGTGACGGCATCGACATGATCAGACAAATAAGAGAGCAGCCGGATAACAACAACATGCCGATATTGGTCTTGACCGCTTTCGGCAGCGAAGTGGTAGATCAATCAATTGCAGTTGGAGCCACCCTGCTCTGAAGAAACCCGTACACCTTGATGTGCTTCTAGCTGAAGTGAGAGAATTATTAGACCTCGGAAAGCATGGTAATTAAAGTGCAAACGGCACGGGCAGGCGAGCCGATCTATCGGTTAGTGCGATATAAAGTAGTGCTGTTCGTAGCAAGTTAAAATGTCCGCTTTTCATAGCAAGTTATATGTCCGGTCTGCTGGCCCTTCCATAACGATTGCTTCTTTATAAGGTTATCCGAAAAGTTTTTGCTCAAGAAATCCGAGCAGCTTTTACACAAATTGAAATAGCCACAGAGACGCCGCCCGGCGGCGTCTCTGTGGCTTCTTGTCTGTTCTGATTAGACGATCGGCTCGTAAACGGCCATCATTATCTGAACAACTCCAGCGCGACTTGGGAGAGCGCCGCCACAATAGGCTCTGCAAAACGAGTGTTGCGGCTGCGCCCGCCGCCGAGACCCGAGGCGAGAAGTACGCCTATGCCTATTCCCGCGCCGAACGCGATAAGGGTAAGCTTGCCGGGATTCTCCTTGCCGTAGCTCATCGTCTGATCGTAGGTGTTGCCAACGACTTCGCTCGTCTTGTCGTAGGCCTGGCTTACAGCCTTCACCGTCTGATCGTAGGCAGTCTGTACTCCGCTGCCAACATCCGAAACGATTTCGCGCGCACGTTGAGGCGCAGTGCCCGCGAACCCTGGTGTCCCAGATGGTTGCGCTGTTGCGGTAGACGGCTTGTTAGCAGCATCCGGATCCTGCTGAACGTGCCTCTGTGGCTGTGAGGTGGATTGCGGGGTTGTGTTAGACGGGTTATTAGGACTACCACCGGTCGTTTTGCCCTGCTCTGTTACATTCTTGTTCGATTCCATTTACTTTCCTCCTTGTTAAATTGAAATGTCAGTCGCGTTTACTACCTACCTGCGTAGAGAAGCGAGAAGGTTGAACATTCGTATCGGAATTGTTCGGCGTTCTGCTCTGAGTCCGTGTCTGACTTGGCCGCGATATGTCGCCGGCTATCGCGCCACTTATCCGTTTCCTCAGAAAATCTACCGCTGCCTTCGCGATCATCGCGGTAGCAGCCGCCTTCACAGTGCGGCCCGACAACATCTTCTTCTGTATCACTCCTGCCATGACCCCGCCAACGCGGTCAGTCATGTCCTCAGTGAGTTCGGCCATTGCATCCAGAATTCGCTCTTGCGGCGTGGGCTTTCGCTTGAAGATTCCTGCTATTAGAAACCCTGCTCCGGCAGCCAACCCCAACGCGCCCACAGGATACTCAGCGACGTACTCATGCCAGTCGAACGTCTCCTGTATGCGCTCGCCGAGCTTGTCTACCGTCTCGGAGATAGACTCTCGCTTGGCGGCTATATCTTGACGAATCGCGACTGCGCTTCGATCAGGCGTCTCTTCCTGCACGCGCCGTTGAGTCGCTACGTTAGTTCTTTCAGCCATTCTTTATCCTCCTCAAGGGTCTCGATGGTCTGGCTTGGCGTAAGGCTGATGCGCTTGATTTGGCCGAGCCCTACGGAGGCGGTTACTCCTCCCACGATAGCAAGCGTTCCGCCTATGATAAGGGCCGAGTAACCAGGGCCAACATAATTGGCTAGCCCTATGATTGCGGCCGCCGTTAGCGCCAGTATTGCTACAAGTCCGATAAGCGATCCGGTTGCGACGACGAATATACCGGAGCGAAATACGCTGACTTTCTCGCTCATCTCCTGCTTGGCGAGCTGGATCTCATCGCGGACCAGAGCAGCGGAGTTGTTAGCCAATTGACCCAGCAACTCGCCAAACGATTCGCGCGGCAAGCTTGCTTCGGGTCGCTGATCAAAGTCCCTTCGCACCTGCATACGGGCTTTACCTCCTCCTGAATAGAAAACCGAGCAAAAGCCCGGCAGCTCCCGCTACGAGCAGGCTGCGGCCAGGATTGTTCCGTACCTGTTTTTGAAGGTCCGCCTTAACCTTTTGCTGGTCCACGTCGCGAACGTATTCCGCTGCGTCATCCAACCATCCGGCAGCCTGACCGGCGTAGCCGGCAACTGCGTTTTCTTGATTCTGCCCTGCCTTCTGCTGAATTGCTCCGGCAACGGCGTGCAACTTGTCGGCAACAGTGTCCTTGATTGTGTCGAGTGTGGAAACACCGCTCGTGGATGGTGATCCGTAACTAGAAACCTCTTTCCCTGCGGTCTCACTGCGGTTCATTGGATCCATATTGCGCTCCTTGCTCAGTTTGTTTCTGTCTGCCGTTCTTCGATGAGGTATAGCATCTCGCGAGCGCCTGCCTACGCAGGCGAGGTCTTCTGCGCCTGATTCAGAATCACGTCCCTTACTTCCTCATCTGCCTCAGTCACAGTAAAGCGGTTGCGTTTCGCTTAGACGGCCCTTCGGCGGCCGCTTAACAGGTTGAAGACCAATACTATTGCCGCCACAACAAGCAACAGGTGGATTAATCCACCGCCGACGCCGCCGATCATCCCCAGCAGCCACAGGACCAGTAGAATAACTAAGATTGTCCAAAGCATGGTTCACCTCCAGGTGTTAGCACGTTCTCCGTGTCGAGTGCACCAAGGCTCTATCCCGACTCCGGTTTACTCTCGAATGCTACGCGTGTTCGAGATCAGTTTCTGTGCAGTATGGGACATTCTCGAAAATAGTTGGCCGGGATTAGGTGGACTAGCCAGCAGGCACAGGCAAGGTGTAGCCAGATAAGCTGCGCCCATGATCACTCAATCAACTAGTCGGGCTAAAGAGGCGGTTAGCTTCCAGTCTTGAAAGCTCTTACCGTGATTGTTTACATTATTGGCCCGAACGGTAATTAACAGTCACTACCTCCTAAGACCCCAGAACGGAGGCAAAGCACGATTCAAGATTATCCAGAGACCGATCTATTAAAAAAGCAGATGCGCGAGTCGTTGGAACGCGAGGCGAAGAACTCGCGTGCCATCAAGATTCCGAAACACGAAAACGTCACACTATTGGAGAGCAAGACGAGATGGTCTACTTCATTGAGAGCGGGGAGGTAAAGCTGCTGATGCTCTCTTCTGAAGGCAGAGAATGTCTACTTGCTATCCACGCTCCAGGAGATGTCTTTGGCGAGCTGTGCCTGTCGGGGATAGCGGGCCGGCTGGAAACTGCGACCGCAATGGAAGACACGCGATTGAAGAAGGTTCCGTGTGCAAAGTTCCTTGAACGTTTAGCCACCGACTCGCTGCTTGAAGGTTTCGTCAAGTATCTGGCTGTGCGCGTGGGAGACCAACAGGAAGTCATCGCTAATCTGGTGACGGTTGATAGCGAACAACGCTTAGGGAAGACCTTGTTGCACCTGGCCAGACAATTGGGCAAGAAAGGCCCTCGCATTACACAGATCGAGCTGAGGATTTCACACGAAGAACTGTCGAACATGATCGGCACAACGCGGCCACGGATCAGCGTATTCATGCAGCGATTCCGGAACCTCGACCTCATTGAATACAGCACAGAGCACCATCTAATTGTTAAGGAAATTAAGCTCACCGCTTACCTGGCATCGATTGCCTAGCCGGCTGCGCACGCCCTGTCCCATCGAATCTAAATTTTTACACTTGTCTAGTATTGAACAGCATTGAATCCGCGATGCGAGTCTTGTGGCCGCAGTTTACTAATAGGTCTACCGCGTCGGCAACGATGACATTCATTCACGACGACCCCGTAGACCGATTGGTAAGGTGTTCAAGGCCTAACTGCTTCGGCAGGTACAAAGAAAGCTTAAACGTTCGATTAGAAGGGGGCCTGTATAAAGTAATAGGCTCGAAATTGCGAGGTGGTAAATGACAGCAATGGCAACCACGTCAGAAGCAAGAAAACGGATTCTCTGGGTCGATGACCATGAGGACACCAGGAATATGATGAGTGTCCTGCTTGACCAGTACGGCTACGAAGCGGAAATCGCCGCTTCTCTGTCCGCTGCGTTGGAAAGTGCCAGGTCCGGCGGGCTCGCCTTGTGCATACTCGATCATTGGATAACCGAGGGCAGCAACGGAATTGAGCTATGTCAGCAGATTCGCGCCTTTGACTCAGACACGCCGATAATGTTCTATTCAGGCGCGGGCTATCAAGCTGATATTAAGAAGGGACTGGATGCCGGCGCGCAGGCGTACCTTGTCAAACCGGACTTTGACCATCTGGAGCAAACGATTGACCGGCTTATTGACGAAGCTGACTCCACCACTCATCACTAGTCGTTTAGGAAGTAACTCTCAGAAACGAACCTGCAAAACCTGCCCTTCACCTTATTCCTTCGGCAACGGGGAATCTGAGCTAGAGATGAGGGAGAAACCGATATCCGTTCGCGTTGACGGGCTAGAAGGGACGAGTTCTTTTAGTTCAGGGTATTTTCAACTCCGTGGATGGCAAAGTGGACAATTGTTCAATATCGAACAGCGCCGCTTTTATCGGAAGCGCATACTTAGGTAGTCGATAAGCATTGAAAGATAAATCAGCGGAAATGGAAGAGAAGAAGTATGATTCAAGAAGCTTCTCAGTCGGATCAATTCAAAGAACAGATGCAAGGGTCGTTGTTCAACGAAACCAAGAACTCGAGCCCTATCAAGATCGGCAAGCACGATCATGTCTACACGCCTGGAGATGAACGCGAGACTGTATACTTCATCGAAAAAGGACAGATCAAGCTGGTCATGGCCTCGTCTGAAGGTAAAGAGTGCATGCTGGCCATCCACGGCCCGGGAGATGTTTTCGGCGAGCTGTGCCTGTCTGGGCTTGGGGGCCGGTTGGAAACAGCGACCGCGATGGAAGATTCTTTCCTGAAAGAGATCCCTTGTACCAAGTTTCTCGATCGCCTAGCTCAAGACTCTCTCCTCGAAGGCTTCATCAAGTATCTGGCTGTGCGGGTTGCCGACCAACAGGCTGTCATCGCCAATCTGGTAACGGTTGATAGCGAGCAGCGCCTGGGGACGACCTTATTGCAAATCGCCAGAAAGTTCGGAAAGAAAGACCCGCGGAGCATACGCATCGAGGTCAAGATTTCTCATGAAGAATTGGGGACAATGGTGGGCACGACTCGACCGCGGGTCAGCGTATTCATGCAGCGATTTCGGAACCTCGACCTCATTGAGTACAACACAGAGCACCATCTGATTATCAAGGAAAAAAAGCTCACTGCTTACCTAACATCGATCCTCTAGGCCCCCCGTGCCGCCCGCCAAGCCGAGGCCGCCGCGCCGAAAATGGCCGAAGCCCTCACGGCGCAGCACGCGCTCGATGATCCGACTGAAAGGCCGCCGGCATACAAGAACCAGAGTGTTTGAATTCTTCTGAGGCACTATGATCGAACGTCGACCCGCCATACGTCGAGCGGGACCGACATCACATCGCTGTCTCGGCCCACCGTGGCGGCGGAGAGATCGGCCGCCACGTTGAACAGGCCATCGAGCCTGCCGAACTCCTTGACGGTGAAGTCGACGAGCTCTTTGTACGACGCCTCGTCGGTGATATCGAACGATCGAGCGATAGCCCTACCGCCCAACGTTCGGATCTCGTCGACGACGGACCGAGCGGCCGCCTCGTTCAGGTCTGCCGCCACGACGGCCGTGCCCTCCTCAGCGAGGCGGACGGCGGTTGCCGCGCCAATGTTGCCCGGCGCCGCGCCCGCAATGATGGCAACCTTGTCCTTAAGTCCTCTCATTGCTCACTCCTCTTATAGACGGCCTTCCTTCTGTAACCGCGCCTGTATGTTGGCGATGTGCCGCTCTCCGGCTTTAAGCGTGGCCGGACCTGTGTGCACGGAATAGTTTCCGAGTGCGAGTTCATACGGGTGGCTTGCCGCCGATCCAAGAACGAATTCGGTGTCGGCCTCGGCATAGAAACCGATCGCTTCGTTCGACGGCTCGAAGACCGCGAGTTCACCGGCCTGCACGTGCTCGGGAACAAGAAGGCTTCCCGTACTAAGCGCGACCCAGCCGACGGTGTGATCGGAAGGTGGCTGGTAGCTCCAAGACTCGCCGGCCTTGAGGTGCACAAACAGGTAGGTCATTGAGGACGGTGCCGGAAGCTGACTCGACACCCCGCTGTATTTGCCAAGCAATACGATGGCGGGCCCATGCCGCTGAATGGCGGACGGTGCCAGATAGATGCTTTCGACCGATCCGAGTTCTTGTTCGGGAGGCAGGGCGATCCAGAGCTGGAATCCGCGTGCTCGCCCGGACCCGTTAGGCCCACCGCCGTGCCACGCGCCGTGACCGGCCCTGAACCATTCGACGCCACCCTCCCCCAAAATCCCGGTTGCCCCGGATGTGTCTTCGTATCGCACGCTGCCTTCGATCATGTAGGACAGTGTCGCGATGCCCGAGTGCGGGTGCAGCGCCATGCCGGAAAACGACGTTCCCTCAGTATCGAAGAGGTCGACGAAAACGAACGGCTTGAGAACCTGGCCAAGATCAGACGGACTCATCAGGCGCGTGATGGCCCCGTGACGCAGGCCTCGGGTCCGATGCACGATCTGACGCCGGCTCTCGCTAATCGCGGCAGTGGATTTACTCATTGACGAAACTCCTTGTTTACGGCCACGTGGAAGGCCCGCGAAGATGACACAAGCCCTCCACAGTAGCGGTCTTCGGCCAAGCCTCCTGAGTTTGGGCGGATTAAACGATAAGTTATTTGGCCGCCGCTTGCGCCTGCTCAGCCGCTCGCGCGTCAGCCGCTTGGGTTCGAGCGCACGCTGGTAAGCCCTTGAGAGGCAGATCGGAGACCGCGCCCTGTGGCTCTACCAAGCGGTCGCGCCGCCGTCGACCGGGTAGTTGGCGCCTGTGATGTAAGACGCCCGGTCAGAAGCGATGAAGGCCGCGAGCTCCGCGACCTCCTCGGGTTGACCGAAGCGCTTGAGAAGCGTCTTTCTGGTTATCGCGTCCCGGGCCGCCTGGTTGTCGCCGAGGTCGCGGTCGGCGGCCGGGGTCAGGAAAGGCCCGGGACTGATCGTCACCGCACGGATCCCATGGCGCGCGCCTTCAAGCGCTAATTGTCTCGTCATGGCGATGACGCCGCCTTTCGCTGTGGCGTGCCCGACCATCGGGGGGGTCTCTTGGGCGATCATGCCTGACACGGACGCGACGTTTATGATTACACCGCCACCGCGCTGGACCAGGTGCGGCCATGCGAACTTCGACACGAAGAAGGGAATGTCGAGGTCGCCAGTTATGGTCGCCCGCCAGTCATCGATAGAGAAATCGGGCATCGGACCGAAGTATTGTATGGCCGCGTTGTTGTAGACCACGTCGAGCCCGCCGTAGGCGGCGACGGCATCCTCAACCATCTTCCGCGCCTGTTCGGGGTCGGTGAGATCGATCGGCGCGATGCCAGTCATCTCACCGCCGGCGCGACGTATGAGCTCGACCGTCTCGTTGTTGGCATCAGCCTTGATGTCGCACCCGACAACCTTTGCGCCTTCTCGCGCAAAGGTCTGCGCCGCGACGCGGCCCAGACCTCCTCCGGTGCCGGTGATCAGCACGACCTTCTTGTCAAGTATTCCCATAGCTTCCTCCTGGTCTCAACTGTCTCAGGCCAATCCACCCTCAGCGCGTGGACTAGCCGGTCGATTTGAAATTCGGTTGTTCGACTCTCGCAACGATGAAATTGCTGCCCCATGACCATTAAAGAAACGAGGACCCGATTGGTCGTCAGATCTGCGCTTGTCCACCATCAACGAAAACCTCGCTCCCGGTCATGAAGCTGCTCTCGTCGCTCGCCAGGAATAGGGCCACAGCGGCCGTTTCCTCCGGGCGACCGAGGCGGCCGAGCGGGGTTTGTGCGACCAGGCCAGCGACCATCGCCTCCTGCTTCCCCGTCTTCGCCAAGCCATCAAGAAGGCCGGGCGTAGCGGTAGCGCCTGGAGAGAGCACGTTCACTCGAACTCCCGTGGCCTTCAGATCCAGAGCCCAGCTCCTGGCAAAATTTCGGATGGCAGCCTTCGTCGCACTGTAAACGCTGAATGCCGGCGTCCCGGTCGAACCCGTAGTCGACCCACTGAGAATGATCGATCCACCGGCCTGCATCAGTGGCAACGCCTTCTGAACAGTAAACAAGGTCCCTTTGACGTTCACGCCGAACGTCAGATCGAACTGAGCCTCAGTGATCTCGCCCAAGGGCTCACTTCCACCAAGACCCGCATTGGCAAACAGGACGTCCAAACTACCCACCTCGGCCCGGATCGTTGCAAAGAGCCGGTCCAGGTCGTCGAGATTTGCGACATCTCCCTGGACCGCCATGGCGGTGCTGCCGATTGCCTCTACAGCCTTGTCCAGTTCGTCCTGGCGACGTCCCGTAATGAAAACGCGCGCACCCTCCGCCACGAATCGCCTGGCTGTTGCCAAGCCGATGCCGCTGCTTCCCCCGGTGATCAGAGCTGTCTTGCCTTGAAGTGTGCCCATGCGAGCCTCCTGATTCAAATTTCCCCTTTTATTTGTAACGACCATCAAAGACACTCGGGAATATCACGACCTCGTCGTCCAGACTTGCCTGGGTCGAATGTGATTCCTCTCAAGTGGATATGTTGGAGATAGTGCCATCAAACTTAGGCCGGGAAATTCGCTCGAGCCCACGTCGAGAATTTGGTCGGTTGCCGTCCTGCTATTTTGTTTGCGAGCGCAATTTCGTCGTGTGAATCCGAACCCAGGTAGGTATGAGCTTGGAAGTAACTAAACCCCTCCGCCACCGCGGCGCCCCCAGGGAAGAGAGCAGCGAAAACTTCCTTTGGCACTTGTTTGAATGAGAACTTGTGACCCTGTCGATTTAGCGTGTCCACGACTTCGTTGAAGCTCATGAAATCACCGACCAGTGGCAGATACTCGCCATTGCCTGCCTGATCCGGATGTGCGAATGCTCCAGCAACGATGTTGCCGAGTTCGGTAATGTCGCCCATGTGGATGCAACGCACCTTTGGATCAAGAGGGAGAGCCCAGCCCAAGGATCCGTCTAATTGCTTTTGCGGAGCTAGAACGGCCACAAGATTCTGGTAGAAGAAAGGCGCGATGACGAACGTATGATTCGCAAACCCGGCTTCCTGGACTATCCGATCAATCTTGGCCTTGCCGGTAAAATGGGGAACGTCGAACTTGCCGCCGCTGATCGCTTCTACATCAGGCAGCGTTGACCAGATAAAGTGTTTGACACCAGCATCCTTGGCAGCGCGTACCGCCGCGGTTGCCTGCTTGCGCTCGTCGGTGCCTTTTTCCCAACCAGTGGTGACCAGAAAGACGCCATGCGCCCCTTCAAATGCAGCTTTGAGGGTTTCCGGGCGGTTTAAATCAGCTTCGACGACTTCGTCGGCGAGGTCGCGATGCTTGTCTGGATTGCGGCTCAGCGCGCGTACCTTAAATTGGTCGCTGGCTTGCAGGGCACGTACCACTGCGCCTCCCTGCTGCCCCGTTGCGCCGATCACGGCGATCAGTTTCTTATTGTCGGATAACATGTCTAGTCCCTGTCTATACGATTACGATCAGCCGCATCGCCGTCGCGGCTGTGCCGCCACTGCATTCCTTCCACCGATGATGAGTAGTGCAAACCAAGTGCCCAATTGGATTTCACTGAAAACAGGGCTCGAAAAAGAAATTGGAATGACAGAATGTTAGGAAGTGCCAGAATTCTGGGAGTTCAACGAGAGGACTTATCGGAGGGTGTGTTTCGTTATATTGAGTTGTTTGATTTTCAAATCCAGCGTCGACCGGGGAATTCCGAGTTTGGCAGCCGCACCATTTGGCCCGGCAACTTTTCCGTTGCTTTCCGCAAGAGCCGTCTCGATGAGCTCCTTCTCATAGTTCTGAAGGTTCTGTTTGAGAAGACCTGATGAATCCAGGCGAGGTGCGTTCTGACTTGAAAGCCAGGCCTCATCGATCCATAAGGTATCCCCGGTGCAGAGGATCACAGATCGCTCAATAATATTTTGTAACTCACGAATATTGCCGGGCCAATGATAGGACTGACATAACTTGAGCGTATTTTTGTCGATCTTGCTGAATTGCTTCCTGGCTTTGTCCGCATAGCGCTTCACGAAGTACTCGACCAGCATTGGAATGTCTTCTTTCCGTTGCCGGAGAGGCGGCACATCAATCGGGAAAACATTCAGCCGGTAGAAGAGGTCGGCGCGAAATGTTCCCGAAGCAATGGGCTGCCGGCAAATCGCTGTTGGTGGCGGCAATTATTCGAACATCAGTGGGAATGACGCGGCTGCCCCCCACTCGTTCAAATTGGCGCTCCTGGATCACTCGAAGGAGTGCGATCTGAGTTTCCGCGGGAAGCTCGCCGATCTCATCGAGGAAGATCGTGCCGGAGTGCGCCAGCTCAAACCGGCCTTGTCGGCGCTGCATGGCGCCGGTAAATGCCCCCTTCTCGTGGCCAAACAATTCTGAGGCGATAAGCGAAGAAGGAATCGCGGCGCAATTCACGCTAATAAAAGCCTGGCCGGCACGCTGCGAACCCTTATGTATGGCGCGCGCGATCAGTTCCTTCCCGGTACCTGTTTCGCCCGTGATCAGCACCGTAGAGTCGGTGGGAGCGACTTTCACGATGCTCGAAAGGACGGTTTTCAAGGCGGGCGAGGAGCCCACGATTTCTTCAAACATGAAGGCCTGATCGATTTGCTCTCGCAACGCGAAGTTCTCTTGCAGCGTTCTTTCCTCCGCATGTTTGCGATCGTCGATGTCGGTACCGGTCGCATACCAGCGGATGACCTTGCCGTGTTCGTCCAGCAGCGGGTTGTATTGGATCAGGAACCAACGATAGTGACCATCTCTCCGGCGCACTCGTCGTTCGTACTCGAATGGGACCCCTCGCGAGATGGCCGCATTGCGTTCGTCGCGCAATCTCTCGGTATCCTCCGGATGAAAGACCTCACCAAAGTTTTCTGCCTTCACTTCTTCTTTCGTCAGGCCGGTGTACTCCAGTACAGCCTGATTCGCGTTTAGAAATGCTCCGTCGGCTCCGATAACGACGATGAGCTGCGGTATTGCATCGATGATTGTTCGAAGTTCAGCTTCGGATTTGGCTATTTCGGCGAAAGCCCTCTCTAATTCATCCTCAGCGCGCTTGCGCTCATCGATATCCGTCACCAAGTTATACCAGCGGACAATGCGACCTTCGGCATCACGCTGCGGACGACCTCGTACCTGGAACCAACGGTACACGCCATCGGCTCGACGGCTACGATTCTCAACATCAAGTGGCTCCCCAGTTTCGATCGAGCGACGATAGGCGTCGATCATTCGAGCAAGGTCATCCGGATGGACAGCGTCGCTGGTGGACCAATTCTTCATTTCCTCAATCGTCTTGCCGAAATATTCCAGGACCTGGCGGTTGACGAGTTCGACCTCGCCTGCTGCATTCGCGGTAGACACAAACCCGGGAATAGTGTCGACGATTAGGCGGAGGTTCTGCTCATTCGACCGCAGAGCATCCTCAGCGCGTTTGCGGTCGTCAACGTCAGTCAACAACATGTACCAGCCGGTGACACGACCTTCGGAGTCGCGTGATGGGAGAGCGCTGGATTGGAACCAACGGTACACGCCATCCGCACGCCGCTGGCGAAGCTCTAATTCATACGGCTGCCCTGTTTCGACCGAGCGCCTCCACACATCGATCACGCGAGGAAGATCATCCGGATGGACCGCGTCGCTCATGGTCCAATTCTTTAGTTCCTCAGTCGTCTTACCGAAATATTCCAGGACTTGGCGGTTGAGGAGTTCGACCTCGCCCGCGGCATTCAAAGTACACACAAACCCAGGAATGCTATCGACGATCAGGCGAAAGCGTTCCTCACTCTCCTTCAGCGCCGCCTCGTTGTTCTTGCTCTCAATCGCAACCGCTGCGAGATGCGTGATCTGCTCGATGATTTTCTCATCCTGCTCAGTTGGGCTGCGCGGCTCGCGCCAATAGATCGCGAACGTGCCCAATACAAGACCATTCGAGGCGAGTATCGTGGTGGACCAGCACGCTTTTAGACCGTGCGTCAACGCGGCCGTGCGCCATCCATACCTGTCCCATTGCGTGTCCGAAGCCACGTCCGACACGATCACTTGTGTCTTGCGGCGCGCTGCCTCAGTGCAGGGTCCTCCTTCACGATCCACCGGCGTGCCTGGAAACCGGTCGTTATAGCTGGATGGAAGACTCGGCGCAACTGCTTGCTGGATTCTCGAGCCACTGCGATCGAACAGAAGAACACTGCAGTAAGATCCGCTGGCGGTCTGTTCTACAACTCGGCATAAAGCTTCGAGAATGGATTCCAGCGAATTGCCCTTGGCAGTCATTTCCAGAACGAGATTCTCTCCGGCGAGCAAGCTTTCCGCGCGCTTCCGGTCTTCGATGTCGGTGTTCGTTCCGAACCATTTGACAACCCTTCCATCGTTGTCAAACGACGGAGTCGCACGGAAAAGAAACCAACGATACACGCCGTCGAAACGGCGTAGGCGTCCTTCAATCTCACCTGGCTCGCTAGAAGCGAGAACGGATCGCCAGTAACCCACAAGTCCGTTCAGGTCGTCCGGGTGAAGGGCAACCGTCCAGCCCCAATCACGCGCCTGTTCCGCCGAGAGGCCGGTATAGTCGAGCCAGCCCTGATTGAAGAAGTCAGCGGAGCCGTCTGAAGAACAGGACCACGCCAGTGTAGGGCTCGAGTTGATGAAGTCTCGAAGCTCGTCTGCCGAGTATTTCATTTCGACCGTCTCTTGGAATGCCATTCTGCCCACCTGCTGCTGGAAACTGGGTTATTGTAGCTTGTAAAGGTGCCGGACAAAACCCGCGCAAAGCACCTACCAAGCGGAAATAAGATTGATGGGAGATAGTTTGCTCGCCGAGTATATCGACGCGCCCGCAGCACCAGTATGGGACGTTATCCAAGACGAGGCTTCGCGTGAGTCATCAAAGAGTGGCCTTCCCATGTTTGGCACCGACTTCAGCGAGCCCTGAGCATCGTCGGTCCCCGCAAGCTCGGACCAACGCTGTTAAGCCGCCCACCTCCTCCTCCCTTCGTGGAAGTCGATTTCTGAGCTTGCTCCACTTGCCGGCCCACAAAGGCGCGACAGGACAGATGGTCGAAACAAGCTGCCGGCGCGACCTCGAAAAATTGACTAGCGATTACGCACCAGTAATAATCCGAAGGCGATCCCGTAGATGCCGGATCGTCTGACTGCATGAGAGGACCCTGGGCGATGCAAACACAAGAGGCGAGCGGCAAACTTGAAAGACTGAGGGGGCAATACCCAATCTTCTCCTACGATAGCTTCGCCATCGAGCCTGACGGCTCCTCGCTTCGACTCAAGTTTGAGTACAGTGCGGCGCCTGACCTGAAGTTCACGACTCGCGTTGTTCTTGATGACGCGCCCGACAACTGGCGGCAAATCCCGGCTCCAGTGATTGAGAACCTTGTGTTCCATCTCGGTCTGATCGAATCGTTCAGCTACTGGAAGGCCACCTGCTCGCCGTCGATCCAAATCAACGCGGGTCCGCTATCAGCAGGGCAGATCGTCTGGTGGAAGGACCTGTTGCTTCACGGAATGCGCGAGTTCTTCTACGTGAACAACATTGATTTCACCGCGGCGGACTTTGTTACGCTCACGGCGCGTGACGACCGAATCGCCGATGCTTATGATCAGTCGCCTTCGAATCGCAGCTTGATCCCGATTGGAGGCGGGCGAGACTCGGCCTTCACGGCACGGGTCTTTGAACAAGCCGGAAAGCCGTTCGGATGCATGCTCCTCAACCCGATACCCGCGGCACGGAGGGTCGCCGCGTCCGTCGGCTGCGATCAGCCGGTCATCGTTCAGCGGACGTTCGACGCCCGGCTGTTGGAGTTGAATCAAGCCGGCTATCTCAACGGCCACACTCCGTTCTCGGCGATGCTCGCGTTCGTGAGCGCACTTTGCCTGGTTGTGCACGGCTACTCAAACACAGTGATCGCAAACGAGCGCAGCTCAGATGAAAGCAACACGGTTTTTCTCGGTAAGCAGATTAATCATCAGTACTCGAAGAGCTTCGCGTTCGAAGAAAAGTTCGATCAATATTTGCAGGAGCATCTGGTGAAGCACGCTCGATACTTCAGCTTTGTGCGGCCGCTTTATGAGTTGCAGATCGGGCGCGCGTTCGCTCGGCACCCCGAGATGTTCGGCGCAATTCGAAGCTGCAACCGAAACCAGAAGAGCGACTCGTGGTGCGGCGCTTGTCCGAAGTGCCTTTCGGTTTTCATCACTTCGTATCCGTTCGTTTCCAGCGCCGATCTGATCAGGATGTTCGGTTCCGACCTCTTTGAACGCGAGAGTTCGATCCCGATCATTCGCCAGCTTGCCGGGTTGGGCGAGCACAAACCGTTCGAATGCGTAACGACATTCGACGAAGCGATCGCCAGTCTTCACCTCTGCGTTGCGAAGCGAGACAGAGAGGGCAAGCCGCTCCTGCCTTCGCTCCAATACGCTCGCGAGTCGATATTGCCGTCCGACGGCAGCGCCGCGTTGCTCGCCGATCGAATCCTTTCCGACGACGACTATCGCCACCGAATCCCGGGCGAGTTCGAGAAGCTCCTGCGCGCCGCGGTGCAAGAATGATCCTCCAACAACTCGAACAAAGGCGGGTGGTGTTGTTGGGCTTTGGCGTCGAGGGCCAGGCCACCTACGAGTTCCTCCGTTCGAGATTTCCGAACAAAGCTCTTGGCATAGCTGATCGGCGTCCACTCGCCGACCTGGAGATCACGCCACAAGCTCTCTCGCGTTTGAAGAGCGACGGGAATGTCGCGGCTCATTGTGGCGAGAACTATCTCGATGCGCTTGAAGACTACGACGTCGTCGTGAAGACGCCCGGCATCTCGAAGACCAACGCCGCTCTTTTCGCGGCTGTTGAGCGCGGCGCACTGCTAACTTCGCATACGGAAATTTTCTTCGAGATGTTTGATCATCGCAGAATCATCGCGGTGACCGGGACCAAGGGTAAGAGCACTACTACATCGCTCGCCTACAAGCTCGCACGCGAGGGCGGGCTCGATGTGATACTGGGAGGAAACATCGGCGAGCCTCCGCTGATTCATCTGGACCAGGCGACCGGGAACACCGTGTTCGTGCTGGAGCTTTCGAGCTATCAGCTTGAACCGCTTCGCCGCAGCCCTCATATCGCGGTCTTGCTGAACATCGTGCCCGAGCATCTCGATTACCATGCGAGCTTCGCGGAATACGCCTCGGCTAAAGAGAAGATCACGAAGTTTCAAAACGAGTCTGACTTTCTGGTGTACAACTCCGACTTCCCAGTGCCGATCGAGATCGCGGAGCGCGGGCGCGCGCGCGGGGTTCCGTTCAGCGTGAAGCGTGCGCTCGACTTCGGATGTTATTTGGAAGGTGACCGGATTATCTTCGCCGATGGCCGTGCGCAGAAAGAGATTCTGAGAACCGCGGATATCCCGTTGATCGGGGCTTTCAACGTGCAGAACGTGTGTGGGGCGGTTGCGGCGGCGGCGATCGCGGGCGCTTCGACGGAGGCGATGGCGGATTCGGTTCGCAGTTTCAAGCCGCTTCCGCATCGGCTCGAATACATTGGCGAGTACAGCGGAATCCGCTTCTACAATGACTCGATCTCGACCGTTCCAGAGTCCGCTTTGAGCGCACTGGAGGCATTGGGCGCCGGTGTGCAGACGCTGATCCTCGGCGGGCACGAGCGGCATCTGGACTATGCGGATTTCGCGCGCGGGCTTCTTGCCAGCAAGGTTGAGAACCTGATTCTGTTCTCACCGACCGGCAAGCGGATGTGGGAGGCGGTCGAGTCGGCGGCAGGCACAGACGAATTCAAGCTCACGGCGTTCCCGGTTGAGACGATGGGAGAAGCCGTTCGCCTGGCTTTCGAGCACACGAAGCACGGCAGGATATGCCTGCTCTCGCCAGCGTCGCCGAGTTACGGAAAGTTCAAGGACTATCGCGAACGCGGCGACGCTTTCAAGAAGCATGTGGAGGAGGTGGGGAATCGATAGGCAAGATCGGCTTTAGCGGGTGGTCGGACCGGCTTCAGATTGTCGTGGGTTTGAATCGCTTTGCAAAGAAAATGAGGGCGAAACGTTTGCACATCGTCTCGCCCTCTACCATTCCGCTCACTTTGGAGAAAAGAGGCAGTGCTTTTGCTGCCAAAGAGATCATAGCAAAGTGTCCCGGCCGCGCAAAGCCACCGACGCAGGTTAGCGAGCGCCTCACCCAGCCAGCCCGTCCCTGAGCATCTCGACGAGGAGGATCGACACCGCTGCCGGAGTCACTCCGGGTATCCGAGCTGCCTGACCGATCGTGCGCGGACGAATCGCCCCGAGCTTCTGCACGACTTCGTTCGACAGACCGGATATTCGAGAGAAGTCCGCGTCGCGAGGAATCTCCATCTCGTCGTAGCGCCCACGCTTGCGGGCAAAAGTCTCTTGATCTTTAAGATAGCCCGAGTAGCGAATGTCATTCAGGGCTACGACTATCTCCTTTTCGTCGATGCCGTCGCTGATCGCTGACTTGACGATCGCTCTCAACTTCTCCGAACTGCAATCCGGCCGCCGCGCGAGGTAGTCCAGCCGCTTGCCTCGATAAGCTTCAGCCGAGCCCTCAAGCTCAAGCTCGCCTAACAGGTCATCGCCCAACTCGCTCACCTTCGCGCTCGCAAGGTAGCTCTTCACGTGCTCGACATCCCGCTGGCGGCGCTCGAACGCTTGATAGTCAGTGTCGTTGATTGATCCAATCTCTCGCGCGAGCGGAGTCAATCGCTGATCGGCGTTGTCGTAACGAAGCGACAGCCGCATCTCGGCGCGCGACGTGAACATGCGGTAAGGCTCATCCGCGCCTTTTGTAACCAGATCATCAACCATCACTCCGATGTAGCTCTGCTGGCGGTCGAGCGTGATCTGCTCGCGATCAAGCGCGGCAAGCGCGGCGTTCGCTCCCGCGACTATTCCCTGCCCGGCCGCCTCCTCGTAGCCCGAAGTGCCGTTAATCTGACCGGCATGGTAGAGTCCGCCGACTAGTTTCGTCTCAAGCGTGCCGTACAGTTCGCGCGGATCGACAAAGTCGTACTCAACGGCGTAACCCGGACGCAGCAGCTTCACATTCTCAAGCCCCGGTATCGCTCGAACAAACTCAACCTGCACTTCTTCGGCCATGCTCGTCGAGATGCCGTTCGGATAAACCTCGTATGTGTTGTAGCCCTCGGGTTCGAGGAATATCTGATGCCGAGTTTTCTCCGCAAACTTGACGACTTTGTCTTCGATCGACGGGCAGTAGCGCGGGCCGATGCCTTTGATCTCGCCGCTGTACAACGGCGACTTGTCGAGGTTGCGGCGAATCACATCGTGAACCGCTTCGGTGGTGTAGCCGATGAAACATTCGATCTGGCGGCGATCGATCGTCGAGGTCTTGAACGAGAAAGGCACGGGCCGCTCGTCGCCCGGCTGGCGTTCGAACTTCGAGTAGTCGATCGTACGGCCGTCGAGCCGCGGCGGTGTTCCGGTCTTGAGCCTTCCAGTCTTGAAGCCGATTCCGCGAATGCAGTCGGCTAGCTTGATCGAAGCGGGCTCGCCGCTGCGCCCGGCTTGAAAGGTCCGCTTGCCGACGTGAATCAACCCGTTCAAGAACGTACCGGTCGTAAGAACAACAGAACGCGCGTTGATTCTCGTCCCGTCCGCAAGCTCGACGCCCGAGACGCGAGACTGGTCGATTTTGATCTCGGCGACTTCGCCTTCGACGATCGAGAGGTTCTCGACTTCGCTGAGCCTGCGGCGCATCTCGGTTCGATATAGGTTGCGGTCGGCTTGCGCGCGAGGCGATTGCACTGCCGGACCGCGGCTGCGATTGAGCAAGCGGAACTGGATTCCGGTCGCGTCGATGACTTCGCCCATTATGCCGCCGAGCGCATCGACTTCGCGGACGACGTGACCTTTGGCTATGCCGCCGATGGCAGGGTTGCAGCTCATCTGGCCGATCGAGTTGATGTCGATGGTGACAAGCGCAGTTCGCGCGCCTACGCGCGCGGCGATGTAAGCCGCTTCGCAGCCCGCGTGCCCCGCGCCAATGACGATAACGTCGAATGCTGGTGTGCTCATAACCTTCTTGTAGGGGCGGCTCTCCGTGGCCGCCCCTCGATCATACATCTTCTCCCTCAATCTGAGGTTGCTTGTTGGGCGGCCACGGAGGGCCGCCCAACAAGCAATCATTTTCCGATACAGAACGTCGAGAATATCTGTCCCAAGATATCTTCCGTCAACGTCTCGCCCGTTAATCTGCCCAACGCCTCGAGGCCCGCGCGAAGCTTTAACAAGACAATCTCTTCAAGCTCGCCAGCGATCATCAACTCGCGCGCCTCGGAAAGATGTTCGGTAGCGCACTGAACAGCATGGTGCTGTCGGGCATCGGTCAGCATTATATCATCGCGCTCTGCCGAAGCATCACCCGACAGCCGTTCGAAGATCTTTGCTGCCAACTCCTCAAATCCAGCCCCGGTCAGCGCGGAAACGCTCACAACGTTCTCATACAGTTCTGAGATATGAACGCCGGTTTCATCGTACAACTCCTCGTCGAGGATATTCTCCAAATCGACTTTGTTTACCGCGACTATGCGTCTCGCTTCAGGCACGCTGTCGAGCAACTGAATGCCTTCTCGCTCGAGCTGACGAGAAGCATCGAGAACCACAAGCGAGATGTCCGCGTCGGCGATTGCATTTCTGCTTCGAGTGATGCCGATGGTTTCGACTATGTCGCTTGTCTCGCGAATCCCAGCCGTGTCTATCAATCGCACCGGCACACCAGAGATCGACGTGCTCTCATACAGCGCGTCTCGCGTAGTCCCCGGCAGCTCGGTCACAATCGCGCGGTCGCTCCCAACGAGCCGGTTGAACACCGAAGACTTGCCGACGTTCGGCCGCCCGACTATCGCCAGGTCGAAGCCCTCTTTCACATAACGCCCAAACGAGAAACTTGCGGCGATTTCGTTCAAGCCGTGGATCGTCTGGTCTAGCTTGTCGGTCAGGGCAGCGGTCGCTTCGGGTGAGATGTCGTCTTCGACAAACTCGACCGATGATTCGAGGTGCACAATGATCTCGACAACGGCTTCTTTAAGAGGAGAGAGCCGCTTCGAGAGCGCGCCTTCGAGTTGTCTGGTTGCGACGCGAGCCTGGTACTCGGTCTGCGCGTTGATCACGTCGCGCACCGCCTGGGCTTGCGCGAGGTCGATCCGCCTGTTGAAGAACGCGCGAAAGGTGAACTCGCCGGGTTCGGCTATGCGCGCGCCGTTCGCGGTCACAAGCTCCAGGACGCGGCGAAGGATGACCGGGCTTCCGTGGCAGCTCAACTCGACCACGTCTTCGCCTGTGTATGACCGGGGCGCTTTGAAGTAAGTAAGGACTGCCTGGTCGATCGCCTGAGAACTGTCGGGGTCGATGATGTGGCCGAATTGCGCGTGGTTAGGCTCGAACCACGAAGAACTGAATACTGAAGCCTCAGAACTGAGTCGTTGTGAGCGAAAGAGCGATGCTGCTATGTCGAGCGCCGTCGGCCCGCTCAATCGCACGACTCCGATTCCGCCGCGGCCCGGCGGCGTTGAGATCGCCGCTATTGTGTCGTCCGAATACATTGGTTTGTGGTTCCTGGTTCCTGGTTCCTGGTTCGTGAGCGTATGAACTAGAAACCGGAAACCAGAAACCCGAAACCGCTAGACCGGTCGAACGGTGACTTTGCGGTTCTCGCCGCTGCCCTGGCTTTCGGTCACGACAGTCGTGTCCTCCGCAAGCGCGAGATGGATGATCCTGCGTTCGTTTGCGCTCATCGGTGTAAAACTGAACGGAGTGCGAGCCGTTCTAACCTTCTCGGCAGCCTTCTCCGCCATCAGCCGCAACTCCTTCTCGCGTTGCGCGCGGTAGCTCCCCGAGTCGAACACGATTCGCAGCTCCTCGCCGGCGTGCCGCGCCAGAGTGCGATTTGCCAGGTACTCGAGCGCGTCAAGCAGCTCGGCGTTGTGTCCGAGCAACAGAGCTACATCGCCGCCGCGCACCTGGACCTTGAGCCCCTCACTGCTTCCTTCAGCCTCGGCCTTCAGTTCAAGACCGCTGGCGCCAAGCACTCGGTTGGTGAATTCAACGACGGCATTGAGATCATCTTCTGGCATCGCATGTTTCCTTCGACCCGCTGGCCTCAGACTTCCGCTCGCCGCTCCTGGCCGCGCTTGCGAGACTTCTTTCCCGCCGGGTCTGCGCTGGTCTTATTTGACGACCGCGGGCCACCCTTAGTCCCGCCGTTCCCGCCTGCGAGCGCCGCCTCGTTAGTCGGCTCGGCAGTCCGGCGATTGATAAACAATTGGATAGCGACTCCTACGACGTTGCTCACCATCCAATAGAGAACCAGTCCGCTGGGCGCGGAGAAGAAGAAGAAATAAGTGAGCATGATAGGCATCAGCCACGTCATCATGATCCGCTGCATCTTCATCGAAGGATCGGCGGACGGCGGCTGTGGCGTAAGCATCGTCGAAGCGATCATCGTGACGCACATGATTATCGGAAGCAGCTTGAATGGATCTGATCGCGACAGATCGTGAATCCAAAGCGTCCACGGCGCATGGCGTACGTCGAGCGACGAACTCAGGTACAAGTACACTGCCCAGAAGATCGGCATCTGAAGCAGCAGCGGCATGCAGCCGCCCAACGGATTCGCTTCCTTCATCAAAGCGAGTTGTTCCGTCTGAAGCTCCTGCAGCTCGCGCTCGTACTTCTTCGGATTCTCTTTGAGCTTCTTCATCCGGTCCTGGAGCTCTTTCATGCGAGGCTGATGCTTCGCCGCCTTCTTCATCTTCTTCGAGCTATAGAACCTCAGCGGCGACAGCGTAAGGTTGATGAGCACCGTCACAGCCACGATCGCCCAGCCGTAGTTGTTGAACTGCCGGGCCAGCCCTTTTAGCGCCCACGCGAGCGCTGGGATAACCGGCCGCACGATAAACGAGAACATTCCGTAGTCAATCAGCGCACCAAGGTTTGCGTTTAGCTGCCGACTGACTTCCGCCAGTAGCCCAATGTCTTTTGGCCCAACGAAGATGTGAGTGTCGGAACCCGCGCGGACGGGAACAGCTACTGAAGGATAGTCGTGTGGAGTGTCTTCACCGGGTGGTTTTAGCTGGACATTGGTCAGAGTAACCTCGCGAATGGGCGTTTCTGAAACCGCGAGCATAGCGAAGTAGTGATCGGTGACTCCGACCCACTGATAACCGTGCCTCATCGTGTCTGTGCTTTGCGCGACACCTACGCCGATGCCGGTTCCTTGAGGCAGCGCGTCGAGCGTCAACCTTTGACCGCCCGCCTCTCGCCCGATCACTCGAGCAACCCCGAGGAGAGTCAGCCCCTTGTCCGCAACCAGCTTAACTTCATTCACGTCGCCAGCAAGCGGCTTGTCCAGATCGATCCGATTCGACTCGTGATCGACCGCCGTTACGGTCGCAAACGGTGGAGTGATCGACGCGCCCGGGACCTGATGGCGGGAGCCGTCGATCCCGTAAGCTACTACCTGCGGCGGCGATGCGTAGCTGCCGGTCTGGCGGTCGGTTTGATCGCCGATGCGCGGACCGATGACGATCTCGACCGGCTGCTCGGCGCCGTTTGATTCCACTTCGGCTCGTACATCGAATACGAATGCCTCCCCGGTAAACTTGAACGTCTTGCGGGCGGTGACATCCGGCGAAGAATAGACAAAGGTTATTTCTTTTTGCTCGCCGGCACCGATGCTGATTTCGTTCTCATTCGCGCCAAGCCCCTCGACTTGGAAATTTGCTTCACTGAGCCGTTTCGCAAGCGCCGGCGACCGCGGCAGCCGAAGACTTAGAGGCGCCGCGAGCGAGTCGGGTATTTGCGATGGAATCAGCTCGAGCTCGCCGTCACCGTTTGCCGGCAGTATTGGGCGGAGTTTGCCATTCTCGGAATAGGCTTTGAGCACCCAGGATGTAGCGACAGCGCCGTGGTTTGAGAACTTCGCAGTCCAATAGTCGGTCTTGATCGTTATCGGCTCGCGCAAGGCAACTTGAGGCGCGGGCGGTTGTGCGGATGCTTGCGTTGGCGCCTTCGGCCCTTGAGCAGGAGGTTGCACCGCGCGAGGTTTCTCGACTGGGGCCGCGGCTTGCGGCGGCGCTCCCTGATCGATCATTTCTTCGAGGATGGGCGGAGGCGGAGTAGGAAAGAAGCGCCGCATTATCAGCGGCCATGCCATAAGCACAACCATCGACAGTATTATTGCAACTACTATTCGAGTTCGATCCATTAATTCACATCAGGCGGACTTGCCGCCCGTCCGAACCAATTCCCGGAGCGGAGCGATGGTGATCGACGGCCGCTCGAAAAGGCGAATGATTCGCCAGGACTATTTCACCGGGTCATAACCGCCGGAGTGAAACGGGTGACATCGCAGGAGCCTTCGCGCTCCCATATACGAACCGCGCAGGGCACCGTGCCGTTTGATCGCTTCGAGCGTGTACTCGGAACAAGTGGGCGTGAATCTGCACGACGGTGGAAGCAACGGAGAGATGAACAACTGGTAGGCTTTAATAAGATAGATCAAAACCAACTTCACGGGTTGCCCGCCTTCTTTAGAAACGTTGTGAAGTCACCCTCAAGCTCACTGTAGCTCGCCTCCACCAGGCGGCGCTTCACGTTAATGACTATATCAACTCCGTTTGGGACTAGCCATTTGTTTTTCCTGAACGCCTCGCGCATCAGCCGCCGTGCCCGGTTGCGCTCGACGGAGTTGCCCATCTTTCGTGTTGCGGTTATGCCCATACGAGGCCCTTCGATTTGGTTTGGCAATACAAACGCCGTGAAGTAGGCGGCCTGGATCTTGCGCCCGGCGTCGTACACTTCCCGAAAGCGATCTCGCTTCAGAATGCGGTCTGACTTTGGAAACTTCTCGGATGCTTCGGTCATTGCTAATGCGTGCTTCGTGATGACCTGTTGTGTTTCGTCACGGATCACGAATCACGAATCACGTGCTAGTAATGCGCGGGAGTCAGCCGCTTGCGGCCTTTGGCGCGGCGGCGCTTGATCACGAGTTGGCCGCCCTTCGTGCTCATTCGAACGCGAAACCCATGAGTCTTTGCCCGGCGGCGATTGTTAGGTTGAAAAGTCCGCTTCATCCCATACACCTCTCGATAAACGTCTCGACATAAAGGAGTAAAACTATCGGAAGGCCGCGGGGTTGTCAAGGAACCCGTCTTTGCCGGATTTGACTTAGCTTAAACCGGCATTGTTCTAAGCGAGCATGCGAGCTTATGCTTGGACCAACTACTGTTTTGAGGAACGCTTATGCCAAAGATTACTGAGCTTCAAATCAATGGGGGCAGGCTTCGAATCGACGCCGATTCGGACCGAAGTCTGCTCAGCGTCTTGCGCGACGAACTGGACCTGATCGGGAGCAAGTACGGCTGCGGCGAGGGGCAATGCGGCGCGTGCACTGTGCTGATCGACGGCCGAGCCACTCGCTCATGCATCACGACTGTGGGTGCTGCGGCTGGGAAGAAGATCACGACAATCGAGGGGCTTGAAAAGAACGGCCGCCTGCACCCTCTTCAGCAGGCGTTCCTCGAAGCTGACGCTTTGCAGTGTGGCTACTGCACCCCGGGAATGATCATGTCAGGCGTCGCGTTGCTCGCAAAAAACACAAGCCCCAGCGACCAGGAGATTGTGCGCTTCATGGAAGGCAACATCTGCCGCTGCGGGAGCTATCCGCGAATCGTAACCGCAATCCGCAAGGCCGCGCAGTCGTTGAAAGGAGGCGGACGATGAGCGAGAGTCATCCGATCGATCAACCAATCGAACTCGAGCGCTACGAGCTGTTCACGGAGCCGGCTTATCACTTCGACTCTGAACTCGCGCGCCGCGACTTCTTGAAGCTGTTGGGTGGCGGGCTGGTGCTGGTGTTCACGCTCGACGCGCTCGCTGCGCAGGAATCCGGCAGACAAGAGGGCGAGTCGGGCCGCCGCGCGCCGAACGCATCGGCGCCCAAAGACATCGCCGGCTGGCTGCACATCGCCGAAGACGGCTCGGTCACGGTATTCACGGGAAAGGTCGAGTTCGGGCAGAACATTCGGACTTCGCTCTCTCAAGTCGTAGCCGAAGAGCTTCGCATTCCGGTCTCATCGATTCGGGTGTTGATGGGCGACACAGACCTGACGCCTTTCGATATCGGAACATTCGGCAGCCGCACGACGCCCACGATGGCTCCGCAACTTCGCAAGGCGGCGGCGGCCGCACGCGAGGCCCTGATCGACCTGGCCGCCGAAGAATTGAAGGTCAGCCGCGTATCCTTCGGAGTAAGAGACGGCAAGGTGATCGATGAGCGTACAGGCAAGTCGATCGAGTTCGGGCGCTTAACAAAAGGGCAGAGACTCCTGAAGGTCATCGCCGGCGACGCGCCCACTACTCCCGTCGATCAGTGGAAGATCGCTGGCAAGTCGGTCGCGAAAGTCGATGGCCGCGCGTTCGTCACCGGAAAACATCGATACACTTCAGACCACAAGCTGCCGGGCATGCTGGTCGGAAGGGTGGTCAGGCCTTCAGCGCTCAACGCAACGCTGGTCTCAGTCAAAACAAGCGAGGCCGAAGCGATCGCCGGAGTCACCGTAGTCAGCGACGGCAACTTCGTCGGAGTCGCCGCTCCCGACGCGAGGACGGCGGCTCGCGCAGTCGCGACGATTCAGACCGAATGGAAAGCCGCGCCTCAGCCTTCCGCAAAGGAGCTGTCCGAGCACTTGAGACAACAGGCCACTTCGGCGCAGCAGATCAGCTCGCAGGGCTCGATCAGCGAGGGGCTGGCGCAAGCGGCTAAGAAGCTCAATCAAACCTACACGGTCGCCTACATCGCGCACGCGCCGCTAGAGCCGCGTGCAGCGGTCGCCGAATGGCGAGACGGCAAGCTCACAGTGTGGACGGGGACGCAGCGGCCGTTCGGAGTTCGAGGCGAGCTTGCCGAGACGTTTCGCATTCCAGAAGAGCGAGTGCGAGTGATCGTGCCCGACACCGGAGCGGGATACGGCGGTAAGCACACAGGCGATGCCGCAGTCGAAGCCGCGCGGCTCGCCAAGGCTGCCGGCAAACCCGTCAAGGTTGTCTGGACTCGCGAAGAGGAATTCACCTGGGCCTACTTTCGTCCAGCAGGAGTAATCGATGTATCGAGCGGCGTGAGCGCCGACGGAACCATCACCGCGTGGGAGTTTCACAATTACAACTCGGGGACAGCTGGTATTCAGACCAAGTACGCCTTCGCCAACCAGAAGATTGTTTTTCATCAAGCGAAGTCCCCGCTGCGTCAGGGTTCTTATCGAGGCCTGGCCGCGACGGCTAATCACTTCGCCCGAGAGAGTCATCTGGATGAGCTGGCGCACATGTTGAAAATGGACCCCCTCGAGTTTCGATTTAAGAACCTGAAGGACGAACGATTGAAGGACGTGCTCTCGGCGGCGGCCAAAGCGTTCGGTTGGGGCAAGCCTAAGGGCGCTGCGGATCGCGGCTTTGGAATCGCGGGCGGCTTCGAGAAGGGCGGTTACGTCGCCGCGTGCGCGGAGATCGCCGTTGACCGCGCGACCGGCAAGGTGAAACTGGTGCGAGTGGTCGAGGCCTTCGAGTGCGGAGCGATCGTCAACCCCGATCAGCTAAAGAACCAGATCGAAGGCTCGATCGTGATGGCTATCGGCGGCGCGTTGTTTGAAGCGATCGACTTTGACAACGGCAAGATCGCTAACGCTCGCTTCTCGCGTTATCGAGTGCCCCGCTTCAGCGACGTCCCGTTGATCGAGACGGTGTTGGTGGATCGAAAAGATCTTCCATCGGCTGGCGCAGGAGAGACTCCGATCGTCGGGCTCGCCCCGGCGGTCGCAAACGCGATCTTTGACGCCACGGGTATGAGGCTGCGATCGCTCCCGCTTGCGCCGAGCGGGTTGAGGCTTTGAACTATAGGATATTGCTCGAACCTCAAGAACGAAATGGTGTCCTGACTTCAATTCTCTGCGTTGGGCTCTGCGTCTCAGCGACTCTGCGGTTAGAGGGTTCGCAAATCTGGTAAACCTGGAAGTCCTCTCTAACCGCGGAGACGCTGAGACGCAGAGCCCAACGCAGAGAAAGACATTCGAAATCCAGGACACCACTCGAAGCGAGCCAAGGTTGTCATTCGTGAGCCCGTCCACTAGAATTCTCCTTTCTCGCAAGCACAAGATTCTTCGCCACCAGGCGAAACAAGCTAACATTCTCGGAGGCGTGATTCACGATGTTGAAGTTTCTCAGTGGCCGCAAACGCTCGCGCAACGTGCTGTTGCTGATTTTCGTGGGGCTCCTGGCGCTCAGCCTGGTTGGGCTGTTCTCGGTAGCCGTTTCGGGCGGCGCCGCCGGGTTGTTCCATGGCACTGGCGGGAACGACTCCACGGTCGCCAAAGTCGCCGGCTATGAAATCACGTTGAAGGAGCTGAAAGACGCTCTCAACGGATTCAGCCAGCAAATCGCTCAGGGGCAGGGAAAGACCCAACGCCAGGATGCGGCCACGACGTATTCGCAATACGGCCCGCAGGTCCTCGACAATCTGATTCGGCAAAAGGTAATCCTTTATGAGGCCAGCCGCCTCAATCTGGAAGCCTCCGACAGCGAAGTGCAATCGCGGATCAGGCAGATATTCAGTCCGTGGCCTGGCGCCGAGGGCTACAAAATGAGGCTTCAGCAAGCGGGCTTAACGCCGGTGTCCTTTGAAGAACAGCTTCGCGCTTCGATCGCGGAGCAACACCTCCGCAGTTACATCACCGCCGGGATCCAGGTATCGCCTCAGGACGTCGAAGCCGACTATCGGCGGACCAACACCAACTACAGCTTTCGCTGGGTTGAAATTAATCCCGAGCAGCTTCGCGACAAAGTGACGGTTTCAGACTCGGACCTCCAGGCGCACTTCGACGCCGACCGGAACGCCTTCAAAATCACCACCGAGCAAAGGCGAGCTCGCTACATCTTTATCGATCAGGACAAAGCCGCTGAGGCCATTCAGGTCCCGGACGACGAGTTGAAACAGGAGTTCGATCCGCAACGCAACATCAATCAGATTCGAGTCAGTCAAATAGTGCTTAACGTTCCCAAGCAACCGGCGACTCAGCCTGCGAAGCGACCAGACGGCGCCGAGCAGAAGCCGACCCAAGCCGAGCAGACGCCGAGCCCGGAAGAGGAGTTGCGAAAGAAGGCTCAGGAGATCGTTGCGCGAGCGCAGGGCGCGGAAGGCAAACAGCCCGAAGACTTCGCTCAGCTCGCTCGCGAGTACAGCCAGGATGCCAAGACAAAGGCGAGCGGCGGCGATCTTGGCTGGATCAACAAGAACGACAAGCGCGAATCTGATGATCCGATCTCGCGCACCTTCAGCATGCAAAAGGACGAAATCACCCAGCCAATCAAGAAAGGCGACAAGTACTACATACTGAAGGTGACCGACCGCAAGATTCCCACGTTCGAGGAATCGCGGTCCGAGCTGCTGAAAGCGGCGCGCGCCAGAAAGAGCTACTCGAGGGCGGTTGAGATCGCCTCGGAGGCCGAGTCGAAATTCAAAGAGAGCAAGAACGCCGAAGCGGCCGTCGCTGAGATCAACAAGAACAGCGGCGCGCAGGTGGCGACCGTCAAAGAGACGCCTTTCTTCTCACAGGACGATAACATTCCCGGTCTCGGCACCGAGCTCGAGTTCGACAACGCGTTATTCGACCTTGAAAACCTCAACGACGTAGCCGGCAGGATCAACGTCGCCAAAGGGCTGGCGATCGTTCAATACCTCGACCGGCGCGATCCCCACGAACCCGTCCTCGAGGACGTAAAAACAAAAGTCGAGTTTAACTACCGGGCGGAAAAAGCCAAGCAGCTTGCGTCTGATCGTGCGCGGCAGGCTGCTCAGGCCAAGACTCCCGACGAGCTAAAGAAAATCGCCGATTCGCTTGGGCTGAAGACGGACGAGAGAGCCGGGATCGCCTCCAGCGAAACCGTCGGTCCGCTTGTGAGCGAGAGTAACCGCACCGCGCTCTACAAGCTCAACGTTGGCGAAGTAACACACGAACCGATCAAGGTCGAAGGAAGCGACGTTCTGGTCGTCGCGTCGCTTGTAGCTCGCAAAGACGCGGATATGGGTGATCAGTTCAAGAAAGACCGCGCGTCGATCGAGGAGCGATTGCTGGATGAAAAGCGCAACATCTACTTCTCGACCTTTCTTGAATCAACTCAGAAGGAAATGAAAGAGTCCGGCAAGATCATGATCTACGACGACGTAATCGCTTCCGCCATCGGCCAGCCATCGACGCCCACAGGTCAGCCGCAGATGCCGACTGGGTTTCCGACTGGTTCTAACCCGGGCCGTTCACGCCGCACGCCTCAAACACGCACCTTGCCGGGAACAAAGTAGCTGCCTAGAGTCGGTTGAAACGCGCGGCGAAGCTTCGGCTTCGCCGCGCTTTCTATTTGCAGCAAAGCATCTTCTCGCGCCTTCTCCCAGGCGACGACAGTTAGCAGTGATGTCAAGTTCCGCGCGGCACGCGGCCGCGCGGCTGCCATCGTTTCAATCACGTCCTATCAGTTCAGTACTAAGGAGTGCAGGCACTCCAGAGGAGTGCGATGTTTATAGAACCGCGACCCACGACGCCGCACTCCAGCGGAGTAGCTATGTACGGGCGGCGCAAGACCATATCACCCCTGACGGGGTGAGCAGCCGTCGCGCCGGCCGTACTACAGACATTCAACTCCTAACGGAGTTGCACACGGTGGCAACTCTTCAATGTCGGTCAACTCCCCGAAATGTTGCAAACCTGAAGCCTAACCAACGCGAGAATCTAACCCGCACACTTCGAAGATTCTTCCTTGAAATCACAGAGAGTTCTCACTATTCTCGCCGTGACAAGTGGTCCAACTCCGCGCCTAAGGGGGCTGCCGTGCCGCGTCACTTCGGGTTGTCGTTTGTGTTGATCTTGCTGTTTGGTGCGGGTACCTTCGCTCAAACTGAAAGCCCGGCATCGAGCGGCGCCCAGGCAGCCGCCGAAAAGAAAGAAGTCACGAGTTATACCTTGCCGCCTGAGAAGTATGAGAAGGCGGTTGCTTACTCCCGAAAGCAGTACCAGCTTCACTTCGTCGGAACCGCCTACTCGCTGCTGCTGCTGCTAGGCATCCTCGCGTTTCGCGTCGCTCCCAGATTCAGAGACTGGGCCGAAGGCGCTTCGCGGCGCCGTATCCTGCAAGCTCTGATCTTTGTGCCGCTGTTGTTGCTCACGCTTGCCGTGCTGCAGCTCCCGCTGGACGCCTATGGGCACAATCTCGCGAGGCAATACGACATTTCGATTCAGGGCTGGGGGTCGTGGCTATGGGACTGGACGAAAGGGCAGTTGATCGGGCTCGCCATCATGTCGGTGCTGCTCTATTTTTTCTATGGCGTCGTTCGCCGCAGCCCCCGGAGATGGTGGCTGTACTCCGGCCTTGCAATATTCCCACTCGCGGTAATCTTCATCTTCCTTTCGCCGTTGGTGCTCGATCCGCTGTTCAATAAGTTCGAGCCGCTCGAAAACAATAGCCCAACCCTTGTCGCCGAAATCGAAGAGGTCGTCAGACACGCAGGACTCGACATCCCACGTGAGCGAATGTTCGAGATGAAGGCAAGCGAGAAAGTGAAAGCGGTTAACGCGTACGTCACGGGCTTTGGCTCATCGAAGCGGGTGGTAGTGTGGGACACGACGATTGCAAATATGACCACGCCACAGACGCTCTTTGTCGTGGGTCATGAGATGGGCCACTATGTGCTCGGACACATCCCTAAGAGCATTGCGTTAGTCGGGTGCTTGATCATAGGTCTTTTGTACCTCGTGTACCGTTCGACGCTTTGGGCGATGGTGCGCTGGCAGAAACGATGGTCAATGCGAAACCTTGAAGATTGGGCTTCACTTCCGGTGTTGATGCTATTCTTCTCGATCTTTGTTTTTCTCGCGGAGCCGGTGTTCAACACCTACAGCCGTTATCAAGAGCACCAGGCTGACGTCTACGGGCTGGACGTGACGAACGGGATCGTGCCCGATTCTTCGAAGGTGGCCGCCGAAGCATTCCAGGTGCTGGGAGAGATCGACCTGGCCGACCCGGACCCGAGCGCGTTCATCAAGTTCTGGCTGTACAGCCATCCGCCGCTCGCCGAGCGGATCGCGTTCGCGCACGAGTACAACCCGCGGCCGATCGAGTGACGCATTAGCGTGCGAAGTCATCGCGGGAGCTTGTCCACTTTTCTGAAATCGTGCGGAACGACAAACGCATCAGCCGGCACACCAAGCCGAATGTCGCGCAACTCCGTGATTAGTCTTGCGCCGCCGGTTCCCGCGCCGGGCCCAGTTTCCACCCTTATCGCAAGCCCTCCAAGCTCGCGCGCGCAAAACGTCGTGGTCACCTCGACGTGATCATCAACGAAGATCGCGCGCCGTTCGAGAACCGTGCAAGGATGACCATCGATTGTCTTATCTGAAAGGCGCTGAGTCTCGACACGAGCAAAGGACGGTGCGCCGCCAAGCGCTCGCTCAACCGCGTCGCCCTCCACCCGGTCGCGATTGGCGCTGGCCGAGTCCGGAACCACGTGCTCAACTTCGAAGGTTCGGCTCTGGGACGCAAGTGGTTCACGCCCAGGCATGGCTTCGCCTTGTGGGTTCGTTTCATTCTCAGTGTAACAACGCTGCGCGAGATCCAAGGCATACATCTTTCCCAGATCGGGCCGCCAGATTAGTGCATACGCCTCGCCCTGCTCAGTCCATTCCTGGCGCCTAAGTTCGCCGGACTTGAATATCCGGGTGACGCTCAATTCGCGCTCAGTTCCGTCATCGACCGAACAAACAACGGTTGCCGAATACTGCTCCGGTTCGCCTGCAGAATCCTCGAGGTCGCCGACTCGCTTTGACCTTGAGGTACAAGCGATCGCCAGAGAAAAACAAACCGCCGCGACCGCAAGCCTGTTCAGACTAGCCGACTTCATATCGAAGACGATTGTATCGGATTCTGGGGTTTTGTCTGGTATTCAACGAGCCCAGTTGTGCGACGGCCTCCCCAATCCAAAATCAAAAGGGGAAGCCGGGCTGCCTTTCCCGGTCTGGGACGGCAGTGCAGCCCGGTTCTCAAGCGTGGGGATTGCTTAGCAGGCTTTTGGGGCGGTCTCAGGAACCGAGACCGCCCCGAGGGAAGAAACGTGGGTCATTGGGAGACGATCACGACGATGGCTTGCGTTCCATCTTCGAGCTGGGCAAGGTGCTCGGTTGCAGATCGCTTGCACTCGATTCGCACGATGTTTTTCCGGCGAACCTGATCGAACCTGGCTTCGGCGAGATTCATCTGAAGCCCGAACTTGATCTTGATCGACCTGCCCTCTGGCACCGTGACCAGATAAAGCTTGTCGGACGATTGGTCATCCACGAGCAGCGTCCGCGCCTTTTGGTCGATGCTGACTACGCGGCCCTCGAGCGTGAAGCTCTTACCGGCCTGGCCGGCTTTGGGGGCGCTCATTCCGAGCGACGACAACCCGACAATCGAGATCACTGCTATCGCGAAAAGACTGGAAATGCGTTTCATACTCTCTCCTTGCGGCAAACATCCGAGTCTGCCTGTTTAGCGACGGTCCCCGTTTGACCGTCCGTCATCGTTAACTTCGCTAGCTCCGTCAGTCAGTCGCATCTAGCGCTGGCTGCTTCAAGCCGCGCGCGAGCGCCTGCTACCTGCTCGACAGGGCGGTCAGCGTGACAACCGTGCGTCCATCGCCGAGCTGAGCCAGGTGTTCTGAATCCGTGCGATAGCAGCGGATTTCGACGCGATCCTTGTTGAACACGTCGTTGAAGCCTGGCTCTGCCATCCTCATGTAACGGCCCCGGGTGATCTTGAGCGTTGCACCTTCCGGCACGCTTACCACGTACAACCGCTCATTCGAGCGATCGGCTATCAGGAGCGTTCGCTGCTTCTGGTCGATCTTCACCACCTGACCCTTCATCGTGAAATACTTGCTTCCGGCCTCCGCTCTCGGCGCGGCGATCAGGAACGACGAAAGGGCGATCGCGATGCTCGCGGCCAGCGATATTGAAGTGCGTGTCATTCTGTTCATTGTCTTAATCTCCTTTGCTACAATCTCACCGACCTTAATCGATGATTCCGTGTGATGTCCGCTTTCGAAATAGGGGGCGAGGTCAGAAGGCTTTGGCCCCGCCCCTGCGGTTGACATCTTCTCAAGACGAGCGGAGTCTACATCCGGCGCCGGATAGGTTGTAGGTCGCTTTCCGCAAAGTTTCCCGTCCCAGGTCGCAGAATGGAACTGTGGGATTCCACAGTTCCAGGCGGGCTCCGGTGACGTATCATTGGATTGGAAGACAAACCTTTGAATAGCGAACAAGACATAATCGAAGGACTGCTGCAGTTCGTGACCCTCGCCGAGAGCGAGCGCAAGCTGCTTGCCGCCGATCTGCACGACCAAACGCTGTCGGATCTTCGCGAAATGGCGCTGCTGGCACGGCGCCTGTACGACAAGCCTCCCGAAGCGATGACCAGCGAAGTGCGCGACGGGCTTGCTCAGATAGTCGCCGGCGTTACCGCGGCGATGGACGAGGTGCGGCGCGCAATGGAGAGCCTCAGCCCCTCGGCTCTCGATACGCTCGGTCTTACTCCTGCCATCGAGAGCTGTCTCGAGCGCGCGTCAACGGCGGGAGATCGCGTATTTGCCACCCGCTTCTCCTGCTCAATCAAAGAATCCGAGATCAATCTCTCGGAGACTGAACAGCTCCTGCTGTATCGAATCGTCCAGGAGGCGCTCAACAACATCTCGAAACACGCGAACGCGAGCCTGGTCGAAATAGTATTGATGCCGGCAATGGGCGACATGCTGATTCGCGTGACTGATGATGGGCGCGGCTTGACGATATCGAGCGATCTTCACCGTGCGCGCGGAATGGGAAACATGCGTTATCGCGCGAAGCTGCTCGGCGCCCAGATCACCTGGCTGAGCGCTACAGGCAAACAAGGAACGGTGGTTGAGATTCGGTTGCCGCTTCAGGGTTCGGGAGCGTGGCCGAAGATGGACCTTTAGTTGAGTGCTTGCGGCACTCGGCCTAACGAACCAAGTTGAGCTATGAGCATAGTCATCGCAGAAGATATGCCCTTTCAACGCGACTACCTCCGCGCGGTCATCGCGAACAAGTTCGCCGAGTTCGGTCCGTTGATCGAGACTGACGACGGAACCAAAGCGGTCGAGCTTGCGCTCAAGAATCGGCCCGCACTTGTGGTGCTCGACATAAAACTGCGCGGACTTTCCGGCGTTCGCGCGGCGAAGCAGATTTGGGCCGAGCAGCCCCTCGCCAGAATTCTTTTCTGGTCGCAATACAAGGACGAGATCTACGTGCGCGAACTCGCGCGAATCGTCCCCGGCGAGACAGTGTATGGCTACGTGCTCAAGTCATCGCCGGACGAGAAGCTGATAGCTGCGTTGCGTGCGGTCCTAATAGACGAGCAGTGCTGGATCGATCCAGAAATTCGAACGGTGCAGTCGCGGGCAATCAACCGCGCGTCCGGACTGACCGACGTCGAGTACGAAGCGCTGATCGACATCGCGATCGGTCTGACCGATCGCGCAATCGCCCGGCGGCGCTACCTGAGCGAGCGCGGCGTGCAGAACCGGCTGCGCGAGCTTTACGCAAAGCTTTCGGTGGACCTCGAGCAGATTGTGGACGAGCGATGGGGGAATACTTACAGCCCGCGCTCACGCGCCATCTCGATTGCTGTGCAACGCGGGTTGATCAACGCCGACGAGCTTGCGCGCGAAAACGAGGCGCTTCAAAGCTGGCTTGCGCGCGAAGCCGCCCTGCCCTCCTGATCTGCTCCCGCAGGTGGCCTCCTGATCCGTATGTTTTCTCTGCGTCCGCCTCTGCGTCTCAGCGTCTCCGCGGTTAGAGAGAACTTCCAGGTTTACCAAGTTTGTGAACCCCTCTAACCGCCGAGACGCAGAGGCGAACGCAGAGAATTGAAGTTCGGATCCCGGCGCACCGTGTCGCTCGACGATCGCGTTATGCGCTATCCTTTTCACGGGTGTGACCGCAAGACGGTTTTGAGATTGGCTACCGCTCCTGGAAGTCTCCGGTAACGAACTCGCAAGAATGCCATTGACTGTATCGATTGGCTCAATCATCGGACGCTACAAGATTCTCTCACCGTTGGGCGTGGGTGGGATGGGTGAGGTATATCTCGCCGAGGACACGACGCTTGGCCGTCGCGTGGCGCTCAAGATTCTGCCTTCGCACTCGGGAACCGATGAAGACCGGCTGAGGCGCTTCGAACAGGAAGCGCGTTCGGCTTCGGCTCTCAATCATCCGAACATCATCACAATTCACGAAGTCGGATCGCAGGATGGCGCGCGATTCATCGCCACTGAGTTCATCGAAGGCGAGACGCTTCGCAAGCGTGTGAAGAAATCACCGCTCAGCCCCCGAGAAGCCGTCGATGTCGCGGTTCAAATCGCCAGCGCGCTGGCCGCGGCTCATCAAGCCGGCATCATCCATCGCGACATAAAACCTGAAAACGTGATGCTGAGGCCCGACGGGTACGTCAAGGTGCTCGACTTCGGCATCGTCAAGCTCACCGAAAAGTTCGCCGATTACTCAGGCGAGCAGACCACCGGCGACGACACCCCCGATGGCCGGACCGTCACTACCGAGAAAAATGTCGTCATGGGCAGTCCTAATTATATGTCGCCCGAGCAGGCTCGCGGGTATGCGGTCGATGGCAGAACCGACATCTTCAGCCTGGGCGTGCTGCTTTACGAGATGCTCACCGGCCGCAAGCCATTCGAGGGACCGAGCACCAGCGACATTCTCGTGTCGATCCTGGAGCGCAGACCGCCGCCGCTCTCGCAGGTCTCGGAGGCTCCGCAGGCGCTCGAGTACATCGTTGACAAAGCACTCGCGAAGGATCGAGAAGCCCGTTACCAAACTGTCAATGAACTGCTCGCCGATCTCAAGCGATTGAAGCGGCGGATCGATTTTGAAATAGGGCTCGACGACTCATTCCTGCCGGACTCGACCGGCGAGACTACAGTCCCAATTACGTTGGAGCAAGAAGCGCAGACGACTCTCTCACAGATCCCCGGCGAGAAGAGCGACGGCCTAACCGCCCGCATAGGCGCGTCAATTTCTCACCTGCTGGCTCAGAACAGCAGGCGAAAGCCGATGATGATTACGACCCTGGTTCTGATCGCCGCAGTTGCCGGGGGGCTCTTCTTTTTCTCGCGGGGCCCGGCCGAGCCCGGCGGCGCAGCGCATACGATCGATTCGATAGCAGTGTTGCCGTTCGTCAACGAGAGCGCGGATCCAAACACCGACTATCTGTCAGACGGAATAACCGAGAGCCTGATAAACAACCTTGCCCAGTCACGCGGTCTGAGAGTGATGTCCCGCAACTCGGTCTTTCGCTATAAAGGCCTGCAGACGGACGCACGGAAGATTGGGCGTGAGCTTGGCGTGAAAAGCGTGCTCAACGGACGAATCGTTGAGCGCGGCGACAACCTTTCAATCAGTATCGAGCTTATCGATGCGCGCGACGACACGCAGATATGGGGCGAGCAGTACAACCGCAAGGTCTCCGATGTTCTGGCGATGCAGGAAGAGATCGCGCGCCAAATCTCACAGAAGCTTCAACTCAAGCTCGGCGGTGAAGACGAGCGGCGCGTGAGCAAACACTTCACCGACGACCCCGAAGCCTACAAGCTCTATCTGAAGGGGCGTTTCTATTGGAGCAAACGCACCGAAGAGGGGCTGAAGAAAGGCATCGAGTACTTCAACCAGGCGATCGAGCAGGACCCGTCCTACGCGCTGGCTTATGCCGGCTTGGCCGACTGCTACGCGATCCTTGTCGAGCTTGAGGGCTCGGCGCCGGCCGAGCTTCTTCCAAAGGTGAAAGCGGCGGCGCAGAAGGCGATCGAGATGGACGACTCGCTGGCCGAGGCTCACACATCGCTTGGCGCTGCTTACGAGTACGAGTGGACCTGGACGGAAGCCGAGAAGCAGTACAAACGCGCGGTCGAGCTCAACCCCAATTACGCGACTGCTCATCACTGGTACGCGGCGTATTTGGCCAGCCGGCTGCGCTCGGACGAAGCGATACGCGAGATGCAGCGGGCGCTCGAGCTCGATCCGCTTTCGCTGATTGTGAACACGTCGATGGGGAGAGTGCTTTACGGCGCGCGGCAATACGATCGCGCGATCGAGCAGCTCAAGAAGACGCTCGATATGGACCCCAACTTCGCGGAAGCGCACTTTCAGCTTGGGATGGTTTACGAGCAGAAGCGCATGTTTGACGACTCGGCTCGCGAGTATCAAAAGGCCGCCGACCTGTTCAACGAGCCGGCGATGAAAGCGTGGGTCGCGAGGCCTTACGCGATGTCCGGAAAAAAGAGCGAGGCCGAGCGCGTGCTGGCTGAAGTGAAAGCGCTCGCGAAGCAGAAGTACGCCTCGCCTTATCCGATGGCGTCCGTCTACGCGGCGCTAGGGCAGAAGGATGCTGCGTTTGAATGGCTGGAGCGAGTCTACAAAGACCATTCGTACTACGTGGTCTGGCTGAACATCGACCGAGCGTTTGACGGCTTGAGGTCCGACCCGCGGTTTCAGAATTTGTTAGATCGCATCGGCATCGCCCCGCAAGGCGGTTAGGTCCCAATCGCGATTCGCATCTGATGCTCATTCGCTGTAAGATTCAGTGCGCGATGAGCAAGCGAAACGACAACCCACAGCCCATGACTAAGGAAGAGCTTCTCGCTTACAAGGCAGGCTACGAGGCGGTGAACGCGCTCGAGATCGAGGAGCTTCGATCTATGAGTATTGAGGAGAAGTTCGAACACGCGGCGGCGCTTATGGAATCGGCTCGGCAAATGGGCTGGGGAGAGGCGCTGGCGGACGAAGATGCCGATGTAAGAGCGCTATGGGTTCGCCTCAAGAGGGCATATTCGGGTGGCGGATGAACCTCATGTCTTACGGCTAATCGGGGCGGTCGCCGACCTGATAGCCTGGCTCAAAGACCAGTCGGTCCCTGGGGCCGTGATTGGCGGGCTCGCGGCCAACCTTCTGGGTCGCCCTCGAGTAACCAATGACGTTGATGCAGTCGTCCTCCTGGGAGATTTGCACATCGACGCATTCCTCGCCGCCGGCACGCGCTTTGGCTTCTCGCCCCGTATCAGTGATGCCGCAGCATTCGCGGCGAAAAATCGAGTTTTGCTTCTGGTGCACGCTCCAAGTAAGACCGACGTCGACATCTCGTTGGGCGTTCTCCCGTTTGAGCAAGAGAGTGTCGATAGGGCGTCGATCGTGACCATTGTTGGCATTTCTTTCCCCTTGGTCTCGCCTGAAGACCTCATTATCATGAAAGCGCTTCCGCGCCGCCCGCGCGACATCGCTGACATAGAAGCGGTGCTCGATGCGCATCCAAAGCTGGATCTCGAACGAGTCCGCTACTGGGTCAGTCAATTCGCTTCCGTACTTGAAGCGCCCGATATTCTTGATGATCTGGAAAGGATACTGAACTGGAAGCAGCGTCAGTCATTCAGAGAGTGACGAGTCATGAAGCACGAAGAATGCGAGTATTGCGAAGACGCGATAGAACTTGGACAGTTTTCTGTAGAATTCATGTCAGCCTGACTCAATAATCGCCGGCGATGAGCACGTCAGCGCCGCCGAGGACCAGACGCGGTGGATTCCTGGTAGGCCAGGATTGTATACAGTACACTCCAACGAGCGGCCTTCCAAACGAACACATCCTTTCGTTTTTGGCCTTTCGAACGACAAGAGAATGTTGGAGGCGACCATGTGGAGCGAGGATGACCTACTAGCTATTTTGTTTTTATTGATCGTGGTTGTGATCGTCGCGATCTATTTGGGTCCGCCATGGGCGTGATCATCGCGATCATCGCGATCATCATCTGTTGTTGGGTACAAAGCAGCAGCAGCTAATCATGCGTAACCGTCTTCACTATTTTGGTGTTGCTCCGCTATGCAACCTCAGACCTGACCGGGCTCTGCGCGTTGGGCGGTTTGTGCTTCCACTGTGTGCCCGTTGCAGCGGGGTGGTGGTAGGTGCCTGCGTTTCGGGAGGGCTGGCCTCGTCCGATTTTCTGGCGCGCGGCCTTCCAATCTACATCGTGATCCTCATGATTATGCCGCTCGCCGCTGATGGTCTTCTTCAATACTTCGGGCTCGCAAGGAGCACAAATCCTCGCCGGTTCGTAACGGGCGTTCTGTTCGGCGTCGCGGTTGGCTCCCTCCCGCGTTACGATTCGATTGTAAACTCGGCTTTGTTCCGCCTGGTTGCCCACGAACGTGAAAAGTGACCAGCTCTGGCAGGACCATCTTCATCCGGGCGCTTCTTCACGGAGCTTGTGACTATTCCATGCGGAAGCGTTAGCAGCGCCGGAACTCTGACTTTGAGTTGGCTAAGAGCGTTTGTAACCGACGGCCATCACGGGCCGCCGCGGCTGAAACAGGCCGGTATTAGCTATCGCTTTGAATCGGACCGCACAGACCCTTCGCTGGCTAACTCGGGTTGCAGCCGACGCGGTTCGCAGTGTTCCTGCCTTCCACGTTGCGCTACCATGGCGTCGCGGACCGCGCGGCTGAACCCCGGTCGTTAGCACGACGCCGAACAAATCGTTAGCCAGCGGTCACATAGGAGGTTATCGAAGGTGACAAGAGGAGAAGTGGCATATGCTCGATTCATTGCGTAAGGATGACGAGCTGCTGGCGAATATTCAGGCGCGTGGGTCTGAACTGGTTGAACTTCTCGAAGAAATGAATTCGCACTGGGTGTACGAAGACCTCGTCTATCGCTTCTACTATCAGTCCTTCAAAGTCTATTGGCTTCAGGATCAAACCAAGAGGATAGTTGAAGCGCTCCGGAGCGTCGCCCCAAGCGGAACAACCTTTTCCCCGATGTTTGAAGAAATCTATCAGGCTGGCGCGAGTGGCAAACAGTTTGAGATCGAGCACAATCAAAACTGGACCGAACACACGCGAGTCTTCCTCGAAGCATTTTTTCACGCCAAGTTCTTTCTGGAGATGGCCGTGAAATATGGGAATGAACTACAGACAGCCCCTAGCAGTTTGCCAAGCGGCTGGGCCGCATTGCTTTGTTTGTACAATTTGCGTTTAAGCGCCTTTCCAATCTCGCTCAATCCCCTGCCTGCTGAGTTGGCTTTGAGCAGCACAATCAAGGGTGATGCGTTGAGTACAACCCGATCACGCTTCACCGGCTAGCTCCCCGGTTAGTTCTTCCGCGGTGTATTGAATAGGCGAGACCTTAAAGCGAGAGAGGGCATCGATAAACTCCGCGCGCGAAACGCCGGCTATTTCGGCGGCCTTCCCCTGAGACAATGCGTGCGCCCACCTCATACCACTTGACTGCCGCCGCAATGCGCATCTCACGGACAAACTCCTCGGGTGCTTTGCGCAATGCCGTGAAGACAGTGTCAGGCAAATCTATAGTAACGGTTCGCATTTCACTTGGCTCCAAGTCACCCAGGGTGCGCGTCAGATTTTCGCGGTCAGGCCTCTGAACGACTTCATACCCACCTCGTGAGAGGTGGGTTCCTGATGCTGTAGCCTACTACGAGCACCGCCGTGCCGCGTCATACCCACCTCGTGAGAGGTGGGTTTTTGATGCTGTAGCCTACGAGCACCGCCGTGCCGCGTCATACCCACCTCGTGAGAAGTGGGTTCCTGATGCTGTAGCCTACGAGCGAACCGTCTTTGATCGGTAGCGTCTCATCGTAGGCTGGAGCATCACCGACCCACCTCTCACGAGGTGGGTATGCAAACAGAGTAGGCAAAAGTGCTCTTCTGTAGGCTGGAGCATCACCGACCCACCTCTCACGAAGTGGGTATGCGCGAAAAGACGACGCGCACCCATTCTCCCACGCCCTTTATGACTCGAGATTACTCTCCAAAAGCTTCCTTAACCAACCTGCGCTGTTCCATTTGGTGAATCGTGTGCGATCCAGTGGCTGGGCTTGCGCTCGCAGCGCGGCCGGAGTATCGCAAGCGTTGATTCGGTCCGAGCATCTCAGACAGCCGCGGCTCGATGAAGAACCAGGCGCCCATGTTCCGGGGCTCTTCCTGAACCCAACAAATGTCAGTCGCGTTCGGGAATCGATTCAGCTCTTCGGCTATCAAGTTCTTTGGGAACGGATACAACTGCTCGACTCGCACGATGGCCGTGGTCGCGTCGCTTAGTTTCTTGCGTTCGGCTGCAAGGTCATAGAAGACCTTGCCGCAGCTCAGCAACACCCGCGTGACGGCAGCGTTGGACGATTCGCGATCGAGGGTCGCGTTGGTCGTTTCGTGCTTACCGGCCGCGTTAGCTGTTTCGCGATCGCCGTTCGGGTTGGTCGCTTCGGGATCGCCGGCTGGGTTGGGGGCTTCGCGATCGTTGCCTACGTTGGCCGTTTCGCCATTGCCGGCTGGGTTGGCGGCTTCGCGATCGCCGGTCGTGTTGGGCGCTTCGTGGTCGCCGGACGCGTGGGCCAATTCGCGGTCGCCGATCACTGGAAGGAAGCCGCCGCTTGTGAACTCTTCGATCGCAGAAGCCGCGTCAGGAAATCGAAGCAAGCTCTTCGGCGTGATCACAACAAGCGGTTTGCGAGGCAGCTGCCGAGCTTGGCGACGAAGCACGTGAAAGTACTGAGCCGCAGTAGAGCAATTAACCACCTGCAGATTTCCTTCCGCGCAAAGCTCCAGGAAGCGCTCAATCCTCGCGCTCGAATGCTCTGGTCCCTGCCCCTCGTAGCCGTGCGGCAACAACAACACAATGCCGCTCGGCTGGTTCCACTTGTGTTCGCCCGCCGCGATGAACTGATCGATGATTACCTGCGCCGCGTTCACAAAGTCCCCAAACTGGGCTTCCCATAACACTAACGTCGAAGGCGAGGCGACGCTGTAGCCATACTCGAAGCCAAGCGCGCCGGCTTCCGACAACGGGCTGTCGTAGATCTGAAACTTCGCCTTGTTCAACTCGCCGGCCTGAGCGGGCGCAAGCTGCGTGAGCGGCGTCCACTCCTCACCGGTCTGAGTGTCGCTGAAAGCCGCGTGGCGATGACTGAAAGTTCCACGAACCGTGTCCTGACCCGTCAACCGGATCGGGGTGCCCTCGGTCAGCAGCGAGCCAAACGCAAGCGCTTCGGCCATGCCCCAATCGACCGGCGCTTCGCCTTCGACCATCTTCGAACGCCGCCCAAGCAACCCAACGATCTTCGGATTAAGGTTGAAGCCCCGAGGCACCGCCGTTATCGCACGCGCGAGCGAACGCAAAGCCGCGTGATCGACTCCGGTCTCGATGACTTCGACGGCGGGCTCGGCAAACGCCGCCGCAAGCGCGACTTCTTTGCCCTTCTTTGCCACGATCGCCTTCGCGCCGAGTTGAGCGTTCTCGTACCTGCGCATCCGCTCATCCATCAGCGAAGCGATCTCTTCCGCGGTCATCACGCCTTCGCCGATCAGCTTGCGCGCGTAAAGCTCGCGCACTCCGGGATGTTCTTTGATTCGCTGGTACATCACCGGCTGAGTGTAAGTGGGCTCGTCGCCTTCGTTGTGACCCAACCGCCGGAACCCGATCACGTCGATCACAACGTCTTTCTTGAAGTGTTGCCGGTAGTCGAGCGCGATCTGCAGGACGTTGTAAGCGGCTTCGACGTCGTCGCTGTTCACGTGAAAGATCGGCGCCTGAATCATCTTGGCGATGTCGGTGCTGTAGTGAGACGAGCGCCCTTCTTCGGGCGGAGTCGTAAACCCGAGCTGGTTGTTGGCGACGATGTGAATCGTGCCGAGAGTGCTGTAGCCAGGCAGCTTCGACAGGTTCAACGTCTCGGCTACAACGCCTTCGCCGGCAAAAGCTGCATCGCCGTGAATCAACACCGCGAGTTTCGCTTCACGCTCGCCGTCTGCATCTTGCCGCGCGCGAATCAGTCCTTCCACTACGGGATCGATGAATTCGAGGTGAGAAGGATTCGACGCGACCGCAAGCTGCACTTGATTGCCGCTCGCGGTGTCGCGAAGCCCGCTCGCGCCCTGGTGATACTTCACGTCACCCTGATCGTGCGGGTAATTCGGATGGATCGAGCCTTCAAAGCTTGTGAAGATGCGCTCGCAGAACTTGCCGATGACGTTGGCAATCACGTTGAGCCGGCCGCGATGCGCCATGCCTACGGTTATTTCGCGCACGAACCTCGCCGCCGCCGACTCGATCAACTGGTCGAGCACCGCGACCACCGTCTCGTTGCCTTCGATGGAAAAGCGCTTCTGGCCGAGGTACTTAATGCCCAGGAATTTTTCGAACGACTCGGCCGAGATGAGCTTCCAGAGAATCTGTTTCTTTGTTTCAACCGGGACCGGCGGAGGTTCGCCCTCGACGCGCTTGCGAATCCATTCCTTCTCTTCGGGGCCGGAGATGTGCCGGTACTCGATGCCAACCTTGCTGCAATAGTAGCGCCGCACGCGGTCGAGTATCTCGCGCAGCACGCCGGTCTCCGCGCCGCCAAGCCCACCGGTTATGAATTCGCGATCGAGGTCCCAGATCGTCAGCCCGTAGCTGGCGATGTCCAACTCGGTATGATACTGCACTTCTTTCCAGCCGAGCGGATCGATGTCGGCAACCAGATGGCCTCGCACTCGATACGCGTTGATGAGTTGAAGCACGCTTCCCTGCTTGCGCACTTCGTCTCGCCTTCGGTCGTCGCCAAGTATCGCCGGGTTGATGTCGATCGCCCATTGATAAGGACGGAAGTGAATGGCGAGGTCGCTAAAGATCTTGTCGTAGAACCCGTGCTTGCCGCGCAGCATCTCGTCAATCAAAGCCAGGAACGCGCCCGACTCCGCGCCCTGAACTATGCGGTGGTCGTAGGTGCTGGTCACGACCATCACTTTGCTGATGCCAAGCCGCGAGAGAGCTTCGGGAGACATCGCCTGATACTCTGGCGGGTACTCGATGGCGCCGGTCGCGACGATCGCTCCCTGTCCGGACATCAATCTCGGATTCGAAGCTGTGGTGCCGATCGTGCCGGGATTAGTCAGGCTGATGGTCGTCGCTTGAAAGTCGGCGACTTGAAGCTTGCCCGTGCGCGCACGCTTGATCACATCATCGTAAGCATCGAGCAACTCGCCGAACTTGAGCTTATCAGCGCCTTTGATATTCGGAACCAGCAGCGTCCGCGAGCCGTCCTTCTTCGTGACGTCAACGGCGACGCCGAGATTCACAGAGTGATGCTTCACGCGGTAGGCGGCCTGGTCCTTCTGTTCGAATGAGTCGTTGAGTTGAGGAAACGTCTCGAGCGCCGTGATGATGGCGCGGGCGATGAGGTGAGTGTAGGAGACTTTCTTGCCAGAAGCAGCAACGTGTTGATTGATGAGCCGGCGGTTTTCGTCCAGGAGCTTGATCGGTATCTGGCGTTGCGAAGTGGCGGTTGGAACGGACAGGCTCGCTTCCATGTTCTCGGCGAGTCTTAGTGCGGGACCTCGAATTGGTATGCGCTCGGTTTCGTCCGAATCGGCAACGGCCGGGCTCGGCTCGGCAGGCGCTGGCGTCTGAGTGGCTGGCGATTGCTGCGAAGCGGCCTTGCTGGTAGCCGGAGCAAGCGTTGCAGTTGCCGGTTGCGCCCAGTTGTAAGTCGGTTGAAGTCCGCTCCGGGGTTGGGCCGGGGTCGTCTGCGGTTGCGCCGCTTGGTCACTCGCTGGTTCAGCCGTCCCGTTGCCGCCGCGAAGCTCGCGGAAATATGAACTCCATTCTTCATCAACCGCCGCGGGGTTGCGCTCGAACAGGCGCAGAAGCTCGCTGACATAATCCGCGTTGACGCCGAACTCGTCGGCGATCTGTTGCTCGAGTTCGGCTTCGGTTATTTGCCTGCTGGTCGTCATTTTTTCCTCGGACCTAGAGTTTAATCCGCGCTTCGTTGGTTAACAACCGCGGGGTAGGTTGTTCTCGGACCGCGTAGCGGTTACCTATCGATAGCACGCGACGACGATCGGCTCAGCCGGGCCGCGTAGCGGTTACCTATCGATAGCACAAGACGACGATCGGCTCAGCCGGGCCGCGTAGCGGCGCGTGTCGCAGGTATTACCGATAGGTAGCCGCCACGCGGCCCGGATCGTGTCGAGGCGCGCGCTGCTATCGATAGGTAACCGCCACGCGGCCCGGATCGTGTCGGGGTGCGTGGTGCTATCGATAGGTCACCGCTACGCGGCCCGGATCCTGTCGGGGTGCGCGGTGCTATCGATAGGTAGCCGCTATGCGGCCCGGCTAACCTCATTGTCACGCTGCTATTCGATAGGAGCCCGCTACGCGGCCAGCGGAGCCATCGGACTTACCTTGCGCGAGCCGGGGTCGAGCGCGTGGATGCGGAACAAATGGTTGACGCGCACGCCACGCAAGCCCTTAGCTTGTTGCGCTGCTACCGCGTGGGATAAACTTCCAGTTCGCCGCTAACAAGATGAACCCGAGAGTGCGGAGTCGTCGTACAGAGAGTGACTCTTAGCAATCATCCTTCTGAACGGAGAAGCGCTTGAAGAAGTTAACCCTGATAATCCTATTGGCCGCGCTGCTATCGATGGGCGCTGCGGCCCACACTCAACCACAGACCCAGCCCGCCGCCGCCAAAGCTCCGGCGGCCGCGAGCGCCGAGGTCCGGCAAGCGACCTTCGACATGGTCTGGAACACGGTCAAGGAAAAACACTTCGACCCGGACTTCGGAGGCGTTGATTGGGACAAGGTGCGCGAGCAGTACGCGCCCAGGGTCGCCGGTGTGAAAATTGATCAAGAGCTCTACAGCCTGCTCCAAGCGATGCTCGGCGAGCTTCACCAGTCCCATTTCCAAATCATCCCGCCGGAAGCAGTCGTCGACGACGACTCGAAAGAACCCAAGGGCGGAGGCGCGGGGCTGGACATTCGTTTGATCGACGGACAGGTGATCGTCAACAAAGTCGAGGCGGGCTCAAAGGCTTCAGCAGCCGGTCTGCGCGCCGGCTTCATCATCAAGAAGATTGACGACATGACGGTCGGCGAAATCGTCGCGCGCTTCTCTAAGGGCACCGAGTCGCCGGCTCTCACGCGCATTCGAATAACCCGCGCGGCGCTTGCCAGAATCAACGGCAACCCGGCGACGACGGTCCGGCTGACCTGCCTGGACGAACGCGATCAAACCCGAGAGATCACAATCGAGCGCGAGAAACTCAAAGGCGAGATGTCGCAGCGATTCGGAAACTTTCCGCCTCAATACACCGAGTTCGAAGCGAAGCGGCTGGACGGGGGAATCGGCTACATCAGGTTCAACATCTTCGTGACGCTGGTGATGGAGAGGATTCGCGGCGCGATACGTTCGATGTCAGACGCGCGAGGGATCATCATCGACCTGCGCGGCAACCCGGGCGGTATCGGTGGAATGGCGCCGGGCATCACCGGATACCTTGAAGCAAAGCAGGTATCGCTGGGCGCGATGAAAATGCGTTCGGGCCGCCAGGCCTTTATCGCCTTCCCGCAACAGGGCGCATATCTCGGTCCGGTCGTGATAATGACGGACGGCGGGAGCGGCTCTACAAGCGAGATCTTCGCCGCCGGGCTTCAAGAGCTCGGCCGGGCCACAATAGTCGGGGAACAAACAATGGGGGCGGCGCTGCCGTCGATCTTTGGCAAACTCCCTACCGGCGCGCTGTTTCAATACGCCATCGCCGATTTCAAGACGCCCAAGGGGGTACTGATCGAAGGGCTCGGCGTTAAGCCCGACATCGAAATCAAACTCACTCGCCGCGCTTTGCTCGAGGGCCGCGACCCTCAGCTCGAGGCCGCGGTCGGCGTCATCAATCAGAAGCACTCAAAACAGGAGCGAGTGTCGGCTGCCAGGTGATGATTGCTTATCACTTCGCGCCCACGTGTCGCTCGGATTAGGAAAGGATAAGCAGATGAAAAAAACTCTCACCATCATGATTCTTTGCATGGCAGTCGCGGTAGCGGCGCTCGCTCAGCAGAAACCAGCCGATCAGGCAGCGAAACCGGTTGAGCCCACGCCTACAGTCGATCAGATTCTCGACAAGTACGTGCAAGCGCTCGGCGGCAAGGCAGCGATGGAGAAGATCACCAGCACTGCGTCAAAGGGCACATTCGAAATTGCGGCTCTCGGCTTAAGCGGAAGCGCCGAGGTTTGGGAGAAGGCGCCCAACAAAACGGCATTAAAGCTCGACATTCCTGGTTTCGGCATCGTGCAGGAAGGCTTCAATGGAACGGTCGCGTGGTCTCAGGACCCGCAAAGCGGAATGCGCGAGAAGACCGGCGCCGAGCTGGCGGCCACCAAACTCGACGCCGATTTCTACAAGCCGATCAGACTCAAACAGCTTTACCCGAAGATCGCGATGAAGGGCAAAGGAAAGGTCGGCGACAACGATGCTTACCTGTTAGAAGCCACACCGGCGGAAGGCGCTGCCGAGACATGGTACTTCGACGCGGCAACCGGACTGCTTACCCGGATGGATCTCGAGCGCGAGACGCCGCAGGGCAAAATGGCCGTTCAAGTCTTCTCGGAAGACTACAAGGCCGTCGACGGCGTGAAGGTTGCGCATACGATCCGCCAAATCACACCGGCTTTCACAATCATCATCAAGCTTGAAGAAGTGAAGCACAACGTCCCAGTGGATGATGCAAAGTTCAACAAGCCCGCGACGCAGTAATCTTCGGTTTGGGGTTCGGGGTTCAGAGTTCAGAGTTCAAGCTTCAGCTCGCTCGTTCCGCTTTATGGACGCGAAAAGCAAGCTGAAGCTTGAACCCTGAACCCCGAACCCTGAACCCCGAACCCTGAACCCTAAGCACACTATGAAACCTCGACGCCTTGCAGTTGTCGCTCTTCTCGTCTTTGTCGTTGCCAACACTCATCCGACCAGTGGCGCACAGACGACTGGCTCAAGCGTTCGGCAGTACCGCCGGCAGCACGAGAATCAAATCTTGAGTGAGTTCGTCGAGTTTCTCTCGATTCCGAACGTCGCTTCGGACACTCCCAACATCCGGCGCAACGCGGAAAAGTTGCTCGAGATGATGAAGCGGCGCGGGATCGAGGCTCGATTGCTTGAAGGCAACGGGCCTCCGGCGGTCTTCGGTGAGTTGAAGACGACTGGAGCGACGACCACGATCGGAATCTACGCGCACTATGACGGACAGCCTGTCGACGCTTCGAAGTGGGCGAGCGAGCCGTTCAAGCCTGTCATGCGAGACAAAGCACTCGACGTTGGCGGGCGCGAGATTCCGTTTCCAAACAACGGTGATCGCGTCAATCCCGAGTGGCGTTTGTACGCTCGCTCGGCGTCCGACGATAAAGCCCCGATCATCGCGATGCTCGCCGGCCTCGACGCTTTGAAAGCATCAAACCGCAAGCCAACAGTCAACCTGAAGTTCTTCTTCGACGGCGAAGAAGAAGCCGGCTCGCCTCACCTTGAAGACATTGTGAATCGCAACGCTTTGCTGCTCGGCGCTGACGTGTGGCTTTGCGCGGACGGCCCGGTGCATCAGACGCGAAAGCAGTTGCTCTATTTCGGAGTTCGCGGCGTCGTCAGCCTGAACGTGACCGTCTACGGAGCGGACCGCGCACTGCACAGCGGGCACTACGGCAACTGGTCGCCGAATCCGGCAATGCGATTGGCGAAGCTTCTGGCGAGTATGAAGGACGACGCAGGCCGTGTGTTGATCGAAGGGTTCTACGAGGGCGTCGAACCGCTGGGCGCGGCGGAGAAGAAGTCGCTGCTCGAGATGCCGGCAACCGATCAGGAGTTGATGCGCGAGTACGCGCTTGCTTCAACTGAAGGCGGCGGGCGCTCATTGGCTGAACTGATCAACGAACCGTCGCTGAACATCGACGGGCTCCGTAGCGAGTACGTCGGCGCGGAGGCTCGCACGATCATTCCGTCCGAAGCTACCGCGGCGATTGATCTGCGATTGGTGAAAGGCATCGACCCGAAAAGACAGGTCGAACGGCTGATCGCTCACTTAAAGAAGCAGGGTTACTACGTCACTACAAACGTACCCGACCGCCAGATGCGGCTCGCGCATCCGATGATCGCGCTAGTGACTACTTCAGGCGGCTACCCGGCCGTGCGAACCTCGATGAGCTTGCCGATCTCGCAGAAGATCATTCGCGCAGTCGAGCAAGCGATAGGCTCACGCCCTGTGCTTGCGCCGACGCTTGGCGGGAGCGTGCCGCTGTACATCCTGGAGGCGGCAACTCATGCGCCTCAGATCGGCGTGCCGATTGTGAATCATGACAACAACCAGCACAGCTCGAACGAGAATCTGAGGCTTCAGAACTTGTGGGACGGGATTGAAATCTTCGCCGCGCTTATGACGATGTAGCTGAATTGTCCGGTCGCGTCCCGGAGCGAGGCTTGCGATGGGGCGCCGGGTTCGGGCATTCAAACATTAAGGGCCACGGAACCGGCGTCAAGCGCTGGTTACGTGGCCCGTACTTCGGCTCGGAGTGAAGCGTCAGTTCTTCGAGCTGCCCGAAGCGGCAGCTGCTGCCGCGCTCTTGCGTTTGTGAGTATCGAACCAGTCAAACACAGCCGGAAAGTTCGGCACGACGATGCTGGCATGATCGCCGCCCGGCACTTCGATGTATTTGATCTCCGCGCCGAGTTTCTTGCCCATCTCAACCATCACCCGCGAACGCTCGACCGGAACAGTCGCGTCTTTGTCGCCGTGAACGACGATCTGCGGAATGTGCGCGATCTTCGACATGTTAGCCGGATTATTGGCGCCGCCCGCGATCGGTGCCAGAGCTGCGAACACCTCCGGGTGGTTCATCGCAACCGACCACGTGCCGAACCCTCCCATCGAGTGCCCGGTCAGATAGATTCGATCCGCGTCGATGTTGTAAGCGCGCCGCACTTCGGCCAGCACATCCATCACGTCTTTCTCGGCGTCGCCGACGTACATTGAAGCGGGCTTGCGGCCCTTCGGACACGCGACGATGTACCCGCGTCTCTCGGCTTCGGTCTTAAACGCGCCTTGCCCGTAAAAGCTTAGATAGCTGTTCTCGTCCCCTCCCATCCCGTGAAGCGCAATTACCAGCGGAAACGGTTTCGACTTGTCGTAGCCCGACGGCACGAAGATCTGATAAGGCTGAAGCGTGTTGTCGGCCTTCGAAAGATAAGCCTTCTTGAACTCGCCGCGGCGCGAGGCCAACGGATCGTTGCCCGCCGATAGCGCATCGAGCATCGTGTTTGATTCCTTGAGCGAGCCGCGGAAGTCCAGCCGATCGAAACTGATCTCACCCGCGCGCGCAAGCTCGAACAGCGCAATCCCGTACTGAGCAGTAGGTAAAACCGGCGAGCAGCGAGTCCTGCCCCTTCGCCTTCAACGCAGCTTCTGTCTTTGCCGCGCGCGCCTTCGCCGCTGCGAAGTCAGCCGCAAGCCCGCGCTCGATGTGAACCGTCATGTACTTTACGATCGGTTCGCCTCCCGGCGTCTTGAGTTGAACGGCGATCCGGTAGTTTCCGGTCTCGACCTCCGGCATCGTGACCTCGGCCGAGAGGGGTTTTGCGAAGAAGTCGGGCTCGAGGCCGTCAAACGTCTTCAACTCCTTAACCAACTCTTCGCCCTTCATCTTGAGCAGCGAGATCGAGCCGCTGAGTTTTCCGCTCGGCTTCTCGTCGAGCGCATATAGCTGCCCGACTTTCAATGCGACGGCGTCGCCCGGGTCGAGCATGAGCCTGTCGAGCTTTACAGTCACTGCCGAACCAAGCGCACGCGACGGAGTCCACTCGGTGCCGCGCATAAGCGCCATTGCGTGATACATGTGTTTGAGCGCGTCGCCGTACCTGGCTTCCGAGTTCGCCGCTCTTGCCAGCTTCTCGAGCCGGTCGACTTCGGCGCGAGCTTCAGGCGTCAGCTTAGCCATCATCGCCGGAGTGTTCTTCATCGTGCCAAAGCCCACCGACACGCGAAGCACTTGCGCGGCGTCTTGAGCAAACGCAGCGGCCAGACAGACGAGAATGATCGCGATTGACAGAGCGGAACGAAGCAAGAGTCTTCGAATCATCAGATGTTCTCCTTCACGTGCGCGAGTCTTTGTTGGTTTGGAACCAGTTTCCACCGGTTGCCGAGGATGGTACTACCGTGCGTTGTGCGGTTCAAGCGAACGTTCGCACACCTGCCAAAAACAACCGGAGCTGCCCGAGGGAAGAGACAGCTCCGGTGAGCCAAGCCGCGCCTGCCGGCGCGGCCCGCTTTGTTCCTTTGAGGCTTCAGACAAAGATGGCGATCTCGCGCGCCCGTGGTCAGCCGGATTCCGGCCGCGGAAAAAGGAAAGGCTGGAGCGCCTCCAGCCTGACCATTCGGGAGCACGTCTCGAGTCTCCGTTGTTATCTCGGAACCACGACATTGCGGTCGGAGCGGGCGCATCCAACAAAGTTAGCTTTGGCGAAAAAGCTCATATTGCCTTCGCGGTGAAAATGAATCAATCATCGGCGAAGGAGAGCGTATCGAATTCTCACAACCGATATCCCAGAATGCTAGTCGATGTCCTGTGTGATTCTCCAAAGGCTGTAGTTCGTAGCTGTATACCCAACTATTATGGTGGCCGTAACAACGACTTTTTTCGTGGTCGTAACTGGCAGCAACGCATCCTGATCAATGTGCAGCGCCCCGGTTCCTTTTACGGTTACATTTCTTGCAGCGATGGCTCCATAGAAATCCCCATTACCGGTATATATCAAGTCATTGTTTGGAGCGTAGAAGACGCCTAATGTGTCACCACCACCACCGACGCTGACCACTTCGCCATTTCCGCCTTTGAAGTTCCAATGTACCGCGGACGCAGGCGTTGTAAGGTCAGATGTGGCGCCTTGTCCCCCGATATCCAAGCTGGTGTTGACGTTTATCACTACGGGACCTCTGTAGATAATCTTGGTCTGGGCTCCCGAGGTGAACCCTTGGAAGTTGTAAGTAGTTGTCTGCCCAGGAACACCAAGCACAAGTGTCCCCTGCGAAGATACGCTCATATTTCCGTAAGTGCCCGGGGGAACAGTGAACTGGCCTTTTGAGACGCTGATGTTCTTATAGTTACCTGCTGGAAGCGTTCCATTTCCGTTTGTGCTATATGAGTAGTCTTTGGAGCCCGCAGCCACGGGTGGTATAGGGTCGATAGTCGTGAACGTCAACTTCGCTTGACCGTATTCTTTATGCCCCGAGTCCGCGGGTACGTCTGCGCTACCAAAGAAAACGGCTGGACTCTGAGTGTACATAACCTTGGCAGAATCAATTAGGATTGGCCCGGGTGGTGGCGGAAGGAGCACTGCGCTGGATGCGTCTTCAATCCAGGCGCCATCTTCGTATTTACCGTTCTTGCCGTCTTCAAAAAATGTCGAATACGCGTTACCAGTCACTACGCCATTGGTGATATTGAGATAACCATATACGCCATTGATCAGTTCGTTATTGGTGCGCACATCACCGCGGCTGCCTTTGTTGTACGCGCCTATCTGCCCTGCGTAAGTGCCCCCCGCAAGCGTGATCCCATACTGGCCCTTTGAAGACTTATAGCTGTCTATGGTGACGGTATTGGAGCCGAGTTGGACCATCCCCCGCGATACGACGCCTGGATCAGCATTGACGACCTGGGTCGTGGACTCCACGGTTCTGACTCCTTCTATCCTATGCACGCGCGCCGATAAATAAGCCCAGATGGTACTGCTTGCGATTGTCGTATTTGTTGCGCGCGTCAATCTGCCCGTGGACTGGACCAGCCACGTAATCGTTCCGTCCTGTGTGGCGTCGGGAGGTGGAAGAACAGAGATAAGTATCGCCTTAACCGAAAACGTTCCATCCCCCTCTTGTTGATTAACAAGAGTATCCGTAAAGTCGCTAACCACATTCGTGTAGGTAAAGGAGGTGGCGGCTCCAGCGGCATTCAGGCTATTCACCGTGTAGCTTGGGGGATAGGTATTAGTGCTATCGCCAGCGAGGACAACGTTCTGCAGATTGGCGCCCGCCAGCATCTTCACCGATGTGGGGATGCTTTGCTCAGCCGACCCAGCCACGACGCCCGGTTTGTAGTAAGGCTTTTCCTCATTAAGTGTGCCTTTGTAGTTCAGCTCCCCCGTTGTATAGCTGAGCTTTCCCACCTGTCCTGCCGTGTTTGACCCCATCATTCCATAATCGACCCCACCAATCATTGTCGGCTCAGGGTTAAGATATTTTTCCGGCAGAACGTACAGGCCGGAGTTAGGGTCTGCTCCAAATCTAGCGGTAAACCATCCTGAGGCTCGATTAACGCCAGCCTCGGCAATGTAGAATGCCTGGTTGTTGCGCAAATCATTGCTGCCTATCACGGTATCCGATGTCGAGGCTAGAAGCATTCCCGCCACCAGTATTGATAACAACAGCGAGAGCATTAATGTTGTTACCAATGCAATTCCTTTTTCGTTGCTGAATGAACCCTTCTGTTCGGTTTTCATAATCACCATCCTTACGGTAAGTCTTGTACCTTGGCAGCTAGAATCCCACTCTCGGGACATATTGACCGCGAACCTGGACAAGGGCTGTATAAGCAAATGTCCTGTACTTTCCCGTTTGAAGGTCGGGATTGACGCTTCGAGCCAGGAGATTGATTTGAACTTTCACCGCCTCCGACGGAATAACGTTTCCATCCACGTCGAGCCCCGCACTGGTGCCATCAGGTTTGTAATAGGTGAAAGTCAGTCCAGGATTCCCATTCTCATCAAGCACGTTCCTCGCTATGATTTCCGCCGATTGTATTGTTGTGCCTGCGGTTTGTGTGTTTTCGTAAATGACGGTGCGCGTGATCGCACCCTTATCGTCTCCAGCGGTTATGATGCTGTAGGTTCTGCGCTCGATGACATTGATTATCGCGCCGGCGGGAAAACTATTCGTGCCGGGATTATCGGTGAGTTGAGCTCCCGATTCTATCGGAAACAGGTCGTCCTTATCGACACTAATAGCCTTGGCCGTTGCGTCAACGGCTGTAATTCTCGCGAGAGCTGAAACCCCCGTCAAATTGTTGATCAAAGATATTGTCTGCCCCTCGGCAAACCCGGCGGTTGTGCCAACTGGAAAGGTCGCCGTTGATCCTGAGACGGTAATAGGTGAAACAGACGTTATGATCGTGGCGATGTTGTTAAAATCTCCTCTGACAATCAACGTTGTAGGAGAACCTTCGATAACTCCACGAGGAGCTGGCAGCCCGGAACCCGCCATGCGAATTTCATTTGTGAAGCGGTCGAAGACTGTACGCATGTCTTGCACCATATCGAGTGTTACTCGCTCGTTGGTATAGACCACCTGACTTCGCGAAAAGAAAGAGAGCGCCGTGCTCATCACCACTAATAGCACGGCTGTGGCGATCATCAACTCGATCAAAGAAAAGCCTTGTGCGGAACTCAGTTTCATTCTGCCTCCCCTATGCACTCGGGCGTATGATTTCAACTTTCATGCTTGTTTCGCGCCCGCTCTTACCCCGGTTTTGCACATCAACCACCGTAACAGTAAGCGCTTTCACGAGAACACTAGTCACCCCTCCAACGGTCTGGCTAAGACCGCTATTGTCTGACACCACAACACTCACACGGAAAGCGGAGGAGCTAGTGAAAGCTTCTCTTTTATCCGCGCCAGTCCCGGAATAGGTTTTATTACCATCACTGTCGACGTAATACGTGCTAGTGCTGGCGGCTGTCCCATCGAAAACTGGCTGGGATTGAGAGATGTCGGTTTTCATGCTTTCGGTAATATGCTTGCACGCATTAAGGCTTGAAACCCTCATCTTACTTTCCGTATTCAGCTTGATGCCGAGGGTCAGCGCTTGTCCCAGCCCGACGAGCACGATACCCAACACGATCGTGCTTATCATTACTTCGATCAAAGTCATGCCTGATTCGTTTGCTGGCTGTTTTCGCTGTTTCTTCAACATGTTCATGGTTCCTCTGCTCCAAGAAAGGATCAATAAGTTGCACTTTCCTCGGAAACATCTCCGACTGTGGTTCGACCTGAATTCGCTATTGTTATAGGCACCTCGCGGCCCCGGCCGTCGCTGACCACAATCGTTCCGTTCGATACCGTGATGGTTCCGTTGCCTTTGATGGTTATGGTTGGATAAGCTGAAAGCGTGATATCCGCCGGCATGCGGAGCAGCGGCAACTCGCTCTTCGGCTGTGGACAATCGGTGCAGGTGATGCCAAAGACAGAATTCTGAGAAGAAAAGCCGAGAGTCAATGTCTGATTGTATTTGACCGCCAGCGAGCGGGCACGTTCGATCTGCCCACCGATCGTTTGGGCCTTGTGGCTGAGCTGGTATCGCGCTTTACCATTAACGAACATGACAACCGACACAGCGCTTATGACTCCCACAATCATGACCACAACGGCAAGCTCTAGTAAGCTGAATCCGGCGTCGCCGTTTGTTAGACTTGACCTGAAGACGCCCATGACTCCGTCTCGATCTGATTTTGCTGACAGAATCAGACTCGTGCTACGTCGCATCTCAGGTCGTATGAGCATAGCGAGTCTCCTAGAAGAGGCGCCGGGAACAGTATCAATATTGCGAACTTGAGGAGTACTGTTTGCGATCTCGATCAACGGGCTTCCTCGCGCGCCACCGTGTTCTGACCTCAGGGAATAACTCTTGCCGTTCATTGTGACTCCTGACTTCGCTTCGTTCTCAACTGAGCTGTTTCGCGGCTCAGCATGATGATCACGCACCCTTCAGGCAACGCCCGTGCCAATTAGATTCTCGATGCGACCCATCCTCTTAATCCAAATCCAGTTACCGCGTTTGATCGCGAGAAAACCGCTCCACCTACCTAACTCAGGGGAGCAAAAGCCACACTCACCGTGTTCGCAATCAGCGGATCTTCGAAGTCGCTACTTCGGACCTCCAGTAGCACACTGGTGAGTTGTCGGGCTCTCCTTAGTTCGATGACTGTGTCAGATATCAACACTTTTTGCCCATCAGCGTTTCTGACCCACGGAACAAAGATGCCAATGACTCCGCGGGCTTTGATCGCTGACCGAACCAGTGGCTGGTGTCGTAGCAGTAAGCAGGGCAAGGCTCTCACCCGCGTTTACGTGATTGCCTGAGTGATTCTCCACAGACCGTAGGTGGATGCGGTATCGCCAAACCGTGCTTTCGCCAATAATCTTCCTGGCGGCATATGAGCCGAACCCGTGGCCGCCATCGAGCCGCTCGCGGTCACAACCAGGAGATCTTAGCTATTTTGTTCAGACCAGTCGTTTATCTACCACAGCAATTTGTCGAGAGACTCGCGCCGAGTCGCCAAGTGCATTCGCGATGACTGCGTAGGTCAATGTGAAGGGCTTCTCGGTCAAATTCATCGAACCGACGATTTGTCACGTCCCGACGCTGGCCTGATATCGGTAGAGATAATAGACTGATTGATACCAGGGCTATGCGAAATACATTTTGACCAAAGCTCATAATGCCTACACGCGGTGGAATGATGGTTCGGCTAATGAGCGCCATTATCCGCCACATCTGATGCACCACGTCGGCTAGTCGGTGGCCTGTGTGATTCTCCAGAGGCTATAGTTCGTGGCTGTATACCCAACGACTATAGTGGCGGTCGTGACGACTTGTATCGTTGTCGTAACCGGCAGCAACGCATCCTCATCGATGTGCAGCTTTGCGGTTCCGTTTACATCTACATTTTTCGCAGCGATAGCTCCGTAGAAATCACCAGTACCCTTGTATATCAAGGCATTGTTGGGCGCGTAGAAGACGCCTAACGTGTTACCGCCACCACCGACGCTAACCACCTCGCCATTTCCACCTCTGAAGTTCCAATGTATCGCAGACGCAGGCGTTGCAAGGTCAGACGTGGCGCCTTGTCCCCCGATATCCAGGCTTGTGTTCACGTTTATCACCACAGGCCCTCGGTAGATAATATTGGTCTGCGCCCCTGAGTTGAACCCCTGGAAATTGTAAGTGGTTGTCTGGCCAGGAACACCAAGCACAAGCGTACCTTGCGAAGATAAGCTGAGAGTTCCATACGTGCCCGGCGGAACAGTGAACTGGCCTTTTGAGACGCTGATGTTGTTATAGTTGCCTGCCGGAAGCGTTCCGTTTGCGTTTGTGCTGTATGAGTAGTTCTGGGCGCCTGCGGCCACGGGTGGTATAGGGTCAATAGTCGTGAACGTCAACGGCGGCTGACTGTAAAACTTATGCGAGGCGTCGAACGGTACACTTGGGCTGGCGGTGTACACAACTTTCGCTGGGTCAATGAAGATCGGGTCCTGTTGACCAGCACCCGGTGGAGCGAACGTCGAATAGCCGCCGCCGGTCACTACGCCATTTGAGATATTGATAAAACCAACCACGCCATTGATGGTCTCGTCATTTGTGCGCACATCACCACGGCTTCCCTTGTTGTATGCGCCTATCTGGCCTGTATATGTGCCCGCTGGAAGCGTGATGCCATACTGGCCCTTTGAAGATTTATAGCTGTCTATGGTGACGGTGTTGGCATTAACTGCGACCATCCCTCGGGCTACGACGCCGGGACTAGCGTTGATGACCTGAGTCGTGGAGTCCACGGTTCTTATTCCTTCTATCCTATGCACCCGTGCAGACAAATAAGCCCAGAGTGTACTGCTTGCTATTGTTGTATTTGTTCCTCGCGTCAGTCTGCCCGTGGACTGGATCAGCCACGTAATAGTGCCGTCCTGCGTAGCGTCGGGAGGTGGAAGAATTGAGATAAGTATCGCCTTAACCGAGAAAGTTCCTTCGCCCTCTTGTTGATTAACAAGAGTATTCGCAAAGTTGCTAACCACGTTCGAATAGCTAAAGGGGGTGGCCACCCCGGCGGAATTCACGCTATTCACCGTGTAGTTTGTGGGATAGGTGTTAGTGCTGTCACCGGCGAGTACAACGTTCTGTAAACCGCCGACGACGAGCACCCTCACTGATGTGGGTATGGTTTGCTCGGCCGACCCCGATACGGCGCCTGGTTTGTAATAAGGCTTTTCCTCGTGAAGCGTACCCTTGTAGTTTAGCTCTCCTGTTGTATAGCTGAGCTTTCCGACCTCTCCCGCAGTGTTTGACCCCATCATTCCATAATCGACCCCACCAATCATCGTTGGCTCGGGGTTAAGGTATTTTTCCGGCAAAACGTAAAGGCCGGAGTTAGGGTCTGCGCCAAATCTAGCGGTAAACCATCCCGTGGCGCGATTAATGCCAGCCTCGGCGATGTAGAACGTCTGATTATTCTGCACATCATTGCTCCCAATCAGGGTATCCGAGGAAGAGGCGAGAAGCATTCCCGCTACCAGTATTGATAACAACAACGAGAGCATCAGTGTAACCACCAACGCTATCCCGTTTTCGCTATTGAATGAAGCCTTCTGATCGATTTTCATGATATCAGTATCCTTTTTGGTAAGTTCTGTACCTTGGCAGCTAGAATCCCACTCTCGGGACATATTGACCGCGAACCTGCACAAGGGCTGAGTAAGCAAATGTCCTGTACTTTCCCGTTTGAAGATCGCGATTGGCGCTTCGAGCCTTGAGATCGATGTGAACCTTTACCGCCTCTGACGGGATGACGTTGCCAGCCGCATCGAGTCCTGCACTGGTTCCATCAGGTTTGTAATAGGTGAACGTGAGCCCGGGATTCCCGCTCTCATCGAGCACATTTCGGGCTATTATTTCCGCAGATTGTATCGTTGTCCCTGCGGTTTGAGTGTTTTCGTAGATGACCGTGCGCGTGATAGCTCCCTTGTCAGCTCCACTCATTATTATGCTGTAGGTTCTGCGCTCTATGACGTTGATGATCGCGCCGGCGGGGAAACTATTCGTGCCAGGATTGTCGGTGAGTTGGGCTCCCGATTCTATCGGGAACAGGTCATCCTTATCGACTTTAATCGTTTTGGCGGCAGAGTCAACGGCTGTGATTTTCGCGAGGGCAGAAATGCCCGTTAAGTTGTTTATCAGCGATATAGTCTGCCCGGCGACAAAGCGGGCTGTTGTGCCCACTGGGATGGTCGCCGTCGCGCCTGAAGCGGTAATAGGTGACACAGATGTTATGATCGTACCGATGTTGTTAAAGTCTCCCCTGACAATCAATGTTGTAGGGGATCCCTCGATGACTCCGCGGGGAGCTGGGAGCCCGGAACCCGCCATCCGGATTTCATTCGTGAATCGGTCAAAGACTGTGCGCATGTCCTGCACCATATCCAGGGTTATTCGCTCGTTAGTGTAGACCACTTGACTTCGCGAAAAGAACGATAGCCCCGTGCTCATCACCACTAGTAACACGGCTGTCGCGATCATCAACTCGATCAAAGAAAAGCCTTCTGCGGAACGCTGTTTCATTCTTCCTCCACTACGCACTCGGGCGTATGACGTCGACTTTCATGCTGATGTCTCGCCCACTCTTACCGATGTTTTGCACATCAACAACCGTCACACTAAGCGCCTTCACGAGAACACTCGTTACGCCTCCAACGGTCTGGGTGAGGCCGTTGTTATTTGACACCACGACATTCACACGGAAAGCGGAGGAGCTGGTGAACGACTCTATGACGTTAACACCAGTCCCCGAATGAGTTTTATTTCCATCAGTGTCATGTAATACGTCTTATCGCTGGCCGCAGTACCATCGAAGACCGCCTGCGATTGCGAGATATCGGTCTTCATGCTTTCGGTGATGTGCTTACACGCATTCAGGCTGGCAACCCTCATCTTACTTTCCGTATTCAGCTTGATGCCGAGGGTCAGCGCTTGTCCCAGCGCTACGAGCACGATGCCCAGAATAATCGTGCTTATCATTACTTCGATCAACGTCATGCCTGATTCGCGATGCTGTATTTGCTGTTTCTTCGGTATGTCCATAGTCCCTCTGCCCCAAGCAAGGATCAATGAGCGGTGCTAGTGTCGGAAACGTCTCCTACAGTGGTTCGGCCAGAGTTGGCTATGGTAATTGGCACCTGGCGGCCGCGACCATCGCTGACCACGATCGTTCCGGTTGACGCAGCGATGGTTCCGTTGCCTTTGATCGTTATGGTTGGATACGCTGAAAGCGTGATGCCCGCCGGCATACGGTACTGCGGCAACTCGCTCTTAGGAAGTGAACAATCGGTGCAGGTGATTCCAAAAACGGAGTTCTGAGAAGAGAATCCGAGTGTCAATGTCTGATTGTATTTGACCGCCAGTGAGCGAGCACGCTCTATTTGCGAACTGATCGTTTGTGCCTTCTGGCTCAGCTGGTATCGCGCTTTTCCCTTACTGAACATGACAACCGAAGCGGCGCTTAACACTCCCACAACCATGACCACAACGAGAAGCTCTACCACGCTGAATCCGGTCCCGCGCCTTGTTGGATTCGACCTGACCACGCCCATGATTCCTCCTCGATCTGATTGCCTTGACACATTCGACCAGCGACGGAAAATGTGAGCCGCACTATCGCGTCTCGACCATCGACGTTCCTTACCAGAGCCACCGCCGGTTTCACTGAACGTCTGTGGATTCCGCAGTCCATTGCAAAGAGCAAGGACTGGGCCATTGATGGCAATCCGTGTGGCGATATCGGGCTTCGCGGAAAGCGCGTAGAGGTCGGTCGACTATATACGTAGAAGCCGCAGTCGTACTCACGGGTTGCGTTTTGAATTGAACCAGATCTCTTTGCGATGGCTCGAGGACCGGGAGGGTCGCGAGGAGGTGTGCACGCTCCCGACCTGGGTGGGTCGAGCGCGTAGGATCAGGAGTCGAACTTACGGAAAGCGCCAGTTTGGCAGTCGTCTCTCGAGGCACTCGGTCGTTGGTCACTGAATGGGAATTGTCGCGTCCAGCGCAAAAGGCGGGTCAAGATTGTGTGTAGGGATGTCACACAACCCAACTTCGCTAACACATCGTGAACGGCCGGTGACATTTCTTGGCGGCGAATTCAAAGTTCCGCACCAGCCTGCGACATCAAGGAAGAGGTTATCGAAGAATGTCCTTGCAGTCGCCGCCCTGAACGCGATCCTGTATGCACCTGAGCATACTGTCTTCGAGTTCGCCCTTGGAAGTGAGCGGAACCCATTCGCTTCCAGACATGCCGTCTGTCATTCCTTCGAACTTCGCATACACTCCAACCTGAGCCGTTTTTGTCGAAGCCGGAGTGATCTGAACGCGAAGCACATACCGCCCCCTGACCCAGTTTCGCACCGCGGCTGAAGGAACCTCACAATAGTGTTCGAGCTGGCTGCGAGTCGGGATGCCCTTAGTGAAGACTACCGATTTGCTGATCAGGATGCATTCACCGGTAACCTGGTTGCAGTCCTCTTTGTCGAGAGGGATCTCGCGAGTCTCAAGCATCTGTTTGGTTGTGCTGACTACTTCGTCGCGGCTGGCGACAATGATCGAGGGGTTGGGCAAGGGTTTGACGACCTTTGGTTTCTGGAGCTGTATCTGGCCGTCGGCTGACGAAACGATTAGGAAAAGAAGAACAGAACCCGCCGTTAGAAACCTGCGCATCATTGCAACCTCATAAAGCATCGACGTGACTCCCCGACCAGTGTCCTGAACAGTACCAGTGGCGTATGGTTTATTCAAGATAATCACCCGATAATCACCACCGCAAGTAGAGTTCGCGACCCTCTAATCTTGGTACAACCTGTTCGAAACAACCGGATAAATGCTCGAAGGCACAGCATTCCATTCGCGTTGACATCATCTCCAGATCCAGGGGCACGCACCAGCAACCTCCAAGAAGTCTGCGCTTGTGGCGCTTAACGGGCTTGACGGTGTTCTGCTTTTTCTTAGGAGAAGTTGCTTATTTCATGGTATTGTACCGGCCGAACATCGTGGGAGTCCCGCGATCCTCGCGGAACTTGGATCAAACTCACAGGCAAGCGTCTTCTCGTTGAGCCCGGTGATCTCACAAGCTTGCCGAACCTGAAATCAGGTCAAACCACCCGAAAAAAGGACAAAACAAATGAATAAGCCCACGTTCCTCATTTCCCGTCTCAACACGCGTGTCGTCGGATCCAATCATTTGGCAGGTCGCGCCCGCCGGCGATTAACTATCGCGCTGCTCGCCCTTGTTGTCGCCGCTCTCGCGGCTAGTTCCGCCGCACCCCACCCCGCGCTCTTTCCTAACGGGAAAACGCCTGTGGCGCCACAGCCGCCTGTGTCGCGCCTTCGGGCTCGTGTACCGGGTCAGCCGGAGATGCCTCCGCGCGAGCGCTCGTCCGAAGGTCAGCCCGACGAACCCGCGCCACGCGGCCGCTCCGAACTCAATGTTGAGCGCCGAGGTCACGTAGCAGTCGCGCTCGACCAACGTAGAGTCCTGTTCATCGGCGGAGAAAACGATCGCGGCCTGGTGAAGGAATCAGAACTCTTTGATCTTGGCTCGAGGTCATTCTCGTTGGCCGCCGAGTTGATAAGCCCCAGGACGGATGCCGTTGCCCTCCGGCTGGCCAATGGGCGGATACTGGTGCTCGGGGGGCGTAACCACAGGCGTGAACTCAGGTCAACCGAGATCTATGATTCAGCGTCGAACTCTTTTATCCAAGGACCGAAGATGGTACACGCTCGCACAGGGCACACCGCGACTCTGCTCGAGGATGGAAGGCTGCTCGTCATCGGTGGCGACACTGAAGGCAGCGCTGAAATCCTTGATCCATCTGCCAAACGCTTCTCGCTCATAGCCGCGAGACTAAACACTCGGCGAGCCTTCCACTCTGCCGTGGTTCTACAAAGCGGGAAGGTTCTTATCGCGGGCGGACGAAATGCCGAAGGGGACCCAGAGGCGTCAGCGGAGATATGCGACCCAAAAATTCCCACATTTTCCTCGATGCGGAACTCAATGGGGACACGTCGTGTACGCCCTACGCTTCGGGTGTTGTCCGACGGCAACGTGCAAGTCATCGGTGGTGATGATGGACGTTCGATGGAGATGTTCAATTCAGAAGGTCGGTATTTCACCGCCCTCGCTTACCTGGCGCCGGACTCCAATTCACCGGAAAAGATCTCACAGGTCCTACGCTGCGAGACGCGCGTTGCCCTCCTTCATAAGGCTGACAGGGACAGCGTGGTGGACAAACCAGGTCGTTCTATCCTTCTCGAAGACCCGCGCTGGCCGACAGAGCCATCATCTGACCTGCTAGACCGCGGCGACTACACGCTGACTGAGATTCCAGGATCTGGCACTGCTTTGGTAGCCGGGGGCATGAGCTCAGCCGGGAAGACTCTCAGTTCGATGGTTGCTTTTGAAAGCTCGGCGGCAACGGTGGCGACTGACGAAACTGATTATTCCCCGGGAGAAACAGTGATCATCACGGGCGCCAATTGGCAGGCTGGCGAAATCGTGCAACTAACGCTGCACAGAGACAATGATACTCCAGACACGTTGCTGAGCGCGTTGGCTGACGATAGTGGCAACATATCGAATTCCGACTACGTCGTTCAGGAGAGCGACTTGGATGTCACGTTCCTGCTTACCGCAGTAGGCCAAGCTTCTGGCTTCACGGCCCAGACGACCTTCACCGATCAGAGCAACCTGATAACCCAGATTGGTTTCAATACTGTCAGCCAGCCGGCCAGCTTTACTGTCGGTGTTCCTAACGCCACTTCATCGCCGCTTCGCGTGCAGTCTCGAAATGCCATTGGCGCTGGAGAGGCCGTAACCGGCAGCGGCAACTCCGTCACTATTCAAGTCACCTCCAACTGGGCTACAGGCAGGTTCGATACGAGCAGCGGCGGAACTTTCACTGCTACAAGTCTCACATTGCAGATCAATGCGGGTAGTCAGAACACACCCGACTTCTTCTATCGTGAAACAACGGCAGGCTCCGTCACTCTTATCGCGGCGGTCACCGCGACCACCGGTGTGAATAATCTGCCCATCAATTCGGCCTCCTCAATAGCCAAACCGGTCAACAAGGCAAACACAACGACAAGCGTCGCATCGGGCGCCGCCAATCCTCTGCAGTGCGGGCAATCCGTTACCTTTACGGCCACGGTGGCCCACGCGACTTCAGGCGGCGCAGGCGCACCTACAGGGGCGGTTACCTTCAAAGACGGAGCAACGACTCTGGGGACAGGAACCCTTAGCGCCGGGCCGATATTCACAGCCGCGTTCACGACCTCCTCGCTGTCGCTGGGAAGTCACTCGATCACGGCAGTGTATGGTCCCGATAGCAACTTCAACGGAAGCACATCAGCTATCCTTTCCAGGACGGTGAGCGATGATCAGCCCCCGATCATCACGCTCAATGGCGCTAACCCGTTGACCGTCGAGTGCCACATGCCGTATACCGAGCCCGGCGCCATCGCAACCGATACCTGCGCCGGCGATCTAACGAATTCGATAGTCGCAACCGGCAGCATCAACCCAAATGTCGTGGGCGTCTACACGGTTCACTACGATGTCAGTGATCCAACGGGCAACTCTTCAGGGCAGGCGACCCGCACGGTGAGCGTCGTCGATACCACTCCTCCCACGCTCTCTCTGGTCGGCGCCAGTGCATTTACCGTTGAGTGCCACACTTCGTTCATCGATCCCGGCGCCACCGCAACCGATATATGCGCAGGCGATCTAATCGGTTCAATAGTGGTGGCCGGAACGGTGAACGCCAACGCCATCGGCATCTATACGGTTCACTACAGCGTCAGCGATCCAGCGGGCAACCCTGCCCTCCAGGCGACTCGCATGGTGAATGTCGTCGATACCACTCCTCCCACGCTCTCTCTTGTCGGCGCTAATCCGTTTATCGTTGAGTGCCGCACCTCGTTCATCGATCCCGGTGCTACCGCCCACGATTCTTGCGATGCCAGCCTCACAACGGCCACTTCTTCGGGGAGTGTTAACGTAAACGTTCCCGGCGACTACATCGTGACTTACAGCGCTTCCGACGCTTCTGGTAACGCAGCCGCCACAGTCACACGCACGGTTCAGGTCCAGGACACAACCCCTCCAAGCATCACGCTTAGTGGTGCGAGCCCGTTCAACGTCGAGTGCCACACCAGCTTCACTGATCCGGGCGCGATCGCAAGCGATTCGTGCGATAGCGGTCTCACAGCCGCCACTGCGTCAGGCAGCGTTAACGTCAACGTCCCGGGTGACTACTTCATCACTTACAACGCTTCCGATGCCTCAAACAACCACGCCGTTCCCGTTACTCGAGATGTTCACGTAGTCGACACAACTCCGCCTGTTCCGAACCTGACGACTCTTCCGACAATCACCGGCGAGTGCTCGGCTACGGCTACGGTCAACTCGCCGCCAACCGCCACTGACACTTGCGCGGGCATGATCACCGCGACAACCGCGGACCCGTTGGGTTACAACACTGAAGGGACATTCACGGTCCATTGGACTTACGATGATGGTCACGGCAACATATCAACCCAAACTCAGACGGTGGTCGTCGACGACACGATTGCGCCTGTTCCCAATGTGGCGTCGCTGGCGCCGGTGCCAGGCCAGTGCTCGGCAACAGTGACGGCGCCAACTGCCACCGACAACTGCTCCGGCTCGATCACCGCGACAACCACGAACCCGTTGACCTACAACACCGAAGGGACATTCACGCTTCTTTGGACCTACGATGATGGTCACGGCAACATATCAACCCAAACCCAGACGGTGGTCGTCGACGACACGATCGCGCCTGTTCCCAATGTGGCGTCGCTGGCCCCGGTGACGGGCCAGTGCTCGGCAGCAGTGACCGCGCCAACTGCCACCGACAACTGCTCCAGCGCGATCACTGGCACCACTTCTGACCCTCTCGTCTATTCGACCCAGGGAACATTCACCGTTCACTGGACCTACAATGACGGTCACGGCAACATGTCAAGTCAGACTCAAACGGTAAACGTCAACGACACGATTGCACCGACAATCACGTCGTGCGCGCTGCCGCAAGCGCTCGCAGCGATCAACGGTCAAGCCATCGTGCCGTCGTTCACGGGAGGCGTTGCAGCAAGCGACAACTGCACTCCCGCAGCCTCGCTTCTCAAAATGCAAGCCCCGTCTGCCGGCACCACTGTTGGACCTGGCAACTACTCCATCACGATCACGGTGAAAGATGCAGCGAACAATCCGACAACTTGTACGTCAACGTTCTCAGTGGTCTACAATTTCGCCGGTTTTTTCGCGCCAATCGATAACCTCCCGGTCGTGAACATTGCGAAGGCCGGGAGCGCTATTCCCATCAAGTTCAGCCTTGGTGGTTACCAGGGTCTGAATATCTTTGACCCTGGTAATCCGGGATCGGCACCCATTACCTGCGACTTCGGGGCTCCGGCTGAGGCCGTAGACGAAACAGTCAATGCCGGCGGAAGCAGTCTGAACTATGACTCCACGGTAGACCGTTACATCTATGTATGGAAGACCGAGAAATCGTGGGCAAACTCTTGTCGCCTGCTCGTTGTAAAGTTGAGGGATGGCAGTATCTACCGCGCAAATTTCAGATTCGTTAAGTGAGGATGCGGTCTCCTCTTTAAGCGCCCGAAACTGTGAGTCGCCACCATCCTTATATGGCGGGATCCGTGCGCAGCCGTTCCCAACTCCTCGTGAGCTTGAGTTCATACGCGCGAGAAGGGGTCAGCGGAACGATCCCGCCAAAAACTCAAAACGGACAGGGTCACTTGTGATGGTTCGGGGTGGAGGGCGCCGACCAAACGTACCTAATTCCACACCTTCGGGAGACCGCAGCCGCCACGTTGCTGCGGTTCATCCCGCCAAACTGTCGGTAACCGGCGAGATCGCCTTTTACCTGTAACACGACTGAGGCCCTGTCGAGCATTAGGCTTGGCCTCCTGCTGTGCTGTTAATCGCGAACAGGTAACGGAACCCTCGATCAGGAAAAAAACCGGGTTATGAGCCACGCGGTTAATGCTGAGAGTATGACAAGCGTGAAAAGAAGCATTGCGCGTGCACACCTTTTCAATATTCCAGGCCATGGACTCTCGCCGGTAGGTAACCAGCCTCGCCACAAGCAGTCGGCGCAGCGGTAGAGCCTGTAGCTGCTAAGAGTCTTGAGCAACCTTTCAAGACCTCGGGCATGCGACCTAGCTAGATTTTCCACTCCACATCGAGGACATGGGAACATGGCTGTTCCTCGCGCCATTCAACTCAGCGAACGGCTTTCAGCACCTTCCCCATTGGGCTGCGCCAAGAGACACAACCGACTAGTGAAGCCGGGACAATATGAGGCCCTTAAACTAAGTCTTGCTTTCAGGCCTGGTAAACGGCGGTACTCACACAGGAGTCATCGAACGGGCAACCATTTTGGACTATCGGGCGCGCCGGTCGGTCACGAACTCGATCGGGATCGTCGCGATCTGTTGTCTCCCGGCGCGCCCGTTTCTTATTTGCAAATCACGCAACCTGGGTTCGCCTGCCGCTATGGAGCGGCTTGGAAGCAGTCTTTCGTCGGCGGGTTCGTCATCGACCTGGCAAGCTCGCTTCGGAATTCACCGAATCCTTTGCGCACCTCGCCCATGTTCACGCCCGCTTCTCGTGTGATTTCTCCGATCGACTTCCCGGCGACTAGCTTTGCGATAACTTCATTGAGTCCGAAGCCGGCCTCATCGAGCCTGTCTACCAGCAATACCGCGGCGACGAATTGCCCAAAAGGAAAATCGGCCAGACCCTCGAACTTTGTTTTCAGATCCTGCGCGGTCTCGAAACCATCGATGGTCGTATGAGCAGCGAGAACGCAAAATACGGCGTCGCGACCGAGACCCTTCCCGGTCTTTTCAGCAGCCTTGGCCAGCTTCTTGGCCTCCTTGTCGAGCTTCTTTTCTTCCTTTTTGCTGTTGCCTTTCCCCTCGCTTTTTCCTTGAGCGATCACGTGATCGGCTGAAACAGAAAACATCACTGTGGCGACGACTAACGCAAGAACAATCTTCAACCTCTTCATAAACCTACCTCCAAAACAAGTGAAATAAGAGCGAGCCAAGTACGAGAAAATGGAGCCGGTCTGGTTATCACGTCTACAAGTAATTCATAGCCGGTTGATCCGGCTTTTTAGCGCCCCTGCGGTTTTCTCGAACTCAGGTCTCTTTGGTGAGGAAGTAACCGGGACCAGAAACAGTCTAAGGCGCGGGTCGAATTAGGTCAATACAAATCAAAATCCGAGAAGCCCCGTTGCGCGAGGTGTCGATATTCGATTATTCTCTAGCCCGCCCCCCAAGAAAGCTGCGGAGCAGATTAAGATGAATTCTCGTCGGCAATTCAAGGGATCAGTAGCGGTTTTGGTACTTCTGATCAGCGCATCAGCGGCAGCGCAGCAGGCGGACGGAGCGAGGACGACGCAGCCTGCCGCCCGAGCTTATGTGCCAATCGACTCTTACGATTTCGGCGACATCTACAAGGGCGAATTGATAAGCCAGATCTTCGTGATTCGCAACGAAGGAGACGCCGAGCTGAGAATCGAAGGCCTTAGCACGGGTTGTGGCTGCTCGGTGATAGACTCAGACAAGGCTATCCCTCCGGGCAAGGAAGGCAAAGCACAATTGCAGGTCAACACGTCGAGTCAGAACGGTCAGATTAGTAAGATCGCCACGCTGCGCACAAACGACCCCGAACGGCCAAATATCGTTCTCACGCTGAGCGCGAACATACTAACCTCAGGCGATGGCGGCCCGGTGAAAGGCGTCGTTCTTCGACCCGGAAAACACATCGGCCCTATTTTTCTGGGCCCGGATGCGACCGCCGCCTTCACCGCGACGGAAGGCAAAGCCGCCAGGACTGAATTCACCGTTACCGTAGAGAGGGGAAACCTGAAGGTTCTCCGCCTGGAGACTCAGCATTTCGTTTCGCGCATCGAGACTGTTGAGGAAGGTAAGATCTTCAAGCTGATTTTTGAGTCCCGCCTCACTGACCCGCCGGGTTCCCACTCCGAGCAAGTACGTGTCGTGACCAACAGTGACGCGCTCCCCTACTTCTTCGTCAACGTGGGCGCGACCATAAAGCCCAAGCCGAGTGCGTAACAGCAATCGTCCTCTGTTGGACCCCCATTGCTCGCAAGAGCAAGACGCCGCTATAATTGCCCCTTGTCCGGGGCGATCGTTCAGGGCTGATTCGGCATTTGAACATGAGCAGATTCTCTTCGCAAAAACTAAAACTCGCGCTGGCGGCCACAGCATTCGCCATGATGCTACTTGCGTCGTTGGCATCTTCACCCAGAGTCTCGTCCAATGCGCTACGCGCACCCAACCGAAAGCTTGAGGATCTCAAGAATCCGCACCTGATCCTGTTCAAGCGCGGCTGGCTCGACACAGAAGCAAGTGCCGCCCTCGATACTTCAGACAGCGACTCCAAAGTGGCCAGAGTTGTTTCGGCGTCTGCCATCTCACCCCATAAGCGCACTCGCGTTATTCAGTTCGCCGGGCCTCCCAGGTCTGAGTGGGTCGAGCGCCTGCGAACGGCCGGTCTGGAGATCATCGGCTACATTCCCAACAATGCATACATTATTCGAGGCAGCGCGTCAGAGCTTGCAACAGTTGCGGCGCTTCACGGCGGGCGCTCTGCAGACGAAGCTCATCCCATTCGGTGGATGGGTCGGTTCGATGCGCTCCACAAGATTGATCCAGCTTTTGGCGACGAGATGCTCGCCGGGCGCGGGAGCGAACTTGTAGCGGTCGAGGTCGAGCTTGTGGATTCCGACGATGCTTCGAACACGATCTCAGACATAAGCAGACTCGCGGCCAGCATAAACCGCGCGCCTCGGCGTTTTCTCAACTCCGTAGTTTTGTCGGTGAGTCTGCCCGTCAATCAATTGATGGCCGCCGCGTCTCTCGACGACGTGTTGTTCATCGGACCTGTCGCCGAGCCAAAGCCCTCGGATGAGCGCAGCGCTCAGATCGTGGCAGGTAACCTGATCGGCGACCTGACTCAACCCGTTGGCCCGGGCTACTGGGACTGGCTTCAGGCAAAGGGGCTGGACACGGCTCCGGACTTCGTTGTTGACATAGCAGACTCCGGACTCGACAAGGGATTTGCTGCGAGCAGCATTCATCCGGATTTGCGTGATGCCAACGGCGTCAGCCGTGTGAGTTATAGCTTCAACTACACCGACAGCGCGCAAGACCGGTCGGGCCATGGCAGCCTCGTCGCGTCGATCGTAGCCGGAAAAGGCTCGAGCGATTACCGGGACGCGCTGGGAAACATGTACGGGTTGGGGGTCGACCCATCGGCAAGACTCGGGGTTTCTAAAATATTTGATTCCAGAGGGAGGCTGCCGTTTCAGTTTTCTTTCACCGGCGCGGTGTCTTCGGCTTACGCGGCTGGCGCGCGATTGTCCAACGGCAGTTGGGGCAACGAGCTGAACTCCTACGACGCGACTGCGAAGGAGTATGACTCCCTCGCGCGCGACGCCCAGCCTTCTGTCCCCGGCAATCAGGAGATGGTCTTTGTCTTCTCGGCCGGCAATGGTGGTCCGGGCGGTCACATAAGCTCGCCGGGCACTGCCAAAAATGTCATCACCGTCGGGGCCAGCGAGAACTACAGACCGGAAGGAACTGATTCTTGCAATCTGGATGGCGGCGGAGGAATCGGACCCGATGGCGCGGACAGCGCGCTCGACATTTTGCGATACTCGTCCGGCGGGCCGCTTGCCGATGGCCGAATGAAGCCCGACCTCGCCGCGCCAGGCACGCATATCTACGGCGGTGCGTCACGAGCCAGTCCTTTTTCTGGCGACGGACTTTGTCCGGGAGTGCCCTTGTTTCAGCCGCCCAACCAGACCTTCTACACGTGGTCCTCTGGAACAAGCATGGCAGCCCCGCACGTCACGGGAGCTGCCGCGCTGATCCGAAAGTTCTTCACCTCCCACGATCTCCTGGGCATCGGCCGGGAGCCTTCGCCGGCTATGACCAAGGCGTTTCTTATCAACTCCGCGACGTATTTAACGGGCGAGAACGCCGGCGGTGATCTTCCAGGAGACCGGCAAGGATGGGGGCTTGTAGACCTTTCGCGAGCGTTCGATAGCGCAAAGCGCGTTCTAGTGGATCAATCGATCGTGTTCACAGAAACCGGCCAGACTCACGAGGTTGAAGGCTCGCTCGCCGACCGCTCGCTGCCGTTGCGCGCGACGCTCACGTGGACGGATGCGCTGGGGATGCTTGCGGGTCCGACGCTCGTCAACGACCTCGACCTGGAAATCAAAGTTGGCGGCGTCACAGTTTATCGCGGGAACCACCTCCAGGACCGCTGGTCAGTCGAAGGGGGAGAAGCCGATCGCTTGAACAACGTCGAGTCCATCATTCTTCCGGCGGAGGCGATGCCAACTGGGGTTACGGGCAACTTCACCATAACCGTGCGTGCTGTGGCTATCGTGGGCGACGGAGTGCCAGGGAACGAGTCGATCCTGGATCAAGACTTCGCGTTGGCGGTCTACAACATCGCGGCTCCGGTCACCGGGCCTCCGCCCCCTCCACCAAAGAAGACGCCGGTCATAACGACGGTCACCTACATAAAGAAACGGATTGTGATAAGCGGGCACGACTTTACCGCAGCCGCGAAAGTGGAAATCAACGGAACGATCATTGACAGATCGTTTGAGTTCGACGCGGCAGCCAACTCGCTAAGCCTTAAGCTGAAATACAAAAAGCTCAAGTTGAATAAGGAAGCTGACAATCAGATCGTGTTGATTGAGAACGGTGAGCGGTCGCAACCGTTCGTACTTCGGATTTGAGGAAACGAGTCTCGCGATTCGCTGACCCGCCTATGGCCTGATGTTGTAGTACCTGATCTTGCTGTTCAGCGTGGTGGTGTTCATCCCCAGCAGCTTGGCCGCTCGTGATTGATGTCCCCCGGTTATTTCGAGCGCCCTTCGGATCAACTCAATTTGAAAACGGTTCACTTCGTCGTAGAACGATATCCCCTGGGACAGATCGATTTGGGCCGCGATCTTTTGGGCTCCGCCCTGTCCCGCCGGGCGCTGAGGGCTGGTTAGCTCCTCGCGCAAATCCTCGCGTCCCAGACGATCTCCGCGCGCAATTATCACTCCTCGCTCGATCACGTTCTCCAGCTCGCGCACGTTGCCCGGCCAGTTGTACGCCTCGAGCAAGGTCAGGACGTCCGGTCCTATTTGATCGGAAACCTGCCGGTTGTTCTCGTCTGCGTACTTTCTGATGAAGTGCTGGGCGAGCGGCAGGATGTCTTCGCGGCGTTCTCGGAGCGGCGGCAGGCCGATCGCGATCACGTTGAGCCGGTAGTAGAGGTCCTCGCGGAACGCGCCCTCTTCAACCGCTTGCTTCAGGTCCGTGTTGGTGGCGGCGATGATCCGCACGTCGACCTGCCGGCGTGTTGTGTCGCCCAGCGGCGTGAAGTCCCGCTCCTGAATCACTCGAAGCAATTTAGCCTGAGTCTCGATTGAAATCGTTCCGATCTCGTCCAGGAATATCGAGCCGCCGTCGGCCACCTCGAAGTAGCCCTTCTTGGCAGCAATCGCTCCGGTAAATGCGCCCCGGATGTGTCCAAACAACTCCGACTCGAGCAGCTCGGTCGGAAGATTAGCGGAGTTGACCGTGATGAACGGTTTGTCTGAGCGGCCGCTGTGATTGTGAATGGCGCGAGCGATCAGTTCCTTTCCGGTCCCGCTCTCTCCGGTTATCAAGACTGTCGAGCGGGCTGGAGCGACCTGCTCAACAAACGCGAGAATCTCGAGCGTCTTCTCACTTCGCGCTACGATCTCTTTGCTCTCGGTGCTGCGCTTGAGAGTTTGCCGGAGGGTTCGGCGTTCTTCATCTTTGCGCCTCCGGCGTATACCGGCCGCAACCAGTTTGAGAATCTCTTTATTGTCGAAGGGCTTGCTGATGCATGTGAAGGCGCCGCGTTGCATTGCGGCAATTGCAGTGTCGAAGTTGGCGTAAGCCGTGATCATTATGACCACCGTTTCTGCATCGAGCTTCAACACCTCCTCGAGCGTTCGCAACCCGCCCATTCCCGGCATCGAGACGTCCAGCAGCAGGAGGTCATACGGGCGCTGGCCGAACTTGTCCAATCCCTCTTCGCCGTTTCTCGCAAGCTCGACCTGGTAGCCTTCCCCGCCAAGCAGGCTCCCGAGCACGTCGCGCATTACTTCCTCGTCATCCACAACGAGGATGCTTCCTTTTCTTGCCATATCGATAGATGTTATCAACCTGCGGCCGGTGACTGCCAGCCGGGGTGGTTACGGAACAAGTGGGTCAGTCGCTTGCTGCCTGCATCTGACGGGAAACCGCGGTGGGTAGTTTGATGGTGAAATGCGCGCCTTCGCCGGGCCGGCTCTCAACAAAGATCCGTCCGCCGTGCTCCTGCACAATGCCGTATGACAGAGCGAGTCCCAACCCCGTGCCCTGTCCGACTTCCTTAGTGGTAAAGAAGGGGTCGTAGATGCGCGCGATTGTCTCGGGCGCCATGCCGATGCCGGTGTCGCGGAAGTCAACGACCAACGAGGTCTCGACCAGCCGAGTATGGATCGAAAGCCGTCCGCCGTTTGGCATCGCATCGCGAGCGTTCAGGATCAAGTTCATGAAGACCTGCTGCAGCTTTGACGCGTTGCCATAAGCCGCCGGCAGTTCGCGGCCGTAGTTGCGCACGACATCGAGCCGGGCGTTCCGGAGCTGCGGCTCCAGTAGTTGAAGCGTGTCGTCGAGCACTGAATTCAGTTCGATCTCGCGGAACAGAGTATCCCCTGTCCGAGAGAAGTTGAGAAGGTTGTTTACAATCCCGGAAGCACGAACAGTTTGAGTGTGGATCTTTTCGAGCAGCCGCCGTTTCGGGTCGCTCCGATCGATTTGCTGCAACAGCATCTGTGCGTACGACGAGATGCCGGCAAGCGGCGTGTTGACTTCGTGTGCGACGCCGGCGGCAAGCAGTCCGATCGACGAGAGCTTCTCGCGCTGAAGCAACTGTTCTTCGAGTTGCGCGCGCTCGGTGACGTTCTCGATGACCACCAGTGTCCCGGTTACGACTCCCCTGGCGCCTTCAAAGGGCGCAAGCGACATGTTGATCGTAAGTGGCCGCCCGTCTTCGGTCGAGGCGTTGTACTTGTAGATGTGGCGAGTGTCCTGCAACGCCCAGCCTTCTTCGCCGGTGGCATTTTGAATCGTCTCGATCAGATCGCGATCCAAAACTGCGTCCACCGCGCAGCCCAGGGCGCGTTCCCGCCTGATGCCGAAGATCTCCTCAAGCGCGCTGTTCCAGGTCGAGATCATGCCGTCGAAGCCGACCGAAAGTATCCCGACGTTGACGCTCTCGATAATGCTCTCGGAAAACTCCTTAAGCCGGACGAGTTCTTCCGCTTTCTCCATCTCGGACCGGTACAGGAGGCTGTTATCGATCGCGACTGCAACGTAGCCCGACAGCGCTCTAAGCAAATCGGTGTCTTCGCTGGTCAGCAGCGCACCCGAGGTGGTGCGGCCTACCGCAATGATAGCGACCATTCTGTCACGCACGACGCACGGCACGTAATAGCAGACTTCATCGCCCCGACGGCCTTGAAAGTCGGTCGCGTCGATTTCGAGAGGCTGCATTGTTTCGCCGCCGCCTTGCGCCGGCAGATCGTCCGCCGTGATGAACCCTCGTCCGATTGAGCGCGCTCTAATGATCTGCTTGATGTCTTGCGGCAGAGCGATTTCTCCGTCGATCCCTGCCGAGCGCGAGAGCCGGTAGCCCGAGGCCGCTGAAGTCTCTTCGATGAAAATCCCCACCTTGCGGACCGACAGCATATCTGAAAGCCGCCTTACCAATGAGTCCAGCAACCGTGGCAGCGCCGTTGTCTGCGCGAGCGTTCGGCCGAAATCCTGAAGCCCGGTTCTGAGGGTGTACCGCTCGCCATAGAACCAGCGGTCCGCCCACACCTGCATCTTGTTTTTGATCGGCGCAAACAACATCGCCACCACAAGCATGCCCACTACAACAACAGCTCGTGTTTTCCATGAGTTCAGATCCGCGGTTTTCCAGATGAACTTGACCAGATCGCCGACTCCCAATAACACCGCCATGTAGATCGCGCCGACGGCTACAGTCGCCATCGCGTGCACGAAGCTCCTCCGCATGATCACGTCGACGTCCATCAGGCGGTAGCGGACAATCGAGTAACCGAACGACAACGGAATGAGGATGAACGGCGTGTAGGCTACAGTCTCCATCAGCGGAGTGATCTCAACGTCCGCGAGGTAGGGAATGAAGTAAAGCGCAGTGAAGAGCACGCCTGACAAGCCAAGCGCTCGTATGATCCATCGGAGCTGCTGCTTGAGCAGAGGCTTGTCGTCGCGATAAAAAGCTCGCAACAACACCGCGTTGCCGATCACGAAGTAGAACAACCAGAACTGAATCAGCTCAGCCTTGTCGAGCCAGTCGCGCACCGCGACCAACGATCCCGGGTTGAAGACGCCTGGCCTGTAGTGAAACAAGGCCTCAAATACCACAAGCGTGACGGCCGGCAAATACAACGCGGCGGCAAACCGGCGAGACCTCAACCGCACTCCGTTGTTCGAAACGAAGTTTATGCAGAAATGCAAAAACAGCGGTGCCATCAAGGCCCAGGCCGCGCCGTCCAACACGCTTACCAGTCCGTCAAACCTGGTGAGCTCTCTTGTTGAGCTGTACAAATAGACCGTGAACGAAACGAGAGACCAGGCGAAGAAGTGGTAGGTCAGAATGGCTCGATGCTGCTTCAACAAAACGAAGAGTCCGATTGCAAGATAGACCAACCCGATGAACGCAAGATAAAGCCCGCGCCCAATGTGCTGGTCCCGCGCTATGACTTTGAACGGAACGTCGTATAGCGGCTTGTCCAACCCATAAATGTTCTTAAGAACGTAGTCATGATGCAGTACTGCATATTGCGCGCTGTTGCCTACCCCCTGTTGGTCAAGATACCGAGAGAGCTGCTCAGCGTTCTTGATCTCTTCATAGTCCAGCGATCGCTGTCCCGCCTTTCCGCGCGATGCATCGTCCGACCTTCCGACAAAGAAGACCGCCTTAACGTAGTCACCTTTCTTGAGCGTGAACCTCAACGGCGAGTCAGGACTGATCGATCGGGCTTGCAGTCCGTTGTCGCCGTTGACCCATTCGACTCCGTCGTCCGCAATCGCGGGAGCGCTCAGCCGGTCCCGGAGATTCAACACACCGATAACCACAAACACCGCGCCGATCGCCAAGACGGCGACGAGCTTTGTCCTGGTCATCAGATTCTTCATCGTTCCGGCCTTCTGCGCTCGTTTATGGGACGGGTTCCTTGTTCAACCTGGAAATCTGCAACTCTTATTCCGGCTCCCGTCACGCCGTAAACATCTAAAAGAAAGCATTTTAACGTGATAGTTCTACGTCTCGAATCTCCGGGATTCCAATTTTTCGGAGCTGTCTCCGATTCTTTGGATGCGGCGCCCCTTCCTACTCCAGTGCTCATCGGACCTTCTGATGACAACCAGAATCGAGAGACCGCGGGAGCACGGTCTGGAAACCTTCAGCGGGTTTCGGAGACCGGTAAAACTGAAAGCGTGGCGGCAGTCTTCGTTGACAGGCGCATTTGTCGGCCTGTTCTCTTGTTAAAATCGAAGCGAAAGCCCAACCCGAACAAGCCGGTGGAACCGGCTGGCGACCAATTCTTGCCGGTCATCGGCGACCGAACTCTGCTGGTCGAGCAGATTGCGCAAGTCTATCACCGCTGCCCACTGGCCCGGCATGAAGCTCAAGTTGGGCAACTCCTGGGTGAGCGACACGCTTACATTAGGATCGAAGGTGGACATCTGACCTTGAAACGGGTCTATCGCGAATACGGCTTGACCCGGTGCGAGTCTCAATACCGTGGAGACTCGCGTGCCGGTGCCGACAAAGTTCGCATCCATTTTCGCAGAGAGGACATGGAAAAGGGAGTTGCTAAACAGGTGCGCAGGCTCGCTTATCCCTCGGCGGTCAAACTGCTGGCCCTCTCCGAACGCGTATCCGACGGATCCTTCGAGCATCCTGTTCACGCGACGGTGATAAACAACGCGAACGCCTCGCGTACGCCCTGACTGAGATTCGTTTCGCAGTATCCCATCGGTAGCCGAGCCCTCGTTAGGAATCGCAAGCAGACCTACGCCGTGACCAGAAACCGTGTCCAAAAATGCCATCATCTCGACCGATGACTTGTCGGAAAGGATTTGCTCTCCACCGAATTCAAGCCGGTAGCTCCGATCCAAGACCGGCTGCGGCGAACCGCCCGGACTACTTCCGATAGCGGCTGGCCTGGGCTCTGAGAATTCGACCTCCCCCGATTCCAGACTTATCCGCGATTGCGTGTCGCGGGATGAACCGGGGACGATGTTTGCGAACAGCCTTGTGCGGGCGCCGGCATCAACTGCTACTCCAAACCTCGGGAGGATACTGGTGCCGGACGCGCCTTCTGCAAACCGGGCTAACTCCAATCCGTAAACGATTAGCACCGGACCCGAAACTTGCCATGTATCCGTCGCCGAAACCGAGAACTGTCCCAGCCTCGGAATTGCTGCATGACGCGAGAACGTGAATCGACCATAGCCAAGCGCCACCGACACACGATGCCGATCCCCCACATTCGAGGTGGTGACCACACTCAGACTTTGCGGCGCTCCCAACCCGTAGCCTGCCTGTCCGCTTACAACCAGATTTGTGTTTTTGGTGAGGAGCTCGGACACCGCGAAGTTGGCCCCAAGGAATGAACTCCCGCCTTCGCTCCCGCCTCCGGCGCTCTGCGCGAACGTGTGAACGGCCCCGTGAAGCTCGGGAGCGCGATCAGTTAGCGCAACCGGTGTGTCATCCTTCGTGGCTGCCGGATCATTCTTTGTTTGGTCGAGCTGGAAGATAGTCCCGCGAGCGCGGCGCGCCGCATATTTCGAATCGGTGTTGAGCATCGTCTCGTCAGAAAGCATGGTCACGCGACGCAGCAGAATCGAGTCGAACACGGTCACTTTGTTTGGACGCACGTCGGCCGCAAGTTCTACTGGGTTGAAGCCTTCCGCCTCGGCCTTGACGCGGTACCGGCCGGGGACGATCCCGGCCGCAACGAATTTGCCGTCGGCGTCTGTGCTCGCTCGTTTCACGACCTTGTCGGCCTTGGCCTCTTCGGATTCTGCCAGGACCATCACCGCCACCCCGACCAGCGGATTTCCCACGCCGTCGATGATGACGCCGCGTATCGAGCCTCGACCGGCCGCGCTCGCCGGCACGCTGGCGCAGCCGATCACGACTATCGCCATCGCAGCCCATAGTTTCGTCGCGTGTCTCATGTTTCACCTCATTGGGAGCAAGCGAAGGAGTCTCCAGTGGGAGTGTCAATTCTATCACCCGGCTTTAACCTGTCAAGCACGTCGGCTTCGCGCAACCAGCCGGCCAATTGCCGAAATGCGCTGCCTCGGTGACTCACTTCTGCCTTCTCGGTTGTTGTCAACTCCGCGAAAGTCCTTCCCAGCGGTTCATAGAAAAAGACTGGGTCATAGCCAAATCCGGCCTGACCGCGCGGCTCGGCCAGTATTCGGCCTGGTGCTTCGCCAGTGAATGTTTGTTCGCCGCCATCCCAGGCGATGGCCGCAACGCAGACGAAGCGCGCGGCGCGGTGCTCTGGCGGCACCTCCTTCAGAGCGTTTAACAGCTTGTTGACGCGTTCCTCATCCGAAGCGCCGGCGCCACCGTAGCGTGCCGAGTAGACGCCAGGCGCGCCCCCGAGAGCGTCAACCTCCAGTCCCGAATCATCAGCTAGAGTGATTAGTCCGGAGGCCTTTCGATAATAGCGCGCCTTGAGCAAAGCGTTTTCCGCGAAGCTTGAACCGGTTTCGATCTCTTCCGTTGTTGCCAGATCACCAAGGCCGACTACTTCCAGGCCGGCCCGGCCGAGCATGTCGTTCAACTCCGCTATCTTCCCCTGGTTCGTCGAGGCTAAGAGTATGCGCATTGCCGGGATTCTAACAGCAAATCAGCCACCCTGGCCTGCAATAGCAGAACTCCAGAACCCTGCGGTTCTTGCGCCAAAAAAGAGCCTGTCCCCTGACTCGGACACTAGTGCTCGCCCCCCGAGACGCCCAAGTAAATATTTCCGCCACTTTATGTACTTTTTACACGTGATGCCTATCTGCTTTGGGCGAGGGCACATTGAGCACATCAGTAAGTCTGCTGAAATACAAAGCATCGTCACCGGAATGAGTGACGGGCGGGGCCTGGCATCTCGGTTGCACCTGCTCCGATGGGGCAAGAGATACGGGTGATGACAACATCACTTCCTGTTCTCGATTCTTGGTTGCTGTGGTGAGGACAGCAACCGGAAACAAGGCGACGCAGTCTTCCCACGCTGCGTCGCCTCTTTTTTTTTCTAAACCGCTTCAACCAGCCACAAGGGCTGAACACACTGTGCCCTGGATCTCCTACTTGACACTCAGACTCGCGCGCCGATATTTTCAAGCTTCGCCCCACCCGAGGACTTGATGCTTGACGCTTACCGCCGAGACTACACTGACTTCAATTCTGCCTGCACGCGCGAGTATTACCTCTTCCTCTCCGGCCAGAAGACAACTTTGGAAATAGCGCCGATCTATGAGCGATACGGCGACCTGTTTACTCGTGATTCCATCCAGCGATTGAAAGATGAGCTGAGTAGGACGCCCGAGCATTTCGAGATGCAGCGAACGGCTACAGGCCGCCTGCTTGTGTTTGCGGTCGAGCAGTTCCTCGAGAACTCAGTCAAGCAACTGATTGAAGAGATCAGCGAGCACGAGTCGTCGGCGACCATCCGTTGGAAGGATAGTGAGATCACTTTCCAGGACGCAGCGGCTCACCTTACAACGGAGGGAGACCGGAACGCGCGCCGAGAGATCTACGCAAAGAGAACGGCGGTCATCGAGGCTTCGAACCATTTGCGATCCCAGCGCTTGCTTAGCCTTCACGAGGGCGCACGCTCACTCGGGGCACGAAGTTACCTGGCCCTGTTTGAAGAACTCAGAGCACTGGACTACCCGGCGATCGCTCACGCAGCCAACGCGGTGCTCACCGAAACCGAGTCGCTCTATCTCTCACGACTCAACGAGGCTCTAGTCCGAGATGTAGGGTTGAAGCTGGAAGACGCCGAGCGCCACGACGCGATTTACCTGCTCCATCTTACTCCCTACGACGATCGCTTCCCCGCCGGCACCCTGCTTTCCGTCTACGCCAATACAATGGCCGGGTTGGGAATCACCGTGGCGTCTCAGATGAACATCCAGATAGACGGTGAACCGAGGCCGCGCAAGACCTGCCGCGCATTCTGCATGCCGATTTCAGTTCCTGACGACATAAGACTGGTTATTAGGCCGGTCGGAGGCCAGTCGGACTATCAATCTTTGTTTCATGAGATCGGTCACGCCCAGCACTACGGGTGGGCGTCGGATTCGCTTCTTCCGGAGTTCAAATACACCGGTGACTACGCGCTGACTGAAAGCTACGCGTTCCTGTTCAACCATCTCATTTCCGACAACGCGTGGCTTGCCGAGTTCGTGGGCCTTCGCGAAAGCCGCGAGTTCGTGCGCGCGGTGATGTTGGCAAGGCTGGTGACCGTTCGGCGTTACGTCGCGAAGCTCGCATACGAGTGCGAGCTGCATCGTGGCGGAGATCTTACGCAATCTGCCGCCTCTTATGCATTGCTTCAAACAGAGGCGACGAAGTTCAAGACCGACGCTGCTGAGTTCCTTTTCGATCTAGACGACTCGTTTTACTCTGCAAGCTACCTGCGCGCGTGGGCACTCGAAGTCGCGCTGCGCGACCTTCTGAAGACCCGGTTTGGAACTCGATGGTGGGCTTCGCGCCGCGCCGGAGATTTTTTGAGGCAGATGTGGGAGACCGGCGACCGCCACACGGCCGACGAGATGGCCTCGCAGATCGGCATCGGTCCCATAAGCTTCGCCCCACTGATTGACGAATTCAACCAAGCGCTTAAGAGCTAGCCTCCAACCAACCGTCCCGTGCCGGCTCCGCCTATGAAAACAATACCCGTAAGACTCCGAGAACGAAGCTACCGGATCCATATCGGGGCAGGCTCGATCGATGAAGTCGGAGTGCTGGCGCGCGCCGCGCTGGGCGAAAAACCTCGGCGCGCCGTTGTCATCACCAACAAACGCCTCGACGCGTTGTACGGAGAACGCGTCCGTCGAGCGCTTGTCCGGGCGGGCTTCACCGCGCACCAGTTCCTGATCGGCGACGGCGAAAGGTTCAAGACGCTTAGCTCGGCAGCGTCTATCCTGACCTTTTTGATCGAACTCGGCCTCGAGCGTTCGGACGCAATAGTAGCGCTGGGTGGAGGAGTCGCCGGCGATCTTGCCGGTTTCGCAGCCTCGGTTTACCTCAGAGGCATCCGCCTGGTTCAGGTTCCCACGACACTGCTCGCACAAATCGACAGCTCTGTGGGTGGTAAGACCGGCGTGAATCATCGTCTTGGCAAGAACCTTGTCGGCTCGTTTTATCAGCCGTCTTTAGTGATCATCGACCCGCAGACGCTCAGCAGCCTACCGCCACGCGAGATGCGGTCGGGCCTATTCGAAGCGCTCAAGTACGGCGTGATCGCAGACGCCCGGCTGTTTCATCGAATCGCGCGCGAGACTGACCTTCTCAAGCAGCTTGACCAGGACGCGCTCGCTCATCTGATCGCGCGCTGTTGTTCGATCAAGGCAAGCGTGGTCTCGAGCGACGAACGCGAAGCGGGTCTACGCAGGACACTCAACTTCGGGCACACGATTGGCCACGCGCTGGAAGCCGTAACCAACTATCGCCGCTTTCTTCACGGTGAAGCAGTCGGCCACGGAATGCGGGCCGCCGCGCGCATCGCCGAACGGCTCGACCTGCTTTCGCCCTCTGACCGTCAGGCCATTGACGACGCTGTGAAACGAATCGGCAACCTCCCTGCTGCAGATACTCTTGCGCTCGATGCTATAATCTCAGCAATGCATCGCGACAAGAAGACCGAGGCTGGACGCACGTCATTCGTGCTCCCAGTCGAGATCGGCCGAGTCGTGATCAAGTCTGATGTGCCCCCGCATGTAGTAAGGTCGGCCCTCAAGGACGCTTTTACATCGCGTCAACGTTGATACAACCGGAGACAAACGAATCAAATCGCCTGGAGGCTCTCGCTAGCGAAGTCGCCAATCGGCAGCGTCTCCGTTTGGCCGAGGAGAAGGTCTATGAAGACTGAATTGAAAACAAGGTCGCGGGACCGCGAGCGCGGCGCAGTAAGCATCAAGGCTGTGTTAGGGCTGTTTGTCGTTGCCGTTGCGATCTTTACTCTGATCAAGTTCGTTCCCGTCTATGTTGAACAACAGCAACTCAAGCATGAGTGTGACGAACTTGCCAGGTCTGCTGCGAACCAGGGCTGGAAAGGTGACAGGATTGAGCGGGGCGTCAAAAAACTGCGAACTGACTACAACCTTCCCGACGGCAGCATTAACTTCGAAGCGCAGGATCGCCGGGTTCGAGTTATCGTGGGCTACAAACGCGACATCGAGCTACTGGTGACCAGCTACACATGGCAAGTCGACTACACCGCGGACGAAAAAGGGCTTTGAAATAAGCTCAAACCTTGCGCGCTGAGAAGTGGGCTCGCCATCCAGGTCTCCTCAGTTGACTGGTCGTTGCGTTGACGCCCGCCGAAGCGCCGCTCTATGATTTCAGCAGACTGAATCAGGAGCGGCAGTGCGGGGTTCAACTAATTCGATCGTCATTGTCCTAATTATCGTTCTTGCAGCGGCGATGTTTCCCTCGCTCGCTCGATCGCAGAGCGGACGCGGGCGGCCCAAGGTTCCGGCGCCGAGCCCCGGCGCGCCCCCTCCGCCACCCCCCATCACGATTCCCGCCGCAGCTTCGGTCGTCAAGCAGGAACAGTTCGGCAACGTATCCCGGTTCCTCTTGCGCAACGGCGTCACGGTCATCATCAGCGAACAGCACGCAGCCCCAATAGTGGCTTCTGTAGCCTGTTTCAAGGCAGGCACGCGAGACGAACCTGAAGCGGCCCGCCTTGTCGCGCGCTCCCTTACCGCCGGCGGGCGGCCCCAGATCGCTGACCTTCGGGCCACGGGTTCTGTCTTGCGCGCCGACGTCTCGTCTGAGGCTTCGACCTACTCGCTCGTAGCGCCCTCAACGAAGATCAAGGAAGCTCTCGCCGCGCAGGCTGGCCTCTTACAGAATCTTGCAACAGACGACGACCAGGTGCGTCGCGATGCCGCGCTGCTTATCGAAGAAGAAAAATGGAATTCAGGCCTTCCGAATGATGTGTCCGAACACGCGAGAACCACAGGTGGCCTGAAGGACTATCAGCCCGCTGCCTATTCGATGGCTCGGGTCATGAATATCGCTTCGCCTGGCAATTCCATCACGAGACCGTTGAATCCCGAGAAGCTGGGCTTGATCACACACGATCAGGTGGAAGCGTTCTACCGTGCTCACTACCGCCCTGACAGGCTCATCATCGCAATAACCGGCGACGTCGTGCCGTTCACCATACTAGTTCAAATCCAGCACCTGTATGCCGGGCTCGGCGTGCGAGCTCAACCCGCAACCGAGCCCGCCAAGAACCCGGAGCGCCTGGCAGGCAAGGGCGCCTCGCCGGCTTCATCGGCCGGCGCGCGTCGGCCTGACCAGGCGAAAAAAGCGGCAGAGATACAACCTCCGGCGTCTAAGCCGGCTTCGCCACCGATGGAAACCGAACAATCAAAGCTGCGTTACGCTGGAGAGCGCGGCGACTTGAACCAGTCAATCGTGTCGATCGGTTATTCGGTGCCCGGGCCGGAGTCGAAGGAGTGGGCGGTGATTGAAGTTCTTTCGGCGCTTGCCGGTGCCGGCCGCGCATCTCTTCTGCACTCTTCGCTAGTCGACGGCCAGATGGCCGCAAGCCGAGTTGATTCGATCTATGTCCCCGTTTCGAACGCCGCGATGCTGATCTTTCAAATATGCCCGGCAGGCGATGCGTCGGGCGCTTCGATCGACAAAGCCGAGTCTGGGTTCTTCAGAGAGATTGATCGACTGCGCCGCGAAGTACCTTCTGAAGCCGAGATGATTCGGGCCAAGGCCATGCTCGAAAAGCGCTTTATTGATAGAACTGAGAGCTACGACGACCGCGCGCGTGAACTTGCTCGCGCCGAAGCGGTTTTCGGTGGACTTCGCGCAGCGCTCGAGTACAAAACCACTATCGGCGCCGTGAAGCCCGAAGACGTCCAGCGCGTTGCGGCGAAATACCTCGCGCTGACCAATACGTCGGTGCATGAGTACGAGGGTCTCAACGCTCCGCCGCGCACGTTCGACGCAGACAGCTTCGCGACGACCGTGATCGCCTGGGCGCCGGAGCTCGCGCGGCCGGTGAACGCACCGAGCGCGGCTGCGCCAGATGCGAATGCGGCTTTGGCAACTCAGCGTGGCGTTGAACGTTCGGCACAACAACAAGCCGAGATGGAGTCGATTCAGGCACTTTCTGTCAAAGACTTCTCAACGTTGAATGGTCCACGAGCATTCGTGCGCGAAGACCGCTCGGTGCCAAAGGTAACCGTCGCGCTCCTGTTTCAGGGTGGCCGGCTCGTCGAGGCCGAGGCAAACACGGGCATCACGGAATTAATGCTCCGTTCGTTGCTGTACGGCACGGTACGGCGCACCAGCTCGCAGCTCGCGCAGGAGTGGGAACAACTCGGCGCCGAGATTGAAATCGTCGTCGAGCCCGATTTCTTTGGCTTCACGCTGTCAGTGCTGTCACGCAACGCCGACCACACGCTTAAGCTGCTTCGCGACTGCATCGAAGACCCGGCGTTTCGCGATGACGACGTTCAGCGTGCCCGCGTCGCTCAGATCGGAGCGATCCGCGAAGCGCGTGACCCCGGCCTCGCACGCGCGCGCGAACTGCTGACTCGGGCGCTCTATCCGGGTACTCCCTACTCGCTTCCGCGGCATGGCCTTGAGGAAGTGGCGGCCAAGCTTACCAGCGAGCAACTGCGCGAGTGGCACTCGCGGCTGGTCAAGCGCCAGCTTCCGCTCGCGGTAATAGTGGGCGACACCAACGGCTCGGCGCTTGTTTCGAGCCAGCTAGCCGAAGCGTTCCGCCGGCGCGAACTCGACACGGCTCTTCCGGTTCGGGTTCCCGGCGCGCCTCGACCTGCCGATCAAATCGAATTGCGACGCCGCGAGCAAACATACGCGGCTATCGGAGTTCCCGGACCCAAAGCAGCCGATGGCGTCGGCCAGGACGCGGTCGATCTGCTGGCGGCGGCAATGAACGGCGCCGGCGGCCGGCTTGATCGAGAGATGGTGCAAAAGCGCTTTGCAATGATGTCGAGCCTTAACAGCGAATCCTTGTTTGCCGCCGGAACAATCTACGCGCTGATCGTCACAACACCAGGCGACGAGCAACGGGCTCGCAGCGCTTTGCTCGCGGAGATCGAGAAGCTCGCGACGATCGGCCTCAGCCCGGATGAGGTTGCGGTTGGCGCCGCGCTTGCAGCGATGACGAAACTTGATGCATTGCAGTCGCAGCGCAGCCGGGCCCTTGAATACGCCCGAGTCGTTATTGCGCAGCGTCCGGCTTCGGATGTTGACTCGGTCGCCGAGCGGCTTTTGAAGGTGACAGCGAACGATGCAAAACGCGCCGCCTCAACCTACCTGAGGCCCGCGACCTCGAGCGCCGGGATTGTTCGCGCGTCACGCCCAACTCCGCCTCAATCCAAACAGGATTGATTCCCCTTCCTCGAAGGCAGTTTCACTCCGACTCGTCTGCGGATAAGAACTTCGCCGCGCGACTCTTAGAAAGGCGATAGGGAACGAACGGAACCGCGCACCCTCAACCTACGTCAAGCCCGCGAACGCGCCGGGATAGTTCGCGCATCACGCCCGGCACCGCCTCAATCCAAACAGGATTAAGGGATCGTTGCCTGCAAGGCGCGTGTCTGTGCAATAACAGTTCGCCGAGCGGCTCTTGAAAGTGACGGTGAACGACACAACGCAAAGAGCGCAGCCCCAACCTACTTCAAGCTCCCGAACTCGAGCGCCCCCTGGTTCCCGCCTCGCACTACCCTGCCTCAATCCAACCACCATTGACTTCTCTTGATAGTGGCCCTTGTCTGGCAAACGCTGCGACGCCATAAAACAAAGCGGGGCGGTCCGAAGACCGCCCCGCTCGTTTAGCCCGAGTTGAAGCTCAGGGGTTATTGGTTGATCACGGCCCGGAGCAGTTCCGGAGAGACGATCATTCCGATCGGCTCGCCCGGCTTCTTCGGAGCCCTGCGCCGAGGAGCGCGTCGGGCCGGCCGTTTCTCGACCGACTGCGCCGGCTCCTCAGTCGTGATGACCTGAGGCGTGGCGCCCGCAGCGCACTTCTTCAACGAGTCGATCTCCGAAGAGTTCGCCCCGTCCGGCACGTACCAGAACTCGACTCTGCGGTTCAGGTTCGCGTCGCCCGATTCGTGCGGGCAACTGTCGCCGAAGTTCCGAACCGTAAGCCGCGCGCTGTCGATGCCCTTCTCGTTAACAAGGTAGTCACGCGCGTTGTTGGCTCGGGTAAGCGAGATGCCTACACGCTCCGACGAGTCGCGATGACCGTCGATGACCACTGCCGAGCGCGGGTCTTGCTGGAGCTTGATAGCTATATCGTCCAGACAAGCCTTGTGCTCGTTGTTGATCCTCGCCGAGTTGAACGGGAAGAAGATCGGACCGCACGGCGTCACGACGTGAACAATCGTCGGCGTCGGCGGCTGGTTTATGCCCACTGAAACTGAGCAACTGCTGCCCGGACACGGCTGCTCGCAACGTGAGCGGCTCGTGCTGACGTTCACCGAAACGGTGATCGTCCCAGTTGAAGTGCCAGTCGTGTCAAGAATGACTTCGGAACCGCTGGTCGACGAAAGCGTTCCGCCGGTAGTAGACCACGTAAAGCTTGGACTGTCGGCGCCACTGGCGGTCGCGCTGAACGTCACCCTATCGCCGGTTGTAGCCGATGAGGATGAAGCTCTCACGTCGCAGCTAACGGCCGGGCACGGCGGCTCTGTTACCTCGAAGCTCGCAGTGCAAGTCGTCTGACCAGTTGTGACGCAATCGGTCGGGCAATCAACAGCCGGGACAGACGCCGTCACCGTAGTGGTAACCGAGTACCGGCCGCAAGCAAGCGATCCAGTCGGCACATCAACCGAAGCTCCAGCGCCGCTGACCGTTACCGGCCGGCCCGAAGCATCAGTCACCGTCCACCGGTACTCGTAAGTCACTCCGCCGCCGTCGTAGCCGGGCGTTGTCGGAGTGGTTGTCAGCGACAATCGTTCGCCGCGGTTGACCGTCGTCGGGCTCGAAGCCAGCACACAGGTCGGCGCTGGAGGCGGCGGGCACTCCCTGCGCCTGCCAACTGCCAGATAAGCGACAAACCCGTTACCGCCCTCGGACGTGAAGGTCTGCGGCGTAGTCGTGAACAGCGGGTTGATGATGAAGAACGGCGGCACGAACGTCGTCTTGGACACGAACACCGGCAGTGTTATGTCGTCCTCATTGTTCAGGAACCGCCGATATGCGCCGCCAAACGATATTGCGCCGTTCTTAAAGAAGAATCGCATCCCGAGGTTGAGATCCGAAGGATTGTTGTCGATGAGTCGCGGCGTATCGTGGCCGACGAACCATGTATTCAGGTATTCGGCTACGAACTCAGCGTGTCGATGAATCGGTATCGACAACCCAACGTTAAACTGAAGCTTGTCGGGAAGATCGAGAAGCTTGATGTCGTTGACCTTCGGGTCCGTGGTGCGAACGTACGCGATATTCTCGTAGAGCCGGAAAGTCTTCTTGGCGTTTTCCTGACCGAAGATCAGGATTGGCGCAAACTCATACTCCCCGCTCGTGCGCCCTCGCTGCCGCGCGCCGTCACTGTCCGAAATCGGGATCTTGACGTAGCCGCCGATCGCCATGCTGAACCAATGCTTGTTGGGATCGATCAGCGTGAACTTTGTGCCGAAGGAGACATCGCCCGATCCGTTGGATGACTGGCGCGGGCCAAACACCGGCCGGCCCAGATTGTCAAAGCCTTGAAAGTCGACTTCGCCAAAAAACGGAAGCTCCGGATAGTAGCTCGAAAGAGGAGTGTCGAGCAGCGGACCAAGTCCCCTTACCAGCGCTTTGCCGGGTCCCCCAGGCGAGATGACGCTGCTTGGGAAACCGATCGGGGTCCCAAACGCCCCGAGCGCCGGCAGAAGCCCTCCAAATATCGCACCGCCGTTTACGCCGGTACCGGGGAAATAGGCCGCTCCCGGGCCGTTCCCCTGCGACGCTGGCCCCAGAAGGCTGACCGGATCACCGAAGAAGTGAGACGCGCTCAACTGGTAACCGCTAAGCAGGAACGGCTGTCGTGACGTTGTGTTCGTCCACACATTCCAATTGATCCAAATCTCCCATCGGGTTGTCAGGCCCAATGTGAAATTGAACGGAACCTGATTAATGTCTAAGTCGCCAGGGTCGCGGTCGTAGTTATTCCAAAACAACCCAAAGTTGAACTCGCCTTTGCACAGCGTGCGAGTCGAGAACGTGTTGAATAACCCGCTACCGCCGAGAACTGTAGGCGCCTTCTGCAACTCGCCGAGGTTGCCGCCGCGATTCTGCTGGGCGAGAACCGTCCCCGCCAGGACCAAAAGAATCACGACAAGCGCGCTCATCTGTCTAGCCGCTTTCATTGTCTTGCCTCCTGAAGTCATCATCCACGGAATGCATTTCATCGTAAGGTCACCCGCTGACGGGTTTTCGCCCCCTTAAGAATTCCAGGGGACTGGAATGTATCCTGTTGTGAGCATCCAACGGAGCCCTTCCTGCCTGACTCCGCCTATCGAATGAAACCGGGCTTCAAGATTGCTAGCCCTCGATACTCGTTATTACGCCTATATCTATACTCGGAAACAAAGCTTGGGTCAACATAAAAATCACCTTTTCCCAACAGGTCTCGTAACTTACGAAAAAATATTCAAGCATAAATTCCGCGAAGCCGCGTGTCGTAGGCCACCCGGTCGATCGCAAGCATGTAAGCCGCGAGTCTGGTATTGACCCGGTACTTCTCGGCAAACCCCACTACGTCGTTAAAGCTGCTGACCATTATCTCGTGCAGCCGCGAGTTGACAAGCTTCTCGTTCCAAAAGAAACCCATCCGGTCCTGTACCCACTCAAAGTAGCTCACCGTCACCCCGCCGGCGTTGGCAAGGATATCCGGAATCACAAAGATGTTCTTGTCGGCAACGATCTCATCGGCATCAGCCGTTGTCGGTCCGTTCGCGCCTTCGGCCAATATCCGGCACTTGATTCGATGCGCGTTCTGGCTCGTGATCTGATTCTCAGTGGCTGCCGGCATCAGGATCTCGCACTCGAGTTCGAGCAGCTCCGAAGTCGGTATGTGCTCGGCTTCGGTGTAACCGTCCACGGTTTTGTTCTCTTTCAGATAAGCGAGCACATCTCGCACGTTCAGACCCCTGGGGTTGTAAAGTGAGCCAGTGATGTCCGCCAGCCCGACGACCTTATATCCCTGTTCCGCCATCAACAGCGCCGCGGTCCCGCCCACGTTGCCCGCGCCTTGAATCACCACCCGTGTGTCGGCGACATTCAAACCGAACTTCTTGCACGCTTCGTCGCAGACGAACAGAAGTCCCCGGCCGGTCGCTTCTTTGCGGCCGCGCGATCCGCCCAGCTCGATTGGCTTGCCCGTCACAACGGCAGTAACGGTGTGGCGGACGTGCATCGAATAAGTATCCATCATCCACGCCATCACCTGCTCGTTGGTGTTCATATCCGGCGCGGGAACGTCGCGCTCGGGACCGATAAAGTCCATCAAATCCGAAGTGTAGCGCCGGGTCATCCGCTCGAGTTCGGTCGGGCTCATGATTCGCGGATCGCAAATGATTCCGCCCTTCGCTCCGCCAAATGGAATGTTGACAACCGCGCACTTCCAGGTCATCCACGCGGCCAGCGCGCGCACCTCGTCCAGCGACACATCGGGCGAGTAGCGCACTCCGCCCTTTGCGGGACCGCGGGCGAAGTTATGCTGCACGCGGTAGCCGGTGAACACTTGATAATTCCCGTCGTCCATCATCACCGGTATGTATAGCGTGATCTCGCGATTGGGCCAGCGGAGGATCTTGTAAATATTCGGGTCGAGCTTTAGCAGCCTGGCCGCCTCGTCGAACCGTTGCATCATCGATTCAAACGGATTCTCTTCTTTGATTTCCTTGGCGTCGTCAACGTATGCACTGGGCATTGACTTCCTCCAGAAGGGTAATCTTGACTGTGCTTGAGGTGAGCATATCGGTTCATGAGAGCAAACTTCGAGACTGTACAATCACTAGCGAGTGTTTGCTCCGGCGACTCGCGATTATACCCAAGAGGGTTAGTGCAGGCAACGAGACAGCGGAGTCACTCTGAGCCTAGAGATAGGCGTCCATCGAGCTGCGATGCAATCGACGATATTGGCGGCGACAACACCGCGGGCGGAGCGACCCCGCGTTCTTTCTTCACCGCCGTAGTCACCGAACACGGCCCAGCTACGCCGGAAGATGCGTCGCGCCTGGCCAAACGATTCGTGTTGAATGACAGGTTGCTGGAAGGGAACGGGTGCGTGACCGCAGATTGTTGAACCGAAATAATGCCCACATCAGCTACAGAATTACAGCCAGTATTTCCCGCTGAGCCGAGAACCTGCGGCCGTTGCTCGTGTTGCTGTAGAAGAGTATCCCTTCGTCGGCGCACGGATGAACGACCGAAGCGTCGATCCACACGAGGTGAAGCGTACCGCTGCTGTCTACGACCATCGCAGGACTGTGCGCGCGTCCACACTGGCGGTCCGCTCTCGAAACCTGCCGCCCCTCGTCGAACGTGAGCCCTGCATCGTTGGACGTGGCAAGAAACACCTGCCGGTCCCCGCCGTCCTCTCCAAACAAATCCCCGTCTTGATAGGCAACGTAGACGGTGTCGTCGAATACCGAGGCCACCGGCTTGTGAATGTTGGCGTTCGGCGCATTGCTGACGTTGACCGGGTCTGAGAATGTCTCGCCGTTGTCAGTCGAGCGTGAGTAGTAAGCCTGAGCCGAACCGCTGCTTTCATCGACCCATACGACGTTCAGACGGCCCTTGCTGTCGGCGACGATTTGAGCCTCTATCGCACGGCCCTCCCCGGTTGACACACGTTTGGGCGTCGAAAAACTCACGCCGCCATCGGTCGATCGGGCAAACATTATCGCGCTGACCTGGGAATCCTGGTCCTGCCATACGATATTGATCCCGTCGTCCGAATCGACTGCTATCTCCGGATCGAGTGCGGCGGTCGACGAGCCCGAAATAACAAGTGGCTCCGTGAAAGTTTCGCCCTGATCGGTCGAGCGAAGGTACACGACTTTCAGTCCCGGCTCCTTGCCGTCGCTCCAAACCACGTTCAGCGCCTCATTTGAACCGAGCGCAATCCGAGGTGAGAATGCGCCACCTTCATGCGGAGTGATGTTTGCGGGTTTCGCCTTGAACTTGGTCTTTTTCTTCGAGTGGACCAGGTAAGCTTGATTGATGCCGCTCGAGTCTTCGTGATACACGACGTAGACGCGCGTCGTTCCATTTTTGTTGACCGCCACCGAAGGCCCGAACGCTTCGCCTTTTGACTTTGACAGGTTCCTAGTCTCGGGGAAGTTGTCCCAAGTCTGTCCTGAGTCCCTCGACATTGTGAAGAAGATCTGGCTGTGCGGCCTGTCGCTGGCCGTTGCGACGGACATCATCAGATAGATGTTGTCGCTCTTGTCGATGTCGATTGCCGGAAACCGGGTCGCGCCGAACTGTGTGGGGAACTGCGCCTGGGCATGGCGCGGCCACGGAGACAAGCTGGCGGCCATCAACGCGAAGACCGCAGCCACCACAAACACGAACGCGCTTCTCTTCTTCATAAAGCACCCTTGATAATAGAACTTCGACGAGACCAAATGATGTTACACCAGCTGCTTGCTCGCTTCAACTATTGAGTTGTTCCCCATCCAACTTCGTTGAGCGAGGCCAGCTCCGTGCTCTTGTCATAGCCCGGGCTGCGAGGCTGCGCGTGAAACAATCGGCAGGCTTGTCGCCCGCGCAGCAATAGCCGGTCCAATTTGACCGTGTCTTGAGTTTCCTTGTCGCGACGGTTACCATCGATTCCACAGATGATCGACATCCATAGCCATATTCTCCCTGAAGTAGACGATGGCTCACACAGTCTCGAAGAATCCGTTGAAATGTGCCGCACGTCGGCGGCCGACGGCGTAACCGTCATGGTCGCCACTCCGCATGCTCACGACGGCGTGCATACGACTCACGACCCTGAGTTCCTTCGCCGGAAAGTCGCCGAGTTGAACGAACAATTGGGAGGAGCCCTCCGCGTCGTCATCGGCTGTGAGCTTCGATTCACCCACGACATCGTTCGTCAGGTCTGCGATACCAGGACCGCGCCCACGATCGCGGGCGGGCCTTACGTGCTTGTTGAGTTCCCTCACACCGTGGTGCCTCCGGGCAGCGAGCGGCCGCTGTTCGAACTGATGAGCAATCAGATCACTCCCATCATTGCTCACCCCGAGCGCAATCAAATGCTGATGGCAGAGCCCGAGCGCTTCTTTCCCCTTATCGAAATGGGCTTGCTTGGTCAGATGGACACCGGTTCGATCACGGGACAGTTCGGCAAACGCGTCCAGCAAACCGTACGGGTTATGCTGGAGCATGGGCTGATTCACTTTATTGCCAGCGACTGCCACAATACCCGCAACCGCTTGCCCGGCATGTCCGAGGCGGTGGCGCAGACGGCGGAAATCGTCGGAGAGGAGTATGCCCGAGCGATAGCAACGGAAAACCCTCTCGCAGTCGTCGAGGGCAGATCGATTCCTTCGGTGCCCAACCCGGAGATCCCAAAGAAGAAGAAACGATGGCTGCTTTTTGGAAGAAGTTAGCGAGCACCGTTTTCTGCGTTTAAGCCGCGAACTCTTGATTGGTGAATTCGACAAGCTTTTGTAGTTTCACCCTCGCCTTTCCGCCATCAATCGATTCGGCCGCAACCGCTACACCCTCCAGAAAGTCCGCGGCTTTCGAACTGGCCACCAACGCCGCGGCCGCGTTGAGCAGCACAATGTCTCGTCGAGGCCCGGGCTCTCCGTTCAGGACTGAAAGGATGATCCTGCAGTTAGCGTCAGCGTCCCCACCCTGAATCTCGTCCAGCGAAGCTCGGCGCAGGCCCGCGTCTTCCGGTGCGACCGTGTAGCTTCGAAGCTGCCCTTCCTTCAACTCCGTTATCTTGCTTTCGCCCGTAATGGTTATCTCGTCGAGGCCGTCGCTTCCGTGAACGACCAGCGCTCGCGAGCAACCAAGCTCGCCAAGCACCTGAGCCAGCAACTCGGTCAGGTGTTCCGCATACACGCCGACCACTTGAGTGTCGGCGCCAGCCGGGTTCGTCAGCGGACCAAGCATGTTGAAGATCGTTCGAATCCCCATCTGCCGCCGGGCCGCGGCGACGTATTTCATCGCCCCGTGAAGCAGCGGCGCGTGCAAAAAGCCGATTCCGACTTCGTCGATGCAGCGGGCTATTCGCTCGGGTGTGAGCTCGATTCTCACGCCGAGCGCTTCGACCACGTCCGCGCTTCCGCATTGAGACGAGACCGACCGATTGCCATGTTTTGCCACGCGGACGCCGGCGCCCGCCACGACGAACGCAGTCGCGGTTGAAACGTTGAAGCTTCCGCTTACGTCTCCGCCGGTGCCGCACGTGTCGATCAGCGCCTCGCGCTCAGTTCCGGTAATCGCCGAAGCTACGATTGAGCGAGGACGAACCGCTGCCGCTTTCCTTCGCATCACCCGAGCGAAGCCGGTCAGCTCTTCAACGGTCTCGCCTTTCATTCGGAGAGCCGTCAGCAGCGAAGCGATTTGCGCGTCGGTGCACTCGCCGGCCATTATCTGTTCCAGCACGAGTTCCGCTTCTCCCGTGGCGAGGTCCTGGCGGTCCACTGCCTTCCTTATTGCTTCGGTGATTGTCATCGGGAGTCAACCCTACCACGGCAAAGAAGCACTGTTAAGCATGTGTACGGGTCTCTTCATCTTGACCTTAACCCGGCTGTGAAACAATGATCTTGGCCGTACACTATGGTGCTCATACTGCCTGGCGACAAAAGGGAGGAGGGAGAATGCTAAAAGAGTTCAAAGAGTTCATCGCAAGAGGGAACGTGATTGACCTCGCCGTTGGCTTGGTGATCGGCGCGGCCTTCGGCAAGATCATCACCTCGCTGGTTGCCGACGTCGTGATGCCGCCGATCGGGCTGCTCCTGGGCGGCGTCGATTTCACCAACCTGTTCGCCACTCTCAAAGGTCCGGACTACGACACACTGAAAGCCGCAAAAGACGGGGGAGCCGTCACCGTCAACTACGGTGCGTTTATCAATACGTGCGTCGAGTTCTTGATTGTGGCGTTTGTGATTTTTCTGGTCATCAAGGCGATCAATCGGATGAAGCGCCAACCGGCCGAGTTGCCGCCAACGATGAAGTCGTGTGCCTATTGCTGCTCGAGCATCGCCATCGAAGCGACTCGCTGTCCGCAATGCACGTCTGATCTGAAAGCGGCCTAAAGGTGAACGTAGGCGGTTCAGCCGGCAGGTGAGCCCTCGGCTCTTGGCTGATCGCTCTCGAGGATCAACCGCGCGATCTCATCGGCAGACATAGGTCCGCGGACGTACGCCGGCCGCGTTCGTTCGTTGTAGCGCGCTTCGAACATCTCGTCGCACAACCGGTCAATCTCGCGCTGAAACTCTTCGTCAGTCGATCGAAACCCATCCGCGGCAAGCGGCTGCGCGATCGGCAGCCGCACAAGCAAATCATAGGTCTCGATCCAGGACCGGCAGTAGGCGCCGAGAGCTTCGGACTCCTTACTGCCCTTCGAATAGCGCCTGACGAAGTAAGCAAAGTTGTCGAGCACCGAACGGTCGCAAACCAAAACGTCTGCGCGCGGGGATTTCTCGATTTCCAGTTGCACTTGTCGCGCAATGATCCATTGATAAGCCTCGCGGGTTGCCTGCTCGTTGAGTGGGAAGGGACACTCACGAGCTATCTCGGTTAGCAGCTCGACGGTCTTGCCTTTGCGCTTTAAAACTCCGGCAAGTTCGTAAGCAATCGTGGTCTTGTTGACCCCGTGGGTCCCTACCAGCGCGACCTTGAACAATCGTTCGTCCTCCCCGGATGCGTACGGGCGCGGCCGGATTCCGGGCTCGACATCGAACCGAAGGCCATTGAATAAAGCCGGTGCCCGGACTGCTTATCTGAGCGCCAATTTTGGGTCGCGTACTCGCGGCAACGCGTACCATACGCGATCACACTCTTCCATCTCTTCTTTGTCGAGGTCGATCCCGACCCCCTTGAGCGTATCCTGAAGCTGGCCGGCGCTGGTTGCTCCCACAATCGCGCTCGTCACCGCGCGCTGGTTGAGCGTCCACGCCACAGCCACGTGGGTCAGAGATTTTCCGCGCTGCTTCAGAAAAGCACTGAGCCGATCCACGGCGTCAAAACACGCCTCGTTCCAATAGCGATCCTTGTAGTAACCTGCGACCGCGAATCGCGTGTTCTCGGCGGGCGGTGCGTCGCGCCGATGCTTGCCCGTCAACAACCCGCCCGCGAGCGGATTGTAAATGATCGCTCCTACGCCCTGGTCCTCACAAAGCGGGAACAGATCGTGTTCGATCTCTCGAAACAGCAGGTTGTATCTCGGCTGGACAGAATCGAACCTCGCGAGTCCAAGGCGATCGCTGGTCCACAAAGCCTTCGCAAGCTGCCACGCCTGAAAGTTCGAGCAGCCTATGTACCTAGCCTTGCCGCTTTGAACGATCGTGTCCATCGCGCGCAGCGTCTCGTCGATGGGCGTGTCCGGATCAGGCGCGTGTACTTGATACAGGTCAACGTAGTCGGTGCCAAGACGGCGGAGGCTGGCGTCGATAGCGGAAAGCACGTGCTTGCGCGAGAGCCCGCCGTCGTTTGGACCGCTGCCCATCTGCATGCGGCACTTTGTGGCAAGCACAAACTGTTCGCGTTTCCCCCGAAGCCATCTGCCGACGATTTCCTCAGTGCGGCCGGCGGTTTCCAGAGAAACCGGCACGGGATAGACGTCGGCCGTGTCGATAAAGGTCACGCCGCTCGAGGCGGCCTCGTCCATGATTTCGAAGGACGTCTGCTCGTCGCACTGATAACCGAAGGTCATAGTTCCGAGGCAGACTTCGGTCACTTTCAACCCGGTGCGTCCCAGGCGCTTGGTTTTCAACGTCGGCTCCTTTCCAAATCAAGATTCTAACCTCGGAAGCACGAGCCAGGAAGACGGAGTTGGGGTTAACCAAAATTTCTAGAGACGTGTTAGTCCCCAATATTCACCTTGGCAAAATGGCGCTACTGGTATTGATCTTGTGAAATCCTAACGCGGCTGTCTATAATTTTGGTTTGTCGAAGCCCGTAGCAAACAGCGTGGAGCAGACAAACCTGCAGCCGGGCCTCGAATTAAAGATGCAAGATTTCGCCTGTATGGGTCTTCTTTGCTATGACCGACGGATCATCGATCGAGGCCGGCGTCAGCGCCGATCGACTCAATCGTACCAAACGGTGACGATGAAGCATCGAACCCAGTCGAGTCAGATCGGTTTCAAATAGAGAAGTGGGATTAGGAGCAGAAGAAGATGAGGAAGTTGTTCGCTTGTGTGACCGCGTTGTTGCTGGCTGGTTCATTGATTGCACCCTCGGGACTTGCTACGGGCGACCAGGTTGGTGCCGAGCAGGAAGTGCCCCTTCTCAAGCGCCTCCGTCCTGAGGTGATCACGGCAGGCACGCGCTCGTTTACGGTGAGACTGGAAGGAAAGAAATTCGAGGAAGGGGCCCAGATTCTGCTCGATGGTGTGGCGCTCAGCTCGTCGCGGCGCGTTTCGGGCAAGATCTTGCTGGCCGACGTGGACGCCTCCGTGGTCGCTGCGCCGGGCACTCATTCGGTTCAAGGGATGAACCCAGGCGGTTCTACAACGGAGGCTGCCACGCTTACGGTTGTGCCAAAGGACCCAAACCAGAACATCCAACTCGAAGGCAACGCAGCTCCAGAAGACTCAGGGTTCATCTTTTTGCCCCGACTGAAAACCGACGATTTTGACGAGGGCTCCAAGGTGTTTGTCTGGGGCAAGTCGGTCCCCGTGACTCCGATTTCGGGCGGGAGACTCGAGATCGAAATCCCCGCCGGTTTTGTTGATGACCCGGCGAGCATTCCGATAACGCTTCGTGACAACAACGGCAACTACTCTAATACTGAAATCTTTTTCGTCGTCCCGAACCCTCCCGTGCTCGAATCGATCGAGCCCGATTCCGTTGAGGTCGGGAGTGAGGACTTGCTTCTGAAGGTCTTCGGGACGTTCAAGCCGGGCGCGACGATCCTGGTTAACAACATCGCGCTGCCAACAACCCAGCGTGCGAGCAATGGCAGGCTTGAAGCGACGGTTCCGGCAAGCTTTTTCACTGAGCCGGCTCAGTTGGTCGTTCGTGTGCAGCAGGACGGAATCCAATCAGCCGACACGATCCTTTCCGTGACGCCTTCTGAAGCGCCCTTTATTTTCTCAATAGCGCCAACGTTGATTCGACAGGGAGAAGGCCGGACCACCATCGACATAATCGGCGCAAACTTTGACGGCCAGAGCACCGCGACGATAGACGGCACCGAAGCCAAGGTTAGAACCGCGTCGCGCCGGCGGCTAACCGTGGTCATTCCGGAAGACCTCACTGGTTCGTTGGGATTACATACGGTTCAGGTCTTCGACAAGGACGGGGTTCCCACCGAGACCGCTTCGTTTAGCGTGGTGCCCGACGTAACAGTTAGCACAGTCGCCGGCGTTGGCACGGATGGATTCAACGAAGAGGTCTGTGTCAGTGCAGCGGATGCCCGGTTGCGCCGGCCTCGCCGGTTGGCGCTAGGCGCGGATGACCTGCTGTATTTCACCGACAATCAGAACCACGCGATTCGGACACTGAACCCGGCTACCGGAGTGGTGTGCACCGTTGCGGGCACCGGCCTGGAGGGTTACAACGACTCCGGCAACGAAAGGGACTTTCCGCCTACTTTCTCGTTTCCCAACGGGCTCGCGTTTGATTCAAACGGGACAATTTACGTTACTGAGAATGGGAACAGCGTGGTGCGACGCATCCAAAGGAGCGGGGCAGGCGTAACGGTCGACACTTTCGCAGGCCTGTTCTCGGAGATCACGGACAACGCGCGGCAGAAGAGGCTAAACAGCACTCGGCTCGGCCAGGAGAGTTATCGAGACGACACCCTGCTATCTTCGGGTTTCAGGCAGCCTGACGATATTCTGGTCGCGCCCGGCGGGTCCATTTATATCGCGGATGCCGCCAATAGCGCGATCCGCCGAATCAACCTGGACGGCACCGTAGAAACCATCGCGGGCAACGGAGTGCCGGGGTTCGCCGACGGCATCGCCCAGAATGCGAGATTCAACAAGCCGACCGGGCTGGCCCTCTCCGCCGACGGACGTTTCCTGTTCGTCGCCGACACCTCAAATCACAGGGTGCGCAGGATCGATTTGTTGATGCGAGTGGTTGATACCTTTGCAGGCAACGGCTTCGCGGGTTCCGACGATGGACCCGCCCACGTGGCAACCTTGACGCAGCCAATTGGTCTCGCCTTCGACGAGGACGGTACACTCTATGTGTCCGAGGTTGGCTCAAGCTCGATTCGCCGCATCGACCCTTCGGGCAACGTGAACGCGTTCGTCGGAGGAGGAACACCGAAGTTCAGGGACGGAACCGGTGTAGACTCGAGGTTCCGCAGTCCGAGAGGCCTGGCTATCGACACGCAGCGGCGAGTTCTCTATGTTGCGGACACTGAGAACTTCCGCATCCGAAGCATTACGTTGAACTAGCGAATGTCGTGAGGGTGACTTCTGGGAACGCAAGACGTTGTTCAATCGTCAGTTCGTCGAGTTGGCTTTGTGAATCGACGCCCTAGCTCCGATGCCGGTATGTTATGCGACCTTTTGTCAGATCGTAGGGAGACAGCTCGACAGTCACCTTGTCGCCGGCCAGGACCTTGATGAAATTCTTTCGCATTTTGCCAGATAGATGCGCGAGGATCTGATGCCCCTCGCCAATCTCTACTTTGAAGGTAGCGTTTGGTAGTGACTCTCTCACGGTTCCCTCGACGGGGATCATATCGTCTTTCGGAATAACGTCACCTCCTGAAATGTCGTTGCCTGATGTCTCGATGACCGACAACCGGGGTTCGCCCGCTGTTCAGCAGGCATAAGGATACCTTATCTCCGCAATCGCGTCTATCGAGAACCGCTCGGGGCATCAGCAACCCGTCGGCTAGCCTCTAAACGGCGTTCGTTGTCGTGGACCAGGAACCGCCGGTCAACCGAACCTGCTACAACCGGACAAGACAAGCAGACCCGCTTTCTCCGAAGCACTATCTCTCAAGCGCCAGGCTCACGCCTTAAAAACTTGACAGCGCTGTGCTCATATTTTATGCTGACACATGCTTAGATTTTGACTTGGAGAGGCTGGGGTTTCGAGCGCATCGAAACGGGGAACGGATGGCGGTCAAGTTCAGAGATTATTACGAAGTGCTCGGAATCAAGCGAGACGCCGGTGACGACCAGATACGGCAGGCTTATCGCAAACTCGCACGCAAGTACCATCCCGATCTTAACCCCAAGGACAAGAGCGCCGAAGAGAAGTTCAAAGAGATCAACGAGGCGAACGAGGTACTCTCGGATCCCGACAAGCGCAAGCGCTACGACCAGCTTGGCGTCAGTTGGAAGGACGGTGCCGAGTTTACACCACCACCGGGTTGGGGCCGGGCCAACATCGAGTATGAAGATCTCGGGAACATTTTCGGAGGCGGCGGCGGTGGTTTCAGTGATTTCTTCGAAGCTTTCTTTGGCGGCAGCAAATCAACCGCCCAGAGTAATCAACGGCGCAGAGGCTCGCGCGGAAAACCGAACAAGGGTCAGGACGCCGAGGCTCAGATGGAAATCTCGCTTGAAGATGCGCATCGCGGCGGCAGACACAGAATCACGCTTCAGGGCGCCCGGACCTGTGCGGCGTGCAAGGGATCGGGCGAATCCAACGGCGTGGTTTGTCCTTCGTGTCGCGGATCGGGACAGGTGCTTGCGCCAAGGACGATTGATGTCAATATACCACCGGCGGCTCGAAACGGATCTGTGATCAAGGTGCGCAAACAGGGGCAGCCCGGATCAAACGGAACCGAACCGGGAGACTTGTTTATCACATTGAAGACCAAGCCACACGCGGTCTTCTCCGTCCTGGGCGACGACATCACCGCGGAAGTTCCGATCTCACCCTGGGAAGCGGTGCTCGGAGCCACGATCGAAGTTCCGACTATAGACGGCAAAGCTGAGATGAAAATACCTGCTGGCTCGCAGGGCGGTCAGCGATTGCGATTGCGAGGCCAGGGCTTAAACCGCCGAGGCGGCGGGCGCGGCGACGAATACGTGAAGTTGAAGATCGTCGTGCCACCTCACCCGACTGAGCGGGAGATGGAACTCTTCAAAGAACTGGCGGACGCCAGTCAACTGAAGCCTCGAGCCTAGACGAGATTGTTTCCGGCGTGGCCGTAGCGCTAAGAACCGCAAGCCGGAGCAGCTAGAGGAAGCAAATGGACATGAATAGGTTTACAGAAAAGGCGCAGGAAGCGGTTGCCTCGGCTCAAACGCTGGCCACGCGCTATGGCAATCAGCAGATCGAGGTCGAGCATCTCCTTTTCGCGCTGCTGGATCAACAGGGAGGATTAGTCCCTTCGGTGCTGACCAGAGCCGGCGTCAACGTTGAGGAACTCAAGCAGGCGGTTGAAAACGAGATCAATCGGATGCCCAAGGTCAGCGGGCCCTCGGGGCCCGTTGATCAGGTTTACGTCACTGCGCGGTTGAACAAGACCTTTGTAGCAGCGGAAGACGAGGCGAAGAAACTCAAAGACGACTATGTCAGCGTCGAACATCTTCTTCTAGCCATCGTTGAAGAAGGCGGACCGGCGGCACGGGTTCTCAAAGCGTCCGGAGGTACTCGCGATCGCGTTGAAAAAGCATTGCTTCCGGTGCGCGGACACCAGCGCGTCACATCGCGCAATCCCGAGGCGACATACGAAGCGCTCGATCGCTACGGCCGCGATCTGACCAAGATGGGTCGCGAGGGCAAACTCGATCCGGTTATCGGGCGAGACGAAGAGATTCGCCGCGTCATTCAAGTTCTCTCACGACGTACTAAAAACAATCCGGTGTTGATAGGCGAGCCTGGCGTCGGCAAGACCGCAATTGTCGAAGGCCTCGCACAACGGATCATTCGAGGCGATGTGCCAGAGAGCTTGAAGAACAAGCGCATAGTCGCGCTCGACATGGGCGCTCTGGTCGCGGGCGCAAAATACCGCGGCGAATTTGAAGAGCGGCTCAAAGCCGTTCTCAAAGAGATTCAAGCAAGCGAAGGCGAAGTCATTCTGTTCATCGACGAGATGCATACCATAGTAGGCGCGGGCGCGGCCGAAGGCTCCATGGACGCTTCGAACTTGCTCAAACCGATGCTCGCGCGCGGCGAGCTTCATTGCATAGGCGCCACCACCCTGGACGAGTATCGCAAGCACATCGAAAAAGATGCAGCGCTCGAGCGGCGATTTCAACCGGTGATGGTGAATCAGCCGACAGTCGAAGATACGATATCGATCCTGCGCGGCCTGAACGAGCCTTATCAGAAACATCATCGGGTGCGCATCAAAGACGCGGCGCTGGTGTCGGCGGCAGTGCTTTCGCATCGATACATCTCCGACAGGTTTCTGCCCGACAAAGCGATTGACTTGGTTGACGAAGCCGCGGCCAGGCTGCGGACCGAAATTGATTCAATGCCGGCGGAGTTGGATGAACTCCGGCGCCGCGTGATGCAACTTGAAATCGAACAAATGGCATTGAAGAAAGAGAGCGATGCGGCGTCGAAACAGCGGCTCGAGAAGCTTGAAAAGGAGCTGGCCAATCTCAGAGCTGAGCACGATCAACTCAAATTGCAGTGGGATGCTGAAAAGGAAGACGTGCAGAAGATTCCCGCGATGCGCGATCAGATCGAAAAAGCGAAAGCCGCGCTTGTAAAGGCCATGAGCGAAACCGATCGGGATCTGGCGCGCGCATCTGAACTGGAATACGGCACGATTCCGGACCTTGAAAAGCGGTTACACGAGCACGAACAATATCTCGACAAGCAGAAAGGCCGCCGCAAGCTGATCAGGGATGAAGTCGACGAAGAAGACATTGCAGAAGTCGTGAGCCGGTGGACAGGCGTGCCGGTTTCTAAGCTGCTTGAAGGCGAGCTTCAGAAGCTTCTCTCACTCGAAGAGCATCTTCACAAACGGGTCGTCGGCCAGGAGGAAGCGGTCACAGCGGTAGCGGACGCCGTCATCCGAGCCCGATCTGGACTGAAAGACCCGAACCGGCCGATCGGCTCGTTCATTTTCCTTGGTCCTACCGGCGTCGGCAAAACCGAACTGGCTCGCGCGCTGGCGGCGTTTCTGTTCGACGACGAGCACGCGATGATTCGCATAGACATGTCCGAGTATCAGGAAAAACACACTGTCGCCCGCTTGATCGGCGCGCCCCCCGGGTATGTTGGGTACGAGGAAGGAGGCCAGCTAACGGAAGCGGTTCGCCGCCGGCCTTACTCGGTTATCCTGTTCGACGAGATCGAGAAGGCGCATCACGACGTGTTCAACGTGCTGCTTCAGATCCTGGACGACGGCAGACTAACCGACGGGCAGGGTCGCGTTGTGAACTTCAAGAACACGATCATCATAATGACATCGAACGTCGGCAGTCATTTGATCCTCGACTACCACGGCGCGCTCGAGGGCGAGCCGTACGAGAAGATGAAGGACCGCGTGCTGGAGTCGCTTCGCAATCACTTCAGGCCCGAGTTCTTGAATCGCGTGGACGAGACCATCGTTTTCCACTCGCTGACCGAAGAGGACCTGAAGAAGATCGTGGACATCCAGCTCGATCGATTGCGGTCGCGGCTTGCTGAACGGCGCCTTACGCTGGAGTTGACCGACGAAGCCAAGTCGCATCTCGCGCGATCGGGCTACGATCCGGTTTATGGAGCACGGCCGTTGAAGCGGGCGATTCAACGAGAAATCGAAACGCCGCTATCACGGCTTATCCTGAGCGGCGAAGTTCGAGACAACTCGGCTATTCGAGTCGATGTGGCGAACGGCCAGATCAACTTCGCGACTCAGCCCCACGCCGTCGAAGCCGAAGAGACTCCCAAGGGTATTGGCGACGCCGCCTTCTCAGATTGATGTGGTATGATGATGGCACTGACCTTTGACAATCGAATAGCGGAGGTTCAACGCGTATGAACGAACTGTTTGTGATGCGACGAGCCAACGGCAGCCTGTTCACCGAAGAGATCGACGGCAAGCCTTGCGTTCCGGTCTGGTCGAGTGAAGAAGCGGTTATGCGGTATAGGGAACGTAACCCCGACCTTGACGTCTACCTGCCGCGGCGATTCAACCGCGCGTTGCTGAAGAACCTGGCCGTCTCGAGCGGCACGGAAGCCACGCCTGAGTTTTTTCTTCTTTCCGATGAAGACTCCGACGCTGATCTTGAAGACGGCAGGCATGTCTCGCTTGAAGAAATCCTGCCGGAAGGTGAAGGCGCACTCCAGTCTGCCCGCGCGCAAGCATAGTGCACAGAGCACGACCAGCCCCTGGAAAGAATTATCAGATCACAAGGGAACAAGGAGGATGGGCATGATCTCGTACCAGGACATTCGGGAGCTCCACCAGCTTCCATCGGGACCGGAAGCGCTGATCCTGAGCTTGTACGTCGACGTGGATCAATCGAACGCTTCGAATCTGAACCGCGGATTTGAGACCGAAGTTGAAAGCCTCTTCCGGAAAATGTCGGAAGACGACTCGCCGGCGGATAACCATAAGCCGGAGTTCGAGGCTGAATGTAAGCGGGTCCTGCAAGTGCTGAGGGGGTACACGCCAAAGGGCAAGTCGCTGGTGATTTTCAGCGGCGCGAACCGGGGAGTGCTGTGGCAGCGCGATCTTCAAGTGGGCTTACCGACCGAGGCGCGCTGGTCAAAAAAGCCGTGGCTGCGCCCGTTGCTTGAAGTGATCGAGGACCACGACCGATTCGCGGTTGTGCTGATCGACAAGCATCACGCGAGGATTCTTACCGTCGACGCAACCGGCGTGAATCAAGTGTTCGAGGTTTCCTCCGACGTGCCGAGCAAGCATTCAACGACAGGCACCGATCACATCCTGTCGCAGGGACAGATGGAACGGGATCACACAAACCACCTGAAGGCGCACGCAAAGCGAGTCGCCGAGGAACTCGCAGCGATTACGGAACGGATGAAGCTTTCCAGGATCGTCATAGGCGGCCCGGTTGAGGCTACCTCGACATTTACAAGCGAGCTGCCAAAACGTCTCGAGCAGATGATCATCGGTACGATCTCGGCGCCCGTTGATACAAACGTAGAACGGCTGCGGGTCGAGTTGAACGCGATCCAGCAGAAGGCCGAGCACGAAGACGAGACGAAGATCGTAGAATCGATGATCACTTCTGCAATGAAGGGCGACCGCGCCGTGCTCGGCATCTCGGAAACGCTGACTGCGATTCAGGAAGGACGCGTCTACCGAATGGTTGTTGCCAGGGATTTTCGAGCCGAAGGCAAGGAGTGCAGCGATTGCGGGGTGCTTATTGCGGACGGGCTCGAGCGCTGCTCGTTTTGCGGAGGCAAGCTCGAGCCGGTGGCTGATCTGATCAATCGCGCTTCACATCTCGTGATCGACCAAGCGGGCAAAGTCCAGATGGTCTCGGGCGAGGCGGCGGATAAGCTGGCCGCCAACGGCATAGGAGCAGTCTTGAGGTTTTAGGGGAAGAAGATGCGTGATGCGTGATGCGTGATTCGTTATTCGTGACAGGAAAACACGGATCACGCATCACGCATCACGGATCACGGATCACGGATCACGGATCACGGATCACGGATCACGGATCACTCATCACGCATCACGCGTCACGAATCACGCGTCACGAATCACGCATCACCAAGGAGCTTATGGCATTAATACCAACAGTCGTCGAATCAACAACCCGGGGCGAGCGTCACTTCGATATCTATTCAAGGCTGCTTAGAGAACACATAATTTTTCTGGGCACGCCTATCTACGAAGCGGTCGCCAACATCATCGTTGCCGAGCTGCTCTTTCTTGAATCAGAAGATCCCGACCGCGAAATATCGATCTACATAAACAGCCCGGGCGGGTCGATAACGGCGGCGCTGGCGATCTATGACACGATGCGATTCATTCGTCCGGACGTGGTGACGATTTGTATGGGACAGGCGGCGTCGATGGCGGCGATCGTGCTTGCGGCGGGAACAAAAGGCAAGCGATTCGCGCTTCCCAATTCGCGAATAATGATCCATCAGCCGTCGATGGAAGGAATCGAGGGGCAGGCGACCGACGTGCGAATCTACGCCGAAGAACTTCTGCGAATTCGCGAACTGCTGTCCCGGATTCTGGCGGAGACGACGGGCCAGAGCTATGAAAAGACCGACCGCGATGTGGAGCGGGACTTCATCCTCACGCCTTTGCAAGCCGTCGAGTACGGACTCATCGACAATGTTCTGTCGTCGCGCGACGCCGAGCCCGCAATCGCATTGCGTCTCGCGCCCGCGCCACTGGTGGAAGCAGTTTAGGGATCCCGATAGTAAGAGGAACGATGGCAAAAAGCGGCAAGATCCTGATAGAGCGGCTTCGCACCGAGGCGTCGTATCGCCGCCCGAGCGGACCGTTGTGGCAACCTGCGGTCGACGTTTATCGGTGCCCTACCGGATGGAAGGTCAAGTTCGATCTCGCCGGGGTCGCGCCGGAAGATGTTCAGGTTTTGATGACCGACGACAAGCTTATCGTACGCGGGGTAAGGCGCGACTCGATCATCACCGAAGGTTGGAGCTACTACCAACTCGAGATCACCTACAGCCGCTTCGAGCGAATACTGCAATTGCCATTCGACCTCTCGGGGGCCGAAATACGGGTCGAGTCAAGAGACGGCTGGTTCATTTTGCACATCGATTGTGGCGGTTAGCATTTCGGCATCATTGCCGTGCGCCGCACTAAACATAATGCAGCGGCAAGGGGTAAATAAATAATGTCTGAGAGAACGATTCCTGAGCAGGAGAAAACATCGGACGAGGCGGCGCCGACAGGCGCAGGCAGGATACTGGAGCTTCCGATACTCCCGCTTCGAAACACGGTGATTTTCCCTTCGGGGATCTCGCCGCTGACCGTAGGACGCCCGCTTTCATTGGCGGCCGCTGAAGCTGCGCTCGCCACCGAAGAGAAGTTGCTTGGCGTGGTCGCGCAGAAAACGGACGGTGAGGGCGATCCGGCATCCTCGAATCTTTATCAAGTTGGAACGATGGTTGTCATTAACCGGATGATGCGTTCACCGGGCAGCGAGGACACGCTTCATCTGATCGTTCAGGGGCAAGAGCGGTTTCGCATAATCGGCTTCACGGAGCAGGCTCCGTACTTCAAGGCGCGCGTGGAACTCCTGCCCGAGCCGGCGCGTGAACAGACTCCCGAAGTCGAAGCGTTGCAGCGCAACATCAATGCGCTTGTGCAAAAAGCGCTCACGCTTTTGCCAAACGTTCCGCCCGAGATTCGCAGGATCATTCTCGGAGCCGACGACTCGGTTCGGCTCGCTTACTTTCTCGGCTCGGTGCTCGACTTGGAAGTCGCCCAGGAGCAAGCGCTGCTTGAAGCCGGCACCGAGGGCGAGTTGCTTCACCATATGCACACGTATCTTGCTCGAGAGGTCGAGGTGCTCGAGATCCGCAGCAAGATCGCCAACCAGGCTCAGGAGGAGCTTGGCAAGGCGCAGCGCGACTACATCCTTCGCGAGCAGATGAAGCAAATTCAAAAGGAGCTTGGGGATGCCGAACCCGAGCAAGCTGAAGCCGCGCTGCTCCGGGAGCGAATCGAGAAGGCCGACTTGCCCGATGAAGTGCGCACCGAGGCGGAACGAGAACTGCGCCGGCTTGAACGGCTACCGGCCGCCGCGCCCGATTATCATGTCATTCGGACTTATCTCGAGTGGGTGCTCGATCTACCGTGGAGGAAGTCGACCGAAGACAGCCTCGATCTCAAACGCGCACGCGAAGTGCTGGATGAAGATCACTACGATCTGGATGACATCAAGGAACGGATTCTCGAGCACCTGGCGGTCATCAAGCTGAACCCGAAAACGAAAGCGCCGATCCTTTGCTTTGTCGGCCCGCCCGGCGTAGGCAAGACCAGCCTGGGCCAGTCGGTCGCGCGCGCTATGGGGAGAAAGTTTGAACGCATGTCGCTGGGAGGGATGCGTGACGAAGCCGAGCTGCGCGGGCATCGCCGCACGTACATCGGCGCGCTTCCCGGCCGCATCATCCAGGCGCTGCGGCGAGTCGGCGTGAATAACCCGGTGATGATGCTGGATGAAGTGGACAAGCTCGGGATGGACTTCAGGGGCGACCCGGCTTCCGCGTTGCTCGAGATACTGGATCCAGCGCAGAACTTTTCATTCCGCGATCATTATCTGGACTTGCCGGTCGATCTTTCGAGCGTGTTTTTTATCGCAACCGCCAATACGCTGACGCCGATTCCGCCGGCGCTGCGGGATCGGATGGAAGTAATAAGGCTTTCGGGCTACAGCGAAGAAGAAAAGCTGCACATCGCGAAGCAGTATCTGATTCCGCGGCAGATCAAAGAATCGGGACTTGGCGAAGAGCAAGTGCAGATCACCGACGAAGCGCTGGCAGCGATGATCGGCCGCTATACACGAGAGTCGGGGGTGCGCCAGCTCGAACGCACGATCGGCAGGCTCGCGCGAAAAGTAGCGCTGAAAGTCGCGCGCGAGGAGGGCGAGATCTTTACGATTACTCCGGATGATCTCGAAGACTACCTCGGCCACGAAGTCTTCTTCCACGAAATGGCGCGAACGACCTTACCGCCGGGCGTTGCGACCGGGCTTGCGGTCACCGAGATGGGCGGCGAAGTGCTGTTTATCGAAGCGACGCTGCTGCCCGGCGCAAAGGGACTCACGCTTACGGGTCAGCTTGGCGAAGTGATGCAAGAGTCCGCGAAGGCTGCTCACAGCTATCTCTGGTCGCACGCTCAGGAACTCGGGTTCGACTGTCTCGACAAGCTCGAAAAGAACGGAGTGCACGTTCACGTTCCAGCGGGCGCGACTCCGAAAGACGGCCCTTCGGCGGGCGTTGCGATTGTGTCGGCGCTGGCTTCGTTGTGCACGGGCCGCCCGGTTCGCAGCGACACGGCGATGACAGGCGAGATAACTTTGAGCGGACTCGTTTTCCCAGTCGGCGGCATCAAGGGCAAAGTGCTTGCGGCTCGGCGCGCGGGAATGAAACGCGTCGTGCTGCCCAGGCGAAATGAGCAAGACTTGAAGGACGTGCCCAAAGAAGCGTTGAGCGATCTGGAGATTGTTTTCGTTGAAAGCGTCGCCGAGCTTTTGCCGCAGACGTTAGTTCCGGCCGGCGAGATCACGGCGGAAGCTCCGACACCGATCCCACCGGCCGAGCCGGTCGCCGCTCACAGCGAGGTTGGATTCGAAGGCAGCGCGCGCGCTTAGAGAGTTTTACCGATTCCTGGCTTCAATTCTCCGCGTAGTCTCCGCGTCTCGGCGACTCTGCGGTTAGCAGGACCTTCGACGCTAACTAACCGCATACAAGACGCTGAGACGCCGAGGTTACGCAGAGAAAGCAACTTCGTTAGCGCCACGAGATGTCGCTTGCGATTTCGTTGCGCGGCGTGACCCGGCCTTCTTCAAGGCTTGCCTCCCAAACGGCCACGCGTTTCCATTCCGCATCGCTGTAGCTGAACTCGACTCTGATGGGCTGCCCTGGTTCTGAAGACTCGGCGCGCCATCCTCCGATCGCAATCGGTTCGCCTTGATCGCGGCGGTGGTAGACAGTGGCGTACAGGTACTGCTGGACGGTGAAGTTCTCTTTCCGCGAGTTGCTCTCCCTTACCAGCCTGATCGCCTTGTCCGCGTCCGACTGAAAATGCTCGGCCGCCAGCAGCCCGCCCGCGACGATGATTATCACCACGAGCCCGAGCGCGAAGACGAGCCGTGGCCAGTTGCGAAAGACCCTGTGGGATAGGCGCTGAGAGGAAAAGGGATCATCCTGCTCCGGTTGCTGCAATTCCGAATCGAAGACTGGCGCACAACGAGGGCAGTCTCCGCCGGGCGCGTCGAGCGACACTTTCAACCCGCATTCAGGACACGCTCGCCGATTGATGCGCATCTCCAGCCGCGAGTAAGCCACCAACACTGCCGCGCAAAACACTATCGCCACCACTAGGGCCACGGGGTGAGCCACCTACTTGCCTCCCTTGATGAACTTCTGGCCGGTGGAATAGCTGAAGAACGCTGCAAGCAAAAAAACAATCGCGGTGCCTCCAGTCAGCACCAAAATCGGTGTCCGCTGAGTCTGATATGCGTCAACCGCGAGATACATCAGGACGAGCGCCAGCAACACAAAAACGACGGCGTTCTTGTAATAGGCTCCGCTCGTCTTCTGAGAAGCCGAGCGATTCCTTGCGATCAGATCGTTGAGCGCTCTCACGTCTTGCTCGCAGTTCTTCGCGCATGCGATGACGCGGCCAACCTCCGCCGAACACGCATGACAGAGCGCCTTGCCGCAGTTCTTGCAGACAGCCACAGCCTCCGACGTCTCGTGATTGAAGCACTTCATCGCGAATCACGCGCCGGCGGTCTTCGCCTCGGCCATCTTTAGATTCTGATTGAGCTGCTGATCGCGCCGAACGCGCCAGATCTTGCTGTCCAGGTAGTAGTGAGTGAAAGCGCCGCCCCAGATGAAAGCCATCCAGAAGCTGTCAGGTTGGACGATCGTGTAGTGCGGGATGTGATATGCGGCGCCAAACAACAGCGCGAATACGATGTAGCTCCATACGTTCTTGTTGATCACTGCCGCTGCTCCGTACTTCGAGGCGTCACCGCGCGTGTACTTGTTTCGATTATGAAACCAGATGATCCGGTGATACTGGATGTTGTGATAGATGGTCAGCGTCGCAACCGCGGCCAGCGCAGCGGCTGCCGGCGGCTGGACCGACTCCAGCGAGCGCAGCACGATCCAATGCATTGGCAGGCAAGCCGCCAGCAACAACAGCTTCGGCGCGTCGAGCGGCTCTCTCTTGTAAAGCTTCTGACATTGCCGCCCCGCGAAGATAATCAGCGACGCCACGAACGCCGAAAAGACCAGCGTCTCGAACCACCAAACGGAGCCGCCTTCCGCTTGAAGCCCCATCCCCTCGATCCGTTCTTTCGCGGCGTAACTGTGAGTGAGAAACCGAACAAACGGATACGTCATTCCCAGAAGCAGGAACGCGCGGTCTATCAAATTATCGATCTCCGCCAGATCGTTGTTCTTTTTCTTGTACAGAATCATGAAACCATAATGCTGTTTGACCAGATGGTAGTAGGCCCAGAACGAAGCGAACAAGAAGAACACCGGGCCCCATACTTCCGTACCCAGCAGTTTGAACTGACCTGCCAATACCATGGCCGGGCCAACGGCGAACAGGAGGAAGCTTCCGTAGAAGAGCCTGGCGTGCTTGCGGCGCTCTTCGCGGTCGGCGTAGGTCCGCGAGATGGTCCCGAACACGTGCGGTCCGTCGAACCCAAGCGCCCATATCCAGGTCATTATCATGACGGACAGCCCGAGTCTAACCAGCGTGAGGTTTCCGATCAGGAAGAGATAGCTCGAGACGACGCTGCCTATAAACCAGACCAGATCGTCTCTTTGATTGATGATCCAACCGCGAGTGATCAACTCCTGCTTGCTCTCGCCAACCGCAACTGTCGCCGATGCCATGAGTTTCTCTCCACTATGGTTGGTTTGGGTTCTTCAGGGCCGCTAGTCTATCACAAGCCCCGCACGCGACGGCAAACCGAACTGGCAGGCTGTAGCGGGATGCTTCTGCATCGCCGGCGCAGATGGTCACGGCACGCGGCAGCTCGAGCGAGAATCCAAAGTATCACCCGCCGGGGTAGTGGGGTCATAGGTTATTCTTAGAACTCGTGCAATATTGCACAGACTCTGGGCCGCCCAACAGCTATCATTGCTCGGGTTGCGAATATGGAAACACCGACAAATGAAAAGCTCTGGCGGATGGAAGTAAAGGACCCACAAAGAACAATCAACTGGCAACCTTTGTGGACGTTTGATGGGGATCAATCCACGGCATATCAAGAGCTGCGAGACGACCTGAATGGAATAAATGCCCCGATTCAATTTCGGATTGTTCGTGACTCTGATTAGCCGCCAACCATCTCGCGCAGGCCAGACATAATTCCTAACTCCCTCTCTCCTTCTGCAAGCAACAAAACGCAGCTACACGGCTATCAACCAGCTTGCCTTTTCCTGGGACGATGTATTGAAAATCAAGAGCCGCCGCCACAAGCAGCGGCATTTCAAGAGTGTGGAGGAAACGTGACCCAATCAATCGACGAGTTCAACGAGCATCGAACGGAGATCAACAAACGCATCCTGAGCGCCAACCACCTTGGCATCAAACGATTCTTCGCGCTCGATCATTTGGCTTACGAAGGCGGTGCGCTTGACTCAAAGACGAAGGAACTGCTCGGGCTTGTAGCGTCGCTCGTGCTCAGGTGCGACGACTGCATAACTTATCACGTGCTTCAGTGCGCCGAGCAAGGAGTCTCGCACGAAGAGTTCCTGGATACCTTCAACGTCGCGCTGGTTGTCGGCGGGTCGATCACGATCCCGCACCTGCGCAGAGCATTCGAGAGGATGGATGAGGCACTTGCCGCGCCAAAACCGTAGCCCTTGCCTCTCGAAGCCTATTCCTCAACGGCATCGTAAGGCGCTGAACCCTTGCTAGAACGAACCCTCGTCTGCCGATGGCCCGTAGATCGACGGCACCGGTATGTCGTTCAGCCGCAAGTAAACGCCAAGCTGCGCGCGGTTTCGAGGCGGGCTTTCGGGCGCCTATCTCTTAAGGAATGATTCACGCATTGTGCGCTGGTTCGCTTCTTGCAAATCGCGAGCGTTTCGGTTTAGATATTCTTCGACTGAATGAACCGCGCATATCAGCGTAGCGAGATAACGACGGAGGAGAAGAGAACATGCCAAGAGGAACCTGTCCCGAGTGCGATGCTGAGGTCCAGGTCGATGAAGATACCGACAAGGGCGACACGGTCGAGTGCTCGGACTGCGGCACACAATTGGAAGTAGTCGGCCTTGACCCGATTGAACTCGACGTGGCCGTCGAAGAGGAAGAGGAAGACTGGACCGAATAACCGTTCCGCGCGCCACTCTTCAGGCATGAAGCGAGCCACCTCTCTAGGATGGCTTCTATGTCTCTGGGGATCTCTAGTCTGCTATTCTCAACTTCCGTCTTCCCTGCAAAAGCCGCGCGTTGTGCCGCGAACAAAGTCGATCAGCTCACCAACTAGCGGGTCACCCAATTCGCCCATTTGTGAGAGCGCGGCTTCCAACCCAATGCCCGACCGCAACAAGATTCGGTACGCTTCTTTGAGCTTTTGGATCTCGCTTGACTTGAACCCGGCCCGCCGGAGCCCAACCACGTTCAGTCCGTGAGCGCGGCCGGGTGCTCCGTCCGTCACCACGAACGGCAAGCAGTCCTGCACGATCTTTGAGTTGCCGCCGATCATCGCAAGCCGGCCCACTCGGCAGAACTGATGAACCACGACGCCGCCCGACAGGAATGCGCCGCCCTCGATCTCAACGTGGCCGGCCAGCGCTACATTGTTGGCGATGATCACGCCATCGCCGAGCCGGCAATTGTGCGCTACGTGCGCGTAAGCCATGATGAAACAGTTCGAGCCGATGACCGTTTCGGAACCCGGTTGAGTGCCTCGATGAGCGGTTACTCCTTCGCGAAACGTGTTCGATGCGCCGATGCGAAGATAGCTTTCGCAGTCTTTGAAGCCGAGGTCCTGCGGCTCGCCGCCGAGGATCGCGCCTTCGTGAACCACGTTGTTGGGACCAAGCGTGGTGAACCGCTTGATCACCGCGTGCGCGCGAACTTCGCTATCATCTCCGATCTCGGTAGCAGGCTCGATGACCGCGTATGGTCCGACCGAGACCCCGGTGCCGAGCCTCGCCGTTGAATCGATTATGGCTGTGGGGTGAATGCTCATCGGTTTGGACTGGATGCAAACGACTCAGAAGTATCGCAGCAGGTCCGATCCAAATCAAACAACGGGAATGGGACCGGCCCAAAAGTACAAAGGACGAAAGTGACCAAAAGGACTTAAACGACAAAACGAAAAAAACGACACGAGGGAGCGGCTAGGCCGTCGCGGAGTTGCGCAGGCTTTCATTGCCTCTGGTCCTCGTTGTCCCTTGCGTCCTTTTGGTCACTTACGTCCTTTTGGTCACTTACGTCCTTTTGGTCACTTACGTCCTTTTGGTCCCTTGCGTGCTTTTGGTCACTTACGTCCTTTTGGTCTTTGCGTCAGTCGCGGTCACCTCGATCCCCAATTGTTTCAGTTTGCGTTCGAAGCCTTCCTCATCGTTCAGCGTGTGAAGGAACGATCCATCCGCGCGCCGGTACGAGATCACCCCACCTCCGGCAAGCAAGGCTACGAGCACCGTGTCCTTCGCAGCGTTGCTCTGATGCTCGGATACCTGGATTCCCTGCCCGGCAATCGCCTCAACGTTCAGATAGCGGTCCACTCCGCGCAAGGCGTACCTGCCTGGGCAGTTGCGAATCGGTTCCCAGTCGCCCGCGCGATACAGCTCTTCGAAGCTCGTCTTCGACATACTAGATCTCTTCCTGCACGTCATCCGCCGAAGTCCCGGATGCCATTGAAAATAGTATTGCTCTTTCGATTCTCTTCGCGTATCTTCAGACCACCTTGAGCCCGGCAGTAGTTTGATTGCGCTTGCCCCTGCTAGAAGTTACGACCCGCGAAGCGGTCTCTTATCTCGAACAAACAGCGCCAGTAATCAGGAGACACGGATGAGTTTCTTTGATCTCCCTCCGATCCTCGAGAAAATGCTCTCGACGGCCGACAACATCTCCGATTTGAACTTCTCCGTGGGCCGCCCGCCGCAAGTCGAAATCAGCGGCAAGCTCACGCCGGTTGATATCAAGGGCCTGCGCGGCCTAACACAATACCAGACCGAGATCATCGCGATGTCGCTTCTAGAAGGCAACACCGACGCGGCGCGCCGGTTTCTCCAAACAGGAGCGGCCGACCTTGGCTACGCGATACCCAGCCGCGTGCGATTCCGCGTAAACATATTCAAACAGCGAGGGTCGATCTCCGTAGTGATGCGAGTGATTCCCACCTCGGTCCCGACTATCGAAACCCTCGGCCTGCCGCCTCAGCTCGGCGACGTATCGCACTTGAAGAACGGTATTGTTCTGCTCACCGGCCCGACCGGGTCGGGCAAGACCTCGACGCTTGCGGCGATCATCGACAAGATCAACAACGAATCCAGCTATCACATCGTCACCATCGAAGACCCGATTGAGTTCCTGCACCAGCACAAGAAGTCCACGATCAATCAGCGGGAGCTTGGGACCGATACGCCCGCCTTCGCGCTCGGCTTGCGAGCCGCGCTGCGCCAGGCGCCAAAAGTTATTCTTGTCGGCGAAATGCGCGACATGGAAACGACCGAGATCGCACTCGAAGCTTCGGAGACGGGTCATCTCGTTCTGTCGACCCTGCACACGACCGACGCTTCCAAGACCGTCAATCGAATCATCGGAATCTATCCCAAGTCGGAAGAGCATGTGATACGCACCAGGCTCGCTCAGTCTTTCAGATACATTGTCTCCCAGCGCTTGATACCGCGGGCGAGCGGCGAGGGCCGCGTCGCGGCGGTCGAGATACTGAAGGCGACCCCGCGCTCTCGCGAGTACATAGAGCAAGGCGAGAGCGAAGGCAAAACTTTGCTCGAGGCGATGAACGACGGCGAGCTCGAGGGAATGCAGCACTTCGATCAAGTGATTGAGCGAATGATTCGCGACGGCTTGATCACGCAGGAGAGCGGTCTGGCGTTCGCGACCAATCCGTCGAACCTGTTGCTGAGGTTGTCAGGACTGGGTACGTCCGACGACATGCTGAGCCGCCGCGAGGAACGTCACTATAAGCCGACCCGTCCTGACTCGATCAGCAGGCCGCGCGCGGCGGAGGTGGTTGAAAGATAGGTTTCTAGTTTCTGGTTTCTAGTTCCTGGTTTCTGGTTTGGTAGCCGTTGCTCTCAAGAGGAACGAGAACCTAAGACCAGAAACCAGAAACCAGTTGAACGATAGGTTCCTGGTTTCTAGTTCCTGGTTTCTGGTTCGAAAGCCGATCCTCTTCTAAAGAACGAGGACAAAACCAGAAACCACAAACCAGAAACCAGAAACCAGAAACCAAAAACTGGGAGAACCGATGCTAGCAAGTTGCCCACAATGTGCGATGAGCCTCAACTTCGACGACGAGCGGTTGCCGATCGAGCCGTTCAACGTGCTCTGTCCGCGATGCCGCCAGTCGGTGACGATCATGCCGCATCCCCAGGAGGAACCGCGTCTGCCTGGTTCGACCGGCTCGCTTGAGTCACTCGAGGCGCGAGCCGCTGTCGCGAATCCGGATCCCATTCGCGCGCTCGCCGACATGCTGCTCGCCGGATTGAACCTCACTCCGTCGCAAGCTGTAACCGATTCGAAGAAGTGGCAACGCCGCCGAGTCCTGCTCTGCGTTGACGACGCGGAAGTCAGGGAGAGGTTACGCACGGCGCTCGCTCCTTCGCTCTTCGAGATATTCTCGGCGGACTCGGCTCCGGAGGCGATCGAGATCCTTCACGAGTCGCGCGCCGAAGTGATCGCGCTCAGTCCGAGCTTCGATGGCGAACATCAGGGTGGCTCGGTGATGATGCAATACGTCAACAGCCTGACGCCTCAGATCCGGCGCCGCACTTACGTGGTGCTCGTTTCTCCGCAGCTCCGGACTCTGGACACCTACCTCGCGTTCGCAAACGGAGTGAACCTCACGTTGCATCCCGAAGACGTCGGTTCGTTCCAGGCGATCTTCGACCGCAGCGTGCGGGACTTCAATGAGCTGTACCGGCCGCTCAATCAAGCAAGCGCGATCGCAGCTTTCTAAGCGCCAGGTTTGGGTAGTGGATCAGTTTGAGCTGCGTGTCAGGAGCTCGACCGTCAGGGAGAGTTCTCGCTGACGGCTTCAAAGCTCTCCCTAACGATCGAGCTACTCCCACAAGTGAACAAACTGCCCAGGTTTGACACTGCTAGAACAATCCCGATACTCTCTTAAGCAATCGAAAAGCTGATGCGCCCGTAGCTCAATTGGATAGAGCATTGGTCTTCGGAACCAAGGGTTGGGAGTTCGAGCCTCTCCGGGCGCACCTTTACTTTCTGCCATTTACAACTCTGGCTGCTCGACGCTCTTGGAGATTTGTGACCCATCTCTTGCGCTGCGTCTCACGGCAACCGCGGGAATAAACCCTCGACGTGAAAGAAGGCGGCAAGAGGCTGGGAGATTGATACGAGCACTACTTCGATGTTTTGCTCTGAGGACATACTCCCGTCCTACTTAAGGCCAGCCAGCTTCCGCAGAGTCATTCTGCCGCTCACCTGCAACGCCGCCACTTGACTAGAGACCCCCTAGTTTTTGATGCCGGCCTCCGCACCTGCCAGACCGGCGCCCTTTTTGAATCCGTCCAATATTGAACATCGCTGGCCACAGGATCAGAGTAGGCTAACGAAGTCATAGAGCTGCGTTTGTCACAGCGGCACCGGCTGGCGCCAACGTATTTGAATCTCTCGATCCAGATTGGCGCGCGAGTGCGGCATAAGAAGGGAGCAATGTTATGTCCAGAGATTTCATCATGCGTAAACTCACAAGAGGATCAGGAATTCTCGCGTTCCTGCTGATAGGCGCGGTCGCGTTTGGTCTCAGCGATCGTGTTCTTGGATCAGACACTCAAGACAAAGAAAAATTTTCAGGACACAAGGCAGGCAAGGCGAGCATCGTAGACGCACGAGAAGGTCATGCAACGCTTTGGAAAGAGCCAGGTGCCATTGAGAATCTGGACCTGTTTTACGGCCCCGGCGGCACTGAGGGCGCTCCGGACGCTTCGGCCACGTTCACTTTTGTTCGCCGTTCAACGTCGGGCACATCAAAGAAAATCATTGTAAAAGACGATAAGGGCAGACAATGGACAGTCAAGTTCGGCGCTGAGGCGCGGCCGGAAACGGCAGCAACGCGGATACTGTGGGCTATGGGCTACCATGTGGACGAAGACTACTTCGTCAAACGAGCACATATCGAGGGATGGAAAGAGGGCGATGCATTGAACGTACGCTTCGAGCGTAATCACAAAGGGTCAAAGGAAATTGGGTTATGGAACTGGGACGACAACCCTTTCAAGGGAACACGAGAGTTGGATGGGCTCAAGGTCCTAATGGTATTGATGAATAACTGGGACCTCAAGACTGATAATAATAAAGTTCTTCAGTACGATAAGGATAGCGGCGGTGACCGCGACGAGAGGGTTTACTATGTATCCGATCTTGGAGCGTCGTTCGGTTCGACGGGATCGCTAGTCCGGAAGATTCTAATCTTTTCCGATCCTCCCGCCGGGAGCAAAGGCAAACCTTCGGACTACTCCCATCAGACCTTCATAGACGGGGTCGACAACGGCAAAGTCAGATTCCACTACAAGGGCAAGGACCAGGACGCATTGAAGGGAATCACTGTTGAGAATGCCAAGTGGATGGGCAGCATGCTCGTGCGCCTTTCGGAGAAACAGCTCGCGGACGCATTCCGCGCGGCTGGATTTGATGCCTCAGAAGTAGCGACTTATGTTCGTGCGATGAAGGACAGGATTGGCGAGCTTCAGAATCTGAGGTGAGGCAGCGGTTCTTAACCTGACCCTTGCTTCCACAATCAGGGCCGAAATGTTGAGTAGAGAAATCAGCTTAGATAGTCCTCCTGCCAAACAAGTTCGTGTTCCTTCGCGGCTTGGCCGCCTGGCTGTCATAGCATTGATTTTGGGATTGCTCACTGCGGTCAGTATTCTCTTGTTAATCTATCAAGAGAACCGCGCTCTTCACTACAGGATTGATGCCGTAGAAGTCTGGTCTGACTATCAAGTGAAGATTGTCAAAGCTACAATCGAAGAGGACCCTAACTTAAAACAACAGTACACTGAAGAACAGGATCTCCTTCGCCAGCACGCTCAGGTTCTAAAAGAAAAGAGCAGCAACGCCAAAGTTGCTGTCATGATTTCCGCCTCTGCAGCCTTGCTTCTTCTCTTAGGCGCAGCAACCGCGGTTGTTGCGCTTGTTGCAAACAGTATTCACGCCGAGGAACAGAAAGATGAACAGGCCATCGTTCAACCCATCGCTTAAAAGACTGTATGACAGAATTCCTAAGTTTAAGATAGCGGTCATCGCTGCGCCTCTTCTCATTCTGGCATTCGCGATCCGTTCATTTGCTCCAAATGTTTCTTCTATTCCAACCGGTCCCTCGAAGAGTTTTGCAAATGTCACGATCAAGAACTTTGGGCAAATGGATGAGCACTTCTACCGGGGTGCTCAGCCCAACGAATCAGACTACAAGGCACTTGCCGAGCTAGGCGTAAAGACAATCATAGACTTGCGAGATGATCCTTTGCCTTATGCTAAGAAAGCCGCCGAGCTTGCCCATATGCATTATTTCAATATCCCAATGAGTGATAAAGACTATCCTAGAGATGAAAGCCTTGCAGAGTTCTTTAACATCACTAAAGCAGAAACAAACTGGCCTTTCTATGTTCACTGTGCAGGTGGCCGGCATCGGACTGGTGTGATGGGAGCGATGTATAGATTCAACCACGATCAATGGAATTACGATCGCGCCTACGAAGAGATGAAGAACTATGATTTTTATACGCGCTTCGGTCACGGAGCAATGAAGAAGTACGTCGAGGATTACTGGCAGCGTTTACAGAAGAAAGACCCACATCCGAGTCCAACCCCCGTATCTGAGCCCCTCGTTAACGGGAAGAGTTCAAGTTAGCGTTTTTGTTTCGGCCGCGGCTCGTACTTGAATGCAGCAGATAAGACGTGGTGAGCCTTATCGCTCAATGGTCTAACCTTCGGAACCAAGGGTTGGGAGTTCGAGCCTCTCCGGCGTACCTTCACTTCACTCCATCCAGCAACGGAGTTTGTCTCAATTCTTTGTCGGAAACTACTCCGACTCGAACCCCTGACTCGTGAACTTCAGTGTCCGGCTGTTCTCAGTTACCGTTCTTACTACGTTCTCGGGCGCGCCGCCGGGGATGTTCGCTTCGATCTCAAGCGTCACCTCGACATTTGCCCCGACCAACCCAGCTAGATGAGCAATTACCTCGTCGGCAATTCGACTGGCGTCTCGGCCCACTCTCGCTGGGTCGAGACTCACGCTGCCGTGAAAGCGCTTTGGCCTTGCCGGCTCTGCTTTGTTCATCGTCGTCGTTGCCGTTTGTGTTGCGGCTGAACCTGCGGAAGCAACCTCGCTGTCGCCCGTGGTTGGCGTCCTAGCTTCCTCCGCCGCGCTATTTTCTGCATCGAGTTGCTTTCGCGCAGCAGCAGGCAAGACCAACAACCCAGACGAATTGGTATCAGTGATTGAAACCTGGGCGCCTCCCCGTAATCCGCGATAGCGCTCGGCTGCTTCGTCGTAACTCTCCGCGTAAGCAAACGCATCCTGCTGCCAGGTCAGTAGAGCGAGCCCGCTACGTATCGCTTCAAGCAGGACCGCTGGCCCCTTAAGGCGAGGCAGGTACAAATAGCTCGCGAAGTCCTCGATGAGCTGCTTAATGGCTACGTGTTCACCACGCCAGAGCGGCACGCGATCCAACTCCATCCGCAGTCGCGAGGCCGCGAAGGCGGTGATAAGCATCTCGTCGCTCTTAAGCTTCTTGCTGGCACGAACCGCGAGAGCATCCTGACCGGAGAGCCTGAAGCTCTGCCACTCGACTGCTGCCTGCGGCGAAGACTGCACTGGCACCAGCAGCCATTGGTACGCCTCCGGAATGCGCGCCGTAACCGCTCCATCAGCGGATGCCTTCTGAGTCTCAGCTTGCTTCACTTGTTGCGGATCAAGGTTGAGCTGCTCCTTCTCAACCAGAACAGACTCCCAAGCGAGGTAACGCCGTGCCGCCTCGTCGAGGTCCTGCAGCCGAGTCTTGTCCACCGCAAGGAAGACGAGCGTGTTGCGATAGAGGCGTGGCGTGTTGCCTCGCGATTCGAGAATCGACTTCGCGGCTGCCTCCGCTGCGCTCCCGGACTCTTTGGTGTAAGGATGGTCGATGGCTAGCACGACCAGCCGCGCGTCGAGATCGTCTGGCACATCTTGACCGGACGTTGGCATCGGATGGATGCGGCTGAAGTCACCCGTCCGGCGCAGGTCGGCGCGTAAGCGCTCGTCAAGTTCGTGAACGACCTTGTCAGGATCACGCTTGAGTTGATCGGCGCGGTCCTCGGCCAGCTTGGTGACAGTCGGCTGAGTTGAATACCAGTAACGTGGACCGTCCTGATAAAGAAATGTCGCCGCCGCAGCCAGGCGCCGCAGAGCATCGCCAAAGACGGCTGGTGACTCGCCGGGCATCACGCAACCGAGCTTGACCCGCCGATCTTCGAGCCCGCGATGAGCGGCTTGTGTGAGTGGCGCGGAGCCCATGTAGATGGTGCGCGCAACCCGCCGGCAAGCGGAGAACTTGCCGAGGTTCGGCACCTCGCTGTCGAGCCGCAACGGAAGCGAGCTCGGACCGTCCACGTCCTTCTCGATCACCGGCACCCAGTTGTCCGACAGGTAACGCGTCAGCTCGAACTGCACTCTTGGGTCGTCAATCGAGATGTTCGCCGGAAGGATGAGCGGGTTCTTGTCCCCCTTTTCCCACAAGCTATGGATCACGGCCGCCATCAATCGCAGCACGCCGCGGGTACGTTGGAACTTCACGAGCGTCGACCAGTCGTTGTAGAGCCGGTCGAAGATTTCCGGGTGGATCGGGTACGCAGCCTTAATGCGTTTTTCGTAGTCGGAGTCCCGGCACTCGGGCGGAAACTCCGCCTGTTGCGTCCGGTAGAAGTCGGCGAAGCCGCGCGCCACCACGTCGCGGTCTTTGAACTGAGCTGGTTCTGACATCGGCTCGAACAGCCGCCGGCGCACGATCTCGAACCCCTCTTCTGCGCTTGCCGGGCGCCACGAGGACTCAACGCGGCCTACCACGTTACGCAGCCGGTCAAGCGCCTCGCGTCCGCGCTGGCCGCCGACCTCGACATCGTCGGCTTGCGTGTGCGGCGAGCCGCCCGTATCCGACGCCGGGAGGCTGATCACCAACAGGCAGTTGTTGGCGAGCTTCGCCGACTCCGTCAGCACCTGAGCGAAGGTGAATTGTGTCTCGAAGCCGCCCGCTGGCAAGTCGCTCTGGTCGTGGAGCTGCCGAGCGTAAGCCACCCACTCGTCGATCAGGATCATGCACGGGCCGTATTCTACGAACAGCTCGCGCAACGCATCGCCGGGGCTGGTCGCTTTCTCATCGTCATCCTTGATGCGGGCAAACGCTTTCTTGCCACCGAGCTGGTAGGCCAGTTCTCCCCAAAGAGTGCGCACGACTGTGCCGTCGGGTTTCTTAGATGGGCTGCCAGCCGAAATCTTGTTACCGACCAGCACCACCCGCCGAACGGTGGGCAGTGACTTGGCTTCCGCTTGCTGCATCACTACATCGATGCCTGCTAGCTCTGTGGGCGCGATGCCTGAGAACAAGTGATAGAGCGCCAGCATCGAGTGCGTCTTCCCCCCGCCGAAATTGGTCTGGAGCTGCACCACTGGGTCGCCACCCTGACCGGCGAGCCTCCGCACCGCGCCGACCAGCATCCCCTTGAGGCTTTCGGTGAGATAAGTGCGCCGGAAAAACTCGACAGGGTTCTTGTACTCGTCAGTCCCCTGGCCGAGATGCACCTGCCACAAATCGGCGGCGAACTCCGCCTGCTGATAGCGGCCGCTTGCCACATCCTTGTGCGGCGTCACCACCTCGCGCCACGGCTTAAGGCCGCCCGCCGCCGCGCTCTCGATGGCTGTGCCGGCGCTCTTGCGCTTTTCGCCGCGCACCTGCTCATCAAAGCGCAGGCGCAACAGCTCAGTCTTCATCTTCTCGATCTCATCGGCCTGCGATGCAGAGACCGCCGTCAGCAAACGCCCCGCCGAGTCGAGCGCGCGATAGGCGTCGTCGCTTGAAAAAGTCTGTTGGTGAGCCCACTTGTTCCGGACCTCTCTGAGCTCGCTGACCAACGTGCGCTCTGCCTGTCCGAGTGTCTTGTTGAACACGCTGTTCCACTCGCTCCACATCACCGAGAGGATTCGCTGAGTGTCCCAGTCGAACATCTTTTCCTGGCGGCCGGTTGTGAACAACCTGTCGTCAAGCCGTGACCTGAGTTGCTGCTGCCAGTCATCGCCGAGAGACGCTTTTAGCTCGCGTTCGAAGAAAGGCAGCAGTCCGCTGTTTAGTAGTTCAAGCGCCTTGCCGACGCGGTCGTGATTAGTTATCGCCATTGAATAAATCTCCTACCCAGGATGCTTGATGTCGACCTTGGTCCTAATGTCGCTTAAAAACCCGACAACCAGTCGGCGGCAGCGATGATGTAAGTCGCCCTTGCTGCCCAAGCGGAATCACGCTCGCTTTTTCGGGACCAGATCGGGATGATGCTGATTTAACCAGTCGAGCACGTCCGCTCGAAGTTCCTTAGCAAACGCTACCAACTCCGAGGCGTCTTCGATAGTGGCGCCACCCGCCCTGTCATATTCCGTGGTGTTGCGCTTGCGGCGGCAAACGTCCAGATAATCGGCATCGTCCTTTCGTTGCTCACCCAAAACGAGTGGCAGCGCGGCAATCGTGCGGTAATGCTGCATGTTCTTCTCGACTCGATAACCTGAAGCCTGGACTAGAATGGTGCAGAGTTTCAACACGCCGTTGTAGGCGATACCAAAACGCCAGTCAGGAGAAATGTTGCCCTCCGCATCGGCGAGATCACGTTCGATAATCCCCAGCAGATCGGCTATCTCTTGCGGGCTGGTCTGGTGCGGGCGCAGCCAGCCATCATTTGCCCATTGTTTTAAGCTCATGTTCGCTCCCAATTACAAACAACCGAGGGGTGGTAAGCACTGAAGTAATGAAATGGTCATGAACCTCCACCCGTCGGGCGAACTCTTCAGAGGTCAGGACATGAGGGTTGATCTCGCGGCCAATCTTCGCTGCTATGCCGGACAACCGTTTCCCAAGTTGACGTAGACTGATCGTGCCGATCACCATCAGATCAACATCGCTATGCGCCTTTTCCGTGGCGCTGGCGACGGAACCGAACACAAACGCCAGCCGGACCGCCGCAGTGCCCAGCGCCTCGCGAAGCACATCCGCCAATCCGCTCGTTTTGAGGACCAGATTGCGGATGTCCTCATAGAGCGGGTGCTGCGCATTAGCGCGGTAGTAGGTTCGATTGCCGTCTCGCCTCACTTCAACCACTCCTATGCGAGTCAGTTTTTTGAGTTCCTGCCGCACCGTCGCATCGGCAAGTCCTGATTGGCGCTCAAGCTCGCGCACATGAAGCTCGCGGTCAAGCAAACCAAAAAGCAGGCGAAAGATTTCAGCCCTGACCCTTGATGAAAGCAACTCGGCCAACGTATTCATAATGCGTGTTTATACCACGCAGTTGAGAGGTTTTACCACTCAACTCATCGAGCCCGGTTGGAACGGACCGTCCTAGGTGAAGCAATGGCGGTTATGCTGGCTTACGTCTCTTCGAACAGCCCGCCCTGCGTCTCGATGGCCCTGCTGTCTTCGCGGGCGAGGCGGGTGATCTCCGGCCAGCTCTGCACCAGTCCATTGTATGCTAGCGCCTCCTGCGCTCGCTTCTTGCGCTCGCAGACCGTGTAAAGACGATAGGCGAGATCTCGAGCGGGTTCGGTTCTGCTGCCGAGCTTGGCGACCAGAGACGCGGCGGCGCCTTCGCCGGATGACGTCAGCGCTCGAATCAACTGGTGCACCGTCGCCCACACAGTGACGTTGCTAGTCTCCGCTGGGTCCCAGTCCTCGGGAAGCTCGTCGGGTCGTAGAAGACGAACCTTGCCGGCCTTCGAGGCTACGATGCTCGCGTCCACCATTGTGGAAACTGCCGTGTTCTTGCTCTTGGAAAGCTGCTCCGCTGTTCCGTAGTCTCCGACATCAAATCCCAATTGCTCGAACCAGGTGATCGCCCAGCGAGTGTCGGCGTCGAAGTCCCCCTCCTGCTCTGCAAGAGTTTCATCCAGCGTCTCGTTGATAAGCGCGAGCGCCTTACGTACCGAGAGCGGCTTGCCCTCGGCGTCGAGAATCTTTGCGTAGCGTGTGTAAACTGCCATGCCAGGTCCGATTGCCGCCTGCGCGAGGTCCACAGGTGCGATGTTACCGCGCTGCAAGTGGACGAGCGCACCCTGTAGCTCGGTCTTGAGCGCGGTGACGAACTCACCGCGCGTGGCGGTCTTCGCATCAATCGCGCTCGGCCGACACACGAGGACGATGCTCGAGGCGAGCGCGTTGGAGCCAACTCCGCGCTGCCGATTATCGCCCTCGGTGCGCATCGGCCACGTTCCGGTAATACTGAAGCCCGCGGCGATCACGGCGGCCAGAAATGTGTCCCATCCAGTAGAGGCTGTGCCTGCCTCGTCATCGTGCTCAGATTGCTTGAATGCGTAATAGATCGTCACCGGAAACGCTGGATGCGCCGCTTCGGCGAGGCGGTGCATTGCCCGCGTCATTCCGTCGAGGAAAAACGCCTCGGCTCCCGCTTTGCCATCGTGACGATACGCAAAGGCGACCAACTCCTCGGCCTTTGGAACAGCGACCGTTGCGAAGAGTGCTGGAAAGACGGGCTGGAGCGAACGACGCAACCAAACGTAAAAATAGTCCGAGAGGTCCGCGTACGGGACGTTGTCATAGTATGGAGGATCGGTGGATATCACTATCCCTTCACTGCGGTTTGGCCCACTGGCAGCGTCAGCCATGTGAGCGCTTCCCGTTACAGTGGAAGGAAGCTTCTCAATTCCATTTGCTATTACTTTGCAGCATTGGCTCCACTCGGCGCTAGAACTCCCGAACACACTGGCTTCCGCGAAATCCCACGTCATCTGAAACGCTTGCTTTGAGAATGTTTGCCGGATAGCAGCATCCTTGATGAGCCACGAGCAGAGGGTACTGCCGTGGTGCAGCACGCGGGTCATCACAAAACTCAGATAAACCGCCAGCGCGTCGGCGTATGCGATCGCGCCAGCCCCGCCCGAGGCGAGCGGCTTGCCATCGTCGGCTAAGCCTGCGGCGAGCGCGTCGCCCTTCACCCTCTCGCGAATCTCTTGGACTAAGTTGGAGAACGTGGTCAGCCCTACGAGCTGGCGGTCGTTGAATAAATCCGAGAATCGCTCCATGCCATAGGGCTTCACGCCGACGTATTGTGTGCTGCCGGAGATCAACACATCCGGCTTCCACTCGGGTACTGCTTGGCGCGCGATATCCTCCATCTCTTTCGTCGGCGGCAGGTAGATCCGTCCGCGCTCACCCTTGGCGATGATGGTCATCATCCGCAGGCCCATGCGTCCAGCCTTGGCCTCGGCCTTAATGTAGTCGCCCGAAACTGGCACTCCCGATAGGAGGCAGAGAAAGTTCGCCCCCTCCAGCTTGGTGCCACTCTTCGCCGTCTTCGTGTCCTTGGGTTTGCCCGCTCTTACAGTGAAGCGGTATCCGCCGCCCTCGATAACCGGCTCGACGTAGGCCTCCCTGCCCGCCAGGTTCGAAAGCATGAAGGTCGAGGCGAGCGGCACGTCCACGTGTGCGAAGGCCGGATTCGGACTCTTCACCGTGCGAGCCCAGAGCCACGCGACCACGGTAAGCTTCTTCCCGATATAGGGTTTCAGATCAGGCCGTCCCTTTGCTGTTGCCGCCGTGATTTCCACTTTCGGATAGAGATGGCCGATGCGCTTCTCAGCCTCGTCGCGCATCCATTGACCGTAGTAGCGCACATCCTCAGCGAGGCCCTGCGCGCCGCGCCAGCTCTTGTCCATTTGCGCTTTTTGTTTCTGCGCGTCTGGGTTCACCGGCGGCTTGCCCGCAAACTTCGGCGGGATCTCGATCATCGCCTTGTTGATTAGCACCGCCACCGGATTCACTGGCGTAGCTTTCCAGCCCGAGCCGCTGCGCCTCCATCGGCAATGCTCCGCTGCCGGCAAAGGGGTCGTGGAACGCAGGCAACCTGTGTCGGTCGAACAGCTCCTTGGCGCGCGGATGGTCGGCGTTCTCAGCGCAGGCGTAGCGCCAACTCTGCCATATCTCGTCGCGAGCTTGTTGCAGCACCTTCTCGTTCGTGGTGTTATCCCACAGCACGAGGTCCTCGATGATGCGGAACAATCGCTGCCGCTCTTTCTCCTGCTTCTTCTCGGTCGGAAAGAGATCTGGATGCGCCGAAGGGTCGTCCACCATTTGCGCGAAGATGACCGCCCGTGCTGCGGCAACAGGTCGCTGTGCCCACCACTTGTGCATTGTGGTTGGATAGCCCCCAGGTGCCTTCCGCTTTCGTCGCGAAGCCTCCTTGTTGATCGCCTCGAGCGGCAGCGCCACTTCAATGAGTTTCTTGGCAGTCTTCATGATCTCGTGAACAATCTTATGCCGGCCGCCCTCTCAAACTCGGCGCAGATGAGCCGTAGGCGCTCCTTCCGGAATTTTTTGAATGCCGCTACGAGGCCGGAGTCCCAAATGCCGCTGTCCTCGCCCACCGGAATAAGGTGACTCTTCATGACGGTCCGGAACTGCGCTCGCCCCGCATTCCAATAGTCAGCAAGATAACTTCTAGGGAGTTTCATGCCGATGGCAAGGTTGTCGCGCGACACAAGAAAACAGATGTTGCAAAGTCCGTTGTACGTGCGCGCCGCGAAGTGCTTCTTCATCTGCGCCTGTGGGAACACGTGATGTCGGTGCCGGCGGTTCGAGTGGCTCACCACCGCGCCATCCAACGGGATCGGATCGCCGTTTTCGAGGTACCGGGGAGTGCGGCTAGCAAGCAGACAGAAGAAGGCTCGTGTTCGGGCTGAGCGAGACGAATACTCCGCACTCTGGATGTCCAACATGGGGTCGAGGTACTCGCGAAAGACGAAAGTCTTGCGAGAGCCATTTGCAAGAGCCTCGAATAGCCTGGCGTCCGCGGCGATGTTCCGATGATAACCCCGGCCGCTGTAACGTTGCGCAACTCCGGTAGCCCAGAACCACTTGCGAATCTCTGTCGCCTGCGTCCGATTTGGCCGGCCGCGATGATGGTAGAAGAACACCGCAAGTGTCGCCAACATGTTTGCTGACGGCAAGTACGCCTCGTCGTGGACCGGGAATTTGCGATGTAAGTAATCAACCGCCGAGAGAAACGCATCCTGATATCTGTGCCAGAGCTTTCTAAACGTTTCCTTTTCCTGCTCGTCGCGTTCGATGCGCTTCGACCAACGTCGAGCCATCGCTTCAAGTTTCGGGGGATCGCCATCGGTGCTCGGTCGATCGGCGATCAGATTAAACCCCATGAGAATTGGCTCAATGCCTCCCAGGGCAAACACTTCATCGCGCACACGCTGGCGCAACTCCTGGGCCATCGCGCGCACATCGAGCTTACCCATGAGAGCCACGGCCCGATCCGCTGATGTGATCCGCATCCCTTGCGAGTTGACTCGGATGAAGACTTCGCCGATGTCGTCGAGCGATGCCTGCGTCACCGTCACCACTGGTACCGGATAGTTCATTAAGCGCTCGCGACAGTCCCTTATCCTTTTCAAGAACCATTGCGCCTGGCTTGGCATCCTCGGCTTCCAGTCGGGAGCGAGGATGTCGCGTATTGGAACGAATTGGTTGCCCTGAGGCTTGCGATAAACGATACGAGGAGAGTACTCGTCTTCGCCATCCGGTCGTACTACGAAGCACAGGCGGCTGAAGTCGATGCTGCGTCCGGCGTCATTCGGATGAGTCTGTCCCTCGAACGCTTGAAAGATAACAGACAATCGCTGTTGGCCATCGATCACAAACCAGACGAGTCGGTGAGCAGTGTTGAAGGATGGCAAAACTTCAGCGGACTGTCGAATTAAATGGGCCGACCTTCGGTCCATTTCCCAGAGAAAGATAGAGCCGATTGGCATGTTTCTGTACATCGAGTCGAGGAGCTTTGCCGCTCTTCGGGCATCCCATACAAAGTTCCTCTGAAGCTTGGGAACAGCAAACCGCCGTGCCTGCAGGTCACGGCGGAGGGTCTTGATCGTTCTGGTTGAAAGTACTGGAGGTTTCACGCTTGCTGCCTCCTCGCGGTAGCCAGTGCCTCGACCGACCGCAGTTGTGCTTGTTTCAGTCGCGACCTGGAACCTTGATGTTACTCATTCGAATCCATCTTATCGGGTCTCTCGCGCCAAAGCTGATCACGATCCTTCTTGAGTGCAAGTCGCTCTTGATGCTTTTCCTGCTTCAAACGTTTCTTTTCCTCGCGCCGCTTTTCGACGTTAACCGGATCCTCGTACTCCTCAAGCTCACGACGCGCTTCCTGTGTCGCCTTCTGATGCTCCTGCATGCCACGCAGTATGCGCCCCGCCCATGTTCCGTCGAGAATGGTCTCAACGTCTCGGTCGATGAATGGGAGACCGCTCCAGAGATCAAACAGAAGACACCGCACCGCATCCTCCATCTTCTCCAATTCATCGGGGACTGGCTGAACCTCAGCGAGCGCCCTCGCAATCTCAACCACGCTCTGCCGATCAAAGGATTGTTGAGGTGGCTGGTCCGTGGCCATCGCCAGGGCGTTGAGCACCCCAAGGCGAAACTCGCGAGCTCCACACGTCGTGCAGTGAATTTGAGTGCAGAGCTGCTTTTGCACTGCCTCCACCAGGTATGTCTGAAGCCAGTTCTCGCTCATCTAGTTCTCTAATGATGTTTTTGCGCCGACCGAGGTTTACGATTACGTAGATCCGGTTGACGATTACTTAAGGATTGGCCAGCAACCGGAAACATCCAAGGAACTGATCCGCGCTTTATGATTAGGGTCATCGGCTTAATGATTCCTTTATGATTCATTCGATACCTTGAGGCGGTAACGTGTAGACCGGCCGCGCCCAACCTGTTCGGCTATGCCCAGCGCCACCAGATAGTTGAAATCCTTAGTAAGCACGGGACGCGTGACTCCAAAGATAGCCTCACAAGCCCGCCCGGTGAGTTCTTCGCCCGCCACCAGCAGCTTGGCCATCTCACGCTGACGCTTGGAGAGCGTCGCCTCCACGGCCGGGGTCACCAGAAGGCGTTGCTCGGGCACCCTCAGGCGTTCGATGTTGTCACCCGGCCCTGGGAATGTCATCTGGAAGTAACCGGTGTCGGTCCCAAGGAGCGGCTGATCGAGCCCGTGGTCAAGCATTTGGTCGTGCATCCGGCGAAAGCCACTGCCACGCTCCTCGATGCGGTGGAAGTATGAAAGGCACTGGGCCAGAACCGGGTTGCGCGAGCAAGGGCGATACCTCCCCTTGCGAAGGTTGGCAAGCGTGATTGGTCTAGGTGGTAGGCCCGGGCTGGACAACACGACGCGGTCGGCGAAAACTTCCAGGAGGATCTTCCGGCCGGCATCCTCGTACTGGCGATGCGCCACCGCGTTGACCAGCGCCTCGCGCAGGCCATCGACCGGGTATTCGTCGAGGCGAATTCGATTGAGCCCGACAATGCGCATCGGGTGGCGTGTGTTGCGATCGATGAAGTCGACCGCGCGTTCGATGGCCAGCGGCATTGGCCCACGAATGTCTTCGTGGTCACGGGGGTCTCCGTCGGGCTCGGTGCCACGATAGGCGTCAGCCAGAATGCGGCTCTGGGGAAAGACCGCGGACGGATCTCTGCCCAGCAGCACAATCCCGGCGGCGGTCGCGTAGTGTTCACCGGAGGCCGGTTCGTGCCATACCAGCCCACGCAACGCGGCGCCAGCGAGAAGGTCCTCCTCGGAAAGATCGTCCGGCTTGCGCTGATCAGCCGTGGCGATTAGGCGGCGGGCCACACTCAAGTCGAGGTCTTCCCAGCGCACGCGGTCAGGCTGCTGGGACTCGAAGGGGGAGGTGGCCTCAATGGTCTGCTCAGCGATCTCGTTCTCGTCACTGGTCGGAGCGATGCCGAAGCTATCTCGTAGCAGCTTCACCAATGCCGCGCGGACTTCCTTCTGCAACTCGATCACGTTGCCGAACCGCTTGTACTTGGGTCCGTCGGCGTCGAGCTCACCGAGCAGGGCAGCCGTTCCTTCTTCTCGCTTCACGTGCCGCTCGCCCTTGATGAATGCCAGAACCGGCAATTTCTTCTCTTTCGCCCGGCGATACTCGGCGTGGGTTATGGACAAATCACCCACCGCCGTGCCGTACTCCACGCCCACGATGAGCAAATAAACCTGGCAGCCATCAAGGCACTCGAGGCAGCCTTCGAGTGCCTTATGTGGAGAAGCCGGCTCTAATTCGTAGAGCACTGGGATGCAATGCGCTGAGAGGTACGAGTCGGTGCTGACGAGATTCTGCACGATGAGGCGCTCGTCCGCGAGTTCCTTCTGCACAGAGCTGACGAACACGCGCAGCGTAGCGGTCATCGCGGTGCCTCCGCCCAGGCGATCAGTTCAGCAAAATCGTAATTCACACTGACGACACTGAAGTCCGGCTCTCGCTGAAAAGGGTGGCGCACGTAATGGACGCGGTGATTGTCGCGGTCAGTGAACTCTACAATGGCGAGGATGAAGTCCTCGGGTTTGTTGAGCGAATAGAGAATCTCGTTGCGCGTCACTGTGATTGTCGGAGCACCTGTGACACGGCCCTTCACCTCGATGAATCGGAGCTTGCCGGTGCCTGGGACGCGGCTCTCGATGTCGTAGCCGAGCTTCTCGAACTCGCGGTCGGTCGGTTCGAAGCCGAGACCGCGCTCGACCTCCATTACGACGGCGCGCGCCCGCGCTGCGCTGAGCTGCGTATCGATCGGCGCTGTCGGAGCTGCCATGGCCCGCCCAGTCATGGCAGCGAGCAAGCCCATCGGCATTACCAACAGCCCGCCGAGAACCACTGGTGGTAGCGGGGAAATCTGGGCTTCGAGCTTCAGCTCCTCGAGACGCTTCTGCAGCCGCCCCTGCAGATTATCGGCACGCTTGCGGGCCTCGCCCGAGTTGAGCCGGGCATTGGGTTTGCCGGCTTGTTCCTGAAGCTTGAGCTGTTCGGCACGGTGATCCCAGTAAGTGATTTCCTTTGTCAGTCGGTCCTTCACCGCCGCCTCGGTCTTCGCGATCAGTGCGAGCTTGGCGCCTCGAACCTCAGCCAGGTGCTCCGGCACAACTTGAGCGACGGCGTAACCCTGGGCCTTCTGCTCGATTTCGCGGGTGATCCACGCGCATTCCGGCCGGGCAAGAATCACGTCAACGCCTGGGTCACTCTCGGTTAGCGGGCGGTAGTCGAGATAGGGCGCGTAATGCACATGTGTCGTTGTGCCTTCGGCGTCCAGCTCGACATATAGCATCCGCATAGAAACGACGCTGCGTTCGCCCGATCGCGCGAAGCTGGCATCCTGGACCGAGTGCTGAAGGTAAAAAAGAATGCGCGGCCGAGTGCCGGGGTCGCGCTCGTCTACCAGCACGGCGCCGCGCCTCAGAAGGTCTTGGTGACGCTCGAGAGTCAGGTCGATGACCGAGTCGAGGAGCGGGTGACCCGGGCAGATGAATGCAGCGAGTGGCTGACCCTGCGGCGCCACCAGCGATTTCTCAAAAGCGATGCGCTCGTAGCGCGGCAGCACTGGTTCGCCAATGCCTATCAGTCGGTCGCGATTGCGAACAGGAGCCGGGACGTGGGTTATCTCGTAGCGTCGCGGCTCGCGCTGCCTGGCCGCTCCACCAAGGCGCTGGAAGGCTTCGTGAAAGAAGGACTCGATGTAGTGAGGTTGGAGGCGGCGTGCCTCGGCGCGTTCCATGTCTTCACGGATGCGGTGGACACGGCTTGCGTCCATTGCGTCGTGAGCGAGCGCTCGTTCTTCGAGCAGGTCCTGCAACTGGCCGCGGTCGAGCGTGTGCTCAAGCACCGTCGTCAGGCGTGCACGCACCTCGGGCTGATCGCCGTAGCGAATCGCTTCAATCAGCAGGTCGCGCAAGGAGCGCCCCTCGAACTGGAGTTAGCCGAGCACGTCGAAGACTTGACCGCCGAGTGATTGACGAGCCTGTTCAAGCTTCTCCAGCAGCTTGCGATAGACATCGCCCTCGCGAGTCTCTTCGGCGACCAGGTTCCACAGGTGGCACACCTCGGTCTGGCCGATGCGATGGATACGGCCGAAGCGCTGCTCGAGCCGGTTTGGGTTCCACGGCAGGTCGTAGTTGACCATCAGGTGAGCGCGTTGGAGGTTGATGCCCTCGCCTGCGGCGTCGGTGGCAAGAAGCACCTGAACCTCGGGGTCATGCTTGAATGACTCCTGCGCCTTCATGCGTTCTTCGCGGCCCAGGCCGCCGTGGATCATCACCACAGCCTCCTTGCGGCCGAGCAGTGTGGTGATGCGGTTCTCGAGATAGTTCAGGGTGTCGCGGTGTTCGGTGAAGAGAACCAGTTTTTGGTGCGGCGACGGTGTGGGCGGAGGAATCTCACCCGCGCCGTAGGGGGTTATTGGGTCACCTACACGATTGCCGAAGGCTGCGGTAGTGAAGATTTCACCGAGAAGGCTGGCAAGCTCGCGCCACTTGGTGTCGGTGCCGCTGCGACGAACGGCGAGGGCGAGCGATTCCAGACGCATCAGAGTTTCTATCTCCGCCTTCAACTCGGCGATGGACCGCGCGGCAGTCGCCTGGTCTAGGATCTCCTCCTCGGCGGCCTCGACCTCGTTGTCCGGCGCGTCTTCCAGGTCCTCGACATCCTCGGCGTCGAGCTCTGGAAGAGCGAGCGTAAGAACCTCCGCAACCTGGCCTCCGCGCTGGAGCACTTCGAGCTCGCGCAGCCGGCTCTCGAGTCGCTCACGCCGCCGGCGCAGTGACTGGTAGATGGCTTCAGGTGAAGAGGCCAGGCGTCGCTGGAGAATAGTGAGCGCGAAGCCGACGGTCCCGGCACGCCGGTCGTTCTGGAGCGCCTCGACGCGATTGAACTCCTCGCGAACATAATCCGTGACTGCTTTGTAGAGCTGTGCCTCGGGCTCCGAGAGCTTGTAAGGCACCGTGTACGCGATGCGCTCCGGGAAGAGTGGCGTCCCGTTGAACTTGAGCAGGCTTTCTTTCACCATCCGTCGCATCAGGTCCGACACGTCGACCGCGTGCACGCCGTCACGAAACCGGCCTTCGAAGCGATCGCCGTCAAGCAGCGCCATGAAAAGCTGGAAGTCTGCCTCCTTGCCGTTGTGCGGCGTAGCCGTCATCAGCAAGAAGTGGCGCGTAAGGGTCGAAAGGAGCTGACCGAGCCGGTAGCGCTTGGTGTATTTGATTTCGCCACTGAAGACCGTCGCCGACATCTTGTGCGCTTCGTCGCATACCACGAGATCCCAGCGGCAATCCGGCGCTTGAAGCTTTTGCTGCACCTCCTCGTTGCGCGAGAGCTTGTCGAGACGCGCAATGACCAGATTGGTTTCCAAGAACCAGTTGCCGGTGCGCGCAGCTTCGAGTTTGTCGTTAGTGAGAATCTCGAAAGGGAGATGAAAGCGACGGTAGAGCTCGTCCTGCCACTGTTCGGCCAGGCTTCCGGGACAGACCACAAGGCAACGTTGCAAGTCCCCTCGGGCGATCAACTCCTTCATCAAGAGTCCAGCCATGATTGTCTTGCCGGCGCCGGGATCGTCAGCGAGCAGAAATCGGAGAGGTTGGCGCGGAAGCATGGCCTCATAGACTGCCGTGATCTGATGCGGGAGGGGATCGACTAGCGAAGTATGAACGGCCAGCACCGGGTCGAAGAGGTGCGCTAACCTGATGCGGTGTGCTTCGGAGACGAGACGGAAGAGGCTGCCTTCGCCATCGAAGCTCCAGGGCCGCCCCTGCTCTACCATCTCTATCCGAGGTTCGTCGTGACGATACAGTAGCTCATTCGCCACCTTGCCGGCGGGTGTCTTGTAGGTGAGCTCAAGGGCCTCGGACCCGAACCATTGGACGCTTACTACCGTGACCAGCGAGTCGGGAAGGATACCTCTTATCGCCGCGTTGGGCCGCAGCTCTTCGAGTTTACTCATCGGGTAACTTCCTGGGCGAACTCACTCGCGATTGGATCGGTGGTCGACTTTGGACGGACAGCGAAGCGACTCGAAACCCCACGCCCGCGAGGAATGGTTAAGTATACTCTTCAGAGAGGCGTGATCCCAGACGTAACTGAATGTAGAGTCGGGCTTACAATTCGATGCAGCGTCAATGTTGGCTCGTCGTACTGCGCCGGAAATGTGACCTCACTCAGCGCGGAAACTGCGCGCTCCCGCGGCGGAGCAGATCGGGTGACTTCATTCGATGGCAGCGTTCTTCAAAGCTTGCGCGAGGGCCGTTCCAACGAAGATCGTCAACTGTCTCAAACACAGGCACGTCCAAACGCAAGGTAGCCAACACGCGAAACAACAGAGCCTCGGTCCATGAACTGAACAACGACTCGGATAGCCGTTGCGCGCCGCGGATCGACGAGTGCCAGGCTCTCCAATCCTTCGGGATCTCTTCAAGGTGGAAATACTGAGACAACGCCAGTGACGCCGCTTTCGGGCCCCACCCTCGCACGCCCGGAAACCCGTCCGCGCTGTCGCCGACCACTGCCAGGTAGTCGGGAATCGATTCCGGCTTCACGCCAAACTTCGCCTCGACGCCCGTCTCGTCGCGTAGGACGCCGCGCCTGCGATCGAGTTGGACGACTCGCGTGCCGACGACGCACTGACTGAGGTCTTTGTCCGGTGTACAGATGATTACTTGCTCAACTCGGTCATCCAGCGCCGCTTTAGCCGCTGCGGCAGCGAGCGCATCATCTGCTTCGTAGAAGATCATCGGCCACACGACGACTCCCATCGCTTCAAGCGCTTCTTCGAGAATCGGGAACTGCGAGAGCAACTCGGGAGGGACGCCTTCACTTGTTTTGTATCCCGGATAGAGGTCGTTGCGAAAAGACTCCACCACGTGATCAGTGGCAACGCCGAGATGGGTCGCGCCTTGTTCGATCATGGACAAGACTGAATGAAGGACGCCGCGTACCGCGCCGATCTCCTGTCCATTCACATCCGCGGACGGGGGTACGGCGAAGAAGTGCCGGAAGAGTTCATACGTCCCATCGATCAAATGCACGTTCATGCGACTCCGTCCTCGTTTTAGAGCTGTCGGAGGTTTGTAGCAGGTCTCTGTGCAACCCTCTGTGTCTCCGTGTCTCTGTGGTTAATTGCCGGCCTTCTTCTTCTAACCACAGAGACACAGAGACGCGGAGGGTTGCACAGAGAATCCTCAAGGCGTCGTTACCAGAGGCAGCTCGATGAAACTGGCTCGAGCGGGCGCGTGATAGATCCGCTGCGCGGCCTTTCGATAGTCGCCCGGCTTGGCCCAGAAAATGTTCGGCACAAACGTTTGCGGATTGCGGTCGTAGAGCGGGAACCAACTCGATTGCACTTGCACCATTATCTTGTGCCCGGGCAAGAACACATGATTAGCGGTCGGGAGTGCAAAGCGGTACTGCAGAGGTTTGCCCGCTTCGATGGGTTTAGGCGTTTCCAGACTCTCGCGATAACGGCCGCGGAAGATGTCTGCGGAAACCATCAATTGATAGCCACCCATTCCCGGCTGCCCGGCGACTTCAGCGGGATAGAGGTCGATAACCTTGACGACCCAGTCGGAATCAGTCCCGCTTGTTGAAGCGATGAGATTGGCTATGGGCTCTCCGCTGATCTTAACCGGAGCTGTCAGCGTCTCAGTAACAAACACCGCGACATCCGGGCGGCCCGACATTTCGCGTTGGTCATCGACCAACCACCGAGACCAACTGCCGCCGTCGATGGGGCGCGCACGGAAAGGCACGGGCTTGGCCGGATCGGAAATGTATTCTTCGAACTCGGCGTCGCCCGCTTTCGGCGCGGCGAAGTTCAACTTGAGCCCGGCGGCGAAATAGAGCGGTGTCGCCCGGACCGTGCAGCCGTTCGCGCAGCCGGCAGGCCAGGCGGGCAGACGGCGCCAGGTGTTTGTTCCGGTCTCGAATGCCACAACCGGGGGAATGTCGGATTTTGGCGCGCCGTCCTTGAGATACTGGTCGAGGAAGGGGCGCAGAATCTCGCGCCGGAAAGTCAGCGCCGTGTCGCTGCTGAATTTCAAAGCGCCGAGCGTGCTGCCATCCCTGATCTCCTGGCCGTGATGCCACGGCCCCATAACCAGAAACACCTTATCGTTGTTTGTGTCCTTAGGTTTTATGGCTTTGTAGACGGCGATGTCACCGTAGATGTCTTCCTGATCCCAGAGGCTGTGCACCAGCATCACCGGCACCTTGAGCGGCTGTGCTGCGAGAATCTTGTCCACCGCTTGATCGCGCCAGAAGGCGTCGTAGCTCGGATGCTCGAGGAGCTTTCGCCAGAAGCCGACCTGTTCGAGGCCGCGGCGACGTCCCAACTCACCCGCCGAGCCCGCCTCCATGAACATGTCATAGTCGTCAAAGTGGCTCGTCCACCACTTGATGTCATTCGCCCGCGTAGCCTGCTGATCGTAGATGTAAGGCATACCCTGCTGGCGAAAGGCGCCGTTGTGAAACCAATCGTCGCCCATCCACCCGTCAACCATCGGGTTCATCGGCACGGATACTTTTAGCGCCGGGTGCGGATTTACAAGCGCCATCAACGGCAAGAACCCGTCGTAGGAGATGCCGAGGATGCCGACGCGGCCGTTGCTCTCCGGGATGTTCTTAACCAGCCAGTCGATAGTGTCGTAAGTGTCGGTGGCGTGATCGACCGCGGTCGGGTTCTGCGGTCCGTGCAACGGGCGGTTCATTACATAGTCACCCTCGGAGCCGTACTTCCCGCGGATGTCCTGAACCGCGCGGATATAACCGCCTTCGACGATCACTTCGGTTGCGTTGTCGTAGCCGTAAAGAATCGGGCCGAGGTGGGAGCTTTGCGTGTGGCTGGTGAGATCGGTGGCGTTGTAGGGTGTGCGCGTCAGAAGGATGGGCGCGCTCCTTGCGCCTTTCGGTATTAGGATGACGGTGTGCAGCTTGACTCCGTCGCGCATCGGAATCATCACGTCGCGTCTGACATGATCGAAGCCGTCGTTCGTGGGCACGAATTTGGGCGGTGTCTCGCTCTGCAAGGAGCCTGGCGCCGGTGAAGGTGTCTGCGGAAACGCGGGCTCGATAAACAACAACAGACCGACGAGCAGCTTCGAGAACGAAATCAACCTGCGAACATTCTTTGTCGTCATCTGGTAATTACCTCGTTAGAGTTCGATCCAAGCGCGCAAGACGCCACTCGTCCCTTGTAACATTCGTTTTGCTAGCCATCAAAGAAAAGGAAGAATCCGTGCAAACCCGTCAAATCCGTGTCATCAGCGGTCTATGAGTTCGAGGGTTGCTAGTGCCCCATCGACCACGGATGACGCTGATTCGACGGATTTGCACGGATACTGCGCTCTCACTAGCGATATGCCGTTACCTCGCGCCGCCGTACACTCTTGCGCTTCAGTTCTCCCAGAAGAACTTCGACCTCGGCTTCTGCCGCGGATACACCTCGTCCATATTGCTCGTGTCGTAAAGCACTCCGTTGATCATCACGAAGCGAATGCTCTCGCTGTTGCGAATGTTCTCGAGCGGGTTCTTGTCCACGATCATCAAGTCCGCCAGCTTGCCTGCTTCAATGGATCCGACTTCCTTGTCCAATCCGAGATACTTCGCTCCGTTGATCGTCGCGCAGCGGATGGCTTCGAGCGGCGTCAGTCCGCCTTGCGCCAGCATCCAAAGCTCCCAGTGCGCGCCCAGGCCTTGAAGCTGGCCGTGCGCGCCAAGCTGAACCTTTCCGCCTGCTCGCACAACGTCCTTCACGCTCTTCGCAAGCTCGATGTGATAGAAGTCGTCTTCTGGAACCATCAATCGCCGCCGCGAGCGTTCGTCCACAACGCTGCGAGGCGTGAACCGCATCAGGTGCTCGTTCTCCCAAACATTCGAGTGCTGATACCAGTAGTTCTCTCCCCAAATCCCGCCGTAGCCCACGATCAGCGTCGGCGTGTACCCGCTCCCGCTCTTCGCAAAGAGCGTGACTGCATCTTTGTACAGCGGCGCAACCGGGACCGCGTGTTCGATGCCGGTGTGCCCGTCCAGCACTTCGGTCATGTTGTAGAAGTAGGTCGAGCCGCCTTCCGGTACTACCATCATCTGAAGATCGCGAGCCGCCTTGATCACTTGCTGACGCTGGTTTCGCCGCGGCTGATTGTAGCTTTTGACGCTGAACGCGCCATCCGCCCTCAGCCTTTCGAGGTGAGCCTTCGCGTCGTCGTAGCTGTTGATCACCGCCTTCTCGGCGTTCTCGGCTCCGTAGAGTATGTAGCCCGTAGAGAAAATGCGCGGTCCCGTCATCGCACCCGACTGGACCATCTCCGATTGCGCGAAGACCGTCTGCGTCGAAGCCGAAGGATCGTGTGTCGTCGTCACTCCGAAGGCGAGATTCGCATAGTAAGGCCACTGCTTCTCAGGCACGATGTCCAGCGCATAGTAACCCATGTGCGCGTGCACATCGATGAGCCCGGGCATGATCGTCTTGCCGGTCATATTGATCTTGCGAGCGTTCGTTGGGATCTCAATCCGCGCGCCTACCGCTTTGATTCGATTGTCTTCGATCAGAATGCTGCCGCGCTCGATGACCTCGTCGCCGTTCATCGTGATGATGCGGGCGTTTGTGAGCGCTACCAGACCGCGTGGCTTGGCGGTTTCAAACTCGAAGCCGATCCTTGTGGCTTTGGGCTCGGGCGGCTTTTCGTCCTTGGCCAGTTGCTTGAAGACACTGTCGAGTGATTGCTCGTAGAAATTCTCGCCAAGCGTCCATTGAACGGCTTTACTGTCGCGCGACCACGTGAGCCAGTCGCCCGACTTGACGGAGATGCTCTTTACCGGAACGATGGTGTCCGTGGCCGAGAGCTTTAGCAGCTTGCCGGTCACCGGGAATGGCGCGACGTAGACTTTGTGAAGTTCCTTGAAAGCGACCCACCGGCCGTCGGGAGACGGAACCATTTCGGCTGCGTACTTTGATTCGATGTGTTGCTTGTAGTCGTCGCCGGTCAGCTTCACGCTGCTGAGATAGCTGTTCACGCTGCCGGCGCCGGGCCGGGATTCCATGAAGAAGATGCGGTCGCCTTTCGGATCGAATGTCAGAATCGGCATTCGCGAGTTCGGACCTCGGCTGAACACGTCGATCACGTATTGGTGCTCCGAGCCGTCCCAATAGTGAATCTCAAACGTCGATTCGCTTGCGAGGTCTTCTGTGTGATAGATGCTGCCGCGGCCTTTCAGATAAGCCACCTTCGTTCCGTCGGGTGAGAAAACCGGGTTCGAGTATTGATCGCCGATGCTGGTGATCTTGCGAGCGGCGGACCCGTCGGCGTTCGCGACCCATACCGCGCCCTTCTCCGCGTCGGACCACGTGACGTAGGCGATCCTCGAGGCGTCCGCGCTGAAGCTCGGCGCGTACTCGAGATAGCTTGTGTTGAGTAACCGGACTGGTGCTGCGTCGCCTTGCTTGATGTAGAGCTTGCCGAGAGCGCTGTAGACAATCCTGCCGCCTGAACTCTTCGCCCATCGCAACAGTTTCGCGTTGTCGCGATCGGGAGCGACCCTCTGTTCAAAGCGAACTGCATCCGTGACTTTCTGCGATACGTGAGCGGTGAATGGAATCGACTGAGGCGCTTGCCGGGTTCGAGTCGGAACTCGAACGAACTTGCCCTGAGCGGTGATGATGATACTGTTGCCGTCGGGGGTCCAGGCGTAGCCCGGATATGTGCCGAACACCGCCCAGGTCTCTTGCTGGTCGCGCGACAGGTTGTCGTAGATTGGCCACTCGCGTCCGCTTTGGATCTCGCGCAGGAAAAGCACAGTCTTCAATCCGACGCGGCGAATAAACGAGAGAAATTTTCCGTCGGGCGAGACCTGCGGGCGAATCGCTCCCCCGGAGCCTTGCACAAATATCGACCTTCGTCCGTTGGTCGTGTCGTAGCGCTCAATCCAGTAGATACTCCCGTAGACATTCTTGTTGTAGTCGAACGCCGTGCTTTGTACGAAATAGACGAAGCGGCCTTTTGGATCGATTGCCGGCTCGCCTGAGTTCGCGGTCCAGTTGGGCTTCTCGGTCAACTGGACGCCTGTGCCGCCGCCGTTGAGGTGGTACATCCAAATCTCGCCCGCTCCAAGCGAGCGTTGATCTACAAAATGCTTGCGGACGAGTATGTACTGGCCATCGGGAGTCCACGCCGGGCTATTGACGAGGCGATAGTTCTCTTTGGTTACTTGCCTGCGATTCTTTCCGTCCGAGTCGGTCACCCAGATGTTGTCGCCGCCGTCGCGATCAGAAGTGAAAGCGATAAATTTGCCGTCAGGGCTGAAGCGCGGCTGGCATTCCCAGGAGACGCCGCCGGATAGAAGCTCCGCTTTGCCGCCGCCCATCGGCATTTTGAAGATGTCACCCAGAAGGTCAAAGACAATCGTCTGACCGTCTGGTGAAACATCGCAGCTCATCCATGTGCCCTCGTCGGTGTCAAACTCGACGAGCGTGGATGGGCCGTGATCGGCTTCGACGTCCCAGGGCTCGGTCTTCTTCTGATCGTCGGGCTTTTGCGCGTCGGTCTTTGAAACTTCCTGCGCAGCCTTGGACGGAAGGGCATGGACGACGATCGAAAGGGATATTATCAAGGTACAGACGAAGACTCTTCTCAACACGGTTCTACCTCGTAAGAGATTTCCAGGGCACTCAAAAAAACGGTCGGTGAACAATCGCCCTGAGAGGGCGGGCTCTCAGGGCGAGCGGCTAGTATATCGAACCGCGGTGATGGTGGGCCAGCAGGCAAAAGAGAAAGGCCGTCGAAGCTAGAAGCTCCGGCGGCCTTTGCTGGTCGATGAGCGTCGTGACTAGTCGCCAAATCCTGCAGGTGCACTCTCAGGCTTAGCCTTCTTGATTTGAAGCTGAACGATTTGAGTGTCAGGCGTGGCTTCTTCCTTGAGAACGTGCTGCCGGTAGAGCTTCGCCATGCGCTCGTTCTCCTGCACGCTGAGCTTCATCGCGCGCGCACGCTGTTTCTCTTCGCGAGCGTTCTTTGCGATGCCAAGATTGTCGAGATCGTGCTGAATCTCGTTGGTCATGAGCGCCTCGTCGAGCTTCAGTGAGTGGGCCGAGCTGTCCAGCGCGACGCTTTTGCCGCCGGCGAAGATCTCGTGACGCCCGTTCTCTTCGTACCACTTCGTGAGCGTAGCAGTCATATGCATCTTCTCGATGATGTTGCGCCAGCCCACACCTGTGTTGTAAGCGCAGAACGAAATCTCACCTTCCTGAGTCGCGTACGGAATGATGCACTGCTCGGTGCGGCGGAAGTCGTAATTGAACAAATCCTGGAACCACATTCCCGCGATAAACAGGAAGTTCCAGCGGTCCGCGCGCCGCTTTTGGATGTCCTCGACGGTTCGTGAGCCCGACACTTTGCCATAATCCTTGCCCGACGCGCCGAAGGACTTGTCGAACTTCATCATCAGGTCTTTGATCCGGAAATGAGTCGGCGCCTTGAACGGATCGTAGTTGCGCAACAGCGCCAGTCCGGCGCCTAGCAGCGAGAGTTTCTTTCCGCGGGCCGCGTCGTTGACCTTCATTAGATCTTTGGCAAACTGGGCGGCGTCAAGGAAGGCCGTTACCGGAGCCGACTCTTTTGTTTCCTTGTCGATCATCAGGGCCATCCCGATTCCACAGTTCGGATGGCATCCGCAGTTCAACTGACCCCAGTCGCCCTGCGGCCCGTGCACAAGATCGGCCCAATCCGAAAAAGTCCCCATGAACGATATCGGGAACCAGTCGCGAATCGGCTCGCCGAGCCCGGTTTGGTTCTTGATGTCGTGCGCCATGTGGGAAAGCGTGTACCGCTGGGCGTGGCGCCGCTCGTCGGTGATTTCCTCGTCGCGGCCGGTGAACGACACCGGCTGGAACGACAGGAAAGATATTTTCTTGGGGTTGTCTAGCGCGAACTTGATGATGCGCCCTACCTGCTCATTGTTTATGCCGTTGACGATCGTAGTGACCGGAACGATTTCGACACCCGCGCCGTGAAGGTTCTCGATCGCTCGGAGCTTCACGTCGAACAGGTTGCCAACTTTGCGATGCTCGTTCGCGGCGTTGCCTATTCCATCAAACTGGAGATAGGCATAACGCAACCCGGCCTCGGCTGCCTGGACACAGAATTCAGGACTCTTGGCGAACTCGATCCCGTTGGTCGCTGCCTGCACGCTGTTGTATCCGACCTTGCGGGCGTAACGGACGGCATCGAGAAAGTAAGGCGACATCGTCGGCTCGCCGCCCGAGAACTGAACCGACATCTGCCGGCGCGGCTTTATCGAGATGGCGTTGTCCAGCAGCGTCTGAATGTCTTCCCAGGTCAGCTCGTGGACGAACCCGACCTGATTCGCATCCATGAAGCACGGATCGCACATCATGTTGCATCGGTTGGTAAGGTCGATGGTGAGAACCGAGCCGCGGCCATGTTTGACCGTGCTCGACCCGTGATTGTGAAGCTTCTCATCGTTGTGCGCGCGAATGTCGCGGCCGGGGAAAACTTCTTCGAGGTGTTTAAAGAACGCGGGGTCGATCGACATAACGTCTTCGAAGTGGCCGTGTTTCTCACAATCTTTGATCATCAGAATCTTGCCGTCGCGTTCGATGATCTGAGCTTTGATCTCGCCGATTCTTTCGTTGAGCAGAATCTCGTGGGGCAGCTTGCCGTCGACGATCTGCTGGCGAATTTCGGGAATGCACTTGGGGCACAGCGAATCGGTCGTGCGCGGCCAGCCCAGCGGCGGCTTGGTCTTCTGATAGGACTTCAGGAGTGGCTTGTCTGACCACTTCGGCGTGAAGGATGGCCTCTGTTTGATACGATTGAGCGGCTCGTAGACGTGCCACGCAAGGTTAGCAGCTACGGCCATTCCCTTCTCCATATATTTCGTCGGCTTATGCATATGTCATCTCTCCTCGTCGTCTTCCGCGAAGCTTCAAGAACTCCCACCGGCTTCGCGGTCACTTGTTTTCAATGTGCAAGTGCTTTCGTCGCACTTATCTCTCAGTCAAGTCCTTATTCGGTCTGTTCGATCTGGTACAAGTTCTGAATCGCCTGAACAGCTTCGCCCCGAACGGCTCCCTTGACCCCGAGCGTTTGTGGATCGCGCCAGTTGTCGAGAGTCGCGACCTGATGGACGCATGCGATGGTGCAATAATCGGCGCAAGCTTTCTTGGTCAGGTACTCGCGGCGAATGTCTTCCACTGTGTAGCTTTCGAGCGGAACGGCCGGGTAGCCTCGCTGCTGGGAGCAATAATGGACAAGCCCGTCTTCACAGATGTAGAGGTAGCGAGCCCCGGCGCGGCATCGCCAGCCGTTGGGCTTGCCATCCACAAGGTTCTTCTGAAAGCGATTGACCCTGGTGTGCCCCTTCTTACCCAGGTCTTTCATCTTGAAGTAGATGTCTCGTTCAACGCCCTTGAGAGGCTTTAGAGTCCCAAGCCCGTCGTGAATGATGCCGAGCGAACTCGACAAGCCCAACTCGACTGCGCGCCGGCCCACGGTCAGCGCGTCTTCGGGTGTCTTGATCCCACCGCCGATTACAGAGTTGATGTTGACGCGAAACTCTGCGAGCTGGGAGAGCCACTCGAGTTTCTTGTCGAGCAACTTCAGGCTCTTTTTTGAAACATCGTCGGGCTGCACGTTATCGATGCTGATCTGCATGTACTCGAGGCCCACCCTGTTGAGCTTCCTGATCTTCTCCTGAGTTAGCAGATATCCGTTTGTAATGAGGCAGGCGCGCATGCCACGTTTCCGAATTTTCGCGATAATACCTTCGATCTCAGGATGCAACAGCGGTTCGCCTCCGCTGATGATAATTGCAGTGGTCCCAAGGTCAGCCAACTTATCCAACCTCCGAAACATTACTTCGGTTGGGACAGGCTTGGAGTAGTCGTCGTATTCATTGCAGTAGGCACATGCCAGATTGCACCGGCGGATCGGTATGATGTGGGCTAGAACGGGATGATCGGTTGACCATAGCCCCTTGGCCATAAAGGTGAACTCGCGCCAATAGATTCTTAATTTACTGGAGACCTTCATATATCTTTGAAGCTAAGAACTTGAAGCAAGCCCGGTTCAGTTGAGGCCGGTGAAGCACCAAACTAGGGCGTACGGCTTACAAGAGCAATTGATATTCCCCGTTCGAGCCAGCCTTGGATTACACTATCAAGCCGCCTGCTTTCTCCACATAACCCCACCGCGACTTCTGCATCCGCATCCCAGCAGAACCCGACATTTCAGCTTTTGACACAACGAGGGAACTGAGGAGCGTTGGCGTTGCGGCTTTATGACTCAGCCACCGGGTCGAACCCTCGAGCACAGTCACTTTGACCCGAACCCCAGGATTCGCTCCGCTACCTTCCCCATCAAGCCCAGCCAAAGGCGAGCAGGCATAATAGCACAACCCAGGCACTTTACAGCCCGTGGACGGAGCGAAGCTGGAGAAAGAATTGTCCTCCAGGAAACTTGTTGTTTGCGTCTTGGCGGGCCGGAAGAATGTCCGAGTCACCGATGCGAGAGGGAAGGCGAGCAGAGGGTCTCGAACCCTCGACCTCCAGGGCCACAACCTGGCGCTCTAACCAACTGAGCTATGCCCGCCATAGCAATCATCAAGATTGGACGGCTTGGACTTTTACTCTGTCCTAAGGTGCGTGTCCTGTCAATCGAAGTTCGAGTTGGCCGGTGAAGCTCCGTGCGTTGACACTGTCAAAGTCGCTGGGATAGACTTATTCAACGCATCGAATTGAGTGGAGCCCGGTTGTCGCACGCATGATCTATGAACCTCATGCGAAGCGGTGCGCTCGCGGTGGCAGGTCACGCGAGAGCATTCTGACGGGTTGGCCAGGTTGCAGGGAGAGTTCAGGAGGAACCAATGTTCAGCTCAATGCTAAAGCGAGTCGCTGCCCTAATCGCGCTCGCCGTCGTTTCAGCAACCATCACATTTGCGCAGACTGGGTCCGTGGAGGGAACGGTTAGAGTTCTCGAGAGTGGCGCTAAGAAGGCCGTGCCCAACGCCGTCATTGATATTTACCGAACCGACATCAAGGGACACTGGACGGTCAAGGCCGACAAAGGTGGCCATTTCATAATGCTCGGCCTTCCGCTGCAAGGCACTTTTACTTTCATAGCATCCGCGCCAAACATTGCACCCACTTATTTGGGTGGCGTCCGGATAACACAAACTCCGATAGTGGATATGGATGTGCTGCCAGGTGACGGGTCGACTATGACGCTGGAACAGATCGTGGCCCAACAGAAGTCAGGTGGAGCTGGCAAGGGGGCAGGCCCAGCCGCTTCGCCGGGAGACCGTGCGAAGGCCGAAGTCGCTCAGAAGGAGTACGAGCAAAAGAAAAAGGAAGGCGAAGCGCTTCAGGCAAACTTCGATCTAGCCCGAACACACTACAACACCGGTATCGAGTTGACCAAAGCGACGCCTCCAAACTACGTGGCGGCGCTTAGCGAATTTGAGCAGGCCGCGACTGTCGACCCTGGCAAGCACGTGGCGATGCTGCTCCTTTCTTACAGGTCATACGCTAATTTGGCTGAATCTCACTACCAGATCGGTGTCGAGCTTTTCAATCAGAGGAAGCGCGACGAAGCCAAGCCACACTTTACAAAAGCGGTGGAGTCGGCGAATCGGGCGATAACGGCGGCTTCGGGTGATACGGCGCAAAACAACCCTAACCTCACCAACGACATGGTGATCTACTACAACATTCTTGCCAAGAACGCGATTCTGCTTGTTCAGCATTACAACGCCGCCGACCTCGTTGATGGAACGGTCAAGTCGCTCGATACGGCTGCGACGCTCGACCCTACTAACAAGAACAAGTGGGGAGTTCAAAAGGGCGAGCTGTACTTTGGCGCCGGACGGACGGATGACGCTGTGGCTGCCTACAAAACTGTGCTTGCAGTTGACCCGGCAAATATTGATGCGCTGTATGGGCTCGGACTGACGCTGATTGCCGGAACTGAGAAAGCACAGATTCAGGAGGGCGCAAACACACTCGCCGACTTCGTCAGCAAGGCGCCCGCGACCGACAAGCGCGTGCCCATCGTCAAGGACGCTCTCGAGGGCGTCAAGAACGCTTACAAGGTTGAAGCGGAGAAACCTGCGAGGCGTGCGAAGAAACCCTAAGCGTCTCGATGCTCGAGCTTTCGCGACTCTCGGCCGCCTGACACGACCCCGGCGTCCGTCAGCCGTCCCATCAGCCCCTTCTGACCATCCGAGTTCGAAGCGCCGCGACCCCGATAATCGACCGGCGCGGTAAGGATGTTGTCCGATGCCCGCGACTAAGATAGCGAGGAAGGGACGATGAGCGAGCGCGCACACAACAATTCGGCGAGAACCGCGATCGCGATTGTGGCGCTTCTTTTCCTGCTCGCGGCGGGCGCTGGGTGGTTCACCCAGGCGTCCGCTCGTCCCTCCCACGATCCCCACTCTCAGCTCAAGACAAACCTAACATCGCCGCACCGTGAAGAGTTCAACAAGGCGCTAGAGTCGCTGGAGAATCTGGACGAGCAGGGAACGCTGGACCTGTGGGAGGCCGCGCTGGAAAACCTCAGCCCGGAACTCCGTTTGCGCGCGTGGACCAGGTACAGGCTGCTGCAACCGAAGCTGGTGCGCAACGAGCTGGTTCCTCGGATAGCTCGAATCGGGACAGGAGCTGAAACAATCCAGCGTCTTGCAAACGAAGATGGGCTGGTACTGTCGGTTTGGTCTTCGAGTGGGGATCAGACCGTCGCCGCTGCGTCGCCGCGATTGATCGAGAGGCTCCGAAGCGCCGGCGTTAGCGTGGATGTTGTCTACGACTCAATCGCCGAGTGGCAGAAGGCGCGCGCGGAAGGTGATGATCTGGCCAGGGCAATCACGCCTGATTACCAGGCGGCGGCCGCATCGCGATCACAAATGCGCATCGCGGTCATCGACCTGGCAAATCACCAGCCAGGATCGCGCCGCGCTGAATGGCTCGGCGACCGCGAGAACACCTTGATGAGCACCAGCTCACGGGTTGCCTACCTGGATATCTTCGAGTCGGACGGTTCCCCAGAGTCTATCGACTCGCACATAAGGAATGAATACACCGGTCGCGGTTTCAAGCTCATCGGATTCCTTGGTCCGGATGAATTTGCTGAGGCAGCTCCGCGGTTGTTTCCCGGCAAGAGTTTCGACGCCGGTCGCCGGGCGGCTAGCGCGACCGGCCAGGTTCAAGCGACGCTCGCGGAAGGCGGCTTTCACAGCTATGAAGAAACCAAAGCTGAATTCAAATCGCTGGCCGACGCGCACCCCGACCTGGCTCAATACGTAAGCCTTGGGACGAGCTTCGAAGGAAGAGAGATTTTCGCCCTCAAGATAACTCGCGACCCGGCGCTCGACGATTCCAGTAAGCCCGACGCACTAATAACCGGCTGTCATCATGCCCGGGAGTGGATATCGGTCGAGGCGCCGGTTTACTTCGCGAACCAGCTTGTCACTCGCTACGCGATTGATGATCAGATCAAGTATCTTGCCGATCATTTGCAGATCTGGATCGTGCCGATAGTGAACCCGGACGGGCTGACATACAGTCAAGCCGTGCCCAACGACAGCTTTGACCCAATCAGGCTATGGCGCAAGAACAGGCGCACCTTCAGCTTCGGCAATTGCTTGTCGTCTGTCGGCGTGGATTTGAATCGAAACTACGCTTATCAATGGCGGCTCAGCGATGACAATCCATGCGCGAACTATTGCGATGGAGGCCGGGAGTGTTTCAACGACGACATCGGCGCAAGCGACGATCCGCGGAACGACATATATCGCGGTCCCGGTGCGGCGAGCGAGCCTGAGGTTAAAGCGATTAAGAAGCTGATGGACGATCCGAATCGTCATTTCAGGGCGCAGCTTGATTATCACAACTACTCGCAACTAATCCTCTATCCCTGGGGCTATCAGCAGTTCGAAACGCCCGATGCGTCAACACTTTCTTCGCTCGCTCAGCGAATGTCCAGCGACATGCGCGCGGTAGCGAACCGGTTTTACAGACCGGAGCAATCGATTGATCTTTACGCCACGACCGGCTCGTCAACCGACTATGCGTACGGAACGAATCGGGTTCCAGCGCCTTTTGTGATCGAGATGAGACCCGACTGCTGCAATTTCACGATACCCGAGCGCGATATTCCGGTCGTGAACAGGGAGAACTGGGCGGGCGCGCTTGCGGTGCTGCGGTGGGCGGCGGGTCCGCCGATTCTCGAGTCGGTCAAGGCTTACAGCCGCTCGGGTGGAGACTTCTCGAAGCTCGTTTATTCCGCGCGGTGGAACCAGCCGGCTGACACTTCGACAGGCGCCAGAGAGTTGGTCATCGACACTCGCTTCCCGGGGATCGAGCCGGGCCCGGTGCAACTGCATTTGCAATTCTCAAAGCCGATGAACACCTCGTTGAATCCGATTGCGACGCTGGGCCGCGGCGCGAATACCGGCGAGCTCGTCCTGACCGCCGTGGGTCCGAATGAAGGCTGGCAGAAGTCTGTCTATCAAGATGACACGTGGATCGGCGAGGCGATTATCACTCAGGACGAAGATTTGATCACATCCTGGCGCCTATCGGTATCTGCGCCTGACCCCGCGGGTCTATTGCTGGATGGCAGGCCCGAGTCTGTAGCGAGTTACGCGACGGGGACCGGACAATGGCTGAATTACGAAGACGCAAACAGCAGCGACGCGAGCGGCGGCGCGGATAACGAACACGTTTTACCGCCCACTCTTCGAGGCGACTTGTTGAACATTTTCCTCGCCAAGCCTGCAGGCGGCGAGAGGCTGGCTGCCGGTGATACTTATTCCGTCGCGTGGACCATTCCCAAGGATTCGGGCTTCGTCCCCGTCCGACAAGACCTGCTCCTGTCGACTGATGGCGGCGCGAGTTTCGCTCATGTCGCCACAGGTCTTCCCGGCGCCGTAGAGAAGTTTCCGATAGTCCTGCCGGCGGTTGCCACCACGCGCGCCCGCGTTCGAGTGCTGGCCATCGAAGGCTCTCTCGGAAGCGCTCTTGTGGGAGATGGCCTCTTTGATTTCACGATTGGCGCCAACCTCGGTTCGGCGGTCGACATCAGCTTCGTTTCGTCGGAGAAGGTAAGCCAGAGTTGGGCTGACCCGCCGTCGGAAGATGTTCCGGACGGGTCGAGCGGCTCTTTGCGGTTTGTCGTCAACTTGCGCCTGACGAACCACGTCTCCGCGACGATACTCAATCCTTTCCTGCGCATTGACGAGCTCACGCGCAGCAACGTCCTGCTGACCCGTGATCCCGGTTCGCGCTCGATTGTGGGCGCGCTTCAGAAGATCGAGGCCGGCGGCGACAACGCGCTAGCGGCCGGCGAGAGCGTTCAGATTCGGCTTGTCCTGGGATTGGTTAAGAAGAAGAAGTTCAATCTATCGGTAATGCTGTTCGGCGTTCCGCTGAGCGGTTCCATCAGTCCCGGCTCGCCGGTCGCTGTGTGGAGCGGTAAGCCAAAAACCAGGTAAGGCTCGGTCGTCAAGCGAGCGGTCGCTGTTTGGTTTTCCTTGTACCTTGTTCAGCGCCAGGCGAGAGTCGCAAGTCCGGCCGCTCCGGCAAGCTGGTCAAACCTTATCGCCTCTCCAGCGAGGTCAACTCCAAACTCGGCGGCGTCAACCGGCGTGGGCTCGCTGTCGGTCGCATCGGCCACAGCGCGCCGGGCTTCGGCCTGGTCGATGCCGCCAGTCGCCAGCATCCTGGTCAGCGCAGCTCCGCCGTTCTCATTCAAACGATCTCGATAATACAGGGCGAAGCGATGCAACTCGTCCCCGCACGACTGGCGATCGCATACGCAGGTGCGGATAAGCACGGGCTCACCGTTTCGAACTATCACCGAAGTAAACCCGCTCCGATTCCCCGACACCAATATCTTATCGCCGGGCTCGTCGTCCCACATAAGCCACTGCGCTTCGCCCATGTGACGCGGCAGAAGCATCCCTGCGTTCCAACCGAGCCCGGCGAAGACCGACTCGTACTCGGAGAGCACTCGGTCGTTTGCCACCGTCACAAGATAACGGGCGTGTTGACCAGCCGAACTAATCTGCTGGCGCGAGATGCGCAGCTCGCTCAAAGGTGACGCGATCACTCGCTCGATCTTCCAGCCGAGTATCTCGCTCAACTCGCGGGAGTTCCGCGTAGTTTCCTCAATCGTGACGACAAGCGTTCGAGCCGCGCCGTCGGGCAGCGCGACGGACCACCGTTTCTTGTTCGCAAGCCCCGCAGCTTCGGCCGTTTGAGTGATTACCTCCGCCAGTTCGTCCGGGTTCTGGATATTCGGCTCGTCAAAGCTCGGGGTAATAAGGCCTGGCCGCAACTCGGTGACCGCGCTGGACGAGAGCGAAAACCCGCCGCGTCCGCGCCGAAGCTCGACCAGGGCGAAGTTGTCGTCAACGAACCCGGCTGCCGTGTTTGGCGCGCGCGGAGCAAGAAGGTACCTTTGTAGAGCTGACATTCTGGTTAGTATTCCCGGTAAGGCCGGCCGTCGCTTCCCTGGCTCGGAGAGTTGCTATGAACATCGATAACGCCCGTCCCGCCGTCGCGCGAGATTGTGTCTTCGCCCATGTCAACCACCCAGTCCTTTTCGCCGGTAGTGGGATCAAGCGGGATATCGTGCATGTACCCGGCGGTGACCAGATCGTCGAGCGACGCCGGGAGCTTCTCCCGATCAGCCGCATACTGGTCGAGGAGCTTTCGCATCTCGTTGACGTTGTGTTGGAGAATTGTCTCGCGCGCTTTTAGCTGGATGTGTTGATATGAAGTCACGGCGACTGCTGCGAGAATGACGATGATCGTCATAACCATCACGAGCTCGAGCAAGGTAAAGCCACCGGAATTGCGGATTGCGGATTGCGGATTGCGGATTGCACACACCCTTTCGCTCGCAATCCGCAATCCGCAATCCGCAATCCGCAATGGAACGACTTTGTTCATTACCAATCCTTATACTTCGTGCCGTTCAGCGCCGTTCCGTCGCTCTTGGAATAGACATCGTACACGTCTTCTTCGCCCCAGGACGTCGAATCCGGCGCATCCTTGTAAGACCTCATACCCCACTCCGCGTTTCCGGTAGTCGGGTCAATCGGCAGCCTGCGCATGAATCGTACACGGTTGCCGCTCAGTCCCACGGTGTTGGCTGGGATAAAGCCTTCGACCAGCAGCTTTAGTTCCTTGGGATACCCGGTTGGTGTCTTGAACTCGAGCGGTATCGCGGTTCCGTTCGAGTCATCGTGATATTTCTTGTAGCGGTCGATCGCCTGGCGAAGCGTGCGCAGCGCAACCCTCAACTCGGATTCGCGCTCTCGCTTGACCGAGTTTCGCACCATCGGTATTGCGGCTGCGGTAAGCACCGACAGAATAGAAATGACTATGATCAGCTCAAGGAGAGTGAAGCCGGAATGTTTTCTGATTTCGGATTCTGGTTTGTGAACCGATAACCCCAAAGAATCTGGTCTCACTTCTGCATTCAGCGGTCTAGAATCCAAAATCAAAAATCCAGCGCGCATACTACTTTCTTACGGGCATCAGTCGGCCTATCGAGTCTCGACCTGCGACGATTGCACCTTGATCGGCAAGTTCTGGCCGGCTGGCGTACGGAAAAACGTCGCCTGCTCGTTCAACAGCAGCGGCGATTGGCCGACCGCCTTCACCGTAAACACAATCAGGCACAACTGACCGCGCGCAGGCACAGCGCCGGCTTGCGGCGGCCGGTCCATTTGAATATTGATCAACCCGCCCTCGGCCGTGAATTGAAGTTCCGCACGAGCGCCGGCGCTGAGCATACCGCTGTCTCGTACTCCCTTCACTTCCAGCAGGTTTGGATCGTAGTTCATCGTTATATGCGCCGAAGAGATTTCGCCGTTGCCGTTTACGAATATTGCCACAAACAGGTCCTGGCCCTTTGTCGCCATCGCCGTTGTCGGCCTGACATAGACCATCAGCGGACTCGCCTGAGTTGCCGATTCATCATCATCATCGTCATCATCGTCATCGTCGTCATCGAACGTCCCGCTCTTTTTACCGTTGCTCTCAGCGGTTTGGGCGCCCGGCTTGTCTACGGTTTTCCTGATGATGTTGGGTCTTACGATCAGGGCCGGCTGGCCGGTTGGCGGCGGCTGAACCACAACCCCCGGGGGTTCCGCTCTGGTCGTTACGATATTTGGCTGAGCCGGTCTGGCTTCGGGAACAGGCTTCGCGGGTTCGGGGCCAGCAGCCGCTACCGGACTATCCTTAGAGTCTTGCAGATCGGCGAGGTAGAGAATTTGCTCGATCTTCAACTGGTTGCCCGAATTCTGACCATCCCCCGCCCAACGCGCCAGGTGATCGTCTTCGAGGATATCCGCGCGGCGCAGAATGTGAGGCGTCACCGTAATGATGACATCGCTTTGCGTTTCCTTCGTCTCCGGTGTCGCAAAGAACCGTCCGAGTATGGGAATCAGCCCGATGAGTGGAAGCCCCTTGATGCTCTTTGACTCATTGTTCTGGCTGACGCCGGCGATCATCGTGGGCTGCCCGTTCTTGACCCGCGCTATCGAAGACATAGTGCGCTGGTTGAAAGTCGGTGTCAGCCCGCCCGAGCCGCTATCTACCGAGGATGACTCTATCTTCATCTTCATCTGAACTTCATCCTCGAAGACCGTGGGCGTCATATCTATGTTGAGACCGACACTCTCATATTGGATTTGGTCGATGCCGAAGCCGGATAAAGTACCGCCGTTGTTTCCGGTTCCTGTGCCAGTCCCTGTTCCGGTACTCGTCCCGAAAGTCGGAAGCGTGGCGGTCTTAATGGGAACCCTTTGACCTATTCGGATGGCGTGCGGCTCGCCGTCAATCACGTGAACCTGCGTCGACGCCAGAAGCTTGGATTTCCCTTTGTCTTGAAAGATGCTTAACGAGCTTGCCGGTAATCCTATGGCAAAGCCGAGCGGGCCGCCTGCAAACCTGGCCGCACCTCCAACTATCCCAGCCTCGTTACCGAACCGGCCAAATCCGCCGAGCAGATTAGAACCGGGAGTAAGCTGGCCGGTGGTACTTATCGCACCGGTGTTGCCGAACTGGTTCCCGATTTGAAGCAGGTTGTTGCGCGAGACTTCATAGATGTTGATGTCGATCAGGACTTCGGCCTTGCTCTTGTCGAGCGAGTTGATCATCTGTTCGACCATTTCGAGGTTCGCCGGAGAATCACGCACGATCAGCGCGTTGAGCTGTTTTACCGTGGTTACATTCTTGGTTTGAGGCATCGCCCCGGCCAGGGCGCCCTTGAGCTGGTCGATGTCTGCGTTCTTGATATAGAACGTGCGCACGGCGAGCGGCTCGTATCTCATCCGCGACTGTGGGTTATCGCTGGCAATCACAATCGTGCGCGCGTCGATCTGCGCATACATCAGGTTATTCGTCTTGAGCAGAATCTCGAGCGCTCGCGGATAAGTCACATCGCGAAGCTCGACCGTCGTTCTCATCTGCTTCAACTGAGCGGCTACTGTCTGATCGGGCACGACATTGAGCTTCATCATCTGAGCGAGTTGCTCAATCGCGGTCAGCAGGTTCGTGTCGCGATAGACAACGTCGGTCCTCGCGAATCGCCGTCCCGGGATTGAAGGAAGCTGTATGCGCACCGGGCTGGCCGGTAATCCCCCAATCGAGCCCGAGAAAAAAACCTGCTGATTCGGGTCCTTGCTCTGCGGTCTGTACTTGGGTCCCGAAGGATCGGTGCCAGTCGGCAGATCGACGATCGGCAAACCCTGCACCTCAAGCATCCGGCGCATCTTTATCAAAGCCAGCTCGTTGCCCGGATCGAAAGCGTATGCCTGCCGGTAAGCGGTGTACGCCGCGTTGTAGTCCTTTTTCTCGGCCAATCCATCGCCGCGCTCGACCAGCATGAGCCCGGCGCTGACCAGCGCGCGCTGTAGATGAAGCTGATACTCGACGTTTGAAGGCTTCTCCGCTACTGCAAGCGCAAACTGCTCGGCGGCTTTGTCCCACTGATGGTTCTCTTCGTACTTGAGGCCTTCCTTGAAATGCTTCTTGCCATCGGCGGCAAAGGCGGCGGCCGGCGCGCATAGAAGAAGCGCAAGCGCCAAAGCTATCGACTGTTGTACTCTCAGGATCCTTTTTGCCATAGCAGCAGACCTCACTAATTGAATTTCCCAACGGAGAAAGCAACGCCTCGAAAATTCTCCTGCAGCTTCTTAGATGACTGCTTGTCGCTTGGTGCCCAACTTGAGCCCGTTGCAGGCCCCGCTACCGTCAAAGAAAATCTCTCTACGAAAGCCTGCTTGGTTAAACCACTCTACCACGCTTCGGTTTCAAAATAAACAATGGAATCGTCCGTAGTCCGTAGTCCGTAGTCCGTAGCCCGTAGTCTTGTTCCGGATCGCGCATCTACGAACTACTGACTACGGACTTCTTCCGACTACTCAACAAACGTGACGCGATTGATCTCGTGCAGCGTGGTCACGCCCATGAAGACCTTCGCAAGCGCGGATTCGCGCAAGGACGTCAGGCCTTCGGCGCGGGCCGCCCGCCGGACTTCCGAGCCCGGACGCCTTTCGAGCACGATCTCGCGAATATGATCTGTCACGTCCAGCAACTCGTGGATTGCGGTTCGGCCGCGATAGCCCGTCGAATTGCACACCTCGCACCCGACCGAGGCATAGAAAGCCTGCCCTCGATACTTGTCCGGATTCAGGCCGGACTCGGTCAGCTCCTGGTCCGAAGGCTCGTGGTCGCGTTTGCAATGCGTGCAGAGCATTCGCACCAGCCGTTGCGCAAGCACGCAGTTCAATGAAGAAACAAAGTTGTAGGGTTCGACCCCCATGTTCAGAAATCGCCCGATCACGTCGATCACGTTGTTAGCGTGGACGGTTGTAAAGACCAGGTGGCCGGTCAGCGCCGACTGGATCGCTATCTGCGCCGTTTCCGAGTCGCGGATTTCGCCCACCATTATCTTGTCCGGATCGTGGCGCAAGATGCTGCGCAGGCCGCGCGCGAACGTCAGCCCTTTTTTCTCGTTCACCGGAATCTGAGTGATCCCCTGAAGTTGATACTCGACCGGGTCTTCAATCGTGATGATCTTGTCTTCGTCGTTCTTGATCTCATTGAGCGCGGCATATAGCGTCGTCGTCTTACCTGATCCGGTTGGCCCGGTCACCAGCACCATTCCGTAGGGCTCGGCGATGAACTTGCGAAACTTTTTCAGGTCTTGCGGCGCGAAACCCACGACGTCGAGATTCAGCTCCTTGAAAGCTTCGTTTATCTGCTCCTTATCAAGAATACGAATGACGACGTTTTCCCCGTGGATGGCGGGCATTATCGAAACTCGGAAGTCGATCTTGCGCCCGCGGATCATTATTCTAAAGCGTCCGTCCTGGGGCACGCGGCGCTCAGCGATGTCCAGCTCCGACATCACTTTGATACGCTGGACAATCGTCTGATGGTGCGAGATGTCGATGGGATCCGCTGCGCGATAGAGCGCGCCGTCGATGCGATACTTGACCACGACGTCCGAGTCGCGAGTCTCGATATGAATGTCAGAAGCGCGGCGTTCGAGCGCATTGAGCACCACCGTGTAGACCAGCTTGATGATCGGCGACATTTCTTCGTCGCCGGTCAGACGCTCGAGGTCCAGCATCTCTTCGCCCTGATCGGTTTCACGCACAAGCGCCATGCGATCGGACCGGAATCCGGCAGTCGCGTCTTGCAGGATGCGCGCGGCGGTGTCGCCTCTTTTTAGGGCTTCTTCGACGGCGGTTTGCGTAGCGACCGCTGGTTTCAGTTGCACCTTGAGCTGAGCTTCGATCTCGTCGATCACATCGAAGTTACCGGGATCGGCCATCGCTACATAAAGCGCATCGCCTTCCCGCTTCATCGGGACGAAGCTGTGCCTTACCATCAACTCGACGGGCAACTCGTGAATCAGGTCGTAAGCCGGTTCCTCGGTCTTGAGATCTATGAACCTGAGCCGGTACCGGCGCGCCTTTTCGCGCGCCGCAATCTCTTCCTGGCCCATTTCCGACGGCGGTCGCACTGCTGCTGGCGGCGCCGGCGCTTTCTGTGTTTCTTGCTGTTCGATTCCTTCGGACATTCGCGCTCCAATCGATCAATGCGGCCCGGTCGGGCTTCCGCCCATATTCCCGATCATGTTGAACAAGGGCAGATACATCGCCAGCAGAATTGTCATCACCAAGCTTCCCATGAAAGCGAGGATGACCGGTTCGATGAAGGTGGTGATAGTGTTCAACCGCACGTCGATTTCCGAATCATAGAAGTTCGCGACCTCGTCGAGCATCTCGCGCAACGCACCCGACTTTTCCCCCACGCCAATCATGTCGATCGCAAGCTCGGAAACCCAACCTGAAGCTTCGAGGCTTTCGGTGAACGAGCGGCCTTCGCGGATGTTCACCAGAACGTTCTGGCTCGCGAGCCGAAGCCCGCGGTTTGTGATCGACTCGCCAGCGATTTCGACCGATTCAGGAAGCGTGATCCCGCCGGCCAGCAGCGTCGCAAGGCTTCGAGTGAACTGCGCAAGCGTCAACTGACGGACGGTCTCGCCGGCGACCGGCGTCTTCAGTATCCATCGATCGATTGTCAGCCGGCCATTCGGCGTGCGCCGCCACACAAAGAGAAAGATAATCGCGCCGACTATGGTGGGCAGGATCCACAACAGGTTGCTTCGCATGAACTCGGCAATGCCTACGACGGCGAGCGTTACTGCCGGCAACTGCTGAGCGCCGACCCCTTCATATAACTTCATGAATTGCGGTATTACGAAGGTCGAAAGAACCATCACCAGGATTATCGAAGCGCTAACAAGCACGGCAGGGTAAGCCAGCGATTTTTTGATCTTGCGCCGTGCCGAGCTGATGGTCTTCTGGTAGCTGACGTAGCGAGTCAGCACTTCATCGAGCGAACCCGAGCGCTCGCCTGCCAGGATCGATGCAATGTAGATGCGCGGGAACGCTTCGCCCTGTGCGGCAAACGCCTGAGACAGCGCAAGCCCCGACCTTATCTTTGCCTCGACGTCTTCGAGGAGGAGCCGAAGCCGATCGTCGGGAACGCGCTTGCGAAGGATGCCGACCGCCTGAAGGATTGGAAGCCCAGCGCGGAGCAGGGCCGACAATTGCTGGTTAAAGAGCAAAAAAGCCTCAGTCTTGATCTTATGCGTCCTCGACTCGCTTCCAAAGGCGCGGCGTACGCTCACGCTGTTCGAGGACGAAATCGAAAACACGCGAAAGCCCTCGCGCTCGAGCTTGGACCGAAGGTCGCGCTCGGCGTTCGCTTCGATCATGCGGGTCACGACCTCTCCGGTCGGTGTGCCTACTCGGCAAACAAATTCAGCCATAGAGTTGTCTCAGCTTGAAAAGCCGGTCCGCTTCGAGCCGGCGACTGTGCTTGTTGGGGCTTTGCAACCACGCGAATTCTAGCACAAACAGCGCCGTCCAAACTACTTCGGAAGCAGCGCGGCGGCCGGCGATTCGGAACCAGTCTGGTTACACGCTGCGGGAGTCTCGCTGTTTCAAAAGAAGAGATGCTGTAGACGAGACGTAGACTTCATTGTCAGGCGAGGCGCCTTGCTTGGACTTAGCTCGAAGAGTCTAGCCCGCCTTGCGAGCGGCCAGCGAGCCTCAATGTCTTGACGGTCCCTAGGGCGGTTCCCGCCATCATTATCTACGACGAACTCCAACCGAAGCAGACTCCGGACTCACGGAAAGACTTGTTTTATGTTGAACGTTTGATTGCCTATTGTGATGTTCGCCTTGCGGGTACTAGGACCAGGGTTGGGAGCTACCGAATAGGTGGCCCTCCCGTTGCCGATTACCATATTGCCTGATGTTATCGTGAGCCAGCTCTGATTGCTCAGAGCCTGCCAGGCGCAATGCGAGGCGATCGCCACATTCACGCTGCCAGTACCTCCAGCGGCTGGAATGTTCGCAGCGACGGGGGAAATGGTGTTTGGACAAGAGGTGAGCGCATCATTCTGAAGGACGACGAAGGTCTGACCTCCAATGGTTATCGAGCCGAAGCGTGCACTACCCGTGGAGTTCGCTCGAACAACGTATTGGTATACCGCGCCGTCGCCAATTCCGCTATCACCAGCCAAGATATTGATCCAAGTGTTGTTGCTAACTGCTGTCCAAGCACAGCCAGCGGGTGCCGCCACCTTGATTGAGAGGCTGTCCGAGCCCGGCCGCGCGACGAAGACGCTTTCTGGAACGAGTGCATAGCTGCAGGTGCCGGCCGGATTGACAATAACAGGATAGTCGATGTCCAGGAGGTTAGTATTACCAGTGGAGTCGGTGAGGGCCAGCGTCGCGAGATAGCTGCCTGGTGTCGTGTAGGTGTGCACAACGGTAGGACCCGTGCCGGTGTTCCCATCCCCAAAAGTCCAAGCATAGCTGACAATAGTGCCGCAAGTGGCAATGGATGCACTGGCATCAAAGGTCACCGCGAGGGGTGCATTCCCCACAGCATCTGTCGGCAAGGCCACATTTTCCTCGACGCTGCACTGCGTTAGCTGGCGAAGTTCCAGCGGAGTGTTGTTTTCAAGCTCATCGCTGCTCGGTTCGTTCACGTTGTCCGATGCATCCGTTGTATCCGCGCCTGCCGCGCCCGTGCCAGTTCTGCCTCCGTTTAGAGTTAGGGCTGGCCAGTCGTTAAAGCCATGAAAGACGTTGGTTCCCGCAGCGGGTGGAGAACCATCACCGTTAATATCCACAGCTACGGAAGGCTCCACTAAGCCATTGAAGAACCAATCAACAACCGGAGAAGCTCCGGAAAGCCGCCGAACATGGTTCTGATCGAACCAGATTGTGCGATGATTGTCCGGATCGCTAATCCCGACACTTTCGTCAAGATTCAGCTCATCCAGATCATTGATCGGTGGCAACTTGCGGGTTGAATAGTTGAACTCAAGTTTCAGGTTGGCTTTTACAAAACCTCTTAGCGTGTAACTGTAGTTCATTACGCTTAGGTAGTTTGGTTTATAGTTCGGCAAATTCTCGTCACCGCCATGCCTGAGACCAAGGTTGTGCCCCAGTTCATGCATCAAGCTGCCTACCTGATCCAGATGAGTCCCCCCCGGAGTTGGTCGTGCGCCGAGTGTGACAATCAAATCAGAGCTTGGGACGCCACGTGATACTCCCGTGCTTGTTCCCCCACTGAGATCTCCGAGACCGTATCGATTTGCGAACAACGCATAGTGGAAGACGGGGCCACGTCTGGTGTAGTCGAAGAAAGCCGCTTTCATCTGGTCAAAGCCACTCCAAACATATTGGGCGCCGTTAAACGGCACTATGAATTGTTGAAAGGCATGGACATTTCCTCCCAGCGAACGCGCCTTCCATTTTTTGCCGTTGCGTGGATCCATAATGCTATCCGGGCCGGCATCGATGTGCAGGTTAATCCCTGTTTGGCCGTCTGGGTTTAACACTGGCGCCCGTCTGAAAGCTGTAATAACAGCATTCAGAGCACTGGTCTTCGGCCTGAATGTCACACCCGCGTTTGGCTCCATCCATTCAGCATGAACGAAAATATCTTTGTGTGTTGGGCTGGCACCCATAGCCGCTAAGTCAATCGGCCCTCCACCGAAATCGACGCCTCGCATCTCCCAGTGATCGGGCAGACCATCCTCGTCCGTATCGAAGTACGTCCCACGAACCACAATGTCTCCCGAGGTAGTAGAGGCAAAGAAAGTAACCCTATTCTCTCCGCGATGTATCGACCGCGGATTGCCGCCGATAGTGTCTGTTGTTGCGTTAGCAATCGCGTCGTTTACCACTATGTCCGTGATCGTCCGGCCATCAATAATGTCGCCAATTTGCGCGACAGGGATTGGGCCGAAAGTTCTATACCTGTAAGTGCCGTTCTGCAACTTAGCGTCTGTACGCACAGTCCAAAGACCACTGTTGATAGTGAACAGTGCTTCTGGACTGACAGCGTTTGGAGCGCCCTGAAAACACACTGTGAAACTGTCGCCATCAAGTCCCAAAGGTGTCAGTTCCTGATGCGTAACCGTCACCCGGTTAAAAGCTGAGTACGATGCCGCGTTGAATCCTATTGGATTACCCGCTGCATCATGACCTAGTTCTGCTGGCCTTCCACTGATTCTAAGAACCTTGCGACTTGGAGTCCCTTCATCGACGCTCGCAAACATGCCCGGCCCCGTGGTCAAGCCAAGACTATTAATGGGCTTCGCGTCACCAAAAAAGACGACAATCTTGCCGTCATCGCTGATACCGGGACTGTCACCAAGCTGCGTGAAGTCAGTTGACGAGGCAATCGTCACTGGCGCGAGCAAATTAAGCGGGTATAAAAGGATCGGCGAGGTAATGGTGTTTCCCGCGCGGACGATAACATGACCATCGTCGGCAATCATCGGTTTCAGGGGATGCGGGAGGTTCGTTTGATTGAAAGTCGTGGTTCTCGTTCCTGTTACCAGCAAGGTTTGAAACGTTGTTTTCGCCTGGGCAGAAAAGACTGGTTGGAGGCCGTTGTTAATGCTCGCATTTGGCCGGACGGCCGCAAAATCATTGAACGCCGTCGTACTTCCGGCTACGACCGTAGAGGTGTTCGTTGCGTTGCCATCCCATACCCGTAGAAGTTGCTGGTTCAAGCCTATTATCGTTTCAAGAGTTATTATCTGGTTTGCTATCGAAATCTGGGAGTTTCCCGAGATGACATTGTTCGTGCCGCCTCCGTTTAGACTCGTGTAAGACGCCGGCGCAGCGCTGATGAAGACATTGAAGCCACCGGTCTTTCCGGTAAATGACACCAAGCCTTGATCATTGATAGATGGGGCGGCAAACAAGGACGTCAGTCCATTTTGTCCAGAAACAGCGACAACATCTAAATCATAGAACGTAGTTGCAAATCCGCCGACTGCTCTCACCAGCAGGAGATATGGTAGAGCCGCAAAAACTATCACTACGACGGCTGCAAAACCGATAGGACGGCCGATCTTCATATAGTTGGCCCCTTCACTTTGGTTTGTCTGGCGGTCTGAGGTTTCGTTGGTGCGACTGTGGTGCAGCAACGCTGGTGCCGGGATCTACTCTATGCACCCTCGCCCGCAGATGCACATGATTCTTCGTTCTGACTATGAAGCATTCGCGGTGAATAGGTGTACTCGTTACACTGGCGTGTAGCTTTTACTTGCTGAGAACAACCTCGGAGCATCTCGACAAATTCACACAAATGAGAAAAAGCCGACGCGCGTTCAGTTAGTACCAGACTCAGTAGTGTGCACTGCGTTGAGTTGCTGGACGCGGAGTCTTTCCGGGTTTGCGGGCTAATTTTTCTGTAGAAACGTTCTCTGATGTAACACTCACGGCATAGTCTATCTCTGGCTGGTTACGATTGCCCTTGTTGTCAATCAGCCGTAGCCTGACAATGTATTCACCGGGCGCCGAATAAGTATGCGTGACCTTAGCGCCTCTAGCCTTTTCCCCGTCGCCAAAATCCCAGGTCCATTTAACAATCTTGCCGCATGGGGCGGTAGAAGCGCTGGAATCGAACGTGATCGCAACTGGAAGAGCGACAACTCCATCCGGTGTGATAGAGACAGATTCCTCTATAGTGCATCGTGTAAGCTTGCGAAGCGCGGCTGGCGTATTTCTCTCAAGTTCGTCGCTGCTCGCCTCATTCTGGTCGTTAGCTGATTCGCCTTCGGCCTTTGCAGGCGGCGCGGAATCTGCTGGCTGCTTCGGAATCGACTTGTTGCGGTTGGTCGTTCCCCCTTTTTCTTGCGCAAAGTTTACACACGACGAAAAAACAAGATTCAAAGCAACAATCACAATCAGAATTCTCATAATATGACCATTCTAATCGAACCCGTTCCTTATTCAATAGAAATCTCTTTGGTACGTTCTCCTGGCGCCTGCCCGCGCCTATGGTCGAAGAGGGCCGCCAAAAACAACGAGGGCGAACGCGCGGCATCGCCCCGCGGTCGATGCGATGCGAAACGTCTTCCGTGACTCAAAGTCCTCAAGTTGTTGCACGGGCAGCTATGGCTGATCCTCGACGGTTTCAGGAGTCGGATCCCCACCGTGAAAACGACCCAGTACCGTGATGCCCCCTGTTACACGCTGGCCTTTCCGAGCTACCACCTCAACTTCGCTCGGCATCACCACGTCCATTCGCGAGCTGAACTTCATCAAGCCGACGCGTTCCCCCATCGCGACTCGATCCCCCTTTTTTTTGCGCAGCACGACTCGCCGCGCGAGCGCGCCCGCGATCTGGCGAAACACGATTGTCAGCTTCTCACCTCGAACCGTCACGATGTTCTGCTCATTTTCAACCGAAGCGATGTCGCGCGAGGCGACGTGAAACGCGCCGGGCTTGTAGACGACTTCGGTGATCTCGCCGGCTATCGGCGACCGGTTGATGTGAACGTCAAGCGGAGAAAGGAAGATCGAGATTTGAGTCGCCGAAGTCGCCGAGCCGGGCTCGATCGCGGAGACGGCCACGACGCGGCCGTCCGCGGGTGAAACCACAAGCCTGTCGTCGTTCGGACAGTCACGTTCGGGATCGCGAAAAAAGAAAGCCATAAATCCCGCCAGCGCGCCACACGCGACGGCTGCCACCCACCAGCCGAGCGCGCAGAAAACCGCGGCCGGCGCTAAGAACAGAATGGTGAATGGTATGCCTTCCCTGGCCATGATTCTTTGTTCTCGGGTTCCCAGTTGAGCGCCAGCAAGCAGGCTGATCTTCTCGCGAGCGTTTGCCCGAAACCAGACTGGCGCTCATAGAACGAGAACGGCGCACAGCGAGATGCGCCAATCCTGTCCGATCGTGAGCAACCGACGGTGTATGTTTATTGACGCTCTTGAGCCGGAGCGGGTCGCTGTCGTTCGCGTTCGATCAGTGACTCGTGGCTTGCTGTTCTTTGTAGCGTCGCAGGATTACTTCCATCTGGTCCTTTAAGAAAAGCTTCTTCTTCTTCAAGGTGGCTTCTTCCATCTGCTCCTCAGCGCTCGGATAGTGCAGCGACGCCAGCTCGCTCAATCTCTCCTCGTACTGGCTGTGCGTCTGAGCCAGCTCCGCAAATTGCGTGTCGTTGGCCAGAAGTTGCTGCTTGAGCGCTTCGGTCTCCGAGAAACTCATTGGCTTACCCCTCCTTATGGATTTTGAAAGACCAGAAAAAATCGCTTCTGAATGGTACTTCAAAGGTCACTGCGGCGCAAGAAGAGCGGATGACACGACAGAAGCCGACAGAGCGGCGGTGCACTAAGATCGAGGCGGTTTCTTGTCGGCAGGCGGTTCAGGCTTGGCCGGGCCGCGCAAGCGTGTGATCGCGGCGCGAATGGCCGACGCATTCTTGGCTTCAGGCTCGGCCTTTAAGTACTCTTCCAACTCGCGTGCGGCAGCTTCCCTGTTACCTCGACGTTCGCAGATTCGCGCTCGTTGCAAGTACACGCTCGACAGCCGCCCGTTGCTCAGCTCCCAGGCTCGCTTCAACTCCTTCTCCGCATCGCTGAGATCCGCGATCCGTTGCGTCTCGTCAGCCGTTCGCAACGCGAGCTCGACCAGCGCCTGCCCGCGATAGAAATGCGAAGCCGGACTGTTTCCGTTGATGCTGCTTGCTTCCTGGAAGGCTCGCTGGGCCAGTGCGAACTTTTGCTGCCTGAGCATCACCATCCCAAACATGAAGTAGACCGCATCCTGCCGTTCGTTGATCTGCCTTGCGCGCTCGAATTCCTCCAGCGCTTCGTTGTTCTTGTTCAACCGAAAGAGTTCCCTGCCTAGCTGAAAGTGCGCGTTGAAATAGTCGTTGAAAGCTTCGATCGCTTCTCGAAGCATCGCTATGCCCTCATCGGACTTTCCTTCACGAAGTCTGGACATGCCTTTCTCGAAAAACGTTCGAGCCGGCTTGGGGACGTCTTGTGTAAAGCTGGTGCCGGGCGCGGCGAGAATTGCATCGGCGCGCGGCCGTATTATCACTTCAATATTGACGACTTCGGCGAAGTTCATCGGCGCGGGAGTATTGAACCGTGTCATTTGGACTGCCGTCTCAAAGCCCGCGACCGTGACTTCTACCTCGTACTCGCCTGACGGGAGGTTGGAGAAAGCGAAGTCGCCGTCATTGCGTGTGACAGTCTGGCCGATCATCCCGCCGCCCCCGGCCTTTAGTTCGACTATGGCATTGTTCACAGTGATGCCGCTTGTCGATCGAACCTTGCCTCGAAGCGTGTTTGATTGAGCGCGCGCAGATATGGACACCAGCAAGAGAACCGCGACTGTCCATAAGAGACTTCGCCCTCGCATCGACCGGGTCCTCCTTGCACTGGGATGGCTGGCATTATAGACCAATATGAGATCAGTGCACAGGAGATCAGAGTCGGTGACAGTCGTCTTCGTCTTTCGCGATACCCGGAGGCTCGGCTCGGCTTGATCACCACCAACCGCTGCTTGTCACTTCAAGCTTGCAATCGGTAGCATGGCCTATCGCGAGCAACGGGAGGATCGAAGATTTTCTGTCCGAAGTGTGGCTGTCAGTTACGCGCAGTCGCCGAGACGATTGCACATCGACGCGACCTCGATCTTCGGCGAGATCAAGATCAGACGTTAATGCTGCTTCGTATTGATTGGTCTCGTTCCTCCAGAAAATCATCGCTCCGAGTACCAGGTAAGCGTGAACGGAAAGCGCGATTTGACGCCTGTTTCCTTGACACTTTTTTCAGCCGTGTGTTAGTTTTCGGGACTCGAAACTAGCGCAGATTTCTTGCAATGGAGTGGACGCTTTGCTGCTTACGCTCGTGCTCGTTCTCGCCGAAGGCGGGGAAAACATCATACAACCGGACCTGTCACTCGTCCTTGTTCTAGTCCTATTCCTGATCTTCGCTTTCGTTCTCAACAAGATTCTGTTCAAGCCCATCTCCAAAGTTCTTGACGAGCGCCATAACCTCACCGTCGGCGCCTCGGATGAAGCGCGAGCCGCCGTCCGCAGCTATCAGTCGAGACTGGCAGATTATGAAGCGCGAATCCGCGAGGCACGCGCTCAAGGCTATCGGCAGGCCGAGCTTGACCGCGCGGCCGCGCTCGAACGCCGCCGGCAAACGATCGACGAGGTCAAGCAGCAAGCCACTCGTCAAATCGAAGAAGCAAAGTCCAACATCAAGCATCAAGCCGCCGAAGCGCTCGCGGCACTTGAAAGCGACTCGCACCAGATCGCCGAACGAATCTCGCGCACGCTGCTAGGGCGCACCGTGGGAGGTGGGGCCGACTGATGATTCTCGCCTTGATCTCCCCGGCTCTCATGCTCGCCGGCCAAACCGCCGAAACCGGCGGCTTCTTCCAAAACGCAAGCCTCTGGAGGGTAATCAACCTTCTGGTGTTTGTCGTTGTCCTCGTGTACCTGCTCCGAAACAAGATTCGCATCGGGCAAGTCTTCGACAACCGCGCGGCGTCGATCGTCAAAGAGCTGGAAGATGCCCGCCGCGAAAAGCAGGAAGCTCAACAGAAGCTTGCCGAGCTTGAATCGCGGCTCGGACGGCTGGACCAGGAAGTCGCGGAGATTCGCGCGCAAGCCGAGCTTGAGAGCAAGGCCGAAGCCGAACGCATCAGCGAGACCGCCAGGGCCGACGCCGAAAAGATTCGCCAAACCGCTGCGCGCGAGATCGAAGGCGCGATGCGAGCGGCCCGCTCCGAGCTTCGAGACTTTGTTGCTGAACACTCAGTGAAGCTCGCGGAAGAATTAATTCGCGGCGAGATCCGCCCCGAAGATAACTCGCGAATGTTTACCAGGTTTGTCGATGACCTTCCAGGGGTGAATCGATGAGCCTCATCGCCGTAGCTCGACGATACGCCGCGCCGCTGGCCGACGTCGCCATCGCTCACAACAAATCCGATCAGATCGACAGCGAGCTTGCCGTGTTCGCCGAAATAATCGGGACGAACCGCGAGCTTTTTGATCTCTTCGCCAGTCCGGTTATTTCGCAGGACTCGAAACGCGAAGTGCTCGATGCCATCATCGAACGCACCGGACCGGACAAGCTGACGGCGAACCTGCTGCGCACGCTGCTTCGGAACTACCGCTTGCAATACGCCGGTGCAGTTCACGAAGAGTTCCGCCGCGAGATGAACGCCCGAAAGGGGATCTTGGTCGCGCACGTCTCGACTGCCGCGCCTGTCACGCCTTCTCAGCAAGAGTCGTTGGGGCGCAGGCTGTCTGAGATGACCGGCAAGCAGATTCAGCTCGAGTTCAAGACCGACTCGTCGCTCATCGGCGGCGTGGTCACTCGCATCGGTTCGATGGTCTACGATGGCTCGGTTAAGACTCAGCTACATGAATTTGAACAACGGCTCAAGCAGGGAGAAAGAGCATAGCGGTCGTCGGGACTACCGGGCCGCCGCGCGAACCCCGAGAGGAAACAACCACGATGGAAGGAATCAGGGCTGACGAGATAACCAAGATCATACGGCAGCAGATCGAGGGCTTTGACGCGGGCGTCGAAGTAAGCGAAGTGGGAACTGTGATTCAGACCGGCGACGGCATCGCCGAGATACACGGCCTCGAGCGAGTGATGGCCGGCGAGCTGCTAGAGCTTCCTCATCAAGTCGCGGGCGTCGCGCTCAATCTCGAAGAAGACGTCGTTGGCGCGGTGCTGTTCGGCGACTACGACAAAATCGCCGAGGGCGACGAGGTTCGCCGCACCGGACGACTCATGTCGGTTCCGGTCGGCGACGAAATCATCGGCCGAGTCGTGGATCCGCTCGGGCGCCCGGTTGACGGAAGAGGTCCGGTCGACACGGGCGGAAAGTTCAGCCCGCTTGAAAGACTCGCGCCGGGCGTGATGGATCGCCAGCCGGTGCGTGAGCCGATGATGACCGGCTTGAAGGCCCTCGACTCGATGGTCCCAATCGGCCGCGGCCAGCGCGAGTTGATCATTGGAGACCGGCAGACTGGCAAGACGGCAATCGCGCTCGACACGATCATCAACTCAAAAGGCAAAGACCTGATCTGTATCTACGTGGCGATCGGCCAGAAATCGTCGACCGTGGCGCTGGTAAGAAAGACGCTCCAAGACTACGACGCGATGGACTACTCGATCATCGTTGACGCGTCGGCGTCGTCGCCTGCCGCCATGCAATACATCGCGCCTTATGCGGGCTGCGCGATGGGCGAGTACTTCCGGGATCGCGGCCAGCACGTGCTGTGCATCTACGACGACTTGTCCAAACACGCATGGGCATACCGCGCGATCTCGTTGTTGTTGAGGAGGCCGCCCGGACGCGAGGCTTACCCGGGCGATGTCTTCTACCTTCACTCGAGATTGCTCGAGCGCTCGGCTAAGCTGTCTGACAAGCTTGGAGGCGGAAGCCTTACTGCCCTGCCGATCATCGAGACACAGGCCGGCGACATTTCGGCCTACATCCCGACCAACGTCATATCAATAACCGACGGCCAGATCTTTCTGGAGAGCGATCTGTTCCACTCGGGGGTTCGGCCTGCGATCAACGTTGGAAACTCGGTCAGCAGGGTTGGCGGCTCGGCGCAGATCAAGGCGATGAGACAGATAGCCGGCACGCTTCGGCTTGATCTGGCCCAATATCGCGACCTTGCGGCGTTCGCGCAGTTCGGTTCGGACCTCGACAAGGCTACGCAACAGCAGCTCAATCGCGGGCAGCGCCTGACCGAGCTGCTCAAACAGCCGCAGTACTCGCCGATGCCGGTCGAGTTGCAAGTCGTCGTGATCTGGTGTGGCACCAACGGCTATGTGGACGACATTGCAATAGAAGACGTGAAAGATTTCGAGATCAAACTGCGCGCGTTCGTCGAGAATGCGCACAGCGGACTTCTTGCCAAGCTTCGCGAGCGGAAGATCATCGACGATGAGATACGTGACGAGCTTCGCGCCGCAGTCGCCGAATTCAAGGAGCGCTTCACCGCGGAGAAAATCAGCAGCGCAAAAGCGTGAGCGCCAGAGGTCAGAGATCAGAAGTCAGAGGTCAGACAACCTCGACTCTCTGACTTCTGACTTCTGACTTCTGACTTCTGATTTCTGATTTATGCCAAACCTTCAAGAGCTTCGCAGACGAGTTGGGGCCGTCCGCAACATGCAGAAGATCACCAAGGCCATGAAGATGGTTGCGGCGTCCAGGCTTCGCCGCGCCCAGCAGCGCGTTGTCGCGGCGCGGCCTTACTCGAACACCATGGCGAGAGTGTTAGCCCGGCTGGCTGAGCGCGCCGGCGACTACAAACACCCGCTGCTTGACCCACGCGGCGACAGCCACTACCTGCTCGTTCTGATCACCGCTGATCGCGGCTTGTGCGGAGCTTTTAACGCCAACCTGACCAAAGCTGCACAACTGTTCATCCGCGAGCACCCGGGCAAGAAAGTAGATCTCGTCACGATTGGCAAAAAGGGCCGCGACTTTTTCCGCCGCCGCCAGGCGAGCATCCTCCGCGAATACACAAACGTGGCCGACCGGGCCGTCAGCTCCGAAGCCGCGGCCGAGATCGCTCGCGAGGTGATGGACCTGTACACCGCCGAAGAGTCTTCAATTGACGCAGTGTTCCTGATCTATAGCGAGTTCAAGTCCGCACTTTCGCAGCGCGCGGTCGTCAAGCAAATCCTTCCAATCGGAACTGAAAGCTTTGGAGCCCCGGTAGAAGCAGTCCAGACTGCTGAAGGCGAAGTGCTGATCGACTACCTTTACGAGCAGCCGCCCGCGGAGATCTTCGGGAGCTTGCTTCCCGCTTACATTGATAACCAGGTCTTCTACGCGTTGTTGGAATCGACCGCGGGCGAGATGGGCGCCAAGATGACCGCGATGGAATCGGCTTCAAACAATGCCGGTGAAGTTATCGACGCGCTGACTCTTACTATCAACCGCGTTCGACAGGCCTCGATCACTCGCGAGATCATCGAAGTGGTCTCCGGCGCCCAGGCGCTTGACTGAGTGGGCGGCGGCGAAGTCGAACATGTAAGGGAGCACTCCGTGGCTGCCCTTCGTTGAGCGCTTGGCTGGTTCCCCCGATTTCACTGAGGGGGCCACTGAGGGTCGCCCGTACATGTTCTCTTCTGTCGACAACCTGCTCCCACCTTCTAATCAAACCATTGATGTGTTTGCTATGATTGATGTCGTATGGCTGAAAGCATAACGACCGCTGAAAGCTCCCTCGGTTACAAGGTTCTCAGGTACTGGCTGCCGGTTCTGGGGATGCTTGCAGTGATGTACTGGTTCTCGACCGATGCTCTCTCGGGCGAGAACACTCGCGGAATCATCGAAACAGTCCTCTCGTGGTTCGGCTATCATCCCGGAAACAAGTCTCTCCTTAAGATCAACTACTTCGTGCGCAAGTGCGCGCACTTTACCGAGTACGCGGTGCTGGCCGCGCTCCTGTTTCGGGCGTTTCGAGCGGACAGCGCGTACCACTGGCGCTTGAAGTGGGCGGTTTATTCGCTTGCGGTTATTGTGAGTTGGGCGGCGCTGGACGAGTTTCACCAGTCGTTCACTCACACGCGGGGAGGCTCGATCTGGGACTCGCTTCTGGATGCCAGCGGTGGGTTGTTCTCCCTGGTGATCATCACGCTCTTCTCGTTAAGGCGCCAGAGTCGATCTTAGTCGCACGAGGTAATCCACGAATAACGCGAATCATCGCGAAGGTGTTCAACCCTTCGCGATGATTCGCGTTATTCGTGGATTACTCGATTGTGCCGTTCAGCCTTCTATCCTAAGCACTCCGATTTTCTCGAGCAGTTTTAGATATTCGGAGACGTCCTCGACCGCGATTGACCCGTAAGCCGCCGTGATGAAGTCCCGAATAGCCTGTACGCTCCGTTTGCCATCAACCAGATTCAATATCTCGTAGAGCAATATCTCGCCGTGCGGCATCGAACTGATTCGTTCGACTGCGCGCAGATCGCCGCCTGCCCGCTCGGCTACGTAGTCGTAGTAGTACACGTTCATCGGGCCTGTCACTTTTCGCACGGGCACACGATTGAACGCCGAGCCGCTCGCCCTTTGGCGTGAAGCTTCCTTGGGGTTCTTCGGTTTCGATTCCTTCGCAGACTCTTTCTGCTCGAGCGTGAAGACGATTCGGTTCCCCTTCCGCTGCTCGGACAGCTTGCCGGTCATCAGCAGCCATGCGCCGCTGAGTTGATCGACCAGCCCTTCGACCTTGGTCTCGAGGTTCTTGTCGCCACGAGCAAACTCGAGAACGGAGGAAATCGCTTCCGCTTCGCTTTCGACCGAGTGCGCGATGATGCTGCGCGCCTGATCCGCCGCTTCTGGAGTGCCGGCCGCTTCGACCGCGCGAGCCTTTTCTTTCTCCCTCGGCATTCGCGCAAGCGCCTGCCCGAAGACTTCATCGGCAAGCCGCGCTGCTTCACGCGAGCCCGCCCGGGCGAGGAAGTAACCCGACGCGGCCGCGATAAACGTCGAGCGCTTCATCTTGGTCGAGTCGATGTTGGCTGGCGTGTCGTTGTTGGTGTGGATAAAAACATCCGGCCAGTCGCGCAGGTAAATCGTCGGGATGCGGAACGAACCTTCTTGATAAACGTCGTGATCCGAGCCCATCTCAAAGGGCGTGATATCGGCGACCAGACTGTCTTTCGAGCCTTCGGGCGAAACAAGCGCGTCCTCGGAACCGGCCCCGGAAGCCGCTTTCAAGGCTCCGGCGATCGCGTACTCGGCGAACACATCTGCCACGGCATTTACGCAGCTCGGAATCGAAGCCGGGGTGTGCGTCACGTGAAGGACGGACTTCGTAATCGCATAGTTGCCTCCGACCATGTCGCAATGGACTGCGGCTTTCATGCGCTTGACGATCTCCGGGTGCTCGGCGAAGTACGCGAGGGTGCCGTTGATCTCGGGCGGCCAGATGAATCGAATCGTGCGGCGCGAGCGCTCGATCTCGCCACGTCGAATCAACGACGTGAGAGAGCGCGCGACTTCTAGGATCGCAGCCGCCCCAGAAGCGTTGTCGTTAGCACCCGGCTTCTGATGACACAGGTGACAGGAGAAGACTATCTCTTCGGCGGCAAGATCCGAGCCGGGAATGACCGCGCTCACCACGTCGTAGTTGCCCGGTTTGATCTCAGCTTTCACGATCGCGTGCAGAGTGATCTGCTCTCCGCCCGCAAGCCTGGCTTGATACTCGCGCGCGCGACGAAGCGAAATCATGAACGCAAACTTGTTGTCGGCGTTGTACGGCGAGAGATGGCCCCAGCGCACGTTGTCCACGTAGTCGCCCGACCAGCCGGTGACTTGATTCTGTTGATAGCTGAGAACGCCGGCCGCGCCTCGCTCGTCGCAAGCCAGCTTGTGAACAGAGGCGACGTTTCCGCCCGCGAGCACGATCCTGCCTTTTACATCTTTGCCTTCGTAGTCCTTCGGCGAAACCCCCGTCCCGACGTCAACAAGCGCCGCCGTGACGTCCGCGGTTTGCGAGTAATCGGCAAGCGCGACTCGCATTTCTTCCCAGTCGGCGATCTTTGTTTTGCGCGGCTCGACTTCCCGCCCGACTTCCCGCCCAAGTTCCCAAAGTTCGGCGCGTTCTGCCTCCCATCCCGGAGTTGATTTCAACGTGTAGTAAGTCTTCTGGCCGTCGGCCGGGAATCGTTCGATCTGCACTTGCGCGAGACCATATTCCTTCGCTTTCGCAGCGATGAACTCGGCCGCTCGCGAGAAGCCTGACGACGCTTGGACGCGGTGGAAGCGCGCCAACTCTGTGATGGTGTCTTTGGCTATTGCGCCGTTGATCTCAGCCGCAAGCGCGGTGACCTCTTTGTCGGAAAGCAGTGAAGTTTTTGTGTATCCGGACTCGCGCGACTGTGCGGCAATCGGCGCGACGAAGGATTGAATTAGAAGAACAGAAAGAACAATGACTACAGCGTTCCTTTTTGTCATGAGTGCCCCGTTAGAAAACGTGAAAACAAGATCAGGATTCTACCTTAATCGTCCGCGCGGTTCTATTTGCGAATTCGCATTAATGCTTGTTTCGTCGGGTATCGTTTGATCTCCGCGAGTGTTTGGCGTTCCAGAATCCGTTCACTATCGTTGAATCTCAGAATGCGTGCCGTAGCCTCACCAATACTTGTAATTGGCTCAATTCGGTCTCCGTCCAATCGGAAATGCTCAGCCCACCGATCCGTTCTAGGATTGAAGAATCTCACCAGCGTGCCGGTTTGTGGTGACAACGATGCAACATCGCTCCCTTTATGGCGATTGCAGAAATTACAAGCATAAGCCAGGTTGTCAGCTTCGGTGGGCCTGAGTGCTTGAGGCTAACGACGTGGTCAACCTCGCAGGCAAAAAACGTATCGTCTTGATGGATGAGGCAATACTCGCAGATATGCTCGGCACGATCGGCAACTAAACGCCGGAGTTCTTCGCTGACGTGTCTACTCATTGGCGACGTGCTGATGAGCGCGCGCTTTGGCCAATCTCATCAAATGTTCCAACTGCATGTAATGATCCAGTTCGGATTTCTCGTCTGCTAGAAGCCCGGTAGTCTTCTCACGATCAATCAAATCGGCCACTCTCTCTTTAGTGGCTGCCGAAGGCCGAAATGAAACGACTCTGTCAGGCGTAGTCCCTGCTGCGATGAACTCGATGACCTCTTCGTACGCTTTCATGGTGGTCCTAGTGTAATACGCGTCAGTGGGTAGTGCCAGTGCCATCCCACATGTACGACACGGCCTTAGGTGGCCTGAAGTTGCGCGCCGTGAGAAATTTCAATACCACGTCGGATTCCGGGAACTCACCGAGCCATTTTCTGACGTCGCTTCGCCCGACTCCGCAGGCAAGCCCAGCATACGCGAGAGCCCTTAGCTCAAACGGGTGCTCAGTCTTCTGCGCAACCTCCCGAAAAAGCTCCCTAGCATCGTCTGGCATCCATTGGGACAATCGATGTGCGACGAGCGGCAGCATGAAGGACGGTAGCGACTGCTCTTCAAGCTTACGCGCGAGGAAATCTCTGACCTTTTTGGTCGCGGTTTCTTCGGCTGGAAACGAGTGAGCCATCTGGTAAACAGACCATTTCATTCTACCCCACGTCGACTCAGCATACTCTACATACCACGCCCCGAGCTTGCGCCAGTGGCCCGAGATGCGAATCAAATCGGCCACGGCGTCCGCCGCGTGTGGCATTCTTGGTGTGACATCAACGATTCGCTGGACGTTCTTATAGAACTCGTGCCTGATGATACGCGATATGACGAATTTTATGGTCGTTCTAGCTGATTCTGTGGGCTTAGCGATTATTTGCTCTAGCAATTCCTCGAGGGGGCCCGGGTCCTCTAGATCGTCGAGACTATGATCTGCCGCGCTATGCTCAATTTGCCGAGCTGCTGCCTCTAATTCGTAGCCTGAGTAGGCCTGGGTCTTCGCAACATTGATGCGAAGACCGAGTGCCTCAAGTCGCTCTTGGATAGTTGCGCATTTCGAACGTTCGCGTCTTTCGCACCAAAGATCCATACGTCGTCCATCCATCGACAAGCGGCAGCCCCCGTCATGCGCGCGAGAGGCCAACTTGATTTTGCATGACGGCGAAGAACGTCATCAATTGGGCGAAGAAAAAAGTGAGCAAGCACGCAAGAGGCGAGACTACGCTGCGGTAGCCCACTTCGTCCGTTGATGCCCTCCCAACCACGAAGCAAGCCTTCTAAGCGCTCGATTACTTTGTTTGGTTTTTGCACATTGTGGAGGTCTTCCATCAACGTATCTATCGATATTGAAGCGAAACAAGACACAACGTCAGTCGTGAGACCGTTTGGAAAGTGCCTTGCAAATGAGACAAGGCGTTCTCGGTACCTCTCCCATTCGTTGGAGTTGTTCAGGTAATTCCCAGATTCTGGGCTCTTGCGGCTGAGTCGCCAACCATACGCAAAAGACGACATCCCCCCGATGAGTTTCTTGCTCAATTGATCTACTAAAGCCTGATAAACGAGTCGGTCAAGAGGGTCAAGGATCAAGGCTGGCCTAGTTACGTAGTTTTCTTTTGGCACATCGACTTAACGCACCGCATAGTGCCCTTCGAATTGAGCCTTGCTTCCACCAAGTTGGCTTGATTCCCAACCACCCAAGCCATCTCAGCCCAACCCCATGGATCCTTGTACCAGTCTCCGAACGCATCCCTTGTTACGTTCGACTGAGCGCGATCGATGTCTAGTGCTGCGATCCAAGTCATGTGCCGATCCTATCAAGGCGAGCCCGCCGAGTTATAGTAGTTTTATTGACACAAGTCAATTTGGCAGTCGTCGGAAGAATGATCTAAGACCGATGGCGAAGGACTACTGAACGAATGACAGAAGAGCTGGAATTACTTCCGGCGGAAGCTGACTCGCATCTGCGCGATCGACATAGCCGCCGCGTACGCGTAGCCGCACAGGTAGATCAACAAGAACGGGATCGTCCCGAAGATGTGGCTGTCGATCGCGTACCAAATCGTGAACACAAAGTAGATCGCAAAACACAACTCGAGCCACGGAAGTGACACTCGGCGCGGTACGTAGCTCTTTTTCGTCCAGGTCGTGTCGCCGGTCTCTTCGATTCGGTACTTGGGAGTGCGAACGAACGGAGTTTTGAATCCAATCAGCGCTTCAAGCACCGCTCGCGCATTCGAAAACGTCAGCGCGATTCCCATGCTCATCACGAACGGCATGTATTTCAGCGTGCTCTTCCACGTCTGCGGATGAAGGTGTCTTTGAGTCACGACGTAAAAGACAACGACCGACAGGGTCGAGAACGTCAGGATCGGAACATCGAGCGCAAACAGATGGAACAGCCCCTGGTTGTAGCGCACGATCAGGATCGGCAGATTGATCAGCGCCAGCACTATCACCAAGGGCGCGGCCAGATTCCCGGTCAATCGGAAGAATTGCTCGAGCTTCACTCTGAGCGGTAAACGCGGGTCGTGCCACATCCGCTTCATCAGCTTCATCCCGACTTGGACCACGCCTTTCGCCCAACGCCGCTGCTGAGACTTGAAGGCGTTCATCTCGACTGGCAACTCAGCAGGCACGTCGTCGTCCATTAGATAAACAAAGTGCCAGCCCATCAACTGCGCGCGATACGAAAGGTCTGTGTCCTCGGCGAGCGTGTCGTGCTGCCAACCGCCCGACCACTCGATCGTTTCGCGGCGCCACATTCCGGCCGTGCCGTTGAAGTTGAAGAATCCGCCGCAACGATTGCGCGCCGTCTGCTCGATCACGAAGTGCCCGTCCAGCATTATCGACTGAACCTTTGTCAGCAGCGAGTAGTCCGAGTTGATGTGACTCCAGCGCATCTGCACCATCCCGACTCGCTGATCGGTGAAGTAGTCCACCATTCTGCGAATGCAGTCGGGACGGGGCACGAAGTCGGCGTCGAAGATCAAAATCAACTCGCCTGAAGACTTCTTCAAGCCTGCTTCAAGCGCGCCTGCCTTGAAGCCCTCGCGGTTGTCACGGTGATGGTAGCTGATGTCGAAGCCCTGATCGAAGTACTTCTTCACCACAGCCGATGCGATCTGAACAGTGTCGTCGGCCGAATCGTCGAGCACCTGGATTTCGAGCAGCTCGCGCGGGTAGTCGAACTTCGCGACCGCGTCGATGATCCGCTCGGCTACGTACATTTCGTTGAAAAGCGGCAACTGGACAGTGACTCGCGGAAGGCGGTTGGGCTCGAAACGCGATTTCGGTTTCGGAGTGTGCTTGCGATACCGAAGGAAGAGATAAGTCAGCCGATAGCGATAGGCGCCGTAGATCGACAGCAACCCAAGGATCGCGAAGTACACCCACATGAAATAAATGTCCAGCGCATCGTTGACATTCAGATAGCTGATATTGCCGGCGGGATAGCGTCCTCCCTGGGATGCCGATGAGGCGATGTACTTGTCCACAGCGGTGTTGCCGGTTTCCTGAAGCGGGAGTGCGAGCAGGTTGAGCTCGGCTGTCTTACCCGCTTCAACAGTTGCCGCGCCGATGATGCGTTCCAGGCCTGGACATTCGGCGTCTATAAAGTACGCGCCCGGCTCGACGTTCGTGAATGCGAAAGCGCCAGTCGAATCGGTTATGGTCTGATACTCCTTGCCGGTGGCTTTGTTGCGAGCGGTGACGGTGAGGCCCACCATTATGTACTCGCGAACTTCGGTGATCCTGCCGGTGAGCGATGTTGTGGGTTGATCTTTGAGCTTTGCCGGGGCTTGGGCCCACGCCGCGCTGATAAACAGAGACAGCAAAATAGCGAGCAATGTTGGTTTCAATAGCCTGGTCATAATGATTCGATCCGCGTCAGACGCCCTCGACGCGGAACTGACGATCAAGCGCTTGAGTATAGGGGTGCCCGGCGGCTATTTCAAGATGGGGCGGCGACTCGCCATTCGGACCCCTTCCCCGTTTGGTTGAAAGGACTGGTTGCGGTAGACTGGCCCCGGGCAATCGTGATTCTTTCTGTGGAGCGAGCAGGAATGACTAACGAAGAGATCCAAAGAACAATTGAGCTTATCCTTGAGGGGCAGGCGCGGTATGACGCAAGACTGGCGAAGGACGAAGAACGTTCAGCGCGGCTTGAAGAGTCGCGAATGCGTCTTGACGAGGCTCTTGTGACGCTCGTCGAGCTTTCAAGAATCGCAGCCGAACGCCAGGAAAAAGCAGATCAGCGTCAGGAAAAGACGGATCAGCGCGTTGACACGTTTGATGAGAAGATGACGGCGCTCGCAGATGCGCAGTTGCTTTCCGAAGGCCGGACGTCGCGGCTTGACGACGCTATTGTGACGCTGGTTGAGCTCTCGAGAATCGCCGACGAACGCCAGGAGGAAACGGATCAGCGCTGTGACACTTCTGACGCCAGACTATCCAAGCTTGAAGGCGCTTTTGTGACGCTTGTTGAGCTTTCGAGAATCGCTGACGAACGCCAGGACGAAACTGATCTGCGTCAAGACAGGACGGATCAACGTATTGACACGTTTGACGACAAGCTATTGGCGCTGACGGAGACGCTGACTCTCTCCGAGGCAAACCTTGCGGCAAGAATGAAGAAGGACGAAGATCGAACCGAGCGGCTTGAAGCGAGAATTGAGAAGGACGAAGAACGAACAGCGCAGCTTGAAGCAGCTTTTGTAACGCTTGCCGAGATTGCAAGAATCACAGACGAACGCCAGGATGAGACCGATCAACGCGTTGACACGTTTGACGATAAGCTAAGTGCGCTGGTTGATGCTCAGGTGGTTTCCGAAGGCAAGCTTGCGGAAGTCTCACAGAGCCTCAACGCGCTCATCGACGTTGTTGAACGCTACATCACCAAAGGGAACAACGGAACAGCTCAAGCTTAGAAGCGCTAGTAGCCGGCCGGGCCTTGCCCATACGGTGGCTGACCCGGCCTTCCGTAGTCCGGTCCCGTTGGCGCCATCGGAGGCTGCTGGCCTTTGCGCTTCTCGAATATCGCAACGCCGATCAACCCCCCGAGGGTCGAAAACCCTATCGAGAAGACCGAGAGTATCAGCCACCACAACAGCGCCGCCAAAAGCCTTTCCAGCAATCCCTGGTTCGCCGCTTCGTTAAGCGCCTGATCCATTGCCGATCGAATCTGCGGGTCATCCATTTGAGAAAAAAGAGATTTCAATACCGAGAAGCTTGCCTGGTTTAAGAGAAGGCCGATCGGAACGCCAATAATCAGATGTATACCCGCTCCGATCAATCCCGCCACCACGCCGACGACCGCCCCGTCGCCGCTCGACACCGGAAGCACCGGTGAACGCTTGATCAACATCAATGCCGCAACCGCGCCGCCGATCATTACACCGAGGCAACAACAGAAGTTGATCAGGTTAAGGAATGGTATTGACCACAGCAGCCCGACTATGAGGCCGCCGACAAGCGCCGGCTGGATCTTGCTCGGCTTTTCGACCACGATGTTTTCCCTCGCCTTCCCCTAGGCTGAATGCAAAGACATGCTCAGAACCTAACGACCGTATCCGGGCCGCCTTCGACGTGAACAGTGTCGATAAAGCGAACGATCTTGGTCCGCTCCGTAGCCATGATGATCGAGGATGTGCGAGTCCCGGTACCAAAAAAGCGTACGCCTCTTAGGATCGTTCCGTCCGTCACGCCCGTGGCCGCGAAGATGATCTTCTTGCCGGGCGCAAGGTCGTCCGTGTCGTAGACTCGAAACGGATCGCTGATTCCCATCTCGCGCATACGATCAACCGCGCCTTCGGGTATGCGGCTTCGGTCTTCAAGATCTTCAAGCTGCTCCTTTAAGACGAACCGAGCGAGTATCTGTCCGTTCAGACACTTCATCGCCGCGGCTGTGAGCACACCCTCGGGCGCGCCGCCTGTTCCCATCACCGCGTGAACTCCCGAGCCGGCTACTGCCGCCGAGATGCCCGCCGACAAGTCGCCGTCCGAAATCAGCCTGATGCGCGCGCCGGCTTCCCTAATATCGTTTATCAGTTTCTGGTGACGCGGACGCTCGAGGACGATGACGACCAGGTCTTCGATGTCGCGGTTCAACCGCCGCGCTATGCTCCGAAGGTTGTCCTTCACCGGCGCGTCCAGGTCCACGGCTCCCTTCGATGAAGGCCCGACGATCAGCTTCTGCATGTAAAGATCGGGCGCGTGGAGCAAGCCGTTCTTCTCAGCGCAAGCCATAACGGCAATCGCATTGCTCGAGCCGGTCGCGCACAGGTTAGTGCCTTCAAGTGGGTCGACCGCTATGTCGACTTCCGGGAACCGGTCGGCGTCGGCGATGCCCGTCTTGTGGCCGAGTCCCACCTTCTCACCGATGTAGAGCATCGGGGCGTCGTCGCGTTCGCCTTCGCCAATGACGATCTCGGCACGCATTGGGACGGTGTCCATAACCTGGCGCATCGCTTCGACCGCCACGTGATCGGAATACTTTCGGTCGCCCTTGCCCATCGTGTGAGCGGCTGCGATCGCCGCAGCCTCGACGACCCGTAAGAACTCGAGCCCGAGTTCGTGCTCCATCTTTCGTTCGACCATCGGAACGCCTCCGCTCTTGAGTGCTGATGAATGATGCCTGATCTGAAAGCTCGCCCGTCTGAGGGGACTTGATAATGCTTCATCCGACCTGTTTTTTCAAGTGGCGTCATCCTGCCGGAAAAACCGTCAAATTCCTTCCACCGCACGCGGCCCCTTGCGCCATGGTTTATGGGTCTATACACTCGCAACTTCAAACCGCTCGATCGAATAGCAGTTCAGACTTTCGAGTTCAAGCAAACACAATCGTGGGTAACCAGCCTGCTGGAGTGTGACGATGAAACGAGCAGTCGTCTCTCTTGTTTGCGTTGTGTGCCTGGTTTCGAGTTCCTTACTTGCTGCCACGGTTTTTTCTAAGGTAACCAATCCATCTCGCATCGGAGCCGGCCATCCAGACCTAGCGAGTTCGCCACAAGTAGCCACGCTAGTCATCAACGAGTACCTGGCGGACCCGCCCGACGGCGCGGCGGGCGATGCCAATGGGGACGGAACTCGCGACGCCGCGAACGATGAGTTCGTAGAGATCGTCAATGATGGGGCCGCGCCGCTCGATGTCGGCCTTTTCACCATAAGCGACGCAACCCAAGTCAGGTTCACAATTCCCGCCGGCAAAATCATTCCGGCGGGCGAGGCCGCAGTCATCTTCGGAGGCGGAACGCCGACCGGCGCATTCGGAAACTGCTCGGCGAACGGGTTGGTGTTCTCCGTTGGCGGCGGCGGCTTATCGCTGAACAATGGCGGCGACACCATCACCGTGAAAGACAATCTGGCGGTGACGGTGGCGACCCTGACCTTCACTACGACTGAAGGCAACGCGAACCAATCCATCACTCGAAGTCCGGACGTCACTGGAAGCTTCACTCCGCACGCGTCGGCTACCGGGTCGGGCGGCGCGCTGTTCTCACCGGGCGCTCGGGTCAACGGCGCCGCGTTCACTTCCACCGATCCGGTGATAACGTCGATCTCCCCGGACGAAGCAACCCTCGGCAGCGGAGACGTGCCAATCACGGTGACCGGCGCGAACTTCCAAAACGGTTCACACGTCCGCGTAGACGGCGCGCAGCTAACGACTGGCTTTGTGAGCGGCGAGTCGCTGACCGCGACCATTCCGGCCGCGGTGACGAATGTCGCGGGTACGCACGCGGTCACGGTCGAGAATCCAAACACCGTCGTTTCCAACTCGGCGCAGTTTACGGTGACGGTGCCGACTGAGCTCATCATTAATGAATACCTTGCCGACCCGCCCGACGGGACCGCCGGCGATGCGAACGGGGACGGCGTTCGCGATTCCGCTGATGATGAGTTTGTCGAGATCGTGAACACCGGGGCGAATCCGCTCCCTGTCGGCGGATTCACGATAAGCGATGCGACTCAGGTCCGGTTCACGATTCCGGCCGGTAAAATCATTCCGCCAGGCGAAGCTGCGGTTGTCTTCGGAGGCGGTACGCCGACCGGCGCATTCGGCAACTGCGCAGCGAACGGGTTGGTGTTCGCCGCTGGAAGCGGTGGCTTGTCGCTGAACAACGGCGGCGACACAATCACCATCAAAGACGGCGCCGCGGTCACAGTCGCGTCAGTTACTTTTGGTTCGACTGAAGGCAACGCCAATCAATCAATAACTCGAAGCCCTGATATAACCGGAGCGTTCACCCCGCACTCGTCGGCTACCGGATCCGGAGGCTCGCTGTTCTCGCCGGGGGCGCGCGTCAACGGCGCTCCGTTCGTCTCCACGGATCCGATGATAACGTCGATCTCACCGGACGGCACCACGGTGGGAAGCGGCGACGTGCCGATCACAGTCACGGGCGAAAACTTCCAGGACGGCGCGCACGTTCGTGTAGACGGCGCGCCGCTAACGACTGGCTTCGTCAGCGCGGAATCGCTGACCGCTACGATTCCCGCTTCGGTGACGAGTGTCCCGGGCCCGCACCCGGTCACCGTCGAGAACCCAAACAGCGTCGTTTCCAACTCGGTGCCGTTCACGGTGACCGTGCCAACTCAGCTCATCATCAACGAGTACCTTGCTGATCCGCCGGATGGAATTGCCGGTGACGCCAACGGCGATGGCGTCCGCGATTCCAACGACGACGAGTTCGTCGAGTTGGTCAATACAGGAGCCTTTCCACTCAATGTCGGCCTTTTCACCATAAGCGATGCGACTCAAGTGAGATTCACCATTCCAGCCGGCAAGATCATTCCGGCTGGCGAAGCGGCAGTCGTCTTCGGAGGCGGCACGCCGACCGGCGCGTTCGGGAACTGCACGGAGAACGGGTTGGTGTTCGCGGTTGGAGCCGGCGGCTTGTCCCTGAACAATGGGGGCGACACAATCACGATCAAAGACGGCGCCGTAGTCGTCGTCGCGTCAGTCACCTACGGATCCACGGAGGGCAACGCCAATCAGTCAATCACTCGAAGCCCCGATATCTCAGGGGCCTTCACGCCGCATGTGTCGGCTGCCGGGTCTGGCGGCGCGCTATTCTCACCAGGGGCTCGCGTCAACGGAAGCCCCTTCACCACGACCGACGCGGTAATCGATTCGATTTCACCCGTTGCGGTCGTTGCTGGAAGCGGCGCGACTCCGATCGTCGTGACGGGTCAGAATTTTGTGAACGGATCGACGGTGCGAGTTGACGGCTCGCCGGTGAGCACGATGTTCTCGAGCCCGACTGAACTCAACGCGGAAATCCCGGCGTCAGTGACAGGCTCGCCAGGCACGCATGCGGTGACCGTTCAAAACCCGGATCTGGCGGTCTCGAACCCGGCGACGTTCGTGGTGCTCTCGGTGATCGGGCTGAATGAGTTTCTCGCCGACCCGCCGGAAGGAGCGGCCGGCGATGCCAACGGCGATGGAGTTCGCGATACCGCTGATGACGAGTTCGTCGAGATCGTCAACAGGACAAACACGCCGATCGATGTAAGCGGCTTCTCCGTTCACGACGCCGCGGCGTCGCGTTTCACCTTCCCTTCCGGGACGGTGATTCCGGCTCGAGAAGCAGCGATCGTCTTTGGCGGCGGCAGCCCTCAAGGCGAGTTTGGCAATGCGATGCCGAACGGTTTGGTTTTCACCGCTGCTCTTTCGCTCAACAACGCGGGCGACACAGTCACGATAACCGATGGCGGAGGAATGGCGGTTGAGTCGGTGTCGTACGGCTCGGGCGAAGGAAACGCGGATCAATCGATCAACCGCAATCCGGAGGTTGTCGGCACGAGCTTCGTCATCCATTCGTCGGTGGCAGGAAGCGGGGGACGCTTGTTCTCGCCTGGCACGTTCGTCACAGGCCAGGCGTTCACGATTGGACCGCGCATCACGGGGATTGCTCCGGATCACGCGCCGCTGGACAGCGCGCCGTTTGACATCCTCGTTGACGGCAGCGGCTTCGAGGGCGATTCGGTTGTAGTGATCGACTCGCTTCCGGTGGCGACGATGTTCTTGAATTCGGGGCGGCTCTCGGCGCAAGTGCCCTCGAGCGTAACATCGGTCGCGGGCGCGCATCCGGTGCGAGTGCGCAACGCGGGCGGCAACCGGTCGAACCCGGCGACTCTGACCATCGTGCCGCCGCCTCCGGTGCTGTTGTCGGTGATTCCGCGACTCATCGTAGTTGGCGCCGGCAATGTTGTTCTGTTTGTGTCCGGCGAACACTTCGATCCCGGTGCGAAAGTGTTGGTCGAAGACACGCTGGTAACCACGACGTTCATCAATGCTCGCGAATTGCGCGCGACGGTCCCGGCGACTTTTACGTCCACAGTGGGAATTCGCACCTTGCGCGTTCGTAGCGGGGATGGCCAGCTTTCAAACATCCTAACCTTCGAAGTAGTCCAGCCCTTCACTCGCATCACTTCGATCTCGCCGACTGAGGTTGTGGCGGGAGCGCCGGGCTTCGTGTTGAGTGTGACGGGCGCGAACTTCAAGGCCGGCGCGTCGGTATTGTTTGACCAGTCGCCGCTGGTTACCAAGTTCGTCTCGGCTTCGCAGTTGCAGGCCGATGTTCCCGCGGCGTTGATTGCGAAGGTCGGACTTCGAGCGATCAGCGCTCAGAACTCCGACGGCGGCCCATCAAACGACGTGATCTTTCGAGTCAAGCCCGATGCGCCACTGATAGCCGCGATCGACCCGAGTTCCGTGTTGGAAGGCAGCGGCGCCGTGACTGTCGCGATTACCGGCGACAAGTTCCAGCCGGGGGCTCGCGCGCGCGCGTTTCGCGAGGGCAAAGGTTCCCTTCTGATCGACGCGAGTCGCATCGACGGCCAGCGGATCGAGGCCAAAGTGCCGGCGGATTTCCTTCAGACCGCGGGAAGCGTCTTGCTTTCCATCGAGAATCCTGATTTCGGCGTTTCAAACACTGCGACGCTCAAAGTCCTGATCAAGGACCCGTTGGTGATAAACGAGTTTCTGGCTGATCCGGCTGAGGGCGACGCCGGCGACGCGAACGGCGACGGCAATCGAAGCTCTTCACAGGACGAGTTTGTCGAGATCGTGAATCGAACCGGTGAGCCTTTCGATATCTCAGGCTACAAGTTGTCGGACGCCGACGCTCTCCGGCACGTCTTTGCAGCCGGCACGGTGATCCCGCCGTTCGAAGCGGTAGTCGTGTTTGGAGGCGGCACGCCCAAAGGCGCGTTTGGCAACGCCGCGGACAACCAACTCGTGTTGAAAGCCTCGACCGGCGGGTTGTCGCTCAACAACGGCGGCGACACGATCAGACTTGAAGACGCTCAAGGCCACGTCGTGCAAGAGATCAAGTTCAACGCGGCGCAGGGGGGTGCCGGCCAGTCGATTAATCGCGATCCCGATTTGGGTGGCGCGACTTTCTCGCTTCACGCGAACGTCGCAGACAGCGGCGCGAAACTCTTTTCTCCCGGCGCAAAGGTGAACGGCTCGCCGTTCACAACGAAGCCGAGAATCTCCGCGCTCAGCCCGGCAAGCGCGCAGGTTGGTTCGGCAGCGTTCACGCTGGTGATTACCGGAACGGACTTCTTGCCGGGGGCGGTTATCCTGTTCGGCGACAAAACGCTCGAAACCGTTTTCGCTTCGGGTTCTCAGCTTGAAGCGCAAGTGACCGCGGCGCTCGTGACGGAAGGCGGAGCGATCAACGTGCGCGTGCGAAACCCGAAGGGCGAGCTCTCTTCGATTGCGAAGTTCATCGTCGCCGACGACCCGCCTCGTGCGCTCAAGCTTACGCCGCAAAAGACCGGCACAGGCGCGGAGAATCTGGTGGTCAGGATCGAGGGCGAACGTTTCCAGCGCGGAGCACAAGCTACAATCAAAGGCGAAGCGGTGGAAACACGGTTTGTTTCGAGCTCGATGCTCGAGATTGTCGCGCCAGACAAGTTCTTCAAAGTCGCTGCTGAGCTGGAGGTGCGCGTGACAAACGCCGACGGCAGTAAGTCGAATCCCCTGACTCTGTCGGTGGAGAACGGTCCGCTGATCACTCGTCTTTCGCGCAAAAAGGTCAAGGCTGGGAAGGGCGAGGCCCAGATCACGATCAGCGGTGTTGCGTTCAAATCCGACGTACTTCTGTTCGTCGGCGACACGCCCGTACCGACAACCTTTGTGAGCGATGCCTCGTTGACCGCTCGAATACCGGCGTCGATGACTAACCAGCCTGGCAGCCTCAGTCTACAGGCTCGTCATGCGGACGGCGGACGATCAAACAAAGTGACGCTCAAGGTTGTCAATTGAGGATAGCGCGCGGCGGAGACCTTGCTCCCTTGGCATTTCTATGAAAGGGCGGCACAACTACCTGCTTGACACAAAAAACCGATTGGTATAGAGTCTCCGCGTTTCTTACGTTCCGGTTCATACCACTTGGAATTGTCGTCTTTTCGTACAAGCCCGTCTCAGGTATTCTGGGTCTCTTGACTAGGAAACATGTCGAGGCAGACTTCGCATTATGGAAGCTAATGCCTTTGCTTCATCGGTTTCCAAGAGAGCATGAGCCTGGCTCTTCTTTGAGTCTCAATTTCCAGGAATTAGATTTGCACTTTCGTGCGTTCATGATACTAAAGGACGCGGAACCTGTTCGAAAGTAGGACGCCGCGGATATGAAGAGACGGGGAACGCGCGACGATGCGACTTAGAATTGAATGGATGTCGACATTGGTAGGCCGCTAGGTCAAACGAGCGCTCCAGGCGTTTTCGGGGACGCGATTTGTCGCTCCCGAGTGCGGTTTGATTTGACGTGCCGAGGGGCAGGAGTGGCACGGAGGAAGTAATAGGGCTCCCAGTTCGCCAATCCGCGGGGTGAGTCCAACGCGTGCTTACCGAACGGCATCTCAAGACTCACGTCAGGGACACGAGGGCGGTGTCTTGAATTCTCGGTTGAGGTGATAAACATATGTACCCCCACGGTAGCCCGAACAACCATGCAAAGCTTAGGGTCGAACCTTTCTTTAGCGAAGACACAAACGACGCATTGCTATCTCAAGTGCAATGGTTCCAAGACCGGTTCGTCGTTAGTGACGACTTTTTTGTTGACATGTTGAACATCGAGAAAACAACATTCGGCTCCTGGAAGTACAGTAGCGGGCTGCTTTCGAAAGACAAACAAAAGTTGCTCAGCGAGTTTTGGGAGATGCTGATGCATGTAATGTCATTCTATGACTATGACGTCGGGCTGGTACTTCTCGTGTTCCGGCAAGAAGGCGGCGCGCGGGAATCGGCTGTTTCACCGCTTTGTCCGCCGTGGGCGGGCACATCCTTGAGGAACTACCTGGAGAAGACCGGGCCCCAGGCCATACGCGAAGCTAATCAATGGATACAGACCTTACGCTATGCGAATTGGTACTAATGCCAATACAACCACCTTTTGGGTGTCTGACCAGCCGGCTTTGAGTCAGACTTCGGAGTTGGGCGGCAGTTTGAATTGATGAGCCAAAGAATCAGGGATCAGCTATACCTTGTGTCTCGGCAAGTTAACCTCGGACCTTTCTTAGGCTATCGCGTCTGAGAACTTGCCACTCTCGAACCACTAATAAGCAGTCCATTAGGAAGTCGCGAAGTCGAACTAGCTAGGCTTCGCGAAGTTCGGAGGAATACGAATGACGGTAGCGCCGACGCTGACTACCCTGGTCGATTGCAGGCAAACATTCTATCGTATTACTTCCCCTAGATTCCATACACCCCGAAAGGCTGATCATTTCAAAGTAGTTAATGGACAAGGCGCGATCAGAAGTCTGAGAGGTTCCCGATATAACCATCCGGGCGCTTCCACGATCTATCTCACGGAGGACATGGAAACCTGCTTCGCGGAAAGAATCTTCTATCTCCATCGTCAAATCGTAAGAGGATTGGATGCGTCACACATTTCAAGCATCCTACCACCTTTTTCGCATCACCTTATTCTCTGGGAAATAAAGTTCGCAAAGTCCATAGGCAATGTTGTTGATCTACGTAAGGATTTTTCGCTGTTCTCGATCTTTCCGTCTATGATGACCAATCCCTCGCAGGACTATGAACACCTAAAGCAAAAACGTGCCGAGATACAGCACCGAGGGTACGAAGGCCTTATTGCTCCCTCTAGTCGTTCCACCAAGCCAGGTAGTCTCGTGGTTTTGTTTAATGATCAAACTAAGAATATTAGGAGTATTGATCCCTTTGAACTGAAAGTTCGCCTTATCAACATGGACGGCAAGCCCTTTGCGAATCACACCACTGAACTATTGGATTTTGATGCGGCGGAAGTCAGACTGACCGGGCATGGAACCGGGGCTTACGATAACTGGACGAAGATTCAGTTCAACCACTAAACGCCCTGATCCAAAGAAGCTCTCTCCGGGTTGATCAGCCTCGGCTGCCGGCGAAGTTCCCGTTCCACTGCAATTCAGGGTAACGTAGCACCTGCGGCTCGGCATCCAGATCCACACTTAGGCTGAGAGACACGACAGCGCGATGCTAGAATTCTTTTCGATGAAATCGTCCGTCTCTTCAATATCAAGCAGAGGAACTCGAATGCTTAAACCGAATTTGCTTGTTGCCGCGCTCGTCGCGGCAACGGTGTTTGCTTCAGCGTGTTCTCCGCCTAAGGCCCCGGGCTCGTGGGCGGCTATTGATACCGGCACCGGGAATTCCTTCTACAGCGCCAACTTTGTCAGCGAGACGGTCGGTTGGCTGAATGGACAGAGCGGCCGTAGCTACGAGCCGCCCGAGGGAAATGAGAACGCTAACAAGGACGCGAAGCCAAAGAAGCCGGGCGAGAAAATCGAAGACCCGCTCAAGGCGAATCAAGGATTCGAGGTCTTGCAGACCACCGACGCCGGCGCGAGCTGGAAGCCGATACCCGATCAGTTCAAAAACAAGATTCGGTCGGTGTGGTTTGTGGACCCGCAACTTGGTTGGGCGCTCACGATTGATCGAAACATCTTGCACTCGACTGATGGCGGAGCGACATGGTCGCTTCAACGAAAGGCCGGCACAGCGAAGCTGAAACAGCTGCTCAACAAACGGGAGCCGGTCATCGATCTGCCGGAAGCGGTCGAGGGTCTTCGCTTCATCGACGCCGAACACGGTTGGGCCTGGGGCGGAGGCCTGAAGAACGAATACGCCGAACAACCCGGCATACTATTGGTCACGATCGACGGCGGAGTCAACTGGAGCGAAGTTCCCTATCCTTTCGACCAAAACCTCTCGCAAGTTTTTTTTCTCGATAGCCGGCGTGCGTGGGCCAGCAGTTTCGGCGGCAGTTTCTACAAGACAACCGACGGTGGGCTCAATTGGACGAAGTTGCAAACCAAACTCCCGGAAGATGTCTTCAAATCGGTCTTTTTTACTGATGAGAACAACGGATGGGTAGTGGGCCGGAGCGGGCGGCTTGCTAAGACCACTGACGGTGGACGCACTTGGCGAAAGATCTACGAGATCAAAGATGAGTTCAAGATGAACGACATCTTTTTCACCGATCGCAATCGCGGTTGGGCGGTCGGAGAAGAGGGCGCAATCCTCTTCACGCCGGATGCGGGCGAGTCGTGGATCGACGTAGGCGCGCCCGTGCCTGGACAGTTTTTGGACGTGGTTTTTATCGGCGAACGCACCGGTTTCGTAGTGGGCCTTGCGGGCGCGATCTTGAAATACGAGCCGCGCTGAGCGGCTTTGCTTCAAGGTTGATGGGCATCCTCGGGGCGGCGGCTGAGCACTAACCTTCCGGCGGCGAGGTTTTGAAACAGTGCAAGGCTTGCAAGCGCAGCGCATTCTTAAGTTGGTAGAGTTCCGTATTTAACAACAGTTGAACGCAGAGCGCAGTAATTTGGCGCAGCAATTAGGCCTGAAAGGTGAATAACCTTGACACCGGCAAGAGCGCCAAGGGAAAATGTGCACAGTCGTTTCGCACGTTCGAATTCGAGACGACGCAGGACAGGATGGGTAGAGGGTTTTAATCCCTCTTGTTACCCCTGAGCCCCGGTTGACGGACCAAGGCATCGGGCTGTTGGAGAGGGGAAATGCAAGAAAGAGCATTGTTCGAGGACGCGTTTCTTAGTCAGCCAACTCTGTTAAGGCGGCTGGTCGATGAGTTCGGCGAGGGATCGCGCGAGTTTTTTGCGAGTCCACGTGAGTATGTCGCCTCAGCATTCCAGGACAACACGCCTGGTGCGAAACGTCGCAAACAGCTTCTGCTTTTCGGCTTGGCGATCGGGTTCACCTCCTTCGCGGCCTTTATGGTTGCGATAATCCTGCTGCCAGTGCTGTTCGGGCGCTCGCAAGCGAACGGCCTCCCGGAAGATCTTGAAGTGCACATGATCAATCCAGACGACTTCAAGATGCAGGAGATCGAAATGCCCAAGGCCGACAAGAAGGCCGGAGGCGGAGGTGGCGGCGGACGCAAAACCCCAACCCCCGCTTCGAAAGGGCAGCTTCCAAAGTTTTCGCTTGCGCTGCCGCTGATCGCTCCGAGGCCGGAGCCAACCCCGCGACCGCCTTCACTTCCCGTTATGGAAACCGTTCAAGTCGATCCTCGACTCGAGCCGAAGCGCGATGAGCTTGCGATGACTGGCTTGCCGACCGGAGTGCCCGGTCCGCCTTCCGCTGGTCCTGGGTCGGGCGGAGGAATGGGAGATGGCAAGGGCGGCGGAATGGGTCCAGGTGACGGAACAGGCGTCGGACCAGGCAGAGGTTTCAACACGGGCGGAGGCGATCCGCGGCTTGGCGGCGGCTCCCGAGCCCCGGCGACCAGCGTAGATCAGAAACCAATTCCGTTGAACCTTCCGCAGCCCCTGTATACCGAGGAAGCGCGAAAGAACAAAATTACCGGCACAGTAAGGGCGAGGGTGTTGATCGGCGCCGACGGCTTGGTGAAGCAGGTCAAAATAGAGCGCGGGCTGCCCGACGGACTTAACGAGCAGGCCATTCAGGCCGTATACAAGGTGCGGTTCCGGCCGGCGATGAAGGCCGGACAGCCCGTCGCGTGGTGGGTGCCGTTTGAGATCGATTTCAATCTAAGATAGTTGATTTGGCGCCGAGGGTCACGAACGTTGCGGTGTTGTTCGTGACCCTCGCGCACGTACGATAACCCCTCCGCCCAGCTGGCCCACCTCCAAAGATGGCTTCAGTAGCGACAATCGAGCCTCCAAAAACCTCCCATCTGGTGGAAGCACCTCCTTTTTCATTGATCGAACCGAAGGGCCTGGCAGCCCGACTCGCCGAAGAGTTGATGCGCGCTGCAAGCGAGTTCGCGAGTGATCCCTCGGGTTTCCTCCGCAGCCTGGGGCCCGCGGACGCCAAAGACGCCAAGCGCCGCCGGCTGATCTACAGCGGGCTGGCGTTTGCGCTCGTCGCACACGTCGTGTTCGTGGCGATCGCCGCCATCGCAGGCTGGCATCGAATCATGGAGCCGCCCAACGAAGCCCGACCCCAAATCACAATGCTGAACCCGAAGCTGCTCGTCGAGCCGGACACCCCATCGGAAAAACCGCTCGGGAAGAAAGACGGAGGTGGCGGCGGAGGCGGTCAGGAGAACCCGCTGCCGGCATCGAAGGGCCACTTGCCCCAGTCTATTCCTCAGTCGGCAGTGGTGGACATGAGGCCTTCTGAGATCCCGGAACCGACGCTTGCAGTGGCGCCAACTATCCAGGGTCTTGAAGGCCCGCCTCCTCCTCCCGGTCAGATCGGGGACCAGAACGGTAAGACCGCGGACCCCTCTGGAGGCCCAGGCTCGGGAGGAGGAATCGGTAACAACAAAGGACCAGGAGTAGGGAACGGGAGCGGTCCCGGCGGGGGTCCAGGCGGTAAGGGCGGAAGAGGTGGCGGTAAGCCTGGCTCTCCTGACGGAAGCGGGATTGCCGAGGTAAACTTTTCGGACTTGGCTTCAGTCCAGAACTACACGCCATTCAAATGGTTGCGCCGGCCTAATCCAGTCGTCACTCCGGAAGCTCAAGAGAGCAAGGTCAGCGGCTACGTGCTATTGCGGGCGACCTTTTATGCAGACGGGACGATCAGCGATATCGAGGTTGTGACGCCGGTCGAGTACATGACCGAATCTGCCATCGACTCGCTGACGCGATCAAAGTTTCAGCCCGCTACCGTGAACGGAAGGCCAGTCACTGTTCGAAGAGTCCTGGTCCAGGTAAAAATTCACTAATACAATGCGGGGCGGCCGTCGAAGCGTCGGAGCCGCATGGAAGTCCTGACTCTCACTGTTCAAACAGCGCACGCGCTTCGGGCAACGCCTCCTGAAGGCGATGGACCGCGAGCGCGATGTTTGCTTGAGGACTCATCTCGATCAAAAGGTAATAGCCTGGGCTCACCTCCTGAACCACAAAGCTCGCTCCGTCATAACTGATCGCAAGATGACCAGTCTCCCCCAGATTCAGCCGCGCGGCCGCGGTGCGGAATGACTGAAGCACGTTCACAAGGTACGCGCATCGGAGCCGCAGCCGTTCGGCGCCGGTCGGGGAATACCACTGCACGGCTTCCCCGTCGGCTTCGAGGATGAGTGCACCAGTCGCGCCATCAACACTCGAAACGAGTTGCATAAGCAGGTTCGTGAACGGCAATGGGATCTCCGGCTATTGTCATGCGCTCGATCTTCAGGCGCGATTATAGGTGACGATGCGCCGCGGCGCCACAACGACGCGATATCCACAACCGTCTGAGAGATCACTATTTTTCCGACTTTCCAAGGGCCTGTTCAGTCTATACTTGCGGGCGATGGGGGTTGATCTCTTGTATAGGTGGCGCGGAGCGACTTGGAGCTAAGCGATACGCAAATCATCGAGCGCACGCTTGACGGCGAGCCCGAGGCGTTCAGCCTGCTGGTGCGCCGTTGGGAAAGGCAAATCTATTGCCTCACCCTTCGCATGCTTGGGCGCGACGAAGAAGCGAAGGACGCGACTCAAGAGACGTTCCTTTCGGCATATAGAAACCTGTCGAAGTTCCGCGGCGAGGCGAAGTTCTCCTCTTGGATTTACCGAATCGCTCTGAACGTCTGCAACACGAAGTTGAGGAGCAGGCCCAAGGGAATGATCTCGCTCGACGAGCAGCGAGAAACTTCCGGGTTTGAGCTTGCGGCCGACATCAATGATCTCAGCGACGGCATACAGCAGGAACAGATAGCAGGGCACGTCAGGCGCGCACTCAACGGGCTGCCTTCCGAGATGCGGCAGGTCATCATTATGAAGGAGTATGACGGACTGAAGTTTTCCGAGATCGCCGGGATACTCGGCATACCGATCTCCACGGTCAAGACGAGGATGTATACCGGTCTCAACGAGCTGAGAAAGAGGCTCGAACATCTGCGCGAGGCCGTATGACCGGACAAACGCGCGCGGATTCCAAGTGGGAAACAGAAACGATGGTGATGATATGAGCAACACAAACAAGAACTGCGATATGCACGAGGCGCTTGTCTCGTACCTCTACAATGAAGCCACCCCGGAAGAAGGACGACGCGTCGAGGCTCACCTCACGGAATGCTCGGGCTGCAAACATGAGCTTGCAGCGTTTGACCACGTGCGCGGGCTGCTTCAGCAATGGCAAATAGACGAAATGCCCGTCGTGCGCGTCGTAACGGAGCCGCGCAGGTCTGCGCTCTCGGTCCTGAAAGAGCTGTTCACGCTGACTCCCATTTGGGCAAAAGCGCTGGGCGCCGTAGCCATGGCGATGCTCGTGCTGGCGGTGATGGGGACTGAGGTGAGCATCGGCAGCGGCGGATTCTCAGCGCGTGTTGACTTGCTGCATCGCGGACGCGGAGCGCAACCCGCGGTCTCACAGATTGACCCAAACACCGCCGGCTCGGCGAGTCTCGAGCAGATTCGCGCGCTCGTCAACTCAATGATCATCGACAGCGAACGCCAGCAAAGAGATGACTTAAAGGCGCAGTTGGTCGGGCTCGAGTCGCAACTTTCGAGTATGCGGTCGGCCGATCTTGTAAAGCTGTCTCAGCGGATCCAGGATCACCAGGCGAGGCTGAAGACGATCGAACGAGATATCGATCGCCGCGAAGGCCTGGACCTGACCGACATACTGTTCAGCGAGGTTACTAACAAACCCGCCCGCGCGAGCATCGCGGCGCAAGGCGGCGGCGATTAGTCCTGCGAGATACCACAGCGCCCGGTGGTGAATCGTTGAGCGAGGTCTCGAGCGGTCGGGGAGAATTCGCGAGAGGCCGGCGTGAAAACGGGAGAGTTCACGCATACCAGTTGCTCATCGTCAGCTCGAAGGCGCTGTGGTTGAATACAAGGGGCTGAGTGCTGATCCGGATCAGCACTCAGCCCCTCTTCTCGTTAGTCCCGTGATGCTCGCCCAACGCTTGAAAGTCCGCTACAATGCCGATTCCTAACATATCTGCTTGGAGGACTCATTCGATCGATGCAAGTGCTTGAACGCATTCGCGCGCGTGCCGCGTCCGATCTCAAACACATCGTTCTCCCTGAAGGCGAAGACGAACGCACGATTCGCGCCGCTTCAATGTGCGTAGCCGAACGACTCGCGCAGATCTCGCTGATCGGCCGCGACGATATGATTCGAGACAAAGCCTCAACGTTAGGCGTGCCGCTCACCGGAGTGGCGATACTGGATCACCGGCGCTCGCCTGACCTTGATGGCTACGCGGCACGTTACCACGAAGCCCGGCGAGCAAAAGGCGTGACCGCCGACGAAGCCCGGCAGCAAATAATCGATCCGCTTTACTTTGGAAACATGATGGTCCGGGAAGGCCGCGCCGACGGCAGCGTCTCGGGCGCCACTCAAACCACTGGTCACACTGTTAGCGCGGCGCTCAGATGTATCGGCCCGCGGCCCGGCTTTCGCCTTGTCTCGAGCTTCTTCCTTATGGTCTTGCGTGACCCGCAAGGCGGCTCCGAGAGCGCGTTGATATTCGCCGACTGCGGCGTGGTCATCAACCCGACCGCGTCGCAGCTCGCGGAGATCGCGCTCGCGTCTGCTGAATCAGCGAGAACACTCCTCGAGGTTGAGCCGCGCGTCGCGATGCTCTCGTTCTCAACCAAGGGTAGCGCAAAAGATCCGCTGGTTAACAAGATCGTGGAAGCGACGCGAACTGTTCGGGAACGCGCGCCTCAGTTGGCTGTCGATGGAGAGCTGCAAGTCGACGCGGCGCTTGTGCCAGCCGTGGCCCAGAGCAAAGCGCCTGGCAGCCCAGTCGCAGGCCGTGCGAACATCCTGATCTTCCCAAGCCTTGAAGCGGGAAACATCGGCTATAAGCTCGTAGAACGCCTTGCTGGAGCTACGGCGATTGGTCCTATCCTGCAAGGGCTGGCTCACCCCGCCAACGACCTTTCGCGCGGCTGCACGGCCGAAGACATCCGCGACGCCGTCGCGATTACCGCCGTTCAAGCGCAAGCACCCAGCCTGCGTCCTCATTGACCTCGATCCCTCGGATCAGTTTGACAACCCGCCAGTAACAACATAGAATTAGCAGTCTCGAACAGAGAGTGCTAACGCGCCCAACGAGACCCATCTGTAGCGCGGGGGCGTCAATTCATCGGAAAGGAGAGAAGAACCATTATGACAAGCATAAAGCCGCTTCAGGATCGCATCATCATCAAGCGGATCGAAGAGGGGGAACAGATTAGAGGCGGCATCATCATCCCCGACTCCGCCAAGGAGAAGCCTCAAGAGGGCGAAGTCATCGCAGTCGGCGCGGGCAAAAAGCTCGACAGCGGTGAACGAGTAACAATGGACGTCAAGGAGGGAGACCGGGTGTTATTCGGCAAGTATGCCGGCACCGAAGTCAAGCTCGACGACGAAGACTACTTGATCATGCGCGAGGACGACATTCTCGGAGTGATTGAGCGGGCGGCTAAGGCCAAGGGTAAAGGCAAGTAATTTTCACAATCAGGAGAAGAAAACATGGCTAAACACATAGCATATGGCGAAGAGTCCCGCCGCGCGCTTCTGTCAGGGATTAATCGTCTGGCAGACGCAGTGAAGGTGACACTCGGCCCCAAGGGTCGAAACGTAGTCATCGAGAAGAAGTTCGGATCTCCGACAATCACCAAGGATGGTGTCACGGTCGCCAAGGAGATCGAGTTGGAAGACAAGTTGGAGAACACCGGAGCGCAGATGGTGCGCGAGGTTGCGTCGAAGACTTCTGACATCGCAGGCGACGGAACCACGACCGCTACCGTTCTTGCCCAGGCAATCTTTCGCGAGGGCATGAAGACCGTGGCTGCCGGAGCGAACCCGATGGCTTTGAAGCGCGGCATCGACAAGGCTGTCGAGAAAGCCGTCGAAGAGATTCAGCGTCTGTCCAAGAAGGTCAAGGACAACGAAGCGATTGCCCAGGTCGGAACCATCTCTGCCAACGGCGACGCGACCATCGGCAAGCTGATTGCCGAAGCGATGGACAAGGTAGGACAGGACGGCGTGATCACGGTCGAGGAGTCAAAGACGCTGGACACGGCTCTCGAAGTTGTCGAAGGCATGCAGTTCGACCGCGGCTATCTGTCGCCTTATTTCGTCACCGACCCAGAGCGAATGGAAGCTATTCTCGAAGATGCGGTTATCCTCATTCACGAGAAGAAGATTTCCTCGATGAAGGATTTGCTGCCGCTCCTCGAGCAGGTCGCGCGCGGCGGCAAACCGTTGTTGATCATCGCCGAGGATGTGGAAGGCGAAGCGCTTGCCACTCTCGTTGTTAACCGGTTGCGCGGCACCTTGCAGGTTTGCGCGGTGAAGGCGCCCGGATTTGGGGACCGCCGCAAGGCAATGCTGCAGGACATCGCGATCCTGACCGGCGGTAAGGCGATAACCGAAGACCTCGGCATCAAGCTCGAGAGCATTCAGCTCGCGGACCTGGGCCGAGCCAAGAAGGTCGTTGTCGACAAAGACAACACGACTATTGTCGAAGGCGGCGGAAAGTCTTCCGAGATCGAAGGCCGAGTCAAACAGATTCGCGTTCAAATCGAAGATACGACTTCCGACTACGATCGCGAGAAGCTGCAAGAACGGCTTGCGAAGCTCGTCGGCGGCGTCGCAGTCATTAAGGTTGGCGCTGCTACCGAGACCGAGTTGAAGGAGAAAAAGGCTCGCGTCGAGGACGCCATGCACGCCACCAAAGCGGCCGTTGAAGAAGGGATCGTTCCCGGCGGCGGCGTTGCTTTCATTCGAGCGCAGAAGGCCCTCGAAGGCTTGAAGCTGGAGAATGAGGACGAGAACATCGGAGTCGGCATCGTCAAGCGCGCGCTCGAAGAGCCGCTTCGTCAGATCGTTGGGAACGCCGGCCACGAAGGCGCAGTCGTCGTCGATAAGGTTCGAAGCAACAAGTCGGCCAACTACGGATTCAACGCTGAGACCGAGGAGTACGGCGACATGATCGCGATGGGTGTGGTCGATCCCACGAAGGTCACGCGCTACGCCTTGCAGAACGCTGCTTCGATTGCCGGGCTGTTGCTTACTACAGAAGCCTTGATATCGGAGCTTCCGGAGCAAGAGAAGGAAGCCCCGCAGATGCCAGGCGGCGGTGGAATGGGCGGATTTTAGTCGCTTCTCACAGCGAAGAAGCAATCCGATTTGGAAAGGCCCTGTCTCATTGAGACAGGGCCTTTTGTTTCTTTGACAGAGAGCCTGAAGCCGCTAAAGGAGCATCAGCCGCCTAGGCGCGTGTAGCGAAGCGCGTAGCCAGGCGGATCGATCCCTTCTGGCAACCGAGGATCGGCAACCGGTTTCTCGGCTTGCAGATGAAGCGGGAGTTCCCCCGCCCACACTCGCAGCGCATAGTCGGGCTCGTCATCAATAGGCGGACCGGTGCGCACTTTCGCAGATGCCTCGGCGAGAGGCAGTTTCAATACAAGGGTGGCTTTCAGCTCGCCATCGTCAGGCTGGCGAACTTCATCCCATCGCCCGGGAATCACTTGCTCCGAGAAGGCGCGAAGTGCCTTGAGCTTCTCTTCGTCCTCCGTCACAACCGAAGCCACTCCGAACACAACCACCGAACGGTAGTTCATCGAGTGATGAAACGCCGACCGCGCAAGCACCAGGCCGTCGAGAAGCGTGACCGTCACGCAAACTTGAACGCCCAGTTCCAGCGCGCGCAGCATCCGGCTCGCAGCCGATCCATGAATGTACAGCACGTCCCCATCGCGGCCGTAACCGGTCGGGATCACGTACGGGCTTCCGTCGACCGCAAAACCGACGTGGCACACGAAGCCTTCGTCGAGGATGGCGTAGACGGTTTCGCGGTCGTATGCCGCTCGCTTTGGCAGCCGCTTCAGCGTTGTGCGCCCGGTCGGGACGAATGGTGAATCGATAGTCTCGCTCATATCGGACTCAGGTTAGCAAGGCGTCCGCCGGTTTCACAAGCAACCACGATTCTCTCGCCGCGATTCTGAGATCGCCAGGAGAGTGGCTCTGATGGTCGTGCAGCGATGACCTCGTCTCAGCGGTGAAACAGGTTCAATGATGCTAGAATCTGCCGGGGAAGGGCGTGCACGCGGCGGCACTTTTTGCATCAAATCCTCTCGCGGGATCGTTCTCGAAATAGCGATGGAACTAAAGGTAGGTCATGTTTGCGACCGGGGACTGAACCCAAAGCGACCAGTCAATCAAGATCGCTTTCTATCGGTTCCAGAGCGAGGCTTGTTCGCCGTCTTCGACGGCGTCGGCGGCCAGCGCGCGGGCGAGGTGGCGAGCCAAACTGCCGCCGAGACTATCGACGAAGCGCTCGCCAATTCTTCCGCGGGCTCCTCGATCGAGATCGTCAGCCGCGCTATTCAGTTCGCCAACCGAGACATCTTTGAGATGGCCGAAACCGAAGCGGCCTACAAGACAATGGCGACTACCGTGGCGCTGGTTTACATCAACGGCGCCCACGCAACCATCGCACACGTCGGCGACAGCCGCGTTTACCGGCTCGAAGAGGGCCGCTTCTATCGCGAGACGATTGACCATACCGACTTCAACGATGCGATGAAAGCCGGCTTAGCCCTCAGAGTCCCAACCTCGGAGCACGGCCGCAGCAACGTTATCAACCGCGCGCTGGGCGTCGATCGCGAAGTCGAAGTCGACGTCAAACGAGTCGATCTCCGCGAAGGAGCGCGCTTCCTGTTGTGCAGCGACGGAATCTACCGGCATCTCTCCGACGAAGAAATAGCTCGAGTGCTTGCCGAAAACAAAAATCCACAACTGGCGGCCGACGAGTTGAAACGCATCGTGCACGAGCGGGGCGCCGATGACAATCTCACCGCAGTGGTAGTCCAAGCCGGCCGTGCGCGGACGAGTAATGTGCTTGCGGTCGAAGACGCAACGCCCGAGCCGCGTAAGAAGGAATTGCGCGGGTCGCCGGCGGCCGCTGGCGTGGCTCACTCTATATCGGACCGACGCATTCGAGTTGAGTTCGGCGAGCCTCGCGCACAAGGAGATCTGGCCCGCCGAGAAGTGAACGCACTTGCCGAGCCAGCCGCATTCTCTGACGAAACGCGAGAAGGCGTGTCCGCATCGCGGTGGCTCATGTACACGATGATCGCGCTTGTGCTCTTGTCGGCAAGCTTCTATGCCGGATTGCGAGCGTCGGAATGGCGCAACGCGCCTGCGCGCGACGCAAGTGGCGTGGGCAACACGGACGAACTCGCGTTTGGCCGCGACGCCTTCGAGCGAGGCGACTATCCGGCGGCGCTCAACGAGTTCGAATCGCTGGTGAAACGCGATCCGCAAAACGCGACTGCCCTGTATTGGCTTGGACGCGCGCGGCTGGAACAGCGAGATTATGCCGGAGCGGCGAAGGACTTTGAAGAAGCGATAAGCCGCGAGCCCCACCTGTTCGACGCCTACGTTCAGGCGGCGGCCTCCTATCAGGCGTTGGGCGAAAAGGCGAAAGCCTTGGAGATGCTAGCTCGTTTTGCCGATGAGCGCCGCAGGGTTGATCGATGAATCGCGCGTAAGAATTAAAAAGAACCGTACGGAGCGCCCGTGCCTGAACTAAGACTGGAAAACAGCATAGTTGATGATCGGTACCTGGTAGACCGCTGTCTCGGGCGCGGCAGCTATTCGGAGATTTTTCTCGCCTGCGATCAAGCGCAGCGTGACGAGGCCGTCATCATCAAAGCGCTCAACATCAGCCTACAGGGCACTGTCGACGCCGAGCTCGAAGAGACACTAATCGAGAACTTTCAGAACGAAGCGATAGCGCTCGACAAGGTTCGGCATCCTCACATCATACGGCGCCTGGGTCACGGCACGGCAGCGGACCTCGAAGGCGTGCCGTTTCACTATCTGCTTCTCGAATACATGCCCGGAGGCGATTTGCTCACCCTTTGTCGCAGACCCGTATCGCTCGACGACGCTCTGTTCTATTTTCAGCAGGTCGCGGAGGCGCTTTCCCACGCGCACAGCCAGCGGGTCATTCATCGCGACATAAAGCCAAACAACATCCTGCTTTCAGCCGATCATCGCCTGGTAAAGATCGCTGACTTCGGCGTGGCAAAGATGACGCACGACGATTCAACCGAGATCACTCGGGTCGGCACGAATGTCTTTGCTCCGCCCGAACACCATCCCGACTCGTCAACTTCGGACCTTAACGAAAAGCTTACGCCCTCGGCCGATGTCTACTCGCTGGCGAAGACGATCTACACGGCGATGACCGGCCGCGCTCCGCGTCAGTTCGCGCGGCTTCCGATCACTGAGCTTCCGGTGGAGCTGGCCGCTGAGCCGTGGGCCGGCGCGTTGTTGAGCGTGTTGAGAAGAGCTACAGAGTCGCGAGCGGCCGAACGCTATCAATCGGTGCAGGAGTTTTGGAGCGAGTTCGCGTTAATCGAGCTCGAACTAGCCGCCCACAATCCCGATGTCGAGGATCCCGAGGCTACGATCGTGCGCGCACGATTGAGAACCACCAGCGAAGTTGAACAAGCAGCGGCAAAGCCAAACTTTCAGGCGCTGGCCGTTCCGCAAGCTCACAACGACCGGCCGCAAAAGGCCCGAATCGTCGTCGAGTTTCCACAGCCTCCTGAACCGCGCGTCTCGGCACAAGCTCATGCCCTAGGCGCCGGGGGCGCGACTCGGCTTCAAGTCGCTGCGACACCAACTGCCGGTGACGCAAAGTCGCACGCAATCAGCAACAAGAACATCGAAGAGCCTCGGGGCGCGGTTCGCCGGCGCAGCACTCTCATCGCGTTGGTTACGTCCGAGTGGCTGCGGCGAGCATTCATCGTCTTCCTTGCCGCAGCTTTGATCGGACTGGTTGCGTCTACCTATTACTACTTTGCCGAACGGCGAGGTATCTTTCAGCCGCTCGGAGCGCGCGAAGGCTCAATTGCAAACGCCGACAATGTAAACCTGCGCACTGAGCCGCGGGGCGCAGTTCTTGTCACTCTGCCGGCTGGCACGCGAGTGCGCGCGCTCGAAGACCGAAGCGGGTGGATCAGGATCAAGGTGTTGGAGTGGACCGGCGCGCAACCTGACAACGCCGCCGACACGGGATGGATTGACGGACGCTTTATCAGGTTTGACTAAGGGTTCGGGGTTATGGTTCGGAGTTTAGGGTTCGGGGATTGGAGTTCGGCGTTCTCGGCTTGGAGTCAAGATTCAGCCCTGAGCCACGAACTACGAACCCGGAACCCGAGACTTTCCCCAGGAGGATGATTATGCGCGTGCAGGGATGGGTCGAGAACCTCAGGAAGTGGATAGACGGAGAGGAAGACCTGGACGAAAAGGGCGAGCCTTTGCCTCGCTCGAAGTGGGACGACTTTCTGGTTGCGATCGCTCGCGACGTCGAGCAGACGATGCAGCGCGAGATGTTCACGCCACCGGGCGGGCCGACTTACGTGCCGCGCGAGTACCTGGTCTTCTTGAGCACCGGAGACGACGCCGAGTGGCAAGGCGAGAAGCGAGAGGGACTGGAGCGCGGGCTTCATCACGTGCTGTCGGAACGCGCGCGCGAGCTTGCCGGCGAAAACGAGTTTCAGACGAGGACGCTTACGGTGGAGTTGCGAGTAGACCCCGCGCTTGAGACCGGCCGTTTCCGCGTGCAACACGTTTGGGACACCGAAGCTCAGAAGACGATGGTGAAGCCTCGCAAGCGCGCTGAGCCTGTGCGAGTCGCGCCAGCCGCCGCAAGTGACCCAACAGATGAGGCTACAATCGTGCGCCCACGCCCGTCCGCGATTCCTGCTTTCTCGGTGCAAGTGCGGAGATTGGCGCTGAGTGATGAGGCTTCCCTGCCCGACGTGCGGAGGTTCTTCAAGGAGGAGATATCTATCGGCAGAGGCTCAAGCCAGTCGAGCGTCGATTTGAAACTGGAAGGCGACCTCGAGGTAAGCCGCCAGCACGCTTTGCTCGCGAAGACCGGCGAAGGCGAGTTCACAATTACGTGCAAGGGCGCAAATCCGATCGTGCTGGATGGTGCGCGCGAGGTTGCGGCTTCGGAAAGCGCCAGCGTGAAGCCCGGCGACAAGATCGTGATATGCAGCTTCGAACTCGTGATCGCGTGATGCCGGACAATGTCCGAGGACATCCCTCCAGCAGTGTATGCACCGAGTGCTTGTGTTGCGTGACATGCATCTACCGGGTTCTGCTACACACTTGGCAAGCCGACTTCCGTAGTGGTCAGCCCTGGCGCCCTTCCTGCAGTTCGTAACCGGGAGAAGCAGCGTTCACCTCTGCCTGTGGACAATAGGCCGTCTGCCGCCTACCTCATGAGTCGCAGCTTTTCGCGATACAGATCCAGGGCCGCATAGTAGTCGGGTGTCCACCTAAAGGCCAACTGCACGGCCCGGCCGGCGATTGCGTGTGCCGCGTCGATACCATCCCGGCCCTTCCCGACTCGGTCTATGATCGACCTCATCATCCGGCGGTAGTGTTTGTCATTGCTCTCGCGGGCTATCTCTTTGATAAGCCGAAGAACAGACTTGTCGAGCTCGTCAATTCCGCTGTCAACGGCAACCTCGGTAAGATCGGCGACCGCTTGCAATCGCGCCGCTACGGCGCCGATGTCGCGGACACCGATGCTTTCGACGAACTCGCGTATTGCGTCTTCCGGGACAACATGTCCGGGGGCCCGTCCTGTCTTCCTCGATTTAGCCCTTGCTCTTTTGCTTCCTTCTTTTATACTCATACACGCTCTCCAGCGCGCGAACGTGTCTTGGACACACCAATCCTGACACACGAACGTGCGTGAATGGGCAAGGTGGGTCGTCAAGGCCAAAATGGCGGCCCATCTTACGATTTATGATTTCATCGGTTGGTAGTTCGAATCAGCGGCGAGTGGGGGTGCTCGCGAGCCGATGCAGGTCAGAACCCGCTCAAGGATAGTTTGAGTTGTTTCATCGTGGGGAATTGTTGCGCAAGCGGCGATTCTTGATGCTCTTTGAACAGAAGTCTTTTTGAAGCGAGGCCAGGTAAAGGCAAGCGTTCCAACCGGCTTTGACTTGCGGCGAGGTTCAGCCAGCCGGGAAGGAGCCGGCGCGCGATTGACTGCGACGATTGAGGGCGTGGCAGAGACGCGTTTGGCCGCAATCTCATCGCGAGTTTCGGCCCAATTGGGATAAGCCGAAGCATAGGGCGAAGCGAGAGATGCCTCCAATGCCGCTTCGGCTTCAGCGATACGACCCAATTCCCCAAGTTCAACTGCCAAGTCATTGCAGTATGCGTAGAAGTAAAACGGTTGTTGCTTTGCAGCCAGATTAAGAAGCGGTCTTAGATCCTTAAGATCGGATAGAGCACCTCTATGATCTCCATTAAGACCTCTAATGGTCGATATTTCCCAGCGCGCCAGCATCGTGGCCTGGAATCCTCGTCCATTCCGATCCGATTCCAGTCGCAATGCTTCGAGTTGAAACCTCAACGCTTCGTCAAGCTGACCACTGGCATGGTAATTCGCGCCCAGAGTTTGAATCGCGCGCGCCCTGTACGTGATTGGGCCGTTGTCAGCAAGTTTTTCCAGCAGACCGTTCGCTTCATCTCTCTGCCCGTTTCCATAGATAGCGCGAGAGTAGTAATAACGTCCTATTTGCCGCGCAGCATTTATCGGCAGGCTCATCAATATGTGGCTCACCTCATCAAGCGCATCTACATCCCGCATGACGAGGGCTTGCTCTGCAAAGCGAATCAATTCATTGGTGAGCTTGAAGAATAACTCTTGTGAATGGACCGTCTGGGCCAAATGACTGGCAACAATATGTCGAAGCAATCCACAGCGACTCACCACGATTTCGGAGTCAGCTAATCCCGCTTTGGAGGAACAATCCGTGAGAAAACGACTTGTCATTGCGGCTGTCTGCATCTTAGCTCTTCCGTTTTTGTTTTCAACCTCTCGGAACGACAAACCAACCAGCTCGGCTGCTTTTTCTACAGTTGCGTTGGCTGGCCATAATGTCATGGGCGGCGGTTGGTGCCAATGTGGCGCTGATGGCTGCGTCTGCGACCCCGGCGAGCAACCCGGCGGCGGTCAGATGTCCAGCCCTGTGTCTGATCGGAGTGATGGTTCTTCGAATCACGGCAATACCTCGGCAAGGACAGATCCGACATCTCGGTTTGACTTCGGATCGGGCGCGCTACTTCTCGCGCTTGCGTTCTTCGTGTGGACTAGATTGCGAGCATAAAGTCCAGTCAGTTCTTTTGTCCACGCTTAGTGACAATTGCTTGGTTGCCACGTAGAAACCCGGCGGCTGGGGAACTTGTGTCTCCGTGACGGGACGCATTGTATAACAGTTTCTTTCTGATTTCACTCAAAAAAGTGGGGTCAGTGTTTGTGGACCCTGCGGTATGCACCATAGCCGCTAATGGAGGTTGGAATGAAGAGGATATTCGCCTGTTTGTTTATCACGGCTGTTCTCCCCTTGATGGCATCGTCAACTCAGAATAGCTCAACTAACCCCGTTCCCTTTTCCCCGGTCGTGTATGCCGGCCACTCGCTCATGGGCGGTGGCTGGTGCCAATGCGGCGGTGATGACTGCGTCTGCGACCCCGGCGAGCAACCCGGCGGCGGTCAGCTGTCCAGACCTGTGTCTGATCGGAATGATGGATCTTCGAATCAAGGCAATACCTCGGCAAGGACAGATCGGACATCTCGCTTTGACTTCGGCTCAAGCACGTTGATGCTCGCACTTGCGTTCTTTCTGTGGACCAGATTGCGAACATAAAGCCCAGTCAGTCCTTTCGTCCACGCTTTTAGTGACAATTGCTTTGGTTGCCACGTAGAAACCCGGCGGCTTGGGAACTTGTGTCTCCGTGACGGTCCGCATTGTATAACAGTTTCTTTCTGATTTCACTCAAAAAAGGTGAGGTCACAGTTTTGCTGACCTAGCGGTACGTTCGACAGTAGCAACCCAGCACAATGCGATGCGTCGGATCAAGCCTCGTGTGCCCCACAAACGGGCGCTCCCTGACCCGCCGCGCTAATCAGCACCTGACAGAGTTGGTTGCAAGACCGCGCAAGCGATCCTAGCCACCGCCAAGCTGCTTCTATGAAGAAGCCGGTCGGTGTTCTACCAGCGTCCGGCGCGGCTGCTCAAATCGGGTTGCGGCCTGCGGCGATAACTCGATATAACTGGCTCACCCATTTGCGCAGCGAAACATCGAAAACCAGAGCTCACTGCGGAGCGAACGAGGCTTTCATAACTTGACCGGCGTAATGATGAGACTGCTGGATCCGTTCAGGAAGCAGAGGCTGAAAGCTTTTGAAGACGCGATTCGCGACGGCGACATTCTTGCCGCGCTCGAACGCCTCGAGCAGGCGGCCGAAGCCTACGCGCAAGCCGCCAGCATCGAGCCCGGCAATTCAACGGCCCACTTCAAGATGGGTATTGCGTATGCCGGGATGCGCCGTTACGGTGAGGCAACTGAATGCTTTCGCAACGCTGTAAACCTGAACCCCAGCGACGCGGTAGCGCTTTACAATCTCGGCGTGGCGCTTGGAGAGATGGGCCGGTACGATGAGGCGATCCAGTCGCTGGCGGACGCGATCCGGATCGATCCCGATGACGCAGAAGCGCATTGCAACCTGGGCCTGGCCTACGAAGCAACAGGTCAGCACGAGAAGGCCGCGCGCGAGTATGAGCTTGCACTACGGACGGGGCTGATCTTTGCTAACGAAGTTCCCAACACGCATTACAGGCTCGGCCGCGTATACTGCGAGATTGGCCGCTATGACGAAGCGATCGCCTCGCTCAACCAGGCCGTAGCAATCAAACCGGACCTCGCCGAGGCGCACAGCCAGCTCGCCGAAGCGCACATGATAATGAGCAGCTACGAAGAAGGCATTGAAGCTTGCAAGCGTGCGATCGCGATCCGGCCCGACGACGCCGAAGCTTACTACAAACTCGGCGTGGCTTACGACAACACGGGTGTTTACGAGGAAGCGATTGACGCTTACAAGCAGCTTGAGCGGCTCAAGCCCGGCGACGCCCTTGCTCCTTATCTGCTGGGCGGGATGTATCAGGGGCTGGCCCGCTACGAAGACGCGATAGCCGCGTGGCGCCGAGTGATCGTGATGAAACCCGACGACGCGCTTGCTCACATAAATCTCGGGCTCGCTTACTCGGGCGCCGGCCGTTTCGAAGAAGCGATCGAGGCTTGCAAGGAGGCGGTTAGTCTCAAGCCTCTCCTGGCCGGCGCGCACTATTATCTGGGACGGATGTACGCGGCTACCGGAAACCGCGACGGCGCGCTCAAGCAACACGAGGTCCTTCTCGAATTAAACGAAGAACTGGCGGATCGATTGTTAAAAGCAACGGACCCGTAGCCGTGGCGTACGGCTCACAAGCAGCGACATCCGGAGAACGTCGTTTTAGTCGTTGCCGAATTGCCTCGCTGCTTTCGGGCCTTCAAGTGTGTTGCACATTCTCAAATCGGACATTTCAAGGAGGTGTGGGATGCTTCTCAGGCGACTCTTTTGGTGCTTGCTCTTCCTGGCCGTTTCCTTCCCGGCGGCAGCTCAACGCGATGGCGCGCCTGAATTGGTCTCGCCTCTCGGAGTTAAGTTCTATTCTCAACCGGATGAAAAAGGCGCAGTAGCCGAAGCGGAGAATAAACTGGCCGCTGATCCAAAAAACATAGAGCTACTGGTTGCGCTGGGTCGCGCGCAGGCTTCCATCTGGCGCTATCGTGACGCTATCGCCACCTACACGCGCGGGATCGATACGAATCCGAACGCCGCCGTACTCTATCGTCATCGAGGACATCGGTACATTTCCACTCGCCAGTTCGACAAAGCGGTTCCGGACCTTGAACGCGCCGCGAAGCTCAACGATAAGGACTTCGACATCTGGTATCACCTGGGACTCAGCTATTACTTGAAGGGCGACTTCGAAAAGGCCGCGCAGGCGTACGAAAAGTGCCGCGCGGTGGTGGAGAAAGATGACTCACTGATCGCGGTCTCTGACTGGCTGTACATGTCTTATCGCCGGCAGGGGAAAACGGCCGAGGGAGCCCGCGTGCTTGAGCGAATTACTCCCGCGTTGAAGGTTGAAGAAAACAAGTCGTACTTTGACCGGCTGATGTTCTACAAGGGTTTGAAGAAGGAATCAGAGCTGATCAACGACAAGATGACCGACCTTGAAGTGGCGACCGTTGGCTACGGAATTGCCAACTGGCACCTCTACAACGGGGACAAAGCGAAAGCGAAAGAATACTTTCAGAGGATCGTGTCCGGTAAGTACTGGTCGGCTTTTGGATTCATTGCGGCTGAAACGGATTTGACGCGTCTGCGGTGAAGATGGCTCAAGCCGTAGTCTGCGAGAGCCTGCTTACCGCTGTCCGATTGACGACTCTTTTTGCTCCTTGCCAGATTGCCGCGCCGATCAGGACCCACGCGATTGCTGCAAAGACAAACACGAAATACTGCATCGGAAGCGTGTACCGGAACTCCGTGTGCACCAATGATTGAAACAGAAGGTAGTAGAGCGGGACTATTGAGATGAACCGCGCGCGACGCCGGCTTGCAATGAAGCAGGCCAGTGCTCCCAGCGCAACCATCACCTGCATCGCCTCTTTCGCTAAGCGTTGAAGCGGTCGAAGAACCGGCCTCATCCAGTAGATGCTTCTGCCAGTCGCCAGGCTCGAGCCACTGGGAGTGACATCCGAGCCTTCCTGTATCGGCTCGGTTCGCTCGTTCGCTTGCGCTCGTTGGATATCGAAAACGAGCGGCGCGTGCGCCGAATAGCTCAACATCTGGCGCATTCTCCCAAGCATTACTCCCGAATACCAGAATGGATGCTCGCGGATTACGGCAAGGCTTCGTTTGATTCTGTCACGGTCGCGTTGGATTCCATCCGGAGTAGACCACGAGCCCGCATACCGCGCGTCTCCATATAAGACCGCGTCTTGTTCCGCCACTTCTTCATCTCGAGCAACCGCGCCGAACCGGTCGCCGCTAGCGTCGGCTATTCCCTCCCACAATACGATCCCCAATCCGATGTTTATCGGAACGAGTTCGCCATAAACCAGAAGATTGCGAATCGTAATCGGCGCGATCGTGAGAACCGAAACGATGACCATCACCCCCGCGCACTTGATCGTGTCCAAACGCCGGGCTGTTATCAAGACCAGCATCGCCGCCAGAAACGCTGAAAGCAGCATCGTCTGCGGCCTGAGCCATGCCGCGAGGCCGAGCAAGAGTCCGGCTGATGAATAAAGCCAGTATGAATGGCGGCGAGCCCTGTTCGCCATCACGATCAGGTAAAGCGCCGCAAGCACCGGCAGCGCTGCCAGCGAGTCTGGAAGTATGAAGTTCGAGATGTGAGACAGATGGTGTGAGAGCGCGGCGAGGCCGCCAGATACGACACCGACTCGCCAGCTCAGCACTCGGCCCGCAATCAAAAAGATCAACACCGGCCCAAGCGAGTTCAGGAGATTTTGAATCAACTGAACGTTGAAAAAGTCCCGGCCGGCAATTCGATAGAGCGCGCTCAGATAGATCGAGTAGCCCGGCGCTTGAGAGAGCCACATCGTTCGCGAAGGCTCGATGTCATAAGGCCCAAGCAAGCCTTCGCCGTCCAGGATCGATTGGGCGCGCCGATCGTACCCGCGAGTGAGCCCGCCGAACGGCTGCTCACTCGTGTACATCAGCGGACTGAGATCGACCGCCTGGAGCGATCTTGTTGCGAAGGAGAGTAAGAAGATCAGAAGCGCAAGGACGAGTCTGGTGCGAGGCCGCATTCGCTCCCGCGTACCAAGCCCGGAGATGAACAACCGGCGAAACCGGTTGCGAAGCCTTCCGAGATCGAGCGACATTCGCAAGAGCCTCACTCAGCGCGATTGTATTGCTGCCGACTCACGACCCTTCGAATCAAGACCGGATTGTGGCCCTCGCGCGGCAACCTGCTGGCGGCTCAGGGTCCCTGAAAGAAGTTAGTCCAGAAGTAGCATAGACTTTTTTAGTCTGTGTCCGGTGGATATTTCTGTTCCTGGATCGCAGACACAGACTAAAAGTCTATGCTACTGTGCGAGCGATCTCGATCATCTGCTTCGAGAAGACGCGGTCGATCATTGGCTCGAAGTGCTCGATCGGCAGTGTGTCGTATTCGGGGTCGAACGACGCCTGGTCCCACTCATCAGTAAAGCGCGTGGCCAGATCGTACCAGGGTTCGTTCGCGTACTGGCTGCGCGCGTTTGCATCTTTGCCCATCAGCGCGTAGTAGTGACGCCCTTGGAAATCCTGATGAGTGCGAACTATCTCGTAGGTTTCATTCGAGACGTAGGGTTTCAAGATCTCGGCTGCGATCGCCGGATGATTCTCAACCGAGACGACCTTGCCTATGTCATGGCAAAGCGCGGCGACGATCAGTTCCTCGGAGGCACCCGCGCGCTCGGCCCGAGTGGCGGTTTGCAAGCCGTGCACGAACTGATTGACGGCGAAACCATCGACCTGCTGCTCGAGCTGCGCAAGCATCGACTTGATGATCGCGGGCATCGTGGATTGGCGTTGAGCTACCCGCGCGCCGATTGCCATCCAATCTTCGACTTTGCCTTGGTCCATTCTTGTAAAAGACATGATCAGCTCCTCGAGATGAGTTGTCTGCGATGAGCAAATATAAACGGAGCGGCCGAAAATGGCTAGCCTCTTCCTGGGAGTGGGTGCGCGTCAGCTTTTCGCGCATACCCACCTCGTGAGAGGTGGGTCCGTGATGCTCCAGCCTACAGGACGCGCCGCCGCCCCTCGGACTACTGCATACGCATCTCGTGAGAGGTGGGTCCATGATGCTACGGCCTACGATCTGCGATGAATCAGACAGGCATGCCCGCAGAGGCTACAGCATCAATAACCCACCTCTGACGAGGTGGGTATGCGCGGCCGAACCATTCGTTTGTAGGCTTCACGATCACGGACCCACCTCTGACGAGGTGGGTATGCGCGAAAATCTGACGCGCACCCCCTGGGAGTTCTGCGTCTGGGCCGCTCGGAAGCCGGCCGGTTCTGAGACTGCCGTTTACGCTCTGATTGCGGGCGTGTTGGCGAATTGAGAGAATGACGGTCGTGGTCAACCGGGAACTGCTGATAACTCGCGCGTCACAGCTCGTCACTCTCGCAGGGAGCCCGCGCCCGCGAGTCGGAGCCGAGATGCGCGAGCTTTCCATTATCGAGGATGGCGCGCTGCTGGTTCGCGACGGCAGGCTCGCTGCGGTCGGGACGTCGCCGGAGATCGAGAGCCAGGCGAGCGCTGACGCCCAACGCTTCGACGCGGCGGGTCAAGTGGTGATGCCCGGCTTCGTCGACGCCCATACCCATCCGGTCTTTGCCGGTACTCGCGAAGACGAATACGAGATGCGCGCGGAAGGGCTCACCTATCAGGAAATCGCCGCGCGCGGAGGGGGCATTCTCTCCACCGTGCGAAAGACCCGCGCGGCCTCCGAACAGGAACTCTTCGAGATGGCTTTGCCGCGCGTGCGATGGCTTCTCGAGCATGGAACGACGACCATCGAAGCAAAGAGCGGCTATGGGCTGACCGTCGAAGATGAGTTGAAGATTTTGCGCGTAATTCGCCGGCTCGACGCCGAGACGCCCTTGCAGCTCGTGCCCACGTTCCTCGGAGCGCACGAATTTCCGGATGAGTGCCGAGACCCTTCCAGCGGATTCAGTCGCGAAGACTACTTGCGCCTGGTCGCAAACGAGATGCTTCCTCGCGTGGCGGCAGAAGGTCTGGCGCGATACGCAGACGTCTTCTGCGAGTCGCACGTCTTTGCCGTGCGCGAATCGCGCGGCGTGCTGGAACGCGCTCGCGAGCTTGGGCTCGGGTTGCGCTTGCACGCCGAGCAATTGACTCTCTCGGGAGGCGCGCAGCTAGCGGCAGAGCTTGGAGCCGAGACTGCCGACCATCTCGAGTGGGTTGATGAAAGGGGGATTCGCGCGCTTGCCGAAGCCGGGACGATCGCCGTCCTGCTTCCGGGCGCGGTGTTCAATCTCGGGCTTACTCGTTATCCCCCAGCGCGAGCGATGATTGAAGCCGGTCTGGCGATCGCGATCGCAACCGACTTCAATCCGGGCAGCTCGCCAACTCCGTCAATGCAGATGATCCTTTCGATCTCCTGCACACAGATGCGAATGACTCCCGCCGAAGCGATCACCGCCGCCACAATCAATCCTGCTTACAGCCTGGGACTTGGATCGGAGGTTGGCTCGTTGGAAGCGGGCAAGCAGGCGGATGTTGTGATCTTCGCCTGCCAGGACTACCGGCAGATACCGTATTTCTACGGAATCAACCATGCAGCCGTTGTCATCAAGCAAGGCCGCATCATAAGCCATCGACCGGGCGCAAAGCACAAGGCCTGAAACGAAACTTTCTAAGGCACGTGGGGCGCAAGTTGGGTTCGGTTTAGACGCCGTTCGGTTGTAAAGCTGCGCCTCGGTGATATAATGCGGCGCGCTGCGGATCACTAACCACTCGGGTAACCTACAGGCCGCAGTCAGAAGGCGAGTTGTAACTATCTACCGCCGCCGGTTTTTTTGCTCACCTCCGCATTCGAGCTTTGAAGGCTGAGCAGCGCGGCTTCCTTTCGTGCTGAAGGCGTGTGAATAACTTACCTCGGTCCGTTGTGGACCGCGTTTTTCAAGAAAGGGTCAAGCTGGACTCCGCGCCAAACCGCGGAGCACCCGTCGGGTTTCCCGTGCGGAGTCTCGCTTGTTTTGAAATGACTCGAGGGAGAAAGACATGAAAAAGAAAATAGTACTGCTCCTGTTTGCGTTCTGCGTTTTCGTTTCAACGATGGTTCAAGCATCGGCTCAGGCCCCTGCGGGACCGCCGAAGGTCCTCCAGATCGTGCGCGAGGACATCAAGACCGGGATGATGGAGGCGCACTCAAGGGAAGCTAACGCGACCGTCCGAATCTGGGCCAAGGCGAAGTCGCCGCATCAGCGCCTGGCGATGATCCCGATAGCGGGAAACGAAAACGAGGTCACTTACATTTGGCCGTTCCCTTCGTTCGCCGCTTATGAGAAGTCTCTGAAGGACCTCGACGAGATAGGTGAGACCTACAAGGCCGACTTCGATCGCACTCGTCACGCGGGCGAAGACTATCACTCGACGCAGCGCGATATGCTTTGCAGACTGCGCGCCGACTTGAGCTACAACCTTCCCGCTCCAGACAGAGGGAAGATGCGATTCATGCGAGTTGAAACCATTCGCGTAAAGCCCGGCCACACCCAGGAATTCGAGGAGATGCGCAAGACGATCAATGCCGCGCACGTAAAGGCGAAGGTCGACGAGCACATGGCGGTCTACCAGGTGGTCGGCGGCGCTCAGGCGGGAACCTTTATTGTTCTGGTACCGTGGACCTCGTTGGAGGATTCCAACGTGCTTCCGCACGGTAAGGCTTATCAGGACGCTCTCGGAGAGGACGGCGCGAAGAAGGTAGCCCGGATAGGCAACGAAGCCATCCTGTTTGACGACGTCAGCATCTACGCGTTAGCTCCACAGCTAAGTTATGTGTTACCTGCAACGGTCGCGTCTGATCAAGCCTTCTGGACGCTGAAATCGCTGGAGCCGGTTGCTGCTAAGAGGAGGGCCTCGCCGAAAGCGCAGGAGAAAAAACAATAGTGTGTCGTTGCTGATCAGATCGAACCAGGAAGAACGGCCCGCGGCCGCGCTTGCGAAGAATGCGCCGAGGCCCGCGCCGTACGTTGTTTCACCAATAGTGTTTAAGGAGGTCTTATGAGAAAGAGTCTGTTGTTCGTGTTTGGGATTTGTTTGTTTGTTTCAGCAGCCCTCGAAGCACGCGCCCAGGCGGGGCCGCCTCCGAAGGTGCTGGCGATCTTTCGCGAAGAGATCAAGGCCTCACGCGGAGGGGCACATGAAAAGCTCGAAGCGGGTTATGTTCGAGCGCTCCAGAAAGCCAAGTGGCCTACCTACTCGCTGGCGATGAGCCCCGAGGCGGGCGGTACAGACGCCTGGTTCATGACCGCTTACGATTCGTTTGCAGCTTTGGCAAAGGATCGAGAAAGCATGGGAAAAAACGCTCAGTTGATGGCGGACTTCGCGCGGCTCGACGAGATGGATGCCGAGTTCCGAACCGGACAGCGAAGCATCATCTGTGTTCTGAATGAAGATCAGAGCTACGGCCCGCAGTTCGACGTTTCTCAAATGCGTTACTTCTCCGTTACCACAATCCGAGTCCGAATAGGCCACAATGAAGAATACTTTGAGGCGCGTAAGATTCTTGCCGACGCGGTGAAGAGGGCAAACCCCACCGCGCACAGCATCCTTTACTCGGTGACCGCGGGTATGCCCTCTGGAACCTTTCTGCTCTTTACCGCGCGAAAATCTCTGGCCGAGCTGGACCCGAATCCCGCGGTTGGCCGGGCAGTGCAGCAAGCAATTGGCGAAGAAAACGCCAAGCGACGGCAGAAGCTACTGGCCGACTCGGTCATCAGCAATGAGACGAGCATCTACGCGTTCAGCGCGCGGATGAGCTATGTGCCGAAGGAGTGGGCAAAGACGGGTGGGGACTTCTGGGCGCCCAAACCGCCTCCGCCGCCCCGGCCAGCGGCTGCGAAGAAGGCGGCCGACGCCGAGAAGAAACCGCAGTAACTGGCCAATCGGGTCTTTAATCGATAACCATGAAGCCGGTGGCGGCGATTCGCTTGCCACCGGCTGATTTTGCGCTCTATCCGGACTGTCCCAACCTTTTGGAACTTTCGAACACCGCGGCGTGAATCAACCATGTCAGCCGGTTGCTGGCCGTTATTGAGCAGAGTATGACGTTGCCGCTAACTCCCAGTGATGTTGACCTGCTGATGCAAATGATCAGCGGCGACGAGCATGCGTTCACTGTGCTTTATCGGCGAAGACAGGGAGGCGTGTATCGCTTCGCGCTTCAAATGAGCGGGTCGCGAGGAATCGCCGAAGACGTCACCCAGGAAGTCTTCATCGTCCTGATGCGAGAAGCTCATCGCTACGATTCGAGCCGCGGCTCGCTCGCGGCCTATCTATACGGCATCGCACGCAATCACGTTCTGCGCCGCCTTGAGCGGGACCGGTTGTTCGTCCAGCTTGGCGACGCAACCGAAGATGATCACGAGTCGGGCTCCGCGACTCTTGTTGCGGAGGGCGATCCGCTCGGTGACTTGACGAGAAACGAGATGATCGACGAGGTCCGTCAAGCAGTGCTGGCTCTGCCGGCGCGCTACCGCGAGGTTGTTGTGCTGTGCGACCTGCACGAGATGAGCTACGCGGAAGCGGCTGCTGTAGCGGGTTGCGCGATCGGTACGATTCGGTCGCGGCTTCACAGAGGCCGGGCGTTGCTGGTCGAGAAACTCAGGTCGGCGAGGAGCGCCGGGAACGAACGACTTGTGAATCAGGAGAGGTGCTTCGCATGAATTGCCAGAGCTTCGAGTCAGAAGCGATCCCCACGCCGCGCGAGCGCCGGAAACCAGACTTCGAGGAGAATCCATAGCACATCCGCTCGATACATCCTGGCCATTAACAGATCTCTTCTTATTTAAGCCGGCTCCGGCAGCGGTCTACGTTGTGAGGATGACGGCCCGGCGGCGCGTGATGCGTGTCTATAGCCTCTCGCGGAAGGGCAGCGCGCCCCCTGTGGACTCGTCAATTGAACTCGCCGGCCTTGATGAAGTCTTGAAAGCCTGAGCTCTGGCGATCAACGCTCTTTTCGCGGCCCGACTAGCACTGGTTAAAAGCTCCCCAACACGCGTAAGTCACTCGCCGCAGGGCACATGTGGATGGTAGTCGCTTTGGCTGGATGTTTGACCCTGCCAGGGTCTGCCAACTGCCCCACGTTCCCAGCAAGTTTTCCGCACGACCGGATTACGGACGCCGGATAATTGGAGAAACTTGCGCTGTAACACGATTCACGCACGGACAAAGAGGTTTTGCTTGACACGGAAAAACACTTGAGCGTATTGTGATTAATGTCCCTTCATCCATGGGTACAGTTACTAGCGCTTGGGTGGCCGTAACCTCACTTTCTTGGCCTCGCTTGTGGGTCGGTTTTCTTTGAAGCAAGTGAACAGGACGGGGATCCTCGGCAATCCACAAAGGCTTGTATTTCTGCCGATATGCACACTGTTCGGCGTATCGGCCTGAGAGTACTCTGTCTTGTATCTTGCCAGGAATTAGTTTGCCAGCTTGCAACTTGGCGCTACTTCCTCAACCCAGCAACTTAAGCTGAAGTATGCGTGCCAGAACTCTAAGATGCGAATCTCGGGTCGGTCGAGGACGCTAACAAAATAAGTGGGCGGAAGCGGGTTATCATGCAGGCCCCACTCTCTACTGAGATCAGTGATCCCACACAACTCATACAGGATAGCGTACTAATAATCCGTCAGTCGGCGGTGCTAGCCTTCAAATACTACAACCATGCAACCACCGAAGATGAAATCAGTGATATTTGCCAGCAGATCATCCTACAGCTCATTGAAGACCATCATCGCCGGTTGCGCTTGTTCGACAGTCGGAAGGCGTCCTTTCCAACCTGGCTCAAATCCGTAGCCAGACATCACATAAGCAACTACCTTAGACAAAAGAAAACACTGAGCCTGGACGAGCTTCCACTCGACTCGGTAAGTTACCCTCCGAATCAAGAAGATCTGATCATTCTTAGAGACAGGAATGAGCGCCTGGAAGCAATTCTCGGTGAGTTGAGCACGCGCGATCAGCAAATTATCCGGCTTTTATGCTTTGAGGAACGATCCGCTATCGACGTGGCAAGAATGATGAGAATGACAGTTGGCTCAGTCTACTGGCATAAGCACAGAATTATCAAACGGCTCCGAGATGACTACTAGGAGGGGCTGTTGTTATCCGATGTCCTAACCTAACGACTACATAGCACGAGACTAAGGAGAATCACCATTCACAAACTAAGATTCTTACTCACGATGTGTATAAGTACTTGACAGGGATTGTGCCGAAGTGGGTGGTTTGTTCCTTGAGCGGTGGATTGGCGGAGTGGCTGGAGTGAATCCTGCGAACTTCGTAGATTCTTCCGTTTTCAAAACCGATCTGTAGCGTAGACTCGCTCAAGTGGAGGTTATTAAGTATCCGAGTGCGTCAGAGTGAACTGTCGCACCCAGGTTCTTTTCTTTCTCCCGTCGCTTTCGTCCTAAATAGCTTGTCGCTGCGAAGCAGCTTCCTCTCGGTTCATCACTTCATAGTCGACGTGTGTCCGCACAGCATTGGGCCCTTCAAGGGGAGCGATGCAACAGCAGGGTTGGCAAATCACACTCGCTTTCTGAGAATGTTGCGTTCAGCGCCTCTTACGTTTTGTGTTACAACGGGGGCATATGGATGAGATTGGCAATGAGAACACTTAAGCCGTTATTTGCGTTCTCTCTCTCCTGCTTCCTTGCCCTGACGGCAGGAGCGCAGCAGGCGAGGAAAATCAAACTAGACTTCAAAGACGTGAGACTGAAAAACGGTCTGCGCGTATTGGTGGTCGAAGATCACACCGCGCCGGTCGTTTCAGTCGCGATCACCTACGATGTCGGCTCGCGGAACGAGCGCAAGGGCCGCACCGGGTTCGCGCACCTGTTCGAGCACATGATGTTTACCGGCTCCCAAAATGTCGGCAAGAACGAATACTCGCTGCTGATTGACACGAACGGCGGCGGGAAAAACGCTACTACGAACGAGGATTGCACCTTGTACTTTGCGACAGTGCCATCCAATCAACTCGACATGATTCTGTTCCTTGAAGCCGACCGAATGCGCAATCTGGACGTAACGCAGGACAACCTCAACACTCAGCGCAACGCCGTGCAGGAAGAGCGAAGGAGGGGCCTGAAAAATCAAGCGTATCCGCAATGAGAAAGTCGAACCCGAGGAGTTCGAGCGAGCCAAGCGCAGGATCATTGGCGGTTTCGCTTTGCAGTTCGAATCGCCGCTGGCGCTTCTGAATAACATTAATCACGCAGAAGCTCTACGGTTTGCCTGCAGATTACTGGGATGTCTACACACAAGAGGTCGCGTCGGTCACGGCGGACGAAGTGCAGCGGATCGCGAGGAAGTATCTTGACCTCGACCGCCTGCAAATCGTCGCGGTCGGCGACGCCAGCAGGACTGCCGACGTGCTCAAGCAATATGGAACGCTGGAGATTTACGATACCGAAGGGAACCGGCCCAGATCATCTGGCGGAGGAAAGTAGTCAGTCGTTATTGACCCTTGCAGGTGTTACGACGGCTTGCGGCAGGAAAAGCGCCTGGCCGATGAAACAAATTCCGAGGCCGCACTGGAGGCTGCCAAGGATTAGAGGGTTGCAATCACAGACAGATTGATCCCAACGATCTCGCGAGATAAACTAATACAGGATCAAACTTCGTTATGAAGGGGAGCATATGAAAAGGATTTGGCAGGACCTGCGCTACGGCGCGCGAAGCTTGATGAGGACGCCTGGCTTCACTGCGGTTGTAGTCATTACCTTGGCGCTCGGCATCGGCGCGAACACGGCAATCTTCACTATCGTGAATGCCGTGTTGTTACGTCCGCTGCCCTATCCCGAATCGGAAAAACTAATGCAAATGGGGCGCGCTTTTAATGACACAGAGGTCGTCTCTGAGGTCAGCGAGCCAAAGTTCATCTTCATGCGCGACAACGTCCAGTCGTTTGAAGCCATCACCGCGACCCAGGAGATGGGGCCGAACACCTATCTGTCCGAGGAAAACCAGGTGGAATACCCTCGCGGCTTGATCGTGTCGGCCGATTTCTTTCGCGTGCTGGGCGTGATGCCAGCCAGCGGACGGGGCTTTACGACAGAAGAAGACAGCCCTTCAGGCGAGCGCGTGGCGATTCTGGGTGATGGATTGTGGAAGCGGCGCTTCGGGGCAGACTCCGGGATGATCGGCAAGGCGATCACGCTCAACGGCACCGCCTATATGGTCGTCGGGATTATGCCGCCCGAATTTGAATACATGGGGCCTCAGGATGTCTTGCTGCCGATGCGCGTTGACCCGGCCAGTCAGAATGAGGGCCACAACTGGTCGATCATCGGCCGTTTGAAGCAGGGCGTCACGGCAGACCAGGCGCGTTCGGAATTGAAGCTGCTGTTTGACAAGTTCCGGGATACTCATCCGCGCTGGGTGAAAGAGAGCGAATCGTTCAGCGCGATCGGCTGGCGCGCGAGTATGACGAGCGACATTCGAAAGCTGCTATGGATTCTGCTTGGCGCAGTCAGCTTTGTCTTGTTGATCGCTTGCGCGAACATCGCCAACCTGCAATTGACACGCGCGACGGCGCGGCGCAAGGAGATGGCGATTCGGATTTCGTTGGGCGCGGGCAGCGGGCGTTTGATTCGCCAACTGCTGACCGAAGGCATTGCCCTGGCACTCGTGGGTGGGTTAATGGGATTGCTCCTGGCGAGATGGGGGGTGGGTGCCATGCTGGCCCTGGTTCCCGAAGGCGTAATCCCACGTACCGGCGAAATTAATGCGGATTGGCGTGTATTGGCCTTTACGCTTGGGGCAAGCCTTTTGACCGGCATTATTTTCGGTCTCGCGCCGGCGCTGCAAACGTTGCGGGTGGATGTGAATCATGTGCTCAAAGAAGGCACGGGTAGGACCGGGGTAGGGACTGCGCACGGGGTCTTGCGCGGTGTGCTGGTCGTTGTTGAAGTCGCGTTGGCCCTGGCGCTTACGGTCGGAGCAGGCTTGTTGCTGAGAACGTTCACAAATCTGCGCCGCATCGAACCTGGTTTTGAGGCGCGCAACGTGCTGACCTTCCAGCTTTCGCCGAGAGGCACAAACTACGACACGGTGGCGAAGCTGAATGATTTTTACCGTCGCGTTCTTGAAGGATTGGGCGGCCTGCCCGGCGTCGAAGCCGTCGCGCTGACTAACAGACTGCCCTTTGACTCGCAATTCAATCTACCCTACCGGCTGGCCGGTCAGAGCCAATTTGCGGGCGCTGTGCAATATCGCCTCATCTCGCCTGATTATTTCCGGGTGATGAGGATAGCATTGCAACAAGGCAGGCCCTTTGTTGCGACCGATGCGGTTGGCGCTGAACCTGTCGTCATCGTCAACGACGCGTTCGCCCGCTCGAACTTCGCAGGCGCTGAGCCGATCGGCCAGCAAGTATTCGTCTGCTGTGAATCCGGCAATCTTGCGTCGCGCCGCGTAGTCGGCGTGGTCAATGAGACTAAGCAAAGAAACCTGAGCGAGGCCGCGCCGGCGGCCGTTTTCATTCCAGTGACGCAAGCCGACAAAGAGGTGAGACAAATATTGCAACAACCCACCTTCGTCCTGCGCACCGCGGCCGATCCTTTGCCGCTGAGCGCGGCGATTCGCAGCGACATGCAGCGGCTTGATCCGACTGTGCCGGTTAGAAATCTGCGTCCGATGGAACAGTTGGTTAGCCACTCCATTGCGCCGCAACGGTTCAACCTATTACTGGTGGGTCTGTTCGCAGCGCTGGGGCTTCTATTGGCGGCAGTTGGAATTTACGGTGTTATGGCTTACAGCGTGTCGCAGCGCACAAATGAGATCGGTCTAAGGATGGCGCTGGGCGCGCAATCAACTGACGTTCTGAAACTGATGATCAAGCAGGGGATGACGCTGGCTCTGATTGGCGTGGTGGTTGGCTTGGCTGCTTCGTTGGCGTTGACGCGATCGATGGAGAGCCTGTTGTTTGGTGTACCCGCGACTGACGCACCGACACTTGCTGTCGTGTCATTAATGCTTACAGCGGTTGCGCTACTTGCGTGTTGGATTCCTGCACGGCGCGCGACAAAAGTGGATCCGATAGTTGCGCTCCGATATGAGTGAGTGCCATTCGTCTTCTCGATTTGTCTTCTACGCGGCTGAGATTACTGACCACCGTTTACGAAACATAAGCTGGCCTGGCAGACTTCTCAGCCCGCGCAAATCACTGTAGCCTCGGGACGATCAATAGTCACAGGTGCTCCAAGCGGCACCTTTGTCCTTTTAGCTTTCCAATCGACCTTTTGAAAATCGCTCCAGCCTCGATCTAACAAACAGTCAGAATACGCTCGACTGTGCCGCGCGCGGTCGAAGGTCGGTTACGCAGTCAGTCCACCCGCAAGAGTCACAATACGATCTAATCGCTGCCGCCTGCCGCCACGTATGTATCTGGATTTTCAAATGGCCGCCGAGCGCGCTCACCCAAAGGGCGGTTTTCAAGGGAGCGAGGAATCGGTTCGTCGTGGCCCATCGAAAGCAGTGAAAAGGACACCGACAATGAAAACACCTAAGCCGTTACTGGCGTTCTCTCTCTGCTGCTTACTTGTCCTGACGGCAGGCGCGCAGCAGGCGAAGAAAATCAAACTAGAGTTCAATGATATGAAGCTGAAGAACGGTCTACGCGTTTTGGTGGTTGAAGATCATAGCGCGCCGGTCGTGTCAGTCGCGATTACCTACGACGTCGGCTCGCGCAACGAGCGCAAGGGCCGCACGGGCTTCGCTCACTTGTTCGAGCATATGATGTTTACCGGCTCGCAGAACGTAGGTAGGAACGAATACTCACTGCTAATAGCTAGTAACGGCGGCCGCGCGAATGCGACGACTAATGAGAATCGCACGCTGTACGTTGCCACGGTGCCGTCTAATCAACTGGACATGATCCTGTTTCTGGAAGCCGATCGCATGCGCAGTCTGGATGTGACTCAGGAGAGCCTCGACGCTCAGCGCAATGCGGTACAGGAGGAGCGAAGAAGGGAAATTGACAATCAGCCCTATGGCAAAACCACCGAGATGTTTCAGGAATTCATGTACGACAACTTCGCCTACCGGCATTCGGTGTTTGGTTCGATGGACGATCTCAACGCCGCTGGCTTGCAGGACGTGAAGGACTTCTTCCGGACGTACTATGCCCCGAACAACGCCGTCCTCGCACTCGTGGGAGATGTCCGGGCCGATATTGCGCTTTCGAGAATCAAAAGTTATTTCGAAACCATCCCCTCGCAGCCTTCGCCGCCTACTGTAGATACCACCGAACCCGAGCAGACGGCCGGAAGGCGGTTCGCGGTGGAGGACCCGCTCGCTCGCTTGCCGCGGGTCCTCATCGGCTACAAGGGAATCGCAGACAACACACCGGACACCTTTGCGATGCAAGTGCTCAATCAAGCGCTGGCCAGCGGGCAGAGCTCTCGTCTTTATCAAAGGCTTGTGAAGGAGAAGGAGCTGGCCAACGTTGTTTTCGGATTCACGAACGAGTTGCGCGGGGTCGGATATTACCAGATCACTGCGATAGTCGCACCCGGCGGGAAGGTTGAAGACGTCGCAACGGTGATCGATGAAGAGATCCGCCGGCTGCAGCGCGAGCCGATCGCCGATTGGGAGTTGGAGAAGGCCAAAAACTCTTCTCGCCGCCTTTCGATCCAAGCGTTGCAAAGTTCGCTCGGAACAGCGATCCGGCTGGCTCAGTACGAGGTCTTCTACAACGATCCGAATTTGATCAACGCCGAGTTCGAGAGAATCGCCGCTGTCACAAAACAGGATGTGCAACGCGTCGCCAACAAGTACCTCAGGGAGACAACTCGAACCGTCGGCATCACGCTGCCGCAAGAGAAGCTCCCAACGCCGGAGCCCCGGCGAATTAGCTGCGATATTCATAGTGGATTCTCAAGCCGCTTTCATCGTACAACCCAGCCTCGTGTTCTGAACTTTTATCGAGAGACAAGGCAATGAAGAGAATGATCTCGGAACTGAAACGCGCGCTTTCGGCGGCCATCATTGTGTCGCTCTCAACGATTCTTTTGGCGGCGCAGGATCCAAAGCCTTCGTCAAAGGGTCTTGTGATCAAAGGCAAGGCGCCGATCAGTAAGGAAGTGCTGAAGGTGAAATTGCCCAGGGCCTTCGAGACGAAACTCGGCAACGGGATGCAGGTAATCGTGCTCGAAGCACCCAAGCTGCCAACTTTCGCGATGCAAATGATCATTCAAAGCGGCGGGCTTACGGATCCCGAGGATCTTCACGGCGCCGCGCTGAGTACCGCCGCGTCGCTGCAGGAAGGAACAAAGACCCGCACAAGCAAACAGATTGCCGAGCAAGTCGGCTCGCTCGGCGCATCGCTTTCGGCGGCCTCGGGGCTTTCGTCGCTGGAGAGCAGGGTCTTTGCTTCGGGGTTGACGGACAGCTTCGATCAGATCCTGGCGTTGTTCGCGGATGTGATCTTGAACCCAAGCTTCCCGGCGGACGAACTCAAGAAGTTCAAAACTCGCGCTCTTGGGCAGCTTCGATTGCAACGCGCGCAACCGGGCTTTCTAGCCGACGAGATGTTCGCGAAGGTAATGTACGGCTCGCATCCGGCCGCGCGAATCGCGCTGACCGCGGCAGATATTCAAAGACTCACGCCGGAGGCGCTCCAGAGATTTCACGCCGCACACTACAAACCCAACAACGCGATATTCGCCATCGTCGGCGACGTCAAACCGATGGAGGTCCTGGCCAAACTCGAAAAGGCCTTCGGATCGTGGCAGCGGGGCGACGTGCCGCGGAACAGCATTTCGAAAGTGAGCGAGCCAGGCGGGGCGAAGATCTTTCTGATTAACCGCGTTCCATCGGTGCAGGCCAATCTGGTGGTTGGCAATCTGGCGATTGAACGATCCGATCCGGATTACTTTGCGCTGGACGTAATGAATCAGGTCATCGGAGGCGGGGTGACCTCGCGGCTGTTCATGAACTTGCGGGAAGACAAGGGCTATACCTACGGCGCTTACACCGGGCTTTCCGCTCCCAGGTATCGGGGTACATTCCGCGCGAGCACGGAAGTACGGACCGACGCGACCAAAGGCTCGATGAACGAATTGATGTACGAGATCAAACGCATCCGCGACGAGAAGGTTCAACCCGAGGAGTTTGACCGAACCAAACGTACGCTTATCGGCGCGTTCGCTTTGCAGCTCGAATCGCCGCAGGCGCTCTTGAATAACATAGTGACTCAGAAGCTCTACGCTTTGCCCGCCGACTACTGGGATACCTACACGCAAAAGCTCGCGGCAATCACCCCCGACGACGTACAGCGTGTTGCGAGGAAGTATCTTGACCTAAGCCGCCTTCAGATCGTCGCGGTTGGCGATGCCAGCAAGATTGCGGAGGTGCTCAGGCAATTCGGAATAGTGGAGATTTATGATACTGAAGGGAAGCCGGTCAGATCATCCGCCGAAGGGAAGTAGTCAGTTGGCACCAGTCTTTTCATGTGACGGCGTTGGAAGGCACATAGTACATGCGGTTCAGAGGGCTGCGCGACCGCTTCAAGGAGCATGTCCAGCCGTTCATGTGGCATGTCCAGTCGTGACGATCACGTCTCCGGCGGTTCATATACACACGTAGTTTCGTGAAGGCAAAAAAAGGGTCATCGAGTCTTCAGGCGGCACCCCGGTCTTTGTACTGTTTTGATTTTGATTTTGAAACTAGCTCTTGCCAAAATCTGGCAACGGTCAGATTACTCTCGACTTGTCCCGAGTGAACGGTCGAATTCCGCTTAAGCAGTCAGTCCATCAGGCAAGAGTCAGATGCAGTTATGCCGCTTTAGCCTGGCGGCAGGCGTATCTGGATTTTCAGATGACTGCTTGGCACCCACCCATCGGCGGTTTTCGAATGAGAAACAAAGGAGTGCCGTGCTCGCCAGCGATGCCGGCATCCCGCGTTGTCACACTGAGGAAGCGGCCGTAACTAAGACCAAAAGGAGAAGAGAAAATGGAACGAGTACTTTCATTGCAAGGTCTTTCAGCATCTTTGAGAGATGGTGGCGACGTAGAACCAATCAAGCCGGCAAGTGGCGACAGTGGAATCTGTTCCACCGCTTCAACCGGTTGGGCTGTTTCGACGTGCAGCCTGATCTGTAACGCAAACGCTGAGATGGAATGGTAGGCAAGGAGAAGAGCCGAGCCGCTCGGCCTGCTTTTCTCTGAACGGCCGGCGCTTCGAGCTACTAAAAAAACAAAAGCGTTTGAAGTAGCTCTTGCCTTATCTGACAAAACGGTCAGATGCGCTCGACTGTATCGGTTACGGTCGAAAGCTGCTTAGTCAGTCACTCTGTGAATCTCGAGCCAGGTAACTTAGATCATCCGAGAGTATCTGGCGTTCCGGATGACTGCTGAGCATCCACCCAACGGCGGTTTTCAACTGAGCGAGCAAAACGATTCCGTCTTCTCACTCAAGTGATCGCCGGCGTTAACTAAAATAAAGGAGAGGAAGAAATGGAACGAGTATTAGGACTACAAGGTCTCTCACAAAATTTGCAAGATGTGGAGCCGGTAGGGGGCGCGAGTGGTGACAGCGGAATCTGTTCCACGGCGTCAACTGGATGGGCTCTTTCCACTTGCAGTCTGGTGTGCAGGCCGGCGGGTGAGATGGAATGGTAGGCCGAATCGTAAAGGCCACCGTTCCGCCTGCCGAATCGACGTCTTTCTGAACGGTCGGCATCCGGCAAGCCGGATGCCGACCGCCCGAAAGCCCGGCCTTTGAAAGCCGGGACGGTTCAGATTGACGCAACCGCGTCGCGACATTCTTCGTTGGATTCGCAGTTGTCGCTACGCGATCCAATCAGCCCCTCTGCATTCTGCAGGGGGGCTGATCTATCCGTCAAAGCCACAAGGAGATTCAAGAGATGAGCGGACTAAACATGCTGGACACAATTGCCGATCCTGAGTTCTATGAGTCGATAGATTATTACCAGCCTCGAAGCGAGGAGTTTCTGGACCTGGTCACTGAGATGGTGCCCAGCGACTGGCAGTTCATGAGGGTAAACGGCATTTGGTTTGGCTGCTTATTGCCAGAGGGTCAGGGCAGACCCACGCCGCCACAAGGATGGAAGATACATGTTTCATCATCACTGGCGCAGTCGAGAGATGTTTTGAAGGCCGTCGTCCCGGTTCTGACTGAGCATTGTGTCAGCTTCAAGTTTTCCCTTGATCTGACAATACTCGCGTTGATGAACAACAAACGCTGGTCACGCCAGGGCTCAGGGAAATTCATAACTATTTATCCCGTTGACGAAACTCAGTTTGTGTTTCTTGTCGAGGAGCTTCATAAGGCAACCAGGGCATTGGAAGGCCCATACATTCTCTCAGACAGACGATACAAAGACAGCAAGGTGGTGTTCTACCGATACGGTGGAATACGCCCGGAGTCGGTTCTTAATGCGCGGGGGGAAAAAGTACCAATGCTGACGTCGCCATCGGGCGAACGGGTGCCAGACATAAGGCGCCCCTATTTCTATTTGCCTGAGTGGGCCAAGGATCCTTTGGAAGATACTTCCGCTACTGACGGGAATGCCGATTCCGAGGAGCAGCTTCCGTCCCGGATCCTTCTAAAGGACGGCAGATACTCGGTGAAGTCTGTTTTGACTTACTCAAATTCAGGCGGCGTGTATATGGCCGAGGACCTGGAAACCGGCCAGGACGTAGTGATCAAAGAAGCGCGTCCATTTATTGATGCCACCGAAGACACAATTTTTCTGTTAAAGAAGGAGTATCGAATCCTGTCAAAGATTGCGCACCTCAGAATAGCGCCGCAACCCCTGGATTTCTTTCAGGACTGGGAGCATTTTTTTATGGTTCAGGAGTACCTGAAAGGAAACAGCCTCGCGGACTTCGCGTCGCGACATAATGTCACTCTCATCCCTCGCCCGACGCTCGCCGATACTGAATCGTTTTACGGGAAGTTCAGGAGGATAATATTGCAGCTCGCCGACATCGTAAAAGCGATACATGAGCACGGGATTGTGTTTTCGGACCTGTCTCCCAACAACCTCATCCTCACGCCGGAAACCCTGGAGCTCAAGATAATCGACTTCGAAGGCGCTCACGAGATGGGTGTAGACAAACCGGGTCTGCTCTTTACTCCCGGCTTTGCCGCGGATCAGATGTTCGGGCGTACTTCGACATTCGAAAGCGATTATTTTTCACTGGGGGCAATTATCCATTTCTTTCTCTCACCGGTGAACCAAATCTTTTTGATCAACCCGAAGGCTAGGTTTTCCTTCCTCCAGACCGTTACAAAGGACATCGGCTTTCCCAAAAGCATTTGTGAGATGGCGACCGCCCTCGTAGACAAAGAGGCTGAGAAGAGACCGACACCCGCCGAGGTAATCGAGGTGTTGCAGAGAGATGATAAGCCCAGCACTCCGGATTTTGCCGTAAACGGCCGCGAGGCTGACCCGACTTATCGAAACGACGTTAGCGAAATCACAAGGTACATTCTTGGAGTTGCAACTTACGAAAGAAAGGACAGGCTCTTCCCTTCAGACGGCGCTATCTTTCATACAAACCCCTTGAGCCTGGCTTATGGGGCGTGCGGCGTGGCTTACGCGCTGAAGAAGATGGATGGAAAGGTTCCCGGCGAGGTTGTCGATTGGATTGCGGCTCGAAATAAGAACACCCTGCTCTACCCGCCGGGCCTTTATACGGGACTCGCGGGAATTGCGTGGGGAATGCTCGAATTGGGGATGCACGACGAATCGCAGCAAGCCCTGATATCCACTTTCGACCACCCACTTGTCTACAACTCGTTCGATCTCTTTTACGGAGCCTCGGGCTGGGGTTTGGCGAATCTGAGATTCTTTATGGAGTTTCAGGACGAGATGTACCTGGATAAGGCGGAAGAAGCAGGAAGATACCTGCTGGATACCGTGGCCGAGGACACCCGCGGTTGCTATTGGACCTCCAAAGACGAGATTCCTCTTGGATACGCCTACGGCGCATCCGGAGTCAGCTTGTTTCTGCTTTACCTCTATTTGGCCGGCGGCAAGGAAGAGTTCCTCGAGATCGGAAAGAAGGCCGTGGATTTCGATATCAATTGTGCAAGCAGCCAGCGCGGCGGAAAGGAGCTCTCATGGAGGAGGCTTGCCGACAAGGGGTCGGTCCTTTATCCGTATTGGATTTACGGCGCCGCGGGTGTCGGCATGGCGGTCCTCAGATATTACCGCCTTCTGGAAGAGGAACGGTACAGGGAGACGCTCGAGAAGATCTTTATCGAAACCGCCCGAAAATATACGGTCTTTCCGGGCTTCTTCAAGGGCCTTTCGGGTCTGGGTGAGTTTCTTCTCGACCTGTACCAGGTCACGAACGACAACCGCCACCTGGACGGCGCGTACAGGGTAGCGACCGGCATATCGCTCTTCAAGATCGAAAGGAAAAAGGGTCTTGCCTTCCCGGGCGAAATGCTGCGGAGAATATCCTGCGACTATGGAACCGGCAGCGCGGGAGTCGGTCACTTTCTACATAGATTGACTCACCCAGACGAAAGCGCGTTCCATCTCGATCGACTATTTCTGAATACCGAAGAGTTGAGTGAAGTTTGCTAACAGTGTCAAACGCAGTTGCCCTGACTAAATGATCAGCCTGCCGGCAAGTAAGAGATGCGCATGTTAAATCGGTTTTTCAAAGCTCGAAGATCGTCTGCCAAAGACCCCTCACGCGGAATCGGGTTCTTCCCGGCAATTCGTTACATACCGCGGTTCCTGCGTCTCGTCTGGGCTACACACCGGGGCTATGCCGCCATGATGGTGATCCTGCGGCTTGCGCGCTCACTCACGCCGGTCGTGATGTTCTGGGTAAGCAAGCTGATCATCGATGAGGTAGTCGCGATCCGCGCCGGCGCCGCGACGGCCGGATACCGGAGACTGTGGGAGTTGATTGCGCTCGAGTTTCTGATCGTGCTGGTGGGCGAAGTGTTCGCCCGCGCTTCGGCCCTGGTTGAGAGCTTACTCGGCGATCTGCTCTCTATTCATACCAGCATGCTGCTGATGGCGCATTCGGCGACGCTCGATCTTGAGCAATTCGAAGATCCGAGTTTCTACGACGGGCTTGAGCGGGCTCGCCGCCAGACAACGGGTGGGATGGGGCTCGTTACGAACCTGGTTACCATAGGCCAGGACGCCGTGACGCTCGTCTCGCTCGCGGGCGCGCTGCTCATCTTCAAACCGTGGTTGCTCCTGCTGCTGGTCGTCGCTGTGTTACCCAGCTTTTTCAGCGACACTCGGTTCGCTGCGCTTGGATACTCTTTGCTCTACAGTTGGACGCCGCAGCGTCGTGAGCTCGACTACCTGCGATACGTGGGCACCAGCAACCAGACCGCGAAAGAGCTTCATATGTTTGGTCTGGCCGGCTGGTTGATGGATCGTTACGGGGAACTTTCGACTCGATTCTACAAAGAGAATAAGCGGCTCTCCACGCGCAAGGGCACCGTCGGCGGATTGCTGGCCGTCATATCCACGCTCGGCTATTACGCGGCCTATGCGCTCATTCTGATGAGCGCCGCCACGGGAAGAATCACGCTTGGCACGCTTACATTCCTGGCCGCGTCATTCATGCGCAGTCGCGACATCGTCAGCCGGGTGCTCGGCAGCGCGAGCAGCATTTACGAACAATGTCTCTACCTCAAAGACTTGTTCGGTTTTCTCGAAACCCGGTCCACAATTACCTCGCCGCCCGGAGCTGCTGCCGTTCCCTCCCCCATCCGTGAAGGGTTTGTGTTTGAGGATGTCAGCTTTCGCTATCCGGGCAGCGACCGGTGGGCGGTGCGCCACGTGAGCTTCGCCTTGCGCCCCGGCGAACGACTGGCCCTCGTGGGTGAAAACGGCGCTGGAAAGACGACGCTCACCAAGCTCATAGCGCGGCTTTACGACCCCACGGAAGGGTGCATTCTGCTCGACGGCCGGGATTTGCGCGAGTACGACTTGGGTTCAATCAGGCAAGCCATCGGCGTGATCTTTCAGGACTTCGTTTGCTATGATCTGCACCTCGACGAGAATATCGGGGTCGGCCGAATCGACGAAGTCGGCACGTACCTCAACGAGGCAAACGACAACGAAGCGTTCCCAGGCGAAGAACCAGGCATGGGGATATGGCGCGAGCAGCGTTCGAACGGGCATCGTCCCCGACAGGACTCGTCAAGCGCCGACTCGATCCCTGTGCGGTCGGTTCCCTCCTCAATCATTACCGCCGCGGAGAAGTCGATGGCCTCAACACTTCTTCCGCGCTTCGAAAAAGGATACCGCCAGATGCTGGGACGCAGGTTCACAGGCGGCGTTAATTTATCGGGCGGCGAATGGCAGAAGGTCGCGCTGGCGCGTGCATACATTCGCGACGCGCAGGTGCTCATCCTCGATGAACCGACTGCCGCACTCGACGCGCGGGCAGAGTATGAAGCTTTCACTCGCTTCGCCGAACTGGTTAGCGGCCGCATAGCCATCTTGATCTCACACCGGTTTTCAACCGTGCGTATGGCTGACCGCATAATCGTACTGCAGGGCGGCGCCGTGGTCGAGAGCGGCTCGCACGAGGAACTGGTCGGGCAAGAGGGCCTGTACGCTGAGCTCTTCGGACTGCAAGCCGTGGGATATCGTTAAGGAAGCCTTTTTCTGGCTATTCATCTGCGCGCGCGGATAATCAGCGCGGAAGGAGCAACGGTCCTCTCTACTTCTCATCTCTGTTCACACGTCGTCACCTCGATGACGCCGCCATTACGCGGATTGGCACTTTCATCAGCCACAAGCTTGACAACCGCACGCACAATGCAGCAATAAAAGGATCGCTGATCCGCCCCGCCCAAGTTGTGACTCGAACCTGTAGACGGAAACAAGCCCTCCTTCAAAGATTCCCGCCCTTGGCCGCCCCGCCCTTGCACCCAGGCGAATGTAAAGAAGCCTGGTTGCAATAGAAGTGTGCGGCACCCAGGTGTGTTGTAATCCGGCCCTGCTCAGGTCAACTCTCCACGCAATTCGCTGCGGTCACGATCCCCATCTCATTCGGTTCTCACCTTTCGTCATCTTTTGGAACTTTCCGACTGCCTCGGGTGAATCACTTATGTCAGCGGGCGGCCTGAACGTTCGCCGAAGAACTATGATTTGCCGAAGACGCCCGGAGATCTGTGCCTGCTGCGGCTGATGAACGCCGGAGATGAAGAGGCGTTCCGGACTCTTTATGGCCGGAGGCAGGGAGGTGTCTAGAGCTAGCGTCGTTGGCTGCGCGGTTGGCACGATACGGTCGCGGCTTCATCGCGCACGCGCGTTGCTTGTCGAGAAACTCAAGTCGGCGAGGAGCGCCGGGAACGAACGACTTGTGAATCAGGAGAGGTGCTTCGCATGAATTGCCAGAGCTTCGAAGCAGCGGTTATCGATCTCGCGCGCGACCAGATGATGGAAGCGTCGGCGCGAAACCGGGCGCTTGCGCACGCGGTGACGTGCGAGATGTGCTCTGCCCGGCTTGTAGATGAACAGGCGCTAACCGCGGGGCTCAGAAAGTTTGCTGAGACGCGCGAAGACGCTCCGGCTCGCGTTGAAGGTTCGCTTCGCGACGCATTTCGAGCGATGACCGCGGCGCCGGCCGAACCAGTCATCACACGGACTGAATCAGGTTCGCGTAGTTGGTTGCGGTGGGCTGCTGCGGCTGCGGTGATCGTGCTGGTGGCTCTGCTTGCTTTGACCGCGGCGCGCGTGCGAAAAGGCCAGACACAAGACGTTAAGCAAGAAACCGCCGGGCCGAAAACAGAACAGCCGGCCGGCGTTCCCGGCGGCGTCGATCCGAAGCCCGACGTGGCGCCGCTTCAGTTGGCTGGCCTCCATCACACGCAACGCGTAAGCGGACACCAGGTTGTGCGACGCAGTCGGCGAGACCCTTCAACGAAGGAAGCAAAACCTGTTGAAGGTTCAGAGGCCCGGACCGAGGTAGCTACCGAATTCATTCCGTTGGTTCACGGCGATGAGATGTCGCCCTACGACGGCGGCCAGCTAGTGCGAGTGGAGATGCCAAGGTCGGCGCTGATGGCGTTCGGCTTCCCGATGAATATGGAGCGGGCCGGGGAACGAGTTAAAGCCGACGTTGTTGTCGGCAACGACGGACTCGCGCGCGCGATTCGATTTGTTCACTGAAAAAACGGGTTCGAGTCTCTGGTTTGTGGTTTCTGGTTTCTGGTTCGAGCGCGAGACCATTAACCAGAAACTAGAAACCAGAAACTAGAAACTAGAAACCAGAAACCAATTTTCGAAGGAGAGGCTTTCATGAAGAATCAGAGATTGATCAGCAGTTTGATCTGCGCTCTTGCGCTTCTAAGCAACGGAGCGGGCGTTTGTACGGCCCAGGAGAAGGGCGCGCAGTCTCGGCATGATGTTGTGATTCAGCGTCATGTGGTGGGCGGCGAGGGGCCAGGATGGCAGGACGAGCATATGCGCGTCCCGTTTGAGATGATGGTGCCGCCGGGCGGCGCCGGCGACACCTTCATGTTCATCTCTTCCGAAATGAGTTTGGAGGGCAAGACGGTCAAGGGAGCACCCTACTCGGCGCAAGTCGTCACCGAGCACACCCAGACGCTTCAAGACGGTAACCGAATCGTTCACAAGACCACGGCTTCCGTTTCCCGCGACAGCGAAGGGCGGACCCGCCGCGAGCAGACCATCAACCCGATAGGCGCGTACACCGCGTCCGGAACTCCGAAGCAGACGTTGTTCATCAACGACCCGGTGGCTAACGTAAACTACATTCTCGATTCGGACTCCAAGACGGCGCGCAAGATCGACCTTTCCAGACTTCCAGCTCGCTCGGGGTTTGCGATGGGCGGCGGACCCGGACAGAGGGAGAGAGTTGAAATCATTACAGGCGACAAGGCTTCCGGAAGCGGAACAAACACGGTGACTATCACGCATCCGGGTCCTCCGGGTCCGGCGAGAGGGGAAGCGCGCGCCAGGGTGAAAGTGGAAGCCGACGCGAAGAACATGAAGACGGAATCGCTTGGAAAACAGACCATCGAAGGCGTCGCGGCTGATGGCACCCGGCACACGCGCACTATCCCGGCGGGCGAAATCGGCAACGAGCAACCGATCAACATAGTGGCTGAGTCGTGGTACTCGGCGGAGCTTCAGACGGTGGTGATGAGCAAGCACAGCGATCCGCGCTTTGGCGAGAGCAGCTACCGTTTGACGAACATCAACCGTAGCGAGCCGGCAGCCTCGCTGTTTCAGGTTCCGTCAGACTACACGGTGAAGGAAGCAATGCCTCCAGGGATGCGTTTGAAAGTCGAGAACGAGATGCGCAGGCCGAAGAGCGACCAGTAAGCAAGAATTCACGCTCGAGTATGATTGAAAGGGCGAAGCGATCGTATCGCTTCGCCCTTTCTGTCTTCCGCTATCTACTCTCGCAGGCTTCCCCGTCTTCCGGCTCCGACATTGTTTATTCGCGCTGCTCGCCGATCCTCGCGGTCGAAAGCTTCACGCATCCAGACTCAGGCATCCCTTCCCGGAATCGCGCGAAATCCAAATTCCTCATTCCTCATCAACCCAGCATCTAGCCGGCGGTCGCACACCCGATAGACTTTGCGGAGGGATTTGATAAACTCTGCGCGTCATCGTGATCGAAGGAGGTGACTTATGCACACCCGAGTTGCGCGATTGTGTCTTTTGCTCCTGCTGGCGCTGACCGCGCTCGCAGCGCTTATTCATCCGCTATCGGCCGGAACCGGAAAGAGTCTCGCAGAGCAGGTAACCATCCGCCGTGACAACTACGGTGTGCCGCACGTGATGGCCGAAACCGAAGAGGCCGCCGCGTTTGGGATCGGCTTTGCGCAGGCTGAGGATCACCCGGTCGAGCTCGCGCGAAGATATGTGGTCGCGCAGGGCGAGTCGGCAAGAGTCTTTGGCGCCGGCGCGGTTGAAAGCGATTTTCGCATGAAGCGCTATGGCAACTACGAAGTTGCGCGGGCGCGCTTCCACGAATTGACCCCGCTCTTTCAAGCGATGATGAAAGGATACGCCGCCGGCTTCAACCTCTACGCTGAGAAGCATCGTAAAGAACTGCCCGAGTGGGTCCCAACGTTCGACGAGTACGGAGTGCTTGCGATGGGACGAGCCGAAGTGATGCGCTTCGCCTTCAACGACGCGATGATTTCCGGCGTGCAGTTGAAGTATCCAGCCGACAACGGCGCGGCGGCGCGAGTCGGGAGCTCGCGAGACTACTCGCAAACTCCGGCGACAACTGAAGGCGAGGAGTCGCAAGCTGGCAGCTTGCGCTACGGCGAAGATCTGATGGGTTCCAACATGTGGGCGATCTCGGGTTCGCGAACGAATTCGGGCAAGCCGATTCTGCTCGGCAATCCGCACCAGCCGTGGTCCGCGCTCTACTGGGAAGCTCACATCACCGTGCCGGGAAAGGTCAACTTCTACGGTTCGACGTTTATCGGGCGGCCGGTGCTGACCACAGGGTTCAACGAGCACCTCGGCTGGAGCCACACCGTGAACTATCCGGATCTCGCGGACATCTACGTCCTGACGCTCGATCCGAACAACCGCGAGCAGTACGTCTTCGACGGAAAGCCGATGCCGCTTACCAGGAAAGAGATCACAGTTGAGGTGAAGCAGCCCGACGGCAAGCTCAGCCAGGAACGGCGAACGTATTATTACTCGCACCTTGGCCCGATCGTTCACCGGACCGCGAAAGACGTTTTCGCGTTGAAGTCCGCAATCCTCGACGAATTTCGCTACTACGAGGAATGGTACGCGCTGAGCAAGTCAAAAAGCCTCCAGGAGTTCACCGCAAACCTTAAGCAGAATCACATCCCGATGTTCAACATCGCTTACGCGGACGCGGACGGCAACATCGCCTACTGGTGGAACGGCACGGTGCCCAGGCGCGTGGACGACGGTATGGACTACAGCGCCGAAGTTCCCGGTGCCACGAGCAAGTACGTCTGGAAAGAATTGCACAAGACCGAAGAGCTGCCGCAGTTGATCAACCCGTCCGGCGGCTATGTCCAGAACTGCAACGATCCGCCGTGGTGGACTTCGCTTCGCAACTTGCTCGACCCGGCAAAGTACCCGTCTTACTCTGAGCCAGGCCGCCGGCTGCAGCTTCGCTCGCAGATGTCGCTTGAGATGATGGAGAGCCAGCAGAAGTTTTCGCTCGACGACGTAAAGCGCTTGAAGTACAACCAGAAGATGCTGCTCGCCGATCGCGTGAAGCCTGATTTGATCAAGGCGATCAAGTCGATCGCGAGTCCCTCTGAAGACTTGAAGCGGGGGCTTGCGGTGCTGGAAGCGTGGGATAACACCGTGGCGCGCGCGAGCAGAGGCGGCGTGCTGTTCCGCCGTTTCTGGGACAGCTACGCTGGATCGAGCAAGACCCCGTACGCCGTCGCTTGGGATTCGAAGAATCCCGGCACGACTCCGCGAGGGCTTTCAAACCCCGAGCTTGCGGTGACGTCGTTTGAAGACGCAGTGCGGTGGACGCGAAAGACCTACGGCTCAGAGAACGTAGCATGGGGTGAGGTCCATCGTTTGAGGCTTGGAGATCTGGATTTGCCGGTGGGCGGCGAAAGCGGCTTGTATGGCCTGTTTCGTGTCATGACGTTTGCCGCAGCGCCCGGCGGCAAGCTCGTTGTAGGCACAGTCGAGCGGGGTAAGCCGATGCAAGGCGGAGGCGACGGTTGGGTTTTCGCCGTCGAGTTCTCGAAGCCAATCGTCGCGTATTCGGTGCTTGCTTATGGAGAGACTTCCAACACGGCTTCGAAGCACAGCACGGATCAAGCGGCGTTGTTTGCCAACGAAGGATTCAAGAAGGCTTTGTTCAGCGAAGCGGAGATCAAGAAGAATATCGAGAGGTCTTATCATCCGGGAGAGTGAGTAGCGAAAACGTTGCCGCCCGGATCAGTTCACGCTGGAGCACACCGAGGCTCACTTCTTAGCGTCCACGCGTTTTTTTAGCTTATCAATGGCTTGGCCTAACTCGACGCGGCGTTCGTCGGGCAGATTGGGGCTCTCGGCGAGAAACGCTTTAAGCTGCTGAATTGCCTTTTCAGGCTCGCCTTTCAACTCGTACAGATTCGCCAGATAAATACGCGCCAGGGCAGGCTTGCCAATTTCGTAACTACGCAGAAGGCTGGCTTCGGCGGCTTGATAGTCGGCCGTCATCATCTCGGCAAGGCCGAGGAAGAGGTAGGGAGTCGAAGACAGCTTGTCCAACTCAAGGCTGCGGCGAAGAGGTGGTATCGCCTCAGGGTACCGCTTCTGCCTTACAAGCATGACTCCGATGCCGACGTAAGCCGGCGCGCGGTCAGGCTTAATCTCGATCGCCTTCTGATAGGCCGCCACCGCTTCCTGATCACGTTTGAGCTTTGCGTACTGCTCGGCCACGGCTACGTGCGCCGAGTAGAACTGAGGGTAGGCGGTGAGGGCTTCCTCAAAGAGTTTGATGGCCTTCTCGGGGTTATTGTCGCGAGATTGTTTTAGGCCTTTCTCGTACTGCTCGCGCGCACGAGGCGGCAGATTGGGGTCCAATGCCTCAACCGAGGTCACGGCTGCGGTAGCGACAGCCTTGCCGGCCTTAAGGCGTAATTGGATGTTCTGCGTGAAGGTCTGAGAGCCTGCCCCGAATCCCAAAACCTCTGCGTCTGTCTGCGTGGTCTCGAACGTTTCCCCATCGCCGTCAGCAACAAGCTGATACCGGCCTCGATTCAATCCGGAAAAAAAGAAGCGGCCGCTCAAGTCGGTGAATGTTTCGTGCACGCGCTTGCCGCTGAATGTGAGCGTGACTCTAACCGGATTAGGCGGTTGAGAGCCGTTAGGGAGGACGACCCTGCCTTGAAGCGAGTGCGCTGCTTGACCAAGCGAGGTTGTGGCTGCAAGAAGAATCGCAAACGCGAGAGAGGCAATTCGAATTGACGCGCCTTTGCTCACGACTTGTTTCACCTTTGATTCGAGTCGCGCTGCTGGAAGCAAAAAAGGCCGGAGCTTCCGACAAGCCCCGGCCTTGAAAGAGCAAGCTAAAGGCTTCCGTTTAGAAGCTGAAACGGACGCCGAACTGACTCTGGAACGGTATGCCTATCGGCTCCGAGAAGCCCGTCGCGCCAAAGAAGTTGATAGGCTTCTTGAAGTTCGGGCTGTTGATGTTGTTGTCAATGGAGCAGGCACCCGCGACGTCGCCGCTGCATGCGCCGAAGTTGCCAGTGTTAAACAGGTTGAAGGCTTCGAAGAAGATTCCGAGTTTCACCCTTTCGGTAAAGTTGAAGAACTTGGATACCCTCACGTTCACCTGCTTGAAGTTGTCACCGCGTTCGGTGTTAGGCGGCAACTTATTCTGGTCGTTGCCATCGCGCGACTCGCGATCGTTGGTTACGCCGTCCCGGTTTATGTCTATTGCGCCAGGTACTACACTGAACGGCCGCGCCGACGACAATTGAACGACCGGCGAAATTTGGAAGCCCCACCGCAGGTCAAAGACGCCTGACATCACGAAGCGATGCCGCTCGTCTTCCCCCGTCGGACCGAAGTCAGCCAATGGGTCGAACTTGTTGAACTGGTTCTGGGCCGTGAGTTGGAAGGATTGAGATCCACCAAACCAGCCTTGCGACTTCGCCAGCGTGTAGTGGGCGTTGAACAGGAATTTGTTTGCGTAGCGCTTTCGGAACGCTATCGTAAACGCATCGTAGCGCGAGCGCCCGTCGGACTGGGCGACACGGAGTCTGGTGAACGGGTTCGCCTGACCGAATTCAGCGATGATCTCGGCCGCGTGAGCATTGATCAGCGGCTGCAGCAGGCGCGTCGGGTTGGGATCCGTGCGCTGCGCGTTTTGGAGCGGACCGATGCGCGGGTTGATGTCCAACTGCGTGAACTCGTGCAGACCCAGGATGTGAACGTAGTCAAAATCGAGCGCCATGTTCCGGCCTAGTTCCATCGCATAGCCGATGTTGAACTGCTGCGTGTACGGCGACTCGTAGTTCGGATCAATCAGCCGCCCATTCACCGGGAAGCCAATCGGTGGGTTCGTGAGTGGCCGCGGGAAAGGCGGCGCAGGCGACGCCGCGCTCAGGTTTGCCGAGTCGTCGATGATCAACGCATAGATTTCATCATTGGCCGACTGCACGGCAAACAACGGCACGTTCAAAAACGACTGGTCATAGTAGATGCCGTAACCGCCGCGCACCACCGACCGGCCATTACCCATGACGTCCAAGGCAAACCCGAAACGCGGACCGAAATTGTTCTTATCGTCCTGGGGCACTCTCTCCCCGAAGGGACTGCCGATGATCTTCAAAAACTTGACCGCTCGGTTATTGGGCTGGAACTTCGAATCAAAATAGCCCATGTCACGGTCGTAACGGATGCCGAGATTCAGCGTGAGGCGCGGTGTAATCTTCCAGTCGTCCTGAACGTACCAGGAGAACAGCTTGGCGCCGTCACGTAGATCAAAGTTCGGATTCCCCCCGGCAAGTATCAGGTCGGCTGCAACGCCTAAACCGTTCAGATTGGCCTGGTTGCAGTCCGCGCCCGAGAGCCCGAACGTTCCGCAGGTAATCGGCCCCGGCCGTATCTGACTGGTGTTGAATCCCTGCGGGAACTGGTTTGGATTGTTAGCGATCTGATCTGCCGTAAAAAAGAAGTCGTACTCCGGCGCCGACAGGAAGGCGAACAACCCGCCAAGCACCGGCTCGTTCGTGAAGTCCACGCCGAACTTGAACCCGTGCCTGCCGCGGTTCCACGTTAGATCGTCCCGGAACTGGTGCTTCCTTTGCACGGTGCGCTGGGGCACGTTACCGTTGCGGCCGACCGAGAGCCCGTCCGCGAAGATCAGGTTCGGCAAATCGGTGGTCGCTCCGATCTGGTTGTCGAAGTCCGAAAACTGATATGCAAACTGGTTGACCACGTTAGAATTTGCGGTCCAGGTCCATGAGCCGAGCAGGTTGTAGAGATCATTCTCGGTGGTGTTCCCGCCCGAGGCATCGGTGAAAACTATCAGGTATCCGGCTTGATCGTTCAGACCGGTATTATTCTGCCCGGCGAATCGCACTGAGAAGGTGTGGTTCGCAACAGGGAAGAAGTCGGTCTTGATCGTGTATTGATGTTCGTCGAACGGCTGCTCGAGAAAACGTACTGCCTTGTAGCCCAGCGGCTCTAGCAGCTGGATCTGATCAAAGATAGAGGAAGGAACGATTGAGTTCCCACGCTCACGCGTGCGCTCGTAGGTTCCAAAGAAGAAAGCCTTGTCCTTGGATATCGGCCCGCCAATTGACCCGCCGAACTGCTGGCGATTAAAGGGTGGCTTTATTGCGTCCCCTTCCGAAAACAAGGTCGGGTTGGCATCCGCAAGCAACTTTGGCGCGTTCGCATTGAGCTTATCGTGCCGGAAGAAGCCGAATGCCGAACCGTGAATGGCGTTCGTGCCGCTCTTGCTGACTATCGAGAGCAGCGCGCCACCCGAGCGGCCGTTCGCTGCCGAGAATCTCTGAGTCGACAGAGCGAACTCCTGAATTCCTTCCATTGTGAAGTTCTGGAGGATCCCCCCCACAGCGTTGTCCTTGTTGTCGCCACCATCAATCGTGATGTTCAGGTTGCGACCTGTAGCGCCTCCAACCGAGAAGGTACCGACCCGCGCTTTGGTCGGGTCAAACGACGGCTGTAGCGTAGCTCCAGGCACGAGGACGGCCAGGGAGGCGAAAGAACGACCGTTCACGGGGAGATTCTCCATTTGGCGCTGGTTTACAACCCCGCCTACATCGGTCTTGGTCGTTTCAATCAGGGCCGCGTTTTCGCCGGTGACGGTTACCTGCTCAGCGGTCCCCGCCGGTCTCATTTCCGGGTCAAGCGTCACGCGCGAGAGCACGTTTACTGTGACGGGATCGGCGACGTACTTACCGAATCCGCTTGCCTCGGCCTCGACCCGATATTCGCCGGGCACTATCTGATTCAACTCGTAGACTCCCGAATCACTTGTGGTAGTCTTGCGCTCGAAGCTCGTGCCCTTGTTGATGGCCCTGACCGTTGCGCCCGATACAACGGCGCCGGACTGGTCTTTAACCACGCCGGTGATGCTGCCAGTGTTAGCCGTCTGCGCCAGTGCCGGCAAAGGCGCAGCAGCTAGAAGCGCCACAGCGGTCATAACTGCCGTGATTGTTCTCTTGAACTTCCTCATGTGTGAACCTCCTTCGTTTAGGTCCTGGTCCATCGTTCACGGGGCACCGTCGGATTCGCAAAGCCTCCGCAGGTGGCCAGGTAGTTTTGGTTTTTGATTGTTCGAGCGCTTTACTCTAAAGCTCAGTCTTTTCAAAGAACTCCAGCAAGGCTGCTCAACCTACTGTACGAATGCTCAACACAAGCTCCTCGGAGCTTCTAGCGAGACTCCTCGCTCGGGGGGTGCTTGTCGAGACCTCAGTTTTCCAGGGCTTGGTTGCGTTAAAGCTCAGTTTGACGAGCAAGGAATAGTCCATTCTGGAGCGGGTGTCAAGTGGCGGGGCGAGTTGTAGCGTCTGGAATAACTTAGTCGACGAGCGCCACCCCGACTTAAGCATGATTCGAGACGGCAAAATACGAGATTTTGGATTTTCGTCCGAGAATGCGAATCAATGCAGTAAGGAGCGAGCCGCCATCCAGACAGTGGGGTTGCTGGATCAGCCTTGAACGATCGTCCGGGCTCAATAAAAATGGCGCTGGGCCGAAGCCCAGCGCCCCCGAGATGACAATGCCACGCGAGTCTAGAACTCCACGCGGAAACCAAACTGGGCGGTAAACGGCTTTCCTACCGGCGGCCCAAAGCCCGGACCGTACAGCGTTGTCGGCTGCCGGAAGGTGCCTCGGGAGGTTGCGAGGCTCAACCCAAGCCGGTCGCCGATGTTCAAGTTCTGTGTATTGAACAGATTATAGAGTTCAGCGTACGGCTTGAATTTGAATCTTTCCCCAATGCCGAAGACTCTTGTCGCTCGCAAGTCCACGTTCAGGTATCGAGCACTGCGAGTCCCCTTGATCTGTCCGTTCTCATCCACGACAAAGCCTTCGCGAACGCCGTTCGCTTTGACCTGCGTGCAACCCAGGGGGTTTAGCGCTCGAAGCGCGGTAGCGTTCCCCCGAGCCGCGAAAACCGCCGCCGGGTCCGTGCCTTCGCAGATGCGATCAACCGTTACCCGGCCATCCCCGTCAAGATCGAAGCCCGAGTTGAGCGAGTACGGGCGGGCGCTCGCCAGATGGATGATGGGTGAAAGTTGAATTTTCCACGGCAAGTCAAAAACCCCGCTCGCGACAAAGCGATGCCGCTCGTCGATTCGCGTGTCCCCGAATTCCTCCGGTCTGAACTGTGTTTCGGGGGTCACGGCGATGCCGTTGCCGCTGTAGGAAGCGGTCGGCTGGCCGCCCCACGCCCTTGAACTCGACAGAACGTAGCTCGCTTTGAAAGCCATCCCTCTGACTCGTCCTTGAAGCGTAGTCGTCCAGCTATCGAACATCGAGCGGTTGGTCGTCGTGAACATGTTGATCTGGCCCAGCCGCCCCGCCCCCAACCCTGCGTCCACAAAAGCGCGGTCGAAGAAACGAGTGCCTGCGCCGTTAACGCAACGCGAAGAGTTTGGAGTCGAGCCGGGATACGCCGGATCACAGATCGTCCTGATCTGTGGGTTGATGTTTTGCACTCGATTCTCGTGAATGCCCAGCGTGTGAACATAGTCGCTTGAAAGCACATAGTTCGTGGCCAGCGTCTTTTGCACTCCGATCGAGAACTTCTGCACGTAAGGATCGGTCATCCCCGGATCGTTGATTCTTCCGAACCCTCCAAACTCGAGGTCGGTGTTGTTTGCATTCGCTGGCGGGGCCGGCAGAGGATCAACTCCAAACCGGAAGTTCGCCAGATCTCCGACTCCAACGCTGCTGTTAACCAGATCGAGAACCGTCTGATAGATCGTGGGGTTTGTCTGTTGCGTCGAGAACAGCGTCAGGTTCTGAAAGATCTGATCGTAGAAGATTCCGTATCCGCCTCGAACGACCATGCGGCCGTCGCCCTTGGGATCCCACGCGAATCCGATGCGCGGCTGAAACTCCTTGTAGCCCGGCGTCGTGCGAGTCAAGTCGCCGCTGGTGATAGCCTGAGCGCGCGGGTCGTTCAGCCTCTCGAGAATCTTCATCGTCCGGTTGTTCGTCTGATCGACAACCAGATTTATGTTCGCGTCCCATCGAAGCCCCAGGTTAAGAGTGAGCCTCGGAGACAGCTTGTAGTCATCCTGAACATAAAAGGCCAGTTGATGCACGCGCGGCTGACTGGTGTCGCCGTTGCCGGTCGAGAACAGAATCTCGTTCGCCGCTCCCCGCGTCGCGAAGCCCTGCGGATACGTCGCGTGGTCATTCAGTATCGTCAGCGGGTCGTCGAAGAACAGTATCTGATACCCGTTGGCGCCAAAGAAAAACGATCCGCCGAGCGTGGTGGGTATGTAGTTGGCTCCGGCCTTCAAGCTGTGCGCTCCCGCTTGCCACGAGAAATCGTTTCGGATCTGGTACTTTCTCACCTTGGTCTCTTGCGGGACGTTCACATTCGCGCCGCTTTGAACCGACGGGAACGTTATGTTCGGTTGGTCGGTCACGCCGAGGATGGCGTTCTGGAAGTCCTGAAAATGGAACGTGAACACGTTCAGCTTTGTCGGGCTGATTGTATAGCTGTGGTTCACCACAAGGCTGTGCAGGTGGTTGTCGTTCGTGTTTCCACCGGTCAGGTCCGACGGCAAGCCGGGATCGACCTGATCGTTAGGTGAGTTGTTTTTCTGGTACGCGTATCGGTAGAACATCGATTGCCGTTCGCCTATCCGATGATCGACTTTGGTGCTTAGCAGGTAGTCGTTGTACGGAATCGGAATCGCCGCTGTGGCATTGACTCCGGGGATGGCGGCAATCTGTGAAACCAGATCAGCCGGTATGAACAAGTTCTGTCTCTCACGGAATCGCTCGAACGCGCCGAAGAAAAACAGCTTGTCCTTGATGATGCGTCCGCCAATCGAGCCGCCAAACTCTTCGCGATCGAAGTTGGGCTTGTCGGTCAAACCGGGAGCAAGCTGCTGCCCGGCGGCTTCACGAGCTTGTTTGTCTCGTTTCTCAAAGAAGTCCAGCGCGCGCATGCTCTCATTGCGGAAGTTGAAGAAGCCCGAGCCGTGCAGCGTGTTGCCTCCGGACTTCGTCACCACGTTGACGACGCCACCTACTGCGCGCCCGCTCTCGGCGGTCCATCGATGCTGAAGTACCTGGAACTCCTGAATGCCTTCGAACGCGAAATTCTGAAGCAGACTTCCGACGACGTTGTCTTTGTCGTCGCCGCCATCCACATTCACATCAAGCTGCCGGCCATCTCCGCCGCTGAACGCGATGTTGCCAACGCGAGTCTTGGTCGGATCGAAGCTTCCGATCGGACGCGCTTCGGGAAGGATCGTCGAAAGATTGGCAAACGTCCGGTTTAACAGCGGAAGGTTCTGAACTTCGTTTGGCGTCACAACGCCGCCGATTTCGGACCTGGTGGTTTCAATCAAAGGCGCGCCGCCTTGCACCTCAACGGTCTCCGTTACACCTCCGGGCTTGAGCTCGAAGTTGAGAGTCGGCTTTGCGCCTACATTCAACTCGAGTCCTTTTTGAAGCGCGCGAGAGAAGCCGTTTGCCTCGGCTGTCACATCGTAGGCGCCGGGTGGCAACTGGGTGATTGTGTACTCGCCCGCATCGTTGGAATTGGTGCTGCGCGTCGCGCCCGTGGCTGCGTTTTTTGCGGTCACTGAGGCGCCGGCCACCGCATTACCCTGCGCGTCGACTACGCGGCCCGTTATGTCGCCGGTCGCGGTCTGAGCCAGGAGCGGGGATACTGGGAACATAGAGAGTAGGCATAGCGTGAGCAGTAGACTCAACACACGTCTGATCATGAGATCTCTCCTTTTCAGAGGGTCCTTCGAATGAAGATCGCTCGTTGGGGCGGGACTGAGCGGTTCCAGTCCAGTTATCTACTGGGTACGACTAAGCCTGACGTGCAGAGAAGCAACCGCAATTCCAACGTCGGCAGGTGGGACGAGGCGGACAAAAGGCGGGTTGATACGGCGTCTCCCGGGGATACTCCGGCGCCGGTATTATCCTGACTAGCTACAAGGGATGAATTTCTGGATTTCCTTCCAAATTCCTGGAAGCTATTGGATGGTGTCCGAAGAGGCATCGGGAACGATCGTGGGGATTGGCGAGGCATGGTGATGAACCATTAACCAGCGGCCCTGGCGGCGCACGAACAGATTTGTAGCGGTAGCTCGCGCTGAATCGAAGCTGGCTTCGTTGAAGACGGTGATGTTCTCGGTGCAAGTGACCACGGCGAGATCGCCGGTCGTGTGAATCCACACTTCCGACGGAGACGCCCTCATTTTTTGGCCGCCTTCGAAGATCATCTGCCAGCTCTCGCGAACCCGTTGCCACCCGGTGAGCAGGTTCCATCCAGGGTGCACGCACCTGACCCAGTCCTCGTGCGCCCACACTTGTTCCATCCGCTCCAGGTCTCCCGATTCAAGCGCGCGATAGAACCTTACATTTGCTTCTTCGATTGCTGTATCCGGATCAGTGCTCATAAGCGGCGGAAGACTATACCAAGTCTGTGGCAGTGACAAGAGACGGGCAATGGCCTGGGAGCGCAAGGTGATTTTGGATTTTAGATTTTGGATTTTAGATTGCCCCGGCAAACTCAAGCCAATCCAAAATCCAAAATCTAAAATCCAAAATCACCCTCCGCTCCCAGGCCAATCTGAGTGCGAGTGATGGATGAACCACGGCCTCGATGCTAGAATCGGAGCACGTGACTAACATCGTCGATGGCGAACCACAGATAACAGTGATAGGCGGAGGCCTGGCGGGAACTGAAGCTGCCTGGCAAGCAGCCAAGCGCGGCCTGCGCGTGCGACTGTTCGAGATGCGGCCCGCGCTTCCCACCGCCGCCCATCAAACTGCGAACCTCGGCGAGATCGTCTGCTCGAACTCGCTGAAGTCCGACCAGCCCGGCAGTGCGCCTTACTTGTTGAAGGAAGAATTGCGAAGAGGCGGGTCGCTGTTGATGGACGTCGCTCACAAGACCGCAGTCCCGGCCGGAGCAGCGTTGGCGGTCGACCGCGAACGCTTTGCCGAAGAGGTGACTCGCCGCATCGCCGCGCATCCGAACATCGAGCTAACGCGCCGCGAAGTCACGGAGCTTCCGGCGGCTGGTCCGGTGATCATCGCGACCGGACCGCTCACATCGCCCGCCTTGTCGGAACAGATTGCAAAGCTGACCGGTTCGTCTCATCTCTACTTCTATGACGCGATTTCGCCGGTCGTCGACGCGGAGACTGTAGATCAACAGATCGCGTTTCGCGCGGCGCGCTACGACAAAGGCGGGCCGGATTATCTCAACTGCCCGATGGATGAAGCCGAATACGGGCGATTCTACGACGCGCTCACCGCCGCCGAGTCGGTCGCGTTGCATGAGTTCGAGAAGACCATGTATTTCGAAGCGTGTCTTCCCATCGAAGAACTTGCGCGGCGCGGCCGCGATACGCTGCGCTACGGCCCGATGAAGCCGGTGGGATTGCGCGATCCTCGAACCGGCAGGCAGCCGTATGCGGTGGTGCAGCTCAGGCAGGAAAACCTGCTGGCCGACAGCTACAACCTGGTCGGTTTCCAGAACCACTTGAAGTTCGGCGAGCAGAAGCGCGTCTTGCGTCTGATCCCTGGGCTCGAGCAAGCCGAGTTCATCCGCTTTGGGCAGATTCATCGCAACACATTTATCTGCGCGCCGGCGGTGTTGACCGAGACGCTGCAAATGCGCACGCTCCCGCGCGTTCTCTTCGCGGGACAGATTTCCGGCGTCGAAGGATACATCGAAGCGATGGCTACGGGATTCATGGCTGGAGTGCATGCGGTCGAGCTTGCGCGAGGGCGGACTCCCTGTCCCGCGCCCCGCCGCACAGCGATGGGAAGCCTTACCAACTACATCGCCAACGCCGACACAAAGAACTTTCAACCGATGAACATCACGTTTGCGCTGCTGCCGCCGCTCGAGGAGGCGGACCGCCGCAGGGTACGCCGCAAGCTCGACCGCCACGCGTTGATGGTCGAGCTTGGCCTGAAGGATTTCGACTCGTGGCTCGCAGGCTACCTTCGGGGTGCGGCCGCGCATCGAGTCTTATGAGCTTGAAGGAAAGAGGGAGTCTGTTCTTGCCACAAACGATTCGTCGACGGCTTCTTAGCTCAGTCGAAGCGCGATCGGATTTTGGAGTGCGGCGACTTGTCGCCGCTTTTCGTGATCCGACTGAGTGCAAAGCGGCGACAAGTCGCCGCACTCCAAAGACACCGCCACGGTTCACCATACAACTCCTTGCTTTGCTTCTTCCCTTTTCCTTTCTACTCATGCCGTTTGGCTTCGCCGCCGCGCAGTCCGGCCGGCAACCTCCTCCTCCCCCAAAGCCCCAACCGCCGCCGCAGTCGCAAGGCAAACGCCCCGTATCGCCGGCCCCGGGCGAACAGTCGACGCAGGATGACAAGCCGGTCAAGCTTCGGGCCGAACTAATCACCGTCGTCACGTCGGTAACCGACCCCGCCGGGAATCAGGTAAACGACCTGACGCAGAAAGACTTCGCGCTGTACGAAGACAATGTGCCGCAGGACATCGCCGGGCTCTACCGCGAAGGCCAGTTGCCGCTGCGCATGATCTTTCTTTTCGACACCTCCAGCTCGATCAAGCATCGCTTCGACTTCGAGCAACGCGCGGCCGCGCGATTCTTTCGGCAGGTGATGCAGCCCGGCGACAAGGCCGCGATCATGAGCGTCGCTTCCGATCCGAAACTCGAAATCGGATTTACGGAGAGCGGAGAACAACTTGCAAACACGCTCGGGCTGCTCAAGCCCGAAGGGGCGACCGCGCTTTACGATGCTCTTATCGCGGCGGCGCGCTATCTCCGTCCTTCTGAAGGCAGGCACGTGATGATCGTGCTCTCGGATGGAACCGACACGGTCTCGAGTTCGACGCTTGCCAAAGCGCTGGCCGAGATTCAGATGTCGGATGCAGTGATTTATGGAGTGCACTCGACCGGCGTCGCTCCTTCAGCAAACGTGCAAGACCTGGCTGGAGAGTTCGTGTTGAAGGCTCTGTGCGAAGACACCGGCGGCCGCGCGTTTTTTCCGCCGATCTACGAGGACCAAAAACGCGAGTCGCGCGACCTCGACGAAATATACAAGCGGCTTGCGGCGGATGTCCGCGCTCAGTTCGTGCTGACTTACTATTCAAATAACGAAGCGAAGCGAGGTCTGTTCAGGACGATTCGGGTTGAGGTGAAACGTCCCGGGCTTCAAGTGCGGTCGCGCCGCGGGTACTATTCGGCGCAGTGAACTGGGCGCATCATGTAGGGGTGGCCCTCCGTGGCCACCCCAGAATGTAAGTCCGGCGAACCTGGCGTGGCCACGGAGGGCCACCCCTACATGATGCAGAACGGTTCGGTTACAACGACTTCCAGTGAGGACAATAAATCTATGGGCACAACTCGGTTAAGACTTGTCGCAGCAGTCTGCGTGATAGTGATCCTGGCGGCAGGACAGGTCCTTTCGTCCAGCGGCTTCGCCTCAGGCGGGCGCGACTTGCGATCATCGAACTCCCAATCTGAAAAGCGAGCATCTCGAACCCGTGCGTCGGCCACAACGACAAACAACGACACCGCCCTGCGTGCGCGAGCTGCGAAGCTCCATCGTTCGTCGATTGTCATTGACACTCACAACGACGTCACTTCGCCGCTCGCCGACCAGGGTTTCGACCTCGGCTCGAGCGGATTCGACAAAGACGGCAAGCTGACGACTCACACCGACCTCAAGCGAATGAAAGAAGGCGGGCTCGGCGCGGAGTTCTTCGCGGTCTACGTTGGCAAGGAGTTCGTCAACAAGAAACCCTCCGAAGGCGGAGGCGCGGCTCGCCGCGCGCTCGACGTCATTGACGTTGTGCTCGAGCAAGTCCGGCGGCATCCCGAGTCGCTCGAGATGGCTTCGACCACGGCGGACATTCGGCGCATCGCGAAGAAGGGAAGGATCGCCGCGCTGATGGGAATAGAAGGCGGTCACGCGATCGAGAACAGTCTTCGAACAATGCGGATGTTCTACAAACTGGGCATTCGATACATAACGCTCACTCACACAAACACGAACGACTGGGCCGATTCCTCAGGCGACATAAACGACGCTTCGGTGCAGCACCACAACGGGCTGACCGATTTCGGCCGCGACGTCGTGCGTGAGATGAATCGTATCGGCATGATGGCCGACATCTCTCACGTAGCGGACAAGACCTTCTTCGATGTGGTCGAGGTGTCGCGCGCGCCTATCATCGCTTCGCACTCGTCCTGCCGGGCGCTGGCCAATCATCCTCGCAACATGACTGACGAGATGCTGAAAGCCATCGGGAAGAACGGCGGAGTGGTGATGGTCAACTTCTACGACGGATTTCTCGACCCGCGCAAAGTCGAGCTTGCGGCGCGGACACGCACCGTGCAGGAAGATCTGACGAAGCAATTTCCCAACGACCCTAAGCATGTCACGGACGAAGTCGAGAAGTCTCGTAAGACTAACGATCGGGGCAAGACGCCACTGTCTGTCCTGATCGATCACATCGATCACATTGCTAAAGTTGCCGGCATAGATCACGTGGGAATAGGCTCTGATTTTGATGGAGTCCCGCTGACGGGCTTGCCCGAAGGAATGGAAGACATCTCAAAGCTTCCGAACATCACTTATGAATTGATGAAGCGCGGCTACTCGGACACCGACATCAAGAAAGTCCTGGGCGAGAATCTCCTGCGAGTGATGTCTGAAGTCGAGCGTGTTGCGGGAGTTATGCAGAAGTGAACGTCCGGCTGACGCCTGTGAGTTCTCACATGAGCCGACAAACGTCAAGTTTTTCAATTCTTGGAGAATAATCGATCCCGATACCCTAAGGTTGTTTACGGTTGTGCCAAAAGAATCGATAAGATAAAGAGAATTAGACAGTTTCCCGTCGAATTCATGTTGAACTAAACCGCTTCGCGGTGGCTTTGAGTTCTTGATTGAT
>JBBPIE010000062.1:0-5650 GCA_038040485.1 Candidatus Onstottus arcticum
TTCTGACTTCTGACTTCTGACTTCTGACTTCTGACTTCTGACTTCTGACTTCTGATTCCCTGACCCTTGCACGCTCAAGATCGCCGACATAATATTGCGGCCATGCTGGCCAAAAGACTAACCCCCATCTTGAACGTCTCCAACATCAAACAGAGCTTTGAGTGGTTTGAGAAGCTCGGGTGGAAGAAAGCATGGGATTGGGGCGATCCGCCGGACTTCGGTGGAGTTTGCTCCGGCGAATACGAGATATTCCTCTGCGAGAATGGTCAGGGTGGGCGTGGCAAGGGCGCCGTCAAGATGACCTTCGGCCCGGAAGGCGACGAATCCGCCGACAAGGGCGCGTGGATGTGTATCCTGGTAGATGATGTGGACGCGGTCTACCAGCTCTGCCTGGCGGAGGGACTCGAAGTCACGTGGCCTCCGACCGACATGCCTTGGGGCTTGCGAGAGATGCACGTCCGTCACCCAGATGGCCATGTCTTTCGCATCGGCCACGGTCTTGAAGAAGAAGGCTGACTCTCCAACTGCGCAGGTCTCGAATCATAGGTCGTGCCCAGCTAAATCATGACCGTCGTTAGCCCGGCCATATCATTAGCGCGACTGATGTCACAACAAGCGCGACCAGAACAGTGAGCGGAGTGCCTACCCTTACAAAATCCATGAATTGGTAACGCCCGGGTCCGTAGACCAGGAGGTTTCCGTGATGGCCGATAGGCGTCAGAAATGAAGTAACTGCTGCCATGGCCACCGTGACGACATATGGTTCGGGAGCTCGGCCCAGGCTTTGTGCCAGGGCGAAAGCCACAGGCGCGAACAGTGCCGTCGTCGCCGCATCGGACATGAACTGCGTCACGACCGCCACAATAGCAAAGATCGCCAGCAGCACCAGCAACGGAGGCCAACTGCCTACTGCCTTCTCTAACCCTCCAGCTATCAGTTCAGCAGTTCCGCTCTTCTGCATCGCTGCTCCGAGCGGGATGGCACCGGCGATGAACACGTAGATTCGAGCATCGATAGCCCGGTACGCTTGACGAGATGCTATGCAACCGAAGAGAACCATCGCCGCCGCTCCCGACAGAGTGATTATATCGAGCGAGAGAAAATTGAACGCTGCCAGAGCGATGGTCCCCAGCATTATGGCGGCTGCGAGTCGTGCTTTGCCCCTCGGTTTCGATTCGCCATGGAAGGGCACCATTAAAAGAAACGCCGGGTCGTTGGCAATAGCGGCCATGGGTTCCTCGTCGCCTTGCAGCAAGAGCACGTCCCCGGACTTCAGCTTGACCTGCGCCAATTCCTTTTGCACGAGGCCCTCGCGCCGCCAAAGCCCTATTACCAACGCTTCGTAGCGGCGCCTGAAGTCTATCTCTCCAATGGTTCGACCGATCACTTCGGAGCGGGGCCCGATCACCACCTGGACCAGTTGATCGGAGATGTCCTCGAGATTCGCCTCAGAGTTACCGTTCTCAGTGCCGTACTTGTCGATCGGGTGTAACTCGATGCCATTCTCCTGTCTAAAGGCAACAATGTCCTCCGGCGTTGCGTGGATGAGCAACACGTCTCCCTGGCGAATCTGCTGACGAGCGAATGAGCCGCGCAACCGGCGCCCTTCGCGAATCCATCCCACTACTGTGAACTTGTAATGACCGTCCTCCTGGATCTCGGCCAGTGACTTTCCCAGGAACGACGATTCCCCCTGTATCTTAAGCTCGGTGAAGTAGCTCTCGAGGCGAAACCGGTCTTTTAGGTCCTCCCCGCCGGCATGCGACGGCAGTAGAAAGCGGCCCACCAGTACCATAAACAGAACTCCGAGCGCGGAGATGCTCAACCCAATGGGAGCGATTGAGAAGATTCCCAAGGCAGGGCGGCCGCCTCGTTGAAGCACGTCGCTCGCGACGAGAAAGGCTGGAGCGCCAATGATCGTTATTGCTGTGCCTAGTGAGGCCGAGAATGAAAGAGGTATCAGGAGCTTAGAGGCAGGGATGTTGCGCTCGCGCGCGAGGTTGAGCGTGACCGGCAGCATCACTGCCGTGGTCGTAACGTGATGCGTGAAAGCTGATAACAACGCCACCGACGACATTAGAACCATGACTATTCTTGTGTAGCCCTGGCCCGCAAGCTTCCCGATTTTCTGCCCGATTCTTTCCGCGAGACCTGTTTCATGAAAAGCCGCGCTAATAACAAATATACTCACCACGACTATGGCTGGCTCGCTACCGAATCCGGATAACGCCTCTTTCGGACTCAGCACACGAGTGACGGCCAGGGCGAGTACGATAAGAACGGCGACAAGATCGCTTCGTATTCGCTCCGTGATCAGCAACAAGCAAGCAACTACGAGGATGATTAGGAAGCTGAGCTGTTGAGGGCTCAAGATTGATAGAATTCTCATTGGTTTCTTGTCCTGGGGTTACGCTTCACTAGTCAAAACAAAATAGCCCGGTTTCGGCTTCACGTCAGCTAACCTGTCGCAATCCTTCGACGGGTTGCGCCGGGCTTATCACGGTACCTGAGATAAACGTGGCCGGCAATAACTTGGGTATCAGGACACCACCACAACTTGACCACTCGCCACGGCGGCTGGATCGGATGTTCGCCTCGCCACGCTGCCCTGAATTCTCGTCGCAAAAGAGAGCAAGACAAGTGCCAGCACAACTCACGGAGTAAGGACCCACCGCCCGCGCTTCATAGGAGTCGATTCGACAACGGATTCCAGCTCTTTACCCAGGGATAGCACGCCCGCGTCGTTAGCCCGCCACATCGAGTTTCAGTCAATGGCTCTGCTTCGTCGTCCATTTGCAGTGCATTGTGTAGCTATCTGCGAGGCCGACTTAAAGAGAGCGGCTCGTCGCGCCTTTTTGTTGAACCCTGGAGAGTCTGTCGGAAATAAAAAGTCTCGCATGAAGATTCAACAACTTACAGACGCGTGCGCAATCGTAAGTTGTTGATTCCATGTAAAGGCAATTGTTTTTCCGACAGACTCTGGAGGGGTGAAGGAATGTAGCCACGCGTGATGTTCCAACGCGTTCACGTTGACGGCCGTTGCTGATTGGGATACTCTCGCGCCGCCTCAAAAGGCGAATTCAAAAATCTCTCCCAAATAAGGAGGCGGAAATGCGCAGCTTTCTGGTTCTCACGTTCTTTGCCCTGGCGGCTCCGATGGCTCTCGCGCAAGACCCCGTCCAGGTGGACGCCAAGCACTACAAGGTCATGTTGGAAAATGACCAGGTTCGAGTACTGAGGATACACTACAACCCGAAAGAGAAATCCGTGATGCATGAACACCCGGCATCCGTGGTGGTCTTCCTGAACACCAGCAAGGCCAAGTTCACTCTCCCCGACGGAACCACGACAACCGACGGCGGCGGCAAGGCGGGCTCGGTCAGGTTTACTGACGCCGGTAAGCACCTGCCCGAAGACATCGGCACCACGCCGATCGAAGCGGTGCTGGTGGAGCTTAAAGGCAAGTCGGGAAGCTCAGCCGTAGCTATGGATCCTGTGAAGATAGATCCCACGCGACACAAAGTTGTGGTAGAGAATGACTGGGTGCGAGTGCTCAGGGTCAATCTCAAGGCCCACGACAAGACCAAGCAGCACGAGCATCCTAACGGCGTGGCGATTTACCTGACTGCTACTCGTGCGAAATTCATGCTCGCTGATGGGAAGACCAGAGAAGGCGGCGGGAAGCGAGGAGAGGCGACATGGGCGGTAGCCGAAAAGCACTCCGTCAATAATATGAGTGCCACGCCTGCGGAGATTATTCTTGTCGAGCTGAAGTAGATCAGGGGTCAGAGGTCAGAGGTCAGAGGTCAGAAACAAAAGGGAGGCTCTGACTTCTGTCTCTGCCCTCCGACCTCTGACTTCTGACTTCTGACTTCTGATCTCTGACTTCTGATCTCTGACCTCTGACCTTCTGACCTCTGTCCTCTGACCTCCGACCTCTGACCTTCTGACTTCTGACCTCTGATTTCTGATCTCTGACTTCTGACCTCTGATTTCTGATCTCTGACTTCTGACTAATGCGCGCCGCGAATCGCCCGGCCCGGATTGATATCCGGTTGCAGCTTGCCGTCTTTCACGACAAACACGCCGCCGACCAGCACGTGCGTGATGCCTTCTGAATACTGAGCCGGTTCTTCGAAGGTTGCTTTGTCGATGACCAGCCCCGGGTTGAATATCGTCAGATCGGCATCGGCGCCGACCCGGATGCGGCCTTTGTTTTTCATCATCGGCGCTATGAGCTCAAGTCTTTGCGCAGGCATCACGGTCATCTTGCGCAGGGCATCCATCAAAGTCAGCGCCTTCAACTCGCGAACATACTTCCCCAGAACGCGAGCGAATGTCCCCGACGCGCGAGGATGACCCTTGCCGTTCTGCAAAAGGCCGTCGCTCGCGATCATTGTCAAAGGACTCGCCACTGAAAGTCTCGCAATATCCTCGGGGATCGCGTGACCGATAACCGAGCCGCCCGTCTTCCGGTATCTGGCGAAACTCTCCGCTGTGAGCCGCTCGCCGGTCGCCACCCATTGCAGGTCTTTGTAGTCTATACCCAGCGCTTCCTTCCATCCTTCGTCGTAGATCGCCGATTCGATGTTCGTCTGCGTGGCCGTGTATGGATAGCACTCAGTTGTCACGTCGAGACCGCGCGACTGCGCTTCGCCGATCATTTGAAGCAGGAGCGGCGCCGCGCGCAAGGCGCTGCTGCTGATGTGAACTACGTGCAACGGAGCGCCGGTGATCGCCGTGGCGGACAGCACCTCTTCGAGCGCGCGAATGCTGTTAGCCGGCTCTTTCAAACCAGCGAAGCGCATGTGCACAAAGCATGGTGCGCGGTATTTTGCGGCGACGCGGAACATCTCAAGAATCTCCCAATGCGAAGCCGCCTCGGTGTAGTTGATGCCAAAGCCGACGCCCAGCGCGCCCTGCTTCAAGCCTTGGTCTATTCGCCGTTTGATATCTTCGAGCTCAGAGTTCGAGGCGGCTTTGTGAGCGCCGTCGCCGCTCGGAAGAAATGTACCGGGATCGTGCATCACAACTATGCGCACGGGAATGTGGCCGATGCTCGCGCCGTAGTTGATCAGCGCTTTGCCTTCTCGTTCCGAATACCACTTGTCGGTGTCGCCGGTTCCGACTTCAAGCTCGAGCGCGGTAGTAACTCCGTCCATCGCCTTGAAGCGATAGTTTTCCTGATCCTGGCCGTGGGAATGCAGGTCGATAAAGCCAGGCGAGACGACGAGTCCGCCGGCATCAACAGAAGTGCGGCCCCGCAGGCTCTGCTGGCTGATAGCTTGAATCTTACCGTTGGTGACACCGATATTGCGGATCGCATCGAGCCTGGACTCGGGATCAACGACTCGACCGTTGAGTATCACCAAGTCGTATTCAGGCTGCGGCTCCGTCGACGCCGCGACTCCCGGCGACGCGAAGTTGATTGGCGCAAGCGAGCACAGCGCGGCTACGAGCGCGCATAGCAAAGCGATAATACAACTCCTGCGACGACCATCACGGTGAATCATTAATAGCCTCCTGGTTGAAACTGTCCGAGTCCGCGTGACACTGCGAGAACCGAGGCCGAAATATAGCATGGAGTTCCGGGCTTAGCCTGTGGTTAACCCGCGGAGCGGGTGACGGCTTAAAGCCACGGGTGAGTCTG
>JBBPIE010000062.1:5750-15148 GCA_038040485.1 Candidatus Onstottus arcticum
CGAACCCGTGGATCGAGATGCGTGCGATTCGAACCCGCGAAGCGGGTGACGGCATTAAGCCACGGGTGAGTCCGCGAACCCGTGGATCGAGATGCGTGCGATTCGAACCCGCGAAGCGGGTGACGGCATAAAGCCACGGGTGAGTCCGCGAACCCGTGGGCCCGACGGCGAGCGAAGCGAACCCGCGAAGCGGGTGACGGCCTCGACGATTAGCCCGATCAATGGGTTTGTTACCGGGACGACCTTCTCCGAACCATGGGCCGTCACCCGCTACGCGGGTTCGCGCGGCGCATCGCGTATCCACCACGGGTTCGCGGACTCACCCGTGGCTTTATGCCGTCACCCGCTACGCGGGTTCGCGTCTGACCTCGCATGGTTCCACGGGTTCGTGGACTCACCCGTGGCTATAATCCATCACCCCCTGACGGGGGTTGGCTATTGCGCAGGAACGAGCTTCTCGGCGCTCGCGAATCTCTTGAAGAAACTGCTGCTGTTCCAACGCGGACGATGAGCCCGGTTGGCGACTGCCTCGACGATCTGTAGATAGGCAGCGTTGAACTTGGCGGCGGCTTCAAAGTCGATCGGCTGCTGAAGATCGTCCGAGGGCGCGTGGTATCGCTCTCTGCGCCAACGCTTGACGATTTGGTGTTCGGGTGAGTCCTTGACGAACCCGACTTTGAGAGAGATGGCGGGCACGCCTTTTCGAATGAAGCTGTACTGATCGCTCCGAACAAACGCGCGACGCTCGGGTTCCGGGTCTGAGAGAACCTCGACTCCGATGCTCCTCGCAACGCTTTGCAAGTCTCCAGCCAGGTTTGACTCTTCGAGCCCTTGAACGATAAAGCTCCGAAACGGAAACAGCGGCAAGAACATGTCTATGTTGATGTTCGCGACGATGCCTCTCGCCGGCACCGTAGGATGCGCCGCATAGTATCTGGACCCGCGTAACCCGTGCTCCTCCGCGGTAACGGCCAGAAAGACCACGGACCGCCTAAAGCGCTGCTTCTTCTCGCTGATAGTGCGGGCGGCTTCAAGCAACGTAGCGATGCCCGAGGCGTTGTCCATCGCGCCGTTGTAGATTGGATCGCCGTTGATCGGCTCCCCAGTGCCTACGTGATCGAGATGAGCAGTCAGCACAACGTATTCGTTCCTCAGCCTGGGATCGGAGCCCGGCAGTATGCCGGCTACGTTTTGCGACTCGACGATCCGCTTCTCAATTTTGACCACCGCTCGCACGCTCGCTGGAATCGCAAACCGCGGCAGAGGCTTGCCCGCCTCTGCGAGTTTCAGGATCTCGGCAAAGCTTTGGCCTGAGTCGACGAAGAGTCTCTCAGCCTTCGCCGGGTTGAAGGTCACCGCCAGTTGTTGCCCGGAGTTTTCCTCCATCCCAGCGCCGGCCAGCGACAAGGCAGGCCGGAGCCGCGCGAGTTTGGAACGTTCCCAGGGAATGTCCTGGCCGATGGGATTTTGAATGGAAATGACTCCGATCACGCCGGCTCGCTTCAATGCTTCCCAACGCGTGTTCTGATAATGCGCGCGCAGAGGCCCGGGTATCTCCGAGGGCCCGCCCGACAACAGCAGCACGACTTTGCCGCGCAGATCGAGTCCAGCCAGATCGTCATAGTTGTTCTCCGGAACGGTCAAGCCATAGCCGACAAAGACGATTGGGGCTTCGGTAAGCGGGGCGTGCTCGATCGACATGCTGAAAGTTGCTTCCTCACCGAGAACGACTGATTCTTCTTTGCCGATCGATTCGCCAACACTGCCGCGTTGTGTTGATTCGCCATCACGGGCTTGTTGTGTTGATCCGCCAACACTCGCTCGTTGTTTTGATTCGTCAACGCTGGCTCGTCGTGTTGATTCGTCAACACGGGCGCGTTGCTTTGCCGGGACGACACCCGTTGGATTCCTGATGATCGAGAGGCTCGACTGTTCCTCGACGATCTTTCGCGAAATGAACTTCACTGGTTGGAAGTAGCCTTGCGTTCCGCCCGGTTTCAAACCGGCGCGTTTGAACGCGTCAGCGACATACTGAGCGGCTCGACGATGCCCTTCGCTGCCGGTTTCACGCCCGGCGAGTTCATCGCTCGCGAGATATTGTATGTGACTTAGCCACCTTCCGGCGGGATTGGGAGTGGTGTCCTGAGCGATGGTGTTCTGAGCGATGGTCACCTGGCTGACCGAAAGCACGATAGTCATGAACAAACGTGGGGCGCCTCGAAGCATGGTTCAACCTCCGCGGTAATTGCAGAAAGATAGCAAACCCCGAACGCTGTCTTAATGCAAGCTGCGTAAGCGCCATTCACCTTGGCGGCCCGTTTCCGACGAGCGCAACCTTCGTGCGGCTCTTCGAAGGCGCGTTTGCGGTTTCGATTGACGCGAACCCGCGGGAGATTCTTTCGAGCTTGACGGCAAGATCCGTTGCGGCCCCTCAAAAAGATACAAAAGATGAAAGAGTAGAACTCGCAAGTGAGAAGCGTGCAAGCGTCTGGGATCGCGTTCGTGCGCTGCCATATGCTGAGAAGATTATTCTCGCCACCAAAACACGATGATGAATGAAGCGCTCAAGGGTTCTTGGGAGAGAGTGGGCCTCCGGTAACCGAGTCGGTGTGTCTTCAATGATTCCTTCGATAAACTCGTCCAGAGTTCAACCTGATTCTTTATCCTTAAGTTCGGCCAATTTATCCTGTGCAATTTTCGTGTCAATGTCATCATCACCCCGAAACTTTCTAAATATGCGCCATGCCCGCTCAAAAGATGCCCGCGCACCCGCCCGATTTCCCTGTTCTTCAAAAACATAGCCAAGATTAATCAAGATGCTCGCAACATTTGTGTGTTCCGGGCCATAGGTAGCCTCGTTGATTGCCAACGCACGCTTGAATAATTCGCACGCTCTCTCCAAGTCTCCCTGGTCTTTGATGAGGAAGCCGAGATTGTTGATTCCCCTTATCAATTCCAGATCCTTTGATCCATATATGGCCTCGTTAATATTCAGCGCGCGCTCAAAGTATTCGCGAGCCTCTGCCAATTTATTCTGATCCTTGAGGATGAAACCGATGTTTTCGAGGTCTCTGGCAACATCCGGGTGGTCAGCCCCATAAGCGGCCTGATCAATGCCTAATGCGCGCTCGAAGTAGTTGAGCGCGCTCGCCAAGTCGCCCTGGTCCTTTAGAAAGAAACCAAGAGTGTTGAGGTTCCTGGCCACGGTAGGATAAGTAGGGTCGTCGGTTGATTCGGTAATTTTGAGGGCGCGCTCCAGGCACTCGCGCGCCCTGTCAAGTTTAACCTGATCCTTCTCTTCTATACCCCGATCCTTCAAAAAGATTCCGAGACTATTGAGGCTTGCGGCCACAGCAGGATGATCCGGAGTGTAGAAAGCCTCGTTGATCGCCAGCGCCCGCTCGAAGCATCTGCGCGCGCTTATGAAGTCGCGCTGCTCCATCAGTAACAGACCCAGATCGTTGAGGCTTATCGCGACTTCCGGACTGTCTGCGCTATAGGCAACTTCGATCATCCCGAGCGCACGATCAAAGTGTACCCGCGCGCCCTTCTGGTCGCTGAGCGACTGTAGAACGCGACCGAGATTTTTGATGATGGCTGCGAAGTCCCGAGGCTCCATCTGATGGGTCGCCTCTGCGAATGCCAATGCATGTTCAAACGTAGCCCGCGCAGCTTGAAGTACTCCGCGCGCATTTAAATAGAGGCCGGCCTTATTGAGCAATTGCGCTGTCGGCAGATGAGCCACTTGAAGAAACCTGGCGTGCTCCTGAACCGTTAACGCGTGTGGCACTAAGCTGTTGCACAGAATCCTTGCGCCTACGTCCTGGTAATCGCTCGGGAAAGCATCATTAAGAATGCGCACAGCGACCTCGCACCACCTGTCTTTGTCGCCTTCCGATAACTGATCGCGCACGACAGCTTGCACCAGGCGATGAACGGCGAGGGAGTTGTTACTGCTACCCACCTTGACCAGCGAATAATGGCGGAGCGCTGCCACAGCTTCGCCGAGTAATAGGGGATCAGCGACGACCTTAGTCAAAGGTACGGGCAGGTGAGCGGCTCCTTTGGCGATGATCTCCAAAGGGATATTATCGGGCGCCATAAAGGCGCACAGGTTCATTAGGTCGGCGGCGGCGGGCGAGATATCTTTAACTTGCTGAAATGAGACCCCCCATGTCTTGGCAACCGTTTGTGGATATGCCATAGCAGTTGGGGCGTGTTCCAGTAGTTTTTGCCGATGGGTTCGGAAGAGCTCCAGGTAATCAGTTAGCGAACTGCCGGTTTCTTCAATGTAAGCTCCGGCCTGCTCTAAAGCTAAGGGTAAATCGCCTAACTCCTCCGCCAATTTTTTCGCTGACTCACCATCTGTCTCCGCTGTTCTTTTCAAAAGAAAGCTCACAGACTCAGTTCGCTCTAAAACCTCCACGGGGAGCACGCTCGCCACGCCTCTCCAATTCACGTCGCGGGAGGTGATGATCATATGACCCCTACCGGCTGGCAGAATGTAAGTGCTAACGCTCGCCAGTTCCGGCGCGTTGTCGAAAACGAGCAGCCAGTTTGTATTTTTTAAGAGCCACTGCCGCACCGCCCTGGCGACGGTCCGTTGATCTGCGTCATCTTTTTGGGGGAGCCCCAATTCTTTCGCCAGCGCTGCATAGTCAGCATTGAGGGTCGCGGGCTCTTCGGCGCGCATCCACCAGACGACAGAGTAGCCCGCGCCGTATCGCTGTGCGTACTCGACCGCCAATTGCGTCTTGCCGACTCCGCCCAGTCCGGTCAACGCCAGTACCTTTTTAGACTGTAGCTCCTCGCGGAGAGCGGTCAGGGTATTTTGATGACCGGTGAAATTCGGGTTGGGAGTGTTCGGGATGTTCCAAATGTGAAGCGGCGGCCGGACGCTGGAGACTCCCTGTTCCCATGGGCCCGACGGTGAGACCAATTTGGCTTTGAAATTTTCATAGCTGCTCTTGAGTGATAGCCTGTAATCACTTCCTTCATCTACGGAAGCTATTTCTTCCCCGTAGGCATAATCGGAAATATGCTGGATTTGGACTTCGTCAAAATACTCTTCAAGGCTACAGGTGGGAAGATCATAAACCTCTCTGAAGAGGTCCTCAAAAAGCGGCTGATACCCCCTCCAACCCTCTGTCTCATCCCCTTTCCGCCACAGGTGGAATAGCTTGGGTTTCGCGACATCGATACGCGAGGGCAGAGGAAACACCCGAAAAGGGCGAAGGTCGTCAGATTCCCGGCGATACCGAGCAGCTTCACTGATGACCTCAAGACTGCCCAGAATGCTCTGCCTGTTAGGAGTGAAAACTACCACCAGTTTGTCCGGGAAAAGCGATGTGCAGATGCCGCTGGTATCAGTCAGTCCAGTGCGCGAGTCAACCAAGACATATGCGTACCGCTCCGTCAGTTTTTTCGCCAGCATGCGAAAGAGCCAGGGAGCGCGCTGATACAAATCATTCCAGGGGAACGTCGTCACGCGGTGCGAGTATCTTTCGTCGAAGCGTCCAGCCTTAATAAGCGAGAGGTTAGGAATGCCAGTTGGCATAATAAAGCTTTCGACCTTCGCCTTCTGGAATACCTCGTCCGCTTCTTCTTCGGGGATCGGTTCTTTAATGTGTGCATTCAACTCCAAGAAAAGATCAATCATTCCGGGCCCATCTTTGATGATCTGTTCCAAATCTGCTGACTTGAGATCGCTCTTCATCTTGTGGTTGTAAAAATAGCGATGAAGTCCCGGCGCTTCCAAGTCCCAATCAACCATCAGCACCCCTTTTTCTCTCCCCTCGTTTCTTGCAAGAAGGCAAGCGATGTTAGCGAGGGCCATGGATCTTCCCGTGCCGCCTTTGTAGGAATAGAAGGTTATCGCTTGCCCTTGTTCATGAGGCATGGCCATAAGCATTACCGAAACGGCAGCCGCTGCGTGGGTTGATCGGACTGCTGAATCAAAGGCTTGATTTCATCTTCAGAAGGAACTTCGTAACTATTACAATCGCCACAAAGGTCTTGCTGCCACGGGTCCAAGTGGTTATAGAACTCATAGATGTACTCAGCGATGCGCCGAATATCATCATCGTAACTTGGGTTGGTAAGGATTTGCGGGTCCGCGAGGGAGTACCTGGAGAAATCACAAAAATGCATGTGATCTCTGATTCTGGGCGGGAGTTCCGCCCTTCTACCTCGAAAGAAAATAGGGATTATCATTCCCAGCGTCCGAATCTTTGTCAGCACATGCGGTGCCACTGTTCTCAACACCTCGCGGCGCATCCCCTCCACTTGTTCCATCGCCGCGTATTCTTGTAAACAGTATGGATGCTGATCGTAGATGGGAGAATAAACAACTATCCAGCAAACGCTCCGGCAGATGGCCTCTCCCAATTGTAGGGTGAAGCGCGTTCCGTACTTTGTGTTTACCGGCGCGAGAAAAACATTATGGGGCATCAAGAAAGCCAGATGTCCCTTCAAAGCTCCGTGAAGCTCATTGATAAATGTTTCCATGATCGGGTTAGCATCCAGAGCAGGATAGCTAATGAAGCAGGAATACTGGAAGGACATGATTTTCTTCTCGACTTGTCGCGTGTTGAGCGCTTATCCCATCGGGGAATATCTCAGTATTTGGGAAGCAAGGAACAGCCCCTCCCATGTCGGTACAAACCTGTATGGTCATCATGATTATACACATTGTTATCTACCGTAGACACTAATTTCATCGATCGCATGTAGAAGGAATTCAGGGACCTCAACAGCATTCTGTGTCAGTGCATCCGAGCCGCGTCCTCCCATCAGCACTCGCCTTCAAAGAATATAGCAAACTGGTTCATGGCGCTACTCCATTGACGAATCGGCATTGTCCCGGGTGTGATTAAGAGTGGGACTTTAGCCCTGATTAAGGCAAGCCTTCCGGGAAGGACGGTAGCAGATGGCCCCAGGTGCGATGAGCACCATAAACAAGACGCGAGCGAGGTAGCCGTGGCCACTTTGAAATCGGGCGAGAAGCGAACCGAAGAACTAGTGGAGCGATTGAATCGCCCTCCTGACTTTCGAGACAAAGTTGAAGAACTGCTGGACATTGCGGACAACAAATCAGGTGATGCGAATAAGGCGGACGATGCGGAGGATTTGATCTACGAAGAGTTGCGGGATATGGGACAGAGAATTCTGCAGGACTGGGCCGAGCGAAAGCATGATCGGGTGGTTGGGGAGACCGAAAAACGAGAGGAACTGAGCAGGAAAGAAAAAAGGGCTCTACTGGCACGCGACGTTAGGGCGAATCGGATAAGCGAGCAAGTCTACAGACAACGGGCCAAACAAGTACGGCCGTCTTGTTTAGCAGCGGGAGTGACGTGCCGCGGATACTCGCGACGATTGCAACGAGAAAACAACTTGGTGAGCAAGTTGACAATGCCGCCTTTCGGTATTTCTTCACCTCCGTTGTCCCGGATACTCGACGGTTTACCGCTTCAGATAGTCGATTGCGGATCGGGTGGGGACCTTGTTACGCGATCCTGGAATAATGCTAGAATTGCGCAGCGATAGACGCTCACGCCTTTCGGCGTACTCAAGGAGCACACCATGATCCTCAGGTCTCCCTTTAGTCGAGCGTGTCTAGCCCTCACGATCTTCTCGTTGTTCACTGGTGAAGTTCCAGCTGCTTTGCTACGGCGCAGCTTGTAGCTTCTTCAGCTTCTCGACGGCGCTCGTGTTCTTGGGGTTCAACTCCAGCGACTTTTTGTAGTTTTGAATCGCAAGCTGCTTGTCGCCGTTCTCCATGTAGACTTCGGCAAAGCTGTCGTAGGTATTGAAGCCCTGCGGAAACATCTCAACGTTGAGCTTGAAAATCTCGATCGCGTCCTTCACACGCTTCATCTGCAGGAGCTGGTAGCCGAGGCGATTCAGTTGCGGCTCGCTAAGTCATAAGCGTCCTTCTGAGTCGCCTTCAGTTCACGATATTGCTTTGATCGATGCCCAAAGGCAGAACCGAATCCAAATTGATCCGGCGGTTGCCCGCGAGATAGGCGACTCGCCCGAGTCTGACCTGCTCGAAGGCTAACGCTTTGCTTCGTGTGATTCCAAACGGAACCCACTGCTTTGTTGATGCAAATTTCTTTTACCACGTTGAGTTCGCGATTCAAGGATAGCTGGTTGGATTCTCGACATTCAGACCCTCGGCTCGAGCTGCGTCGTTTAATTCGGCATCAGCCGAGACGACGGTCAGCGGCGCAAGACCGTTCGATACTCGTTCTTCGTTTGCTTTGAGCGCCGCCGCCAGTTGCACCGCGTCATATCCGCGCAAGGCGTGCTTTTCGGCCAAACGCGATGCCTCCAATATTACGTCCTCTGTTATGGCAACTGCGTAAAACGCCGGCGGAGGTCAGTTCGGAAGCGGCGCAAACCCTTCGTTGACTGACTGGCCGTGATGGTGTTTCCTTTCTGTCTCCTGACCAGAGCCGCGCAAACTTCAACCTCCGTTATTCTGCGCAATAGAGTCGATTCTTTGTCGACGGGCGCAACAGACTCAAGACGAATGTGGTGCCTTACTCGCGAGCAAAGCGCTTCACAAGCGCGCTGCTGTCAAAGAAGAAGGTTGGCATTATCCGCGTTCGCGAATGATGGTTTCAGAGAGAGGCTCTCCTTGAACTTCGATGGGCTCGAATGCGTCAAACTCCTCGTCCCTTTCATCGCGGGAGGGAATCTCGTTGATGACTCCTTTCGCCAGGAGGTAGCGCTCAAACTCGTCTTCTCGCGCTTCGTTCTCTTTTGCCGCCACCGCAGTCCGCTCTTGCTCGCGAAGATAGTTTGTCAACTGCTCGGCAAGCTGGCGCACTTCGGGCAACGGCAATTTTTCAATTTCCTTTAGAAGTTCTGGCGGGATCATCGTTCATTACCTCTGACGTTTTCACTTTATCACTCAATCACTGGTTTCGTTGCTTGAATTGTTCGGCAGGACACACTAATTTGAAGCCCTGGAGCTACAAGAAGGTTTGAATCCAGGATTACCGGCATCAGATCGTGCGCGTTCCGGCCTCTCGAATGTCGCGGATGACGGCAGCCGCGTCGACAGTCGGAAGCCCAGAAGCAATCTGACGCAGACGAAGCAATGCATCACGAACCGTGGTTGGATCGGGTGCTTCAGCTTGACTTGAAGTCCCTTCTAAGAATTCAGTGGTTTCAGGCATAGTCTCTCTTATCTCCGGTCCTAAGATGCCATTCTAACTTGCCGCTGTCTAGTGCGTGAACAGCAAAATACAAGCCTGTCTTTCATCGAACGGCGCGATGGGCCTTCTGGCAGGAAGAGCCAGCCTGCGCCTTCTGCATCGATGGCAGGGAGCCGCATTCCTCACTTGGCCGGGGACGGCGCCTTTGGCGCGAGCGCGGTCCTCGAGTACAGG